>NZ_JBIQHX010000009.1:0-140292 GCF_044508325.1 Microbacterium sp. | reverse complement strand
CCCGGTATTCGGGGTTGTCGTCGCTGCCGTCGAGCAGAAGGAGCGTCACCGCGGCAGCCCAGCCGCGCGCCCGGGTCCACGTCGCACTGTCGTATCGGCCCCGTGCGGTGTCTGTGAAGCGGGCGCGACCGTCGGCGTCGAACGCGAGCCAGGCGACCGCCAGATCGTAGGCCGGGTCACCCGCGGTGACGTCGCCGAAGTCGATGATCCCGGTCAGCTGCCCTCCGCGCGCCACGAGGTTGCCGGGGTGCAGGTCGCCGTGGATCCACAGCGGAGGGCCGCCCCACACGGGCGCATGCAGCGCCGCGCGCCAGTCGCGCTCGAGCACGTCCAGCCCGTCGTGCGCGCCTCCGAGCGACGCGAACCGGCCGGCGACCGCAGCCGCCCGCGCGGCGAGGGGCACGCCGCGCACCGGGTTCACAGGGTAGCCGGGAGCCGCCGGCGCATGCAGCGCGCCGAGCGCGTCGGCGAGCACCGCCGCCCAGCCCGACCGCTGGGGGCGCGGCACCCGGAGCCCGGCATCCCCGCCGATCCACGGCACGACCGACCATGCCCACGGATAGCCCGCAGCCGGTCGCCCCGCCACGAGCGGCGCAGGCACGGCGACATCCACATCCGACAGGCGCCGCGCGATCTCGGGGAGCGTGCGCTGTTCGTTCTCGACGAGGGGCGCGGCGACGGCCCGGCGAGGCAGGCGGACCGCGTGCTGCGCACCGAGCCGCCACACCGAGTTGTCCCACCCCGCCGCGATCGGACGCAGCTCGAGGGCTGCGAGCTCCGGCGCCTGCCCCTGCAGCAGGGTTCGGACGAGCCGCTCATCGATGTCGACCTCGGCGGCGGGCTTGTCGGGCACCACTGAAGGGTAGCGGCCCGGTACAGTGACGGCACAGGCATCCGCCCGTCGAAGGAGACAGACACATGGCCGAACGCCAGGCGACCATTGCCAGCAGCTCTGGTCTGCACGCGCGCCCCGCGAAGCTCTTCGTGCAGGCGGTCCAGGAGAAGGGCATCCCGATCACGATCTCGGTGGACGGCGGGAAGGACCTGAACGCGGGCAGCATCCTCTCGCTCATGGGGCTGGGCGCCTCGCAGGGCACCGTCGTGACGCTCAAGTCCGACGCCGAGGGTGCCGACCAGGCGCTGGACGAGCTGGTCACCCTGCTCGAGACCGACCTGGACGCGGAGTAGCCCCGGTCACAGGTCGATGCTGTCACCGGGGTCGAGTTCGAAGAACTCGCCGCCGTTCTGCTCGGTCGCCCACTTCAGCCGGGTCCGATGCATGTCGCGGCCGATGGTCGACAGCGTCATGTCGTGGGTGCCGAAAGCGCGTCGGGGCTTCACCTCGAGGACGTAGTCCATCGCCTCGCCGATCTTCAGCCACGGCCCGCCCAGCGGCGCTGCGAGCAGCTGGACGTCGACGCCCTCGGGCACCGTGTAGGAGTCGCCGGGATAGTAGAACTGGTCGTTGACGAGCACGCCGACGTTGTCGACCATCGGGAGCGTGTGATGGATGACGTTGTGGTCGCCGCCGAAGAACTGCAGCGTGAACGGCTCCACCTCGACGGTCTCGCCGGGGGAGACCACAGTGATGTCGAAATCGGCGGCGGCGGCGGCGACCCCCTCCGGTCCGAAGATCGGGATGCCGGGCGCAGCCTTCAGGATCCGCTCGAGGTGCTCGGGCGTCCAGTGATCGGCATGTTCGTGCGTGATGACAACGGCGACCGCCTCGACCACCCCGTCCAGGGGGAGTGTGTAGGTGCCCGGATCGATGAGGAGGAGCTTGCCTCCGATGTCGATGCGGAGCCCGGCATGTTCGTGCTTTGTGACGCGCATGGCCCGAGTCAACATGGTCTCTCGCGCACCGGCAACCGGGCCCGCCACGATTTGGCCGGGGGGTGTGCACATGGCATACTTATACGGCTGTCAGACGGCCCCATCGTATAGCGGCCTAGTACGCCGCCCTCTCACGGCGGTAACGCGGGTTCGAATCCCGCTGGGGTCACCAGCACGAAAAGCCCGGCTCAGGTCGGGCTTTTCGCTTGGTGGAATCTGGTCGTCACGGCGGCGGATACGGGGACTCGCGCAGCACCCGCGCCAGATGCACGGTGTTGCGTGCGAGCGTCGCGGTGGCGTCGGCGACCTCCTTGGGAGTCTCGTCGAGCTCGCGGAAGTCGACGGTCTGCATCGCCTGGCCGTTCCAGTAGGTGCCGGCCTGCGCCGCGATCGAGAAGCCGACGTCGCCGAGCGCCTGGTACAGGTCGGCGGTGATCTTGTGCGCCCCGTCCTCGTTGCCGACGACGACCGTCGCGGCGACCTTTCCGGTCAGGATCGGCCGGCCCTCGGCATCCGTCTCCGAGAGCTCCGCGTCGAGGCGTTCGAGCACGCGCTGGGCGACGCTGGACATGTGTCCCATCCACGTCGGCGTGCCGAACAGCAGGATGTCGGCGGCGAGCACGCGTTCACGCAGCTGCGGCCACTGGTCTCCGTCGCCCATGTCCTTGTCGACACCGGGCCGCACGTCGTGATCGACGACCCGCACCTGCTCGCCGCTCGCGCCGTGCTCGGCCAGGGCATCGAGGACCTGGTGGAGCAGCACGGACGTGCTGGACGGCTCGGGAGACGGCTTCAGGGTGCAGTTCAGCGCGAGCGCGGTGACCATCGGTGCTCCTGATCAGCCGGCTGCCGGCACGCGGTTCTCGGCGCTGACCATCCAGGCGAACTGCTCGAGACTCTCGATGATCGCGTGCAGGATGTCGGCGCTGGTCGGATCCTCCTCGTCGACGGCGTCGTGCACGTCGCGACAGGTCGACACCGCGCCCTCGATGCGCTCGGTGATGAGGTCGACCACGTCGGAGGTCGAGACCTCTCCCGCGGGGAATTCGGGCAGGGTCGTCGTTTCGGCGACGGTGTCGCTGCGACCGTCGGGAAGCGCGTGCAGCGCCCGCATCCGCTCCGCGACGGTGTCACTGAACGTGCGCGCCGCCGCGATGACCTCGTCGAGCTGCTTGTGCGTGTCGCGGAAATTCCTGCCGACGACGTTCCAGTGCGCCTGCTTGCCCTGCAGCGACAGCTCGATCAGGTCGACGAGCACCTTCTGCAGGTTCTCGCTCAGCGTGCGGGATGCGCGGAAGCCGCTCTCGGCGTTCTGCTCGGCGGTCAGGCCGGCACCTCCTGCCGGGCGGCGCTTGGTGCGCTTGGCCACCGAGTCGGCCTTCGCCTTGGACTTCGTCTTGCTGGTGGTCTTGGTTGTCGACGCCATGTCATCTCCTCCGTCTCGCCCCAAACTACGTCGAGCCACGCCGGAGGAGACGGGGATTGCACGCGCGGATGACGGATGCTACGGGAGGCTTCCTGCCGATGGTTAGGTCACGACGACGCGCATCGTCAAGGGGGTCGGCCCGCCGAGACGGTCCGCGTAGCGTCGGCGGCGAACGAAGGGAATGAGATGTCCGCCGACACCACACGCCAAGACCCCCGGGACAAGCACCGCGACGAGGGCTTCCCCGCGCAGCAGCAGTCTCAGCCGGGCGACACCGACGCGACGATGCCCACGCCCGACCACGGCGAGGACACCTATCGGGGCAGCGGACGGCTCGAGGGCCGGCGTGCCCTGATCACCGGGGGCGACTCGGGCATCGGACGCGCCGTGGCGATCGCCTTCGCGCGGGAAGGCGCTGATGTCGGGATCGCGCATCTGCCCGAGGAGCAGGACAACGCCGACGACACCGAGCGGCTCGTCGAGCAGGCCGGGCGGCGTGGCCTCAGCATCGCAGGCGACGTCCGCGAAGAGGGGTTCGCGACCTCGATCGTCGACGCGGTGGTCGAAGAGTTCGGCGGGCTCGACATCCTCGTGCTCAACGCGGGCTACCAGAAGGACCGCGACAGCCTGGCGACCCTCGAGACGGCCGAGATGGACCGGGTGTTCCAGACCAACCTGTACGGACTGCTGTTCACGGCGCGGGCGGCCGTCCCGCACCTGCCGCCGGGGTCGTCGATCATCGTGACGTCGTCGATCCAGGCGTTCAGTCCGTCGCCGAGCCTCATCGACTACGCGATGACGAAGGCCGCGCAGGTGGCGTTCGTGCGAGCGCTGGCCGAGGAGCTCGGGCCGCAGGGCGTGCGCGTGAACGCCGTCGCCCCCGGTCCGGTCTGGACCCCCCTCATCCCGGCGACGGAGTGGGATGCGCAGCGGCTCGCCACGTTCGGTCAGGACACACCGCTGGGGCGTGCGGGGCAGCCCGCCGAGCTCGCGGGCGCCTACGTCTACCTCGCGTCGGAGTCGGCGTCGTACGTGTCCGGTGCGGTGCTGCCGGTCACCGGCGGCAAGCACCTCTGACACGCGTCGCCGCGGGCGCGCCGTAGGCTGACGACGTGCCCCGACTGCCCGCCGCCGTCACAGCGATCGCCGGGGGCGCCGAGGCGCGACTGCTCTGGCGCAATGAGCTCGGTGGGCTGACCTTCCGAGTCGGAGACCGCGTCGTCAAGTGGAATCCGCGATCGACCGGCATCGACCTGGCGCGCGAGCGGGCGCGGCTGGACTGGCTGGCGGGCCGGCATCCCGCTCCCCGGGTGATCGAGTACGACGCCGACGAGGAGGCGCAGTGGCTCGTGACCGCGGCTCTGCCCGGCTCGCACGCGATCGGCGAGCCCTGGCGGGACGACCCGGCCCCGGCGATCCGGGCGATCGCCGCCGGACTTCGCGCCCTCCACGCGCTGCCGGCAAAGGAGCTGCCCAGGGCCTGGACGGAAGAGAGCTGGGTGGGGCGGATGCCTGCGGCCCTGGGTCCGCGACCGCCCCTCGTCGACCCCGTCGTCGTGCACGGCGACGCGTGCGCGCCGAACACACTCATCAGCGCGGCGGGCGAATGGACCGGGAACGTGGACTTCGGCGACCTCGCCGTGGGAGACCGCTGGGCCGACCTCGCGGTGGCGTCGATGAGCCTGGACTGGAACTTCGGCGCAGGGCATCAGAACGAACTCTTCGACGCTTACGGCATCGCGCCCGATCCGGAGCGCATCAGGTATTACCGCGCCCTGTGGCACGCGGAGTCCTGATCGCCGTCACTGCTGCGGGTCGTGCGGTGTCATGTACCACTCCACGAACCGACGGGCCCGCCCGTCCTCGCCGAAGTGGACCTCCCACATGTTCCGGTAGAGCTGATGGCCCGGGTAGTCGACCCAGCCCGTGACGACGCCGACGTTCTCGTCCTCCACGAGCACGTCGAGCTCGAAAGCAGGTTCGGCGGGCTCCTCCTCCTCCGCCCACATGCGGACGATGGCGTCGATGCCGCGCACCGGGTCGGCGGAGTCGGGGCGGAACCAGTACTCGGCGTCGTCGGTGAAGATCGCCCGCACGTCGGCGGGATCTTTGGACTTCCACGCCCGGACGTAGCCGTCCAGCCACTCACGCGTCTTCGACATGGTCCGTTTCTACTCGCTGCCGCCGACATCCGCGTGGGCGTCCGCGTCCGTGTCGCCGCGGCCGCCCCCGCGCCGCCGAGCCCGGACGATGGCCCACACGACGACGGCGGTGACCGCTGCGACCGCCAGCCAGGGCAGCAGGAAGCCCACAGCGACCACGACTGCGTTGAGGGTGGCCACCAGACCGTTCCACCCGGTCACCAGCCCGTCGCCGAACCCGGCCGGATCGGCCGTGACCGGTTCGGTCACCGGCGTCAGCGACACGGTGAGGCTCGACAGGGACACCTGGCTCTCCAGGCTCTGCAGCTGCTGCTGGTACGACTCGAGCTCGGCCTGTCGCTGCGAGAGGGCGCTCTCGGCCGCGATCAGATCGGCGACGCTGCCCGCCTGTCCCATCAGCTCCGTGAGCCGGTCGACCGAGGCGCTGAGGGCGTCGATGCGCGCCCGCAGGTCGACCGCCTGCTCGGTCACGTCCTGGCGGCTGATCGACGACGACACGACGGTGCCGAGCGCCGAAAGCTCGTCGATCGCGCCCGTGAGCTCGTCGGCGGGAACCCGGACCGTGATCCAGGCGCCCGAGACCGGGTAGGGCATGACCTCGCCCATGCGCTCGTCGAAGACGACCGGGCCCTCCTCGCCGATGCTCATGGACTCGACGTATCCGCCGCGCTGCTGGGCGGCCGCCCCGATCCGCTGGGCCGCCGCCGCGACATCGTCGACCTGCACGGTCGCCTGTGCCGTGGCGATGATCTCGCGATCGGCGGGGGACACCGGCCCGGTCGCCTCGGCGCTGCTCGCCTCCTCGGCCCCGTCGCCGACGAATCCGCCCGCCGCCGGGTCGACCGATGCCCTGTCGCCCGCGCTCGTCTCGGCGGTGTCCGCGCCGCCGGTCGCCATCGTGAGCCCGCCGAGCGCGGGGCCGATGGCGGCGGCCGCGACGATCACGACGGCGGCGGCAGCGGTGGTCCACCAGACGGTGCGTCGGCGACGCGCCCGCTTCTCGTGCTCTCGCCGCTCGCGATCCTGACGCGCCTCACGCTCGCGCGCGATGCCGGCGAACAGGGCCTGTTCGATCTCGTCGATGCGCTCGTCGTTGAGCTCGGGCAGCGGGGGCGGGGTGATGCCGTCTCGAGTGCTCATGCGCCCTCCGTTCCGGTCGCCGCACGCACATGCGTGCGGATGCGGGAGAGACGGTTGCGCACGACGCCGTGGCTGACTCCGAGCTCGTCGGCGGCCGCCTGATACGCGTACCCCTCGGCGGCGCAGAGCCGGAAGATCTGCTGATCGAGCGGGCTGAGCCCGCGGACCGCATCGAGGATCCGGTCGACCAGCAGCGTCGTGGCGACCTGGTGCTCGACATCCACCGTGGCCGGCAGGCTCTCGTCGGCCGCGGCGGCGGTGTGCTCGCGGTCGCGGCGCTGCCGCCGGATGCGATTGGCGGCCTGGAAGCGGCAGATCGTGGCCAGCCACGGCAGCAGCGAGTCGCTCTCCAGCTCCAGCTCGGGAAGCCTGCGCCACGCCGCCATGAACGTCTCCTGGGTCACGTCCTCCGCGTCCGACGGATCGCCGACCAGCCCGTGGGCGAGCCAGTAGACGGGACGCACGTAGGCGCGGTAGAGCGTGCGGAAGGCATGCTCGCTCCCGCTCGCGGCCCGCGCCACGAGCGTCGCATCGTCTTCTGCCCGCTCGGCCATTCCTCGTCCGTCCGTCTGGCGGAGCACCATTGTCTCTCAGCAGGTCAGTGTCGTCCGCCGCGGAATCGTCTCATGCGGCTGTATCCTGTTGCGAGCGAGAGGGAGTATCCCGCAAACGCGCACTCGTCATCACGAGCCCCGTCATCGGCGCTCCGGGTGCGCACCGCGATCCGCGCGGGGGAGAGACTGTCGGAATCCCACCGACCCGAGAGATCCCTGCATGACCTTCGAGATCCCCGTCTGGTTCGAGATCACCTCGATGGCGGTGATGACGGCCATCCTCATCGCCGATCTGCTGATCATCATCAAGCGGCCCCACATTCCGAAGATGGGGGAGGCGGCCGCGTGGGTCGGCTTCTACGTCGCACTCGCCCTCGTCTTCGCGCTGCTCCTGTTCCTGTCCGCCCAGGGGGATCGAGCCGATGCGGCGGGCCAGTTCATCGCCGGGTGGCTCACCGAGTACAGCCTCTCGGTGGACAACCTCTTCGTGTTCGTCCTGCTGATGACCCAGTTCGCGGTGCCGCGGCGATACCAGCAGCGGGTGCTGATGGTGGGGATCATCGTCGCGCTCGTGCTGCGCGGCCTGTTCATCCTCGCCGGGGCCGCCCTCATCCAGAACTTCAGCTGGATCTTCTACATCTTCGGCCTGTTCCTGGTCTACACCGCGTGGCGCCAGGCGTTCCCCGGCAAACCGGAGAGCGATGCGGCGACGGAGACCGGCATCGTGCGGTTCCTGCGCCGCTTCATCGAGATCGACAACGACTACGACGGCGCGAAGCTGCGCACCGTCGTCGACGGGAAGAAGACCTGGACGCCGATGATCCTCGTGTTCCTCGCGATCGGCTTCACCGACCTCGTGTTCGCCATCGACTCGATCCCCGCGATCTTCGGCATCACGCAGAGCGCGTTCATCGTGTTCGCCGCCAACGTGTTCGCATTGATGGGGCTGCGTCAGCTCTACTTCCTGCTGGGCGGACTGCTCGATCGGCTCCGGTACCTCCATTACGGGATCGCCTTCATCCTCGCGTTCATCGGCGTGAAGCTGTTCTTCCACGCGCTCCATGTGAACGAGCTGCCCTTCATCAACGGCGGGCAGCCGGTCCAGTGGGCTCCCGAGATCTCGACCTGGGTGTCGCTGGGCGTCATCGTCGCGGCGATGGCCGTGGCGACCATCGCGAGCCTGATCGCCGCGAACCGCGACAAGCGCGGGGTGGGCACAGGCCGGTGATATCCTGACGTCGATGCGGATCGCTCGCCTTCTCCTTAGCGGCCGCGACGAGACCTCGTAACAGGCCACCCTCGTCGCGGAGTCCGTCGCGGGCTTGACTCCCCTCTGATCAGGAGAACGACACTCATGAGCACCCCTGCCCCTGCGATCCCCGATCGACCGCGCACCCTCGCCGAGAAGGTGTGGGACGACCACCTCGTCGTCAAAGGCGAGAACGGCGAGCCGGATCTGATCTACATCGACCTGCACCTGGTGCACGAGGTGACCAGTCCGCAGGCGTTCGACGGTCTGCGCGCGGAAGGCCGCCCGGTCCGCCGGCTCGACCTGACGATCGCCACCGAGGACCACAACACGCCGACCCTGCACATCGACCGGCCGATCGCCGATCCCACCAGCCGCATCCAGATCGAGACCTTGCGCCGCAACGCCGAGGAGTTCGGGGTGCGCCTGCACCCGCTGGGCGACACCGAGCAGGGGATCGTGCACGTCGTGGGTCCGCAGCTCGGACTGACGATGCCCGGCATCACGGTCGTCTGCGGCGACTCGCACACCTCGACGCACGGCGCGTTCGGCGCGATGGCGTTCGGCATCGGCACCAGCGAGGTCGAGCATGTGCTGGCCACCCAGACCCTGCCGCTGAAGCCCTTCAAGACGATGGCGATCACGGTCGAGGGCGAGCTGAAGCCCGGTGTCACAGCGAAGGACATCATCCTCGCGGTCATCGCCAAGATCGGCACCAACGGCGGACAGGGCTATGTGCTGGAGTACCGCGGCTCCGCGATCCGCGCCCTCTCGATGGAGGGCCGCATGACGATCTGCAACATGTCGATCGAGGCGGGCGCGCGCGCCGGGATGGTCGCGCCCGACGAGACGACGTTCGCGTACGTCAAGGACAAGCCGCATGCGCCGCAGGGCCAGGACTGGGAGGATGCCGTCGCCTACTGGCGGACGCTCCCCACCGACGAGGGCGCGGTCTTCGACGCCGAGGTGTTCCTCGACGCGAACGAGCTCGAGCCGTTCGTCACCTGGGGCACGAACCCCGGCCAGGGCGTGCCGCTGAACGACAGCGTGCCCGACCCGTCGAGCTTCGCCGACCCCAACGAGCGCGCCGCAGCCGAGCGCGCACTGGAGTACATGGATCTGACAGCCGGCACGCGGATGAAGGACATCCCCGTCGATGCGGTGTTCATGGGCTCGTGCACGAACAGCCGCATCGAGGATCTGCGCGCCTTCGCCTCGGTCATCGAGGGGCGACGGAAGGCCGACGGCGTGCGGGTCATGGTCGTCCCCGGTTCCGCCCGGGTGCGACTGGAGGCCGAAGCGGAAGGGCTCGACAAGGTCTTCGAGGAGTTCGGCGCGGAGTGGCGGTTCGCGGGGTGCTCGATGTGCCTGGGAATGAACCCCGACCAGCTCGCACCGGGCGAGCGCTGCGCCTCCACGAGCAACCGCAATTTCGAGGGCCGTCAGGGCAAGGGCGGCCGCACGCACCTGGTGTCGCCGCTGGTCGCGGCCGCCACCGCCGTCATGGGGCGCCTCGCCAGTCCGTCCGACCTGCCCGCGCGCGAGAAGGTGGAGGCCTGACATGGAGAAGTTCACGACCCACACCGGCGTCGCGGTCGCGCTGAAGCGCTCCGCCGTCGACACCGACCAGATCATCCCGGCGGTCTACCTCAAGCGCGTCACCAAGACCGGGTTCGAGGACGCGCTCTTCGCGAGCTGGCGGCAGGATCCCGAGTTCGTGCTGAACCACGAGGCGCATCAGGGCGCCAGCATCCTCGTGGCCGGTCCCGACTTCGGCACCGGCTCCAGTCGCGAGCACGCCGTGTGGGCGCTGCGCGACTACGGCTTCCGCGTCGTGCTCAGTCCGCGGTTCGCCGACATCTTCCGCGGGAACGCCGGCAAGCAGGGCCTGCTCACGGGCGTCATCAGCGAGGCCGACGCCGAGGCGCTCTGGGCGGCCCTCGAGGCGGAGCCGGGCTCGCAGATGACGGTGGACCTTCAGACGCGCACCGCAATGCTGGGAGGTCTCCGAGTGGAGTTCGAGATCGACGATTACACTAGGTGGCGGCTCCTCGAGGGGCTCGACGACATCGGGCTCACACTGCGCAGCGAAGACAAGATCGCGCAGTTCGAGGCCCGCCGAGAGGCGTGGCGGCCACGGACGATACCCGTCCGCTGATGCCCGCGCGTCCCCGCACGAGGGGGAGTGCACACGATCTCCGAACGAAGTGAGGCCCATCGCATGAAGACCCTCGTTGGCGACGCACAGCCGGCGCGCACACCGGACGAGGGCACTCTTCCACAGCCGGAGACCATGCGGATCCGCGGCGGTCGCCCGCTGCGCGGGCGTGTCGAGGTCAAGGGGGCCAAGAACCTCGTCACCAAGGCGATGGTGGCGGCCCTGCTCGGCGAGACCACGAGCACTCTCAAGGATGTGCCCGACATCAGCGACGTGCAGGTCGTGCGCTCGCTGCTGAAGGTTCACGGCGTCGACGTCCGCGACGGCGATGAGGACGGCACCCTGCACCTCGATCCCAGCGGAGCGGTGTCGGCGCACTTCGAAGAGATCGACGCGCACGCGGGGGCCTCCCGCATCCCGATCCTGTTCTGCGGACCGCTCCTGCATCTGCTGGGCGAGGCCTACATCCCCGATCTCGGCGGCTGCCGCATCGGCGACCGGCCGATCAACTTCCACATGGACGCGCTGCGCGCGTTCGGCGCCACCGTGGAGAAGAGCTACGAAGGCATCCGCCTCTCCGCAGCGGACGGCCTGCACGGAGCCGACATCCGCCTGCCCTACCCGAGCGTCGGGGCGACCGAGCAGGTGCTGCTGACCGCGGTGCGCGCCAAGGGCGTCACCGAGCTGCGCAACGCCGCCATCGAGCCCGAGATCATGGACCTGATCGCGGTGCTGCAGAAGATGGGCGCCATCATCGCCTACGAGCCGAACCGTGTCATCCTCATCGAGGGCGTCGACAGCCTGCGCGGCTACGAGCACCGGGCGATCTTCGATCGCAACGAGGCCGCGAGCTGGGCGGCCGCGGCGCTGGCCACGGACGGCGAGATCTTCGTCGGGGGCGCCAAGCAGCAGGAGATGCTCACGTTCCTCAACGTGGTGCGCAAGGTCGGCGGAGACTTCGATGTGCGCGAGGACGGGATCCTCTTCCGCCGCGACGGCGACCTGCGCGCGGTGACGGTGGAGACCGACGTGCACCCCGGGTTCATGACCGACTGGCAGCAGCCGCTCATCGTCGCGCTCACCCAGGCGCACGGCCGATCGGTCGTGCACGAGACCGTGTACGAGAACCGGCTCGGCTTCACCGACGCACTGAACAAGATGGGCGCCGACATCGTCGTGCACCCGCACGGACTCGAAGGCGGGACGCGTCGCGTGCCGCGGCGCGAACTCGAGCAGGCCGCGGTGATCAACGGCCCCACGCCGCTGCACGGCGCGGACGTCGTCGTCCCCGACCTGCGAGGAGGCTACAGTTACGTCATCGCGGCGCTGGCCGCCGAAGGGGAATCGACCGTGCGCAACATCGGGATCATCCGGCGGGGTTACGAGAAGCTCTTCGCCAAGCTGAAGGATCTCGGCGCCGACTTCGACATCGTGGGGTGACGGTGGCGCGCTCCGCGGCGCATCGGCGCGCCTCCACCGAGAAGACCCGCCCCAGCGTCTTCTGGGTCCTGGCGGTGGTCGTGGTCCCGCTGGTGGGCCTGTTCGCCAAGATCCGCATCGAGGGTGCCGAGAATCTGCCGCAGGAGGGCGCGTACGTCGTCGCCCCGAACCACAACAGCGAGTTCGACCCGCTCATCGTCGCGGTCGCCGTGTGGCGACTGGGCCGCGCGCCGAGGTTCATGGCCAAGGAGAGCCTGTTCCGCGTGCCGGTGCTCGGCTGGGCGCTGCGCGCGACCGGCATGGTCCCCGTGGCGCGCTCGTCTTCGGCGGCGTCGGCCAAGCAGACGCTGCAGACATCGGCCGAGCTGGTCGAGCGCGGGCGCGGGGTCATC
Source organism: Microbacterium sp. (assembly GCF_044508325.1). Classification (GTDB taxonomy): domain Bacteria; phylum Actinomycetota; class Actinomycetes; order Actinomycetales; family Microbacteriaceae; genus Microbacterium. The sequence continues at coordinate 127,938 of NZ_JBIQHX010000009.1, read as the reverse complement.
GTCTACCCGGAGGGCACCCTCACCAGAGACCCCGACCTGTGGCCGATGCGCGGCAAGACCGGCGCTGTCCGGCTCGCGGCGGCCGGAGGCATCCCGCTCATCCCCTTCGCCCACTGGGGCGTGCAGGAGATCATGCCGCGCTACGGGAAGCTGCGCTTTCCGCGACGGCGCGAGGTGACCGTGGTGGTGGGCGAGCCGATCGACCTCGGCGACCTGGCCGGCGCGCAGACATCTCCCGCGGGCCTCGCGCAGGGGACGACGCGCCTCATGGATGCCCTCGCCCGCCTCGTGGGCGCAGTCCGGGGCGCCGAGCCGCCCGCCGAACGCTGGAACCCGGCATCGCATCGGCAGACCGAGACGGGGCGCTTTGAGTCGTAGGATGCCGTCGAAGCAGCCCCGCGTCACCGTCCTCGGCGCGGGCAGCTGGGGCACGACCTTCGGCAAGATCCTCGCCGACGGCGGCGCGGACGTGACGATCTGGGCGCGCCGCCCCGAACTCGCACAGGAGATCGACGAGGCCAAGCGCAACAGCCGGTATCTGCCGGGCATCAACCTGCCGCGCGACATGCACGCCACCCACCACCTGTCCGAGGCGCTCGAGGGCGCCGAGCAGGTGTATCTGTCGGTGCCGAGCCAGGCGCTGCGCGAGAACCTGAAGGGCGTGCGCCCCCTCGTGGCGGAGACCGAGGCGCCCATCGTCTCGCTCATGAAGGGCGTGGAGCGCCGCAGCGGGCTGCGCATGAGCCAGGTGATCGAGCAGGAGCTGCGCTGTGCGCCGGAGCGGATCGCCGTGGCCTCCGGCCCTAACCTCGCCCTGGAGATCGCGCGCGAGGAGCCGACGGCGGCGGTCATCTCGTCCGTCAGCCAGGAGACGGCCGATGCCGTGGCGCGGCGGGCTCGCAACAGCTACTTCCGCACCTTCGTCAACACCGATGTCATCGGCACGGAGTTCGGCGGGGTGCTCAAGAACCTCATCGCCGTCGCCATCGGCATCGTGGACGGTGTCGGCTACGGCGAGAACACCAAAGCATCGATCATCACGCGCGGACTCGTCGAGATGACCGATTTCGCGGTCGCACAGGGCGCCGAGGCCGAGACCCTGCAGGGACTGGCCGGGCTCGGCGACCTCATCGCCACGTGCCAGTCGCCGCTGTCGCGCAACAACACCGCCGGCCGGCTCCTCGGCCAGGGGTACCGGTTCGAAGATGTGGTCAAGCAGATGCAGCAGACCGCAGAGGGGCTGGCATCGGTGGCGCCGATCCTTCAGCTCGCGAAGGAGTCCGGAGTCGAGATGCCGATCGTCGAGCAGGTAAAGCGCGTGCTCGAGGGCACGATGGACCCGCGCAACATCGCACCGCACCTGACGACCGACGACGACACTCCCAAGGGAGAGAGGACGCAGAATGGGCAGAACGGCGGTGGCGGTGCTCTTTGGCGGTCGCTCCAGCGAGCACTCGATCAGCTCCGCTACGGCGGGAGGCGTGCTCCGGGCGATCGATCGTGACCGCTACCGGGTGATCCCGATCGGCGTCACCCGCGAGGGTGCCTTCGTCCTCGAGGACGACGACCCGGACAAGTTCGCCCTCGACCCGGAGCGTCTGCCGGAGGTCGTCGACAACGGGACGCGGATCGTCTGGCCCGACTCCGCGGCGTCCCGCGAGCTGCGGGTGCGCACCGACGCGGGGGAGCGCTCGCTGGGCGCCATCGACGTGGTGTTCCCGATCCTGCACGGCCGATTCGGCGAGGACGGCACCATTCAGGGCCTGCTCGAGCTGCTCGGCATCCCGTATATCGGCGCCGGCGTGCTGATGTCGGCGATGGCGATGGACAAGCACACCACCAAGAGCGTGCTGCGCTCGGCGGGCGTGCCGGTGGTGCCCTGGCTGACCCTGACCCAGGCGGGCTGGGCGCGCAGCCGGCGCATGTGGGAGCAGCGCATCCGCGCGATGGAGTGGCCCGTGTTCGTCAAGCCCGCCCGCGCGGGCTCCAGCGTGGGCGTGTCGAAGGTGGAGTCGTGGGACGACCTGGAGACGGCGCTTCAGACCGGGTTCGCCGAGGACTCCACCGTGCTCGTCGAAGAGTCCGTCGCCGGCCGCGAACTGGAGTGCGGTGTGCTCGAGGGCCGCGACGGCGATGCGCCGCGCGTGAGCGTGGCCGGTGAGATCGTCGTGAGCGGCAGGGACTTCTACGACTTCGAGGCGAAGTACCTGGGCGCGCCCGGCATCGATCTGGTCTGCCCGGCGCAGCTGCATGACGGCGAGCTCGCCGAGATGCAGCGGATCGCGGCGCGCGCTTTCGAGGCGGTCGGCGGCGAAGGTCTCGCCCGCGTCGACTTCTTCTACACCGGCACCGAGTTCTTCGTGAACGAGGTCAATACGATGCCCGGTTTCACGCCGATCTCGATGTTCCCCCGATGCTGGATCGCGTCGGGGATGACGTACCCCCGGCTCATCGAGGAGTTGATCGAGTCGGGCCTTGCGCGCGGTCCCCGCTAGGAGTCTTCGCCGCCGCGGGCCGTGCACTGCCCGTCGACCGGCAGCCCCGACACGGCGGAGGTGAACGCGCGCAGCACCTCGGCGCTCGAGGTGGTCGCGGGGTCGTAGGTGAGGAACACCTCGACGGCGGGGGTGCGCCCGTAGGTGGTGAAGCGGTAGTTGGGCTCGTCGCTCGGGTCGATGATCCAGTCGACGCCCTCGATCGTGACGCACTCCAGCGTTGTCGGGCCGGGGGGCATCACGCCGCAGGCGAGGATGACGGTCGTGGGGTCGCCCCACGCCCCCGTCGCCTGGGCGTCGGTCCAGCGCCGCTGCATCCCGTCGACAACCTTGGGAAGGCGCACCGACACGTCGGCGCACAGCGGGTTGTTCGCATCCGGCGCAGGCGGAATCGACACCGTCGAGCTGCAGGATGCGAGGCCGAGAAGGGATGCCGCAAGCGCCGCGACGACGAGGGATCGACCGAACAGGCGCACGTCTCCAGCCTAACCTCGGCGGGATGCCGGTGACGGCGGGCTCGTCGTCATATATCACTGTCCTCTCCGTGCTGATGCGCGGAGCGTCGAATGGATGTCGGATGTTGCTGTCATGCTGTCCTCATGTCCGAGGTCGCCGAGCTCCCCGCCGACGTGGCGATGGAGCTGTGGGCGGAGCGGGCTTCCCGCGCGGAGAGTTGGGTCGAGCCGGAGGCGGTCGAGTCGTCGACGGTGCCGGCCCCGCTGCTGGAGGCGGATGCGCTGCACCGCGAGCAGCTGCTCGCCCAGTGGGAGCACGCGGTCGCGCAAGTGGCTCGGTGGGAGGCGGTCACGCAGCGGGTGCTGGCGGAAGCCCTCGACTATGCGCTCGCCGACGGCACGCAGGGCGCGACACCGGACCTGCGGGTGCGGTCGATGGCCGCAGAACTCGCCTGCGCCGCAGGGATGAGCGACCGCACCGTCGCCGGGCACATGGCCGACGCAGCAGCCCTGCGGGACCGGTTCGCGTCCACGTACGACGCCTTCGCAGCGGGGCGGGTCTCCCGCTCCCAGGCCATGGTGATCGTCGACGAGGGGCGTGGGCTGGACGACGATGCGGCGCGGGCGGAGTTCGAGTCCCTCGTGCTCGACCTGGCGACCGGGCCGACCACGACCGGGCGGCTGCGGATGCATGCGAAGGCGCTGGCGGAGCAGCTGCACCCGGTGACATTGGCGGAGCGGCACCGCGTGGCGCGGCAGGACCGGCGCGTCGACGTGCGCGCCGGGGATGACGGGATGGGTACGGTCACCGCGCACCTGCCTGCGGCCCTGGCGTTCGGGATCCACGACCGACTCACCCAGATGGCACGCACCCTGCGCGACACCGAACGCGACGGTGACCATGACGGCATCTCGGACGACGCGGCCACGGCTGCGCAGGTGCGGACACTGGATCAGCTCCGGGCCGACCTGCTCGCCGACCTGCTGCTGACGGGGCATCCCACCGCCGACGCCGCGGACCGGGACGGTGACGACGGGGTCGGGGCGCTGCGCGGGATCGTGCAGATCACCGTCCCTGTGCTCACGCTCATCGGGCAGAAGTCCCGCACCCCGGCGATGCTGACCGGGAAGTGCCCGATCGACCCCGAGACCGCTCGGCACCTGGCTGGGGCGGCGTCCCTGTGGGAGCGGGTGCTCACCGATCCGGTCACCGGGGCGGTGGTCGCCGCCGACCGCCGGTTCCCCACCGAAGCCCAGCGCCGCCACCTCCGGGCACGGGACGAGCACTGCCGGTTCCCCGGCTGTCGGATGCCGGTCTGGCGGTGCGACATCGACCACACCGTCGACCACGTCCACGGCGGCCCCACCACCGGCTGCAACCTCGCCCACCTGTGTCGGCGCCACCACATGCTCAAACACCACACCCACTGGACCGTCCACCAGGACGACCACGGCACCCTCACCTGGACCAGCCCCACCGGCCGCACCTACGCCGACCGCGCACCACCCACCCTCCACTTCACCCCCGACCACGCGGACGTGCTCTCCCGGTGACGACCGCGCCGTGCTGCACGGCGCTCGCTACGCTGGGTGGATGCCCGCCCAGCCCGCCGAGGATCCCCGGGTCGGCGACCTCTCCGAAGGCGAGATCCTCCGCGGCATCCTGTCCGGTCTCGCTCCCAGCGCCGCGCTCGTCGGGCCAGGAGACGACGCCGCCGTGCTCGCCGCGCCGGACGGACGGGTGGTCGCCAGCGTGGACACGCTCGTGCACGGACCGGACTTCCGTCTCGCGTGGTCGGCCCCGTACGACCTGGGCTGGAAGGCGGCCGCGGTCAACCTCGCCGACATCGCCGCGATGGGCGCGCGTCCCACCGCGCTGCTCGTGGCCCTCGCCATGCCGAACGACACCCGCCTGTCGATGGTCGAGGGGATCGCACGGGGGCTGCGGGCGGCCTGCGACGAGCTCGCGCCCGGCTGCGCCGTCGAGGGTGGAGACCTCACCGTGTCCGACACCCTCACGATTGCCGTCACCGCGCTCGGCACCCTCGAGGGACGCGATCCTGTCCGACGCTCCGGCGCGCGCCCCGGCGACGTCGTCGCACTCGCGGGAGAGGCCGGCGCCGCCGCGCGCGGACTGGACGTGCTGTTCCGGCGCTTCCGCGATCTCGACGGCGAGCCCGTGCCCGTCGCGTACGACGAGCTCGATCCCGGCGAGATCGCCTGCGTGCACACGCAGCTGCGACCCTCACCGCCCATCGGCCTGGGGCCGGTCGCGGCGGATGCCGGAGCGACCGCGATGATGGATGTCTCGGACGGCATCGCGCTCGACGCCACCCGCATGGCGGACGCCTCCGGAGTGACGATCGCGATCGACAGCGTGGCACTCGGCCCGCGCCGCGGATGGGCGGTCGACGGGGGAGAGGACCACGCGCTGCTCGCGGCGTTTCCGCCGGGCGCGGCGCTGCCCCCGGGCTTCCGCCTCATCGGCGCGGTGCGCGAGCGCGGCAGCGAGCCGCTGCTCGTCGACGGCGAGCCGTACGCAGGGCGCGCCGGCTGGGACCCCTACCGGGACTGGGACTCGGCGACGGGCTGACCGTCAACCGGGGGTTCGCCTGCACGGAGCCACCACAGCGCGGTGTCGCCGTAGCGCTTGTCGCGCACGTGCACGAGTCCGTCAGGAAGAGTCGGTCGCGCCGAGCGGGACGCGCGCTCGACGATGACCGTGGCCGCCGGTGCGAGCAGGGGCGTCAGCGACTGCAGCGCCGCGGTGAGCTCGGCCTCGCCGATGTCGTACGGCGGGTCGATGAAGACGAGGTCGAAGCTGCCCGACGCGCCGTGCAGGAAGGCCTTCACCGCTGTCGCGTGCACGCGCAGCGCGGCATCCTCTCCGATGGCTCTCGCCACCTTCGCGACGTTGCGCCGCACGACTGCCGCGGCCGCGCCGGCCCGCTCGACGAGGTCGACAGAGGCCGCCCCCCGGCTCGCGGCTTCGAGCCCGAGCGCACCCGAACCCGCATAGAGGTCGAGCACCGCGGCACCGCGCAGCAGGTCGGCCGACTCCAGCGCGCCGAACAGGGACTCGCGCACCCGATCGCTCGTGGGCCTGGTGCCGGAGCCGGGGACATCCAGCACGAGCGAGCCGGCCCGGCCCGCGATGATCCGCGTCACACGGCGAGCCTAGACTCTTGGCATGCCGTCGTTCACGCTCGACTCGCGTCTGGACGGGGCCGTCGGCGGCAAGACCGCGGCCGCGCTCGGCCGGGCGTTCGACATGCGCACCGTCGGCGACCTCCTCGCGCACTATCCGCGGCGGTACGCGCTGCGCGGCGAGCTCACGCCGATCCGGTCGCTGCCTGTCGGCGAGAACGTCACGATCGTCGCCGAGGTGGTCCGTGCGGGGGAGCGCCGCATGAAGAACCGCAACGGATCGCTGCTGGAGGTCGTCATCAGCGACGGGCAGGGGCAGCTCACCCTCACGTTCTTCAACCAGAGCTGGCGGCTCAAGGATCTGCGCCCCGGCCGCCGCGGGATCTTCTCCGGCAAGGTCGGCGAGTACCGCGGCACGCAGCAGTTCGCCCACCCCGACTACGAGCTGTTCGACGACGAGAGCGCCGTCGATGCGCAGGCGTACGCGAACACCCCGATTCCCATCTACCCGGCGACCGCCAGCATCGCGAGCTGGCAGCTCAAGCGCATCGTCGACCTCGTGCTCGACGGGCTGGGGCCGGTGGACGATCCGCTCCCGGAGGCCCTCCGGCTCCGCCACGGACTGCTGCCTGCGCGCGAGGCGATCGAGCGGATCCACCGCCCCGAGCACAAGCAGCAGGCGGATGCCGCGCGTCGCACGCTGCGGATGCACGAGGCGATCGTGCTGCAGACCGCTCTGCTGCAGCAGCGTCAGCTCGTGCGGATGATGTCGGCCACCCGTCGGCCCGCAGGCGCCCTGCTCGAGCGGTTCGACGCCGCCCTTCCCTTCGACCGCACCGCGGACCAGGTAACCGTGGGCGATCGGATCGCCGCCGACCTCGTCGGCGACTGGCCGATGAACCGGCTGGTGCAGGGCGAGGTCGGGTCGGGGAAGACCCTGGTGGCGCTGCGCGCGATGCTCCAGGTGGCAGAGTCCGGCGGCCAATCGGCGCTCATCGCCCCCACAGAGGTGCTGGCCGCGCAGCACCTGCGCACGATCGCACGGATGCTGGGCCCGAAGCTCGCTCCGGAGCTGATGCCCACACTGCTCACCGGTCAGCTGTCCGCCGCCGAGCGGCGGCGGGCCTCGCTCCGGGTCGCGTCGGGTCAGGCGCGCATCGTCGTGGGGACCCATGCCCTGCTGAGCGAGACGACCACCTTCGCCGATCTGGGACTCGTGGTCGTCGACGAGCAGCACCGGTTCGGCGTCGAGCAGCGCGAGACGCTGCGCGCGAAGGGGTCGAGCCCGCACGCGCTGGTGCTCACCGCGACCCCGATCCCGCGGACGGTCGCGATGACGGTGTTCGGAGACCTGGATGTCTCGACCATCCGCACGATGCCGACCGGCCGCGCGGGCATCGAGACCTTCGTCGCGCCGATCGCCGAGAAGCCCGCTTGGTTCAGCCGGGTCTGGGACCGCGTCGCCGAAGAGGTCGCCGCGGGCCGTCAGGCCTTCGTCGTGTGCGCGGCCATCGACGCCGAGAAGGCGGTCGGCGACGACGCCGACGTCGCCGCGCTGCCGCTGGAGGGGGCGACGCAGGGCCCGCGCTGGGGCGTGGTCCAGGTCGCCGACCTGCTGGCGCGCAATCCGGCATTCGACCAGATCCGCGTCGCGACCCTGCACGGGAAGATGCCCGCCGACGAAAAGGACGCCATCATGCGCGCCTATTCCGCGGGCGACATCGACGTGCTGGTGGCCACCACCGTCATCGAGGTGGGCGTCGACGTGCCGAATGCCTCGACGATGGTCATCCTCGACGCCGACCGCTTCGGCGTCTCGCAGCTGCATCAGCTGCGCGGCCGGGTCGGCCGGGGGACGGTGCCGGGCCTGTGCCTGCTGGTCACGGAGGCGCGCGCACCGAGCCCCGCCCGGGAGCGTGTCGAAGCCGTCGCGCGGACGATCGACGGCTTCGAGCTCGCCGAGGTCGATCTCACCCTCCGTGGCGAGGGCGACGTGCTCGGCGATGCGCAGTCGGGGGCGCGGTCGTCGCTGCGGCTGCTGCGCGTGGTGACCGACGCCGACCTCATCGCGCTCGCGCGCGAAGAGGCTGAGCGCATCCTCGAAGCGGACCCGCTGCTCGACGAGCACGCCGGACTCGCCGCGGCGATCGAGCGGCGCGTCGGCATCCAGGAGCGCGCCGCCCTCGCCAAGAGCTGATCGCCCCGCCCGATAGGCTGGGGGCATGAGCAGCAGGATCGCCGTCGTCCCCGGATCTTTCGACCCGCCGACTCTCGGTCATCTGGACGTCATCCGCCGCGCGGCCGCGCTGTTCGACGAGCTGCACGTGCTCGTCGTGCACAATCCGGACAAGGAGGCGATGCTGCCGATCGCGCAGCGCCTCTCGCTCCTGGAGCAGTCGGTGGCCGAGGCCGACATCGAGGGCGACATCACGGTCGCGTCGTGGAGCGTCGGACTGCTCGTCGACTACGCCACGGATGTGGGGGCAGGGGTGCTGGTCAAGGGCATCCGCTCGCAGGTGGATGTCGCGTACGAGACGCCGATGGCGATCGTGAACCGCCATCTGGCACAGGTGGAGACGATCTTCCTGCTCCCCGACCCGGCGCACGCACTGGTGTCCAGTTCGCTCGTGCGCCAGGTGGCCGGTCTCGGCGGAGACGTGTCGCCGTACGTTCCGGCCGCGGTCGCACGGTTCCTGGACACCGGGGGCGCGCACATCCGCTGACGGTAGACTCACCCCTCGTGAGAACGCCTCGACCCGGACCCTTCAGCATCAACGTGCGCGACATCGTGCGCCGTCCCGGTGCGATGCGCGAGACGACCCTCGAGGCGCCTGCGCCGTCGACCTGGGGCGAGGGGCTGGTCTCCGTCCGCGAGGGCGAGGCGGTCGAGATCGCCGCCCGGCTCGAGTCGGTGCACGAGGGGATCCTGGTCACGGCCGAGATCGACACCGCGTACGAAGGTGTCTGCGGCCGGTGCCTCACCGACATCCGCGAGCCGCTCCAAGTCGAGTTTCAGGAGCTTTTCGCGTATCCTGGGGACGAAGCAGTCGACCTCGAAGTTCAAGACGACCACGTGGATCTTGAAACCGAGGTCAGGGATGCGATCGTTCTGTCGCTCCCGTTTCAGCCGGTGTGCCGGCCGGATTGCCCGGGGTTGGACCCCGTCACGGGCGAGCGCCGGAGCGGGGATGCCGGTGCTGCTCCGCAGGAAGCCCTCGATCCACGCTGGGCGGCGCTCGCGGAGCTGAAGACGGATGCCGATGCCGACAAGGCGTGAGCAGACACCCACCCAGACCTAGGAAACGAAAGAAGAGCAGCCATGGCAGGTAACCCCCCGAAGCGGAAGGTATCCCGCTCCAACACCCGTTCGCGTCGCGCGCAGTGGAAGGCCGAGGCCCCCGCGCTGGTCAAGACCGTCGAGAACGGCAAGGTCGTCTACAGCCGTCCCCACCAGGCGAAGGTGGTGACCGACTCGCAGGGCACCGAGCTGTTCCTCGAGTACAAGGGCCGCAAAGTCGCCGACATCTGATTCCGGCCGTCCGGTCGTGACCGACATCTCCATCGAGCATCCGGTGCTCGTGAAGAAGCTCGGGGTCGAGATCGACCCCGAGCTTCTGTCGCTCGCGCTGACGCACCGCTCGTACGCCTACGAGCACGGCGGCATCCCGCACAACGAGCGACTCGAGTTCCTCGGCGATGCGGTGCTCGGCCAGGCTGTCACCGTCATGCTGTACCGGCGGCATCCGGATCTCGACGAGGGCGCGCTTGCGAAGCGACGCGCAAGCGTCGTGTCGACCGTGGCCCTCGCCGAAGTCGCCCGCACGATCGGCCTCGGTGAGCACCTGCTGCTCGGCCGCGGCGAGGAGCAGACCGGTGGGCGCGACAAGGACTCGATCCTCGCCGACACCATGGAGGCGGTGATCGGGGCGGCCTACCTGTCGGCGGGACCCGATTCCGCGACCGAGCTGGTGCTGCGGCTGGTCGAGCCGCTGTTCGCCGATCCCGAGCGCTACGGCGCGGCCATGGACCCGAAGACGAGTCTGCAGGAGCTCGCCGCGCGCCGCGGCGTCACCCCGCCGGTGTACACCATCGCCTCGACCGGGCCCGATCACGACCGGGTCTTCACCGCCACGGTCACGGTGGGGCCGGTGACGTCGACGGGGACGGGAAGCAGCAAGAAGACCGCGGAGATGGCTGCCGCGCTGACCGCGTGGCACACCCTCAGCGAGGACCGCTGACGGATGCCCGAACTCCCCGAGGTCGAGGTCGTCCGCGCCGGCCTCGAGCCGGCCGTCTCGGGCGCCCGGGTCACCGGCGTCCTGATTCTGGACGAACGCGCGCTGACCCGTCACCGCGGCGGCGCCGCCGACTTCGAGGCAGTCCTCACCGATCGCGTGATCGGCGGCGCGGCCCGCCGCGGCAAGTTCCTGTGGCTGCCGCTGGACCGCGAGGCGGGCCGGCCCGCCACGGCCATGATCGCGCACCTGGGCATGAGCGGACAGCTGCTGCTGCGGCATCCCGCCGCTGAGCGCGAGCGTCATGAGCGGGTGCGGATCACGATCGAGCATCCCGCCCACGGCGAGCTCGCCGTCGTGTTCGCCGACCAGCGCACGTTCGGCTCGCTGGCCATCGATGCTCTCGAGCCGACCCCGGACCGTGCCGCGGGCGGCTGGGGAACCGATGTCGCGGCGGTGCCGAGCCAGGTGGCGCACATCGCGCGCGACCCGCTCGATCCGGCCTTCGACGACCGGCGCTTCCGCGCCAGGCTGGGGCGGAGCCGCTCCGCGATCAAGCGCGTTCTGCTCGACCAGACCGTGCTCAGCGGCGTCGGCAACATCTACGCCGATGAGGCCCTCTGGGCCGCGCGGATCCATCCCGAGACGCCCGCGGACGCGCTGTCAACGCGCGCGGCGAACCGACTCCTCGCCGAGGCCCGCGCCGTGCTGCTCAAGGCGCTCGCCGAGGGCGGCACCAGCTTCGACGCCCAGTACGTCAACGTCAACGGCGAGGCCGGATATTTCGCGCACTCCCTGAACGCATACGGGCGGACCGGGCAGGCGTGCCCGCGCTGCGCCCGCCCGATCGTACGGGTCTCGTTCATGAACCGCTCGAGCCACTACTGCCCGCGCTGCCAGCGCCGCGCACCCGGACTCAGCCGGCGATGACCTTCTTCCACGCGCCCGCGTAGGAGACGGGTTCGAATCCGAGCTCGACGTTGATCGCGAGCATGTGCGCGTTCTCCTCTGCGTTGAAGGTCGTGATCCGCGGCGACCGCGGTGCGATCGCGCGCCAGCGCAGGAGGTTGGCGCACTTCACGATCGCGCCCAGACGGTGCCCGCGGTGCTCCTTCACCACCAGCGTCCCGAACTGACGCGTCACCCCGTCGGGCTCCGCGGCGAGGATCCCGATGTCGTTGTAGGCGACCAGCTCGCCCGTCGGGACGTGCTCCACCGCGGTGATGGAGACGATCATGCCCATGGCGGCGAAGCGCTGTTCGCGACGGCGGACCCGGTCGGCATCCCACACCTCCTCCTCGATGTCGAGCTCCCCGGCGGGCATGTCGGTGGCCAGGCGCCCGCGCACCCGTGCGAATCCGTCGAGCAGGTGCTCCGGTGTCGGAACCGTCCACTCGTGCAGGCGGTAGTCGGGCCCCGCGGCTCGGAGCGACTCGGCGAGCACCGTCTCGACGTGCTCGTACGGGCCGCGCAGGTCGAAGGCGCTGTTGCGCTCGACCTGGCCGAGTGCGTAGCCGTGGTCGACGAGGAACCTCGTCTGCGGATCCTCGGCCGGGATGCTGCCGAACCCGGTCGGGGAGTCGAGCCGCGGGCCGGCGGTGTCCGGGCGGTGCAGGGTGTAGGTCTGCAGCACGTGGCGGCCACGGCGGCGCGCCTCCTCCTCGACCACCGCCAGCAGCGCCTCCTCGATGCCCTGGCCCCACAGCGGCGGGTCGACCCAGACGTCGAACTCCACGGTCCGATCACCCGAGGCCGGCATGCGCAGGATGCCGACGCCGGCGATCTCGCCGTCTCGTGACGCGGTGTACCCCACGTGCACGAAGTCGGTGGCGTCCTGCCACATCGGCAGGAGCTCCTCCGCGCTGTCGTCGAGATCGGACGTGCCGGCGTCGTGCAGCGCGACCGCGTTGCCGAGGCGGGCGATCGCGTGCATGACTCCCCGGTCGTCGGCCTCGAGACTCTCCGGCACGACGATCGGATCGATCGTGACGGTGGCGGTGTCAGTCATCGAGCACCTTCTTCCAGGCCCCCTCGTACGAGATCGGCACGAACCCGATGGCCTCGTTGATGTCGAGCATGGGACGATTCTCCTCCGCGTTGTACGTGATCACACGTGGCGATTCAGGGGCGATGTCGCGCCAGGCCAGCAGGTTCGCGCACTTGACGAGCATGCCCAGGCGGTGACCTCGGTGCTCCTTGAGCACGAGCGTGTCCTCCTGGTGCGTCGCCTCGGTGCGGTCCTTGCCGATGACCAGCTCGTTGAACGCGCACAGCTCACCGGTGGCGATGTGCTCGGCAGCCGCGACGCGCAGCAGGCGTCCGCTCGAGGTGTAGGTGGAATCGTGCTGGGCGACGCGCGCGGCATCCCAGTCCTCCTCGTCGAACTCCAGGCCGGCGGCGGGGGCGTCGGTGATCATGCGGGACTTCATCCACCCGTAGCGGGCGACGAACTCCTCGGGGGTGGGCGCCGTCCAGGTCACCACGCGGTAATCGGAGGATGCCTCCTGCGCCCGGGCGAACAGACGCTCCACCTCGTCGAACGAGCCCTGCAGGTCGAAGGCGCTGCAGCGCTCGACCTGCTCGAGGCGATAGCCGTGTCGCAGGTAGAACCGGGTCGCGCGGTCGTCGGCCGGTACGCTGCCGAACCCGGTCGGCGCCTCCAGCCGGGGGCCGGGCGCCTCGTGCTGCTCGGCCCAGGACTGCAGCACGGTGCGTCCGTGCTCGCGGGCGACGGGCTCGACCAGCTGGGAGTAGGCCGTGGACCCGATGCCGCGGCCCTGAGCCTGCTCGAGGAGCTCGACGAGGAAGTAGGCCATCTTCGAGCCCGCCTCGAGGGGCAGGTCGACGCCGACCCGGCCGACGAGGACGCCGTCGAGCAGGATGAGCCACATGAGCCGCGTCTGGTAGCCGTCGGGCTGGTAGTACGCCAGCAGCTCGTCCGCCGCGATGCGGTGGTCGTCGTGGCCGGAGATCTCCCGGTAGATGCGGTTGCGGACCTCGACCATCGCGGCGAAGTCGTGTGCGTCCGGGGCATCCATGGATGCCGGGACGGTGAGGGGCCGGAGCTCGAGCCCCGTGGTGATGGTCGACATGGTGTCTCTCTTCGTCAGAAGTGGATCGGGGGCGGGCCGGGGATGGGATCCCCGGCCCGCCGGGGGTGGGGTGCCGCGACGTGAGCGGTCATAGCGCGGGGCGCTGCTGCCGCAGCGAGCGCTCGTAGGAGAGCTCGCGCGCCTCGCGGCTGCGCTCGCGGCGCACGAGCTCGAGGTGCTCGGCGTGTGCGGTGCGGTGCTGCACGTGCTGGGTGCTGCGCAGGATCAGCCACAGACCCACTCGCAGGGCGAGCCGGTCGGCAAGGCTGACATGCGCGGACGGCGCGTGCAGCGAGGGATGCTGCGGTGCGAGATCTTGGCGCTCTCGCACATCGAGCTGGGGGTACGACATGAGTAGACCTCGTTCGAGTCGAAAGGAATGAATGGCAGGTGCCCGAAGGGCGGGGGAGCGGACGCACGTGGTGGTCCGCGGGCGCCGCGGAGGGCGCGGGACGCGCGGGGAGAAGCGCGGCTCAGATCACCGATTCCGGTGCCGGCGCGGCCGGCAGCGGGCAGAGTTCGCCCCTGCGAGGATCAGCGGGCGGCGTGAGCGAGAGCGCAGAAGGACCCGGTCGCCATGGCGATTCCGACTCCGCTGCGCGTGCGCGCGGGCGTGTCGGCGATGGCCGGCGAGATTCCGGTGACTGTGGTGAGCATCATGGCGACCTCCTTTCGACTTCTGACGCGAGGAGTCACGTTAGCGAATCCCTGATACACGCGTCAAGCACTCTCGGCGTGTCGTGTGCAGAAACCCGGCTCGCCTTCGCGGTCGGCGACGGCCGTTCCGCTAGCGTTGACACGCAGATTCACCGGCCGAGCGGAGGGCGCGTCCATGCACCTGAAGAGCGTCACGCTCAAAGGGTTCAAGTCGTTCGCGCAGCCGACGACCTTCGCGTTCGAGCCGGGTGTCACCTGCATCGTGGGGCCGAACGGATCGGGCAAGTCGAACGTCGTCGACGCGCTCGCCTGGGTGATGGGGGAGCAGGGTGCGAAGACCCTGCGCGGCGGCAAGATGGAGGATGTCATCTTCGCCGGCACGGCGACCCGCGGACCGCTGGGGCGCGCGGAGGTACAGCTCACGATCGACAACTCCGACGGCGTGCTGCCGATCGAGTATTCCGAGGTCACGATCAGCCGCACCCTGTTCCGGAGCGGGGCCAGCGAGTACGCGATCAACGGCGAGGTGTGCCGGCTGCTCGACGTGCAGGAGCTGCTGAGCGACTCCGGGCTCGGCCGTGAGATGCACGTCATCGTCGGCCAGGGCCGCCTCGACACGGTGCTGCAGGCGTCGCCCGAGGAGCGCCGCGGATTCATCGAGGAGGCCGCAGGCATCCTCAAACACCGCCGGCGCAAGGAGAAGACCCTCCGCAAGCTCGACGCGATGGAGACGAACCTCACGCGCCTCAGCGACCTCGCCGGGGAGATCCGTCGGCAGCTCAAGCCCCTCGGCCGGCAGGCCGAGGTGGCGCGCGAGGCGGCCACGATCGCTGCGGTGGTCCGGGATGCGAAGGCGCGACTGCTCGCCGACGAGCTCGCGCAGCTGCGCGCGGCGCTGGCCGACCACGCGCGCTCCGAGCAGGAGCGGCACTCCGAGCGCCTGATCCTGCAGGATCGGGCGGAGCAGACGCGGCAGCGGATCGAGGTGCTCGAGCAGGGCCAGGGCTCTGCCGACGTCGACGAATCCCGACGGGTGGCCTTCGCGCTCGAGCAGGTGCAGGAGCGGCTGCGATCGCTGTTCACGCTCGCGAACCAGCGCCTCGCACTGCTCGGCGACGTCGAGGAGACCGCGCCGGTCACGGTGACCGCCGCAGCCATCGACGAGGCGCGGGCCGAGGTCGCAGAGATCGCCGCGGCGGTCGACGACGCGGCCGACGCCGCCGACCGGGCGACGCGCGCGGTGGCGCGCGCACGCGCCGAACTGGACGCTCTGGACGCCGACATCGCCGCGCAGAGCGCCCTGGTCTCGGAGCATGAACTCCGGCTGACCGGCCTGCGGGCGGCCGCGGAGGCCGCGCGCTCCACGCTCGCCGCGGTGCGCGGAGGCGTCCTCCGCCAGCAGAACGCCCTGGATGCGGCGATCGCCCGTCGCGCGCAGGCTCAGGATGAGCTCGAGGGGCTCGAGCCCGAGTTCGAGACCGACATGACCTCAGCCGAATACGCGTCCGCGTATGAGGCGGCGCAGCGCCAGGCCGCGGAGGCGGATGCCGAGGTCGCCGAGTTGCGCGACCGTCTGCACTCGACCGAGCGCGAGATCGAGGCGCTCACCGCCCAGAGCTCGGCACTGAGCCGGGCGCTCGACGTGCGCAGCGGCGCGACCGAGCTGGTCGCGCGAGGCGTCCAGGGCATCCGCGGTCTGGTCGGCGACGCGGTGCAGGTCGAGTCGGGGTTCGAAGCGGCGATCGCCGCGGCGCTGGGATCCCTCGCCGAGGGCGTGCTCGTCGAATCGCGTGAGGCCGCGCGATCAGCCGCGGAGGCCGCGCGCGACGACGACGTCGGCATCGTCGACATCGCGATCGCGGACACCGAGCCGCTGCGACCGGCCCTGCCGCAGATCCCCGGCCTGGTCCCCGCTCGCGACGTGGTCTCGGCGCCGGAGGGGATCCTCGGTGTGCTCGCCCACGTGCTCGTGGCCGACGATCTCGACGCCGCGCTGGGGGCGGGTCCCGCGCTCGCGGCGGCACAACAGGCCGCACCGCTGACGGTCGTCACCCGAGCGGGCGAGGTCGTCACCGCGCACACGCTGCGCGCAGGCTCCGGCCAGGGGCGCTCACGTCTGGAGCTCGCGGCGGAGCGCGATGCCGCGAACGACCGGCTCGAGCAGATCCGGGTGGTCGCCGACTCGCTGCGCGAGGCGCTGGCCGATGCCCAGCAGCGACTCGGCGACGCGAGGGCGCGCACGAAGACCTCGCTGGAGACGCTGCGCGCCCATGACGCCGCCCTCGCCGCGCACACCGAGCGGGTGAACCGTGCGACCGTGCGGTACGAGGCCGCGGCAGCCGAGTGCGAGCGACTCGCCAGGGGGCTGGCGCAGGGAGAGGCGGCGGTCGCGGATGCGCAGGCCGAGGCGCAGGCCGCGGATGCCGAACTCGCCTCGGCGGAGCAGGCGCCGCGGCCCATCCTCGATGCGTCGGCACGAGACGAGGTGCTGGGCGCGCTGGAGGCGGCGCGGGACGCGGAGATGCGGGCGCGGCTGGAGGTGGAGACCCTGCGCGAGCGGGTGCGCGCCGGCGAGGCGCAGGCGGCGGCGCTGGAGCGCCGACGGGATGCCGAGCGCGCGGCGGCCGACGAGGCCGCCCGTCGCGCCGTGATCCGACGCCGCCGGCGAGAGGCGGCCGAGGCCGTCGTCGCGCAGCTGCCGGCGGTGCTGGCGTCGGTCGATCGGTCGGTCGCCGCTGCGCGGATCGCACTGGCGGACGCCGAGCGGGAGCGCGCAGCGCAGAATGCGGAACTCGCCGAGCTCCGCGCGCAGGACGCGGCCGTGCGCGAGCGACTCGCGGCCGTGACCGAGGGCGTCCACTCGCTGGAGCTGCAGATCCACGAGAAGCGGCTGCATGTGCAGAGCCTCCTCGAGCGCGCCCAGTCGGAGCTCGGCCTCGACGAGAACATTCTCATTTCGGAATATGGACCCGACCAGCCGATTCCCGCAGCGGGCGGGGAGGCGGAGGAGGAGACCCCGTTCGATCGGGCGCAGCAGCGCCGCCGCCTGCAGGAGGCCGAGCGCAAGCTCGCGCAGCTGGGCCGGGTGAACCCGCTCGCGCTCGAGGAGTTCGCCGCCCTGGAGCAGCGGCACGCCTTCCTCACCGAGCAGCTGGCCGACCTCACCCAGACGCGCAAGGACCTCCTGACGATCATCGCCGAGCTCGACGAGCGCATGGAGACCATCTTCGCGGCGGCCTTCGAGGACACCCGGACCGCATTCCACGAGGTCTTCCCGATCCTGTTCCCCGGCGGTGCCGGCGACATCGCCCTGACGGACCCGGAGGACATCCTCACCACCGGGATCGAGGTGACGGTCCGGCCGGCGGGCAAGAAGATCGAGCGGCTGTCGCTGCTGTCCGGCGGCGAGCGGTCACTGGCCGCCGTCGCCTTGCTGACCGCGATCTTCAAAGCTCGGCCGAGCCCGTTCTACATCCTCGACGAGGTCGAGGCGGCGCTCGACGACGCGAACCTGGGACGGCTGCTCGGTGTGTTCGAGCAGCTGCGCGAGAGCAGTCAGCTGATCGTGATCACCCACCAGAAGCGCACGATGGAGATCGCGGATGCGCTGTACGGGGTGTCGATGCGTCAGGACGGCGTCTCTGCCGTGGTCGGTCAGCGCGTGCGAGAGGCGGTCGCCGGCTAGCGCACCACGAGGACGGGGATCGTGGTGCGGACGAGCACCTCTGCGGTCTGACTGCCCAGCAGCATCTTGCGCAGCCCGCGGTGCCCGTGCGAAGCCATCACGATGAGGTCGTGCCCGGCGATCTCCGCCGTCCGCACGATCGCCTCCGCCGGATGCTCGTCGACCTCATGCCGCAGCTCCACGTCGCCGGCGATGTCGGGATGGCCGTCCTTGAACTTCTGCAGCCGCGCCTGCATGTCGGCATCCACCTCGTGCTCGTAGCGGGCGAGGGGATCCTCGAGGCCGGCTTCGAGTGCGGCGCGCACGACGCTCGGCTTGAGGGGTTCGGTGACCGTGAGGATCGTGGCCCGGGCGCCGAGTGCCTTGGCGAGGGTGAGACCTTCCACGATCCCCTTGCGGGCGAGATCGGAGCCGTCGGTGGTGATGAGGATATTGGTGTACATCCGGCCCTCCAGGGCTGTCGCCGATGGCTGGATCGTAGCAACCGCGCCGCCCCGTAGGGTGGAGGCATGGTGCAGCAGTCCTGGTCATTGGGAAGCGCGCTGCGCGGCATGTTCGCAAAGCCCACGATCGACGAATCGACGTGGGACGACCTGGAGACCGCGCTGATCACAGCCGACTTCGGCCCCGACATCACCGAGCGCATCGTCGAGGAGCTGCGCGAGAAGGTGCAGCGTTATCGCACCACCGACCCGCGTGATCTGCGCCGGATGCTCAAGGAGACCCTGGAGGAGCACTTCGCGCGCTTCGACACGACGCTGCGGCTCACCGAGCGCCCTGCTGTCGTGCTCGTGGTCGGAGTCAACGGCGTCGGCAAGACGACGACGATCGGCAAGTTCGCGAAGTTCCTGCAGCGCCACGGACGGTCGGTCGTGGTGGGGGCGGCCGACACCTTCCGCGCTGCGGCCGTGGACCAGCTCGCGACCTGGGCGGAGCGCGGCGGGGCGGCGATCGTGCGTCCCGAGCGCGAGGGTCAGGACCCGGCATCCGTCGCCTTCCAGACCATCGACCACGCCATCCGCACCGGCACCGAGATCGTGCTGGTCGACACCGCCGGCCGGCTGCACACCAAGGGCGGTCTGATGGACGAGCTCACGAAGATCCGGCGCGTCATCGAGAAGCAGGCCCCCGTCAGCGAGGTGCTGCTCGTGCTCGATGCGACCACGGGACAGAACGGCGTGATGCAGGCCGAGGCCTTCCTCGAGCACGCCGGCGTGACCGGCCTGGTCATCACCAAACTGGACGGCTCCGCCCGCGGCGGCTTCGTGCTGGCGGTCCAGGAGCGCACCGGCATCCCCGTCAAGCTGCTGGGGCAGGGCGAGGGCATCGACGACCTCACCGGGTTCACCCCGCACGTGTTCGCAGCCTCGCTGGTCGACTAGCTCGACCGATCGCGCCGGCGGGCTACCGTCTTCCCCCTTCCGCTGGTTTCATAGGGCTATGGCGATCGAGCACGATTTCTTCGGGCTGCTGGAGTCCGGTCCGGACGGATCGATCTTCTGGTCCGAGAACGTGGAGTTCGGTGACCAGTCGGTCACCGTCGACCTCACCGCGCCCGATCAGGACGATGTCTCGGCCGCCGCGCTGGACGTGGCCGCGGCGATGATCTCGGCCCTCGAGGACATCGACATGCGCGCCCGGCAGGCCATGATGAGCGAGCTCGACGACCGCACCAGCGAAGTGATCGAATACATCATGCAGCAGCAGGAGCAGCTCGGTGACGAGCTTCAGGACCAGCTGGTCGACATCTCCGGCGACGTGCACGTCGACGTGATCCGCTCGCTGCAGCTGATGAGCATGACGATCCTCGCCGACGAGCACGGCGGCTCGGAGCCGTTCGCGGTGCTCGAATACGCCCTCGATCCCGATGCGGCCGACGACGTGCTTCTGGTGAACCTCGCGACCGACGGCGCGGTGCAGTCGGTCACCAGCGCCGACTGACATGCGCGACCTCGGCCCGGTGGACCTGGGGGTCCTGCTGTCGGTGTTCGCGGTGCTGCTGATCTTCTTCGGCATCGACTTCCGGGTCTCGCGCGGCGCCGCGCGCAGGCATCAGCGGCGCGCCCTCGCGTTCGTCTCGCTGAGCCTGCTGGGCGAGGCGGCCACGGCGATCGCGCTCGTGCTGACATGGGTGTCGCTCTTCCTGCCCGCAGCCGCCGAGCAGATCGACACGCTCCTCGTCTTCATCCCGGGCACCGTCGCCATCGGCTGCGCGGTGGTCCTCACCGTGGAGAGCGTCGTCAGCAGGCTGATCGGCCTGCGGGCGGGCCCCGACTGATTCACACCGCCTGTGCGAAGCCGTCCGCGGCCCGCTCCGCGAGATGTGCGAGCTCGTCGGGGATCGGTCGTCCGTGGGAGATCATCGACTGCGCCCAGAGCCTGCCGGCGCGGTATGACGACCGCACGAGCGGACCGGCGAGGACTCCGAGGAATCCGATGCGCTCGGCCTCCGCACGGAACTCGGCGAATTCCTTCGGGCTGACCCAGCGGGCGACGGGCAGGTGGCGCGGCGACGGTCGCAGATACTGCGTGATCGTCACGATGTCGGTGCCCGCATCGTGGAGGTCGTGGAGAGCCTGCAGGACCTCCTCCGGCTCCTCGCCCATCCCGAGGATGAGGTTCGACTTCGTGATCAGCCCCGCGTCGCGCGCCCGCGTCAGCACGCCGAGCGACCGGTCGTAGCGGAAGGCGGGGCGGATCCGCTTGAACAGGCGCGGAACCGTCTCGACGTTGTGCGCGAACACCTCGGGGCGGGCGTCGAAGACTTCGGCGAGCAGATCCGGGCGGCCGTTGAAGTCCGTGGCCAGCAGCTCGACCCCGGTGCCGGGGTTGACGGCGTGGATCCGGCGCACCGTCTCGGCGTTCAGCCACGCGCCGCCGTCCGGCAGGTCGTCGCGGGCGACGCACGTCACGGTCGCGTAGCGCAGCTGCATCCGATGCACGCTCTCGGCGACGCGGCGGGGCTCGTCGGTGTCGTAGTCGGCGGGACGTCCGGTGTCGATCTGGCAGAAGTCGCACCGCCTGGTGCATTGCGCGCCCCCGATCAGGAACGTCGCCTCCCGGTCTTCCCAGCACTCGTAGATGTTCGGGCAGCCGGCCTCCTGGCAGACCGTGTGCAGGCCCTCGTCCTTCACGAGGGCCTGCAGCGCCTGATACTCCGGGCCGAGCCTGGCCCTCGTCTTGATCCACTCCGGCTTGCGTTCGATGGGGGTCTGCGCGTTGCGCACCTCCAGACGCAGAAGCCGGCGACCCTCCGGCGCGGCGGTCATGCCGCCGTCCCCGTGGCGGCGACGGCCTCGAAGGCGGCCGAGACCGGCTCGACCAGAGCGGCGGGGGAGACATCCGCCCCCAGCACCTCGCTCACCGTCGTCACCCCGGCGTCGGTGATGCCGCACGGCACGATCGTGCGGAAGCCGGCGAGCGTGTTGTCGGCGTTGATCGCGAAGCCGTGCATCGTCACCCCCTTCTCCACGCGCACGCCGATCGCGGCGACCTTGTCTTCGGACAGGGATCGGCGCACCCACACGCCGCTGCGACCGGCGACGCGATATCCGTCCACTCCGAGTGGGCGCAGCACGTCGATCAGGATGCCCTCGAGCCGGCGAACGTACGCGACGACGTCGACCGGCTCGGGCAGCCGCATGATCGGATATCCGACCAGCTGGCCGGGGCCGTGCCAGGTGATCTTCCCGCCGCGATCCACATCGATGACCGGTGTGCCGTCGGTCGGGCGCTCGTGGGGCTCGGTGCGTGTGCCTGCGGTGTAGACCGCCTCGTGCTCGAGCAGCAGGAGCGTGTCGGGCCGGTCGCCGGAGACGACCTCGGCGTGGATGCGCCGCTGCAGCTCCCAGCCGTGGCGGTACGGAACGAAGGCGGGATCGAGGCCCACGACCTGGATGTCGAGCACGGTGCTCCTCTGCTGATTGTTGAACCGGATCCAACAATACAGTCCGCGTCCTGCCTCGCCTGTCCACGACACCGCATCTAGGCTGACATCATGACCGCCGACCCCCGCTCCGGCCGCCCCAGGGCCACGTCGCGGGAGACCATCGCCGAGGCGGCGTGCGAACTGTTCCTCGAGCAGGGGTACGAGCAGACATCCGTCACCGACATCGCCACCCGCGCCGGCGTCAGCCGCTCCAGCTTCTTCAACTACTTCGATTCGAAGTCGGCCCTGCTGTGGGGCGGCTTCGACGAGCGGCTGGATGCCGCGTGCACGCAGCTGGCCGCAGACGCACCGGTGCGTGGGATCCTCTCCGCGATCGCGGACGGGTTCGCCCCCGACGTGCTCGCGCTCGCGATCGCCCACGCCGATGCGATGGGGGTCGCCGATGAGCTCGAGCGCGGCCGTGCCGTGCGCGCGGCGCAGCTGGGGCGGGCGATCGCCGAGCAGGCCCACCGCGGCGGCATCCCGCGCCTGGCGGCGGACGTGCACGCGGCGGCCGCGGCCGGCGCGGTGATGGCCGCCGTCTGGGCGTGGGCGGCTGCGGGCTCCGGACGCACCGCCCTGGAGCGGTGGCTGCACGAGGCGCTCGCGCTCGTGCCGGGACTCGGCGGCGAGGTTCGCCAGCTGCGCGTGGTCGTGGAGGCCGAGGACTTCGACAGGGCGCTCGCGTTCTATCGCGACGTCGCCGGGATGCCGCAGGCCGAGGCGTACGAGGCGGAGGGCGGCGCCCGGGTGGCGATCCTGGACGCGGGCCGGGCGACCCTCGAGCTGTCCAATCGCGCTCAGGTCGCGTTCATCGACCGGGTCGAGACCGATGGGGATGCGCCCAGCGACCGCATCCGCATCGCCCTCGAGGTCGCCGACACGGCCGAGGCGGCGCAGCGGCTGGCCGACCACGGAGCGGTCGTGGAGGCATCCACCCGGCGGACGCCGTGGCGTTCGCTCAACGCGCGCCTGCGCGGCCCGGCGGGCCTGCAGCTGACCCTCTTCCAGGAGCTGGGGCCGGAGTAGGCGACGGCGGCGGCCGCAGGGGCTCGCGTAAACTTGCGGGCACTATGGCTACTTTCGGCACGCTCTCGGACCGCCTCACCGAGACATTCCGCAATCTCCGCACCAAGGGCAGGCTCACGCCCGCCGACGTCGACGGCACCGTTCGCGAGATCCGCCGCGCGCTGCTGGATGCGGATGTCGCGCTGCCGGTCGTCAAGGAGTTCACCGCGAACGTCCGCGAACGCGCGCTCGGCGACGAGGTCAACCGTGCGCTCAATCCCGCCCAGCAGGTTGTCCAGATCGTCAACGACGAGCTGATCGGCATCCTCGGCGGGCAGCAGCGACGCCTCCAGTTCGCGAAGAACCCGCCGACGGTGATCATGCTCGCCGGGCTCCAAGGGTCGGGCAAGACGACGTTCGCGGGAAAGCTGGCCAAGTCCCTGGAGAAGGACGGCCACACGCCGCTGCTGGTCGCGGCCGACCTGCAGCGCCCGAATGCGGTGGGCCAGCTCCAGGTCGTCGCCCAGCAGGCGGGTGCGGCGATCTACGCCCCCGAGCCGGGCAACGGTGTGGGCGACCCGGTGCGGGTCGCGCGCGACGGTGTCGAGACGGCGCGCCGCCAGCAGCACGACGTCGTCATCATCGACACGGCGGGCCGGCTCGGCGTGGACGCCGAGCTCATGAAGCAGGCCTCCGACATCCGTGCGGCGACCGACCCGGACGAGGTCCTGTTCGTCATCGACGCGATGATCGGGCAGGACGCGGTGAACACCGCGAAGGCGTTCCAGGAGGGCGTCGACTTCACCGGCGTGGTGCTGTCCAAGCTCGACGGCGACGCTCGAGGCGGTGCTGCGCTGTCGGTGGCCTCCGTCACCGGCCGGCCGATCATCTTCGCGTCCACGGGTGAGGGGCTCGACGATCTCGAGCCGTTCCACCCCGACCGCATGGCGAGCCGGATCCTCGACCTGGGCGACATCCTCACCCTCATCGAGCAGGCCCAGCAGGCCTTCGACGAGGAGGAGGCCCGCAAGGTCGCCGAGAAGCTGGCCACCGAGCAGTTCACGCTCGAGGACTTCCTCGACCAGCTGCAGCAGCTGCGCAAGATGGGCTCGATGAAGAAGATGCTCGGGATGCTCCCGGGCATGGGTCAGATGAAGCAGCAGCTCGACGACCTCGACGAGCGCGAGCTGGACCGCACCGAGGCGATCGTCCGTTCGATGACCCCGGCCGAGCGCCGCAACCCGAAGGTGCTCAACGGCTCCAGGCGCCTGCGCATCGCCCGCGGCTCCGGGGTCACCGTCACCGATGTCAACCAGCTCATGCAGCGATTCGAGCAGGCGTCGAAGATGATGAAGACCGTGGCGCGCGGCGGCGTGCCGAACGTGCCCGGCATGGGCCCGGTGCCCGGAATGGGGCGGCCTGGCGCGTCGAGCAAGCGCGGCAAGCAGCCCAAGCGCAAGGGATCGCGGTCGGGCAACCCCGCCAAGCGCGCCGCCGAGAACGCGGGCCTGGCCGCCCAGGAGCCCGCCGCGCCGACCGGCTCCGGCTTCGGGCTCGGCGGCCCGAAGGGCGCGGAGCCGACCGAGGCCGATCTCGCCCAGATCCAGAAGCTGTTCGGGCGGGGCTGAGCGCTCAGCGCCCGAGCGACGCGAGGTGCTCGCGCAGGGTCGGACCCGCGCGGAACTCGCGGATGAGGTGCATGACCACCTCGCGGAGGTCGCCGCCGGCGGCATCGGCCACGAGCACCTGCCGGGTCGATGAGGCACCCTGGGTCATGATCGACTCCAGCCCGCCGAACTCGCGCGTGCACTTGAGCTCGTCGGCGATGTCGGCGAGGGCCTCCATCGTCGCGCGCAGGTGGTCGGTGACCGCCTCCTCGTGCCCTTCGCGGTCGACGATCACGCGGGCGTCGAGTCCGTAGCGCGCCGCCCGCCACTTGTTCTCACGGACGAACCACGGCTGGATGCGCGGCAGCTCGCGACCGGCATCCAGTTCGCGGGAGAAGTGCTCGACGAGGACCTGCACGAGCGAGGCGACCGCCGCGAGCTCAGGCAGCGTCGACATCCCGTCGCAGGCGCGCACCTCGATCGTGCCCCAGCGCGGCGCCGGCCGGATGTCCCAGCGCACCTCGGTCGCGTCGTGCATGACGCCGGTGCGCACCATGTCGTCGAGGTACCCCTCGAACTGCGCCCAGTCGTCGAGCGGCCACGGCAGTCCGGCAGTGGGAAGCTGCTGGAACACGAGTGAGCGGTTCGAGGCGTAGCCGGTGCGCTCGCCCGCCCAGAACGGACTCGATGCCGACAGCGCCTGCAGATGCGGCAGGTAGATCGACAGCGCGTTGATGATCGGGAACACCTTGGTCACGTCGTCGACGCCCACGTGGACGTGGATGCCCCAGATCATCATGTTCCGCCCCCACCACTGCGTGCGCTCGATGAGCGTGTGATAGCGGGTGCTGTCGGTGACCTCCTGCTCGTACCACTGCGCGAAGGGGTGACTGCCCGCGCACAGGAGCTCGACTCCGAGAGGGTCGGTGACGCGACGCACGGCGGCGATGGCGTCCGCGATGTCGTCGGTGGCGGCGGCGACCGTGTCGCCGATGCCGCTGGTGACCTCGACGGTGTTGGTCAGCAGCTCGCCGGTGACGGTGAAGCGCTCGTGCTCGGTGTCGGTCGCCAGCGCCGCGATCACCTCGGGCGCGCGGGGCGCGAGGTTGCCCGTCACGCCGTCGGCGAGCATCACTTCCCACTCGATGCCCACCGATGAGCGGGCGGATGTCGCGAACGGCACCGTCATCCGGACATTGTCGCAGTGGGCGGAGGTCGTTCGCGAGCGATGCCGGGATCTGGCAGAATAGACGGTCGGACCACCGCTCGACCCTCTATCCGGCGTGCGGTCCGCCCTCAGAGCTTTGCCGGGTGTGCACCCCACGCCTCCGGCGCCGTTCATCGTCTCAACACACGCATTCAGGAGAATTGTGGCTGTCAAGATCCGTCTCAAGCGCCTCGGCAAGATCCGCGCGCCCTACTACCGCATCGTCGTCGCCGACTCGCGCACCAAGCGCGACGGCCGCGTCATCGAGGAGATCGGGAAGTACCACCCCACCGAGGAGCCGTCCTTCATCGAGGTCGACTCGGACCGTGCGCAGTACTGGCTGAGCGTCGGTGCGCAGCCGACCGAGCAGGTCCGCGCCATCCTCACCCTCACCGGTGACTGGGGTCGCTTCCAGGGCGACGAGAACGCCGTCTCGACGGTGAAGACCGCCGAGGCCAAGGCGGGCTTCGAGGCCGACGCCTCGAAGAAGTCGGTGCTCAAGCCCAAGGCCGAGCCCCGTCCCGAGCCCGTCGAGGAGAAGGCCGAGAAGGCGGTGGAGCCCGCTGCCGAGGAGCCGGCGGCCGAGGAGGCTCCCGCCGAGGACGCCGCCGCCGACGAGTCCGCCGAGTAGTCCGTTGCTCGCCGCCGCGCTCGAGCACGTCGTCAAGGGGATCGTCGATCACCCCGAGGACGTGCGCATCCACTCGTCCACCTCTCCGCGCGGAGATGTGCTCGAGGTCCACGTGCACCCCGACGACCGGGGGCGCGTGATCGGGCGCGGCGGGCGCACCGCCAAGGCGCTGCGCACGGTCGTCTCCGCGCTCGCCGACGGCCGCCGCGTGCGCGTCGACGTCGCGGACGACTGACGTGGCAGCCCCGAAGCGACCGCCGGCGCCCTCGGGCAGGACGCAGCTGCGCGTCGGCCGCCTCGTGAAGGCGCACGGCCTGAAGGGCGCGCTGAAGCTGGAGCTGTACACCGACGACCCCGACGGCCGCTTCGTCCCCGGTGCGACCTTCACCCTGCAGGTGCCCGAGTCGTCGCCCTGGCACGGGAAGACCCTCACGGTGCGCGAGTTCAAGTGGATGAACAGTCATCCCGTCGTGTTCTTCGAGGGGATCGACGACCGCACGGGTGCGGAGAGCGTCGTGCGCGCGATCCTGTGGATCGAAGAGGATGCCGCCGCCGAGGCGGAGGACGACGCCTGGTACGACCATCAGCTGATGGGTCTGGACGTCGTCCGCGACGGCGCCGTGGTCGGGCGGGTCGTGCGCGTCGATCACCTGCCCGCTCAGGATCTGCTGATCGTCGCGCCCACCGGCGAGGACCGGGAGGTGCTCGTGCCGTTCGTCAAGGCGATCGTCCCCGAGGTGGACGTCGCAGGAGGCCGGGTCGTCGTGACGCCGCCGGCCGGGCTGTTCGAACCCGCCCCGGACGCCGAGTCGTCGGCCGAGGACGCATCCGCGGAGGACTGACGTGCAGATCGACGTCCTCACCATCTTCCCCGCGTTCTTCGACGTGCTCGAGGTGTCGCTGCTCGGGCGGGCACGTGAGGCAGGGCTGCTGGACATCCGGGTCCACGACCTGCGGGACTGGACCCACGACCGTCACCGCACCGTCGACGACACCCCGTACGGCGGCGGGGCCGGGATGGTGATGAAGCCGGAGCCGTGGGGCGAGGCGCTCGACGCGCTCGTGCCTGCCGACGCCGGGGCCCAGGCCCCGCCGGTCATCGTCTTCCCCTCGCCCGCCGGCGCTCGCTTCAGCCAGTCGATGGCCCGGGAGCTGGCCGGTGCGTCGCACCTGATCTTCGGCTGCGGCCGCTACGAAGGCATCGACGAGCGCGTCTTCGACTATGCCGCCACCCGCGGCGATGTGCGCATGGTGAGCCTCGGCGACTACGTGCTCAACGGGGGCGAGGTCGCCGCGATGGCCATGATCGAGGCCGTCGGCCGTCTCGTGCCCGGCGTCGTCGGCAACCCGGACAGCCTCGTCGAGGAGTCGCACGAGGACGGCCTGCTGGAGCACCCGTCGTACACCAAGCCCGCCGCCTGGCGCGGATTCGAGGTGCCGCCGGTGCTCCTCAGCGGCAACCACGGGGCGGTCGCCGCGTGGCGGCGCGAGCAGCAGCTCGAGCGCACGCGCGCACGCCGGCCCGACCTGCTCGGCCCGCAGGACTGAACGCCGGGTCCGCGAGGACCGGGGCCGGGCGGCACCGGCGCTAGGGTGGGATCCTCCGGACGGAAGGATGCCCGTGCAGGCGTGGCCGGGAACCGCGTACCCCCTGGGTGCCGAATTCGACGGCGGCGGAACGAACTTCGCCGTCTTCAGCGAGGGCGCCGAGAGGGTCGAGCTGTGCCTGTTCGACGACGCCGGCGCAGAGGTCCGCATCCCGCTCGTCGACGTCGACGCCCACGTGTGGCATGCGTATCTGCCCGAGGTGGGGCCCGGCCGGCGCTACGGCTACCGCGTGCACGGCCCGTACGACCCCGCGCAGGGCCTCAGGTACAACCCGAGCAAGCTCCTCCTCGATCCGTACGCCAAGGCCGTCGAGGGCCAGGTGCAGTGGAACCAGTCGGTCTACGGCTACGACTTCGGCGACCCCGAGTCGCGCAACGACGACGACTCGGCCGCGAGCATGATGAAGGGCGTCGTGGTCAACCCGTTCTTCGACTGGGCCGGTGATCGGGCCCCGAAGACGCCATACGCCGAGAGCGTCATCTACGAGACGCACGTCAAGGGCATGACGAAGCTGCACCCCCTCGTCCCCGAGGACATCCGCGGCACCTACAGCGCCCTCGGTCACCCCGCCGTCATCGAGCACCTGCACCGGATCGGCGCCACCGCGCTCGAGCTGATGCCCGTGCACCAGTTCGTCGACGACGACGCGCTGCAGCAGAAGGGGCTGTCCAACTACTGGGGCTACAACACCATCGCCTTCTTCGCCCCGCAGAACACGTACGCCGCCGGCGGCCAGCGGGGCCAGCAGGTGCCGGAGTTCAAGGCGATGGTGCGCGCGCTGCACGCGGCCGGCATCGAGGTGATCCTGGATGTCGTGTACAACCACACCGCGGAGGGCAATCACCTCGGACCGACCCTGAGCATGCGCGGCATCGACAACGAGGCGTATTACCGGCTCGAAGCCGAGGACAAGCGGTACTACACGGACTACACCGGCACCGGGAACAGCCTGAACGTCAGCAGTCCGCACTCGCTGCAGCTGATCATGGACTCCCTCCGCTACTGGGTGCTCGAGATGCATGTGGACGGCTTCCGCTTCGACCTGGCGGCCACCCTCGCCCGCGAGTTCTACGACGTCGACAAGCTCGCCACCTTCTTCGAGCTCGTCCAGCAGGATCCGGTCGTCTCGCAGGTCAAGCTCATCGCCGAGCCGTGGGATCTCGGTCCCGGCGGCTATCAGGTCGGCAACTTCCCGCCCCAGTGGACGGAATGGAACGGCAGGTACCGCGACACGGTGCGCGACTTCTGGCGCGGCGAGCCGCAGGCTCTGGGGGAGTTCGCCTCGCGCCTGACCGGTTCGGCAGACCTGTACGAGCACTCGGGACGCCGGCCGGTGGCATCCATCGACTTCGTCACCGCGCACGACGGCTTCACCCTGCGCGATCTCGTCTCCTACAACGAGAAGCACAACGAGGCCAACGGCGAGGACAACAGGGACGGCGCCGACGACAACTGCTCCTGGAACTGCGGGGTGGAAGGACCCACCGACGACCCGACGGTGCTGGAGCTGCGTGCGCGCCAGCAGCGCAACTTCCTCGCGACGCTCCTGCTGAGCCAGGGCGTGCCGATGATCTCGCACGGCGACGAGCTGGGGCGCACGCAGCAGGGGAACAACAACGCCTACGCGCAGGACAACGAGCTCAGCTGGATCCATTGGGACGACGCGGACGAGCCCCTGATCGAGTTCACGGCAGCCCTGGCCCGGCTGCGCCGCGAGCACCCGACGTTCCGCCGCAGCCGATTCTTCGACGGTCGGCCGATCCGCCGCGAGGAGGGCGCGCCGGTGCCCGACATCGTCTGGCTGCGACCGGATGGCACCGTGATGCAGCCGGAGGACTGGGACTCGGGATTCGGTCGCGCGATCGGCGTCTTCCTGAACGGGCAGGGGATCCGCGAGCGCGGCCGCCGCGGCGAGCCGATCGAGGATCTCCACTTCATCGTGCTGTTCAACGCGGGCGACGAGGCGATCGACTTCCACCTCCCCACCCACGAGTTCAGCCCGAGCTGGGACGTGCTCGTCGACACCGCCGGCACCCAGACCGACCCGGGCGCCGTCGAGCCGGGCGGGTCGCTGCGGCTGGAGGCGAAGTCGATCATCGTCCTCCGCGAGCACAGGGGGGTGGCGCCGACTGCCGACCACTCTGTGGCCGCGTCGCTGGCGGCGCGCGGCGAGCCGGCCGGCGGGCGACCCGGGCAGGCCTGAGTGCGCGCGCCGGCATCGACCTATCGCCTGCAGGTGCGGGCCGGCTTCGATCTGGATGCCGCGGCGCACCTGACCGGCTATCTGCGCGATCTCGGCGCCGACTGGGCGCACCTGTCTCCGCTGCTGCAGGCCACGAGCGGATCCGACCACGGGTACGACGTGGTCGATCCCGGGCGGGTCGATGAGCAGCGAGGAGGCACGGAGGCCTTCGCACGGTTCGTCGCCGGCGCCCGCGCGGCCGGCCTCGGCATCCTCGTCGACATCGTTCCCAATCACATGGGCATCTCGCGCCCGGAGCAGAACCCGTGGTGGTGGGATGTCCTCGCGCACGGGCGCGCCTCCCCGTTCGCCGAGGCCTTCGACATCGACTGGGACGCCGGCGACGGGCGGGTGCGCGTGCCCATCCTCGCAGGGTCGATCGACGACGTGCTCGGCGACGTCGTCGTCGACGTCGAGGCCGGGGTGGTCCGGTACGGCGATCACCTCCTGCCGCTCGCTCCCGGCACAGCCGACGACGGCGCCGACCCGGCCGCCGTGCTCGGCCGCCAGCACTGGGAGCTCGTGCACTGGCGCCGCGAGGCATCCGATCTCACCCACCGGAGGTTCTTCGCCGTCTCCACCCTCGCCGGGCTGCGCGTCGAGGTCCCGTGGGTGTTCGCGCAGTCCCACGCCGAGATCGTGCGCTGGGTCCGCACGGGCCAGGTCGACGGACTCCGCGTGGACCACCCGGACGGGCTGCTCGACCCGGGCGGATATCTGGCGCGGCTCGACGCGGCGACCGGAGGCGTGTACGTGCTGGTCGAGAAGATCCTCGAGCGCAGCGCCACCGACGATCCCGAGCGCCTGCCGGCGTGGTGGGCGGCCGACGGCACGACCGGCTACGACGCCATGGCAGAGATCGATCGCGTCCTGGTCGATCCGGCGGGGGAGCGGCCGCTGGACGCGCTCGACGGGCGCCTGCGCGCCGAGACCGGTCTGCCGGCGCCCCAGCCCTGGCCCGATCTCGTCCACGACGCCAAGCGCATGATCGCCGACACCATCCAGGTCTCCGAGATCCGGCGGCTCGTGCGCTGCCTGCCGGCGCACGTGCGCAGCACCGTTCCCTCCGCGCACGACGCGCTCGCCGAGCTGCTGGCCTGCTTTCCCGTCTACCGCTCGTATCTTCCGGCGGGACGCCGGTGGCTGGACGAAGCGGCGCGCGAGGCATCCCGGCGCCGCCCCGACCTGGCCGCGGCGATCGAGACCCTGCTGCCGCTGCTCGCCGACCCCGGCGCCGACGTCGCTCGTCGCTTCCAGCAGACGACCGGTCCGGTGATGGCCAAGGGCGTCGAGGACACGGCGTTCTACCGGGCGACACGGCTCGGCACCCTCACCGAGGTCGGCGGCGACCCCGGTGTCTTCGCTCTGAGCGTCGACGGGCTGCATCGCGCGTTCGCGCACCGGCAGGCGGCCTGGCCGCGGTCGATGACCGCGCTGTCGACGCACGACACCAAGCGCGGCGAGGATGTGCGCGCCCGGCTCTCGGTGCTCGCTGAGATCCCGGACCGCTGGGCGAGCGTGCTCGAGCGTCTGCGGGGCATCGCCTCCAGCGGGCACGGCCCGTTCGACGCGCTGCTGTGGCAGGCGATCGTCGGGTCGTGGCCGGCGGCGCCCGGGCGACTGCACGCCTACGCCGAGAAGGCGGCGCGCGAGGCGGGCGAGGCGACGACCTGGTGGGATCCGGATCCGGGCTTCGAGCGGCGGGTGCACGAGGTCGTCGACGCGGCGTCCGGACCCGCCCGCGACGTCCTCGCGGAGTTCACTGCCGAGATCGCCCCGTTCGGCTGGTCGAACTCGCTCTCGGCCAAGACCCTGCAGCTGGCGGGACCGGGAGTGCCCGACGTGTACCAGGGCTCCGAGCTCTGGGAGACCTCGCTCGTCGACCCCGACAACCGCCGCCGGGTCGACTTCGAGGTGCGGCGCGGGCTGCTCGAGAGGGTGGATGCCGGCTGGCAGCCCCCGATCGACGAGTCCGGCGCCGCGAAGCTGCTCGTCGTCGCGCGATCGCTGCGCCTGCGGCGTGACCGGCCGGATCTGTTCACGCGGTACACGCCGATGACCGTCGTGGGGGAGGCCGCGGACCACGCGATCGCCTTCGACCGCGGCGGCGCGCTCGCCGTGGCGACCCGGCTGCCGGTCGGGCTGGCCGGTCGCGGCGGATGGGGCGACACCGTGCTCCTGCGGCACGCAGGGCCGACGGTGGACGTGTTCACCGGTCGCGGGTTCGAGGGGCACCGCGTGCCGATGGGCGACCTGCTCACGACTTACCCGGTGGCGCTGCTGGTGCCGGAGGACGGGGCATGATCGGCGATCGCGCCGCCGGACGACCGTGGGCCCCGGCCCCGGACCGGGCTACGCGGCGCCGACCGCCGAGCGGTCGGTGAGCACGATCGGAGCACCGTCGGTGATCGCGATGGTGTGCTCGGAATGCGCGCCCCGTGAGCCGTCGACGCTGCGCAGCGTCCAGCCGTCGGGATCGGTGACGAGCTTGTCGGTGGTCTGCAGGAACCACGGCTCGATCGCGATCACCAGTCCCGGCCGCAGCGGGAAGCCCCGCCCGGGCTTGCCGTCGTTGGGCACGTGCGGGTCGCCGTGCATCGTGCGCCCCACCCCGTGTCCGCCGAAGTCCGTGTTGATCGAGTAGCCCTCGCCGCGGGCGACCTCGGCGATCGCGTGCGAGATGTCGCCGATCCGGTTGCCGGCCGTGGCGGATTCGATCGCCGCCTGCAGCGCGCGCTCGGTCGTCTCGATGAGGCGCAGGTCCTCGTCGCGCGGGGTGCCGACCACGAACGAGATCGCCGAATCGGCGACCCAGCCGTCGATCGCGACCGCGAAGTCGAGTGAGACGAGATCCCCGTCGCGCAGCGCGTAGTCGAACGGCAGACCGTGCAGCACGGCGTCGTTGATGGACGTGCAGATGACCTTCCCGAACGGCATCGCCCCGAACGAGGGGTGGTAGTCGATGTAGCACGACGTCGCCCCCGCCTTGCGGATCAGCTCGTGTGCGCGACGGTCGATCGCGAGCAGGTTCGTGCCCACCTTCGTCTCATCGCGCAGCGTGGCCAGCGTCTCCGCGACGAAGCGCCCGGCAGGGCGCATCGCCTCGATCTCGGCAGGGGTGCGCAGCTCGATCATCGGGCATCCTCTCGTCCCCTCCATTGTGTCGGATGCCGGTGCGCGACGACGTCCATGGGTATCGCCTGTGAGGGCGCCCAGCATCAGGTCCGCTCCGGCCGCGGCACCGGGACGGCGGCGTACCATCGAGACCATGTGGCTGCGACGCGCGTTCTTCGCCTGGCTGATCCCCGCGGCATTCGTGCTGCCGCTGTGGCTGCTGATCGGGTGGGCCGTGTTCGACGCCGGCGGGTGGGGCCTGCTGTGGGTGCTGTTCATCGCGATGCCCTCGGTGTTCGTCGGCCAGCTCGTCTTCACGCTGCTCGTCCGGGCGCGGGGCACCGTGCGCGCCGCCCGGGCCGTCTCGTGGGGCGATGTGCTCGGATTCACGATCTGGCACGGGCTCACCGTGGCGCTCGGGTTCTTCCATCCGGCGTCCTGGGTCGCGCTCCTGGTCGCCGCGATCGTCGCCGGTCTCGTGCTGTTCTGGTATCTGCTCTGGGAGCTCATCCGCGAGGCGCGGCCCGCGCGCCTGCTGCTGCACACCTCCGACGGGACCGCCTACCTGCCGCCCCCGGCGACCGCCGGCGGCGAGCCGGCCGATCGCGAGGTCTTCATCGTGACCGAGCGTCCGGCCGCGCGCGACTGAGGCCTGCCGCACCCGGCCGTTTTTGCCGGTGCGCGGTTCCATGGCAGAATTGTCGTTTGTGCTCCGAAGGCTCTGCCTCAGGGGAGCCGGGTCGACCGCCACGGTGCTCGCCCGCGCGAGCACGATTCCCAGACATCCCATGCGCGGCCGACCTGTGGCGGCCGCAGGAAGAGACGATCATGCAGATCCTCGACACCGTCGACGCGGCTTCGCTCCGCTCCGACATCCCCGCCTTCGCCCCCGGCGACACCGTGAAGGTGCACGTCAACATCACCGAGGGCAGCCGCTCCCGCATCCAGGTCTTCCAGGGCGTCGTGCTCGGACGCTCTGGCGACGGCATCCGCGAGACGTTCACGGTCCGCAAGATCAGCTTCCAGGTCGGCGTGGAGCGCACCTTCCCGGTGCACAGCCCCTCGATCGACCGCATCGAGGTCGTCACCCGCGGCGACGTGCGCCGCGCCAAGCTGTACTACCTGCGCGAGCTGCGCGGCAAGAAGGCGAAGATCAAGGAGAAGCGCGAGAGCTGATCCGCGCCGACCCGGGAACCCCGTCGCATCCGCGGCGGGGTTCGTCGTCGGTTTCGGGCGCGGATGTGCGACCCTTGAAGCCACGGCGTGTCAGGCGCCGGGTATGAAGAGGACCCCATGACGAGCGAGAAGACGGTGCCTGCCGCGCCGGCGCCCGAGCCTGCGGCGCGGGCGGACCATCGCGCGGGCGGGCGTCGGCGCAGCGGCTGGGGGTTCCTGCGCGACCTCGCCGTGATCGTGCTCATCGCGCTGGTGGCGTCGTTCCTCATCAAGACCTTCATCGTCCGGTCGTTCTACATCCCGTCGGGGTCGATGGAGCACACCCTCGAGGTGCAGGACCGCATCCTCGTCGACGAGATCACCCCCCGGTTCACCGGCTACGGCCACGGCGACGTCGTGGTGTTCCGCGACCCGGGTGGGTGGCTGCCGCCGCAGCGGCCCGACACGCGCCCCGCCATCGTCCAGGGTGTCGACTGGCTGCTCTCCCTGGTGGGGCTGTCCGCGCCCGACAGCGACGACCACCTCGTCAAGCGCATCATCGGCATGCCCGGCGACCGAGTGGTCTGCTGCAACGCGATCGGACAGATCACGGTCAACGGCGTCCCGATCGACGAGACGGGATATCTCGAGCTGCCGGCGGGGCAGACCGCAGCTTCCGGTGACGACTTCGACGTGGTCGTGCCCGACGGCTCGCTGTGGGTCCTGGGCGACAACCGATACTCGTCCAAGGACTCGCGCTACAACCAGGACCAGCCCGGGAGCGGCTTCGTGCCGCTGGACAACGTCGTGGGGCGGGCGTTCCTGATCACCTGGCCGTTCGACCGGTTCGGATTCATCGACGGACACGCCGACGTGTTCGCCGGAATCCCCGAGCCCGCGGAGGCCCCCGAGCCGTGACCGTCGTCGAGCCCCGGCTCACCCTCGAGCGGCGCCTCCTGAAGGAGCGCCCCATCGTCATCGCGCTGGACGAGGTGGGTCGAGGCGCCCTGGCCGGCCCGGTGGCCGTCGGGGCGACGGTCGTGGACGCACGCGGTGCGCGGCGACGGGTTCCTCCGGGCCTGCGGGACTCCAAGCTCGTTCCCGAGCACAAGCGGGCAGCCGTCGCCGCCCGCGCCGCATCGTGGGTGCAGGCCAGCGCGGTCGGCTGGGCGTCCTCTGCCGAGATCGATGAGGTCGGGATCATCCGCGCGCTGGGCCTCGCGGCCCTGCGGGCCATCGCCGATCTGCGTGCGCACGGGGTGATCGCGGAGGACGCGATCGTGCTCCTGGACGGCAACCACGACTACGTGACGTCGGCGGGCGGTGCGGGGCTCACCGTGCGGCCGGTGATCAAGGCCGACCGCGACTGCGCGAGCGCCGCCGCGGCGTCGGTCATCGCGAAGGTCGCCCGGGACGCGCTGATGACGCGCCTGCACGACGATCTTCCGGTGTACGGCTGGGCGCGCAACAAGGGCTACGCGAGTCCCGACCACCGCGACGCGATCCACGTGCACGGACTGTCCGAGCACCACCGCGCGTCGTGGTCGTTCGCGGTGCCGCTGTTCTGATCAGCTGCCGTCCAGCGAGAGCTCTTCGGGGAGCTGGAAGTCGCGCCGCGAGAGCTCCTCGATGTTGACGTCCTTGAAGGTCAGCACGCGCACCGACTTCACGAAGCGGTCGGCGCGGTAGATGTCCCACACCCAGACATCCTGCATCGTCAGCTCGAAGTAGAAGTCGTTCTCGGTGTCCCGCCGGACGACGTTCACCTCGTTGGCCAGGTAGAACCGCCGCTCGGTCTCGATGACGTACTGGAACTGGGAGACCACGTCGCGGTACTCGCGGAACAGCGCGAGCTCGAGTTCGCGATCGTAGTCCTCGAAAACGTCGTCATCCATGGTGCCTCCATCCTAGGCGTCCGTCGTCTTGTCTCGAGCTCCCGGAATGTCGCGCGGCGCGCCCCTGCACAGCGGTCGTCCAGCAGGACGCTGTCCAGAATCGGATGCTTCTGGTCGGCGCCCGGCACCACGAGTGCGCAGTCTCGGAGCATGGCACAGAAGGACGTTCTCGGGCGCGCGGGGGAGGACCGCGCCGCCGCGCATCTGGCCGGGCGCGGATGGCGGCTGCTGGATCGCAATTGGCGCTGCCGCCAGGGTGAGCTCGATATCGTCGCGCTGGACGGGCCGGACCTCGTCGTCGTCGAGGTCAAGACGCGGCGGACGATCGGATTCGGGCACCCGCTGGAGGCCGTCGACGAGCGCAAGCGCGCCCGGCTGTGGCGACTGGCGATGGCGTGGGCCGCGGCGCATCCGGAGCTGGCCCGCGGACGTGAGATCCGCCTGGACGCGGTCGCGGTGATCGGCGCCGACGCCGCCACGGCGAAGCTCGAGCACGTGGTGGACCTGCGGTGAGCGCGTCCCGCACGTGGTCGGTCGCCCTGACGGGCATCGACGGAGCGATCGTCGAGGTCGAAGCCGACCAGTCGAATCAGACGCCGGGGTTCCACATCATCGGGCTCCCCGACAGTGCGCTGCGCGAGGCGGCGTCGCGGGTGCACAACGCGTCGGCCAACTGCGGACTCGCCCTGTCGCGTCGCCGGATCACGGTGAACCTGTCGCCGGCGAGCCTGCCCAAGCAGGGCTCGGGCTTCGACGTCGCGATCGCGGTTGCCGCCCTGGCCACCGACGGCGGGATGGACGAGGACTCCCTGGCACGCACCGTGCACCTCGGCGAGCTCGGCCTCGACGGTCGTCTGCGCCCGGTGCCGGGGGTCCTGCCTGCGGTGCTCGCCGCTGCGCGCGCGGGGTTCGAGCGCATCGTCGTGCCGCACGCCAATGCCGACGAGGCGCGCCTGGTCGACGGCGTCCGGGTGCTCGCGGCGGCCTCGCTGGCAGAGGTCGCGCGTGCGCACGGCGCGGACGTGGCAGAGGTCGAGCTCGAGCCGGTCCCGCGCCCCGCGGCCGCCGCCGGCTCCGCGGAGGCGCCCGAGCTGGCCGACGTGATCGGCCAGCCGGAGGCGGTCGAAGCGCTCATCGCCGCCGCCGCCGGCGACCACCACCTGCTCATGAGCGGTCCGCCAGGAGCCGGCAAGACCATGCTCGCGAGCCGACTGCCGGGCATCCTCCCGCCGCTCGGCGACGAGGCGGCGATCCAGGTCGCCTCGGTCAGGTCGCTGTGCGGCGAGCCGGTCGAGGCGCTGGTGCGCCGCCCGCCGTTCGAAGCCCCGCATCACAGCGCGAGCGTCGCCGCCCTGGTGGGCGGAGGCTCCCGGCTCGTGCGGCCCGGTGCCATCGCGCGCGCGACGCACGGTGTGCTGTTCCTCGACGAGGCGGGCGAGTTCCCGGCTCACGCGCTCGATGCGCTGCGGCAGCCGCTGGAGACGGGCTCGATCGTCATCCACCGCGCCGGGTTCACGGCATCCTTCCCCGCTCGATTCCAGCTGGTGCTCGCGACCAACCCGTGCCCGTGCGGCAACTACGGGGTGCGGGCGGCGGTGTGCGAGTGCCCCCCGATGGCCATCCGCCGCTATCTCGGAAGGCTGTCCGGACCGCTGCTGGATCGCGTCGACATCGAGCTGCGACTGGCGCGGGTCTCGGTGACGCAGGCGAGCAGGAGCGGCGTCGTCTCGACGCAGGCCGCTCGCGAGCGCATCGCGCAGGCGCGGGACCGCGCCGCGCATCGCCTGCGCGAGACGCCGTGGCGCGTGAACGCCC
This sequence comes from Microbacterium sp., assembly GCF_044508325.1. Classification (GTDB taxonomy): domain Bacteria; phylum Actinomycetota; class Actinomycetes; order Actinomycetales; family Microbacteriaceae; genus Microbacterium. Next base: position 89,962 of record NZ_JBIQHX010000009.1, on the reverse strand, counting down.
GCGTCGATGGAACGTGGCTGCGCAGCGGCCCTCTCGCCCTGCCGCCGGTGGCGCGACGCCCGCTGGACGCCGCGCTCCACCGCGGGTCGCTCACGCTGCGCGGATACGACCGCACACTCCGCCTGGCCTGGACCCTGGCCGACCTCGACGGGCACTCCGCGCCCACCGTGCACGACGTCGGCAGAGCGCTCTACATGAAGAAGGGGATCACACCGTGACCGCCACCTTGATGACCGATGAGCTGTGCGCCCGTGCGGCCGCGCTGCTCGACGGCCCCGCCGACGTGTCGGCGCATCGCGAGACCGCCGCCCGCGCCGTGTGGAGCTGCCTCATCGAACCCGGTGACGGCGTCGCGGGGCGCCTCATCGCCGCCGGCGGGGCGGCGCGTGCGCTCGAGGTCGTCGAGGCGGAGGATCGGGGGCACGCCCTTGCCGCCGGCATCGCCGCACGCGACTGGACGAAGGCCCTCGAGCGCTGGCGGCCGCGGGCGGATGCCGCGCTGATCCGCTCCGCGCTGGCCACCGCCGCCGCCGCGGACATCAGGCTGCTCAGCCCCGCCGATCCGCGGTGGCCGGCGGGGCTCGACGACCTGGGGGATCACGCGCCGCCATGCCTGTGGGTGCGCGGCGCGGCGGGGGCGCTGACCCGCAGCCAGACGGCGCTCGCGATGGTGGGTGCCCGGGCGGCGACCGGCTACGGCGAGCACATCGCGACAGAGCTCGCCGCCGAGCTCGCAGCGCAGGGCGTCTCGATCGTCTCCGGCGGCGCGTACGGGATCGACGGCGCGGCGCACCGTGCGGCGCTGTCCGCCTCCGGCACGACGGTCGGTGTGCTGGCGGGAGGCGCCGACCGCGCCTATCCGACGGGCAATTCCGAGCTCATCGGGCGGATCGCCGCTTCGGGCGGGGCGATCGTGAGCGAGGCTCCCTGCGGTGCGGCGCCGACCCGATGGCGCTTCCTCCAGCGAAATCGGCTGATCGCCGCGCTCGCCGCCGCCACGGTGGTCGTCGAGGCCGGGTGGCGCAGCGGCTCGCTGAACACGGCCGGCCACGCCGCCGACCTGGGGCGACCCCTGGGGGCGGTCCCCGGTCCCGTGACCAGTCCGGCCTCGGCGGGGTGCCATCGGATCATGCGGGAGTACGGCGCGCAGTGCATCACCTCGGCGGCTGACGCGCTGGAGCTGATGGGCGCGGCGCCGACCGCGATCCCCACGGGGGAGCAGTCGCGCACCGATGAGAGGACACGCGTGCTCGATGCGATGAGCTTCCGGGCGCGGCGCAGCGTCGCCCAGATCGCACAGCTCTCCGGCATGTCGGCGGGCGATGTGCAGGGACTGCTGGGGCTGCTCGCCCTGGAGGGCCTGGTTGCCGACGGCGGCGGCGGATGGAAGCGCATCCCGCCGGACGGCGACCGCGCGTGACCCGCCGCGGAGTGCCTGACCCGCTCCGCCGGCGCCGGCGGTCATGCTGGTGAGATGGAGGTTCACGCGGCCATCGAGGCGTACGCGCGTCACCTGGATCGGGTGCGGCGGCTGTCGCCGGCGACCGTGCGTGCCTATGCGTCGGATCTTCGCGACCTCGCCGCCGCGCTGCCGCCGGACTCGGAGATGGCCGACGTCGACCTCGAGCATCTGCGCGAGTGGCAGTGGCGATCGACCAGTCGCGGCGACGCCCGGTCGACGCTCGCGCGCCGCGCCGCGGCGGCACGGGGCTTCTTCGCCTGGGCGGTCGAGGAGGGGCTGGTGGAATCCGACCCCGCGCTCAGGCTCACCACGCCCAAACGCGGTCGCTCCCTCCCCAAGGTCGCCACGCGTCCCGCCGTCGAGACCGTGCTCGGCGAACTCGGAGCGCGTGCGGCGGAGGGGGACCCGCTTGCGCTGCGCGACCACGCCGTCCTCGAGCTGCTCTACGCGGCCGCCATCCGCGTATCCGAGCTGTGCGGCCTCGACATCTCGGACCTCGACCGCGATCGGCGCACGGTGCGCGTCGTCGGCAAGGGGTCGAAGGAGAGGGTGGTGCCGTTCGGCGCCCCCGCGCTGAACGCCCTCGACGCGTATCTCGTCCGGGGGCGCCCGGTCCTGGCCGCCCGACGTGAGGGACAGCCGCAGCAGAGCCTCCCGGCCGCGGCGCTCTTCCTGGGCGCCCGGGGTGCCCGGCTGACCCCGCGCGCCGTGCACGCGACGGTGACCCGCGAGTTCGGACCCGCGCTGGAGGCGGATGCGGTGGGCGCTCACACCCTGCGGCACTCCGCGGCGACCCACATGCTCGACGGCGGCGCCGACCTGCGCGCGGTGCAGGAGATGCTGGGGCACGCGAGCCTCGGAACGACGCAGATCTACACCCACGTCTCGGCGGAGCGTCTGCGCGCCGCGTACCGGCTCGCGCATCCGCGCGCGTGAGCGGGCGGATCAGCAGCACGGCAGCAGCACCGCCCGCGGGACGCCGCCGAGAAGCAGCAGGGGGTTGATGTACTCGCCGTCGAGGCGCACACCGAAGTGCACCCGCCCGGGTCGGGCGTGCCCGCCGACGCTCAGCATCCCGACATCCTCTCCGCGCGTGACCGGCGTGCCGGGGGCGAGCGCCGAGTCGACCGGCTCGAGCGTCGTCACCAGTCCGCCGCCGTGGTCGACCGTGACCACGCCGCGCCCCGCGACAGCGCCCGAGAAGGCGATCACCCCGGCAGCGGGACTGCGCACGGCGGTGCCGCTGTGCGGATGCAGGTCGATGCCGCGGTGACCCGGCCCATACGCGTGCGCGGGCGCCTCGTACGGCCGCTCGAGGCGGAAGGGGCTCGCCATCGGCCACACCCACGCCTGATCGACGGGCACGACCACGACGTCGTCCGCCGATCGCGGCGCCGCGGTCCGCGCGGCGGTCGCCGGCAGCGGGCCGCCGACGACCAGCATCCCGAGGACGACGGCGCCGGCGACCGTGCGCAGGGCGGCGGATGACGGCATCCCCCCATCGTGCGCGCGCCTGCCGATCCCGGGACGAACGGCCCCGGATGCTGTGCGCCGTCGGCGCCCTCGACCTGCCTGTGGAGGAAGGCGGGACTGATACACTGGGAGAGCACCTCGATCTCGGGGTGACTACGCGTGCCCACAGCCCGGTCTCCGGAGACGGCGATCGGGCGGCACGGAACTCCCACCGGTCTCGACCTGCGTGCAGGGCGAGCGGGAGTGTGTCGGGCACCAGGCTCACCGATCCGCCGGATCGGCGAAATCAACCGCAACGGGCGCGCAGCTGCGAGAGCAGGTGCGCGCGGAACAGGAGAACGGCCATGGCCGTCGTCACCATTCGCCAGCTGCTCGACAGCGGCGTCCACTTCGGACACCAGACCCGCCGGTGGAACCCGAAGGTCAAGCGCTTCATCCTCACCGAGCGCTCCGGCATCCACATCATCGACCTGCAGCAGTCGCTCGCCTACATCGACCGTGCCTACGAGTTCGTCAAGGAGACGGTCGCCCACGGGGGCACGATCCTGTTCGTCGGCACCAAGAAGCAGGCGCAGGAGGTCCTCGCCGAGCAGGCGACCCGCGTCGGCCAGCCGTACGTCAACCAGCGCTGGCTGGGCGGGCTGCTGACCAACTTCCAGACCGTGTCCAAGCGCCTCGCCCGCATGAAGGAGCTCGAGGAGCTCGACTACGACGACCCCGCATCCAGCCCCTTCACCAAGAAGGAGCTGCTGCTGAAGAAGCGCGAGCTCGACAAGCTGCACAAGTCGCTGGGCGGCATCCGCAACCTCGCCAAGACGCCGTCGGCGCTGTGGGTCGTCGACGCCAAGCGCGAGCACCTCGCCGTCGATGAGGCCAAGAAGCTCGGCATCCCCGTCATCGGCATCCTCGACACGAACGCCGACCCGGACGACTTCCAGTACCCGATCCCCGGCAACGACGACGCGATCCGCTCGGTCTCGCTGCTCACGCGCATCATCGCCGACGCGGCCGCCGAGGGTCTCATCCAGCGTCACCAGCCCGCCGACGCGGCGGACGAGGCGGCCGAGCCGCTGGCCGAGTGGGAGCGAGAGCTGCTCGAGCAGGGCGCGCCGATCGAGACCGATGTCGCCGCCGTGGAGACCGCCGCCACCGAGTCGGCCGCCGACGAGGCCGGTGCCGCTGCGGCCGCCGCGGCTGCCGCCCCGGCCGAGGATGCCGCGCCGGCCGAGGATGCCGCGCCGGCCGAGGATGCCGCGCCCGCCCCGGAGACCGACCAGGTCGCCGAGAAGGAGGCCCGCGACGAGGCAGAGGCCGTCGAAGAGGCCGCCGAGTAGAACCCGCCACGAGCACATTCCAAGGAGCCGCGAACACATGGCAAACTTCACCATCGCCGACATCAAGACGCTGCGCGAGCAGCTGGGGACCGGCCTGGTCGACACGAAGAAGGCGCTCGAGGAGGCCGACGGCGACCTCGAGAAGGCCGTCGAGATCCTGCGCCTGAAGGGTGCGAAGGGCAACGCCAAGCGCGCCGACCGCTCGACGAGCGAGGGCCTGGTCGCCGCCCGCGAGGGCGACGGCACGGTCACCCTCATCGAGCTCGCCTGCGAGACCGATTTCGTCGCCAAGAACGAGCGCTTCATCGCGCTGGCCGACAAGGTCGCCGACGCCGTCGCGGCGGTGCGCGCCGACTCGGTGGAGCAGGCGCTGGCCGCCGACGCCGGCGGCCAGACGGTCGAGCAGCTCATCTCGGACGAGGCGGCCGTCATCGGCGAGAAGGTCGTGCTCCGCCGCGTCCGCACGCTGACCGGCGACGCCTTCGAGGTGTACCTGCACCGCACCAGCAAGGACCTGCCGCCGCAGATCGGCGTGGTGGTCGCCTACACCGGTGCCGACGCCGAGACGGCCCGCTCCATCGCGCAGCACATCTCGTTCGCCAACCCGACCTACCTGTCGCGCGAGGACGTCCCCGCCGCAGACGTGGAGAAGGAGCGCGAGATCGTCACCGAGATCTCGCGCAGCGAGGGCAAGCCGGAGGCCGCGCTGCCGAAGATCGTCGAGGGCCGCCTCGGCGCGTTCTTCAAGCAGGTCGCGCTCCTGGACCAGGACTACGCGAAGGACAACAAGCTGTCCGTCGGCCAGGTCGCCAAGGACGCCGGCATCACCGTCACCGATTTCGCCCGCTTCAAGGTCGGAGCGTAATCGGCGAAGGAGGGCCCGCATCGGATTCGATGCGGGCCCTCGTCGTGCCGTTCGCTAGTTTGGATCCGACGGGAGGAGAAACGTGACCGATGAATCCAGGGGACGCCGCCGCGTCCTGCTGAAGCTCTCCGGGGAGGCGTTCGGCGGCGGGAGCCTCGGGGTCAACCCGGACGTCGTCGCGCAGATCGCCCAGGAGATCGCCGCCGCCGTCGGACAGGTCGAGATCGCCGTCGTGGTCGGCGGGGGCAACTTCTTCCGCGGAGCCGAGCTGAGCCAGCGCGGCATGGACCGTGGGCGGGCCGACTACATGGGGATGCTCGGGACCGTCATGAACGCCCTCGCCCTGCAGGACTTCCTGGAGCAGGCCGGCGCGGCGACCCGGGTGCAGTCGGCGATCCAGATGACCCAGGTCGCCGAGCCGTACATCCCGCTGCGCGCGGAGCGGCACATGGAGAAGGGCCGCGTCGTGATCTTCGGCGCCGGCGCCGGGCTTCCCTACTTCTCGACCGACACGGTCGCAGCCCAGCGGGCCCTGGAGATCCGCGCCGACGAGGTCCTGGTGGCGAAGAACGGCGTGGACGGCGTCTACACGGCGGACCCGAAGAAGGATGCCTCCGCCACCCGTATCGACCGGATCACCTACCAGGAGGCGCTGCAGAGCGGTCTGCGGGTGGTCGATTCGACGGCGTTCAGCCTCTGCATGGACAACCGCATGGACATGCGCGTGTTCGGCATGGAGCCGCGGGGAAACGTCACCCGCGCGCTGCTGGGAGAGTCGATCGGCACCCTCGTCACGACGTGACGCCTCCGCGGGCGGCGGGAGCCGCCCGCTAGAATCGAGCTCTGACAGCCGAAGAATGGAGAGACCGTGATCGCGGACGTCCTGGCCGATGCCACCTCCCGCATGGATCGAGCCGTCGAAGCGGCGAAGGAGGACTTCGCCACCGTCCGCACCGGTCGCGCGAACCCCCAGCTCTTCCAGAAGATCCTGGTGGACTACTACGGCTCGCCCACGCCGCTCGCGCAGCTGGCATCCCTGAACAACCCCGAAGCGCGCACGCTCATCGTCACGCCCTATGACAAGTCGGCGATGAAGGCGATCGAGCAGGCCATCCGCGACACGCCCAGCATCGGCGCCAACCCCACCAACGACGGGAACATCATCCGGGTCACGCTGCCCGAGCTGACCGAAGAGCGCCGGCGGGAGTACGTCAAGCTGGTGCGCTCGAAGGCCGAGGACGCCCGCGTGCAGGTGCGCGGCATCCGCCGCCGGGCCAAGGACGACCTGGACGAGCTCAAGAGCGAGATCGGCGAGGACGAGCTCGTGCGTGCGGAGAAGGAGCTCGACGCGATCACCCGCACGCACGTCGACCTCATCGACGACGCACTCAAGCGCAAAGAGGCAGAGCTGCTCGAGGTCTGAGCCCGCCCATGTCCGACCCCGCCGACGGCCAACAGCCTCAGCGCCCGCTGACGCGGCGCGAGGCGGCCAAGGCGCGCCGTCAGGCCGCTGTCGCCGGCGCTCCGCCTCCGGCGGTGCCGCCGCCGGAGGCGATCCCGCCTCGTCCCGCGCTGCCCGAGGGCGAGAACGGCACCCTCCAGGAGTCCATGCGCAGCGCGCGCACGGAATTCGAGCAGCAGGTCGCGCATGCCCGGGAGCAGTTCGAGGAGGCGAACGAGCGCATCAAGCAGCGCACCGGCCGCGATCTGATCCTCGCCATCATCATCGGCCTGGCCATCGGCGCGGTCCTGATCGCGACCCTGATCTTCCTGAAATGGGTGTTCGTCGCCTTCGCCCTCGCCGCGAGCGTGCTGGGCACCGTGGAGCTGGCCCGGGCCCTCCAGGGGGGTGGGCGCCGCATCGACCTCGTGCCGCAGCTGATCCTCGGGTCGGCGCTCGTGATCTGCGCGGCCTTCCTCGGCTACGCGCTGCAGTGGGTGCTGCTGTTCTCGGCGATCGCGATCATCGTCGTATGGCGGCTGATCGCCCAGATGGCGGCCAAGGACGGTCGCACGTACGGAGATGTCCTGCGCGATGTGGTCACCGGCGTCTTCCTCCAGCTGTACGTGCCGTTCCTGGCCAGCCTGTGCATCGTGCTGCTGCGCCAGGATCAGGGCGAGTGGTGGGTGCTCGCATTCATCATCGTGGCGGTCGCCACCGACACCGGCGCGTACTCGGCGGGGATCTCCTTCGGCAGGCACCCGATGGCGCCTCGCATCAGCCCCAAGAAGACCTGGGAGGGCTTCGCCGGCGGCGTCGTGGGGGCCGTCGTGGCGGGACTCCTGCTGGCCCAGTTCATGCTGCACATCCCGTTGTGGTGCGGCGCGGTGCTGGGCGTTGCCGTCCTCCTGTCCGCGACCGTCGGCGACCTGGGCGAATCGATGCTCAAGCGGGACCTGGGGATCAAGGACATGAGCTCGTGGCTGCCCGGTCACGGCGGCGTCCTCGACCGGCTCGACTCCATCCTGCTGTCCACGGTGCCGGCTCTGGCCCTGTACTACCTGTTCTCCCCTCTGGTGGTCTCATGACATACGACCCGTTGCCGACCGACGACACCGCGGCGGCAGAGCCGTCAGCGCGCCCCGCCCCGTTCCCCGATGCTCCGCGCGGGCAGAAGGGGTACGACAAGCGGGCCGTGGAGGTGTTCCTGGCTCGGGCGCGCGCCGCGTTCGAGGCGCCGGGCGACGACCCGCCGATCACCAGCGCCACCGTGCGGGACGCGACCTTCCCGCTGGTGAAGAGGGGCTATGCGGTCGCGGCCGTGGATGCGGCGCTCGGGCGCATCGAGGACGCCTTCGCGAACCGTGAGCGCGAGGAGGGGATCGCCCGGGCGGGCGTGGCCGGCTGGGTCGAGGGTGCACGTGCCACCGCGCAGGAGGTGCTCGATCGGCTGGCACGTCCCGACGGCCGGCGCTTCGCGCGAGCGCGGGGGATGCGCTACGGCTACCGCATCGACGAGGTGGATCTCGTCTCGCGCAAGCTCATCGGCTACTTCGAGCGCGGCGAGCCGGTCACCGTCGACCAGGTGCGCCAGGCGGCGTTCCGCATGCAGCGGCGCGGCTATCGCGAGGAGCAGGTGGACGCTCTCCTGGACGCGGTCGTCGAGGTCATGCTGGCGGTGCGCTGACCAGGTCCCCGCGTCATCGCGCGCTCGGATGGCATGCCCAGGCGGCGGCCGGTAGACTCGCGTCATTGTGACACCGGGCAAAGAGATGATCCCCGCCAGTTCCCGGCGGCTTGCGCGCGCCTCGGCGGCGCCGGACACCGCGGGGCCCGCCCGGTCAGCGCCGCGACCTGCACCCAAAGCCCGCTGGTCTCGGCGACGCGGGGTGCTCGGCGTCTTCGCCGCGTTCGCAGCTGTGGGTTTCGCGGCCGCCTACGTCGGCCCGATGGGCGCCGCGTTCGCCGAGCCCGAGGCCGCGGTGACGACCTCGCTGTTCGCCGAGGCGGTCGACGGCCAGCAGACGATCGACCAGGCTGCCGAAGCGGCCAAGGTCTCGCTGGAGCGCGACAGCTACGCCGTCTACGTCAAGCCCAAGCCCAAGCCGACCGCCCGCAGCGCTTCGGCGGGCGGAGGATCCGGCTGGGTGCCTCCGTTCGTCAAGCCGGACCCCGGCTCGGCCAAGGCGATCGCCTACGACATGGTCAAGGCGCGGGGCTGGAGCGACGACGAGTTCGCCTGCCTCGTCGCGCTGTGGAACCGTGAGTCCGGCTGGCGCGTGAACGCGTACAACAAGTCCAGCGGGGCGTACGGCATCCCGCAGGCGCTCCCCGGCACGAAGATGGCCTCCGCCGGCGCGGACTGGCAGACCAGCGCGACGACCCAGATCAAGTGGGGCCTGGGGTACATCAAGGGCCGCTACGGCACGCCGTGCGGCGCCTGGGCGCATTCGCAGCGCACCGGCTGGTACTGATCCGTGCCTCGGTCGAACCGTCGTCGGCCGGCCAAGGCGGGCGAGGACTCGTTCGAACGGTTCGTCGCCGGCTTCGCGCGGACCGAGACGCGGCGCGGGGCGGACTGGACCGTGCAGCCGGTCTCCGGTGCGCAGGCGGTCAAGACGTACACGTGCCCGGGCTGCGGGCGCGACATCGCGCCCGGGGTGGCGCACATCGTCGCGTGGCGTGCGGACGGCGTGCTCGGCGACGCGGCCGACCTCGCGGCGCGCCGGCACTGGCACACCGCCTGCTGGCGGATCGCCTGATCAGCGCTCGTTCTGCCGGGGGATGACCACCTGCCGGTAGATGATGAGGATGCTCGCGGCCACCGGGATCGCGATGAGCGCGCCGAGCAGTCCCAGCAGCGATCCGCCCGCCAGCGCGGCGACCACCACGACCCCGCCGGGCACCGCGACAGCGCGGCTCATGATCCGCGGAGAGACGATGTACGCCTCGATCTGCATGTAGATGAGGTAGTAGATCGCCGCGATGAGGGCGGTCGTGGGGGACCCGAGCCCGGGGACCAGGCAGGTCAGGACGATGATCGTCGAGCCGGTCAGCGTGCCCACGAGCGGGATCAGCGAGAAGAAGAACGCCACCACGGCGAGCACCGCCGGAAACGGCGCGTTGATGATCGACAGGAAGACGGCGCTGAGCACGCCGTTGATCAGGCCGAGGGAGACCTGCCCCATCACGTAGTAGCCCACCGAGTCCGAGATCTGCTCGGAGAGATCGATGAAGCGGTCGCGCCGGGAGGCGGGGACCAGCTGGTACACCGCGCGCTTGAGCGCCGGAGTGGACGCCGTGAAGTAGATCGTGAGGATCAGGACGATGAAGGCGCCGAACAGCCCGGACGCCACGGCCAGGCCGACATTGATGACTCCGCCGGTGATCGAGCCCCAGTTGTCCAGGAGCCAGTCCTGGAGATTGGCCAGCGCCTCATCGAGGAACTCGGGGGGAAGCCCCGGGAACAGGGCCTGGAGCCATCCGCTCACCTCATCCAGGAACTGCGGCAGGGTCCGGCTTCCCACGAAGTCGCCGATGGCGCCGACGAGCTGACTGATCTGGTCGACGATGATCGGCACCACCAGCAGCACGATGCCCGCGAACGCCGCCAGCACGCCCAGGATCGTCACGAGGACCGCCGCCCATCTGGGCAGTCGCAGCCGCTCGAGCCACGCCACGATCGGCTCGAGTCCGAGCGAGAGGAACAGCGCGGTGCCGATGTAGAGCAGGATCGTCGACAGCGTCTGGATGCTGCCGATCAGCAGCAGCCCGAGACCCACACCCAGGGTCGCGACGAACGCCGTGCGGAACGGGTTGTTGAACTTCATGGATCTCCCATCGCTCCGGCGTCCAGGTCAGAATAGCCACCTGCGCACCCGGAGCGAGGTCACCACCCCTTCCATGGTGTCTTTCAGGTGTCCTTCGCTAGTCTGGAATGTCGAGTGTGCAGACCCGGCACCGAAGCGACCGGGTCACGGATGGAGTATTTCGCGTGCGATTCGTGTGGGCTGTGGTGGCCTTCTTCCTCGCCGCCGTGTGCATCGCAGGGGGCATCGCCCAGCGCACGGTGTTCATGGGCCCCAAGACCGAACAGGCTGACATCGCCGTGACGGCGGAGCTGCCCTACACCCTCATCGACGGCGCCGTGCTGTCGTCGATCCCGGGCACGCAGACTCTGGTCGTGCGCGGCGACGGGCCGGTGTTCGCCGCCTACGGTCGCACCACCGACATGACCGGCTGGCTCTCCGATGCCGCCTACAGCCACGTGTCGATGAAGGGCGGCGAGATCGTCGTCGACGAGGTCGCCCCGGTGTCCCTCGCCGTCGCCGACGACGGCACCGAGGCTGCACCCGCCACTCGCAATCCCGCCGGCTCCGACCTCTGGCTGGACCAGTACCAGGACGACGCGGCCGTCGTCGCGCCCCTCAAGCTGCCCGAGAACATGAGCGTGCTCGTCGCATCGGACGGCACGCAGCCCGCTCCGGCCGACATCACGATCTCGTGGCCCCTGGACAACTCCACGCCCTGGGCGGGACCGCTCATCGTGCTGGGCGGCGTGTTCCTCGCGGTGGGCGTCGTGCTCTGGCTGCTCGGCATCCGGCATGTCCGCCGCTCCCGCGGCCCGCGCCGCAAGGCCCTTCCTCCGCTGCCCGAGACCCAGCCCATCGACCTCGCGATCGAGGCCGAGGACAAAGGGGTCATCTCGGCGGGCGCGCCCACGCGCCGCGCCGTCGGCGCCGCGCGCCGGGGATTCATCGTCTTTCCCGCCGTCGCGATCTCCGCGCTCCTGTTCGCGGGCTGCTCGTCCGACGCATGGCCGCAGCTCGGCGGCGCCGCCTCACCCAGCCCGAGCCCGTCGGAGACGGTGATCGTCCCCGAGGGTCAGCAGCAGCCGGCAGTCACCCAGGCGCAGGCCGAGCGGATCCTCGCCGATGTCGCCGCGACCGTCGTGGAGGCCGACGAGGCCAAGGACGCAGAGCTCGCTGCGACCCGCCTGGCCGGAGCAGCCCTGGCCGAGCGGAAGACGGACTACAAGCTGCGCGCGGCGATCAAGGACCGTGAGCCGATGCCGTCGATCCCGGCCAAGCCGCTCGCCGTGCTGCTGCCCCAGCAGTACGACGGCTGGCCGCGCACGGTGATGTCGATCGTCTACGACAAGGACGACGCCACGGTGGCGCCGACCATCATGCTCATGACCCAGCAGGACCCGTGGTCGGAGTACAAGGTGGGCTATCTCGCCAACCTCGAGGCATCCGCCGAGCTGCCCGGGGTGGCACCCGCCGACATCGGCGCGATCCAGGTCCAGCCGGACTCGCCGTTCCTCGTGATCGAGCCGGGCGATCTGGCCGCCGCCTACGCCGATGTGCTGAACAAGGGCGACCAGAGCGAGTACGCGGGTCTGTTCGACCTCGCCAACGACCACTTCCACGCCTCGGTGGCCGACAAGCGCAGCCAGCAGCTGGAGGCCTTCAACAAGACAGGCAAGAAGACCGCCACCCTGACGTTCTCGTCGACGGTGGGGCCGGAGGCGCCGCTGGCCCTCGCCACGCTCGAGAGCGGCGCGATCGTCGCGGTGAACATCAACGAGACCGACACGGTCAAGCCGACCAACAAGGACGCCGTGATCAAGCTCAACGACAAGAACAACCCGAACCCGACCGTCAAGACGCTGACCGGCGTCGACCAGTCGGCGACCGGGTTCACGACGACCTACAGCGACCAGCTGTTCTTCTATGTGCCGGGGCAGGGCTCCACGGAGAAGATCCGTCTCCTCGGCTACAGCTCCAACATCCTCTCCGCGGCGGTGATCAAGAAGTGAGCAGTCCCGACCCCTCGGTCCTTCAGCAGAGCGCCGTCCTGCGCGGTGCCGTGGATCTGTCCGCGCTGCGCAACCGGCCGGCGGCCCCTGCGCCGGGTGCCGACGGCGACGGCGGCGCCGCGCCTTCGCTGGTGATGGATGTCACCGATCAGTCGTTCCCGCAGGTGCTCGAGCTCTCGCGCACCGTGCCGGTCGTGGTGGACCTGTGGGCCGAGTGGTGCGGACCGTGCAAGCAGCTCAGCCCGATCCTCGAGAAGGTCGTCACCGAGCTCGGCGGTCGCCTGGTGCTCGCCAAGGTCGACGTCGACGCGAACCCCCAGTTGTCGCAGGCTTTCCGCGCGCAGTCCATCCCGATGGTCGTCGCCCTGGTCGCCGGCCAGCCGGTGCCGCTGTTCACGGGCGCCGTGCCGGAGCAGCAGGTGCGCGAGGTCTTCGCCCAGCTCCTCCAGCTCGCCGCCCAGAACGGCGTGACCGGCACGATCGCCGTCGACGGTGCCGACGCGGGCGCGGATGCCGCGGAGCCGGCGGAGCCGGAGCTTCCGCCGCTGCACGCCGAGGCTTTCGACGCGATCGAGGCGGGCGACTACAGCCGGGCGGTGACCGCCTACGAGAAGGCGCTCGCCGAGAACCCGCACGATTCCGACGCCGCCGCCGGGCTCGCTCAGGTGCGCCTGCTCGAGCGTGTGCAGGGCGCCGACCTGCAGGCGGCGCGGGCGGCGGCCGCGGCCTCTCCGCTGGATGTCGACGCCCAGTTCGCGGTGGCGGACCTGGATGTCGCCGGCGGCCACGTCGACGACGCGTTCGACCGTCTGCTCGACCTGTTCGCCGCGCTTCCCGCTCCGGAGCGCGGCCCGGTGCGCGAGCGCCTGCTCGAGCTGTTCGGACTGGTGGGCGACGGCGACCCCCGGGTGATCCGCGCCCGCGGGCGCCTGGCATCCCTGCTCTTCTGAGGATCCTCCTCCCGAGTGCGTCAGGTGCTGTGGCGCAGCCACAGCACGCCGAGCGGCGGCAGCACCATGGTCGCGCGCCGGTCGGGTCCGGTGCGCACCGCGCCGAGGTTTCCGACTCCCGAGCCCCCGTACGCCTCGGCATCCGTGTTGAGGATCTCGTGCCACTCGCCTGCCTCGGGAAGCTCCAGCGCGAAGCCTTCGACGGGCGTTCCGGAGAAGTTGCACACGACGGCCACGGTGCCGCCGTGGTGATCCCGCCGTGCGAACGCGAGCGTGTCGGGGTTCCAGTCCGGTGCGCCCAATCGTGAGAACGCCGCGCCGTCGCCGTCCCGCGACCACAGCGGCGCGTGCTCGCGATAGACGCGGTTGAGGGCTCCCACGAAGTCGACGAGCCGGCGGTGCGACGGCTGATCGAGCAGCCACCAGTCCAGGCCCCGGCTCTCGGACCACTCGGACAGCTGACCGAACTCCTGACCCATGAACAGGAGCTGCTTGCCCGGATGTCCCCACATGTACGCCAGGAAGGCGCGCATGTTCGCGAGCTTCTGCCAGTGGTCGCCCGGCATGCGCCCGAACAGGCTTCCCTTGCCGTGGACCACCTCGTCGTGGCTGATCGGCAGCAGGAAGTTCTCGCTGAACGCGTAGACGAACGAGAACGACAGCTCGCCGGCGTGGTAGGCGCGGTACATCGGGTCGCGCTTGATGTACTCCAGCGAGTCGTTCATCCAGCCCATGTTCCACTTGAACCCGAATCCCAGCCCGCCGGCGCTCGTGGGTGCGGTGACACCGGGATAGCTGGTGGACTCCTCGGCGATCATCGCGATGCCGGGGTGCCGCCGGTAGGCGGTCGCGTTGACCTCCTGCAGGAAGGCGATGGCCTCGAGGTTCTCCCGCCCGCCGTGCTCGTTCGGCACCCACTCTCCCTCTTCGCGCGAGTAGTCCAGATAGAGCATGGAGGCCACGGCGTCCACCCGGAGGCCGTCGACGTGGAACTCCTCGAGCCAGTACAGTGCGTTCGCGACGAGGAAGTTGCGGACCTCACGGCGCCCGTAGTCGAAGATGTACGTGCCCCAGTCCTTGTGCTCGCCGCGCCGGGGGTCGGGATGCTCGTAGAGCGGCTCGCCGTCGAAGCGGGCCAGGGCGAACGCATCCTTCGGGAAGTGTCCGGGGACCCAGTCCATGATGACGCCGAGGCCCGCCTGATGCAGCCGGTCGATGAGCTGGCGGAGGTCGTCCGGAGTGCCGAACCGGCTGGTGGGGGCGTAGTAGCCGGTCACCTGATAGCCCCACGACCCCCCGAACGGGTGCTCGGCCAGCGGCAGGAACTCGACGTGCGTGAAGCCGCGGCCGGTCACGTAGTCGATGAGCTCGTCGGCGGCGTCCCGATACGACAGCCCGGGGCGCCATGAGCCCAGATGCACCTCGTAGACCGACATCGGCTGCGAGACCGGCGTCGAGCGGGTGCGCGCGCGCATCCAGTCGCCGTCCTGCCACGCGTGGTGCGAGCGGGTTACGATCGACCCGGTCGCAGGCGGCACCTCCGCCTGGCGAGCCATCGGGTCGGCCTTGAGGATCCACGAGCCGCCGCGGGTGAGCAGCTCGAACTTGTACACCGCCCCCTCGGCGACCCCGGGCGCGAACAGCTCCCACACGCCGCTCGAGCCGAGCGACCTCATGGCGTGGCCCTGTCCGTTCCAGTCGTTGAAGTCGCCGACCACCCGCACCGCCTGCGCGTTCGGCGCCCACACGGTGAATGCCGTCCCCGCGACGCCGTCGTCGTCGCGGACGTGCGCGCCCAGCACGTGCCACAGCTGCTCGTGGCGCCCCTCGGCGATCAGGTGCAGGTCGAGCTCGCCCAGCGTGGGCAGGTGCCGGTAGGCGTCGTCGACCTCCCAGTCCGGGGCGCCGTCGTAGGTCGCCACCAGCGTGTAGGCACCGGGTCCGCGGGTGTGGGCACCCTCCCAGATGCCGTACGCGACGTGATCGAGCCGGAGGCGGGTGCCGTCCGGGAAGACTGCGGAGACGGATGCCGCCAGCGGCCGCCGCGCGCGGATCACCCACGACTCCCGTCCTTCCGCGTCGGCGATCCGGTGCTGACCGAGGACGTCGTGCGGCGCATGGTGGGAGCCGCTGGAGACCTTGTTGAGCGTGTCGTCGTCGAGGCTGCTCATCGCCGCTCCCTGACGTGGAGGATGTGCACCGGCTCGTGGAAGGCGTCGAGCCGGACGAAGTCGTGGTCGGTCCAGGTCCAGCGCGCTCCGGTCACCAGGTCCTCCACCTCGAACGGCTCGCCCGGCTCGACGCCCCAGATCCGCGTGTCGAGGTGGACCGTCGTCTGGCGCACCGAGTGGGGGTCGACGTTGGCCACCACGATGATCGTGTCGGAGGCACCGGTGGGCGAGTGCGCGGCATCCAGGTGCTTCGAGTACACGAGGATCGCGTCGTCGTCGCTCCAGTGCGCCCTCCAGTTGCGCAGCTGCCGCAGCGCGGGGTGCGCGGCTCGGATCTCGTTGAGGCGTCGCAGATAGGGCGCGAGCGAGTCGCCGCGCGCCTCGGCGCCCGCCCAGTCCCGCAGCTTGTACTCGTACTTCTCGTTGTCGATGTTCTCCTCCGAGCCGGGGCGGGCGACGTTCTCGAAGAGCTCGTAGCCGGCGTACACGCCGTAGCAGGGCGCAGAGGTGGCCGCGATCGCGGCCCGGATCTTGTACGCCGGGCGCCCGCCGAACTGCAGGTACTCGGTGAGGATGTCCGGGGTGTTGACGAACAGGTTCGGGCGCATGAAGTCGGCGGTGTCGTCGGCGACCCAGCCCAGGAACTCCTCGAGCTCGGCCTTGGTGTTGCGCCAGGTGAAGTACGAGTAGCTCTGCTGGAATCCGGCCTGCGCGAGCGCCTGCAGGGGAGCAGGGCGGGTGAACGCCTCGGCGAGGAAGACGACGTCGGGATGCTCGGCGGTCACCGCGGCGATGAGCCACTCCCAGAACCAGAGCGGCTTGGTGTGCGGATTGTCCACGCGGAAGATCCGCACCCCCTGCGCGATCCAGTGCCGCACGATCCGCAGCACCTCGGCGCAGATCCCCTCCGGATCGTGGTCGAAGTTGATCGGATAGATGTCCTGATACTTCTTCGGCGGATTCTCCGCATAGGCGATCGTGCCGTCCGGGAGGGTCGTGAACCACTCCGGGTGCTCGGTGACCCACGGGTGGTCGGGCGAGGCCTGCAGCGCCAGATCGAGGGCGATCTCCAGTCCCTCCGCCGCCGCGGCGCGTACGAACGCCCGGAAGTCGGCGAGGTTTCCCAGGTCCGGGTGGATGGCATCGTGCCCGCCCTCGGCGGCCCCGATCGCCCAGGGCGAGCCGGGATCCACGGCCGGGTCGGCGCCGAGCGTGTTGTCGGGGCCCTTGCGACCGGCGCGGCCGATGGGATGGATGGGCGGCAGGTAGACCACCTGGAACCCCATCGCCGCGACCTCCGGCAGACGCTTGGCGGCGGTGCGGAAGGTGCCGCTGCGGATCGTGCCGTCAGCACGCCGCCGTGCGCCCTCCGAGCGTGGAAAGAACTCGTACCAGGCACCCACCCCGGCGCGCTCCCGCTCCACCAGCAGGGCACGGTCGGCCCCGACGGTGACCAGCGACATCAGCGGGCGCTCGGCGAACAGCGCCGCGACGGCGGCATCCTGCACGGTCTGAAGCGCCTCGTCGTCGTCGACGGCGTGATCCCGCAGCCGCTGCGCCGTCGCCGTGAGCCGTCGCCGCTGCGCCGCGGGCCGCGACTTCTCCGCTGCGGCGCGGTCGAGAAGGCGCGCGCCCAGTTCGCGCATGAGGGCCGTGTCGACGCCGGCCGCGAGCTTGACCGCGGCGGCGTGCTGCCACGTGCGGAAGTCGTCGGCGAACGCCTCGAACCGGAAACGCCACCCGCCCTGCTCGAGCAGCGCCACGTCGGCGCGCCAGCGGTCGAACCCGTCGTCGAGGGAGGTGAGCCGGTGCAGGGACTCGTCGCCGGACGGCGCGAACAGGCGCACGTGCACGCCGATGAGGTCGTGCCCTTCGCGGAACGCCGTGGCGCGGAACGGGACGACTTCGCCGGCGAACGCCTTCGGGCGGTAGCGGGCGTCGGGTGTGGCCGGCCGCTCGTCGGTGATCGGGATGCGTCCGGTGACCGTCTCGAGCGGGTTCCGATGGGGTGCCGCCGCCCGCGGCGGGATCGCCGACGCGCTGCGCCACGGCGGCGGTGCGGGGCGGGTGCGTGCTGTGCTGGCCACGCCACGAACCTATCGCGCGCAGCCCGCGGAGTCAGGGGGGTCACTCCGCGCGGAAAAGGCGCATCGAGGTGCCGGGCACCGGCACGATGTCGCCAGGCGCGAACGCCGGGCCCTCCGAGTCGGGGCGCTCGTCGGCGCTCGACCACAGCGAGACGAACCGCGTCACGCCGTCGACCTGTGGAAGCACGACGTCGATCGGCGCCTCGTGGCCGTGGATGATCAGCAGCACGCGGTTGACCTGCTCGATCTCGGGGATGGAGGTGGCGACGTACTGGAGGGTGCGGTGCGACGGATTGGTCCACCGTTCGATCGACATGGTCTCGCCGAGTTCGTCGTACCAGTCCATCACGGAGGCGTTGGGCACGCGCTGTTCGGCGTGCGCGAAGTGAACGGGGCGCAGGGCGGGGTTCTCACGGCGGAGCCGCGTGAGGGTGCGCACGTGCGCGAGGAGGTCGCGCTGCCACGGCTCGTGGGTCCATGACAGCCAGGTCAGAGGCGAGTCGTGGCAGTACGCGTTGTTGTTGCCCTTCTGGGTGCGGGCGAACTCGTCTCCCGCGGTGATCATCGGGACCCCGGATGACAGCAGCAGGGTGCCGAGCAGATTGCGCATGGCCTTGCGGCGGACCGCCAGGATGTGCGGGTCGTCGGTCGGGCCCTCCACGCCGTGGTTGAACGAGCGGTTCGTGTCGGCGCCGTCGCGCCCGTCCTCGCCGTTGGCCTCGTTGTGCTTGATGTCGTACGAGACCAGGTCGTGGAGGGTGAAGCCGTCGTGGGCGGTGACGAAGTTGACCGACGCCAGCGGGCCGCGCGCGGCGCTGAACGTGTTCGAGGAGCCGGCCAGGCGTGTCGCGAAGCCGCCGATGCCGACGGGGGCGACCGACGCGCGCCGCACGTAGTCGATGTCGCTGAGCCAGAAGTTGCGGACCCGGTCGCGGAAGCGGTCGTTCCACTCGCTCCATCCCGGCGCGAAGTTGCCGGTCTGCCACCCGCCCTCGCCGACGTCCCACGGCTCGGCGATCTTCTTGACGTCGGCGAGGGCCGGATCGTCGATGATCGCCTGCAGCAGCGGATGATCCGGCGTGAAGGTCTGGTGCGCGTCGCGGCCCAGGGTGACGGCGAGGTCGAACCGGAAGCCGTCCACCCCGCACTCCTGAGCCCAGTAGCGCAGGGAGTCCAGGACCAGGCGCGCCGCGGCATCCGTGTTCGTGTCCAGCGAGTTGCCGCAGCCGGTGACGTCGATGTAGGCGCCGTCGGCGTGCTGGCGATAGTACGCGCGGTTGTCGATGCCGCGCAGACTCGAGCGCGGCCCGCCGATGCCGAGCTCGGACGTGTGGTTGTAGACGACGTCGAGGATGACCTCCAGCCCCGCCTCGTGCAGCCGCCGGACCATTCCTTTGAACTCGCGCAGCACGCCCGCGGCCCCCTCACGCCTGCTTCGCTCGGTGGCGTAGCCGGCGTGCGGGGTGAAGAAGTTCAGCGTGTTGTAGCCCCAGTAGTTCACCAGTGAGTGGTGGAGCAGCCGCGGCTCCGAGACGAAGGCGTGCACCGGGAGCAGCTCGACCGCGGTCACGCCCAGGCTCAGCAGGTGCTCGATCGTCGCGTCGTGCGCGAGTCCTGCGTAGGTTCCGTGCAGTGCCGGCGGGACGAGCGGGTGGCGCTTGGTGAGGCCCTTCACGTGGGCCTCGTAGATGACGGTGCGATCCAGCGGCGTCGCGGGCTTTGCGACCCCGCCCCAGTCGAATGCGCCGTCCACCACCTCCGAGCGCCACATGCGATGCCCGTCGCCGGCGAGACCGCGCGAGTACGGCTCGAGCAGCAGAGAGCGGCGATTGAACGCGCTGCCCGGCCCCGGCGGGCCGTCGACGCGGATGGCGTAGTGGGTCCCGACGCGCAGCCGGGGCGTGGTGGCGCTCCACACGTCGCCCGGCCCGGGGGTGAGCGGGACGGTGTCGACGATCCAGTCGAGGTCGTCCCCGTCGAAGATCACGAGCTCGACCTCGTCAGCGTGCGCCGACCACACCCGGAGGGTGCCTCCGTCCGCGCCGAGGGTCACGCCCAGATCGTCCAGATCGGGGGCGAGCAGTCCGGGCGCCGTCTGCAGGGCGGACTGACGGCTGGGCATGCGTTCTACAGTAGTTCGGGTGCCGGGGACCGGCCCGCAGGCACCGGCGAGGCGGCGATGACGATCTATCTGGATCATGCGGCGACCACTCCGCTGCGTCCGCAGGCCCGTGATGCGTGGCTGGCGGCGGCGGAGGTGGCCGGCAACGCGTCGTCCGTGCATGCGGCCGGGCAGGAGGCGCGGCGGCTGCTCGCGGAGTCGCGGGAGAGGCTCGCGGCGGTCATCGACTGCGATCCGATCGAGGTCGTGTTCACCTCCGGCGGCACCGAGTCGGTCAATCTGGCGCTGAAGGGCCTGTGGTGGGCGCGATCGCCGGCCCACGACGTCGTCGTCCTACCCGACGGCGAGCACCATGCCACGCTCGATACCGTGCAGTGGCTCCACGAGCACGAGGGCGCGCGGGTGGCGCCGGTCCCGCTCGATCGGCTCGGTCGCATCCCGGCCGGAGGGTTCGGCGCGGCGCTGCCCGGCGCCGCCCTGGCGACGGCTCTGGTCGCCAACAACGAAGTGGGCACGGTCAACGACGCGGCGGCGCTCGCGGGGGCCGCGGCGGATGCGGGGACGCCTCTGCACCTGGACGCCGTGAGCGCCTTCGGACACGTGCCGGTGTCGTTCCGGCGCTGGCGAGGCGACGCGCGAGGCCGCGCGGGCCTGGTCGCGCTGAGCGTCTCGGCGCACAAGATCGGCGGACCGGTCGGCGTCGGCGCCGTCGTCGCGTCCCGGCACGCCGCGATCACTCCGCTGCTGCACGGCGGCGGCCAGCAGCGCGGCCTGCGCTCGGGCACGCAGGATGTCGCCGGTGCCACGGCGTTCGCCGTCGCCGCCGAGCTGGCCGCGGCCGAGCGGGCGGCCGAGTCGCATCGGCTCGCGGCCCTGCGCGACCGACTCGTCGCGGGGGCTCGGGCGTCGGTGCCCGGCGCCGAGCTCCTGGGCGACCCGGACGACCGGCTGCCGGGGAACGCGCACCTTCTGTTCCCCGGGGCGACGGGGGAGACCCTGCTGTTCCTGCTCGACCGGGAGGGCATCGCGGTCTCCACGGGGTCTGCCTGCCAGGCGGGGGTGCCGGAGCCCTCCCATGTGGTCAGGGCGCTCGGCCGGGCCGATGCCGAGGCCCGGCAGGTGCTGCGCATCACGCTGGGCCGCACCTCGACCCCCGCCGACGTGGACGCCCTGCTGGCGGTGCTGCCGGCCGCCGTGGAGCGTGCGCGCGCCGCATCCTGACCTGCTGCCCAGGGAGGGTTCGTACACTGGAGGCATGCGGATCCTGGCGGCGATGAGCGGCGGCGTCGACTCCGCCGTCGCGGCCGCGCGGGCCGTCGAGGCGGGGCACGACGTCGTCGGCGTGCACCTCGCGCTCTCGCGCGCGGGGGGCACGCTGCGCACCGGCAGCCGGGGCTGCTGCACGATCGAGGATGCGATGGATGCCCGGCGCGCGGCGGATCGGCTCGGCATCCCGTTCTACGTCTGGGACTTCTCCGAGCGCTTCCGCGACGACGTCGTCGAGGACTTCGTCGCCGAGTACCGTGCCGGGCGCACGCCGAACCCGTGCATGCGCTGCAACGAGCGCATCAAATTCGCGGCGCTCCTGGAGCGCGCGCTCGAACTCGGCTTCGACGCGGTGTGCACGGGACACTACGCGACCGTCGTGGACGGCCCCGACGGCCGCGAGCTGCACCGGGCCTCGGACGCCGCCAAGGACCAGTCCTACGTCCTCGGGGTGCTCACGGCCGACCAGCTCGCACACACGTACTTCCCGCTGGGTGCCACCCCGTCCAAAGCGCTCGTGCGTGCCGAGGCCGAGGAGCGGGGCCTGGCCGTGGCGCACAAACCCGACAGCCACGACATCTGCTTCATCCCGGACGGCGACACGCGGGGCTGGCTCGCCGAGCGCGTCGGCGCCGAGCGCGGCGACATCGTCGACCGCACCGGGGCGGTGGTCGGCTCGCACGAGGGCGCCCACGCCTTCACCGTGGGCCAGCGGCGCGGCCTGCAGCTGGGCGTGCCCGCCCCCGACGGCAGGCCGCGGTTCGTCCTGGAGGTGCGCCCCGTCTCGAACACCGTCGTCGTCGGACCCAAAGAGGCGCTGGCCACCGCCGAGATCGCGGGCGGGCGGTACTCGTGGGCCGGTCGCGCGCCGGTGGCGGGCGAGTTCTCGTGCGACGTGCAGATCCGCGCGCACGCCGACCCGGTGCCGGCGGTCGCCGTGCTCGACGAGCAGGGCGTCACGGTGCGCCCGCGGCATCCCTTCGACGGCGTCGCCCCCGGTCAGACCGCGGTGCTCTACGACGGCACGCGGGTGATCGGGCAGTTCACCGTGGATCGCACCGTGCCGGCCGTGCCGGCCGGTGTATGACGTCGGGGGCGGTCCTTAGACTGGCCGGGTGGCAGACGCTCCGACCGACCTCCCCGACCTCCTGAGCCTCGACGAGGCCCACCGTGAGGCCGAGAGCCTCACCGAGCGCATCTTCGAGGCGCGCGACGCCTACTACGGGCGCGACGCCGAGATCGTCGACGATGCGACCTACGACGGGTGGATGCGCCGTCTGGAAGAGCTCGAGCGCATGCATCCCGAGCTGCAGGGCCAGGACTCGCCGACCCTCACCGTCGGCGCCGCCGAGTCGTCGATGTTCGCGCCCATCGAGCACGCGGAGCGCATGCTGAGCCTGGACAACGTCTTCAGCGAGGCCGAGCTCGAGGAGTGGTGCCGCAAGACGCAGGATGCCGCGGGCCGGTCGGTGCGGTGGCTCACCGAGCTGAAGATCGACGGTCTCGCCATCAGCCTTCGGTACGAGCGCGGTGTGCTCGTCTCGGCGGCCACGCGCGGCGACGGGCGGATCGGGGAGGACGTCACCGTCAACGCGCGACGGGTGACCGGAGTGCCCGAGCGGCTCGACGGCGCCGACCACCCCGAGCTCGTCGAGGTGCGCGGCGAGGTGTTCATCCCGGTGGCGGCCTTCGACGACCTGAACGCGCTCCAGGCCGACCTGCGTGAGCGCGCCTTCGCATCCTCCGTCGAGCGGGGGGTCGATGCCGAGAAGGCCCGGCGCTCCGCCGACCGCCGGTTCCCCGCGTTCGCGAATCCGCGCAACGCCGCCAGCGGCGGCCTGCGCCAGCAGCTGGAGAAGAAGAGCGGCATGGAGCTGGAGGCGGGGCGGGCGCGCATCGGGTCGCTGCGGCTGTACGTGCACGGCATCGGCGCGTGGCAGGATCCGCCGGTCGCATCCCAGAGCGAGGTGTACGGGCTGCTGGCCGACTGGGGCCTTCCCGCCAGTCCCTACGCGCGCACGTTCGACACCATCGACGGCGTGCTCGAGTTCGTCGCCCACTACGGCGAGCACCGGCACGACGTGGAGCACGAGATCGACGGCGTCGTCGTGAAGGTGGACGAGCTGGTCCTGCACGACGAGCTGGGCGCCACCAGCCGTGCGCCGCGCTGGGCGATCGCGTACAAGTACCCGCCCGAGCAGGTCAACACGAGACTGCTCGACATCGTCGTCTCGGTCGGTCGGACCGGACGGGCGACACCGTACGCGGTGATGGCGCCGGCGCGGGTCGCCGGCTCGGTCGTGCGCCAGGCCACCCTGCACAACCAGGAGGTCGTGCGCGCCAAGGGCGTGCTCATCGGCGACACCGTCGTGCTGCGCAAGGCGGGCGACGTGATCCCCGAGATCCTCGGACCGGTCGCCGAGCTGCGCGACGGGACGGAGCGCGAGTTCGTCATGCCGGCGGACTGCCCCGAGTGCGGATCCCCGCTCGCACCCGCCAAGGAGGGCGACATCGATCTGCGCTGCCCGAATGCGCGGTCCTGCCCGGCCCAGGTGCGCGGTCGGGTCGAGCACATCGGATCCCGCGGTGCGCTCGACATCGAGGCGCTCGGCGAGGTCACCGCTGCCGCGCTCACCCAGCCGGTCGCGCCGCAGGAGGCGGTCCTGGACACCGAGGCGGGCCTGTTCGACCTCACGCTCGACCGGCTCGTGCCGATCGAGACGGTCGTGCGGGACGCGGAGACCGGCGAGGTGAAGCTCGACGAGGCGACGGGCGAACCCGTCCGGCGGGCGCCGTTCCGACGCAATCCCACACCCGCCGAGAAGAAGGCGGGCCTGAGCGGTCCGCAGCCGTCCGCACAGGCCCTGACGCTGCTCGATCAGCTCGAGAAGGCGAAGACCAAGGAGCTGTGGCGCTTCCTCGTGGCGCTGAACATCCGCCACGTCGGCCCTGTCGCGGCGCGCGCGCTCGCGCAGTGGTTCGGGTCGGTGGCGGCGATCCGCGCGGCCACACAGGAGGAGCTGGCCGCTGTCGAAGGCGTGGGCGGCATCATCGCCGAATCCGTGCGCGACTGGTTCACGGTGGACTGGCATGACGAGATCGTGGCCCGCTGGGAGGCGGCCGGCGCGCAGCTGGCGACCCCGGGCCACCCCGGCCCGGGCGCTGCCGCCGCCGCGGGCGGAGTGCTGGAGGGGGTCACGGTCGTCGCGACCGGCTCGCTCGAGGGCTACACCCGCGAGGGTGCGCAGGAGGCGATCATCCGCGCCGGCGGGAAGGCGGCATCCAGCGTCTCGAAGAAGACCGACTTCGTCGCCGCCGGTCCCGGCGCCGGTTCCAAGCTCGCCAAGGCGGAGGAACTCGGCGTGCGGATCATCGACGCGCAGCAGTTCCGCATCCTCGTCGAGCAGGGTCCTGCGGCGCTGGACGCGACGGCGCCGGACGCCGGGTGATGCCCGGGATCCTGCCTGCTCAGGAGCCCGTCGTCAGCTGCAGGAGCGACTCGCGCACCTGCCGTCGCAGCACCTTGCCGATCAGCGACTTGGGCAGCTCGTCGACGACGAAGATCCGCCGAGGCACCTTGTAGGGCGTGAGGATGCCGCGGGCGAACTCCCGGATGGCGTCCACATCGGGCTCGTCCACACCCGGGTCGAGGACGACCGCCGCGACGACCTCCTCGCCCGAGTGCTCGCTGGGCAGGCCCACCACGGCGACGTCGTCGACGTCGGGGTGCTGGCGCAGCGCGATCTCGATCTCGGTCGGCGCGACGTTGAACCCCCCGGTGATGATGAGCTCCTTGATGCGATCCACGATCCGCACGAACCCCTGCGGGTCGACGGTCACGATGTCGCCCGTGCGGAACCAGCCGTCGACGAACACCCGCTCCGTCTCCTCGGGCTTGCCGTAGTAACCCGAGAACACCTGCGGTCCCCGCACGATCAGCTCGCCGCGCTCACCCGGCGGCACATCGACGGTGGGCTCGTCCGGGTCGACGACCCGGCACTCGGTCCCCGGCAGCGGCAGCCCGACGGTGCCGGGCACGCGATTGTCGGCGACCGGGTTGGCCATCAGCACCGGCGAGCACTCCGACAGCCCGTAGCCCTCGACGAGGTAGCCGCCGGTGGCGGCCTCGAAGGGCACCACGAGCTCGTGGGGGAGTGCCATCGCGCCCGAGATGGCGATCTCGGTGCCGCGCAGCGAGACGCCCTGCTCCTGGGCGGCCCGCAGCAGCCGGTCGGCGATGGGCGGCACGAGGGGGAGGAAGGTCGCGGGATGCTTCTTGGTCACCGCCAGCACGAGGTCGGGATCGAACCGGGGGAAAAGCACCAGGCGCGCGCCCATCGACATCGCGAAGGTCAGGCACAGGGTGAGGCCGTACGCGTGGAACATCGGCAGCACCGCATAGACGACGCATCCGTCTCCGCGGGTGATCTGCGGCACCCATGCCTGGGCCTGCGCCGCATTGGACAGCAGGCTGCGGTGGGTCAGCGCCGCGCCCTTGGGCGTGCCGGTGGTCCCGCTGGTGTACTGGATGATCGCCAGGTCGTCCGTCTGCGGCGCCGGGTGCGACCCCGGCAGCGGGTCGGTCCGGATCAGGTCCTCCCACACGACCGTGCCGCTGACGCGCTCGTGCAGCGCCTCTCGCGACTCGCGGGCCTTGCGGATCGGCAGCTTGAGGGCCAGCCGCGTCGCCAGGGGCATCGCCTTGGTGACGTCGACCGAGACGATGCGCGGCACCTGCAGGTCGGCGGGGAACTCCTGCACGGTGCGCACCGCCTTCGACCACACGATCGCGGTCTTCGCGCCGTGATCCTCGAACTGCTTGCGCAGCTCGCGGGGCGTGTAGAGCGGATTGTGCTCGACGACGATCGCGCCGAGCCGCAGAATCGCGTAGAACGCGACGATGTGCTGCGGGCAGTTCGGCAGCACGATCGCCACGGTGTCGCCGGCGCCCACGCCGAGCGCCTTCAGGCCCGCGGCGGCGCGGTCGATCTGCTCCTGCAGCTGCCGGTACGTCGTCTCGGCGCCGAAGAACTGCAGTGCGACGGCGCTCGGGTAATCGCGTGCCGAGGCAGCGACGATGTCGACGAGCGAGCCGGACACGGGCGCCAGGTCCGCAGGGACCCCTTCCGCGTAGCTCGCGATCCAGGGACGGGGCGGGTCGTAGGTCGTCACGGGCCCAGCCTACGCGCGCGTCCCGGGCGCCGTCAGAGCGCCCATAGACTTGTCGGGTGTCAGAAATCACCCCCGATCTCGTGCGCCATCTCGGTGTGCTCGCCCGGATCCAGCTCAGCGACGAGGAGGTCGAGCGTCTGACCGGGCAGCTCGACGTGATCGTCGACAACATCGCCAAGGTGTCGCAGGTGGCGACGCCCGAGGTGCCGGCGACGAGCCACCCCGTGCCTCTCGAGAACGTCTTCCGGCCCGATGTCGTCGGCGACACCCTCACGCGCGAGCAGGCGCTGCAGAACGCGCCCGACTCTGCCGACGGCCGCTTCCGCGTGACCGCCATCCTCGGAGAAGAGCAATGACCGCGCAGGCAGGAGCGGGCGACATCATCCGGCTCACCGCGACAGAGCTGGCGGCGCGACTGGCCGCCGGCGAGATCTCGAGCGTCGAGGCCACCCAGGCCCATCTCGACCGGATCGCCGCGGTCGACGAGGACGTGCACGCGTTCCTGCACGTGAACGAGAGCGCCCTCGAGGTGGCCGCCGGCATCGACCGGCGCCGGGCCGCCGGCGATGAACTCGGTCCCCTCGCGGGCGTCCCGCTCGCGATCAAGGACGTGCTGGTGACCACAGACATGCCCTCCACGAGCGGATCGCGCATCCTGGAGGGCTACCTGTCGCCGTTCGATGCGACGGTGGTCGCCCGGTCCCGTGCGGCCGGGCTCGTTCCGCTGGGCAAGACGAACATGGACGAGTTCGCCATGGGATCGTCGACCGAGCACTCCGCCTACGGTCCGACGCGCAATCCGTGGGATCTCGACCGCATCCCCGGTGGTTCCGGCGGCGGCTCGGCGGCGGCGGTCGCCGCGTACGAGGCTCCGCTGGCCCTCGGCTCGGACACCGGCGGTTCGATCCGCCAGCCGGCCCATGTCACCGGCACGGTGGGAATGAAGCCCACCTACGGCGGCGTGAGCCGGTACGGCGCGATCGCGCTGGCATCGAGCCTCGACCAGGTCGGCCCCGTCACCCGGACCGTGCTCGATGCGGGTCTCCTGCACGACGTCGTCGGCGGTCACGATCCGCACGACTCGACCTCGCTCACCGACGCCTGGCCCTCGTTCGCCGACGCGGCCCGCGAGGGTGCGCGCGGTGACGTGCTGAAGGGACTGCGGGTCGGCGTCGTCCGCGAGCTGCCGGACACCGGCTTCCAGGCCGGCGTCGCCGCCTCGTTCCGCGAGGCGCTGGACGCGCTCCAGGCGCAGGGCGCCGAGATCGTCGAGGTGAGCGCGCCGCACTTCGAGTACGGCGTCGCCGCGTACTACCTGATCCTGCCGGCCGAGGCATCCAGCAATCTCGCCCGCTTCGACTCCGTGCGCTTCGGGATGCGGGTCACCCCGCACGCGAGCGCCACCGTCGAAGAGGTGATGGCGGCCACGCGGGAGGCGGGGTTCGGCGACGAGGTCAAACGGCGCATCATCCTCGGCACCTATGCGCTCAGCGCCGGCTACTACGACGCCTATTACGGCTCGGCGCAGAAGGTGCGCACACTGATCCAGCGCGACTTCGCCCAGGCGTTCGAGCAGGTGGATGTCATCGCGACCCCGTCGGCGCCGACCACCGCGTTCCGCTTCGGCGAGAAGATCGACGATCCGATGCAGATGTACCTCAACGACGTCACCACGATCCCGGCGAACCTCGCCGGCGTCCCGGGCATCTCGATCCCGTCCGGGCTCGCCGCCGAGGACGGGCTGCCCGTCGGCATCCAGTTCCTCGCCCCCGCCCGCGAGGACGCGCGCCTGTACCGGGTCGGTGCGGCGCTGGAGGCCGTGCTGATCGACGCCTGGGGCGGCCCGCTGCTGGATCGCGCCCCGCGACTGGGAGGTGCCGCGTGAAGAGCACGCTGATGGACTTCGACAAGGCCCTCGAGCTGTTCGAGCCTGTGCTCGGGTTCGAGGTGCATGTCGAGCTCAACACGAAGACGAAGATGTTCTCGGCGGCGCCGAACTCGTTCGGCCGCGAGCCCAACACCGAGCTCGCGCCGGTCGATCTGGGTCTGCCCGGCTCGATGCCCGTGGTCAACGAGCAGGCGGTGCGCTACTCGATCAGCCTCGGGCTGGCGCTCGGGTGCTCGATCGCGCCCTCCAGCCGGTTCGCGCGGAAGAACTACTTCTACCCCGACCTGGGCAAGAACTATCAGATCTCGCAGTACGACGAGCCGATCGCCTTCGACGGCAGCGTCGAGGTCGAGCTGGCCGACGGCACGATCGTGACCGTGCCGATCGAGCGCGCGCACATGGAGGAGGACGCCGGCAAGCTCACCCACGTGGGCGGCTCCACCGGACGCATCCAGGGTGCCGAGTACTCGCTGGTCGACTACAACCGCGCGGGGGTGCCGCTGGTCGAGATCGTCACCAAGCCGATCTTCGGCGCCGAGCACCGGGCCCCAGAGCTCGCCGCCGCCTACGTGCGGACCATCCGCGACATCGTCATCGCGCTGGGCATCTCCGACGCGCGCATGGAGCGCGGAAACCTGCGCTGCGACGCGAACGTGTCGCTGCGCCCACGCGCCGCGGCGGGCGAGCCGCCGGCACCGCTGGGCACGCGCACCGAGACGAAGAACGTGAACTCGATGCGCTCGGTCGAACGGGCGGTCCGCCATGAGATCCAGCGGCAGGCGGCGATCCTCGCCGCCGGAGGCACCATCACGCAGGAGACCCGGCACTGGCACGAGGACACCGGGACGACCTCGCCGGGCCGGCCGAAGTCGGACGCCGACGACTACCGCTACTTCCCGGAGCCGGATCTGCTTCCGGTCGTGCCGTCCGCGGCGCTCATCGAGCAGCTGCGCGCCGCCCTGCCCGAGCCGCCGGCGGCCCGCCGCCGCCGGCTGAAGGCCGAGTGGGGCTTCGCCGACATCGACTTCCAGGGGATCGTGAACGCCGGCCTCCTCTCCGAGGTGGAGGCGACCATCGCCGCCGGCGCGTCGCCGGCCTCCGCCCGGAAGTGGTGGACAGGCGAGGTGCTGCGCATCGCCAACGCGCAGGATCGCGAGCCGTCGGACCTGGTGGCGCCCGCCGATGTCGCGGCGCTGCAGGCGCTCATGGACGCGGGCACCCTCACCGACAAGCTCGCGCGGCAGGTGCTGGAGGGCATGATCGCGGGGGAGGGCTCACCGCAGGAGATCGTGGACGCACGAGGACTCGCCGTCGTCTCGGACGACGGGGCCCTCATCGCGGCCATCGACGAGGCGCTCGCCTCCCAGCCGGACGTGCTGGAGAAGATCCGCGACGGCAAGGTCCAGGCCGCCGGCGCGATCATCGGCGCCGTCATGAAGGCGATGAAGGGCCAGGCGGATGCGGCACGCGTGCGTGAACTGGTGCTGGAGCGGGCCGCGCAGTAGACGTCGGCGGTCCCGGTGAGAATGGTGGCATGGGACGCGGCGACGGCACCGGCCGGATCGTCTCGCCGGAAGGCGCGGACGACACCGGCACCGGCATCCTGCACGTCGATATGGACGCCTTCTACGCCGCGGTCGAGGTGCTCGACGATCCGAGTCTGAAGGGCAAGCCGGTCATCGTCGGCGCCCCCGAGGGCCGGGGGGTCGTCTCCAGTGCCACGTACGAGGCGCGCCGGTTCGGCGTGCGCTCGGCGATGCCGGTGTCGCAGGCGCTGCGCCTGTGCCCCACGGCGATCACCGTGGAGCCCCACTTCGACCGCTACCTCGAGATGTCGGCGCAGGTGATGCGGCTGTTCCGCGACGTGACGCCGCTGGTCGAGCCGCTGTCCATCGACGAGGCCTTCCTCGACGTGCGCGGCGCGCGGCGCCTGCTGGGCAGCCCGGGCCGGATCGCGGTCGAGCTGCGCCGCCGCGTGCGCGCCGAGACCGGCCTCACCGCCAGCATCGGGGTGGCGGCGACCAAGCACGTCGCCAAGATGGCCTCGACCCTGAGCAAGCCGGACGGTCTGCTGATCGTGTCCGAGCCCGAGACGCAGGCCTTCCTGGCGGCACGTCCCGTGCGGGCCCTGTGGGGTGTCGGTCCCAAGACCGCAGAGGCATTGGAGGGTCGAGGCATCCGGACCGTCGCCGACATCCTGCAGACGCCGCCGGCAGTCCTCGATCGCCTCCTCGGAGCCACCATGGGTGCGCGCATCCGGCAGCTCAGCCGCGGCGTCGATGCCCGCGAGGTCGAGACCCGCCGCGTCGAGAAGAGCATCGGCCACGAGGAGACCTTCCACGAGGACATCGGCGACCCGGGCGCTCTGCACGTCGAGCTGCTGCGCCTGGGCGACCGTGTCGGGGCGCGGCTGCGCGCCGGCGGCTGGGCGGCGCGCACCGTCTCGATCAAGGTGCGGTTCGCCGACTTCACGACGGTGACCCGGTCGCAGACCCTCGGCGAGCCGACCGATCTGGGGCAGCGGGTGGGAGCCGCCGCGCGCGAGCTGTTCGACGCTCTGGAGCTGAGGATGGCGGTGCGCCTGATCGGCGTGCGCGCCGAGAACCTCGTCCCGGCCGGCACCATGGGCCTCGCGCTCTGGGACGACGATGCCGAGTGGCGCAGCATCGAAGGAGCCCTGGACGGGGCGGCGGAGCGCTTCGGCCGCGGCGCGGTCACGCGTGCGGCGCTGCTGCGCCCTGATCGCTCGATCGGCGCCGTGTCGCATCACCCGCCCCTGCCCACCGATCAGCACTGAGCCGACGCGGACGGTGCGCGTCCGCCCGCACCGCGCTACCGTGGTGCCATGCCCAACATCGCACTCGAGCTCGGCAAGCAGTCCGCATCGTTCGGCGTGAAGAGCGCGTACGGCGAGCAGCAGGATGTCGACGGCATCCGTCTCATCCCGGTCGCGGTGACGTGGTCGGGCTTCGGCGGCGGGTCCGACGAGGCGGGCAACGGCGGCGGCGGGGGCGGCGGCTACGCGGTCCCGCTGGGGGCGTATGTGCGACGCGGCGACGACCTGCGCTTCGAGCCGAACATCGTCTCCTTCCTCGCGGTCGCCATCCCGTTCGTGTGGGTGGCCGGCCGGGCGCTCAGCCGTGTCGTCCGGGCCCTCAAGAAGTAGCGACGCCGACCCGTTCACCGCTGCGCTGCGTGACGCCGCGGATACGGTGGTGCGCGCAGCGGCAGAGGTTTCCTCGTCCCCGGCGGTCGTGCTGATCGACGGCAGATCGGGGGCGGGCAAGTCCACGCTCGCGCGAATGCTGGTCGATGCCTGGCCCGTGCCGGAGCGTGTTCAGGTCGTGGCGCTGGACTCCCTGTACCCGGGATGGGACGGGCTCGAGGCGGGCGTCGCACTGGCGTGGGAGCGGATCCTCGTTCCGCACGCGCACGGCGCTCAGGCGGAGTGGCGGAGCTGGGACTGGGATGCCGGCGTGCCCGGCGGTCTGCAGGTCGTCGACCCGGCCCGGCCCCTCATCGTCGAGGGCTCGGGGCTGCTCGACGCGCGCACCGCCCCGCTCGGCGATGTGCGGGTGTGGCTGGAGTCCCCGACCGCTCCGCGTCGGCACCGCGCCTTGGCGCGAGACGGCGAGACCTACCGTCCGCACTGGGATCGGTGGGCCGCGCAGGAGGAGGCGCACCTGGCTCGGGACGATCCGCGCAGCCTCGCCACGCACATCTTCGAGATCCCCTGACGGTCAGTCCGCCGAGACCGCGTGGACGAGCCCGTCGAGCCGGTAGCCGAGCCAGTCGTACACTCCGAAGCGGGGGTCGTCCGGATCGTGGTCGTCCTCGTCGGCCACGCCCAGGCGCGAGGCGATGACCAGCCGCAGCGCGGCGAGCGACCGCATCCACGCTCTCGCGTCGTCGGGGGAGAGGGCGACGTCGACGACCGCGTCGTCCGCACCTTCCGCCGCGGATGCGCCGGAGGCCTCGAGATCCGAGAGCACCCGGTTGGCATCGTCGCGGCGGCGGTCGAGCAGCTCGTGCTCGGTGGCGTGGCGGAACTCCCGGCCGGCGTGCGGATCGTCGGGGTAGGCGTCGGGCACGAGCCGCGCCACGGCGTCGTCGTCGGCGGCGTCTTCGGTCGCCTGCAGCAGATCGACGAACTGGCCCATCAGGTCGGCGAGGTGGCGCGCCTCGATGCGCGTGATCGTCAGCATCACCATCGCGGCGCTCACCGCGGCGCCTTCCGCACCGTGGCCCACAGGCCGTAGTCGTGCATGGCCTGCGCGTGCAGCTCCATCTGCTCGCGCGCGCCCTCGGCGACGACCGCGTGGCCCTCGTGGTGCACCGCGAGCATGAGCCGTGTGGCCTGCTCGCGCGAGAACCCGAAGTATTCGCGGAAGACGTGCACGACGTAGCTCATCAGGTTGACCGGGTCGTTCCAGACGACGGTCTGCCAGGTCGGGATCCCGGCGGGGGCGTCCTCTCGGCGTACGTCCTCACGGGTGTCGGGGTGCGCGACGCGCGCCATCATGCCCACCCCAGCTCGTGCAGCCGGTCGTCGTCGATGCCGTAGAAGTGCGCGATCTCGTGCACGAGGGTGGTGTGCACCTCTTCGCGCAGCTCGTCCTCGCTCTCGCAGGCGGCCAGATGCGGCTCGCGGTACACGATGATGCGGTCGGGCAGCTCGCCCATGCCGTAGCGGTCACGCTCGGTCAGCGCGAGGCCGTCGTACAGGCCGAGCAGATCGAGGCTGCCGTCCTCTGGGCGGTCTTCGACGACGAAGACCACGTTCTCGAGCCCGTCGACCATGTCGTCGGGCAGGAGGTCGAGCTCCTCGATCACGAGCGCCTCGAAGGCGGCGGCATCCATGTCAACCATGCTTGGGGTGAGTAACGGGACTTGAACCCGCGACCCCCTGGACCACAACCAGGTGCTCTACCAACTGAGCTATACCCACCATGCGGCCCGCCTGCGCGGGCAACCAGAAGATTCTCTCATACCTGGGGAGCGAATGACGAAACGACGGAGGCCGCCAGCGCACGGGCTCCGTCGCTGGTCGGACCGGGCGCCGGCACGAAGACGGCCTGCCTGTAGTAGGCCAGCTCTCGGATCGACTCGAGGATGTCGGCGAGGGCGCGGTGACCGCCGTTCTTCTCCGGGGCGTGGATGTACGCACGGGGGTACCAGCGGCGGGAGAGCTCCTTCACCGACGACACGTCGACGTTGCGGTAGTGCAGCCACCGGTCGACCCGCGGCATGTACTTGGCGAGGAACATGCGATCGGTGCCGATCGTGTTCCCCGCCAGCGGGGCCTTGCCCGAGACCGGCGCGAATCTCTGGATGTACTCCAGCGCCTGGAACTCGGCGTCAGCAAGGCTGACTCCCGACGCGATCTCATCGAGCAGGCCCGAGGTGCGATGCATCTCGGTCACGAACTCGCTCATGTTCTCCAGCGCCGAGGCGTCGGGCTTGATCACGATCTGGAAACCGGGATCGAGGATGCGCAGGTCGAAGTCGGTGACGACGATCGCGATCTCGACGAGCTCGTCCACGGCGAGATCGAGCCCGGTCATCTCGCAGTCGATCCACACGAGCCGATCGTTCTCGGAGGCGCCCACCATGCGGTCATCCTATCGGCGGGCGCAGACGCCGGATCGCCGCGCGGGCGCTGAGCCCCTCCGGGAGGATTCGAACCCCCGACCTGGCGGGTAGAAACCGCTCGCTCTGTCCCCTGAGCTACGGAGGGATGGGCACCTCAAGGGTATCGTCCTCTGCGGGTGACGGCGACGCGGCCGAGGATCGGCGCCCGTGACGCGCCAGGACGACGGGCCTGGCATCCGCCCCCGGCGGAGCGTAGCCTCGCAGTGCGTCCGAGAAGGAGGATCCGCATGACTGAGACACAGGCTCGCAGGCTCTGGGTCGCGTACGCAGAGTCCGGGGTGGTGGGGACGATCAAGCAGGATGCCGACGGCTACACGGCGACTCTGGCCGGCGCCGACCGCTCCATCGGGACCTATCCGACGATGGAGGTCGCCAAGAACGCCCTGCATTCGCATCTGAAGCCCGGCGCCGAGTGGCCGCAGTTCCGCGAGCACTGAGCCGCGTCAGCCCGCGCGCAGTGCGGCGACCGCATCGTCCGGCGACCAGAAATCGCCGATGTCCCGGAAGCGCGCGGTCGGGGGGTGATAACGTCGCGCGCGACAGCGCAGTCCGAGCGGGTGCGCGATCAGCTGGAGGTGGCCGATCACCCGTCCGGACAGGTCGACCACCCGCCAGAGATCGGCGGTCGCACGCACGAGGCGGATGTCTCGGGTCGTTCGAAGCGACGGCGGTGCGAACGGGACGGCCGGGGTGGCGGCGATCCCAGCGGCGGGGCGCATGCGTTCGGCTCTCATGGTTCGAAGATAGCTGCGACCACCGACATCGCCGCGGGCCGGGAACATCGAGCGGCCGCACGGCGTTGTGCACGATGATCGAGGAGTGAAGATGCAGACATTCGTTCTTGCAGGTGGGTGCTTCTGGTGCCTGGATGCCGCGTACCGCGCGCTGCGCGGGGTCGCCGAGGTGGTGTCGGGATACACCGGGGGATCCGTCCCGGATCCGAGCTACGAGCTGGTGTGCACCGGGACGACCGGACATGCCGAAGCGGTCGCTGTGACCTTCGATCCCGAGGTGATCTCGGCGGACACGATCCTCGACGCCTATTTCACGATGCACGACCCCCGGCAGCTGAACCGGCAGGGCAACGACATCGGCACGCAGTACCGCAGCGCAATGTTCTACGCCGACGACGAGCAGCGTCGGCTGTTCGAGGCGGCCCGCGACCGGGCGTCGGAGTGGTGGGACGGCGGGGTCGTCACGACGATCGAGCCGCTGGACGCGTTCCACCGCGCCGAGGAGTACCACCAGGACTTCTTCGCGAAGAACCCGACGCAGGGCTACTGCCTCGCCGTCGCCGTGCCGAAGGTGAACAAGGTCCGGGCGCGCTTCTCCGAGTACGTCGACGCCTGATTCCGCGCTCTCTGTCCCTCCACAGGCCGGATCTCGCCGTCGCCCTGTCCCCAGGATGAGGGCGCGGGCTGTCCGCCTGGGCGACCCGCCGATGCTGGTGGTGCTCCGGCGTCCACGGGCACGGGGCGCCGGAGCACCGGGGGCGGTCCCCGTGCGAGAGAGGACAGGACATGAGCGAGACGATCACCGTCGTCGGCAACATCACCGAACCCGAGTTCAAGATCACGCCCAACGGCGTGGAGATCCTCAACTTCCGCATCGCCAGCACCCAGCGGCGGTACGACAGGGAAGAGGAGAAGTGGACCGACGGCGCGACGAGCTGGTACAGCGTCTCGGCGTTCCGCCGGCTCGCAGCCCATGCCCACCGGTCGCTCCGGAAGGGCGACCGGGTCATGGTCACCGGCCGGCTGCGCCTGCGCGACTGGGAGACGCCTGTCAAGAAGGGCGTGACGGCCGAGATCGACGCCGACGCAGTCGGACACGATCTCCTGTGGGGCACGACCACCTTCCACCGCGACGGCGCGCAGGGCCGGCAGAATGCGCCCGACGGGTCCAGCAGCCCGTGGGGGACCGCAGCCGCCGGGGACGAAGCACCGGTGTCCGCGTGGCCGGCCGCCGCCCCGGCGAGCGAGGGCGATCAGGATGACGACGGCCGGGACGGAGCCGGCGAGGCGGCGGATCAGCGCGAACCGGTCGAGGCAGGCTCGCCGTTCTGAGCGGGCGTGCGGCACGGGGAGCGCAGAGTGCCCTGGCCTAGACTCTCCCCGTGCCGACCCGCCCATCCCATCGCCGCAGCGGGATGGCGGTGTGGGCGGCGGGAGCCGCGCTCAGCGTGCTCGTCCTCGCCGGATGCACCCCGGCGCCCGCGCCGACCGAAGCGGTGCCGAGCAGCCCCGTCACGCCGGCGCCGACGCAGACCCGCGGCGCTGTGCACCCCGACGGCTCCGCGGCCGACAACCTCGGACTGTTCACCGCGGTGACGCTCGAGGTGTGGGGGTCGGCGGACAGGGCGCGGGGCCGCGCATACATCGACGCGCTCGCTGCGGCGGGGTTCGATCGGTCCGCGATGCAGGTCACCGCCGACGCCTCCACCGTCGGCAACGCGGCGGAGAGCCTGCAGTTCTCGGTGCGCTGGGGCGACGAGTGCCTCGTCGGGCAGGTGGGCGCCGCCACCGGCGAACCGGTCACCGCCGTCCTGCCGGGGCTCGCCGACGGGGCCTGTCTGGTCGGCCGCACCCAGCCGATCGACTGACCCGGCGCCCGACGAAGGTAGGCTGGTTGGCTGACGTCGTCACGCAGAGGAGAGCGTTCAAGATCTATGGCTGAGTACATCTATCAGATGGTCCGTGCCCGCAAGGCCGTGGGTGACAAGGTGATCCTCGACGACGTGACGATGGCGTTCCTGCCGGGCGCCAAGATCGGCGTCGTCGGTCCGAACGGCGCGGGCAAGTCCACGATCCTGAAGATCATGGCGGGCCTGGACCAGCCCTCGAACGGAGAGGCGAAGCTCTCGCCGGGCTACAGCGTCGGCATCCTCATGCAGGAGCCCGAGCTCGACGAGGACAAGACCGTGCTCGAGAACGTCGAGCAGGGCGTCGGACCGATCAAGGGCAAGCTCGACCGCTTCAACGAGATCTCCGGTCTGATGGCCGATCCGGACGCGGATTTCGACACCCTGCTGGCCGAGATGGGCACCCTGCAGGAGGAGATCGACGCCGCCGACGCGTGGGACCTCGACTCCCAGCTCGAGCAGGCGATGGACGCGCTGCGCACGCCACCCTCCGATGCCCTCGTGGCCAACCTCTCCGGCGGCGAGAAGCGCCGGGTCGCGCTGTGCAAGCTCCTGCTGCAGAAGCCCGACCTGCTGCTGCTGGACGAGCCCACGAACCACCTGGACGCCGAGAGCGTCCTCTGGCTCGAGCAGCACCTGGCGAAGTACCCCGGGGCCGTGCTCGCCGTCACCCACGACCGGTACTTCCTCGACCACGTCGCGGAGTGGATCTGCGAGGTGGACCGCGGCCGGCTGTACCCCTACGAGGGGAACTACTCGACCTACCTGGAGAAGAAGCAGGAGCGCCTGCAGATCCAGGGCAAGAAGGATGCCAAGCTCGCCAAGCGCCTCGCATCCGAACTGGAATGGGTGCGCAGCAACCAGAAGGGGCGCCAGGCCAAGTCCAAGGCGCGTCTGGCCCGCTACGAGGAGATGGCTGCCGAGGCCGAGCGCACGCGCAAGCTCGACTTCGAGGAGATCCAGATCCCGCCCGGGCCGCGCCTGGGCCAGCTGGTCATCGAGGCGAAGAACCTGCAGAAGGGCTTCGACGGCCGCAGCCTCATCTCCGGCCTGAGCTTCTCGCTGCCGCGCAACGGCATCGTCGGCATCATCGGGCCCAACGGCGTGGGCAAGACGACCCTGTTCAAGACGATCGTGGGACTTGAGCCCTTGGACGGGGGCGAGCTCAAGATCGGCGAGACCGTCAAGATCTCGTACGTCGACCAGTCGCGCGCCGGGATCGACCCGAACAAGACCCTGTGGGAGGTGGTCTCCGACGGCCTCGACTTCATCCAGGTGGGGAAGGTCGAGATCCCTTCGCGGGCCTACGTGTCGCAGTTCGGCTTCAAGGGCCCCGACCAGCAGAAGAAGGCCGGCGTGCTCTCCGGAGGAGAGCGCAACCGCCTGAACCTGGCACTGACCCTCAAGCAGGGCGGCAACCTGCTGCTGCTGGACGAGCCGACGAACGACCTCGACGTCGAGACGCTGGGATCGCTCGAGAACGCGCTGCTCGAATTCCCCGGGTGCGCGGTGGTCATCACGCACGACCGGTGGTTCCTCGATCGCATCGCCACGCACATCCTCGCGTGGGAGGGCACCGACGACAAGCCCGACCAGTGGTACTGGTTCGAGGGCAACTTCCAGGCCTACGAGGAGAACAAGATCGAGCGGCTCGGACCCGACGCCGCGAAGCCGCATCGCTCCACATACCGCAAGCTCACCCGCGACTGACCGCCATGCGGCTGCACGTTCCGATTCCGCTGCGATGGGGTGACCTCGACGCGTTCAACCACGTCAACAACACCGCCATGCTCAAGCTCCTCGAGGAGGCGCGCGTCCGCGCGTTCTGGATCCCGGATGCCGGCGAGCCGGCGCCGGACACGGCGGTCCTCGAGTCCAGCGTGCGCAGCGGCGTGCTCACGCTGATCGCGCGGCAGGAGATCGAGTACCTCGCTCCCGTGCCGTACCAGCGGCATCCACTGGACATCCAGCTCTGGTTCAGCGCGCTCGGCGGCTCCAGCATCGAGGTGTGCTACGAGGTATGCAGTCCCGTAGAGGCGGGCGAGCAGACGGTCTACGCGCGCGCCGCGACGACCGTGGTCAAGGTGGATGCCGCCAGCGGCCGCCCGCTGCGACTGAGCGCGCGGGAGCGGGCCGCCTGGACTCCCTACCTGGGTCATCCGGTGCGGTTCTCCCGCGGTCGGCGAGTCGTCAGCTAGAGTCGCGCGCGCCGTCCGGCACCCGGACCATCACCTCCTGCGCGACGCTGGCCAGCAGGCGTCCGTCGCGTGCGTAGATGCGTCCGAGGCCGAGTCCTCTTCCCCCGATCGCGTTGGGCGACTGCTGCGCGTAGAGCACCCACTCGTCCACGCGACCGAACCGATGCCACCACATGGCATGGTCGAGGCTCGCGACCTTGATCCCGGGTGTCGCCCAGGGCACGCCGTGGGCGCGCAGGATCGGCTCCTGGATGGTCAGGTCGCTCATGTACGCCAGCGCCGCCCGGTGCAGCGCGGGGTCATCGGGAAGGCGCCCCCGCGTGCGCATCCACACCGCCTGGTGCGGCTGCCGTCGGGCCACCTCGAGGTACACCGGGCCGGGGACGTGACGCAGGTCGACCGGTCGGTCGGCGAACTGCCGCCGGCTCATCGGGTGCAGGCCAGGCAGGTGGTCCTCCGCGTCGGGGAGATCCTCCGGCTCGGGGATGTCGCCGGGCATCGGCTCCTGGTGATCCAGACCCGGGTCCTCGTCCTGGAAGGAGGAGATCATCGAGAAGATCGGCTCGCCATCCTGATAGGCCTGCGTGCGGCGGGTGGAGAAGGAGCGGCCGTCGTGGATGCGATCCACCGCGAACGTGATCCCCTTGGAGGAGTCTCCCGGACGCAGGAAGTAGCCGTGCATGGAGTGCACGATGCGATCCGGCGGCAGAGTCCGCGACGCGGCGACGATGGATTGGGCGAGGACCTGGCCGCCGTACACGCGGCCCAGCGGCATCGTCTGCGAGACCCCGGTGAAGATGTCCTCCCGGGTGCGGGCGTCTGATCCGGCCAGTTCGAGCACCGCCAGCAGCCCGTCGATGTGCATTCCGTCGCCGGAGGTCCGATCCGTCACCCTTGGTAGCTTAGGGCCGTGCCCGAGCCCCTGCTGTTCGCCGATGCCCAGTTCGCCGCGGATGCGCTGACCTTCGCCGGCCGCGCTTCGCGGCTCGGCGAGGATGCGGTGCGCCTGCAGGCCCGAGGCGGCGTGCTGGCCATGACGGCGGCGGCGCTCGCCCCGCGCGGGCTCGGCGACGCGACGCCGACCGTGCTCGGGATGCGCGCGCTCTCGGTCGATCCCGACCTGATCTGCGACCTCGTCGTCACGGCATCCTCGCTGCGGCTCGATGAGGAGGACTCGCGGGCGGTCGTCCTGCCCGAGACGGCGGTGTCGGCGGCGTGGTCGGGCATCGCACCGCCACGGACGGGCTGGGCCGCGGTCGAGGGCATCGAGGCGGCGACGCTGGCTGAGAAGGCGCACGGCGGCATGGCACGGGTCGCGCGTGCAGTGCCGACGGATGCCGGCGAGGAGGCGGTGCGGGCGGTGCGGGCGACGATCTGGGGCGCACCGGAGCCGGAGCTGGGCGACCTGCCCCTGGGGGCCGCGTTCGCGGCGGTGAGCTTCGGCTTCATCAGCGGCGAGGAGACCGTGCGCGTGTTCACCGCGCCGCGGTGGACGCGGCTGTCGCTGCGACGCGGGCACGTGCTGGTGCGGGGGCCGGTGGCATCCGGTCTCACGGCCGTGCGGACGACCGGCGCCCGCGACTGAGCCGGATCAGACCGCGCCCGCGGCGGCGCGACCGGCGGCGCGGCCGGAGAACAGGCAGCCGCCGAGGAACGTCCCCTCCAGCGCCCGGTACCCGTGCACGCCACCTCCGCCGAACCCGCTGGCCTCACCCGCCGCGTACAGGCCGGGCACCGGCGCGCCGTCGGCGCCGAGGGCCCGCGCCTGCAGGTCGGTCTCGATGCCGCCCAGGGACTTGCGGGTGAGCACATGCAGCTTGACGGCGATGAGAGGGCCGTTCGCCGGATCGAGGATGCGGTGCGGCGTCGCCGTGCGCACGAGCCGGTCGCCGCGGAACGACCGCGCCGATCGCAGCATGGCGATCTGCGCGTCCTTCGTGAAGTCGTTGTCCATCTCGCGATCGCGCGCTTCGACCTCGCGCACCACCCGATCCGGCTCGAGGACGTCGCCGCCCGGCAGCGCCTGCATGGCCGCGACGAGATCGCCCAGGGTCTCGCGGACCACGAAGTCCGCGCCGTGATCGAGGAACGCCTGGACCGGCCCCGCCGCTCCCTTCCCGAGCCGGGACTTCACGAGCAGCTTGACGTCCTTGCCGGTGAGATCGGGATTCTGCTCGCTGCCCGAGAGGGTGAACTCCTTCTCGACGATCTTGTACGAGAGCACGAACCACGAGTGGTCGTGTCCGGTGCGACGAAGGTGGGCGAGCGTGCCCAGCGTGTCGAAGCCGGGGAACAGCGGAACGGGCAGGCGGGCCCCGGTGGCGTCCAGCCAGATCGACGACGGCCCGGGGAGGATGCGGATGCCGTGGTTCGGCCAGACCGGATTCCAGTTCTGGATGCCTTCGACGTAGTGCCACATGCGGTCGCCGTTGATCAGGCGCGCGCCGGCGGCGGCCGCCACCGGCTGCATCGAGCCGTCGACGTAGGCGGGCACGCCGCTGACCATCGTGCGCGGCGGGGAGCCGAGGCGCTGCGGCCACTGCGCACGGACGAGCTCGTGGTTGCCTCCGATGCCCCCCGACGAGACGATCGTGGCGCCGGCGCTGATCTCGAAAGTTCCGACCGCCTCCCGCGAGCTCGCCACCCCACGGGCCGCACCGGAGGGGGCGAGGATGTCTCCGACGACGCCGACGACGGCGTCGCCGGAGCGCAGGAGCCCGGTGACGCGGTGGCGCGGCAGGATCGTCGCGCGCCCGTCCGCTTCGGCCTTCTCGACGAGCGCCTGGAACGGAGCGACGATTCCCGGACCGGTGCCCCAGGTGATGTGGAAGCGGGGGACGGAGTTGCCCGGGCCGATCGCGGTGTACCCGCCCCGCTCCGCCCAGCCCACGATCGGGAAGAAGCCCACCCCCAGCTGTCGCAGCCACGCCCGCTTCTCGCCGGCCGCGAAGTCGAGGTACGCCTCGGCCCAGCGCCGGGGCCAGGCATCCTCGTCCCGGTCGAAGCCCGCATTGCCGAACCAGTCCTGCCCCGCGAGGTCGCGCGAGTCGGTGATCCCCATGCGGCGCTGCTCGGGCGAGTCGACGAAGAACAGGCCGCCGAACGACCACCAGGCCTGCCCGCCGAGATTGGTCCGCGGCTCCTGGTCGACGATGGTCACCCGCTTGCCGGCGGTGAGCGCCTCGGCCGCCGCAACCAGTCCGGAAAGGCCCCACCCGACGACGAGCACATCGGTGGAGTGGGTGGATGCGGTCATGTCGGCTCCTTCGTCGGGATCAGCGGGTCGTGGGATCCGGCGTGGGCTCGAACGTGTTCACCATGGCGTGCGCCGCCCTGTCGAGATAGTCCCACAGGGTCGCCGCGTGCAGCTCGGACAGGTCCAGCGCATCGACCGCGGTGCGCATGTGGGCGAGCCAGCGATCGCGGGCCTCGGGATTGACGTGGAAGGCGACGTGCCGCATGCGCAGGCGCGGATGGCCGCGGCGCTCGCTGTAAGTGGACGGGCCGCCCCAGTACTGCTCGAGGAACATCCGCAGCCGCTCGGCGGCGGGGCCCAGATCCTCCTCCGGGTACATGGGCCGCAGCACGGGGTCGTCGGCGACACCGCGGTAGAAGACCTCGACGAGCCGCACGAAGGTGTCGTGCCCGCCGATCTGGTCGTAGAAGCTCACCGGCGCGTCGCTCATTCCGCATCCTTCTCCCGGTCGCCCTTGCCCTTGCGCGGTCTCCAGGACGGGCGCTCCGGCGGCGGCGTGACCGGCTGCGGCTTGGTCTTCGGCGGGTTCGCCCCGCGCACGCGCCGAGCACCCTCGATCCCGGTCGGGGTGACGGTGGCGAGGGCAGGCAGCGGCACTCCCAGCGAGTCGGCTGTCCTCTTGATGCGCATGCGCAGCTCACGTGCGACGTCGTCCCGGGCGTTGGCACGCGTCTTCATCACGAGACGGATGATGAGCGCGTCGCCGTCGATCGACTCCAGCCCCCACACCTCGGGCTTCTCGAGGATGCGGCTGCGCCACTTCGGGTCGTTCTGCAGCTCGACGGCTGTGGCCAGCAGCGCCGCCTCCACCTCGTCGACGTCGACCTCGACCGGCAGGGAGAGATCGACGATCACGCGCGACCAGCCCTGCGACATGTTGCCGATCCGGGTGATCTCGCCGTTGCGGACGTACCAGAGCGTTCCGTTCACGTCGCGGACGTGGGTGATCCGGATGCTGACGTACTCGACGATGCCGGTGGCAAGGCCCACGTCCACGACGTCGCCGATGCCGACCTGGTCCTCGGCGACGATGAAGATCCCGTTGAGGACGTCCTTGACGATGTTCTGCGCGCCGAAGCCGAGCCCCGCACCCACGGCGGCGGTGAGCAGCGTCAGCGAGCCCAGGACGCTCGGGGCGAACACGTTCACGATGAGCACGATCGCGATCACCACGAGCGCCACGTTCGTGATGTTCTGAAGGATCGTGCCCAGCGTCCGGGTGCGCTGGATGATGCGCACCTTCGCGAGCGGCGACGCGTCGATCGCCCGCGTGTCGTCGACGTTCGCCTTGCTCTTGGCCCCCGAGACGATCCGGTTGACCACGCGACGGATCACGAAGCGCAGCAGCCACGCCAGCAGGAGGCAGACGACGATGATCACCGCCGTCCAGATCAGCTTGCCGCCGGCGTCCGCCACGATCTGGCCGACGCGCTCCCAGAAGGACGGATCGGCGGCGCTCAGGGGACGAATGGACATCGAACCGATCCTAACGACGGAACCGCGGATGCCGGGCTCAGCTCATCGCGTCGCGCTCCTGGGCGCTCAGGGCCCGCTCCACTCCGGCGAGGTTCTCGCTGACCAGCCGGCGCAGCGCGGGGATGTCTCGGTGTGCATCCAGCCACGCCAGGGTCGCGTCGCGCAGCGCGGCGTCGGCCAGCGAAGCCGGGTAGAGGCCGGTGATGAGGTACTGGGCGATCTGGTAGGTCCGGGTCTTCCAGATCGGCTCGAGCGCGGCGAAATAGGGCTCGATGAACCCGGCGGCAAGGTCCCGGCCGGTGGGATGCTGCAGTCCCAGCGTCGTGGCGCGCACGATCGTGTTCGGCAGGTCGTCGCTGTCGACCACGGAGTCCCACGCCGCCTGCTTCGCCTCGGCCGTCGGGATCGCCGCCTTCGCGGTCGCGGCGGCCTCGGCGCCCTTGGCGGTGTTGTCGGATTCCAGGGCGGCGTCGATGTCGGCGACCGTCGCCGCGCCGCCGGCGGCGAGGCCGATGAGCAGCTGCCAGGACAGATCCGTGTCGATCTCGAGTCCGTCGAGGGTCAGCTCGCCGTCGCGCAGCCGCCGCAGCGTCTCGGCGTGCTCGGGCGTGGCCACGGCCTGTGCGAACGCGGTCACGAACTGGAACTGGCTGTCGCTTCCGGCGGGCGCCTCCTGGGCGAGCTGCCAGAGGCCGTCGGCGACCTTCCGCCGTGCGGCGTCGCGCCGGTCGGGAGCGACGTACGAGTTGGCGGCGAGCTGAAGCTGGGCGAGCGTGGTGCGCACGGTGGTGGACTCGGTCTCGCGGGCGATGTTCCCCAGCACCAGGTCGATGTAGTCCGAGGCGGAGGCTTCGGCATCCCGTGTCTGATCCCAGGCCGCTCCCCACACGAGCGAGCGGGCGAGGGGGTCGGAGATGTCGGCGAGGTGGGCGATCGCGGTCGCGAGCGAGCGGTCGTCGAGGCGGATCTTCGCATAGGCGAGGTCGTCGTCGTTGAGCAGGACCAGGTCGGGCCGGGGCAGGCCCTTCAGCTCGGGCACCTCGGTGCGGTCGCCGTCCACGTCGAGCTCCACGCGGTGCACGCGCTCCAGCGCGCCGTCCTCGA
The DNA here is from genome assembly GCF_044508325.1 of Microbacterium sp. Lineage (GTDB taxonomy): Bacteria > Actinomycetota > Actinomycetes > Actinomycetales > Microbacteriaceae > Microbacterium. The sequence continues at coordinate 45,583 of NZ_JBIQHX010000009.1, read as the reverse complement.
GGCTGTAGAAGCCCACCGCCAGGCGGTGCGGCCGGATGGTCGGATAGTCGGCGGGAGCGGTCTGCACGATGGCGAACCGCGTGATCTGGCCGTCCACGTCGGTGTCGATGAGCGGGGTGAGCGTGTTGACGCCGGCGGTCTCGAGCCACTTCTTCGACCAGGTCGACAGGTCGCGGCCGCTGGTCTTCTCCAGCTCGGCGAGCAGATCCGTCAGTTCGGTGTTCTGCCACTCGTGCGCGCGGAAGTACGCGCCCACGCCGGCGAAGAACGCGTCGATGCCCACCCAGGCGGCGAGCTGCTTGAGCACCGAGCCGCCCTTCGCGTAGGTGATGCCGTCGAAGTTGACCTGGACGTCTTCGAGGTCGTTGATCTCGGCGACGACCGGGTGGGTCGAAGGCAGCTGGTCCTGGCGGTAGGCCCAGGTCTTCTCCATGGCGTTGAACGTGGTCCACGCTTCGGTCCACTCGGTGGCCTCGGCGGTGGCGATGGTGGACGCCCACTCGGCGAACGACTCGTTGAGCCACAGGTCGTTCCACCACTTCATGGTGACGAGGTCGCCGAACCACATGTGGGCGAGCTCATGGAGGATCGTGACGACGCGACGCTCCTTGATGGCGTCGGTCACCTTGCCGCGGAAGACGTAGGTCTCGGTGAAGGTCACCGCCCCGGCGTTCTCCATGGCGCCCGCGTTGAACTCGGGAACGAAGAGCTGATCGTACTTGGCGAAGGGGTAGGGGTAGCCGAACTTCTCCTCGAAGTAGGCGAAGCCCTTGCGCGTGATGTCGAAGATGTAATCCGCGTCCAGGTGCTGCCACAGGCTCTTCCGAGCGTAGATCCCCAGGGGGATGACCCGGCCCGACGAGCTGGTGAGCTCGGAGAAGACCGACTCGTAGGGCCCGGCCACCAGGGCCGTGATGTACGAGGAGATGCGCGGCGTCGGCTCGAAGGCCCAGGTCGCCTTGCCGGGACCGGCCGGGGTCGGCTCCGGGGTGGGCGAGTTGGAGACGACGCTCCACTGCTCGGGTGCGGTCACGGTGAATTCGAACGTCGCCTTCAGATCGGGCTGCTCGAACACCGCGAACATGCGCCGCGAGTCGGGCACCTCGAACTGGCTGTAGAGGTAGACCTCGCCGTCGACGGGGTCGACGAAGCGGTGCAGACCCTCGCCGGTGTTCGTGTAGAGGCAGTCGGCGTCGATGAGCAGCTCGTTCTCGGCGGCGAGGTCGTCGAGGCGGATGCGCGAGTCGGCGAAAGCGGTGCCGGGATCGACGGTGCGGCCGTTGAGCGTGATGGCGTGGACCGTGCGGGCGATCAGATCGATGAAGGTCGACGCACCTTCGACCGCCCGGAAGCGGACCAGGGTGCGTGAGCCGAACACCTCCGGTCCCTTGGTGAGGTCGAGCTCGACCGCATAGCGCAGCCCGCCCTCCGGGCGGGCCTCGGGGGTGATGATGGCGCGGCGCTCCTGCGCCTCGGCACGCGTGAGGTTCTCTCCAGGCACTGCAAATGCTCCCGTGGGTGAGGGTCCATGCCGCAGGAAGGCGCTGCTGGCGCCGGCGACAACCCTCCTAGCCTACGTGACCGGACCGCTCCCGCCGCACGTGCGTGCGGGCGTGCTCGATGGCGGAGGGGAGGTCGGCGAACAGGTGGTTCTGGTGCCGGAGCGAGGCGAGCACGCCGACGCTGCGGAACAGCTCCTCGTGCCCGGGCTGCACGCCCTTGATGAGGACGGTGACCCCGCGCCGCTCGAGCGACTGCACGATCTCGCTGAGCACGCGCGCACCGGTCGCATCGACGAGCTCGAGCTGCGACATCCGCAGGATGACGACGGACACCTCCCTGGTGCGCATCACCGTCTCGAAGACGCGGTCGGCGGCCGCGAAGAACAGGGGCCCGTCGAAGCGGATGATCGCGATGCGGTCGTCTCCGGGCTCGGTGTCGCCCAGGATCTCCTCGCGGCGCACCCCGGTCGAGCGGGAGAGGCTGCGCAGGGCGAACACCCCCGCCACCAGGACGCCGATGCCGACGGCGACGATGAGGTCGAACGACACCGTGATGACCGCCGTGATCACATAGGCGGCGGCGTCGGCGCGGGTGGAGCGCATGATCGAGCGCATCGTGGCGCGGTGCACCATGCGGACCGCGGTCACCATCAGCACGCCGGCGAGGGCGGCGAGCGGGATGGCGCCGACCGGACCGGATGCCACGAGCACGACCAGCAGCAGAACGACCGCGTGCGTCACCGAGGCGAGGCGGGTGCGCCCGCCGGAGCGGAGGTTCACGGCCGTGCGGGCGATGGCGCCGGTGGCCGGCATCCCGCCGAACAGCCCCGAGCCGAGCGAGGCCAGGCCCTGACCGACGAGTTCGCGGTCGGGGTCGTAGGGACCGGTGTCTGCCAGGGATGCGGCGACCCGCGCCGACAGCAGGGACTCGATGGCGGCGAGGGCCGCCACGGTGAGCGCGGGGAGGGCGAGCTCGGCGAGCGTCGCCGCATCGATCTGGGGAAGAGCCGGGGCAGGCAGCGAGGCCGGCAGCACACCGATGGTCGCCAGCGGCGTGGGCAGGACGACCGCGAGGACGGTGACGATCACGATCCCGATGAGGGAGCCGGGAAGCGACCGGTGGATGCGCGGCGCCAGCAGCATCGACCCACTCACGATCGCGACCGCACCCAGCGCCCAGGGCACGTAGGACCAGTCCGCTGCGCTGATGGCCTGGATCGCGGCGACGACCGCGTTGGGGCTGTGCTCGTCGGCGGCGGCCAGGTGCGCAGAGGTGAGGGAGGGGATCTGCTGCAGGAAGATGATGATCGCGATCCCGAGGGTGAAGCCTTCGATCACCGGCCACGGGATGAACGACACCGCGCGACCGAGCTTGAGCGCGCCGGCGGCCAGGACGATGATGCCGGCGAGCACGCTGACGGCGGCGACCGCACCGACGCCGTGGCTGGCGACGATGGGCAGCAGCACGACGACCATCGCGCCGGTCGGGCCGGAGACCTGGACGTTCGATCCGCCGAAGACGGCCGCGATCATGCCGGCGACGATGGCGGTGACAAGGCCCGCCTCGGCGGATACCCCGGAGCTGACCCCGAAGCCCAGGGCGAGAGGCAGGGCGACGATGCCGACGGTGACGCCCGCCAGCAGATCGCCGCGCCAGGTCCGGGGGAGGGCCCGGTAGTCGGCGAGTGAGGGGACCAGTCCCCGCAGGTACGCCGCGACGCGGCCGGGAGCGTGCCTCACGAGCCCAGCGAGGGGAGGCTGCGCGCGTCGGCGAGCAGCTCCCGGTCTGCCTGCAGGACGTTCACCAGCAGCCGCCGGGCGACGGCCAGGAGCTCGGCGATCGCGGGGTCGGCCAGCCGGTAGAAGACGTGGCTGCCGCGCCGCTCGGACTCCACCAGGCGATGCCGGCGCAGCACCGACAGATGCTGGGACAGATGCGAGGCCTCCAGTCCCGTCTCCTGCTGCAGCTCGGCGACGCTCACCTCGGCGGCGCCGGACAGCAGCTCGAGGACGCGGATCCGGAGCGGATGCGAAAGGCCCTTGAACAGGCCGGCCTTCACCTCGTACAGGGGGCCTTCTCGGGTAGTCAATGGCATGATGAAACCATCATATCAAGGGCTTCCTGTGAGTTCCTAGGATTGGGTCATGCGCATCCACATCGGAACAGACCACGCGGGCCTCGACTTCTCGACGCGCCTGCAGCAGCACCTCGCGGCGCAGGGTCACGAGGTCGTCGACCACGGCCCCGTCTCGTACGACCCGCTCGACGACTATCCCGCCTTCTGCATCCGGGCGGCGCAGGCGGTGGTGCGCGATCAGGCCGACGGAGTGGAGACCCTCGGCGTCGTCTTCGGCGGCTCGGGCAACGGTGAGCAGATCTCCGCGAACAAGGTGGCGGGCGTGCGCGCCGCGCTGGTGTGGAACGAGTCGACGGCGGAGCTGGCACGTCAGCACAACGACGCCAACGTCATCGCGATCGGTGCCCGTCAGCACACGTTCGAAGAGGCTGCGGCATTCATCGACCGGTTCATCGCGACCCCGTTCTCGGGGGAGGAGCGCCATGCCCGGCGCATCGCGCAGATCGCGGCCTTCGAGCGCGACGGATCGCTCCAGCCCGACCCACGGGCCTCCTGATGCCCGAGGGCCACTCCGTCCACCGCATCGCGCGCCAGTTCGACGCGAACTATGTCGGGCGCGTCGTCGCCGCCTCCAGCCCTCAGGGCCGTTTCGCCGAGGGCGCGGCCGTCATCTCCGGCCGCACGGCGACCCGGGTGCGCGCGCAGGGCAAGCAGATGTTCCTCGAGTTCGACGACGAACTCTGGCTGCGCGTCCACCTCGGCATCTACGGTGCGTGGGACTTCTCCGGCGAGATCGTGGTCGATCCGACGATCGCCTCCGCCAACGGACGGATGGGCCAGACGAACCAGCGCGGCACCGACCTCGAGCAGGTGTTCGACGATGCGGGCGAGAACTCGCTCGGATCGATCGGGGCCCCGCGACGCGCACGTGCGCACGTGCGCATGTCCGAGCAGACCACCGGACTCGCCGACGAAGGCGACCAGTGGCCGCCGCCGGTCGTCGGGCAGGTGCGGCTGCGCCTGCTGACCGAGGTGACCTGTGCCGACCTGCGCGGACCGACCGCGTGCGAGCTGCAGACTCCGGACGAGATGCTGGCGACCTTGGCACGGCTCGGTCCCGACCCGATGGTGGACGACCTCGCCGAGGGCGAGGAGCGCTTCGTGGAGGTCGTGCGCCGAAAGCCCACGCCGATCGCGCTGCTGCTGATGGACCAGTCGGTCGTGGGCGGGATCGGCAACGTCTATCGCGCGGAGCTGCTGTTCCGGGCGCGCCTGAATCCGCACACGCCCGGCCGGGACGTACCGGAGGAGCTGGTGCGCGAGCTCTGGCGGGACTGGGTTCACCTGCTGCGCATCGGCGTGGAGACCGGTCAGATGATGACGATGGACGACCTGTCGCCCGATGCCTGGCGACGGGCGATGGCCAGCCGCGACGACCGGCACTGGGTGTATCGCCGGGCGGGACTGCCCTGCCGGGTCTGCGGAACCGAGATCGTCCTCGAGGAGCTCGGCGCGCGCAAGCTCTACTGGTGCCCGTCCTGCCAGCGCTGACCCGCCCCTAGGCTGGTCCCATGCGCCAGAACCCGAGCTTCGCGGTGACCGACGTCGCCGAGCTGCGCCGCCTCATCGACCGCCACCCATGGGTGACGCTGGTCAGCCACACCGATGACGGGCTGGTCGCCTCGCACTACGCGGTGCTGCTGGACGAGACCCGCGACGACCTCACGATCGTCGGACACGTCGGGCGCCCCGACGACCTGATCCACGGCCTCGGCGAGCGCGAGCTCCTGGTCGTGGTGCAGGGCCCGCACGGGTACGTCTCGCCGGGCTGGTACGGCGATGTCGAAGCCGTGCCGACCTGGAACTTCGTCTCCGCCCACCTCACCGGCGTGCCCGAGCTGCTTTCGCCCGAGGAGAATCTGGCGGTGCTCGACCGACTGGTGGAGCGCTTCGAGAGCCGCCTGCCCGACCCTCGCCTGATGTGGCGTCCGCCGAATACGCCGGAGTTCGTCGCGAAGCTGGCGACGGGGACGATCGGCTTCCGGCTGACCCCCACACGCGTCGTGGCCAAGCGCAAGCTCAGTCAGAACAAGCCCGCCGAGATCGTCGAGACCGTCATCGCCGAGCTGTCCGGAAGCGGACCGTTCGCGCAGCCCGAACTGGCGGCCGAGATGCGTCGGGCGCACGATCAGCGCGCCGCCGCCCGCGGCGCCCGATCGTGACGCCCGCGCGCGGCGAGGGCATCGCGGTCATCGCCGATGCCCGCCTGACCGGCCGGCACCGATCCGACCCGTTCGGCGGCGGACTGGTCGATCTGCACATCGTGGACGGGATGATCGCCGACATCGCCCCTGCCGGCGCACTGCACCGGCGGGGCGCGGTGCTCGATGCAGGAGGGGGCTTCGCGATACCGGGGCTGTGGGACCATCACGTGCACACCGTGCAGTGGGCGCTCGCTGCGCAGCGACACCCCCTGGACTCAGCCGCGTCTGCGGTCGAGGCCGCGCACCTGATGTCGTCCGCGCCCGTGCTCGCAGACGGACGCCGCGTCGGCACGGGCTACCGCGACGCCCCCTGGTCCGACCGCCCGGACCTCGCCGTCCTCGACGCGGCGACCGGCGACATCCCGACCTACCTCATCAACGCCGACCTGCACAGCGTGTGGCTCAACACCGCGGCGCTGCGTCGCGAAGGTCACGAACCGGACGGCGTCGGCATCCTGCGCGAGGCGCCGGCGTTCGAGATCTCGCGGCGGCTCAACGACGTCGGGCCGCGTGTCGCGGACCTGGCCGTGGCGCAGATGGCGGATGCCGCGGCGGCGAAGGGGGTCGTCGGGATCGTGGACCTCGACATGGCGTGGAACGAGGGTGCCTGGGCGCGCCGTCTCGCCGGCGGCTTCGACGCGCTCCGAGTCGAGTTCGGCGTCTACCCGGCGGACCTTCCACGCGCCCTCGCGGAAGGCCTGCGCAGCGGAGACCGGGTGCGCGGAACGGACTCCGACCTGGTTCGCGTCGGTCCGCTCAAGGCCATCACGGACGGTTCGCTCGGCACCCGCACCGCCGCGTGCTCGCACGACTACGCCGGCGAGGCGGGCAATCGCGGGGTGCTCACCATCCCGTACGTCGAACTGGTCGAGCTGATGACGGCGGCTGCCGGCGGAGGACTGCGCTGCGCCATCCACGCGATCGGCGACGTCGCGAACAGCTTCGCGCTGGACGCCTTCGGTGCGACCGGCGCCTGGGGCACGATCGAACACGCCCAGCTCGTGGCACATGCGGACATCCCCCGCTTCGCCCGGCTGGGTGTCGCCGCCAGCGTCCAGCCCGAGCATGCGATGGACGATCGCGACATCACCGACACCGTGTGGAGCACCCAGACGGCGATCGCCTACCCCCTGGGCGCCCTCGCGGAGGCGGGTGCCACGCTGCTGTTCGGGTCGGATGCGCCGGTCGCGGCCCTGGACCCATGGGCGGCCATCGCCGCCGCGGTGTGGCGCACCCGCGACGGGCGGGAGCCCTGGCGCCCCGAACAGCGTCTGCCGGCCGCCACAGCGCTGGCGGCGTCGACGCATGCGGGCTCCGGCTCGGATGCCGCCGTCGTCGAGCCCGGCTCGCCCGCCGACCTCACGGTGTGCGAGCACGATCCGCTGCGCGCGGATGAGCCGACCCTGCGCGGCATGCGCGTCGCCGCGACGATGATCGCGGGACGTCTCACGCACGTGGCGTGAGAGGATCGGCCGCCTGCCTACTCGGCGAGGTGGGCGACGAGGAACCAGCGGTCCTTCTCGAGGCCCTCCTTGATGGCGATCGCGATGTCCTGGCTGGTCAGGTCGACCTCGTCGAGCCCGTCGATCGCGGTCTGCAGGTCGGCGACGATGGGGTCGATGTCGGCGATGACGTCGCGGACCATCTGCTCCCACTGCACGAATCCGGCCTGCACCTGCGAGCTGGTCTTGCCGGCGACGGTGCTCACCCGAGCGTCGACGGGCAGCCCCAGGGCGACGATGCGCTCCGCCGCCTCGTCGGCCCAGCCCTGCGCGTGGGACACGACCGAGTCGAGCAGTTCGTGGATGGCGATGAAGTTCGCGCCGCGCACGTTCCAGTGGGCCTGCTTGCCGTTGACCGCCAGGGCCTGCAGCTTCAGCACGACGGGGGAGAGGAATTGAGCGCTGGCGGCGGCGACCGTGGGGTCTACTGCGGCCGTGGGAGTGCTCTGCGTCTTGGTCATGTTCTCGCCTCCGTTCGGGCGATCGCGGACGGATCATGCCCTGTCCACGACAACGCTACTCAGCGCAGAACATTCCGCAAGCAAGCCCAGCCTAGGCTCACACGGTAGGTTCTATGGGTGCCGTCCGCCGATCACGACCTGGGACCTCAGGATCTCGACCAGCCCCGTCGACTGCGGCGACACCTGCCGGCGGACCGGTCGCCGGAGCACGCCGAGCCCTCGCGGTTCATCCCGCACGTGCAGGGGCTGCGCGCGATCGCGGTCATCTTCGTCGTGCTCTATCACTTCTGGCCGGGCCGGCTGCCGGGCGGCTACGTCGGCGTCGACGTGTTCTTCGTCATCTCGGGATTCCTCATCACGGGGCACCTCATGCGTGAGCTGACCGCCACCGGCGGCGTCCGCCTGGCGCAGTTCTGGGCGCGCCGCGCGCGACGGCTGCTGCCGGCATCCCTCCTGGTGCTGCTGTTCTGCGCACTGTGCGTCATGTCGCCCTACCTGATGCCGACCTCGGCGCTGCCGGGTGAGGTGCAGGAGATCATCGCCTCCACGTTCTATGTGGAGAACTGGTACCTCGCCCTCACCTCCGCCGACTATCTCAATCACGGCGGCGACCCGACCACCGTGCAGCACTACTGGTCGCTGTCGCTCGAGGAGCAGTTCTACGTCATGTGGCCGCTGCTCATGCTCCTGGCGGCATGGATCGCGGTGAAGTGGCTGTCGGGGCGGGCCCGCACCGCCGTGGTCGCGACGCTGGGTGTCGTCACCGTGGTGTCCTTCGCCTTCTGTGTCGTCTTCACGCTCACCGACCCGGCGCCCGCCTACTTCGTCACCTTCGGTCGCATGTGGCAGTTCGGGGTGGGGGCGCTCATCGCGCTCGTGCCGCTGCTGCGGATCCGGCAGCCCGGTGCGAGCTTCGTGCTCGGCTGGGGCGGCGTCCTGCTGCTCGTGTACGTCGCCTTCACGTTCGACGCCCTCACCCCGTTCCCCGGCTACGCCGCACTCCTTCCGACGCTCGGCGCCGCGGCCATCATCGCCGCGTCGAACACCGACCGGTGGTGGTATCCGACGCGCGTGCTCGCGCTGCGCCCGGCACAGTTCGTCGGCGACATCTCGTACTCCCTCTACCTGTGGCATTGGCCGCTCATCGTCATCGCGCCCTCGGTGCCGTTCTGGGGTCTGACGATCTACCACCGGCTCGCTCTCCTCGTGCTCTGCTTCGTGCTGGCGTGGCTGACCAAGCGCTTCGTCGAGGATCCGATGCGCCGGTGGAAGGGGCTCACCGCGCGTCGCCCGCGGGTCACGCTGTGGGCGTCGCTGGTGGCGATGGTGCTGGTGGGTGCCACCGCCGGTGCGGCCTGGGCGGTCAACGCTCCCGCGTACCGGGACGGCGTGCAGGCGATCCAGGAGCTGCGCGAGAATCCGCCGGACTGCTTCGGTGCGGCGTTCGTGCTGGAGGAGGCGTGTGCCCAGACCGCCTGGGGCGACGCGATCCTCCCCGCCCCCGGGTTCGCCGGGGTCGACCAGCCCTCCGACGAGCAGTGCTTCATGCAGCTCAACGACGCCCGGCCCGTCTCGTGCGAGTTCGGATCGGACGATCCCGGGGCGCCCCGCATCGCGCTCATCGGCGACAGCCACGCGTATCAGCTGCTGCCCACGTTCCAGCGGATGGCGGACGAGAACGGCTGGAGGCTGGTGACGTTCTTCAAGGGCGCCTGCCCGTGGAGCACGACGCCGATCTCGGCGGCGGGCGCCTTCGGCCAGGCCTGCGGGCAGTGGCGGGACGCGGTGCGGCCGAAGCTGGCGGACATGGAGCTGGATGCCGTCTTCACCGCCTCGCTGGCCACGACCCCGTTCTCGTCGGCGGGCTACGACTCGTCGTTCGACGCCGCCGTGGCCGGGTATCAGCAGGCCTGGGCGGAGCTCGTCGAGCGCGGCATCCCCGTGATCACGGTGGCGGACAATCCGACCTGGGAGACCGACCCCAACAAGTGTCTGCGCACCCGCACGCAGGCCGAATGCGTCGGCGCGCGGGCGGCAGTGCTCCACGAGGACCCCGTCGTCGCGGCGGCTGCCGGCGCGGGCGGGGTGACGCTGCTCGACTTCACCGACGTGTTCTGCGATGAGACCGCCTGCTTCCCGGTGGTCGGCGGCGCGAACCTCTACCGCGACCAGGATCACCTGACGGTGACCTTCGTCGACACGCTCGCGCCCTGGTACACGGCGGCCATCGAGGAGGCGCTCGCCACCGGTTAGGGTCGATGGCATGACGATCGCCGATGGTGCCTCGATTCTCTCGGTCGCGGGAAGGACCCCCCAGCTCGCCCCCGACTCGTTCGTCGCCTCCGGTGCGCGGGTGATCGGCGGCGTGACCCTCGGGCCCGGCGCCAGCGTCTGGTACAACGCCGTGCTGCGCGCCGACGGCGACACCATCACCGTCGGCGCCGGCAGCAACCTCCAGGACAACGTGTCGGTGCATGTGGATGCCGGAAAGCCCGTGGTCATCGGCGAGAACGTGTCGGTCGGCCACAACGCGGTCGTCCACGGCTGCACGATCGGGGACGGTTCGCTGATCGGCATGGGAGCGGTCGTCCTCAACGGCGCGCGCATCGGAGCGGGGTGCCTCGTCGCCGGCGGAGCGGTGGTGCTCGAGGGCGCCGACATCCCGCCGGGCTCGCTCGTGGCCGGTGTCCCGGGCAAGGTCCGTCGCGAGCTCACCGACCAGGAGCGCGCCGGACTCCTGCAGAACGCCGCCGTGTACCGCGAGCAGCACCTCGGCGAACATGTGGAGGCGACGCCGGCGTGACGCGGTACGACTCCCTGGCGCCCGGCGAGGTCTTCGTCTTCGGGTCCAACGCGCACGGCGCCCACGGCGGCGGGGCCGCGCGGCAGGCGCACCGGCAGTTCGGCGCGGTCTGGGGGCGGTCCGAGGGGCTGCAGGGGCAGTCGTACGGCATCGACTCGATGTCGGGGCTGGGTGTGCTGCAGGAGCAGGCCGCGCGCTTCATCGCCTTCGCCGCCCGGCATCCCGAGCTGCGCTTCCTTCTGACCGAGGTCGGCTGCGGGATCGCAGGGCACACGCCGGAGCAGGTGGCGCCGTTCTTCCGCGGGGCGCCCGAGAACGTCGTCCTGCCGGAGCGCTTCCGGCAGGTGCTGGCCGACAGCGACGAGGAGGACTGAGATGCGGATCGACGAGATGATCGCGGCGGACGACCTGCGCACGCTCGCAGCCGAGTTCCACGAGCGGTTCGGGATGTACCTCGTGCTCGACGACCACCTCGCCCTGACCAACCCGCGGCGGATCGCAGCCGGGCTGCGCGAGCTCGCGGGGCTGCTCCAGCTCGCCGAGCTCGAGGAGCAGATCGATCCGGCGGCGATCGACGCGCCGGCGATACCGCCGGGCACCGCTCAGGAGCTGCGGCAGATCGAGGCGCTGTCCAAAGCGCTGCGGTGACGCGAAACGGCCCGGCGATGTCGCGCCGGGCCGTCGCATGGAGGGGATGACGGGAATCGAACCCGCGTTGCCAGTTTGGAAGACTGGGGCTCTACCATTGAGCTACATCCCCGTGCGCCCTCTGACGAGCACCGACCAATCGTAGTACACCGCTGACGACATTCCTTTCATGCCAGTTCGCGTGCGGACTCACGAAGGGGTATGACATGTCGGGCAGGGACACCGTGGAAGCACTCGTCGCGACGCTCAACGCGGGCGATGTGAAGGGAATGGACGACGTCTTCCATGAGGACGCCGTGATGGAGTGGCCGCAGTCGGGCGAGCGGATCGTCGGCGGCGACAACCGCCGCGCGGTCTACGGCTCGTTTCCGCAGCTGCCGACCGTGACGCCGCGCCGGATCGTCGGGGAGGGAGACCTGTGGGTCGCCGAGGCGGACCTCGACTACGGCGACGGCGACCCCTACCAGGCGGTCTTCATCTTCGAGCTGCGAGACGGCAGGATCGCCAAGGAGACGGCCTACTGGACCAAGCCGTTCCCGGCGCCGGAATGGCGCGCGCAGTGGGTCGAGGCCATGCGGCCGGAGCACGGCCACGATGGCCCGGGCGGCGTCGGCTAGACTTGCCGAGGTCGTTTCGGCGTCTGCGCGCATGCGCGGCTCCGGCATCCGGGGCGTAGCTCAGCTTGGCAGAGCGCCCGCTTTGGGAGCGGGAGGCCGCAGGTTCAAATCCTGTCGCCCCGACGACGATCCCCAGACAGACCTTCACCCGCGGCGCGCTCGTGCGCGCGGCACATCTCGAGGAGAACGAACGCAATGGTGAACAGCACCGTCGAGCAGCTCAGCCCCACCCGCGTGAAGCTGCACATCACGGTCACGCCGGACGAGCTCAAGCCGAGCATCACCCACGCCTACGAGCACATCGCGCAGGACGTCCAGGTCCCGGGCTTCCGCAAGGGGAAGGTGCCGGCGCCGATCATCGACCAGCGGATCGGCCGCGGTGCGGTGATCGAGCACGCCGTCAACGAGGGGCTGGACCGCTTCTACCGCGAGGCCGTCGCCGCGCACGGCGTGAAGGTGCTCGGCCGGCCCAGCGCCGACATCGCCGAGTGGCCGAGCGACAAGGACTTCTCGGGCGACCTCGTCGTCGACATCGAGGTCGACGTGCGCCCGGACTTCGAGCTGCCCGACTACGAGGGCATCACGATCACCGTCGACGCCGTCGAGGTCGACGACGCGTCCGTCGATGCCGAGCTGGACCGCCTGCGCGCCCGCTTCGGCACGCTCGTGACCGTCGACCGCCCCGCGTCCACGGGCGACTTCGTCGAGCTCGACCTGGTCGCGACCATCGACGGCGCCGAGATCGACCGCGCCGAGGGCGTGTCGTACGAGGTCGGCTCCGGTGAGCTGCTGGACGGGATCGACGAGGCCGTCGAGTCGCTGACGGCGGGCGAGCAGACGACCTTCCGCTCGACGCTGGTCGGCGGCGACCACGCCGGCGAGGAGGCCGAGGTCTCGCTGACCGTGAAGAGCGTCAAGGAGCGCGAGCTGCCCGAGGCGGACGACGACTTCGCACAGATCGCCAGCGAGTTCGACACCATCGACGAGCTGCGCGCGAGCCTCAGCGAGACCGTGGTCCAGCAGTCGACCTTCACCCAGGGTGCCGCCGCGCGCGACAAGCTCGTCGAGCACCTGCTCGAGTCGGTGGAGATCCCGGTGCCGCCGGCGCTCATCGAGGACGAGGTGCATCGCCACCTCGAGGCCGAGGGGCGCCTGGAGGACGACGAGCACCGTGCCGAGGTGACGGAGGCGAGCGAGAAGCAGTTCCGCACGCAGATCCTCCTCGACGCGGTGGCGGAGAGCGCCGACGTGGACGTGTCGCAGGACGAGCTCACCCAGTACCTCATCCAGTCCGCCGCCCAGTACGGCATGTCGCCGAACGAGTTCGTCGAGATCATCCAGCAGAACAACCAGCTGCCCGTGCTCGTCGGCGAGGTCGCACGCAACAAGGCCCTGGCCGTCGCGCTGGGGCGTGTCACGGTGGTCGACACCAACGGCGCCCCGGTCGACCTCACCGGGTTCATCGCCGACGACACCGAGGCCGAAGCCGAGGCCGAGGTCGTCGAGGAGGCCGAGGAGATCGCCGATGCCGCGGCCGACGCGGAGGACGCCGGCAGGTAGGCGGCACCGACCCGCGATCGGATGCCTCGGCAGCACGTGTGCGCCGAGGCATCCGTCGTCTGACCGGCCCGGCTCTGCCCAGGGCGAACACGCGCGAACCGCCGAATGCGCGCCGGTAGATTCGAAGCCACGCAACCCATTCAGGAGTGAACATGGCCGAACCCCTTGTCGCGCAGAGCGTCTTCGATCGCCTGCTGAAGGACCGCATCATCTGGCTCGGGTCGGAGGTGCGCGACGAGAACGCGAACGAGATCTGCGCCAAGATCCTGCTTCTGGCCGCAGAGGACTCGCAGAAGGACATCTACCTGTACGTCAACTCGCCGGGCGGCTCCATCACCGCAGGCATGGCGATCTACGACACGATGCAGTTCGTGCCCAACGACATCGTCACCGTCGGCATCGGCATGGCGGCGTCGATGGGGCAGCTGCTGCTGACCGCCGGGACCAAGGGCAAGCGCTACATCACGCCCAACGCGCGCGTGCTGCTGCACCAGCCCCACGGCGGCTTCGGCGGCACGGCCAGCGACATCCAGACGCAGGCCCAGCTGATCCTCGACATGAAGAAGCGCCTCGCCGAGATCACCGCGGCCCAGACCGGCAAGACGGTCGAGCAGATCAACGCCGACGGCGACCGGGACCGGTGGTTCACGGCCGAGGAGGCGCTCGAGTACGGCTTCGTCGACCACATCCGCGAGTCCGCCTCCGACGTCATCGGCGGCGGCGGCACGGCGAACTGACCGAAGGCGAAAGAGAGAGACACCCGCAATGATCACCCCCACCTTCGGCACCCCGAGCGCCCCGCAGGGGCTGCAGGTCCCCGGCAGCCGCTACATCCTCCCTCAGTTCGAGGAGCGGACCGCCTACGGCTACAAGCGCCAGGATCCGTACAACAAGCTCTTCGAGGATCGCGTGATCTTCCTCGGCGTGCAGGTGGACGACGCCTCCGCCGACGATGTGATGGCCCAGCTGCTCGTGCTGGAGTCGCAGGATCCCGACCGCGACATCATCATGTACATCAACTCGCCCGGCGGCTCGTTCACCGCGATGACGGCCATCTACGACACGATGCAGTACGTGTCGCCGCAGATCCAGACCGTCGTGCTCGGCCAGGCGGCCTCCGCCGCCGCGGTGCTGCTGGCCGCCGGCGCACCCGGCAAGCGGCTCGCGCTGCCGAATGCGCGCATCCTCATCCACCAGCCCGCGATGGGCGAGGCCGGTCACGGCCAGGCCTCCGACATCGAGATCCAGGCGAACGAGATCCTGCGCATGCGCACGTGGCTGGAGGAGACGCTGGCGAAGCACTCGAACAAGACGGTCGAGGAGGTCAACAGGGACATCGACCGCGACAAGATCCTCTCCGCCGCGGACGCCGTCGAATACGGTCTGGTCGACCAGGTGCTGACCACGCGCAAGCGAGGGCAGCAGGCGATCTCGAGCTGACGCGCGCGCAATGCACGCCGATGTCCCCGCCAGCGATTAGGCTCGGAACGTCCGGCACCGGGCATCCGCATCAGAGGAGGCACGATGGCTCGCATCGGTGAGAGCGCCGACCTGTTCAAGTGCTCGTTCTGCGGAAAGAGCCAGAAGCAGGTGCAGCAGCTGATCGCGGGCCCCGGCGTGTACATCTGCGACGAGTGCGTCGAACTGTGCAACGAGATCATCGACGAGCGGGCCGCCGAGCAGGGGGCCGGCGTCGTCTCGGATTTCGACCTGCCCAAGCCGCGTGAGATCTTCGCGTTCCTCGAGGAGTACGTCGTCGGGCAGGACGACGCCAAACGCGCCCTGTCGGTGGCGGTCTACAACCACTACAAGCGGGTCCGCGCCCACGGGACCCTGCAGACGGCCGAGCAGAAGGCCGAAGAGGTCGAGATCGCCAAGAGCAACATCCTCCTGCTCGGCCCCACCGGGTGCGGCAAGACGTACCTGGCGCAGACCCTCGCGAAGCGGCTGAACGTGCCCTTCGCGGTCGCCGACGCGACGGCGCTCACCGAGGC
Organism: Microbacterium sp.; assembly: GCF_044508325.1. Lineage (GTDB taxonomy): Bacteria > Actinomycetota > Actinomycetes > Actinomycetales > Microbacteriaceae > Microbacterium. Next base: position 30,154 of record NZ_JBIQHX010000009.1, on the reverse strand, counting down.
CGGGTACGTCGGAGAAGACGTCGAGAACATCCTTCTGAAGCTCCTGCAGGCGGCCGACTTCGACACCAAGCGCGCCGAGACCGGCATCATCTACATCGACGAGGTCGACAAGATCGCGCGCAAGGCCGAGAACCCGTCGATCACCCGGGATGTCTCGGGCGAGGGCGTGCAGCAGGCGCTCCTGAAGATCCTCGAGGGCACGGTCGCCTCCGTCCCGCCCCAGGGCGGACGCAAGCATCCCCACCAGGAGTTCATCCAGATCGACACGACGAATGTCCTGTTCATCGTGGCGGGAGCCTTCGCGGGCCTGGAGGACATCATCTCCGCGCGGGTGGGCAGGCACGGCGTCGGGTTCGGAGCATCCCTCCACCGCAAGGACGAAGACCTGAACCTCTTCGGCGAGGTGCGCCCCGAAGACCTGCACAAGTTCGGGCTCATCCCCGAGTTCATCGGTCGTCTTCCCGTCGTCGCGTCCGTCTCGCCGCTGGATCAGGCGGCCCTGATGGAGATCCTCACTGAGCCCAAGAACGCCCTGGTCAAGCAGTATCAGCGGATGTTCGAGCTCGACGGCGTCGCCCTCGAATTCGAGGAGGGCGCGCTCGAGGCGATCGCCGACCTGGCCGTGGCGCGCAAGACCGGCGCCCGTGGCCTGCGGGCGATCCTCGAGGACGTCCTGGGCCCGATCATGTTCGAGATCCCCTCCACCGAGGACGTGGACAAGGCCATCGTGACCCGCGCCTCCGTGGAGGAGGGCGCCGCACCCACCCTCGTGCTGCGGCAGAAGCGCAAGAGCGCCTGACGTCTGAGGGCGCCGCTACCGTGAGCGGGTGCCGCCTCGCCCCTTCCGCATCGACCTTCCCGACCCCGTCCTCGACGACCTGCGCGCTCGCCTGTCGCGGGCTCGTCTCCTCCCGGACTCGCCGAGGCGGCCGGTGTCGGGGATGGACGCCGAGTATCTGCGCGAACTGGTGTCGTCTTGGATCGACTTCGATTGGCGCTCGCGCGAGAGGTGGCTGAACGATCATCCCCAGTTCCTCGCCGAGGTCGGCGACGCGACGATCCACTTCGTGCATCGGCGGGCGGAGCGCGCGAACGCTCCCGCGCTGCTGCTGATGCACGGCTGGCCGCACACCTTCTCCCTCCAGCTGGACTTCGCCGACCTGCTGCCCGACTTCCACGTGGTGGCGCCGAGCCTGCCGGGCTTCGGATTCTCGCCGCCGCTGGGCGATCCGCTGACCGAAGAGCGGATGGCACAGCTGATGCACGCCCTGATGACGGACGTGCTCGGCTACGAGCGCTGGCTGACCTACGGTGAGGACGTCACCGCCAACGTGGGCGACCTCATCGCGGCCAGGCACCCCCGAGCCGTCGCCGGGATCATCGTCACCCACGCCCACTTCCTGCCGAAGGCCGAGCGCGATGCCGCCGACGCGGACGCCCACGCCTTCTACCGGAGGCTGAAGGAGGGGTGGTACGACCAGGCCGGGTACGCCCATGTGCAGGGCACGAGGCCCGACACGCTGGCGGCGGCGCTGAACGACTCGCCGACGGGACTGGTCGCCTGGCTCACCGAGAAGCTCGTGGAATGGAGTGACACGCCGGAGGGTCGGCCACGCGAGGTGGAGCGACGGATCGCGCGCGAGCGGATCCTCACCGAGGCGACCATCTACTGGGCGACGCAGAGCATCGCGACATCCTTCCGCCCCTATTTCGACGGAAAGGACGCGGTCGTGCCGCCTGTGGAGGTGCCCGCGGCAGTCTTCATCCAGCGGCACGAGCACGACAACCCCGAATCGGTCGTGCGCGCCTTCTACCGCGACCTGCGGATGTTCGAGCGGCTCGCCGAGGGTGGTCACTTCACGGTCGCCGAGGTGCCGGCGGCCATGGCTGACCGGACGCGCGCCTTCGCGCGCGAACTCGGCCTGCTGCCGTGATCAGGCCGCGAGGCCGCGCCGTTTCAGGAGCGGATCGATCTCGGCATCCCGGCCTCGGAAGTCGCGATATGCCTCGAGCGGGTCCTTCGAGCCGCCCACGCCGAGCAGCCGCGCGCGGAAGCGGTCCCCGTTGGCACGCTCCAGGCCGCCGTTCTCGCGGAACCACTCGACCGCGTCGGCATCGAGCACCTCGCTCCAGATGTACGAGTAGTAGCCCGCGCTGTACCCGCCCGAGAACACGTGCGCGAAGTAGGTCGACGAGTAGCGCGGGGGCACCGCCGGGTTGTCGAGGCCGATGTCGGCCAGAGCGGATGCCTCGAACGCGGCGACGTCGATGTCGGCCTCCGCCTCCTCCGCGGTCAGCGAGTGCCAGGCCTGATCCAGCCAGGCGGCGGCCAGGTACTCGCTGGTGGCGAAGCCCTGGTTGAACGTCTCGGAGTCGCGGAGTCGGTCGACCACGTCAGCCGGCAGCGGCTCCCCGGTGTCGATGTGCTTCGCGTAGTTGGCGAGCACATCGGGCCAGAAGATCCACATCTCGTTGACCTGGCTCGGGAACTCCACGAAGTCGCGGAAGACCGCGGTGCCGCCGAAGTGCGGGTAGGTGACGGTGGCGAACAGGCCATGCAGGGCATGCCCGAACTCGTGGAACAGGGTGGTCACCTCGTCGAGGGTCAGCAGCGTGGGCTGCCCCGGCGCGGGCTTGGGCACGTTCAGGTTGTTCACGACCACCGGGGCCGTCCCGCGCAGCTCCGACTGGGTCACGATCGAGTTCATCCACGCGCCGCCGCGCTTGGTGTCGCGCGTGTACAGGTCGAGCACGTACAGCCCGAGCGCGGATCCGTCGGCGTTGCGGACCTCGAACACGCGTGCGTCCGGGTGGTACGCCGGCAGCTCGGTCCGCTCGGTGAAGGTGATGCCGTACAGCTGGGTCGCCGCGTGGAACACTCCGTCCTGCAGCACCGACCCGGCCTCGAACCAGGGCCGCAGCGACGCGGTGTCGATGTCGTAGGTCGCGGTGCGAACCTTCTCGGTCACGAACGCCCAATCGTGCGCCTCGAGGGTGAAGGGCTCCGGCTGCTCGTCGATGAGGCGCTGCAGCGCCTCCTGCTCGCGACGCGCGTTGGCGGCCGCCGGGACTGCGAGACGGCGGAGCATGGCGTGCACGGCCTCGGGACTGCCCGCGGTCTGGTCTGAGGTGACGTACTCGGCGTGCGTGGCGTATCCGAGCAGTCGCGCACGCTGGGCACGCAGGCGGACGATCTCCAGCAGCGTCTCTCGGTTGTCGTTCGCGCCGCCGCGCGAGCCGCGTGCGCGGGAGGCATCCATGATCCGCCGCCGGCTCTCGCGATCGGTGAGGCTCGCCAGGTGGGGGTGACCTGTGAACAGGGTGAGCGTCACGGCGTACCTGCCTTCCAGGCCCCGGTCAGCGGCCGCCTGCGCGGCCGCCGAGAGTTCGGCTTCGCTCAGACCGCTCAGCTCGTCGACGCTGTCGAAGACGACCGCAAGCTCGTTCGTGTCGGCGAGCAGGTGCTTCTCGAACGTCGTCGTCAAGGAGGCGAGGCGCTGATTGAGGTCGACGAGCGTCCGCTTCTGGTCCTCGTCGAGCGCGGCGCCCGCATGCGTCATCTCGCGGTGGTGCCGCTCGACGAGGTATCGCTGCTCCGGGCTGAGGTCGAGGCCGTCGAGCTGTTCATGCAGCGTCCGGATCCTCCAGTACAGCTGCGCGTCGAGGCGGATGGCGTCCTCGTGCGCGGACATGAGGGGCGCCAGCGTCTCCTCGATCTCCTGGATCGCCGGCGTCGCGTCGGCGGAGCTGACCGTGTAGAAGGTGCGTGCGACCCGGTCGAGCAGCCCGCCCGCCGCCTCCAGCGGAACCATCGTGTTCTCGAAGGTCGGCATGGACCGCACCCGCGTGATGGCGGCGATCTCCTGCAGGTGCTCGGCGAAGGCCCGCTCGAACGCCGGCAGGTAGTGCTCGGGCCGGATCAGATCGTAGCGGGGGAGGCCATAGGGCAGGTCGCTGGGAGCGAGCAGCGGGTTCTCGGCGTCGGTCATGGCCACCAGCGTAATGGGCGTCGATCGTGCTGCAAAGAAACACTTGCAAAGAAATCCTTGCAAAGGACAAGATGCAAAGGTATCTTTGCAGTCATGGCGGAGAAGAAGCCGGGAGCATCCCACGAAGAGAACGTCCGCGTCCTCGACGCGGGGGCCCTGCGCGCACTGGCCCACCCGCTCCGGGTGCAGATCTACGACATCCTCAGCCAGTACGGCGCGCAGACCGCCAGCACGCTCGCCGAGCGGACGGGGGAGTCGACCGGCGCCACGAGCTACCACCTTCGCGCACTTGCGAAGCATGACCTCATCCGCGAGGTGGAGGGACGAGGCAGCGCGCGGGAGCGCTGGTGGGAGCGTCCGGTCGGTCCGGTCAGCTTCGGCAACCCGGAAGCGCTGAAGACGCCCTCCGGGCGTGCGGCGACCCAGGTCGTGATCACCGAGTACATGAACCGCCGGCACCAGCAGCTGCTGCGATACCTCAGCGAGGGTCTGCGCGGCGCCGACGACGAATGGCGCGAAGTCTCCATGCTCTCCACCGCGACAGCACGTCTGACGCCCGAGCAGCTGAGCGAGCTCACGCAGCGCATCCAGGCGATCATCGACGAGACCGTCGACGCCTATCGACACCAGGACGCAGACAACGTCCGTCCGGTCACCATCCGAGCAGACATCTTCCCGCTTCCGACGGAAGGGAACCTGACATGACCGTCTACATGGACGCGTCGCGCGTGCGCTGCGCCGCCCCCAGCTCCACCGAGCGACTTCTGCTGCGCACGGCCCGCGGCATCGAGGCCTACGCGATCTCGCACCTCGCGCGTCGCGCCTCGGCGACGACGACGGCCGCAGCGCAGACCCGTTCCACCGAGCGTCGGCGCGACGCGCAGGCCCTCGGCGCCGTGGGCATCCTCCCGCGATGAGCGATGCCCCACCGGTGCCCCCGGTGCGCGACGGCGGCCCGTCCGCTGTGCAGGAGGGCTCTCGTCGCGCACCGCTGGGCCGGGCCTTCGGCAAGCTCTGGACCGCAGCCGCCTTCAGCAACCTCGCCGACGGAGTCGGCCGGACGGCGGTGCCGCTGATCGCCACGACGCTGACGCGCGATCCGATGGCGATCGCGGTCCTGGGGGCACTCGCGTTCCTCCCTTGGCTGGTGTTCGGGCTTCCGGCGGGGATGCTCGTGGACCGCTTCGATCGCCGCCGCATCATGGCTCTGGCCAACGGGATCCGCTGCGCGGTGGCCCTCGTGCTCGCCGTCCTCACCGTGACCGGGCAGCTGAGCATCTGGTGGCTGTTCGCCGGCGTGCTGGTGTTCGGGCTCGGCGAGACGCTGTTCGACAATGCGTCCAGCGCCGCAATCCCGAATCTCGTGACCCGCGCGCAGCTGGACCGCGCCAACGGGCGGATGCAGGCGGCGCAGGTGACGATCGACAGCTTCATCGCGACGCCGATCGCGGGCGTCCTGTTCGCGGTGTCGCTGGCCCTGCCGCTGTGGGTCGGGGCGGTGGGCTATGTCGTGCCGGTCGCGCTCGCGCTGCTGCTTCCGCTGAGCGCGGCCCGCCCACTGCGAAACCCCGACTCGGTGCCGGAGGTCGCCGCCGCCGGTGCCGCCCCTGCGCGCGAGGCGCTGCGTTTCCTGTGGCGGCACCGCTACCTGCGCGCGATGGTGATCTTCACCTCCTTCATCGGCAGCGTGTTCGCCTTCGCCCAGGCTGCGAGCATCCTGCTGTTCCTCGACACGTTCGGCATCCCCGAGGTCGCCATCGGCTTCGTCACTGCAGGCATCGGTCTGGGTGCCCTGATCGGCTCGCTGATCGCGGCGAGTCTGGTGTCGCGTTTCGGGCGTGCGCGGGTCATGTTCAGCGCGCATCTGATCGCCGGGGTGGGGCTGCTGCTGACGGGCGTCGCACCCGGTGCCATCACCGGGGTGCTCGCCTACGCACTGCTGGCCTGCGCGATCTCGGTGTGGAACGTGCCCTGGGGCGCGCTGCGACAGCAGCTGGTGCCCGGGCCCCTGTTCGGCCGCGTGCTCGGCATCATCCGAACCGTCACCTGGGGCCTGTTCCCGGTCGCCGCCATCATCGGAGGATTCGTCGCCCGCGTGGATCTGCGCCTGCCCTTCCTCGTCGCGGGCGTGCTGTCGCTGGCCGCCACGGCGGCTGCCGCGCACCTGCTGCTGGTGGGCACCCGCCGCGCGGGTGCGGACGCCGAAGAGAGCCGTCGCGAGAAGACGCCGTCGCGGTGACGTCGTCGCGGGGCGCCTCGATCAGCGGTCGTCGATCGCGTCGACGGCCTGGGCGGCCTCGCGCAGGGCGTCGTCACGGGACAACTGCTCGCCCTCGGCCCAGGCGTGCCGCAGCTCCTCGGCGCGAAGCGCCTGCCCGAGCGCATCCTGGTCGGGCGGCGGGGCCGGCGCGCGGCCCCGCCGCCCGGCACCCCGCAGTGCGTGGGCGGCGCCTGCGAGGCGCGCCGCGCGGTGCGGCTCGCCGCTGCGCAGGAGCACCTCGGCGAGGTCGTCGAGCCCGGTGGGGATCGCACGCTCCACTCGGGCCTCTGCCGCCGCCTCCAGCGCCTCGATCAAGCGCCGCCCGGCCGAGGACAGCATCCCCTCGGCCTCGTCTGCCTTTCCGAGTGCCGTGAGCGCTGCCGCGACACCCCACGCGTCGCGGGTCTGCCGGTGCAGCCGGAGTCCCTCGTGCGCCAGCGATCGCGCCGCCTCGATGTCGTGGTCGCGGACGAGCTGGTCGGCGAGATAGATCGACACCCAAGCCGTGTGCCAGAGGTCGCCCTCCGCGCGGAAGAGCGCGAGGCTCTCCTCGAGGCATGATCGTGCGGTCGCCGAGTCGTCGAGCCGGCCCGCCGCCAGACCGAGGCTGATGAGCGCGATGGCGCTGCCGTGCTGATCGCCCGCACGGCGGAACAGCTCGAGGCTCTCCTGGCACAGCGTCCTCGTGCGCACGGCGTTGCCCTGGTCCCGCGCGATCACGCCGAGGTTGTTGAGGGACACCGCGACCTCCCGCACGAGACCGAGGTTGCGCCGGATCCGGTAGCACTCCTCGTGGTACGCGGTGGCCCGTTCATAGTCGGCGGCATCCCGGGCCAGGTTGCCGGCCGCAGTCAGCGCGTTCGCCCGCATCGTCGGCGCCAGCCCATCCGTCCTGGCGAGAGCCGTCGCGAGCCGGGCGAGCCCCTCGTCGACGAGCCAGCGCATCTCCCAGAATCGCCACAGCGCCGTGGCGAGCCGGAGCCCCGTGGCCGCCCCGTCCGGCGTGCGCTCGGTCCAGTCCAGGGCCGCCCGAAGATCGTCCAGCTCTCGCTCGAGCCGATCCGCCCAGAGGGCCTGATCGGATCTGCCCTCCAGCTCCTGCGCGGCCCGCTCGGCGAGGTCGCAGAAGTAGCGGGCGTGGCGCCGGCGGGTGGATTCGTCTTCGGCGGCGTGCGCCAGCCGCTCCCGGGCGAACTGCCGGATCGGCTCGAGCATTCCGTAGCGCGTCGCGTCACCGCCCCGGCTCACCGTGATCAGGGACTGCCCTGCCAGCGCCTCGAGCAGCTCGAGGACCTCCTCCGCCGCGGGCGGATCATCGTCGCTGACGGCGGCGACCGCTTCCAGCGTCGCCCCCGAGGCGAACACGGACATCCGCCGGAACAGGGCGCCCTCCTCGGGGGCGAGCAGCTCTTCGCTCCAGGCGATGGCGGCGCGCATGGTGCGCTGCCGCTCCGGCAGGTCCCTGGCTCCGCCCACGAGCAGCGGCATGAGGTTGTCGAGGCGCCCGAGCAGCTCTTCCGGCTCCAGGAGCCTGGTGCGCGCGGCGACCAGCTCGAGCGCGAGCGGCAGGCCGTCCAGGCGGCGGCAGATCGCGCCGATGGCCGCCGCCCGATCAGCGGTGAGCGCGAAGTCCGGATTCCGCTGTCGCGCCTGCCAGACGAACAGCTGCACCGCCGCATAGTCCACCGGGTCGCCCTCGAGGGCCCGGGGGTCGGCCGGCGGCACCGCGAGCGGGGGCACCGGGAACTCGCGCTCCCCGCGCACCCCGAGCGGGGATCTGCTGGTGGCCACGGACTGCAGGCCGGGGCAGGCGTCCAGGAGGCGGAGAAGGCCCGGAACGGCGTCGAGGACGTGCTCCACGTTGTCGAGCACCAGCAGCGAGCGCCGGTTGCGGAACCACGAGCCCAGCACGGCCTCGCCGGCATCGGGGCCCGAGGCATCCAGCCCCACGGCGCGCGCGATCGTCGCGATGACCAGGCCGGGGTCGGCAACCGGGGCCAGCTCGACCCAGACCACGTCGTCCGGCTGCTCGGCCGCCGTCAGGTGGGCAAGACGCAGCGCCAGCCGGGTCTTGCCTGCTCCGCCCGGTCCGACAAGCGTCAGGATGCGCGAGCCGGGCTCGCGCAGCAGCTCCCGCAGCTGCGCGATCTCACCGTCCCTGCCGATCAGCGGCGTGGGCTCGCCGGGCAGGACGGCGCGGGCGGGCGCGCTCGCGCCGCGGTCCTGCTCGCGGTCGCCGTCCCGGACGGCGTGGGCCAGCTCCGTGCGCTGGGCATCGTCGAGCCCCAGAGCGTCGGCGAGACGCCGGACGGTGTCGGGGTAGGGCCGGGTCCGCTCGCCGCGCTCCAACGCCCCGACGGCGTTCGCCGAGATGCCGGCGCGCTCGGCCAGGCGCTCCTGCGAGAGCCCCGCGGCCTCGCGGTGGCGTCGCAGCCGTGCGCCGAAGCCGTTCTGCGTTCCGGCCTCCATGGACACACGATAGACGGCGCACGCCGCCGTGTGTTGGTCAAGGTGTGGGCAGGTGTGGGGGACATGTGGGTGGGATGCCGCGGCGCCCGGAAGAACACTGAGAACACCGGCGCTCACGCACCGGTTTCAGACCCGCACCTGATCGGAGCACTCCACATGTTCGACACCGCCACCTCGCTCGCAGACCCCCGGCGCACGACCCATCCGGACCGGTTCGCCGGCCTGCGATCGCAGCTCAGAGGCACGGTCCTCACCATCGGCGACCCCGAGTACGACGTCGCACGACGGACCGTCTCGCTGCGCTCGAACCGCTTCCCCGCCGCGATCGTGCGCGCCGAAGACGCCCAGGACGTCGCGGCGGCCGTCACGTTCGCGCGGACTCATGACCTGCCGATCGCCGTGCGCAGCGGCGGTCACAGCATCCCGCTCCTCAGTGTGGTCGACGATGCGCTGGTCATCGACCTGTCGCAGATGAAGCGCATCCAGATCGACCCCGACACGCGGATCGCTCGGGTCGAGCCCGGGGCGACCTCCGGCGACCTCGCCGGCCCTGCCCACGAGCACGGTCTTGCCCTGACCACCGGGGACACCCAGTCCGTCGGCATCGGGGGACTGACCACGGGCGGCGGCATCGGGTACCTCGTGCGCAAGTACGGCCTCACGATCGACAGCCTCCTCTCGGCGCAGGTGGTCACCGCCGACGGGCGGATCGTCACGGCCGACCCGACCGAGCACGAGGACCTGTTCTGGGCGATCCGGGGCGGGGGCGGCAACCTCGGCATCGTCACGGAGTTCACGTACCGCCTCGCGCCGGTCAGCCACATCCTCGGCGGCCTGCTCGTGCTTCCGGCCACGCACGAGGTGGTCCGCGGCTACCTCGATCACGTGGTGGCCGCTCCCGACGAGCTCACGACGCTCGCCGACCTCACCACCGCCCCGGAGCTGCCGTTCGTGCCCCCCGAGTGGGTGGGAAAGCCTGTCCTCATGGTGCTCGTCGCCTGGTGCGGCACCGCCGAGGACGGCGAGCTGGCGCTGGCCCCGCTGCGGGCGCTGGCGACGCCGATCGCCGACCTCGTGAGCTGGATCCCGTACCCGGCGATCTACGAGTTCACGGCGCATCTGGCCGAACCGCATGCCGCGTCGATCCGGATGATGTTCGCCGACGAGCTCAGCGACGATGCGATCGACGCGATGATCGCCGGCGCCGAGAGCGGGCCGTCCCCGTTCAACCTGATCCACCTGCGCGGCCTCGGCGGCGCCTTCGGGCGGGTCGCACCCGATGCCACCGCGTTCGCGCACCGGCAGCGGCGGTACTTCGTGGCGGCCATCGCTGTGTGGCTCGACGCCGACGAGGATCCGGCACCGCACGAGGCGTGGACCATGGCGATGTGGGACATCCTGCGCACGGAGGGGTCAGGCGTCTACGTCAACTTCCTCGAGAACGAGGGAGCCGACCGGGTGCGGGATGCCTATCCGGGCACGACGTACGACCGCCTCGCAGCGATCAAGGGCCGGTACGACCCGGAGAACGTCTTCCGGTTCAACCAGAACATCCCGCCGGCCGGATGATCCGACCCGCCAGATGCTCAGGCGAACCCGTCGTCCGGGTCGGACCGGACGACGGGTTCGCCGTCGTCGTCCAGCGTGACGATGACACCGGTGTCGAGCTCGGCGATCGGCCTGCCCTCGAGCCAGGTCAGGGTCCAGCGTGGCACCGGGTCGCCCGCCGGGAGGGTCGCCTCGACGGCGGCGAGCTGCGCGTGCAGTCGCTCGGGCACGGCCGACGGGGGAGGTGTGCGCGCGGTCCAGCGCGTCCCCAGGCGCATCAGCCCTCCTCCGCCGGGGCGAGCACGATCTCGCTCACCGCGAGCTCCTCACCGCTGAGATAGACGATCTGCTCGATGCGACCCACCGCCCGAAGATCGCCCTCGGCGAGCCGCAGCGCCGTGATCACGCTCTCGGGCGCGGTGATCGACGCGGTCGTCACCATCGTCTTCTGCGAGACCTTCGCCTCGGTCTTGGCCCGGCGGATGCCCACGAGCGCCGCGCTGACGGCGCTCAGCACGTCGGGGTCGCCGTCGATCTCCAGGGGCGTGGGCCATGCGGCGGTGTGCACCGAGCCCTCCTCGAACCACGACCACGCCTCCTCGGCCGCGAAGGCGAGCACCGGGGCGAGCAGGCGCAGCAGGGTGGAAAGCGCGAGCCGCAGCGCCAGGGCTGCGGACGCCTGGCCGACATCGGCCTGGTTGTAGGCGCGCTCCTTGACGAGCTCGAGGTAGTCGTCGCAGAAGGTCCAGAAGAACGACTCGGTGACCTCCAGCGCCCGGGCGTGGTCGTACGCGTCCAGGGCCCTCGTGGCCTCGCGCACCACGTCGTCGAGCGTGGCCAGCATGCTCGCGTCCAGCGCGTGCGTGATCCGGGCCCCCTCGGGCACGGGGAACGAGAGCACGAACTTCGCCGCGTTGAGCACCTTGATCGCCAGACGGCGACCGATCTTGACCTGGGTCGGGTTCTGCGGGTCGAAGGCCGCGTCCGCACCCAGCCGGCTGGAGGCCGCCCAGTAGCGCACCGCGTCCGTCCCGTGCTGGGCCAGGATGTCGGCCGGTGTCACGACGTTGCCCTTCGACTTGGACATCTTCTTGCGGTCCGGGTCCACGATGAAGCCGGAGATCGCGGCATCCGTCCACGGCGCGCGGTCGTCCTCGAGCGCGCTGCGCACCATGGTCGAGAACAGCCACGTCCGGATGATGTCCTGACCCTGCGGGCGCACGTCGAAGGGCGCCACGAGGTCCCACAGCTCCTCGTCGCGCTGCCAGCCGCCGGCCAGCTGCGGTGTCAGCGACGAGGTCGCCCACGTGTCGAAGATGTCCGACTCGCCGTCGAAGCCGCCCGGCACGCCGCGCTGCTCCTCGGTGAAGCCGGGCGGCACGTCGATGGTGGGGTCCACCGGCAGGCTCGCCGGGTCCGGCGTGAGGACACGGTCGTAATCGCGCTCGCCGTTCTCGTCGAGCGCGTACCAGACCGGAATCGGCACGCCGAAGAAGCGCTGCCGGCTGACCAGCCAGTCACCGGTGAGCCCATTGGTCCAGTTCTCGTAGCGCACGCGCATGAAGTCCGGATGCCACGACATCGATCGGCCCAGTTCGATGAGCCGGTCGCGCAGCGCCTCGTCGCGGGCGCCGTTGCGGATGTACCACTGGCGTGTCGAGACGATCTCGAGCGGGCGGTCGCCCTTCTCGTAGAACTTCACGGCGTGCGTGAACGGCTTGGGCTCGCCGTCCAGCTCCCCGGAGGCGCGGAGCAGCTCGACGGTGGTCTTCTTGGCGCTGAAGACGGTCTTGCCGGCGAGCTGCGCGTACGCCTCCTTGGCGCCGTCGGTGACGATGACGTCCGGCGCCTCCGCCATGATCCGTCCGTCGTGCCCGAGGATCGTGCGGTTGGGGAGGTTCAGCTCCCGCCACCACACGATGTCGGTGACGTCGCCGAACGTGCAGATCATCGCGATGCCGGTGCCCTTGTCGGGCTGCGCCAGCGGGTGGGCGAGCACCGGCACCTCGACGTCGAACAGCGGCGTGCGCACCGTCGTGCCGAACAGCGCCTGGTGCCGCTCGTCGTCGGGGTGCGCGACCAGCGCCACGCACGCGGCGAGAAGCTCCGGGCGCGTCGTCTCGATGAACACGTCTCCCGAGCCGTCCGTGCGGTGGAACGCGACCCGGTGGAACGCGGCCGGCTGCTCGCGGTCCTCGAGCTCGGCCTGCGCGATGCCGGTGCGGAAGTCGATGTCCCACAGGGTGGGGGAGAGGGCCTGATACGCCTCGCCGCGCTCGAGGTTGCGAAGGAACGCGAACTGACTGGTGCGGAGCGTCTCGTCCGAGATCGTGCGGTACGTCTGGGTCCAGTCCACGCTCAGTCCGAGCAGCCGGAACAGCTCCTCGAAGTGCCGCTCGTCTTCGACCGTCAGGCGCTCGCACAGCTCGATGAAGTTGCGGCGGCTGATCGGCTTCTGGTCGGCAGCGCGGCTGCTCTTGTTGTCGCCGCCCTCGTAGGGAGGGGTGAACTCGGGGTCGTAGGGCAGCGACGGATCGCAGCGCACCCCGTAGTAGTTCTGCACGCGCCGCTCGGTGGGAAGCCCGTTGTCGTCCCACCCCATCGGGTAGAAGACGCACTTGCCCCGCATCCGCTCGTACCGCACCTTCAGATCGGTGTGGGTGAACGAGAACACATGGCCGATGTGCAGCGAGCCCGACGCGGTGGGCGGGGGCGTGTCGACCGAGTACACGCCGGCGCGGCCCTTCGCCTTCGCCGCCTCGCGGTCGAACAGGTACGTGCCGTCGGCCTGCCAGACCGCATCCCACTTCTTCTCGAGACCTTCGAGGGCGGGCTTGTCCGGGATCGTGGCCATGAGGGTCTCCTTGTGCGATATGTGCGGCACTGTGTGAGCGTGCCTGAGTGTGGGATGTGCCGCTCATTCTAGCCGGGAGCGCTCCACGGCCCGCGTGCGTGGCCATGAGGGGGCGCAGCGGGCGGCTACAATCGTGGGGGAAAGCATCGATCCGGCCATCACCGGGGAGCTCTCGGAAGAACGGCGCAAGCTCACTAGAACCGAGCGGGTCAGGCCCGTCACAGCCGCAGTGAAAGAGGGTGGATGCCGCGGGCATCCGTCAAGCGGGGTGGTACCGCGGTCGCACGATCGTCCTCGCAGGAGCACACGACCCTGCGAGAGACACATGACCTACCCCCTCAACGCGGACGAGCCGGTCTCGCCCAGCCCGCGCTTCCCCGAGATCGAGCTCGAGACGCTCGCGTTCTGGAAGCGCGACGACACATTCCGCGCATCGATCGCGAATCGCGAGGGCGCGCCCGAGTGGGTCTTCTACGACGGGCCGCCGTTCGCCAACGGCCTGCCCCACTACGGGCACCTGCTGACCGGCTACGCGAAGGACCTCTTCCCGCGCTTCCAGACGATGCGGGGCCACAAGGTCGATCGCGTCTTCGGCTGGGACACCCACGGTCTTCCGGCCGAGCTCGAGGCCATGAAGCAGCTGGGCATCACCGAGAAGGACGAGATCGAGCGCATGGGCGTGGCCGCCTTCAACGAGAAGGCGCGCGCGTCCGTGCTCGAGTACACGCGGGAGTGGGAGGAGTACGTCACCCGCCAGGCGCGCTGGGTCGACTTCGAGCGCGGCTACAAGACCCTCGACGCGGGGTACATGGAGTCGGTCCTCTGGGCGTTCAAGACGCTGTACGACAAGGACCTCGCCTACGAGGGCTACCGTGTGCTGCCGTACTGCTGGCGCGACGAGACGCCGCTGTCCAACCACGAGCTGCGCATGGACGACGACGTCTACAAGATGCGGCAGGACCCGTCCGTGACCGTCACGTTCCCCCTCGTCGGCGTGAAGGCCGAGACGCTCGGGCTGACCGGGGTGCGGGCCCTGGCGTGGACGACCACGCCGTGGACGCTGCCCACGAACCTCGCGCTCGCGGTCGGACCCGACATCCGGTACGTCGTCGTCCCGGGCGGGCCGAACGGCGCTGCCGACGTCGCCGCCGGCGACGACCCCGGCTCGGCGGCCGCTCATCGGTATCTGCTGGCGGAGGAGCTGCTGGCCGGCTACGCCAAGGACCTCGGCTACGACGCGCCCGAGGATGCGCACGCGGCGGTCGAGCGCACCCTCCTCGGCTCCGAGCTGCAGGACGTCGCATACGACCGGCTCTTCGACTACTACGCGGACGCCGAGACCTGGGGCACGCAGCGGGCCTGGCGCATCCTCGTCGACGACTACGTGACCACCAGCGACGGCACCGGGATCGTCCACCAGGCACCGGCCTTCGGTGAGGACGACCAGCGTGTGGCAGAGGCCGCCGGCATCCCCACGATCCTCTCGGTGGATGACGGCGGGCGGTTCCTGCCGCAGGTGACCGATGTCGCCGGGCAGCTGTGGATGGACGCGAACCGGCCCCTGATCCGTCTCATGCGTCAGTGGGGGAGACTGCTGCGCGAGGCCAGCTACGAGCACTCGTATCCGCACTGCTGGCGCTGCCGGAACCCCCTCATCTACCGGGCGGTGTCGAGCTGGTTCGTGCGGGTCACCGCCTTCAAGGACCGCATGCTCGCGGGCAACGAGCAGATCACGTGGGTGCCGGCCAACGTCAAGCACGGCCAGTTCGGCAAGTGGCTCGAGGGCGCCCGCGACTGGTCGGTGAGCCGGAACCGGTATTGGGGGACGCCCATCCCGGTGTGGCGCAGCGACGATCCTGCGCATCCGCGCGTCGACGTCTACGGGTCGCTGGAGGAGCTGGAGCGTGACTTCGGCCGCCTGCCGGTGGGGGCCGACGGCGAGGTGGATCTGCACCGGCCGTACATCGACGAGCTCACCCGGCCCAACCCGGACGACCCGACCGGGCGGAGCACGATGCGCCGCATCGAGGACGTCTTCGACGTGTGGTTCGACTCCGGCTCGATGCCCTACGCCCAGGTGCACTACCCGTTCGAGAATCACGAGTGGTTCGACTCGCACTCTCCGGCGGACTTCATCGTCGAGTACATCGGCCAGACCCGCGGCTGGTTCTACGTCATGCACGCGCTGTCGACCGGCCTGTTCGACCGCCCGGCGTTCACCGGCGTGTCGTGCCACGGCATCGTGCTCGGCAGCGACGGGCTGAAGATGTCGAAGTCGCTGCGCAACTACCCGGATGTCAGCGAGGTGTTCGACCGCGACGGCTCGGACGCGATGCGCTGGTTCCTCATGTCGAGCTCGGTGCTGCGCGGGGGCAACCTCGTCGTGACCGAGGAGGGGATCCGCGCCGGGGTGCGCGAGTTCCTGCTGCCGCTGTGGAACGCGTGGTACTTCTTCGCGACGTACGCGAACGCTGCGACGGGCTCAGCGGGGTCCGCGGCCCGCCCCGGCGGCTATCGGGCGACCTGGCGCACGGACTCGGCCGATGTGCTCGACCGGTACATCCTGTCGCTGACCGGCGACCTCGTGCGCGACGTGGCCGCCGACCTCGAGGGGCTCGACTCCACGACCGCGTCGGCCCGGCTGCGCGACTTCGCCGAGGTGCTCACCAACTGGTACATCCGCCGATCGCGCGACCGCTTCTGGGCGGGCACCGACACCGACGCCTTCGACACGCTCTACACCGTGCTCGAGACGCTCACCCGGGTGGCGGCGCCGCTGATCCCGCTCATCTCGGAGCGCATCTGGCAGGGTCTGACCGGCGGCCGCAGCGTGCATCTGCAGGACTGGCCCGACCCGGAGGCCTTCCCGGCCGCGACCGAGCTGCGCGCTGCGATGGACGCGGTCCGCGAGGTGTCGTCGGTGGCCAACGCCCTGCGCAAGAAGGAGGGCAAGCGCGTGCGCCTGCCCCTGCCGCGGCTGACGGTGGTGACGACGGATGCCGCGGCCCTGGCTCGCTTCGAGGACATCCTGCGCGACGAGCTCAACGTGAAGCGCGTGGAGCTGGTCGAGCACGGGGAGTCGACGGCGGCCGAGTACGGGATCACGCACCGGCTTTCGGTCAACGCCCGCGCGGCGGGGCCGCGCCTGGGCAGGCAGGTGCAGCAGGCGATCCAGGCAGCCAAGGCGGGCGACTGGACCGAAGCCGACGGCGTGGTGTCAGCCGGCGGGATCGTCCTGGAGCCGGCGGAGTACGACCTCGTGCTCGAGACCTCGGGCCGCCCCGACGGGGAGGCCCTGGCGCTGCTTGGCGGCGGCGGCTTCGTGCTGCTGGACACCACGACCGACGACGCGCTGGAGGCTGAGGGTCTCGCGCGGGACGTCATCCGCGCCGTCCAGGACACCCGCAAGGCCGCCGGCTTCGACGTCAGCGACCGGATCCGGCTGCAGCTGCTGTTCGCCAGTCACGAGGACGGCGATGCGGTGGCCTCCGCGTTCGAGCGGGCCGACGTGGCAGGCGAGACGCTCGCCGTCGAGCACTCCCTGCTCGTCGACGGCCACGGCGTGCACATCCCCGCGGATGCGCCGCCGGAGGTGTGGCACCCGCTCGTGTTCGGGCAGGAGCCCGGCCACGTCGGCTACGTGCCCGCGGGCACCTACGCCAACCGGGCCGGCTTCCACGTCGCGGTCACGAAGGTGGGGAAGCCGTGAGCGATCGGGCGCGCGCGGACGCGGTCTACGCCGAGCTGCTCAAGCGCCAGGGCGAGCGGTGGGTGCAGCCGCGCGTCGAGCGCACCCGTCGGGTGCTCGAGCTGCTCGACGACCCGCAGCGCACCTACCGGGTGGTGCACATCACCGGCACCAACGGGAAGACCTCCACCGCGCGGATCATCGAGAGCCTGATCCGGGCGCACGGGCTGCGCACCGGCATGTTCACCAGCCCGCACCTGGAGCGGTTCACCGAGCGCATCCTGGTCGACGGCGAGCCGGTCGGCGATGCGGCGGTGGCCGACGCCTGGGACGAGATCGCGCCGTTCATCGACATCGTGGATGCGGAGCTGGCCGCCCAGGGGGATGCCGCACTGACCTTCTTCGAGATCCTCACCGTGCTCGCCTTCGTGGTGGCCGCCGACGCTCCGGTGGATGTGCTGGTGCTGGAGGTGGGCATGGGCGGCTCGTGGGACTCCACCAACACCGCGGACGGCGACGTCGCCGTGTTCACCCCGATCGACATCGACCACGCCGACCGGCTGGGCGAGACGATCCGTGAGATCGCCACCATCAAGGCCGGCATCATCAAGCACGGGGCGGTGGCGGTCTCCGCCCGCCAGGACCCGGCTGCGGCGCTCGTGCTGAAGGAGGCCGCCGCCGCGCAGGATGCTCGCATCGCGTTCGAGGGCGAGGACTTCTCGCTCACCGAGGACCGGCTGGCGGTCGGGGGTCAGGTCATCACGGTGCGCGGCCTTGCCGGCGACTACGCCGACGAGTATCTGCCGCTGTACGGCGAACACCAGGGAGCGAACGCGGCCCTGGCGATCGTGGCGGTGGAGGCGCTGATCGGCGGCGGCGAGCGCCCGATCGACGAGGGCATCGTCGCCGAGGGCCTGGGGGCTGTCACCTCGCCCGGAAGACTGCAGCTCATCGGGATCGAGCCGACCATGGTCGTGGATGCCGCGCACAACCCGCACGGCGCCCGGTCGTTGGCCACGGCGCTCGATGAGGCGTTCGACTTCGACGAGTGGGGCTGGGTGTTCGGCGCGTTCTCCGACAAGGACACCGTCGGGGTCGTCGCCGCGCTCGCGCCGGCGGTGGCACGGGTGTTCACCACGCCGCTGCCGTCCGAGCGCGCCGCCGCGGCCGGCGAGCTGGCTGCGGTCACCCGCGCGGCGGGGCTCGAGACCTCGGTGCACGACGACCTCTATGACGCCGTCACCGCCGCGCGGGAGTGGGCCGGCGAATCCGACCGGAGGGCGGTCGTGATCGCCGGATCAGTGGTCCTGGCGGGCGAGGCGATCGGATTGGCCGGAGACGAGGGGTACAAGTGATGGCACAGGCGCAGAGGCCCCCGGCATCCCCCCGTCGCCGGCGCGGCGCCGCCGAGTCGCTGGGGTCGATCGTCCTCGGGTTCGAGTCGGTCGTCGTGTTCCTGGCGGGACTGGTGGTCTACGGGCTGGGGGCCCTGCCGGCATCCATCCCGTCGTGGTCGGGGATCGTCGCCGGAGCGGTCCTGGGACTGCTGATGATCGTCACCGCCGGACTGCTGCGGCACCGCTGGGCCTTCTGGGTCGGCTGGGCGCTGCAGCTGCTGCTGGGGCTGGGGGCGTTCCTGGTGCCGGCGATCCTGCTCGTCTTCCTGATTTTCGGCGGGCTGTGGGCGTATGCCACCATCAAGGGGATGCAGCTGGATGCGCGCAACGCCCGGCTTGCGACCGAGACCGACCCCCGACCCGACGCCGCGAACGGAGACTGACATGCCCACGGAAGAGACCCTCGTCCTCGTCAAGCCCGACGGCGTCGCGCGCGGCCTCACCGGCGCGATCCTGCACCGCATCGAGACCAAGGGCTACTCGCTCGTCGACATCCGCCTGGTCGACCCGGATCGGGAGCGGCTGGAGCGCCACTACGCCGAGCACGCGGGCAAGCCCTTCTACGAGCCGCTGCTGGAGTTCATGATGTCGGGGCCGGCCGTCGCCATCCGCGTGGCGGGGGACCGGGTCATCGAGGGGTTCCGCTCACTCGCGGGCGCCACCGACCCGACTGTCGCGGCCCCGGGCACGATCCGCGGCGACTTCGGGCGGGACTGGGGGCTGCCCGTCCAGCAGAATCTCGTCCACGGCTCGGACAGTCCCGAGTCGGCCGCGCGCGAGCTCGCGATCTGGTTCCGCTGATCAGTCGGTGACCTGAAGGCGGACGGTGACGTCCGCGCAGTCGGCGCCCGGCGCGCACGGCACGAGCTCGAAGAAGTTCACGACCTCGACCAGGACTGCACCGGCCGGGGTGCCCGCGGGCACCACGAGCTCGGCGCGCAGCGCTCCGTCGGCGGCCAGCGGCGCGTCGACCGACGCCAGCTCCGTCAGCGTGCGGTCGTACAGGGCGAGACGGTAGACGACCGAGCTCAGATCCATCGCCTCGGATGCCTCGCGGCAGTCGCCCGGCGCACCGGTGACGACGATCCGCTCGCCCGCGGACACGGAGGCGGTCTCGACGGCGATCTCGCCGGGCAGGCACCTGGTCAGCAGCTGCGATCGACCCTGCCCTTCGTACTGCTCCACGACGAAGTCGCCGGAGGCGCTCGCACAGGTCGCCCCGGGGTCTTCGCAGTCCGCGTAGTCCCAGTTGTCGATGGCCACGAACGCCTCGCCGATCGGCATGTCGACAGGGACCATCAGCTCGGCGGTGAAGCCCTCGCCGGTGGTGGCCTGGACGGTCGTGCGCACGCCCTGCTCGGGCGATCCCGCGGGGGCGAGCAGCAGGACCCAGCCGCCTTCGGGCACCTCCGCGTCGCACTCGTCGACCGTCGAGACGGTGACCATGCTGCCGGGGGCAGCGCTCTGCGGGGCGATGTCGAGGCGGTGGACACAGGACTGCCCGCCGAAGCTGCAGGCGACGAGCGTCAGGGCGGCCACGGCCAGGACGGTGAGCAGGGCGGCGATGCGATGCATCTGCTTACGGTACCGGTCGGCGCCGACTCAGCCGAACAGCGTGGCGAAGATGTTGTCGAGCGCGTTCAGGCGCACCTGGGCGAGGAGGACGATCACCGCGTAGCTGACGATGGCCATGAGCGGAACCCATGCCATCAGCCGTGCGGCGCCGCGGCGGACCGATGCCGGAGCCGGCAGGATGCCGGTGCGCAGCAGGTGGAGCGTGACGGCGTAGAACGACGGGATCGTGACCGCCCACGTGACCATGCACCAGGGGCAGAGGGTGCCCAGGCTGAAGATGCTCTGGGCGATCAGCCAGCACACGAACACGAATGCGAACAGCATCCCGAGCTCGAACAGCCACCAGAACCAGCGTGCGAACCGGGCACCGGCCAGGATCGCGCAGCCGACGACGATGGGGGCCACCCAGCACGCGAGGCCGATGAGGGGGTTGGGGAACCCGAAGACGCTGCCCTGCCACGAGTTGAGGTTCGCCGTGCACTGGACGAGGACGCTGAAATCGCACGCCGCGCTGTGGTCGGGGTCGGCGAGGACCTGGATCTTCTCCAGCGTGAGCTGGAAGGCCGCCCACCAGCCGATCGCTCCGGCGATGATCAGCCACACGGCCAGGGCCGTCGGTCGGGTGGGGCTGTGCGGACGGGCCTCGGGCATGGTTGCGATTATCGCAGGTGCAGCTGCGGGCTCGTGCCGCACCTCGCCTCCGAACCGCCTGCGCGCCGCACACCGCGCGCCGGCGGCGCCTTCATGCGATAATGGCTGTCGATGCATCGCGCGGCCGCGCCGCGCACCGCATCGCCACAGAGACTTCGGGCGACGAACGCCCAAGCAGCGATGCCGGCCACAGGGGCCGGATCGGCTGCAGACCGAGTGAGTTCGCGGCACCGAACCCCGTTCCGCACGGGCCGGGGCGGCACCGCACGATTTTCGCCGGGCGACGCGCGGTGTCGTCCCGCAGGGAGTGCGCCAGAGATGGCTGATGACACGAATGACAACGACAACCAGCACCCCGAGACACAGCCGGAAGGCGCGGATCTGACCCTCGAGTCCGCCGAGGACACGCCGTCGGAATCCGAGACGCCGGAAGGGGATGCCCCCGGAGCCGAGCCGCAGAGTGAAGGCGAGCCTGCCGCCGCGGAGCCCGACACCGGGGACGAGCCGGCGGCCGCGTCGGAGGCCGGGAACGAGCCGGAGCCGGCGGCCGCGTCGGAGACCGAGGACGAGGCGGAGCCGGTCACCGCGGTGACGCTGGGCCTGCTGCCCGAGGTGTTCGTCTCGCAGGTCTCGACGCAGCTGCACTTCTACGCTCCGGAGATCACGCCTCTGCCCGCTCTGCCGGGGCCGGAAGCCCCGGATTCCGGATCGGGTTCGCGCCGCCGTCGTCGGCGCGGTGGGGGCGACTCCTCGGACTCGTCGTCCGGCGGCGGTTCGGATCGCGGCCGGCAGCGCGCCGTCGAGTACGTCACCGAGCCGCAGCGCATCAAGGGATCGACGCGTCTCGAGGCGAAGAAGCAGCGGCGACGCGACGGCCGGGAGGCCGGCCGGCGGCGCCCGGTGGTCACGGAGGCGGAGTTCCTGGCACGCCGCGAGGCGGTCGACCGGGTGATGGTCGTGCGGTCGAAGAACGGTCGCATCCAGATCGCGGTGCTCGAGGACGACGTCCTCGTCGAGCACTACGTCGCGCGCGCCCAGGACGCCTCCCTGATCGGGAACGTCTACCTCGGGCGTGTGCAGAACGTGCTGCCGAGCATGGAGGCCGCGTTCGTCGACATCGGGCGCGGACGAAACGCCGTGCTCTACTCCGGCGAGGTCGATTGGGATGCGGTGGAGACCGGCAACCAGCCCCGCCGCATCGAGCTCGCACTCAAGACCGGTGACAAGGTGCTCGTGCAGGTCACGAAGGACCCGGTGGGCCACAAGGGTGCGCGCCTGACCAGCCAGATCTCGCTGCCCGGCCGCTACCTGGTCTACGTGCCGGGCGGAGCCATGAACGGCATCTCGCGCAAGCTTCCCGACACCGAGCGGGCACGCCTGAAGAAGATCCTCAAGGAGGTGCTTCCCGAGTCCTCCGGCGTCATCGTGCGCACTGCGGCGGAGGGGGCCACCGAGGAGCAGCTCACGAGGGACGTGAACCGCCTCACCACCCAGTGGGAGTACATCGCCCGGCAGACCGAGACCCAGCAGGCTCCGGCGCTGCTGCACGCGGAGCCCGATCTGCTCGTGAAGATCGTGCGCGACGTCTTCAACGAGGACTTCTCGAAGATGCTCATCCAGGGCGAGGACGCGCGGCACACGATCACCAAGTACCTGGAGAGCGTGGCACCGGATCTGCTCGACCGGGTGCTGACCTATGAGGGCGACGGCGACCCGTTCGACGAGTTCCGCATCACCGAGCAGATCGAGAAGGCCCTGGACCGGAAGGTCTGGCTGCCCTCGGGCGGGTCGCTGGTGATCGACCGCACCGAGGCCATGACGGTCATCGACGTCAACACCGGGAAGTTCGTGGGCACCGGCGGGAACCTCGAGGAGACCGTCACCAAGAACAACCTCGAAGCCGCCGAGGAGATCGTCCGTCAGCTGCGGCTGCGCGACATCGGCGGGATCATCGTCGTCGACTTCATCGACATGGTCCTCGAGTCCAACCGCGACCTCGTGCTGCGGCGACTGGTCGAGTGCCTCAGCCGCGACCGCACCAAGCACCAGGTCGCCGAGGTGACTTCGCTCGGACTCGTGCAGATGACGCGCAAGAAGCTCGGCCTGGGCCTGTTGGAGACCTTCAGCGAGCCGTGCGAGGTGTGCGCGGGTCGCGGCGTCATCGTTCATCACGACCCCGTCGTCAAGCACCGGGGCGGATCGAGTGGATCGGGGCGTCGTTCCCGCTCCGGCTCGGGGGCGCCTGCGACGCCGGCCAACGGCACGCACGTCATCACCGAGGGCGTGAAGTCGGCGCTCGCGCAGATCGCGGCATCGACGATCCAGCCGCACGACGTCCCGTCCCAGGACGAGGAGACCGGCACCGAGGCGGCGACCACGCCGGTGATCGAGCTGCCCACGCCCGTCGAGGACGCACCGGCGCCGGAGCGCAAGAAGCGCAAGAAGCGCCAGGAGCCGTCGCGCCCGAAGTCGGAGGCGGAGCTCCTGCTGGACTCGGTGCTGGACGCGCTTCCCGAGCCGAAGGCACCCGGACAGGGGCGTTCGCGTCGGCGGGTGACCACTGCGGCGCTCACCGGTACCCCGGTGGTGCGTCCGGAGGGCGACTAGCGCTCCGGCAGGCGGCGCTCCCGGGCGGTGATCCGCAGTCCTGAGGCGATGAGCCGGCGCACGAGAGTGTGCCCGTCGACGTGCTGCGCGCCCGCGGCGACGAGCCTGTCGAACGACTCCGCAGGCACGTCGTAGTGGTCGAGATCGAACCCGCGCCGTGGGATGCCGTTGGCCGCGGCGAACCCGTGCAGCTCGTCCAGACTCGCGTCGCTGACCAGGTGCGACCACAGCCGCCCGTGCGCGGGCCAGCGGGGGTCGTCGATGAGGATCGCCACGCGCCTGAGTCTAAGCATCCTGTGAAAGCGCACAGACCGAGGGTCGGAACCGGCGTCGCTTTGCGCGTGTGGTCCCGGATCCGGTAAACTCGCTCGATGGTGCGTCGAGACATCCGCACCGGGTCGTCGGACCTCCCCGAGCAGGAATTCGAGCGCGTGCGCTCCCGAAGAAACAGGTATGAAGTGGTTTACGCAGTTGTGCGCGCCGGTGGTCGCCAGGAGAAGGTCGAGGTCGGCACGGTCATCCAGCTCGACCGTGTGAAGGCCGCCCAGGGCGAGACCATCGAGCTGCCGGCGGTTCTGCTGGTCGACGGCGACGCCGTCACCACCGACGCCGACAAGCTCGCGAAGGTCACGGTGACCGCTGAGGTCCTCGGCGACCTGCGCGGCCCCAAGATCGTCATCCAGAAGTTCAAGAACAAGACCGGCTACAAGAAGCGCCAGGGCCACCGCCAGGAGCTCACGCGCGTCAAGGTCACCGGCATCAAGTAAGCGGAAGAGGCACGAAGAGATGGCACACAAGAAGGGCGCAAGCTCCACCCGCAACGGGCGTGACTCCAACGCACAGCGACTCGGCGTCAAGCGCTTCGGCGGTCAGACCGTCAACGCCGGCGAGATCCTCGTCCGCCAGCGCGGAACGCACTTCCACCCGGGCGCGAACGTCGGTCGCGGCGGCGACGACACGCTGTTCGCCCTGGCCGCCGGTGCGGTCGAGTTCGGCACGAAGGGCGGCCGCAAGGTCGTCAGCATCGTCGCCGCGGCCGAGTGAGGCACTCGAGCACACAGAATTCCTGGTGACGGGGCGGGCTTCGGCCCGTCCCGTCGCTGTTCATCCGGGTACGCAGGAGCAGTCATGGTCACATTCGTCGACGAGGTGACACTGCACCTGCGCGCCGGAAAGGGCGGCGACGGATGCGTCTCGGTGCGCCGCGAGAAGTTCAAGCCGCTGGCCGGTCCGGACGGCGGCAACGGGGGCCACGGGGGCGACATCATCCTGGTCGCCGACCCGCAGGTGACGACGCTGCTCTCGTACCACCATTCCCCGCATCGGCACGCCGGCAACGGCGGATTCGGCATGGGCGACAACCGCTCGGGCGCCGCGGGCGAGTCGCTCGAGCTGCCGGTCCCGGTCGGAACGGTGGTGAAGGATGTCGACGGCACCGTGCTCGCCGACATGATCGACCCGGGCATGCGCTTCGTGGTGGCCCCTGGTGGGCTCGGCGGCATCGGCAACGCCGCCCTGGCGACGCCCAAGCGCAAGGCTCCCGGCTTCGCCCTGCTCGGGACCCCCGGGTGGGAGGGCGACGTCGTCCTCGAGCTGAAGACCGTGGCCGACGTCGCGCTGGTCGGCTTCCCGTCGGCGGGGAAGTCCAGTCTCATCGCCGCGATCTCTGCGGCCCGGCCGAAGATCGCGGACTACCCGTTCACGACGCTGCACCCGAATCTCGGCGTGGTGCAGGCGGGAGACGTGCGCTTCACCGTCGCCGACGTCCCCGGTCTCATCGAGGGCGCCAGCGAGGGTCGCGGGCTGGGCCTGGACTTCCTGCGCCACGTCGAGCGCTGCACGGCGCTCGTGCACGTGCTCGACTGCGCGACGCTCGATCCGGGGCGCGACCCGATCTCCGATCTCGACGTCATCCTCGCCGAGCTCGCCGCCTACCCGGTGCCCGCAGGCGATGTCCCGCTGATCGACCGGCCGCAGCTGGTGGCGCTGAACAAGATCGACGTGCCGGAGGCGAAGGAGCTCGCAGACATGGTCCGCCTCGATCTCGAGGCTCGCGGCTTCCGCGTCTTCGAGATCTCCGCGGTCGCCCACCGGGGCCTGCGCGAGCTCACCTTCGCGCTCGCGGCGCTGGTCGAGGAGCACCGTGCCGCGTCCGCCGCCGCTCCCGTCGAGCCGCGGATCGTCATCCGCCCGCGGGGCGCCGAGCAGGAGTTCACAGTCCGTGTCGAGGGCGGATCGCAGGGCCCGGTCTACCGGGTGCTCGGGGCCAAGCCCGAGCGCTGGGTGCAGCAGACGGACTTCCGCAACGACGAGGCTGTCGGCTTCCTCGCCGATCGCCTGCAGAAGCTCGGCGTCGAGGACGAGCTCTTCCGCGCCGGCGCGGTGCCCGGAGCGACCGTCGTGATCGGTCCCGGGGACGGGGTCGTCTTCGACTGGGATCCGGCGCTCAGCTCCGCGGCCGAGCTCATCAGCTCTCCGCGCGGCACCGACGTGCGCCTGGACCAGAGCACCCGGCGCACGACGGCGCAGCGACGCGAGCACTATCGGGAGCTGATGGATGCCAAGGCCGCTGCGCGCGCCGAGCTCGAGGCAGAGCGGCTGGCGGCGGGGTGGTCGGGCGACGAGGACCAGGCATGACGGCGTGGGAGCGGCGGGACCTCGCCACCGCCCGCCGAGTGGTGGTGAAGGTCGGCTCGTCGTCGATCAGCGGAGAGAACTCGGGCCGCATCGCGGTCATCGTGGACGCCCTGGCAGGCGCCCACACCCGCGGCACCGAGATCGTGCTCGTGTCTTCCGGCGCGATCTCCACGGGCATGCCATATCTCGACCTCGACCTGCGGCCGACAGACCTCGCGACGCAGCAGGCTGCCGCCGCGGTCGGCCAGAACGTGCTGATCTACCGCTATCAGGATGCGCTGCGTCCGTTCGGCATCGTCGCCGGCCAGGTCCTGCTCACCGCCGGCGACCTCGAGAACACCGTGCACCGCTCGAACGCGCAGCGGGCGATGGAGCGCCTGCTCGATCTGCGGATCCTGCCGATCGTGAACGAGAACGACACGGTGGCCACGCATGAGATCCGCTTCGGCGACAACGATCGACTGGCGGCGCTGGTCGCACAGCTGATCGGCGCCGACGCGCTGGTCCTGCTCAGCGACGTGGAGGCGCTGTACACGCGGCCACCGGACGACCCGGGTGCCGAGCCGATCGACCGCATCGGGCACGACGACAACCTCGCCGGGCACGAGTTCGGCTCCGTCGTCGTCAACAGCGTGGGCACCGGGGGAGCGGCGACGAAGGTCTCGGCCGCGCGGCTTGCCGCGGCATCCGGAATCGGGGTGCTGGTCACCGCCGCCGACCTCGTCGCGCAGGCGCTCGCGGGGGATGAGATCGGCACCTGGTTCGCGCCGCGGCCGGCCGCCGTCACGAGCCCCGTCGATACACTGTAGGCATGACGACGACCGCCACGACCGCCCGCGAGCGCATGCAGCTGGCGAAGGACGCCGCCCGCAGCGTGGGACTGCTGACCGACGAGCAGAAGCGCGATGCGCTGCACGCGATCGCGGACGCGATCGAGTCGTCGGCCACCGAGATCATCGCCGCGAACGCGGAGGATCTCGCCCGTGGTCGCGAGGGCGGGCTGTCCGAGGCGCTGCAGGATCGGCTGCGCCTGGACGGCGCGCGCGTCGCCGCCCTGGCCGCCGCGGTCCGCGACGTCGCGGCCCTGCCGGATCCGGTCGGGCGGGTGCTGGACGAGCGCACGCTCCCCAACGGGATGCGGCTCACGAAGGTGTCGGTGCCGTTCGGGGTGGTCGGGTCGATCTACGAGGCACGACCGAACGTCACCGTCGACATCGCGGCGCTGGCGCTGCGCTCGGGGAACGCCGTCGTGCTGCGCGGGGGCTCGGCCGCCGAGCAGTCCAACGCGGCGCTGATCGGCGTGATGCGCGCGGCGCTCGCCGACAGCGGCGTGGATCCCGACGCGATCCAGACCGTCGACGACTTCGGGCGCGACGGCGCACGTGAGCTGATGCGCGCCCGCGGGCTGGTCGACGTCCTGGTGCCGCGGGGGAGCGCGCAGCTGATCGAGACGGTGGTCACCGAGTCCTCGGTCCCTGTGATCGAGACCGGGGCGGGCGTCGTGCACATCGTCCTCGACTCCTCCGCACCGCTGGAGCGGGCCCGCGACATCGTCGTGAATGCGAAGGTGCAGCGGCCCAGTGTCTGCAACGCGGTGGAGACCGTGCTCGTCCACCGGGACGCCGCCGAGCGGATCGTGTCGCCGGTCGTGGCGGCGCTGCAGGATCAGGGGGTCACGGTGCACGGCGACGAGCACGTCGCCCGGCTCGCCGAGGGCGTCGTCGCCGCGACGGACGAGGACTGGGGCACCGAGTACGGCAGCCTCGACCTGGCGATGCGCGTGGTCGACGACCTCGACGAGGCGCTCGATCACATCCGGCGGTACTCGACCCACCACACGGAGTCGATCATCACCGACGACCCGGCCACCGCCGAGCGCTTCCTCGCCGAGGTGGATTCGGCCGTCGTCATGGCCAATGCGTCCACCCGCTTCACCGATGGCGGCGAATTCGGGTTCGGGGCCGAGGTGGGCATCTCGACGCAGAAGCTGCACGCCCGCGGTCCGATGGGTCTGCCCGAGCTCACCAGCACCAAGTGGCTCGCGCGCGGAACCGGACAAGTGCGGCCGTGACGACTAGACTCGAGGGGGTGCCGCCCGTTCCCGGGGCGCCCCCGTCCTGAATGGAGAAACGATGCAGTTCGCTACGATCGTCGCCGCGGCCGCGGAGGGACAGCACGGCAACGTCATGCTCGAGACGATCTGGTTTCCGATCGTCGCCCTTGCGGCGTTCGGGATCGGAGCGCTCGTGACCTTCTCGTACCGGGATGTCTCCAACCGGCACGCCGCGAAGGCCGAGGCCTACGCCCGCAGTCAGACGCTGGTGCGGGCAGGCGAAGCGGACGCGGAGGCCGGCCACTAGGTCGACTGCATGTCGGGCGAGGGGCGCGCTGCGCGGATCGGCGTGATGGGCGGGACGTTCGACCCCATCCACCACGGTCACCTGGTCGCAGCGAGCGAGGTCGCACAGTCTTTCGGGCTCGACGAGGTCGTGTTCGTCCCCACCGGCCGTCCGTGGCAGAAGGACGAGGTCTCACCCAGCGAGGACCGCTACCTCATGACGGTGATCGCGACGGCATCCAATCCGCGGTTCACCGTCAGCCGCGTCGACATCGACCGCGCCGGACCGACCTACACGATCGACACCCTCCGCGATCTGCGCGGGCAGCGACCGGATGCCGAGCTCTTCTTCATCACCGGTGCAGACGCCATTGCGCAGATTCTCAGTTGGAGGGAGCATGATGAACTCTGGAATCTCGCACATTTCGTCGCCGTCTCCCGGCCGGGCCATGTCCTGAACACCGACGGGCTGCCGGAGGGGAAGGTTTCCCGACTCGAGATCCCTGCGCTGGCGATCTCGTCCACAGACTGCCGGCAGCGCGTGCGTCGCGGACACCCGGTGTGGTACCTCGTCCCCGACGGCGTCGTCCAATACATTGCAAAGCACCACCTCTATCGGAGCACGGCATGAGCACACCCGAACAGCCGCACGGTCCGGGACTGACCCGCAAGCAGCTGCGGGAGATCCGCATGACCGGCGCGACGCCTGTCATGACGCCCGCCACGAGCACGGAGCCGGAAGCGGCAGCGCCCGAAGCGCCGCCCGCCCCGCAGCCCCCGGCTCCCGCCGTCCACCTGCCCCGCCCGGCGGAAGAGCCGGTCACCTCCCCGCCGCCGCGGCCCGACGCCCAGGTCGACCTGGGTGTGGCGCCGCTGACGCGACGTCAGGCCCGCGAGCAGGAGCGGATCCGCACGGCGTCGGTGCCGGTCATCTCGCCGATGACCGAGACGACCCCGCCCGCCCCGCAGACCCCCGCTGCGCAGCCCGCCGCGACGTGGAGCCCCGCGCCCGCATCCGCTCCGGTGGCCGAGCGTCCGGCAGCCTCGCCGGTGTCCAGTCCCACGGTGGTCGCCGAGCGCGACCAGGAGCACGAGTCCGCGCCCGAGCCCACCGATGCGGACATCCGGCCGGTGGTCCGCCCCGGGTTCGGAGCGACTCTGCTGGACTCGCCCGAGCCGGCCGCGCCGCTGCCGCCGTCGTTCGACGAGCTCATCGCACGGGGCTCGTCGACGACGGGATCGGTCGCCACGCCGAATGCGCTCATCCTCACGCCGACGGGCGCGCCGCTGACCTCGCCGGTGACGGCGACCGGCGAAGTGCTCATCACGGGCACGTTCGCGCTGCCGGACGGGCTCGGTTCGCAGGGGCACGCGCACGGCGCGGCCGACGGCAAGGACGTGGATGCCGTGCTGATCGACGGTGAGCTGCCGGCGGCATCCTCTCCCACCCCCATCGCCGCCAGCGCCGCGGTGAGCACGGTCAAGGGCACCGGAGACATGATCCGCCCGCCGGCGCCCGAGAAGGGCGGAAAGCTCATGCTCGGGCTCGCGGTGACCGCCGGCGTGCTGGCGGCCGCGCTGATCGGCGTGCTCATCGTCGCGTTCGTCACCGGAGTGTTCTCGTGAGTCCAGGCGCAGGTCCGCGCACGATGCTGGATGTCGCCGCCGCGGCGGCGGATGCCAAGGGCGGCGTGGATCTCGTCGCGCTGGACGTATCGGGACCGCTGCCGCTGGTGGACATCTTCCTGCTGGTCACCGGCCGCAGCGAGCGCAACGTGGCCGCCATCGCCGACGAGATCGAGGACAAGCTGCTCGAAGCGGGCCACAAGCGACTGCGGCGCGAAGGGCGCGAGGAGTCGCGCTGGGTGCTGCTGGATTTCGGAGACCTGGTCGTCCACGTCTTCCATGAGCAGGAGCGGGTGTACTACGGACTGGAGCGCCTGTGGAAGGATTGCCCGGCCGTGCCCATCGAACTGCCGGCGCGGGCGGCGAACGGCTAGCGCATTCGGCGCCGTCGGAGATGTAGTAATCTGGTCGAGTTGCTCCGCACGACGGAGCGGCGTCCGGGCCTGTGGCGCAGCTGGTAGCGCACCTGCATGGCATGCAGGGGGTCAGGGGTTCGAGTCCCCTCAGGTCCACCA
>NZ_JBIQHX010000037.1:6151-15393 GCF_044508325.1 Microbacterium sp. | reverse complement strand
ATTCCTGAGCGAATCCTGAGCCGCCGTGACTTGCCCTTTTCGTTGGGGTGCCTCCACGATTGATCGAGGTGGGTCCGCCCGAGGCTCACCCGCAGGCTCTGGGAAAGCCTGGCACTGCTGTGGGGGCGGTGGAGTCGGGGTGCATCAGAGCTGATTGCAACCATTTCAACCGGGGGAGAAAGAAACACATGCAGAGCATCAAGAATTACCTGGAGGCCGAGAAGCGTCGCCGCGAGGAAGAGGGCGAGAAGGGCTTCTCGCTCATCGAGCTCATCATCGTCGTCGTGATCCTCGGCATCCTCGCCGCGATCGCGATTCCGATCTTCCTGAACATCCAGGACCAGGCAGAGCAGAACGCCGCTGACGCCGCTGCAGCTAATGCCGCCACGCAATGGGCCGCAGCCACAGCTCAGAGCAAGACCAACAGCTTCAGCAACTTCCCCGACTACAACGTTTCCGTGGCTCCTGCCTCGCCGACGCTCGATGACTTTTGCGTAACGGCGGAGTGGAAGGCTGACACATCCGTCGTCGGCAAGTCGGGTCCCACCTGCTAATTGCCATGCCATTAGGGCCGGACGATCGCCCGGCCCTAATGGCATGATGTGGTGGGGGTACCGCCATACGGGGAGGTGGGCCGGTGAGGGGACGAGGCTCGCAGGAAGCCGGACTCAGCCTGGTCGAGGTCGTCATCGCGATGTTCCTCATCGGGCTGATCGCCGTCGCGCTCCTGCCTGCCCTCTGGCAGGGCATCGCCCTCTCGTCGCAGCAGTCCGCGACCGCGACGGCGACCCGCCACCTGTACGCGCTGATCGAGGACGCACGCGCGGTTCCCACCTGCGCCACTCTGGGCACCATCACCGCACCCGACTCGATCCCGGATGGGAAGGGCGCGAATCTGGCGATCGCGGGAACATACGATGCGGGCGCGTGCTCGCAGGGTGAGGCGGTCGCCGTCACGCTGACCGCCACCGACGCCTCGGGGGCGCAACTGGCCCGCGTCGACGCGCAGGTGTACATCCCATGACGACTCCGGCACGCGACGCCGAGCGGCCGGACGCGGGTGTGACCCTCATCGAGCTCATCATCTACGTCCTTCTCCTCTCGGTCATCCTGGGCGGCGTGGCGATGATCCTCATCAATTCCTGGCGCACGCAGCAGAACGTGCTCAGCGAGACCGAGGCCACGAACCGAGGACAGCTCGTGAGCTCCTCGATCGAGCGCGCCGTGCGGAACGGTCTCGCGATCGAAGTGACCGGCAACGACACGCTGAAGGTGCGCACCTCGCTCGCCGGAGAGCGAGAGTGCCAAGGGTTCTCGCTCGCCGGAGATAACGCAACGATGAGAATGACCTCCGGTTCTCTCGGAACCGGCTGGCCCCAATGGCAGGATGGCATCACAGCAATACCCGGACAGCCTTTCCTCGAGAGGGATGGCACATCGGTGACCTACGCGTTCGAGTTCGCCACCACCGGCGCTCCCGTCCGCTTCGTGGGCACCGTCGCCGCCCGCAGCCTGGACCCGACAGGAGTGACGTCGCCATGTTGGTAGATCGGCTCCGTCGGGCACCCGGTGACGAGGGCGCTGCCCTCGTCGCGGTGGTCGTCGTCATGCTCGTCGGGTTCGTCATCGCTGCGAGCGTCGCGGCATCCGTCCTGGTCACCATCACCGCGAATGCCGGGAACTCGTCGACAACCCAGGCGTTCATCGCTGCCGAATCGGGACGCGACGTCGCGGTCGGCTCGCTGCGGTCCGCAATCGCGCCTACCGGGCTCGACTGCGCTGCGGTGGCCATGACTGGAGCGTCCGCTCCGGGATCGGCGCCCGTGTACACGTACACGATCCGGTCCAGTGAACAAGCTGATCGACCATCGGCATGGGATGACGCCGGAGTTACTGCTACCTGCCCGACCGACGCCACGAAGTGGGTCGTGATCAGTTCGACAGGCACAGGCCCCGATGGCACCGAATCGAACATCGATGCGGTCTACCCCTGGTACCACGGACCCGCAACGACGCCATCGGGCACCGTCGCCTTCTTCGAGGGTCAGTTCAAGGCGACGAAATCCACCTACGCGGGTGATCTTGTCATCCGTCAGGGTCCTTACGAGTGCAACAACAGCGCCGGCGACGCCATCATTGGTGACCTCTGGGTGCTTCGCGGAAGCATGACCGTCACCGGCCCCTGCATCGTTACCGGCAGCGTCTACGTCCGCGACACGATCGATCTGAAGAACAACGAGTTCACAGCAGGCGGCGACGTCATCTCGGTGGAGGGATCGATCAAGCTCACTGCGGACGATACAAGCATCGGCGGCGACGTATACGCCGCGGGAAACATCGACACCAAGAATGGCGACGGGGAGGTGGACGGCTCGTTCCGGACACACCTCGCCATGGTCAACCACAACCCGGCGAACTGGACGAAGTCCGATGGGACAACGCCAGTGCCGGTGCTCGAAGGCGAGCCGGTGCCGGTGATCGCACCGACGCTCGAGCAGGTCTTCGAAGCGACGAAGTGGATCGAGTTGACCTCCAGCACGGCATGGAGTTCCGCCGCAGCGCCGGTCGAGGTGTTTCCAGCGGGCACCGTGTGCACCACGGCGCAGTTGCAGGGCGTGATGGGTGTGGCCGGCGCCCGCGCTGTCGTCGACCTGACCGGCTGCCCCGCAGGCGGCAACGGCATTCCCGTCGCGCCCGGCAACGTGACATTGCAACGCGACGTGCTCGTCCTGGTGCCCGCGAATCAGAAGATGAACCTGCAGATCACGGGCACGATCTCAAGGGCGACAGGGACGACGCTCGAGAACGGCCCTCAGCTGTTCATCGTGCATCTCGACCCGGACGGGAGCGACGGCAGACCCCCGACCTGCGGCAGTTCTCAACTCGACAAGTTCACCGCGAGCGGCACGAACAACGTGCGGACCTTGATCTACAGTGCCTGCGGCATCGGCAGCACGATGTCTCTGACGATGTCCGGACAGCTGTACATGGGTAGCGATGGTCTGCACCTCAATGGCGGCACCTTCACCTGCAAGCCGATGTCGTGGGAGCCGACGTTGCCGAAGATCAGCTGCGGCGTGAAGGGCGAGGGTGGTATCTACGACCCGACCGTCACGGTCACCCGCCTCGACAACCTCGCATTCCAGACCGAGCGTTAGCGTGGCGGGCCCCGTTCTGTTCGGCGTCGTGGCCGCCGGCGTCTTCGGACTTGTGATCGGCTCCTTCCTCAACGTGGTGGCCCACCGGGTGCCGGCCGGATCGTCGCTGCTGGGCGTCAGCAGGTGCCCGCACTGCGACACCGCCATCAAGCCGTGGCACAACGTGCCCGTGCTCGGGTGGATCGTGCTGCGGGGGAGGTGCGCCTCGTGCGGGGAGCGGATCTCGGCCCGGTACCCGATCGTCGAGGCCCTGACCGGAGTGGCGTTCGCCGGGATCACGTGGTGGGTGCTCATGGGGGGCGTTTCGTCTCGCTTCGCGGATCCCGAGCTTGTCGAGGGGCGCTCGACGACCGGACAGTGGACTATCGAGGGCGTCTGGGCGGCCGTGGTCGTCATCGTGGCGTTCTGTTACTTGGCGGCGATCAGCATCGTGCTGGCCCTCATCGACCTCGACACCAAGCGGCTGCCGAACAGCATCGTGCTGCCGAGCTACCTCGTCGGCGCAGTGCTGCTGACACTGGCGTCGTGGCTCACCGGCGATTGGGAGGCCCTGCTGCGGGCTGGAATCGGCATGGCGGTGCTCTACGCCTTCTACTTCGTGCTGCGGCTCGTGCGGCCGGGCGGGATGGGCGGCGGCGACGTCAAGCTCGCCGGCGTCCTGGGGCTCTACCTCGGCTGGGTGGGGTGGGGAGCGCTCGCGGTGGGTGCCTTCGCCGCCTTCCTCATCGGCGGCATCTGGGGCGTCGCGCTCATCATCGCGGGGCGCGCGGGGCGCAAGACCGCGATCCCGTTCGGGCCGTGGATGATCCTGGGCGCGTGGGTCGGGGTGTTCGCCGGCAACAGCATCGGCCGCTGGTATGTGAATCTATTCGTGGGGGCATGAGGGAGGGGACATGGCGAAGACAGTCATCGGTCTGGAAGTGACCGAAGAGAGCGTCCGCGCCGCGGAGGTGACGCTGGGGCGTCGGCCGCAGCTGGTGAGCTACGGCGAGGTGCCGCTGCCGCCCGAGGCGGCACGCGACTCGGAGGTGCTCGACCAGGGGGCGGTCGCCGTGGCGCTGCGGCAGCTGTGGACCGGCGCCAAGTTCCGCAGCAAAGAGGTCGTGCTCGGCGTGGCGAGTCGCCGCATCCTCGTGCGCGAATACACCACGCAGGCCATGCGCCCCGACCTGCTGCGCGATGCGCTGCCCTACCAGGTGCAAGACCTGCTACCTGTGCCCGCGAGCCAGGCGGTGCTCGACTTCTTTCCGCTCGCCGAGCACGACGGCCAGGTGTCGGGTCTGCTGGTGGCCGCCGTGTCGGAGAGCATCGAGCAGATCATCGCGACGCTCTCGCGCGTCAAGCTGCGGGCGCGCGCAGTCGACCTGACCGCCTTCGGCCTGGCGCGGGTCACCGGGGCGCTCACCGGCGCCGACGAGACGGTCGCCACGGTCAGCATCGGCGATCACACCACGCAGGTGGTCGTCTCGCGAAGCGGCGTGCCGCTGTTCGTGCGCATCCTGCCGATCGACGTGGCCACCTCGGCGACCAGCCGGCGCCTGGCCGCCGAGGTCGAGGCCGACGTGGCCGCGATGGAGTACGCATCGGCCCCGGTCACGCGCACGCGCGGAGCGATGCGCAGCGCGATGCCGCCGGGCATCTCCGACCTGACCACCCGAGTGCGCAGCACGCTCTCGTTCTTCGCCGGCCGGCCCGGCTCGTCGCCGCTCTCACGGATCCTCGTGACCGGGGCCGGCGCCGCCGCCGAGGGGCTGCTGCCCGCGCTCGACGCCGCCGTCGACGCGCCGATCCAGGTGATCGGTGCCGCCGACGTCATCGCCACGTCGGCCCCGCCGGGGGGAGACCTGGGGCTGAACCTCGTCGGAACGATCGGCGTCGCCCTCGGGGAGGTGAAGTGATGTCGTCTGCAGCCATCAACGCGTCGCTCGCGAACCCGCGGGTCAACCTCATGCCGCGGTCCGAGCTGGCGCGCCGCGAGCGCGACCGCCTGGTGCGGGGATGGGTGTGGGGCGTGCTCGGCGCCATCGTCGTCGCGGCCCTGATCATCGCCGCAGCCTTCTGGCTCAAGTACACGGCCGACCAGCGGCTCGCCGCCGAGCAGGCGCGGACCAACAACCTGCTGGTCGAGCTGGCCTCGCTGGGCGAGGTGAGCCAGGCGCTCGCCGCCGAGCAGGAGCTGACGGCGTTCCGCGCCGACGCCATGGCGGTCGACCTCGCCTGGGCGCCGGTGCTGGCGAAGGTCACGGGCGTGCTGCCCGGCGACACGACGGTGACCGGGTTCGATTTCGCCGTCGGCGCCGCGCCGACCGGCGACGACCCGACGATGCAGGCGGGCATCACCGGCACGGTGACCTTCGACAGCCCGACACCGCTCGACATCGTGCCCCTCATCCGCTCGCTGCGCGGCGTCGAGGGTGTGCTGTTCGCCGACGGACAGAGCCTGAGCTCCGATTCCGAGGGCGGCAGCTACAGCTACCTGCTCAACGTGATCTTCGATCAGACCGTGTACTCGGGGCAGTACGCGGTCGCGGAAGAGGGAGGCGAGTGATGCAGAAGGGGATCATCACCGTCATCGGGCTGGTCGTCTCGGTCGGCATCGTCGTGCTCGCCCTCGTGCTCGGCGCGCTCCCGGTGTACCTGCAGTCGGTCGCCGTCGACGTGCAGACCGCATCGGTGGCGAACACCAACGCGGTCTACCAGGCCCAGGTCGACAACCTGCGCGCCGAGCAGGAGAACCTCGACACGATCAATGCCTCGGTCGCGGGGCTTCGCGCGCAGATTCCCGCCAGCGCCCAGCTCGACGACGTCTTCGAGGTGATCGGGCGCGCCGCCGAAGAGGCCGACGTCGACATCGTCAGCATCAGCGCCGGCCAGCAGGTGGCCTTCACCCCGCACGCCGGCGTGGTGGACGAGAACGCGCCGCCGCCGGCGGACTCGTCGACGGATGCGACCGGCGGCTCGGCCGACGGCACAGGCGTCGATGACGGCACCGGCACCGGTGATGCGCAGACGCCGGCGCCGGCGTCGGGCCGGCAGCAGGTGGACTTCGCCATCCAGGTCACCGCGCCCGACATGGATCACGTCACCGACTTCCTCGATCAGCTGCGCGCCGGGCCGCGGCTGCTCAGCAGCATCAGCGCCACCACGGTGACCGGCGACGAGGGCCTGACCGTGCAGGTGTCGGCGCTGACCTATGTCGACTCGGAGGGATGAGCTGATGGACGATGTCGAATTCCACAGTATGCTCCTCGCCGGCGCCCGGTCGCGGGCATCCGACGTGCACATCACCCCCGGCCTGCCGCCGCTCATGCGCGTCGACGGCGACCTCGTGCCGATCCCCGGCTACCCCGCACCGCTGTCGGAGGAGTGGGTCGAGCGCGCGGCCTTCGGCCTCATGGCCAAGAGCCAGCGGGAGGAGTTCGACGAGCGGCAGGAGGTCGACCTCGCGCACGCCGCCGAGGGCATCGGTCGGTTCCGTGTCAACGTGTTCCGGCAGCTCGGCTCGATCGCGATCGCGCTGCGATTCATCCCCGACCGCGTCTACACGCTCGAAGAGCTCGGCGCGCCGCCCATCGCGCGCGACCTCGCGCTGCTGCCGCGGGGACTCGTGCTGCTGACCGGGCCGACCGGCTCGGGAAAGTCGACGACGCTCACCGCGATGGTCGACATCATCAACGAGCTCGTGCCGGCGCACATCATCACGATCGAAGACCCGATCGAGTTCCACCACGAGAGCAAGCGCGCCCTCGTCCATCAGCGCGAGGTCGGCACCGACACCGGGTCGTTCGCCGAAGCGCTGCGCCGCGTGCTGAGGCAGGACCCCGACGTCATCCTCATCGGCGAGCTGCGTGACCCGGAGTCGATCCAGACCGCGCTCTCCGCCGCCGAGACCGGGCACCTCGTGCTCTCGACCCTGCACACGCAGGGCGCCGCGAAGAGCATCAACCGCATCGTCGACGTGTTCCCCGCCGACCAGCAGCACCAGATCCGCACGCAGCTGGGCGACACGCTGCAGGGCATCATCAGCCAGACCCTCATGCCGCTGGCGCAGACCAACGGGCGCACGATCGCGACCGAGGTGCTCATCAACACCCCCGCCGTGGCGAACATGATCCGCGAGGGCCAGGTCGCCCAGCTGTACTCGGCGATGCAGGCCGGAGCCTCGGTGGGCATGCACACCCTCGACCAGGATCTGAAGCGCCTGGTCGAAGAGGGCGTCATCGCGCACAACGTCGCGCGGACGTTCGCGGTCGACCCGCGCAGCCTCGACGGCGTCTTCGTGCGACCGAAGGACCTCGACGCCGAGGCGTGGTCGATGCACGCGGGGGAGTGGCACCAGCCCGACCCCGAGACGGTCCGCGGCCCCGGCGCCCACGTCGGCACCGGATTGGGCATGGGATCGCGCTTCGGATCCCCGCAGGAGGGCGGTGACCGCTGATGGCCGTCATGCAGGAGTTCGTCTACCGGGCGCTCGACCCGCGCGGCGGCGGAGTGCTCAAGGGGACCATCGAGGGGACGACCGAGGCATCGGTCACCGGAAAGCTCAAGGCGCAGGGGCTCACCCCCCTCGAGGTCACGCTCAAATCGAAGTCCGGGCTCAACCGCGACATCAAGCTCCCAAGTTTCACCAGGCACGTCTCGGCGAAGTCGCTCGCCGTCTTCACCCGGCAGATGGCGGGCCTGCTCAACGCCGGCCTTCCGCTCATGCGCACCCTCACGATCCTCATCGAGCAGAGCGAAGACAAGAGGCTGCAGCCGGCGCTCGTGCAGGTGCAGGCGGATGTGGAGAGCGGGTCGTCGCTGTCGGCGGCGATGTCACGGCATCCGCAGACCTTCCCGCCCCTGATGCTCTCGATCATCCGCGTCGGCGAGTCCGGCGGATTCCTCGGTGCCGCCCTGGAGTCGATCGCCCAGAACTACCAGCGCGAGGCCGAGCTGCAGAACAAGATCCGTTCGGCGGTGACGTACCCGATCGTCGTGCTGGTGATCGCCATCCTCGGCGTGCTCGCGATGCTCACGTTCGTCGTGCCGGTCTTCGAGAGCATGTTCGCGAGCATGGGATCCGACCTGCCGCTGCCCACCCAGATCCTCATCGCGATCTCGAAGAACATGTGGTGGATCATCCCGGCGCTCGCGATCGTGGTCATCATCGCGGTGGTCTGGTGGCGCGCGAACAAGCACACCGATCAGGTGCGGAGGGTGATCGACCCGCTCAAGCTCAAGCTGCCGATTTTCGGGAAGGTCGCGACGAAGATCGCGGTGGCGCGCTTCACGCGGAACCTGTCGATGATGCTGCAGGCGGGTGTGCCGATCATCCAGGCGCTGTCGATCGTCGGTCAGGCGTCGAACAACTGGAAGATCGAGGGGGCCGTCCGCGACATCCAGGAGTCGATCCGCCAGGGCCGCTCGTTCGCCGCGCCGCTCGCGAAAGCCGAGGTGTTCCCGCCGATGGTGCCGCAGATGGTGTCGGTCGGCGAGGAGTCGGGCACGCTCGTCGACATGCTCGCCAGCATCGCCGACTTCTACGAAGACGAGGTCGAGACCGCGACGTCGCAGCTGTCGTCGATGATCGAGCCGCTGCTCATCGTCGGGCTCGGCGTCATCATCGGCGGCATGGTGATCTCGCTGTACCTGCCGATCTTCACGCTCTACGCCGACATCGCGAACCAGGGGTAGGCGCGTTTCGTCTCGGGCCTACGCCCTCGCTCAACGACCGGGAGGAGGCACTGGTCGTTGAGCGAGGACGCGCGGAGCGGGATCCCACCGGTCGTTGAGCGAGGACGCGCGGAGCGCGACCGAGACGAAACGCGGCGCGCGGGCTCGGGGCGTTTCGTCTCGCGGCTGCGCCGCTCGCTCAACGACCGGGAGGGGGCTGCGCCGCTCGCTCAACGACCGGGAGGGGCGTTTCGTCTCGCGGCTGCGCCGCTCGCTCAACGACCGGGAGGGGGTTGCGCCGCTCGCTCAATGGCCGGGGAGGGGCGTTTCGTCTCGCCTTCGGCTCGCTCAACGGCCGGGAGGGGGCCGGGAGGGCCTGGGTCACACGGAGACGCGGAGCACCTCTTCGATCGTCGTCACACCCAGCGT
>NZ_JBIQHX010000037.1:0-6051 GCF_044508325.1 Microbacterium sp. | reverse complement strand
GCCTGGGTCACACGGAGACGCGGAGCACCTCTTCGATCGTCGTCACACCCAGCGTCACCTTGCTCCAGCCGTCGTCGCGCAGCGACACCATGCCCTGCTCGAGCGCCAGGTCGCGGATGTCGGACGCGGTCGCGCGCGTCATCACCAGCGTCTCGAGGTCGTCGCTCATCGACATGATCTCGTGCAGCGCCACCCGGCCGCGGTAGCCCGTGCCCGAGCACGCGGTGCAGCCGACGGCGCGGAAGATCTGCGGCGGGTCGTGCGGGTCGTGGGGGAACCCGATCGAGCTGAGCACATCACTCGGCTCGACCACCGCCTCGCGGCAGCGCATGCACAGCCGCCGGGCGAGGCGCTGCGCGATCACCGTGTGCAGGGCCGTGGCCACCAGGAACGGCTCGCAGCCCAGTTCGGTCAGGCGCGTGATGGCGCTGGGCGCGTCGTTGGTGTGCAGGGTCGAGAGCACGAGGTGACCGGTCAGCGAGGCCTCGATCGAGATGTTCGCCGTCTCGTAGTCGCGGATCTCGCCCACCAGCACCACGTCCGGGTCGGAGCGCAGGATCGACCGCAGCGCCGTCGCGAAGGTGAGCCCGGCGCGGTTGTTCACCTGCATCTGGTTGATGCCCGGGATCCGGTACTCCACCGGGTCTTCGACGGTGATCACGTTCACGCGCGGGTTGGCGATCGACCGCAGCGCCGTGTAGAGAGTGGTCGACTTTCCCGAGCCCGTGGGTCCGGTGGCGAGGATCATTCCGTGCGGGCGGTTGATCGCCTCGCGGTAGCGCTGCTCGTTCACCGGGGAGAACAGCAGGTCGCGCACCGTCATCACCTGGCCGGTGTTGTCGAGGATGCGCATGACGATCTTCTCGCCCCACACCGTCGGCAGCGTCGCCACGCGCAGGTCGACCTGGCGGCCCTCGTGCGTGACCGAGAGCCGGCCGTCCTGCGGCCGGCGCTTCTCGGCGATGTCGATCGCCGACATGATCTTCAGGCGCGAGATGATGCCGTCCTGGATGGCCCGGTCGGCCTTCTGCATCTCGTGCAGCACGCCGTCGATGCGGAACCGCACCGTCAGCTGCCGCTCGCCCGGCTCGACGTGGATGTCGCTGGCCCGGTCGTTGATGGCCTGGGCGATCAGCAGGTTCACGAACCGGATGATCGGGGCGTCGTTGTCCTGCTCTTCGAGCGTCTCGGTGAACGCCGTCGCCGCGGCATCCGCCGTCTCCTCGATCGTGCTCGACAGCTCGCTGAGCTCTTCGTCCGAGCGCAGGAACCGCTCGAACATCTGGGCCAGCGCGTCCTGCGCGACCACCACCGGGTCGACGAACAGGTCGGTGACGCTGGCCACATCGTCGAGGGCCACGATGTCGGTGGGGTCGACGATCCCGACCGTCAGCCGGTCGCGGTTCTTGTCGATGGGGATGAGCTGGTACTTGCGGCACAGGGCGCTGGGCACCATCGCCACCACGTTCGGGTCGAGCGGCATGTCGGACAGGTCGACGTAGCGATGACCGGTCTGCACGGCGATCGCCTCGGCCAGCTGACTCTCGCTGAGCAGTCGCTGCTCGACGAGCGCGCGCGCGAGCTCCGGCGTGTCGCCATACTGGCGAAGCGCTTCCGACATCTCGGTCGCGCGGATCGCCCCGGTCAGCACAAGCGTCTGTGCAAGACCCGGCATCGTCCTCCCCGTCTCCCCAGACCAGTTGCCGTTCCCCACGCATGATCATACGGGAGGCATTCGTCAAGAGTCATCGGCCCTGCCGAACCCGCGCACTATCCTGACGCCATGACCGCCGCCGCCAGACGCAACCCGGTCGAGCGCCTGATCGCGTGGGCGCTCACCCTCAAGCCCGTGCGCGCGTTGCTGCTGTACAGCGAGCACCGCGGCCCCATGCTCGCCGACAGCGTGACCTACCGGGCGCTGTTCTCGGTGTTCGCCGGGGTGCTGCTCGGATTCTCACTGGCAGGACTGTGGCTGGCCGGCAATCCGGTCGCCTGGCAGGCGCTCGTCGACGCCGTGGATGCTGCGATCCCCGGCCTCATCGGAGACATCATCGACCCCGACACGATCCGGGCGCCGACGGGGCTCACCGTCGCGACCGTCATCTCGCTGGTCGGCCTCATCGCGGCGTCGATCGGCGCGATCGGGTCGCTGCGGATCGCCTTCCGCACGATCGCCGACAAGGTGCACGACGACGTCTTCTGGGTGTGGGTGCTCGTGCGCAACTTCGCGCTCGCGGCCGCGATCGGCCTGATGCTGGCGGCCTCCGCCGCGGCCGCCTTCTTCGGCACGGCGCTGATCGGCACCGTGCAGAGCTGGCTGGGCGTCGGCGATGCGCTGTCGGGCTGGGCGACCTGGGGAGTGGGACTGCTGGTCACCCTTGCCCTGGACACCGGGGTGGTGGCGCTGCTTTTCGTCGTGCTCTCGGGCGTGAAGGCGTCGGCGCGGGCCCTGTGGACCGGTGCGGTGCTGGGCGGGATCGCACTGACCGTGCTGCAGCAGCTGTCGGGGCTGTTCGTCGGGGGAGCGGCATCCAACCCGCTGCTCGCCTCGTTCGCGTCGCTGATCGCCCTGCTGCTGTGGTTCAACCTCTCGGCGCAGGTGATCCTCATCGCCGGGGCGTTCATCATCACCGGTGTGCGTGAGGAGCGCGACGGCGTACGTGCCCGTCATGGCGCGGCGACCTTCGCGCAGCGACGGCTGCAGCGCGCGCAGGATGGGGTGCGCGTCGCGACCGAAGAGCTGCGGGCCGCGGAGGCGGAGGCCGAGGCCGAGCGCGAGAAGAGGTACCAGGATGCGTGACGACGACCAGGAGTCCTCGACTGTCAAGCTCTACACCGCCGCGCAGGTGCGCGAGGCCGAGCGCCCGCTGCTGGACGCCGGCGAACCGCTCATGATGCGGGCCGCCGAGGCGCTCGCAGTCGTCGTGAGCGAAGAGCTCGAACGCGGCCCCGTGCCCGCCCGGGTGCTCGTGCTCGCCGGCAGCGGCAACAACGGCGGCGACGCGCTGTTCGCCGTCGCGCGCCTGGGCCGCCGGCACGCGATCGACGTGCTGCCGGTGGGCACCGCCGTCCACGAGGCGGGGCTCGCCGCCGCCGTCGCCGGCGGGGCGCACGTGATCGACGCCGCCGAGGCCGAAGACGCCGAGTACGACCTCGTGCTCGACGGGGTGCTCGGCACCGGCACCACCGGCGCCCCCACCCTGCGCGGCATCGTCCGCGGCGTCGTCGAGCAGCTGCTGCCGGCGGTCGAGTCGGGGCGCACGAAGGTCGTCGCCGTCGACCTGCCCAGCGGCCTGCACCCCGACGAGGGCACCACCGCCGACGGGCTGGTGCTGCCGGCGACGGTGACCGTCACCTTCGGCGGCGTCAAGGCCGGGCTCACCCGCGGCGACGGTCCGCGCCTGGCCGGCCGGGTCGTGCTGGTCGACATCGGGCTGGGGGAGCGGCTGGCCGCGATCGAGCCGGTGGGCGAGGCATCCATCGACCGCATCGTCACCCGCACCTGATCGCCGCCGGCGATTCCTGCCAGCGCCCGCCCGGCGGGTACGGTCGATAGGTGCCTGCAGAACCACCCGCACCCCTCGCCGCCACCCACCCGCTCGCCCTGGCCCCCGTCCCGTCTCCGGCGGGCACCGTCGACGGGTTCGTGCGCGAGTTCCTGGGCAACCTCAACTACGAGCGGGGCGTCGCGCTTTCGACATCCACCGTCAACGACCAGTACTTCGCCCTGGCCTACACCGTGCGCGACTACCTGATGGCGCGGTGGCTCGAAGACCAGCACCGGCAGCACGAGAGCCAGGCCAAGAGCGTGTGCTACCTCTCGGCGGAGTACCTGCTGGGGCGCCAGCTCGACAACAACCTGCTCGCCTCGCGGCTCACCGACGTGGCGACCGAGGCCCTCGCCGCCTGCGGCATCGACATCGACACCCTGCGCCGGCAGGAGGTCGAACCGGGTCTGGGCAACGGCGGGCTCGGGCGTCTGGCCGCCTGCTTCATCGACTCGCTCGCCACGATGGGCGTGCCGAGCATCGGCTACGGCATCCGCTACGAGTACGGCATCTTCCGTCAGACGTTCGTCGACGGCCAGCAGGTCGAGCAGCCCGACGCGTGGCTGCGGCTCGGCTCGCCGTGGGAGTTCCCGCACCCCGAGGCCGCGCAGACCGTGTCGTTCG
This sequence comes from Microbacterium sp., assembly GCF_044508325.1. Classification (GTDB taxonomy): domain Bacteria; phylum Actinomycetota; class Actinomycetes; order Actinomycetales; family Microbacteriaceae; genus Microbacterium. The sequence continues at coordinate 1,879 of NZ_JBIQHX010000037.1, read as the reverse complement.
GCGGCCACACCGAGACCTACCGCGACGGCGGCGTCGAGCGGGTGCGCTGGGTGCCGGGCTGGAGCGTGGTGGCCGTGCCGTACAACCTCATGGTGCCCGGCTACCAGAACGGTCGCGTCAACACGCTGCGGCTGTGGCGGGCGGTGGCCACGAACGCGTTCGACCTGCGCATCTTCAACTCGGGCGACTACGAAGAGGCCGTGCGCGCCCGCACCTACGCCGAGAACATCTCGAAGGTGCTGTACCCCGAAGACTCCACGCCCCAGGGGAAGGAGCTGCGGCTTCAGCAGCAGTACTTCTTCTGCGCGGCATCCATCGCCGACTTCCTCGATCACGCGCTCACTCCCGACTTCGATCTGAGCCGCCTGCCCGAGCGCGTCATCTTCCAGCTCAACGACACGCACCCGGTGATCGCGGTGCCCGAGTTCATGCGGGTGCTCGTCGACGAGAAGGGCCTGGAGTGGGATGCCGCGTGGGCCATCACCCGGCAGTGCTTCGCGTACACGTGCCACACGCTGCTGCCGGAGGCGCTCGAGGTGTGGCCGGTCGAGCTGCTGGAGCGGCTGCTGCCGCGGCACCTGCAGATCATCTATCGCATCAACGAGGAGTTCCTCGCCGAGGTGCGCGAGCGGTTCGGCCACGACGAGATGCGGCTGCGCAACATGTCGATCATCGGCGAGCACCCGTACCGGATGGTGCGCATGGCGTACCTGGCCACCGTCGCCGGGGCCAAGGTCAACGGCGTCGCCGAGCTGCACTCGCAGCTGCTGCGCGAGCGGGTGCTGCGCGACTTCGACGAGTTCTTCCCCGGCAAGTTCACCAACGTCACCAACGGCGTCACCCCGCGGCGGTTCCTGCGCCTGGCGAACCCGCCGCTGGCCGACCTGATCACCGAAGCGGTGGGGGCCGGCTGGACCGTCGACCTGGAGCAGCTGCGGGGGCTGGAGGCCTTCGCGGAAGACCCGGAGTTCCGCGCCCGGTTCGCCGAGGTCAAGCACGCCGCCAAGGTGCGCCTCGCCGACGTGCTGCAGGTGCGCGACGGATTCGAGGTGGCCGACGGCCACCTGCTCGACGTCATGGTCAAGCGCCTGCACGAGTACAAGCGGCAGATGCTCAAGGTGCTGCACATCGTGACGCAGTACGAGGGCATCGTGTCGGGCCGGCTGAAGGCATCCGACCTGCAGCCGCGCACCTTCCTGTTCGGGGCCAAGGCGGCGCCGGGCTACGTGATGGCCAAGCGCATCATCCACCTCATCAACGCCGTCGGCGCGGTCGTCAACGCCGACCCTCGCGTGGAGGGCCGGCTGCACGTGCTGTTCCCGCCGAACTACAACGTGACCCTCGCCGAGAGCGTCATCCCCGCGGCCGACCTGTCGGAGCAGATCTCGCTGGCCGGCAAGGAGGCCTCGGGCACCGGCAACATGAAGTTCGCCCTCAACGGCGCCCTCACCATCGGCACCGACGACGGCGCCAACGTCGAGATCCGCGAGCTCGTCGGCGACGAGAACTTCTTCCTGTTCGGCATGACCGAGCCCGAGGTCGAGGCGCTGTGGGCGCGCGGATACCACCCCGCCGCGGTCTACCAGCACGACGAGCGGCTGCGCGCGGCGATCGACCTGATCGCGTCGGGGGCGTTCTCGGGCGGCGACCGGTCGACGTTCGAGCCCATCGTGTCGAACCTGCTCTACGACGACCGGTTCATGGTGCTCGCCGACTACGCCTCGTATCTGGAGGCCCAGGAGCGGGTGGACGCCGCGTACGCGGATCAGGATGCCTGGACGCGCTCCGCGATCCTCAACATCGCGCGCTGCGGGTTCTTCTCATCGGACCGCTCGATGCGCGACTACATCGACCGCATCTGGCACACCCCGCCCCTGCG
>NZ_JBIQHX010000036.1:0-15541 GCF_044508325.1 Microbacterium sp. | reverse complement strand
ATGCCCACGGCCCCGCTGTCCGCCGCCTCCGCGGCTCTGCGCGTGCGCCGTCGTCTGGGCGACCGCCGACTCTAGGCGACCCCGCGATCCACCCCCCGGGGCGGTCGACGCGGGCGTCGCCGCCACGGTCCTCTCGGCTGATCCGGCCTCGTTCAGACAATAAGGTGGAATCCATGACCTATTCGGTCGCCGTCTCCGGTGCATCCGGCTATGCGGGCGGCGAGATCCTGCGCCTGCTCGCGTCGCATCCCGACATCGAGATCCGCACGGTCACCGCGCACTCCAACGCGGGGCAGCCGCTGATCGACCACCAGCCGCACCTGCGCTCGCTTGGGCACCTCACGCTGCGCGAGACGACTCCCGAGGTGCTCTCCGGCCACGACATCGTCTTCCTGGCCCTGCCGCACGGCCAGTCCGGACAGTACACGGATGCGCTCGGCGACACGCCGCTGGTCATCGACGCCGGCGCCGACCACCGGCTCGAGTCTGTCGCCGACTGGGACCGCTTCTACGGCGGCGACTTCCACGATCCGTGGGTGTACGGGGTGCCCGAGCTGCCCGTGGGTGGCGGCAAGCAGCGCGAGCGGCTCGTCGGCGCCGCGCGCATCGCCGCGCCGGGGTGCAACGCCTCGACGGTGAGTCTCAGCCTCGCCCCGGGCGTGGCCGCGGGAGTCATCGATCCGACCGACATCGTGAGCGTGCTGGCCGTCGGGCCGTCGGGGGCGGGCCGCAGCCTGAAGCCGCATCTGCTCGCCTCCGAGATCCTCGGCACCGCGAACCCGTATGCGGTCGGCGGCGTGCATCGGCACATTCCGGAGATCCGGCAGGCGCTCGTGAACGCCGGGGGGCCGGAGGGCACGGCGGCCGAAGGCATCCGGATCTCGTTCACGCCGGTCCTGGTGCCGATGGCCCGCGGCATCCTCGCGACCTCCACCGCACCGATCGCCCCGGGCGCGACCGACGGCGACATCCGCGCCGCGTGGGAGGCCGCCTACGACGACGAGACGTTCGTGCAGCTGCTGCCTGAGGGCCGCTTCCCGCGCACCGCCGATGTCGTCGGCGCCAACACCGCCCTGCTCGGCCTCGCGATCGACCGGGCCGCGAACCGCGTCGTGGTCGTCGCCGCCGTCGACAACCTCGCGAAGGGCACGGCGGGCGCCGCCATCCAGTCCATGAACATCGCACTCGGCCTTCCTGAAGACCGGGGGCTCACCGTGAACGGAGTCGCACCGTGAGCGTGACCGCGGCACGCGGATTCGAGGCCGCCGGGGTGGCGGCCGGGCTCAAGTCCACCGGCAAGCCGGACGTCGCGGTGGTCGTCAACCGCGGCCCGCGCAAGGCGGGCGCCGCCGTGTTCACCAGCAATCGCGCCAAGGCGAATCCGATCCTGTGGTCGCAGACGGCCATCGGCGACGGCGTCGTCGAGGCGGTCGTGCTCAACTCCGGCGGGGCGAACTGCTTCACGGGGTCGTTCGGATTCCAGACGACGCACCAGACCGCCGAGAAGACGGCTGAACTGCTCGGAGTGAGCGCCGGCGACGTCCTGGTGTGCTCCACCGGGCTGATCGGAGCCGGCGACGAGGTCTTCCGCGCGAAGGTGCTGGCCGGGACCGAGCAGGCGATCGCAGAGCTCTCGCCCGACGGCGGCGCCGCGGCCGCAGAGGCGATCATGACCACCGACACCCGCCCCAAGCAGGCGGTCGCCGCGGGCGAGGGCTGGACCGTGGGCGGCATGGCCAAGGGAGCGGGGATGCTGGCGCCCGGCCTTGCCACGATGCTCGTCGTCCTCACGACCGACGCCGACCTGGATGCCGCGGCGCTGGATGCCGCACTGCGCCGTGCTACCCGCACGACCTTCGACCGGCTCGACTCGGACGGCTGCATGTCCACCAACGACCAGGTGACCCTGCTCGCGTCGGGGGCCTCCGGCATCCAGCCCGATCCCGACGACTTCGCTGACCGGCTCACCCTCGTGTGCGCCGACCTCTCCGCGCAGCTGCAGCAGGACGCCGAGGGCGCGAGCCACGACATCACGATCGACGTGGTCGGCGCCGTCGACGAGGACGACGCCGTCGAGGTCGGCCGCGCCGTCGCCCGCAACAACCTCTTCAAGGCGGCGATCTTCGGCAACGACCCCAACTGGGGCCGGGTGCTCGCCGCGATCGGCACGACCTCCGCCGCGTTCGACCCCTACGACGTGGATGTCAGCTTCAACGGCGTGCGCGTGTGCACCGCCGGCGGCCCCGACCGTCCCCGCGAGGAGGTCGACCTGACGCCGCGCGCCACCGGCATCCTCATCGATCTGAAGCGGGGGGAGCACTCCGCGCGCATCCTCACGAACGACTTGACCCACGACTACGTGCACGAGAACAGCGCCTACTCCTCATGACCGATCTGCAGGACACCGACCCCGCCGAGGCGTCCGCCAAGGCCGAGACCCTCATCGAGTCGCTGCCGTGGCTGCGGCGCTTCCGCGACCAGATCGTGGTCGTCAAGTACGGCGGCAACGCCATGGTCAGCGACGGGCTGCAGGACGCGTTCGCCGCCGACATCGCGTACCTTCGCTACGTCGGCGTCAAGCCGGTGGTGGTGCACGGCGGCGGACCGCAGATCTCGAACATGCTCGACCGGCTCGCCATCCCGAGCGAGTTCAAGGGCGGGTACCGGGTCACCAGCACAGAGGCGATCTCGGTGGTGCGGATGGTGCTGACCGGCCAGATCAACCCGCAGCTGGTCGCCAAGATCAACGCCCACGGGCCCCTGGCGACCGGGCTGAGCGGTGAGGACGCGGGCCTGTTCGGCGGCAGGCGCCGCGGCGTCGTCCTCGACGGCGTGCCGCACGACCTCGGCCGCGTCGGCGACGTCGTGCAGGTCGATCCGCAGACCGTGCTCGACCACGTCCGGGCAGGCCGCATCCCCGTGGTCTCGAGCATCGCGCCCGATCTCGACCACCCGGGGCACTCGCTCAACGTCAACGCGGACGCCGCCGCAGCCGCCCTCGCCGTCGCCCTCGGGGCGGTCAAGCTCGTCGTGCTCACCGACGTGCCGGGCCTGTACGCCGACTGGCCGAACCGCGACTCGCTCGTGTCGCATCTGACCTCGACCGACCTGCGCGCGATGATGCCGCGGCTGGAGTCGGGGATGATCCCCAAGATGCAGGCGTGCCTGGATGCCGTCGAGGGCGGGGTGGAGACGGCTGCGATCATCGACGGGCGCGTGCCGCACTCGGTGCTGGTGGAGATGTTCACTGAGAAGGGAATCGGGACAGAGGTGGTTTCAGGATGACGGATGCGACGACCTGGCGGGTCGAGTCGGAGCGCGACCTCGTACGCAGCTTCGGGCCGCGGATGGCGCTGTTCGAGCGCGGCGAGGGCTGCCACCTGTGGGACGCCGCGGGTCGACGTCACCTCGACTTCCTCGGCGGCATCGCCGTGAACTCGCTCGGGTACGCACACCCCGTGTTCGTCGACGCCGTGTCCCGGCAGGCCGCGAAGCTCGCCCACGTGTCGAACTACTTCGCGACGCCGCCGCAGCTGGCCCTCGCCGCGCGGCTGAAGCGTCTGGCCGGCACGGGGGAGCGCGGCCGCGTGTTCTTCGGCAACTCCGGCGCCGAGGCGAACGAGGCCGCGTTCAAGCTCGCCCGGCTGCACGGAGGCGCCTCGCGGCCCCGCATCCTCGCGCTGCGCGAGGCGTTCCACGGGCGCACGATGGGCACGCTCGCACTGACCGGGAAGTCCTGGATGCAGGAGCCCTTCGCGCCGATGGTGCCCGGCGTCGAGTTCCTCGACTCGACGGTCGAGGCGCTGGGGGCGGCGATGGACGATCAGGTCGCCGCCCTGTTCGTGGAGCCGATCAAGGGTGAAGCCGGCGTGGTCCCGCTTCCCGACGGCTACCTCGCCGCCGCCCGCGAGCTCACCGCCCGGCACGGCGCGCTGCTCATCGTCGACGAGATCCAGACCGGCGCCGGGCGCACCGGTGAGTGGTTCGCATTCCAGCACGCCGGCATCACTCCCGACGCGATCACCGTCGCCAAGGGCATCGGCGGCGGGTTCCCCATCGGAGCGCTCATCACCTTCGGCGACGCGAGCGACCTGTTCTATCCCGGCACGCACGGTTCGACCTTCGGCGGCAATGCGCTCGGAACGGCGGTCGCCGACGCGGTGCTGGCCGAGATCGAGCGGGCCGGGCTCGTCGAGAACGCGCGGGTGCGCGGCGCGCAGGTGCGCGCGGTGATCGAGGGGATCGGCTCGCCGCTGGTGGCGGGCACGCGCGGCCAGGGGCTGCTGCTGGGCGTCGCTCTCACGCATCCGATCGCGAAGGATGTCGCCGCGGCGGCGCTGGAGCAGGGGCTGGTCGTCAACGCAGCGAACGATGCGACCATCCGGCTCGCGCCGCCGCTGACGATCGGGGATGCCGAGATCGCCGAGTTCGCCGAGCTGTTCGCCGCGGCGCTGGCGGCCGTCGAGCGGGCCGCCGAGCCTGCCGCTGCCGAGACTTCCGCCGTCGCACCGCTCGCTGTCGAGCCCGCCGCCGTCGAGCCCGCCGCCGTCGAGAAGGAGACGACCCGGTGACCCGCCACCTCCTGCGCGACGACGACCTCACCCCGGCCGAGCAGGCCGAGATCATCGCCCTGGCCGCCGAGCTGAAGAAGGACCGCTGGCAGACGAAGCCGCTCGCCGGCCCGCAGACGGTCGCGGTGATCTTCGACAAGTCCTCCACGCGCACGCGGGTCTCGTTCGCGGTCGGGATCGCCGACCTCGGCGGCGTGCCGCTGGTCATCTCCACCGCGAACAGTCAGCTGGGCGGCAAGGAGACCCCGGCCGACACCGCGCGGGTGCTGGAGCGCCAGGTCGCGGCGATCGTCTGGCGCACGTACGCGCAGGCGGGCCTCGAAGAGATGGCCCAGGGCACACGGGTGCCGGTCATCAACGCGCTCAGCGACGACTTCCACCCGTGCCAGATCCTCGCCGATCTGCTCACCATCCAGGAGCACAAGGGCGACCTGAAGGGGCTCACCCTCGCGTTCTTCGGCGACGGCCGCACCAACATGGGACAGTCGTACGTGCTCGGCGGCGTGACCGCCGGGATGCACGTGCGGGTCGCCTCGCCGGTGGAGTACGCGCCGCGCGACGACGTCGTGGCCGACGCCGACCGCCGCGCGCAGGAGACCGGTGGCTCGGTGACGCTGTACACCGACCCCAACGAGGCCGCCGCCGGGGCGGACGTCATCGTCACCGACACCTGGGTGTCGATGGGCAAGGAGGACGAGAAGCTGCAGCGCCTGCGCGACCTCACGCCGTACAAGGTGTCGCAGGAGCTCATGACACTCGCGAAGGACGACGCGATCTTCATCCACTGCCTGCCGGCCGACCGTGGCTACGAGGTCGACGCCGAGGTGATCGACGGGCCGCAGAGCGTCGTGTGGGATGAGGCGGAGAACCGCCTCCATGCGCAGAAGGCCCTGCTCGTGTGGCTGCTGAAGCAGAGCTGACCGGCCGGCTCGCCCGCAACTGGAACCACCTGGACGGCCCCGGCCGCATGGCGGGGGTCGACCTCGCCCGGGGCCTGGCCGTGCTGGGGATGTTCGCCGCGCACCTCATCGCGCTCCCGGACTTCTCGTGGGAGGACCCGGCGACGTGGCTGGATGTCGCCAGCGGCCGCTCCTCGATCCTGTTCGCCACGCTGGCGGGGCTCTCCATCGGCCTCGTGACCGGCGGGTCTGCGCCGGTCGCCGGCGCAGACCTGCAGCGGGCGCGGGTGCGCCTGGGCACCCGGGCCGGCCTGATCTGGGTGCTCGGCATCCTGCTCATCGCCACCGGGGTGCCGGTATACGTGATCCTGCCGGCGTACGGCATCCTGTTCCTCCTCTCCCTGCCGTTTCTGCCGTTGCGCTCCCGTGCGCTGTTCGCCGTCGCCGCGGTGCTGGCGGCCGTGATGCCGTTCGTGCAGGTCGTGCTGGATGCGCTGCCGCTGTGGAAGACCGAGTCGGGAGCCCTGCTGGACGCCGTGCTGGGCTGGCACTATCCGTTCACGGTGTGGATCGCGTTCCTGCTCTGCGGCCTGGGCATCGGGCGGCTCGACCTCCGGTCGCCCCGCATCGCGGCCCTGCTGCTGGCGGCGGGGGCGGCGCTCGCGGCGATCGGGTACGGCCTCGCCGCCGCCGCGGCACCGGGGCCGGCGTACTGGAACGCGGTCTGGACGGCGGCGCCGCACTCCACCGGGGTGCTCGAGGTGGTCGGGTCGGGCGGATTCGCGATGGGCGTGATCGGGCTCTGCCTGCTCGTGTGCCGGACGCCGCTGCGATGGATCGCCGTTCCGCTGCGCGCCGTGGGCTCGATGCCGCTGACGGCGTACACCGCGCAGCTCGTGGTCTGGGCGATCGTGGCGGGGATCGTCCTCGGCGACCCCGGCGACCTGACCGGGTTCCGCGCGCTCGAGCCGTTCTGGCCCATGGTGTGGGGGACTGTGATCGCCTGCACCGCCTGGGCCCTGCTGCTCGGGCGGGGCCCGCTCGAGTGGGCCGTGGCGCGGATCGCCGACGCCGCCGGCCGCTCCGCGGCATCCTGATCGCGCCCGCTGCGGCTGCGCGGGCCCCGCTCATTGCGGACTCCAGCCTGCCCGCAGCAGAGCGCTGCGGATGCGCTGCACGGCCAGGTCCGCGCTGGGGTAGACGTGCGCGGCGGTGAGGCGCACCACAGTCCAGCCGGCTTCCGCGCACGCGGCGTGCTTGTCGACGTCGCGCTGCCACTGCGCGCGCCCTGTGCGATGGTGATCGCCCTCGTACTCGATGAGGATGCGGAAGGCCGGATAGGCGAGTTCCGTGTATCCGATCGGGCGGCCGTCGTCGGCGAGCACGTCGACGTCGAGCTCGGGCTCGGGCAAGCCGCCGCGAACACAGGCGAGGCGCGTCCGCGTCTCACCGGGTGATGCGCTTCCGACGCGGATCTCGGCGAGCGCTGCGCGCAGCTTGCCCGCCCGCCGACGGTACGGGACCGAGGCTGCCGCGCGCAGCTCAGCCGGGGTGCCGAGCGCATCGCCGGCGTCGCCGCGCCGCATCCCCTTCCGCCGCGGGATGTGGACGATCGCGTCGCCGAGCTCGATGAGCTCGTCGACGGTGAGGAGGTCGGCCAGCAGGGCCCAGGTGGTCGCTGGGCTCGAGACCCTCAGCCCGCCGACCTCGCGCACGCTCGCCAGCGCGGGTTGAAGCTGGTGTCCGCACACGCCGCGCGCCCGCGAGGAGCGTCGGGGAGCGAGCGCCGCGACGTCGATGCCGCGCGGCGGGGATGTCACGCCATTGCGCGTCTGCGCCCGTACCGCCGTCCGCAGCAGCCGGATCGGCAGCGGCAGTCCCCAGAGCACCGCGGCGGTGATGTGGCTGAAGAACCAGTCGTCCGGGGCGACGGTGGCGAACGCGTGCGCGAGTCGACGGATCTCGGCCCTGAGCACGGCAGCCTCCCGTGCGATCGGGCTCACATCGGCATCCCGCTCCTCGTCGGGCACGTCGTCGTGCGGCGGTCGGTGGCGGGCGCCACGGAACGGGGCCGCCAGCGTCGGGTGCCGCAGGCGCCGCACCGTCACACCGACGGCGCGTGCGGCAGAGACCGAGAACGCCGCCGGAAGCGATCCGGGCAATGGGCGTGGAGAGCGCGGCATGCCCGACAGCCTGCCCGGCCCCGCGGGGACAGAGGCCCTGCGGATGGGGAACTGTGGGCTGCGAGAGCGATCCGGGCGCTGTGCAGGAACACACGCAGAGGCGGTGCGGGGTCGCTGTCCTCGGGCGCCGTGCGGCGGTTGCGCCCGGCATCCCGCTGGCCCCTCCTGCCGCTTCCGGGCGCGGTGGCGGCACCACGGGCCCGCGATTCGCCTGTGGGGCCGTGTGCGCCGGACTTGCCGGCCCCTCCTGCCGCTTCCGGGCGCGGTGGCGGCATGACGCGCCCGCGATTCGCCTGTGGGGCCGTGTGCGCCGGACTTGCTGGCCCCTCCTGCCGCTTCGAGGCGCGGTGGCGGCACCACCGGCCCGCAAGTCGCCGGCACGACGGGCCAGACCTCGCGGCACCCCGAGCCGCCGAAGCCCGCCCGCGCGCCTCGATAGGCTGGGTTCGTGAGCGGCACGAGGGGCGACGGCACCGACGACGAGGCGCACGGCACCAACGAGGGCGCGCTGTGGGGCGCCCGGTTCGCGAGCGGGCCCTCGCCCGAGCTCGCGGCGCTGAGCCGCTCCACGCACTTCGACTGGGTGCTCGCGCCGTACGACATCGCCGGTTCGCACGCGCACGCCGAGGCCCTCGCCGCCGCGGGGTACCTCGACGCCGAGCAGCTCGCCGCGATGCACCGGGCGCTCGACGAGCTCGCCGACGACGTCGCGTCGGGCCGGCTGACCGCGGCCGACACCGACGAAGACGTCCACGGCGCCCTCGAGCAGGGTCTGATCGAGCGGGCCGGCGCAGATCTGGGCGGCCGCCTGCGCGCAGGGCGCAGCCGCAACGACCAGATCGCGACGCTCGTGCGGCTGTACCTGCTCGATCACGCCAAGACCATCGCGCGCGACATCCTGCGCCTGATCGACGCGATCGCCGCGCAGGCCGAGGCGCACCCCGACGCGATCATGCCGGGCCGCACCCATCTTCAGCACGCCCAGCCGGTGCTGCTCGCCCACCACCTCCAGGCCCACGCGTGGCCGCTGGTGCGCGATCTGGAGCGACTGCGCGACTGGGCGTCCCGTGCCCGGGTCAGTCCCTACGGCGGGGGCGCGCTGGCGGGCTCGAGCCTGGGCCTCGACCCCGGGCTGGTCGCCGAGCGACTCGGCCTCGACCGTCCGTCCGAGAACTCGCTCGACGGCACCGCGGCACGCGACGTGGTCGCCGAGTTCGCGTTCATCGCGGCGCAGATCGGCATCGACCTGTCGCGGTTCGCCGAAGACATCATCCTGTGGAACACGCGCGAGTTCGGCTTCGTCACCCTCGACGACGGCTACTCGACGGGTTCGAGCATCATGCCGCAGAAGAAGAATCCCGACATCGCCGAGCTCGCCCGGGGCAAGGCCGGCCGGCTCGTGGGCAACCTGACCGGCCTGCTGACGACGCTCAAGGGCCTCCCGCTCGCGTACAACCGCGACCTGCAGGAGGACAAGGAGCCGGTGTTCGACTCCGTCGCGACGCTCGAGGTGCTGCTGCCGGCGTTCACGGGGATGGTGGCCACCCTGCGCTTCGACACCGACCGGATGGCATCCCTCGCCCCCGAAGGCTTCTCGCTGGCGACCGACGTCGCGGACTGGCTCGTGCGCCGGGGGGTCGCGTTCCGCGATGCGCACGAGATCTCCGGTGCGCTGGTGCGCGCGTGCGAGGAGCGGGGGATCGGATTGGCGGATGCCTCGGACGCGCTGCTGGCCGAGGTGTCGCCGCACCTGGAGCCCGCCGTGCGCGACGTGCTGACCATCGAGGGCTCGGTCGCCAGTCGCGCAGGCGCCGGGGGAACCGCCCCGGCGCAGGTGGGACGGCAGCGGGCGGAGCTCGTCGAGCGCGCCCAGAGCGCGGCGCATGCTCTCCGACTCTGAACTGATATCCGTCTGAATATCAGCGAATTCCTTATCTATCGATAAAGATAAGTGATATGCTGATGCAATGAACGTCGTCGTCATCGCGGACATCGTGGGCTCGCGGAAGCTGGCCGATCGCGCGCACGCGCAGCGTGAGATCGACCAGGCGCTCGCCCGGGTGTCGTCCGCGCTGCCCGGCGCGCCGTCGCCGCTGCGTCCGGTCGTCGGCGACGAGCTCCAGGGGATCTACCCGGGGCTGTCGACCGCCCTGGCCGCGACCCTGCTGCTGCGGCTCACCCTTCCGGAGGGACTCGACTGCCGCTTCGGCATCGGCGTCGGCGACATCGAGGAGATCCCCTCCAGCGGGGGGCCGCTGTCCGAGGGGCCGGCGTGGTGGGCCGCCCGCGCCGCGATCGATCAGGTCGAGGTGCTCGCGCGGCGGACGATGCCGGATGCCCGCACGGCGGTCGCCGCCGCCGAGGGCTCGCCGGCCGAGGTCGCCGAGGCCGTCCGTCTCGCCGCCGCCGCCGCGTTCGCACGCGACGGGCTCATCGCGCAGATGGGCGATCGCGCCCGCCGACTCGCGTACGGGCGATGCCTGGGGGCGACGCAGGACGAGCTCGCCGCGCAGGAGGGAATCACGCAGTCCGCGGTGTCGCAGATGCTGGCCGCATCGGGTGCGCCCGCGCTCGTCGAGTCGTACCGGGTGCTGACGGCCTGATCGGGCCGACGGGTAGGACGCGTCAGGTGACGGCCAGCCGCACCAGCGCCCCGACGACGCACGCCCACACGAGGCTCGCCAGCGTGCCGACGATGAACCGCTCGCGCGCCTCAGGGGTGGCCAGCTCCGAGAAGCGGCCGATGCCCTTGACCGCGACGACCACGGCGATCGCCTCCGGGTAGCCGGCGATGATCCCGAGGACCACGGCGATGCGCTCGAGGTAGCCGATCACGGTGCCCCCGCGCATGAGCGTGCGGGTCTGGGCGCCGGGCTCGGCATCCCCGTCCGTTCCGGCCGCCGGCAGCACGATGCCGCCGTCCGAGGTCTCCTGCACCCGCCCGCCCGAGGCGATGTCGAGGATCCGCCGGGCGACCGGGTTGCCGCCGGCGACGGCGACGGCCACGCCCAGGACGGCGAGGATGACGCCCATCAGCGGCGAGATGTTCACCGGCGCCAGCGCCACCAGGATCAGGGCGAGCACGACGAGCAGTCCCGCCAGCACGAGCGGCAGCGTGCGCGGGCGCGCCATGCTGACCACCACCAGCACGAGCGCGCCGCACAGCGCGAAGAACAGGAAGATCACGAGGATCGCCACCAGCAGCGCGTCCGGCATCAGCACCATGGCCCCAGTCTTTCAGCTACCACCCCCGCTGATAGCCTGAAACGCGTGTCTGAACCCGTCGTGAGCGCGCTGGCGCCGGCCAACGATCCCACGTTCGAGAACGTCTGGGACGAGATCGTGTGGCGTGGCCTGGTGCACGTGTCCACCGATCAGGAGGCGCTGCGCGCGCTGCTGGGCGGCCCCCCGATCACGTACTACTGCGGGTTCGATCCGACCGCTCCCAGCCTGCACCTGGGCAATCTCGTCCAGCTGCTGCTGCTGCGCCGCCTCCAGCTGGCGGGCCACCGGCCGCTCGGGCTCGTCGGCGGCTCGACCGGCCTCATCGGCGATCCGCGCCCGTCGGCCGAGCGCACGCTGAACACGAAGGACACCGTGGCCGAGTGGGTCGGCTACCTGCGCGCGCAGGTCGAGCGGTTCCTCAGCTTCGAGGGCGAGAACGCGGCGCGCATCGTCAACAACCTGGACTGGACCGCGCCGCTGAGCGCGATCGACTTCCTGCGCGAGATCGGCAAGCACTACCGCGTGGGCACCATGCTCAAGAAGGACGCCGTCGCGGCACGGCTGAACTCCGAGGCCGGCATCAGCTACACCGAGTTCAGCTACCAGATCCTGCAGGGTCTCGACTACCTCGAGCTCTACCGCCAGTACGGATGCGTGCTGCAGACCGGCGGCTCCGACCAGTGGGGCAACCTCACCAGCGGCGTGGATCTGATCCACTATGTCGAGCACGCGGCGGTGCACGCGATCGGAACGCCGCTGATCACCAACAGCGACGGAACGAAGTTCGGCAAGTCCGAGGGCAACGCGATCTGGCTGGATGCCGAGATGTGCAGTCCGTACCGCATGTACCAGTTCTGGCTGAACACCGACGACGCCGACGTGATCCAGCGCCTGAAGATCTTCACCTTCCTCACGCGCGCCGAGATCGAGGAGTACGAGCGGCTGGTCGAGACCGAGCCGTTCCGGCGCGCGGCGCAGAAGCGGCTGGCGCTGGAGGTGTGCACGACCGTGCACGGGACGGATGCCACGGCGAAGGCGATCGCCGCGACCGAGGCGCTGTTCGGCCAGGGCGACCTGGCGAGCCTGGATGCCGCCACCCTGCGTGCGGCGCTGGAAGAGCTGCCCCACGCGCAGGTGGCACCGGGCACCCCGGTCGTGCAGGCCCTGGTGGAGACGGGCCTCGTCTCCAGTCTCAGTGAGGGTCGCCGTGCCGTCGCGCAGGGCGGTGTGTCGCTCGACGGCGCGCGCGTGGCCCGCGACGACGAGGTGGTGTCGGGGTCGCTGCCGGGCGGTGTCTCGGTGCTGCGGCGCGGCAAGAAGACGCTCGCGGGCGTCTTCGTGGCCTGATCCGTCGCGAGCCGGTCGCAGGATGCCGTTCACTCCGAGTCACGCGGTCATCGCGCTCCCGTTCCTGCGCACGCCGCTGGTTCCGGCCGCGATCGCCGCCGGGGCGATGGCGCCGGATCTGCCGCTGTTCGTCCCGTTCGCGCCGTTCGGGTATCTGCAGACGCACAGCTTCGCGTTCCTGCCGGTGACGATGCTGGTCGCGCTCGGGCTGCTGCTCGTGTGGCGCAGCGGCATCCGCCCCGCGATGCGTGAGCTCTCTCCGCAGTGGGTCGCCCGCCGGCTCCCCGCGGAATGGGATGCCGGAGCCGCCGCCGCGGCCGCGGAGACCTTCGCAGGCCGGGGGCGCCGGCATCCGTCTGTTGCCGGCATCCTGCTGCTGGCGGCATCCCTCGCACTGGGGGCGGCCAGCCACATCGTCTGGGACTTGTTCACCCACGCGGGGCGCGCCGGCATCGATGCGCTCGACGTGATGTGGGGATCGATGCCGGCCTACCGGTGGCTGCAGCACGGGTCGACCGTCGTGGGGCTCGCGATCATCGCCGTGTGGGCGGTCCTGTGGCTGCGGCGGAGGGACCCTGCCCCGCCGGTGCCGCGCGTGCTGCCGGACGGGGTGCGGCTCGCGTGGTGGATCTCGCTGCCGGTCGTGCTCGCCGTCGCCCTGGCGATCGGCAGCGTCGTGCTCGGTCCGCTCACCTCGCAGTGGCGCCTCGAGCACGTCGCGTACCGCACGCTGCCTCCGGCGTGTGCGCTCTGGGGTGTGTTCACCGTCGCGCTGTGCCTGGTGGTCCAGCGCCGCCGGCGCTGAGTCAGGCCCACTCCGGCTCGTCGCGGCCCCACGGGCGCGGCGCCGCGAACCGGGTCGGCCCGCCCGCGTAGGCGACCGCCGGCGCCGCGGTGGTGACGGTCACCCCGTCGACGTCGAACGACTGCGTGTGGGCGCCGGGCGCCGGAAGGGATGCCTGGGGCTCGGGCGTCTGCGTACGGTGCCGGCCCAGCAGCTCGGCCGCGATGCGCCGCAGCGAGGTCTCGGCCAGCCATGAGCCGCCCTCGGCGGCGCGCCGCTGCAGCAGGGTCATCGCGGCGGTGGCCAGGAGGTATCCGGCGGTGTGGTCGAGCGCCTGCGCGGGCAGGGCCCCGGGCAGCTCACCGTCCGGCGACTCGGCCCGGGCGATGCCCGACGCGGCCTGGACCAGACTGTCGAAGCCGCGCCGCTGCGCATCGCCCCAGGCGCTGTGGCGGACGACGACGATGCCCGGACGCCGCTGCGCGAGCGCCGCGGGCGACAGCCCCAGACCGTCCAGCGCCGCGGCACGGTACCCCAGCGCGACGACGTCGGCGGTCGCCAGCAGTGCGTCGAACCGGGTGCGCCCGGCGGTCGTGGCGAGGTCGAGCAGCGCCGATCGCTTGCCGTGCCCGGTGTCCAGGTGCTGCATGCCGATCTCAGGCAGTCGCGGCGGATCGATCCGCAGCACCTCGGCGCCCAGCAGCGCCAGGGTGCGGGTGCCGACCGGTCCCGCGATCACGCGGGTGAGATCCAGGACCCGGATGCCGCGCAACGGCGCCTCTGCCGGCCCCGCGGGCAGGGGCCGCGCGGGGGACCGGCCCAGCGGTGTCACGGCGAGCAGCGGCTCCTGCCGCAGCCGCGCGTCGACCTTGCGATCCTCCGGCAGCACGGGCACGCACAGCCCGCCCCGCGCCGTCACCCTCGCGGACACCTCCGCCGCGTCGTGTTCGAGGAGGGCGGCGGCGGTGTCGTCGCGCCCCGCATCCGGTCCGAGTCCGAGCACGGCGCGAAGCACCGCTGCGTGGTGCGGGTAGTTGCCGTGCGTGCGCACCCACCGGTCGCGCGCCCGGAAGAACCCCGACAGGGGAGCGAAGGCCGTCGGCTGCACGTCGTCGATGCGCAGCCACTGCTCACTCGAGTACGCCACGGCGATGGCGTCCGCATTCAGCGGAACGGGGCGCGCACCGGCGAGCTCGGCCGCAGCGAGGGAGGCCGCGGCCGTCGCGCCCAGTGCCAGGCCCGCCGCATCCGTCCGCGCCGGGAGCGGCACCGGCCGTGACGGGGACGGCAGCGGCGCGCGGCCCGCGCCCAGGTCGCTGCGGACGCGATCGAGCAGGTCCTGGGGCGAGGCGGGGAGAGTGGGCATGGCCGGAACCTACGTGCTCGGGGCCGCCTGCGCCAGGGCCGGCACTGCCGATCGTGGTCGGCGGGGCGGTCGCCGCCCGCGCGAGCGTGGCCGAACGGGCGGAATTCCGCGGCTCTCCGGCGCGACACGCCCGGGATCCGAGCCGGATTTGGCACGCGCCCGGCGGTCACGTACAGTAATACCTGTTCGCCCCAAAGGGAAAGAGCGGAGGGCTTCAGGCCCCGCCCCCTCAAGCGGAGAACCACCACCCATCGAGACTCTCCTTGAGAGTCGCGGACCTCCGGGTCTAGGATGGGATTCCCCCTCCGAAGGAGCGGTCGGAGCCGACCCGCGGATCGTTCGAGATCCGGGTCGGTTGATTTGACCCGGCTCAGGCGGAGAGGGTAAGATAGAGAAGTTGCCCTGCCGGCAAGATCGAGAGATCGAGCAGCAGGAGCATCCGATCCTTGAGAACTCAACAGCGTGCACTTGTCAAATGCCAAATAACCTCGTTCCAGCTTCGGCTGGATGAGATTCCTTTGGATCAAAGTCCGGCCAGCGATGGCCGGCAACGGATAAGTCAGCAATGACATCCAACTTTGGTCAGTTCAAACTCGCTGCGTCAGCCGTTTTCCCGGCCGACTGCAGCAGCATTCTTTTACGGAGAGTTTGATCCTGGCTCAGGATGAACGCTGGCGGCGTGCTTAACACATGCAAGTCGAACGGTGAAAGCGGAGCTTGCTCTGCTGGATCAGTGGCGAACGGGTGAGTAACACGTGAGCAACCTGCCCCGGACTCTGGGATAACAGCTGGAAACAGCTGCTAATACCGGATACGAGCTGCGAAGGCATCTTCAGCAGCTGGAAAGAATTTCGGTCCGGGATGGGCTCGCGGCCTATCAGCTAGTTGGTGAGGTAACGGCTCACCAAGGCGTCGACGGGTAGCCGGCCTGAGAGGGTGACCGGCCACACTGGGACTGAGACACGGCCCAGACTCCTACGGGAGGCAGCAGTGGGGAATATTGCACAATGGGCGCAAGCCTGATGCAGCAACGCCGCGTGAGGGACGACGGCCTTCGGGTTGTAAACCTCTTTTAGCAGGGAAGAAGCGAAAGTGACGGTACCTGCAGAAAAAGCACCGGCTAACTACGTGCCAGCAGCCGCGGTAATACGTAGGGTGCAAGCGTT
>NZ_JBIQHX010000035.1:0-17013 GCF_044508325.1 Microbacterium sp. | reverse complement strand
CCACCAAAAATCCCGGTTGCGGTCGTCCGTCGCGGACACGCCTGAAGACGTGCGGCCGTCGGTGAAACGTCGCAGCTGTCGTGCTCGAGTTCGCACCGGAGGGTCGCGCGAGGTCTCGCGACCGGTCATCGCGCCGCGGTATCCTGGCTCCGCCATCGCGTCGATCTCGAGGCCGGAGTAGCGTGCACGCGGGTTGCTGCCGAGGTTGAAGTGCCCGAAAAGGACTGACTCAACATGACCACGATGAAAGCCGCCGTCGTTCACGCGTTCTCCGAGCCGCTGGCTATCGACGAGATCGCGATCCCCACTCCCGGTGTGAATGAAGCACTCGTCAAAGTCGAGTACTCCGGTGTCTGTCACACCGACTTCCATGCGTGGCACGGCGACTGGCCCGTCAAACCCCGACCGCCCTTCATCCCCGGGCACGAAGGCGCGGGCACGGTCGTCGCCGTCGGCGACAGTGTGACCCGGGTCAAGGTCGGCGACCGAGTCGGCAACGCCTGGCTGTGGAGCGCCTGCGGTGAATGCGAGTACTGCGAGACGGGTTGGGAAACGCTCTGCCCGAGCCAAGAGAACGGCGGATACTCCGTCGATGGTTCGTTCGGCCAGTACATGCTGGTCGACGCCCGCTACGCGCCCATCATTCCGAGCGGCGTGGAGATGGCGGCCGTCGCCCCCATCCTGTGCGCCGGGGTCACCGTGTACAAGGGACTGAAAGTCACCGACACCGATCCCGGCCAGTGGGTGCTGATCTCGGGCATCGGCGGACTCGGCCACCTCGCCGTACAGTATGCCGTCGCGATGGGCCGTCGGGTCGCGGCCATCGACGTGGACGACGCGAAACTCGACCTTGCACGCCGCCACGGCGCCGAAGTCACCGTCAACGCCGCGACAACGGACGATCCAGCAGCAGAGCTGCGATCACAGACCGGGGGTGGCGTGCACGGAGCCCTGGTCACAGCGGTCAACGCGCATGCGTTCCCGCAGGCCGTCGGTGCGCTGCGGCGCGGCGGCACGGTCTCCCTCGTCGGCCTGCCGCCGGACCACTTTCCCTTGGACATCTTCACGACCGTCCTTTTCGGCCTCACCGTCCGCGGCTCGATCGTCGGCACGCGCAGAGACATGCAGGAGGCCCTCGACTTCTTCGCCCGCGGCAAGGTGAGCCCCACGTACGCGGTGCGTCCGATGAGCGACATCAATGAGATCTTCGACGAGATGGCACACGGAGCGATCGACGGCCGCATCGTCATGGACATGTCCTGACCTGACTCGGTGACGGGGCCAGCCCCCGCCGGCGGGAACCAGAGCTGACGGCGGAGCATGGGTCGTGACACGGACGGCGCGCAGTATCACGCTGGTGAGATGAGCGTGATCATTCCGTACATCGCCGACGAGGATGCGCGAGCCGCGATCAAGTGGTACTCCGCGGTGTTCCACGCCGTCGTCGAGGTGGATCCCGTGCCGCGGGATCCCTTCGGTCACCGCTGGATGCTGAACCAGGCATCCGAGGGCTCTCTCTAGCATGGCAGTCACGTCCGTGCGCCTGGTTGCAGTGGCCTTCGATGCCCGCGATCCGTCGGTTCCCGCCGCGTTCTGGGCGGACCTGCTGGATCGCCCGGTCGCGGTTGATGCTGACGGCGCGTTCCTGCCGGGGGCGGGTGCGCAGATCGGACTCCGCTTCGACGCGACCGAGGCGGAAGACCTGTCTCGGCCGAATCGGGTGCACCTCCACCTCACCAGCACCGACCTCGACGATCAGCGCGCCATCGTCGCGAAGGCGCTGCGACTGGGCGGCCGCGTCATCCGAGAGCAGCCCGGCGGCGAGGTCGTGATGGCCGATCGCGGCCGGAACGAGTTCTGCGTGATCGAACCGGGAGACGGCTTCCTCGCAGGCTGCGGCTTCCTCGCCGAGGTCACCTGCGAGGGCCCGCGTGAAGCGGGTCTGTTCTGGAGCGGGGCACTGGGGTGGCCTCTCGTCTGGGATCGCGGCGACCAGACCGCGGTGCAGTCGCCGCACGGCGGGACGAAGGTCTCCTGGGATGTGCGGCCGGCACCGTCGCGCTACGGGACGAGACGACAGCGTCTCGTCCTCGCCGCGGCGGATCGGGACAGCGAGGCTGCCCGTCTGGTGGCGCTGGGCGCCGTGCAGGCCGGCGGCGACGACGACAGGATCCTGATGGCGGACCCGGGGGGTGGCGAGTTCTGGCTCACCCGTGAGTGACGCCGAACCGAGTTCACCGGGACTCGGGCGGGCGCGCCGAGATCGACAGACCCGGCTTGCGAGGATGGACCGAGAAATAGCGCAGGCCCTCCGCTCCGGCGACGAACCGGCGCTGCGACCGCGGGGGAAGCCAGACGAGCGCCCCTGGGGTCAGCGGGAGCTCGCCCGCTTCGGTCTCGAGCGTTCCGGTCCCCTCCAGGACGTGGATGAGGACATCGAGGTCCGGACCGGTGTGACGTGCGATCTCGTCGCCAGGAGGCAGCCGGATGATGTTGGCGTCGAGACCGCGCTCGGCCGGAGTGAGCCGCCACACCGCGCCGGAGGCATCCGTCTCCTGTCCAGCGAAGCCGACGAGCCGGGGGTTCTCGGGCATCCTCGCCTCCTCACCGCCGCCTTCGTCAAGCCTAGGCCCGGTCACCGATGCGTTCGATAGATTGGGCGCAGCGGCACGAAGGGGGCGGACCCGGATGACCGAGGGCGAGCTGCGGATCGACGATCTGAACCAGGCCGTGCGGAGCCTGCTCGACACCGCGCGCGGGTCGAAGGCTCAGCGAGCGGCGTCGACGCTGTACGGGGGCCGCGAGACGGTCCTGCGTCAGACGGCGCTCGCGCTGCTGGCCGGCGCGGAGCTCGCCGAGCACGAGAGCCCTCCGGAGGCGACTGTGCACGTGCTGCACGGGCGGATCGTCGTGCGCGGCATCGACCGCGAGTGGGAGCTGGCCGCCGGCGACTTCATGCCGATCCCACCGGAGCGGCACTCCGTCGCGGCGATCGAGGACAGCGTCTTCCTGCTGAGCGTCGTGAGAGCGAGCGCTCCCGCATGAGGCCGCGGCGCGGCTCGTGGGCAGGTCTCTGCGCGGCCGTGCTCGTGGTCTGCGCCGGATGCGCGGCACCCGACCCTGCGCCCACCCCCACGACCACCTTCGCCCCTCCGACCGCGACCGGCACCCCGACTCCGACGGCGGCGGCGGGGCTGTGGGCGCCGACGGGCGACATCAGTGCCCTCGCCACCGGGCTCGACGCCCCGTGGTCGGTGGCGCCGCTCACGGGAGGCGGCGCGCTGATCAGCCAGCGCGACGACGGCCGCATCGTCGAGCTGACGCCGCAGGGCGAGCTGCGCGTCGCCGGTGAGATCAGCGAGGTGCGTCCGCAGGGGGAAGGCGGTCTGATGGGCCTCGCCCTGCGCGACGACGGGGAGCAGCGCTGGCTCTATGCCTACCTGACCGCCGCGGACGACAACCGCGTCGTGCGGATGCCGGTCGAGGGCGAGGCGGGGTCGATCGCCCTGGGTGCGCCCGAGGTGGTGATCGCGGGCATCGCCAAAGCGGCGAACCACAACGGAGGGCGCATCGCCTTCGGCCCCGACGGACTGCTGTACGTCTCGACCGGTGACGCCGGCGATCCTGGCCGCGCCCAAGACGAGGGGTCGCTGAACGGGAAGATCCTCCGGCTGACGCCCGACGGCGCCCCCGCGCCGGGGAATCCGTTCGGAACCGAGGTGTGGTCGCTCGGGCATCGCAACGTGCAGGGCATGGCGTGGACCGGCGACGGCACGATGTGGGCGAGCGAATTCGGCCAGAACACGTGGGACGAGCTGAACGTCATCGAGCCGGGCGCGAACTACGGCTGGCCGGTCGTCGAAGGCCGGGCGGGCGACGGTCGCTTCGCCGACCCGGTCGCGCAGTGGCACCCCGCCGACGCGAGCCCGAGCGGGATCGCCGCCGTCGGCGACACCCTGTTCCTCGCGGCGCTGCGAGGGCAGCGCCTGTGGGTCGCCGACACGGAAGGGTCGGCGCTGCTCGCAGACCCGCGCGACCTGCTCGTCGGCGAGGCGGGCCGCCTGCGTGATGCCGTCGCCGCCCCCGACGGGACGCTGTGGGTGCTGACCAACAACACCGACGGACGGGGCAGTCCCGCAGGCGACGATGATCGGCTGCTGCAGCTGACGCTGTCGCCGGTGCCCTGACCCGCCGGTAGCGTGGAGGCCTGCCCCGACGGGCGGGCCGGAAGGAGCACGGGCATGCGGTCGTTCTCGCGCGGAGCACGCGTCATCGGTGAGGCCACCCACCACGTCGAGAACCAGCCTCCGTGGCGCGTCGACCTCGACGAGTACCAGCTGAACGGTCCGCTCCGCGACGCGGTCACCGCGTTCGGCGGAGGATGGGCCGACGGCGAGCTGCACGAGATCGGGATGCAGGTGGGATCGGCCGCGTTCCAGCGGGACGCCACCATCGCGAACGCCCACACGCCGGTCGCGCACATGCACGACCGGTGGGGCTACCGGCTCGATGAGGTCGAGTACGACCCCGCCTACCACCGCGTGCTGGCCGCCGCCCTCGCCCGCGGCGCACACACGTCGGCCTGGGCGGATCCGCGGGACGGTGCGTCGGTGGCACGGGCAGCGGCATTCATGCTGTTCGCTCAGGTCGAGCCCGGCCATGCCTGCCCCGTCTCGATGACGCATGCGGCGGTCGCCTCGATCGCCGACACCCCGTGGGTCGCCGACGATTGGCTGCCCCGGCTCTACTCGCGCGAGTACGAGCCGCGGCTGCTGGACGGCGACCACAAGCGCAGCGCGCTCATCGGCATGGCCATGACCGAGAAGCAGGGCGGATCCGATGTGCGGGCGAACCAGACCACCGCCGTCCATCTGGGCGGCAACAGCTATGAGCTCACCGGGCACAAGTGGTTCTGCTCCGCCCCGATGTCGGACGGTTTCCTCGTGCTGGCCCAGGCGCGTGACGGGGGCACCGAGCAGGGACTGACCTGCCTGTTCGTGCCCCGGGTGCTTCCCCACGGCGTCCGCAACGTGTTCCGCATCCAGCGGCTCAAGGACAAGCTCGGGAACCGCTCGAACGCGTCCGCCGAGGTGGAGTTCGCCGGCACCGTCGGGACGCTGCTGGGCGAACCCGGCCGTGGTGTGCGCACCATCATCGAGATGGTGCAGCGCACGCGCCTGGACTGCGTGCTCGGGTCGGCGGCGGGGATGCGGCAGTCGGTGGCGGAGGCGGTGTGGCATGCGCGCGGTCGCGAGGCGTTCGGCCGCCTGCTGGTGGACCAGCCGGCGATGACGGCGGTGCTGGCCGATCTCGCCCTGGAGGCTGAGGCCGCGGTCCTTTCCGGGCTGCGACTCGCGCAGGCGTTCGAGGCCGATGCATCCCCGCAGGATGTCGCATTCCGTCGCCTCGCGACGCCCGTGATGAAGTACTGGGTGTGCAAGCGCGGGCCCCAGCACGCGTATGAGGCCATGGAGTGCCTGGGCGGCAACGGCTTCATCGAGGACTTCCCGCTGGCGCTGCGCTACCGTGAGCAGCCCGTGATGGCGATCTGGGAGGGCGCCGGCAACGTCATCGCCCTCGACGTGCTGCGTGCCCTCACCCGAGAGCCAGAGGTCGCACAGGCGTTCGCCGCGGAGCTGGAGACGACCGGGGGCGCCTCGGCCCTCCTCGACGCGCACACCGCCCGCGCCCTGGCGGACCTCGATGCTCTGGCGGGAGCCGATCCGGCGGAGGCGCAGGCGGGAGCCCGCCGGCTCACCGAAGCCCTGGCGCTGGCCCTGCAGGGCTCGCTCATGGTGCGGTACGCGCCCGCCGCTGCAGCGGACGCGTTCCTCGCCGCGCGGCTCGGCGAGGATCGCACCGGGATGTACGGCTCGCTGCCGCGCGGGACCGATGCCGCCGGCATCCTCAGCCGCCACTGAACGTGTGCGCGGGGTGCCGTAGGCTGAGCGGGTGAACCGCTGGGCGACCCGAGCGCTCGGGACCATCGTCGCGGCCGCCGTGGTCGTGACGATCGCGGCGGGCGCACCGGCGTCGGCGAGCACTGCGGAGCCGGAGGCGTCGCCCTCCGTCCGCGTCGTCCCTGCCGATGACACCGGGATCGCGGCGGCCGCCGCACGCCTGGTCGCCGGCCTCAGCCTGGAGCAGAGGGCGGCGAGCGTGGTGATGGGGCACATCCCCACCACCGACGATGCGACGCTGCGCCGGTACATGGAGGAGAACGCGCTGGGCGGGTTCATCCTGATGGGGGGGAACATTCCGGGAAGCGAGTCGTCGCTGCGACGCCTGACCGCGGCGCTGACGACCGACCCCGCCCTGCCGCCCCTGATCGCGATCGATGAGGAGGGCGGCCAGGTCACCCGGCTGCCGTGGGACGACTTCCCGGCCGCGAACACGCTCAAGCAGGAGCCGGCCGGTGCAGCCGCCGACGCCTACCGCGCTCGTGCGGCCCTGGTGCAGCGGGCGGGTGTCGGCGTGAACTTCGGGATCGTGGCGGATGTGGCCGACGGACGCAGCTCGTTCATCTACGGTCGCGCGCTCGGCACGTCGCCGGATGCCTCCGCCGAGCGGGTGACGGCGGCCATCGACGGCGAGCGCGGACAGGCGCTCTCGACGGTCAAGCACTTCCCCGGCCATGGTGCGGCCGCCGGCGACTCGCACCAGACGATCCCCGCGACGGGGATGTCGAAGAAGGACTGGGCGGCCACCGACGGGGTGCCGTTCGCGGCGGCGATCGCGGACGGTGTGCCGCTGGTGATGTTCGGGCACCTCCGCTACACCGCGGTCGACGACGCTCCGGCATCGCTCTCCGCCGAGTGGCACCGCATCGTGCGGGACGAGCTCGGGTTCACCGGGGTCACGATCACCGACGACCTGGGCATGCTGCAGGCAAGCGGGGTGCGGGCCTACCGCGACCCGGTCGACAACGCCGTCGCGGCGCTGAAGGCCGGCAACGACATGGTGCTCGCGGTGATGTTCACGACGGCGGGCAGCGCCGCAGCGCTCGTGGACGGCATCGTCGCGGCCGTCGAGGACGGCGAGCTCTCGCAGGGCCGACTCGACGAGGCTGCCACGCGGGTCGCCGCGCTGCGGCTGGAGCTTGCCGCCGGCGGACGCGGCCTGGTGCCGTGCGACGACTGCGAGGCCGCCGGTTAGACGGCGAGGCCTGCCAGGGCATCGAGCATCCGCTCGCGCAGCGCGTTCGCGTCCTGGGCGAACGCGCGCTGGCGGCGCACGTACTCGGCTTTGCCCGCGGCGGTCTCGATGCGCACCGGATCCAGGCCCCAGGAGCGCAGGTCGTACGGCGACGCCGCCATGTCCAGAGTGCGGATCTCGCGGGCGAGCTCGAACGCATCCAGGAGCAGTTCGCCCGGCACGAGCGGACCGAGCTTCACGGCCCACCGATACACGTCCATGCCCGCATGCAGGCAGCCGGGCTGCTCGCGTGCCGGCTGGGTCGCCCGCGACAGCCGGACGTCGTTGCGCGGCGCCGCCTCGGGCGTGAAGAAGCGGAAGGCGTCGTAGTGCGTGCAGCGCAGTTCGTGTGCCTCCACGACGGCGTTGGTGCCGTCCGGTCCCAGTCGCAGCGGCACCGGATGCCGGTGCTCGCCCTGGCGGTACACCATCGCCCACTCGTGGAGTCCGAAGCATCCGAATCTCGCCGGACGGCTCACGGTCGCCCGCAGCATCCGCACGACCGTCTGCAGCAGCCCGCCCTTCTCGCGGGCGAACGCGGCGCCGTCCACGATCAACGAGCCGGGAGCACTCCCGGGTGCGTACCAGCGCCATTCGCCGCGCACCCCGCCGGCATCCTGCAGCTCCACGCCCAGACCCGGATGCCAGCGGCGCAGCAGGGCCGGCTTGTACGAGTAGTACGTGAACAGGAAGTCCTCCACCGGATGCGGCTCGCCGCGGGCCGCCCGCGCGCGGTGCTGCGCGGTGAGCGAATCCGCGCGTGCTCGGTGCGCGCTCTCACGGGCGCGCCAGAGGTCGCCGGCGAGGTGCACGGCGGACGCGGTCAGGGTGGGCACCACCCCAGGGTAGGCGAGGGCGGTGCACCACCGCCGACGCGTGCGCTACCGTGAGGCACGTGACGGCAGAGGGCGTCGCCGCTCCGGGCCTGGGCACTCGCCTGGACGCGGCCGTGCGCGGGCTGAACCCGGGCTACTTCGCGCTCGTCATGGGAACGGGCATCGTCTCGATCGGCCTGGCCGACCACGG
The DNA here is from genome assembly GCF_044508325.1 of Microbacterium sp. Classification (GTDB taxonomy): domain Bacteria; phylum Actinomycetota; class Actinomycetes; order Actinomycetales; family Microbacteriaceae; genus Microbacterium. Next base: position 8,793 of record NZ_JBIQHX010000035.1, on the reverse strand, counting down.
CTGGGACGTTCTGTCGCTGATCCTGCTGGTGATCGACGTGATCTGCTACGGCCTGCTCGTCGTGCTCGTGATCGTCCGCGGCATCCGTCATCGCGACGCGCTGCGTGCGGACTTCCAGGATCCGGCGAAGGCGTTCGCGTTCTTCACCTTCGTGGCCGCCTCGTGCGTGCTGGGCAGCCGGCTCGCCGTCGCCGGCGAGCACGGAGTGGCGGCCGGCCTGCTGCTGGTCGGCTTCGCGGCGTGGCTCGTGCTCGGCTACCTCATCCCCTGGACGGCGCTGCTCGGCGTGGACAAGGGCTCGGTGCTGTCGGCGGCCAACGGCACGTGGTTCATCTGGGTGGTGGGCAGCCAGGCGGTCGCCGTCCTGGCGGCGACGCTGCAGCCGATGTTCGTCGACTGGCGCCAGGCCCTGGCGATGCTCGCGGTCGTGTCGTGGGCGATCGGAGTGTTCCTCTACGGTGTGGTCGGTGTCGTCATCATCGTGCGGCTGCTGCTGTACGGCATGCGGCCGCTCGAGTTCACGCCGCCGTACTGGGTGTCGATGGGCGCCACCGCGATCACCGTGGTGGCGGGGGCGCGCATCGTGGACATGGCAGATGCCCCCATGGTGGACGCCACGCGTGCGCTCATCGCAGGCGCCGCGGTGCTGTTCTGGGCGCTGGGGACATGGCTGATCCCGCCGCTGGTGATCGCCGGCTACTGGCGCCACGTGCACCATCGGGTGCCGCTGCGGTACGAGCCGGCGCTGTGGAGCATCGTGTTCCCGCTGGGCATGTACGGCGTCGGGTCGAGCTTCCTGGGCGCGACCGACCGGCTCCCCTGGGTGGAGCGGATCGGCATTGTCGAGGGATGGCTCGCCCTCGGGGTGTGGGCGGTCGTCTTCGTCGCGATGCTCGTGAACCTGTGGCGGAACGTGCTGCGGGCGCCGCGACCGACGGAGGTCACGACACGGGCTCGATGAGCTCCGGAGTGTCGTTGCGCACGTTGCCGACGGCCTTCGACACGACGTGGTCGTCGAGCTGCTCTGCCAGGGCCGGCGCGGCGTCGATGGCGGCATCCAGCACGTCCCGCGCATTGTCGAGCGTCGGGTCGAGCCAGGTGTCGGCGAAGTCGGGGTCGAGGAACAGGGGCATCCGATCGTGGATCGACCCGAGCCGACCGATGGAGTCCCGGGTCAGGATGGTGAAGCTCAGCACCCAGCGCTCCGGGTCGTCGTCGGCCTTGGCCGGATCCTTGAACCATTCGTACAGGCCGGCGAAGAACATCGGCCGACCATCGCCGGGGTGGATGTAATGCGGGATCTTCTGGATCTTCCCGTCCGGGCCGGGGACATGCTTCCACTCGTAGTATCCGGATGCCGGGACCACGGCACGGCGCTTGTGGAACGCCGTGCGGAACATCGGCTTGTCCTCCAGCTCCTCGGCGCGGGCGTTGAAGGCGCGAGCGCCGATCGACACGTCCTTCGCCCACGCGGGGACCAGACCCCATCGTGCGGGCTCCAGGCGGCGGGTCGGGGGATCCGACTTGGCGGAGTCGAGCACGATGGCGACCTGGTCGGTGGGGGCGATGTTGTAGGACGGCGCGGGCAGGTCGTCGGCGACGAGATCGACCCGCAGCACCGAGACGAGCTCAGGACCTGCGGCGGCCACGACGAAGCGTCCGCACATGTGTGCCAGCGTACGCGGTGCGACCGACGTCAGTCGGCGAGGACGCCCGCCGTCTCCAGCTCCTCGAGGATCCCGGCGCCGTCGGGCCCGGTCACCCACGGGACGGTGGCCGCGCTGTGGTCGTCGACGTGCGTGCGACCGCCCGCGAGCACCGCCTCGGCGGGGGAGAGCTGCCGGATGGCGACGGCGCGGACGTTCTCGGGGTACTCGCCGGCGAAGGTCGTGTAGATCGCGTCGTCGTGCTGCCCGTCGTCGCCGATGAGCAGCCACTGGACCTGGGGGAACTCCTCGGCGAGCCGGCGGAGGTTCGACAGCTTGTGGTCGCGACCGCTGCGGAACCAGCGATCGTGCGTCGGCCCCCAGTCGGTCAGCAGGATCGCCCCGGGCGGGAACAGGTGCCGGGTGAGGAACCGGACCAGGGTCGGCGCCACGTTCCAGGCGCCGGTCGAGAGGTAGACGACAGGCGCTCCGCGGTGCTCGCGGACGAGTCGTTCCAGGAGCACCGCCATCCCGGGCACAGGCTGGCGGGCGTGCTCGTCGACGACGAACGAGTTCCACGCCGCGACCAGCGGGCGGGGCAGCGCGGTGACCATGACGGTGTCGTCCACATCGGAAACCACGCCGAAGCGCACGTCCGAGCCGACGATGAACACGCGGGCGTCGACCGGCTCGCCGCCCTCGACAGACATCTGCAGGGTGCGCCAGCCGGGCTCGAGCCGCGCCGGGATGACGGTGTCCACGACCCCGCCCCGATCGGACACGACCTCGTGCGTCTGGCCGTCGACGGTGATGGAGACCTGCGCGAACCCGATCGGGATGCCGACGAAGCTGCGCCACCCGCGCACCCCGGCGAACTCGTCGCCGCCGCGGCGACGCGGCGGCACGATGAGCACACGCCCGACCACGCGAACCCAGTCGGCGGATCCGTACCCGGGGAATGCCGCCACGGTCGGTGTGAGACCGCGTGCCCGGGCACGACGCTCGCGCCACGCGTGGTAGCGGTACTCGAGACGGGCCAGCCACAGCACTTTCGGGCGCGCGGCAACGGCGGACGTCTCGGGCATCCCCTCAGTCTTCCACGTCCTCCTCCGATTCCAGTGAGAGATGCCTGGCCTCCGCCCGCTGCAGCACCTTCTTGGCCGCGTACATCCCGAGCAGGAACACGACGATGATCCCCACGAAGATGTAGCCGGCGAAGTGCAGCTGATCGGCCAGCTCCCGGTAGGTGCCGGCGGCGACGGCGGCGACGGGGATGTAGAGGGCCGCCCACAGCACGCAGGCCGGAAGGGTCCAGGCCAGGAACCGCCGGTACCCGAAGCCGCTCATCCCCACCGTGAGCGGCACCAGCGAGTGCAGCACGGGCAGAAAGCGGGAGATGAAGATGGCCGGGCCGCCGCGGCGGCGCAGGTACAGCTCGGCGCGGGTCCAGTTGTGCTCGCCGATGCGTGCGCCCAGGCGCGAGTACCGGATCCTGGGGCCCAGGAATCGCCCGAGCCAGAACCCGATGCTCTCGCCGATGAGCGCCCCCACGACGACGGCGATTCCGAGGCCGAGCCCCGACCAGACCGAGTCCACGGCCGTGGCTGCGACGATGACCACGGTGTCACCGGGCACCACGAGCCCGATGAGGACGCTCGTCTCGAGCATGATCGCGAGTCCTGCCAGCAGCACGCGCGCCAGTGGGTCGACGCTCTGCACGAGATCGAGCAGCCACGTCAGGAACTCGTTCACAGCACGAGCCTAGGACCCGGCGCCTGCGTTCCGGCTGGCCATACCCTGGGTAGGTGCCCTCGCCGTACTCCGCCGTGCCCCTGTCCGAGTGGGCGGATCCGGCCGCGCTGTTCGCCGGCTGGGTCGCGCGTGAGCCGCACGGATTCTGGCTGGATGCCGGTCCGGACGCCACCGCGGGCTGGAGCTGGCTGGGCGTCGGGGCGCCCGACGACGCGGCGACGGTGCGTGCCGTCGAGCTGACGGGGCAGGACGGTCAGGACGGTGCCTGGGGTCCCTTCCGCGGCGGCTGGGTGGGCTGGTTCGGGTACGAGACCGGTGCTGCCGCTGCGGGGGCGCCGGTGACCAGGGAGCCGGGCGAGCCGCCCGCGGTCTGGCTGCGTGCCGAGCGCTTCATCGCCGTCGATCACGCCGCGCGTCGCCTGTGGGCCGTCGCCGTGCGCGGCGACACAGGGTGGGCCGACCAGGCTCGGCGGCTCGCGGCATCCGTCGTCCCCGTGCCTCCTGCCCCCGCGCCGCAGCTGGGCACCGCCCGCGGCCGCCACCTGCCCGCCCGGTACGCCGCGCTCATCGAGCGCTGTCGGGACGCGATCCGGGAGGGGGATGCCTATCAGCTCTGCCTGACCACGCGGTTCTCCGTCGCCGGGGAGGTCGATCCTGCGGCCACCTATCTCCGGCTGCGCGCCCTGACGCCGGCACACCACGGCGGCTACGTGCGCAGCGGTGGCATCGCCCTGCTCAGCGCCAGCCCGGAGCGCTTCCTCGAGGTGGACGCCGGCGTGGCGCGCACTCGCCCGATCAAGGGGACGAGGCCACGGTCGCGCGACGCCGCCGAAGACGCCGCCCTGGCCGCCGAGCTGCGTGCGAGCCCCAAGGAGCGCGCGGAGAACGTCATGATCGTCGACCTCATGCGCAACGACCTGTCCCGGGTGAGCGTTCCGGGCTCGATCCGCGCCGACACCCTGCTCGAGGTCGAGTCGTACGCGGCGGTGCACCAGCTGGTGAGCACGGTGTCGAGCCGGCTGGCGCCCGGAACCACGGTGGGGGATCTGCTCGACGCCGCGTTCCCGGCCGGCAGCATGACGGGGGCGCCGAAGCTGTCGGCGATGAAGATCCTGCACGCGCTCGAAGGCGGACCGCGAGGTGTGTTCGCGGGATGCTTCGGCTACATCGGCCACGACGGCCGCCTCGACCTCGCGATGATCATCCGCAGCATCGTGACGGGGCCGGACGGAGCCTACGTGGGCGCCGGCGGCGGCATCACCTGGGGGTCGCAGCCCGGCGCCGAGGTCGCCGAGGTGGGGGTCAAGGCGCACGCACCCCTGGCCGCCCTCGGCGCGGCCCTGCCGCCGGGGTGGTGAGCGGGTCGCGGGGCGGGGCGGTCCGGTAATCTGGAAGTTCCCGGTCTTCCGGGCCCGAGATCCGCATCGATTGGCTTTCCGTGTCCTCCAGCAGCCCCGCCGCCGTCGCCGACAGCGACGCCTTCGACCCGTACGCCATCCAGCAGAAGTGGCAGGCGCTGTGGGCCGAGCACGACCCGTTCCGGGCCGGGGGCGCCGACGACACGCGGCCCCGCAAGTACGTGCTCGGCATGTTCCCGTACCCTTCGGGCGATCTGCACATGGGGCACGCCGAGAGCTACGCGTACGTCGACATCGTCGCGCGGTTCTGGCGGCACCGCGGCTACAACGTCCTCAACCCGATCGGGTGGGACTCCTTCGGTCTGCCCGCCGAGAACGCCGCGATCCAGCGCGGCGCCGATCCGCGCAAGTGGACGTACGCGAACATCGAGCAGCACAAGAAGAGCTTCCGCGAGTACGGGTCGTCGTACGACTGGTCGCGCATCCTGCACACCAGCGACCCGGAGTACTACCGCTGGAACCAGTGGCTGTTCCAGCGCCTGTACGAGCGCGGCCTGGCCTACCGCAAGGACAGCCCGGTCAACTGGTGCCCGAACGACCAGACGGTGCTCGCGAACGAGCAGGTCGTCGACGGCCGGTGCGAGCGCTGCGGCGCCGAGGTGATCAAGAAGAAGCTCACCCAGTGGTACTTCCGGATCACCGATTACGCCGACCGGCTGCTCGACGACCTGAACCAGCTGGAGGGGTTCTGGCCCCACAAGGTCATCCAGATGCAGCGCAACTGGATCGGCCGGTCCACCGGCGCCGACATCGACTTCGTCATCGAGGGCCGTGACGAGGTCGTGACGGTGTTCTCGACGCGCCCGGACACACTGCACGGCGCCACGTTCTTCGTCGTCGCACCCGACAGCGACCTGGCCGCGGAGCTTGCCGCCGACGCGCCCGCCGAGGTGCGCGCACGCTTCGACGAGTACCTGGCTCGCGTGCAGCGCGAGACCGAGATCGAGCGGCAGAGCACCGATCGACCCAAGACCGGCGTGTTCCTGGAGCGGTACGCGGTCAACCCGGTCAACGGCGAGCGGCTGCCGATCTGGGCGGCGGACTACGTCCTGGCCGATTACGGCCACGGCGCGGTGATGGGCGTTCCCGCCCACGACCAGCGCGACCTCGACTTCGCCCGCGCGTTCGACCTGCCGGTGCGGATCGTCGTCGACACCACGGCGCCGATCACCGGAGCGATTCCGGTGATCGAGGTCGACGACGACGGCGTGCCGATCGATCCCGGTCCGGCGCTGGCCGACATCGACCCCGCCGTGACCGGCATCGCCCTCACCGGCGAAGGCCGCATGATCAACTCCGGCTCGCTGGACGGGCTGAGCAAGCGCAACGCCATCGCCCGCGTCATCGACGAGCTCGAGGCCGCGGGCACGGGCCGTGCCGCCAAGAACTTCCGGCTGCGTGACTGGCTGATCTCGCGTCAGCGGTTCTGGGGCACCCCGATCCCGATGATCCACACGCAGGACGGGCGCATCGTTCCCGTCCCGGACGACCAGCTGCCTCTGACCCTGCCCGAGACCGAGGGACTCGACCTGGCGCCGAAGGGAACCTCACCGCTGGGCGGCGCGACCGAGTGGATGGCGACGGTCGATCCCGAGACCGGCGAGCCCGCGCAACGCGACCCCGACACGATGGACACCTTCGTCGACAGCTCGTGGTACTTCCTGCGGTTCCTGTCGCCGGGAGACCACACGCAGGCGTTCTCCTCCAGCGAGGCGGATCGCTGGGCCCCGGTCGACTCCTACATCGGCGGCGTCGAGCACGCCATCCTGCACCTGCTGTATGCGCGGTTCATCACCAAGGTGCTCTACGACATGGGGCTGATCGACTTCACCGAGCCCTTCTCCACCCTGATCAACCAGGGCATGGTGCTGCTGGGCGGCTCGAAGATGTCCAAGAGCAAGGGGAACCTCGTCGAGTTCGCCGCGAGCATGCGCGATCCCGGCGCCGACGCGGTCCGCACCGCGATCGCCTTCGCCGGGCCCGTCGAGGACGACATGGACTGGGAGGACGTGTCGACCACCGGCGCTCAGAAGTTCCTGGCGCGCGCCTGGCGCATCGCCCACGACGTGACTTCCGAGCCGGGCGCGGTGTGGGCGGACGGCGACCCGACGCTGCGCCGGATGACCCACCACCTGTGGGCGGATGTGCCGGGACTCATCGAGCAGACGAAGTTCAACGTCGTCGTCGCGCGGCTCATGGAGCTGGTGAACGCGACGCGCAAGACCATCGACTCCGGTGCGGGCCCGGCCGACCCGGCTGTGCGCGAGGCCGCTGAGGCCATCGCCCTGGTGCTCGACCTGTTCGCCCCGCACACCGCCGAGGAGATGTGGGAGATGCTGGGCCACGAGCCCTTCGTGGGGCTGGTGCCCTGGCGACAGCCCGACACGGCGCTGCTGGTCGAGGAGCAGATCACCGCGATCGTGCAGATCGACGGCAAGGTGCGCGCGACCATCGACGTGTCCGCGCGCATCGACGGCGCCGAGCTCGAAGAGCTCGCCCGCGGCGATGCGCGCGTCCAGCGCTCGCTCCACGGGCGCGAGATCGTGAAGACGGTCGTGCGTCCGCCGAAGGTCGTGAGCTTCTCGACCCGTCCTCAGTGACCGGCTGATCCTCCCCAGCCGCCCCGCGGCGCGCGTTGATCCACGGGCGGGCGGATGATCCGTGAGCGGGGGATGCCGTCGGCCTAGCGTGGCGCGGTGACCACACCCGAGGGCTTCGCGCCGCCGAAGCGGCGGCTGGCGGCCGGTGCGGCGGTCGTCGTGGTGCTCGCCGCAGCCGCGGTCACGGTCGGGATGGGGATCGTGCGCGGTGCCGCCGTCCCCGTCGAGCAGATCCCGGGCGAGCAGGTCACGCTCGCGACGGTCGACGCCGCGGAGCTGTACGTGCACGTCTCCGGTGCGGTGCGTCTGCCCGGCCTCTACCGCCTGCCCGATGGCGCGCGCGTCGTGGACGCGGTCGCCGCCGCGGGAGGGTTCGCGGAAGGCGCCGAGGAGGAGGCCGTCAACCTCGCCCGCCCGATCAGCGACGGCGAGCAGCTCATCGTGCCGAAGGAGGGCGAGGCGGCCGCGGATGCCGCACCGCGCGGCGACGGGCGGGTGAACCTGAACACCGCCACCGCGGCAGAGCTCGAGACGCTGCCGCGCATCGGCCCGGCGATGGCGCAGCGGATCATCGACTGGCGCGAGACGAACGGCCGATTCACGAGCATCGAGGACCTGCTGGCCGTCTCCGGGATCGGGGACAAGATGCTCGAGGCGCTGCGCCCCCTGGTGACGGTATGAGGGGTGCAGCGCCCCTGGTGGTCGCTGCCGGAGCGACGTGGGCGGCCGCTGTCGTCGCCGTGCTGCAGCCGGACGTGTCGGCGGGGGTCGCGGGCGCGCTCTGGGCCGCCGCGGCCGGGGCGCTGATCCTCGCGGTGCGAGGTCGCGGCGCGGCCCCTGCGGCGATCGCCCTGGCGGCAGCGGCGCTGGTCACGTCGCACGTGGCGGCAGCTGAGCCGGCACGTGCCGCCGCGGTCGCCTTCGGGGTCGAGGGCGGACGCGCCGTCGAGGTGACCGCCGTCGTCACCTCGAAGGTCGCGCCGTCGGCCGGCGGCGCGCTCTGGTTCGACGCGGAGGCCGTGCGGCTGGACGCCGGCGATCGCTCGCTGCAGGTCTCGGCGCCGGTCTCGGTGTCCGTCGCCCCCGAGGACGTCGACGGCGAGCGCCTCGATCTCGGGTGCGAGGTCGTCGTCAGCGGGACCGCCGTGACCGCGGACGCGGGGGAGCGTGGCGTGCTGGTGCTGTTCGCGTCACGAGGAGTGCGCGTCACCGCCGCGGCCACGGGCGCCGCGGCCGTCGCATCCGAGCTGCGCACCGGGTTCGCGGCGCTCACCGCCGGGCTTCCCGGCGACGGCGGCGCGCTCCTGCCGGGACTGGCCGTGGGCGACACGAGCGCCGTGCCCCCCGACCTCGACGCCGCGATGAAGACCACGTCGC
>NZ_JBIQHX010000008.1:0-152032 GCF_044508325.1 Microbacterium sp. | reverse complement strand
GTGGTCGGGATGTCGGTGGTCCGCGAGTAAAGTGGTCCGGTGCCAGAAGCCGTCATCGCCGCGAACGACCTCGTGAAGACCTACCGGGTCAAAGGGAAGCCCGATTTCCTCGCCGTCGACGGGCTGAGCTTCGAGGTGGCGCCCGGCGAGTCGTTCGGCCTTCTCGGACCCAACGGCGCCGGCAAGTCGACGACCATGCGGATGATCGGCGCGGTGTCCACCCGCACGTCCGGCGAGCTGTCGATCCTCGGGCTCGACCCCGACCAGTACGGGCCGGAGATCCGCTCGCGGCTGGGCGTGGTGCCCCAGCAGGACAACCTCGACGGCGAGCTGAACGCCCGCGAGAACCTGTTCATCTACGGTCGCTACTTCGGCCTGCCGGCGAAGGTGTGCCACGAGAAGGCCGACGAGCTGCTGGCATTCGCCGCGCTGGAGGACAAGGCGAAGTCGAAGGTCGACGCGCTCTCGGGCGGCATGAAGCGCCGGCTCACCATCGCACGCGGCCTCATCAACGATCCGCGCATCCTGCTGCTGGACGAGCCGACCACGGGGCTGGACCCGCAGGCGCGTCACGTGCTGTGGGACCGGCTCTTCCGCCTCAAGGAGCGCGGCACCACCCTCGTGCTCACGACGCACTACATGGATGAGGCCGAGCAGCTGTGCGACCGGCTCATCGTCGTCGACAAGGGCCGCATCATGGCCGAGGGCACCCCGACATCCCTCATCCGCCAGCACTCCAGCCGCGAGGTGCTCGAGGTGCGCTTCGGGTCCGATCGCAACCAGCAGGTGGCGCCGCAGCTGGAGGGGATCGGCGACCGGGTCGAGGTGCTGCCGGACCGCATCCTCGTCTACACGGCCGACGGCGAGCGCTCGCTCGAGCAGGTGACCGCGCGCGGCCTTCAGCCGCGCACGAGCCTCGTGCGCAGGTCGAGCCTGGAGGACGTGTTCCTGCGGCTGACCGGAAGGTCGCTGATCGAATGAGGGCGCAGACGCAGCCATCCCTCGAACAGCTGCGCGACGAGGCGATGCAGTGGGGCCGCAAGCCGCGTGCGCGCGGGACGTGGTACGTCGCCGAGCACATGGTGCGCGCCATGCGCGCCTACGGGTGGACGATCATCGTCGGCGCCCTCGGCCAGCCCATCCTGTACCTCCTCGGACTCGCGGTGGGCCTTGCCGCCATCATCGCCGTGCCCATCCAGGACGGCTCGCAGGAGGTGCCGTACCTGCTGTTCGTCGCCCCCGCGCTGCTGATGACCGCGGCGATCTCGGTCGCCTCGGAGGAGTTCACCTATCCGGTCATGGCCGGCTTCAAGTGGCGGCGCTACTTCTACGGCTTCAACGCCTCGCCGCTGTCGTCCGGCCAGATCGCGAACGGCGTCGTCATGGGCGCGTCGGCGCGGATGCTCGTCGCGGTCGCCGCGTACTGCGCGTTCATCTGGATCTTCTTCGCCTTCCTGTATCCCGGGCAGACGACGCCCGCCACGGGCTGGCTGTCCATCCCGATCGGCGTGCTGGCCGGGCTCGCTTTCGGCGTGCCGCTCATGGCGTACGCCGGCTCGATCGAGGATGACAAGGGCCAGTTCGCCCTCGTGCAGCGGTTCGTCTTCATGCCCATGTTCCTGTTCTCGGGCACGTTCTATCCGCTCACCGTGCTGCCGCTGTGGCTGCAGTGGATCGGGTGGATCTCCCCGCTGTGGCACGCCTCCGAGCTGGGGCGTGTGGTCACCTACGGCAAGCCCGTCGATCCGGCGATGATCGTCGTGCACAGCGCATACCTGCTCGTGCTGACGGTGGGCGGCCTGGTCCTCGCGCGGCGCATCTTCACGCGGAGGCTGGCGAAATGACCACGAGCTCGATCGGCGAGCCCGTCGAGGCGGCCGTGGCCACCCGCCGGCGTGGCGGCGTGCGCGCACTGTGGGCGGGCAACCCGCTGGCGGTCGTGCAGCGGGGGCTCATCGCCGCACGTTCTTCGAGCTGGGTCGTCGTCTTCTCGGGATTCTTCGAGCCGGTCTTCTATCTGCTGTCGATGGGCATCGGACTCGGAAGCCTCGTCGGTGACGTGCAGACCAGCGGCGGAGTGGATGTCTCGTATGCGGCGTTCATCGCACCCGCGCTGCTCGCGGTCTCGGCGATGAACGGCGCGATCTACGACTCGACGTGGAACGTCTTCTTCAAGCTGAACTACGGCAAACTCTACGAGGGCATGCTGTCGACCTCGCTCGGGCCCTTGGACGTCGCACTCGGCGAGATCCTGTACGCGCTGCTGCGTGGGCTCCTCTACGCCACCGGGTTCATGATCATCATGCAGATCGCGGGACTGAACCTGGCGTGGACGGCGATCCTCGCCCTGCCCGCCGTCCTGCTGATCGCCTTCGGATTCGCGAGTCTCGGGATGGCCGTGACCAGCTACATGAAGACCTTCCAGCACATGGACTGGATCAACTTCGTGCTGCTGCCGATGTTCCTGTTCTCGGCGACGCTCTACCCGATCTCGGTGTACCCGGAGTGGGTGCAGGGGATCATCATGGCGTTCCCGCTGTGGCATGGCGTGGAACTCGTCCGCGGCTTCACCACGGGGGTGCTCAGCCCCGACATGTGGTGGCACATCCTGTATTACCTCGTGATGATCGCCGTCGGGCTCGTGTTCACCACCAAGCGGCTGCGCGCCCTGTTCCTGGACTGATCACAGCGAGCCCGTCTCGCCCAAGCCCAGGTTGCCGTCGTAGTCGATGTCTTTGGTCTCCTTCGCCAGCAGCAGTGCGATGAGCGTGAGCACGCCCGCGCCGCTGAGGTACAGCCCCACGAGCCAGGGCGATCCGCCGGCGGCAGCCCACAGCGCGATCGCGATGACGGGGGCCAGGGCGGCGCCCAGGATCGACGACACGTTGTATGCGACCGCGGAGCCCGTGTACCGCACGTTGGTGGGGAACAGCTCGGGCAGCATCGCGCCCATCGGACCGAAGGTCGCACCCATGAGCACGAAGCCGAACACGAGGAAGGCCTGCACGAGCGCTCCGGTGAACTTCGGGTCGGCCTGCGGAAGCAGGAAGAGCGTGAAGGTGAAGCCGAACGCGACGATGCCCACGGTCACCCAGATCAACAGGCGCCGGCGCCCGATCGCGTCGGCCACCGGGCCGGACAGCAGGGTGAACACGCCGAAGAAGACCACGCCGATGATCTGCATGAGCACGAAGTCGGTGTAGCCGAAGCCGAGTCCGGGCACGTAGTGGGCCGCATCGAACGGGGTGCCCGCGGCCTCGGCCGCCGCCTGCGCGCCCTCGAGGGTGTTGGTGGTGCCGTAGGCGAGCGTGAAGTTGGTCATCAGATAGAACAGCACGTATGTGGCCAGCATGATGAACGTGCCGAGCACCACCTCGCGCCAGTGACGGCGGACCGTCTCGCCCAGGGGGAACCGCTGCAACCGGCCGGTGCGCTCGGCCTTCGTGAACGTGCCGGACTCGACGAGCCTGAGGCGCACCCACAGTCCGATGATCACCATGACGGCCGAGAACCAGAACGGCACGCGCCAGCCCCAGGCGAGGAACTCGGCGGAGCGCTGCGCGGTGCCCTCGGCGTGCGGCAGCAGCCCGTTGATGGCCAGGAAGACCCCGTTGGCGATGATGAAGCCGAGCGGCGCGCCCACCTGCGGGAACGTGCCGTACCAGGCGCGCTTCCCGGCAGGGGCGTTCTCGGTCGCCACGAGCGCGGCCCCGGACCACTCGCCGCCGAGCGCGAACCCCTGCGCGAGCCGCAGCACGAGCAGCAGCAGCGCCGCCCACCAGCCGATGTCTCCGTAGGTGGGCAGACACCCGATGAGGAACGTCGCGATGCCCATGGTGAGCAGGGATGCCACGAGCGTCGCCTTGCGACCGTACCGGTCGCCGAAGTGCCCGAAAACGATTGCGCCGAGCGGCCGGGCGATCATCGCGGCGCCGAACACGCCGAAGGACGCGAGCAGAGCGGTCGTGTCGTCGCCGGTCGGGAAGAACAGGATCGGGAAGACCAGCACTGCGGCGGTCGCGTAGGCGTAGAAGTCGTAGAACTCGATCGTCGTGCCCGCGAGGCTGGCGACGACGACACGCGACCGCGGGTTCGCAGACGCCGTGGTGGTGTCGGACATGGCTGAGATTCTGGCAGGACGGACGGTCTCGGCGCTTGACGCCCGTCGTCCAAGCGCGGAAAATCTCGTCCTGAGGAGGCGCTGGAGCCTCATGTCCTGGTTCGACGACGACGTCACCGTGTCGGGGCGCGCTCGCCCGTGGCGCGTGCTCCGAGAATCGGCGCGCGGGCGGCTGCTCGGTCTCGCCGCCGTCGTCGGCGTCGTGGGCCTCGCGGCGTGCACCGCGCCAACCGAGCGCGCGGCCGAGACATCCGCCCCGCCTTCGGCGACGTCCGACGCGCTTGCGGACCGGGACTTCGCCCAACTGGTCGACATCGGTGAGGGCCGCGAGATCTGGGCCGCCTGCGCCGGGCAGGGCTCGCCCACGGTGGTGCTCATCTCGGGACACGGCAACGGCGCCGAGGACTGGTCGCTCATCCTCGACCCCGGCGATCCCGTGCTCGACGCCCCCGGCGACGACCTCTCGGCCGGGATGGGCGAGCTCGTCGCGAGCGACGACGCCGTGTTCCCGTCGATCGCGCGCACCACGCGGGTCTGCACGTACGACCGCCCCGACATCCGCTTCTCGGGCGAGGTGTCGACCCCGAGGAGCCAGCCGCACACGGTCGACCTCGACGTCGAGGACCTTCATGCGCTGCTCGCAGCGATCGGGGAGCCAGAGCCCTACGTGTTCGTCTCCCACTCCTACGGCGGGCTGATCTCGACGCTCTACGCCCGCACCTACCCCGAGAGTGTCGCCGGCCTCGTGATGGTCGACACGGTCAGCGAGGTCATGGCGGAGCTGGTCACCGCCGGGGCACTCCAATGGTGGGACGACGTGAACTCGGCCACCGACGACGTCGTGCGCGAGGGTGTCCTGATCAAGGACGCGTTCGCGCAGATCAACGCCGCCGGTCCCATGCCCGACGTGCCGGCCGTCGTCCTCGTCGCCGACAAGCCGTTCCGGACCGACCTGGTGCCGCCCGAGCAGCTCGCGGGGGAGCACACGACCTTCGACGACTGGGTGGCGATGGTCACCCGGCTGGGCGCCGACCTCGGCGCGAAGACGATCACCGAGACCGACAGCGGCCACAACATCTACATGTACAACCCTGCGCTCGTCATCGACTCGATCCGGGAGATCGTCGACATCGTGCGCGCGGGGGACGACTCCTGAGCGCAGGTCACGGACCCGGCACGTCGCCCCCGCACTCGGCGAGCTCGAAGCCTGCCGTCCTACACTCGATCGAGTGCCCCTGCCCCTGCCTGCTCCTGCCCGGAAGATCGCCCAGCGCGCGCGCCTCGCCGTCACCACGGAGCATGCGGCCTTCTGGCGCTCACGCCCGGTGCAGGTCGATCAGGTGCTCTACGAGTCGTTCGCCGGCAACGGCGTCGGGTGCAACCCGGAGGCGATCTTCCGGCATCTGCTGGACCACCCCGACTACTCGCACCTCAAGCACGTCTGGGCGATCAGCGACCCGGCGTCGATCGCGCGGTTCGAGGCCGAGTTCGCCCGCCACCCGCGGGTGAGCCACGTCCGCCGCGGCTCCCGCGCGTACGTGGCCGCGCTCGCCACAAGCGGCTATCTCGTCAACAACGCCACCTTCCCGCCATCATTCGGCAAGCGCCCCGGGCAGACCTACCTCAATACGTGGCACGGCACCCCGCTCAAGCACATGGGCTTCGACATGCCCGACGGGGCATTCCAATCCGCCAACACGCTGCGCAACCTGCTGTCGGCCGATTACCTTCTGGCCGCGAACCCATTCATGGCCGAGACGATGTACGAGGACGCCTACCGGCTGCGCAACGTGTACCAGGGGCGAATCATCGAGGAGGGCTACCCGCGCATCGACCGCCAGCAGCTCACCGACGACCAGCTGCGGACGGTGCGCCACGAGCTCGAGGGGGCCGGCCTGCGGGTCGGCGCGCGCCGGATCGTGCTGTTCGCGCCGACCTGGCGCGGCTCGTCGTTCAGCGATCCCGACCAGGACGTCGATGCCCTCGCGGCTCAGGTAGAGCGGCTGCAGGAGGCACTGGGCGACGACGTCGTCGTGCTGCTGAAGACCCATCAGATCGTGCATGCCCAGGCTGCCCGCCGCCCGGGGCTGGCCGGCGTGCTGGTCCCGAACGCGATCCCCGCGAACGTCATGCTGGGCGCGGCCGACGCGCTGGTCACCGACTACTCGTCGATCTTCTTCGACTACCTCGCCACCGGGCGGCCGATCGCGTTCCTGACGCCCGACGCCGACGAGTACGACCGGACCCGCGGCACGTATCTGCCGCTGGACGAGCTTCCGGGGCCGGTCGGCTCCGACCCGGCGGCGGTGGGGGCCGCGCTCTCCGAACTGCTCGGCGGCGGGGAGCATCCCCGCTACCGCGAGTGGGCCGACCGCTTCGTGCCGTTCGACGACGGCGGCGCGGCGGCTCGCGTGGTGGACATCGTGTTCGGCCGCCACGAGGCCGGGTATCGGGTGCGCCCCGTGCGGCGCGACGGGCGCAGGCGACTGATGCTGTACCTGGGCGGCATGCGCCCGAACGGCATCACGAGCTCGGTGCTCAATCTCCTGGGCGCCCTCGATCCGCAGCGCTACGACGTCACCGCCGTGATGCCGTACTTCCGGTCCCCGGTCGCCCGCGTCAACCAGCAGCGGGTCCCGGCCCATGTCCGGCAGATCTTCCGCATCGGCGGCATGAACGGCTCCAAGTTCGTGCAGCTGCGCCGTCGCCGCAACGACTGGCGGGGAACGCCCCTCGGACCGCGTGCGGCCGAGTGGCATCTGCGGCTGTGGGAGGACGAGTGGGTCCGCGTGCTCGGCTCCGCGCGCTTCGACTGGGCCGCCGACTTCAGCGGCTACAGCCCGTTCTGGGCCAACCTGGTGCTGCACGCGCCGGCGACCACCCACGCGATCTGGCTGCACAACGAGATGGCGTCCGACCGCAATCGCACCGTCGACGGCAGAGCGCGCATGCGGCGCAGCCTGGGCCTCGTGTTCGCACTGTACCGGCACTACGACCAGCTCGTCTCGGTCTCGCCCAGCCTCACCGCGGTCAACCGCGACGAGCTCGCCGGCTACGCGCCGAGCGTCCGCTTCCGCACCGTGCGGAACCTTCCCGACGTGGAGCGGGCGGCCGCAGGCATCCGGCTTCCGCTGTCGTCCGTGCTCGAAGCCGACGAGCCACGGCCGCGGTGGCTGAGCGACCTCGAGGCGGGCGGCACGCGCTGGTTCATCAGCGTGGGGCGCCTGTCACCGGAGAAGAACCATGCGCGGCTGGTGCGCGCGTTCGCCGCGGTGCACCGCGACCACCCCGACACGCGGCTGCTGATCGTCGGCGGCGGGCCGCTCGCCGACGCGCTGCAGGACCTCATCGCGGCGGAGCGAGTGCAGGATGCCGCGTTCCTCGCCGGGGTGCGCGGCAACCCGTACCCGCTGCTGGCCGCCGCGGACTGCTTCGTGCTCTCCAGCGACTACGAGGGGCAGCCGATGGTGCTGCTGGAGGCCGCGCTGAGCGGACTGCCCATCGTGTCGACGGGCTTCGCCTCGGTGGGCGACGCCCTTCCGCCCGGCTCGATCCACGTCGTCGCGCGGGACGACGCCGCCCTGGCGGCGGGGATGACCGCGTTCCTCGAGGGCGACGTCCCGCCCAGCCGGCTGGACGCCGAGGAGTACACGGCGACGGTCATGGACGAGTTCGCCCGGATCGCCGACGCGCGCTGAGCAGGATCAGCGCCAGAGGACGGCGATCCCGGCGTTGACCAGGGTGAGGATGCCGACGCTCCAGAACAGCACGGGGGAGAGCGGCTTGCCCTTGCGCTGACGCGCACCGCCGAAGCCCAGGATCGCGCCGATGATGAGCAGGATGACGAGCTTCACGCCCAGCTTGACGTAGTTCAGCTCGATGCCGGCCGGCCACGGAGCACCCAGGGCGAGCGCGGTGAGGAAGGCGAGCACCAGGCCCCACGTCATCAGCGGCGTGAAGCGCACGCGCCGGGCCACCGCCTCGACGAGCCAGGAGCCGAAGAGGATGGCGAAGGCGATGATGTGCAGATAGACGACGACGTGCCGCAGGATCTCCATGGCCTCAGCATACCTTGCGCATGACTGAAGGTCAGGTCACAGGCTCCGCAGCGCCAGCGCGGTGCGCAGGGCCGCCTCGGCGGCCTCGCGGCCCTTGTCCTCGTGCGAGCCCGGGAGCCCGGCGCGATCGAGGCCCTGCTGCTCGTTGTCGAGGGTGAGCACGCCGAAGCCGACCGGCTTGCCCGTGTCCAGAGCCACGCGCGTGAGGCCGTCGGTGGCCGCCGACGAGACGAACTCGAAGTGCGGTGTCCCGCCCCGGATGATCACACCGAGCGCGACGACGGCGTCCGCTCCGGACCTCAGCACGGCCTGGGCCACGACCGGGAGCTCGAACGAGCCGGGGACGCGCACCAGCCGATGCGTCGCACCTGCGGCATCGAGGGCACGCACCGCGCCCGCGACGAGCCCCTCGGCGATGGTCTCGTGCCACTCGCCGGCCACGATGACGACGTCGAGGCCGGTCGCGTCGATGTGGCCTCGGTCGGGAACGCCCTTGCCGCTCATGCGCCGGCTCCTTCCTTCATCTGCGCCAGCGCGTCGGCGAGGTCGTCGTCGCCGATGATGTGACCCATGCGGTCGCGCTTGGTCTCGAGGTACTGGTGGTTGTTCGGGCCGACGCCCACGATCAGCGGCACCTGCTCGACGATGTCCAGTCCCAGCTGGCGCAGCTGGTCGGTCTTGTCGGTGTTGTTGGTCATCAGGCGCACGCGCTCGACGCCCAGGTCGGCGAGGATGCCCGCCGCTGCCGCGTAGTCGCGCGCGTCGGCGGGGAGGCCAAGGGCCAGATTCGCGTCGACGGTGTCCAGTCCCCGCTCCTGCAGGCTGTAGGCGCGCAGCTTGTTGATGAGGCCGATGCCCCGCCCCTCGTGGCCGCGCATGTACACGACGACGCCCCCGCGCTGCTCGATCGCGTCGAGCGCGGCGCTCAGCTGCGGGCCGCACTCGCACTTGAGCGAGCCGAACGCCTCGCCGGTGAGGCACTCCGAGTGCACCCGCACGAGGGGTGCGTCCTCGGTGAGATCGCCCGACACGATCGCGAGGTGATCGGTCCCGGTGACCCGGTCCTTGTAGGCCAGGAACCGGAACGATCCGTGCGCGGTCGGGACGGATGCCTCGGCCCGCAGGCTCACACGGCGCCGATGCGGGGCGTGCCCGGGCCCCTTCTGCGGCTCGACGACGTCCAGGTGCGCGATGAGCTGCTCGATCGTGATCACCGGGATGCCTTCGCGCTCACCCATCTCGAGCAGGCCGGGCAGCCGCATCATGCTGCCGTCGTCGGCGACGACCTCGCCGATCGCGCCCACCGGCTGGAGCCCCGCGAGCCGCATGAGCTCGACCGCGGCCTCGGTGTGCCCGGCACGCTCGCGGACGCCGCCGTCGACGGCGCGCAGCGGCAGGATGTGCCCGGGACGGATCACCGAGGCGGGAGTCGACCCGGGGTCGGCGAGCACGTTGAGGGTGTGCGCGCGATCGGAGGCGCTGATGCCGGTCGACTGCCGGTCGGCGGCGTCGACGCTGACCGTGTAGGCCGTGCCGCGCGAGTCCTCGTTGACGGCGACCATCGGCGGCAGGTCGAGCCGGTCGGCCCAGTCCGCCGGCATCGGGGCGCACAGGAACCCGCTCGACCACCGGATCGTCCACGCCAGCCACTCCGGCGTCGCAAGCTCGGCGGACAGCACGATGTCGCCCTCGTTCTCGCGGTTCTCATCGTCGGCCACGATGACCGGGCGTCCGGCGCGCAGCGCCTCGAGGGCCTCCTCGATCGTGGAAAGGCTCATCGCGAGCCTCCTTCCGTGGTGTCGGTCGCGCCGACCTGCAGCAGCCGCTGCACGTGCCGGGCGAGGATGTCGGTCTCGAGGTTGACGCGGTCGCCGGCGGACCGGCGGCCCAGCGTCGTGGCGGCGAGGGTCTCGGGGATCAGCGACACCTCGAACCAGTCGTCGCCGGCCGCGCTGACCGTGAGCGACACGCCGTCGACGGCGATGGACCCCTTGTCGACCACGAGGGGAGCCAGTTCCGGAGGCAGCCCGATCCGCAGCACCCGCCACCGGTCGCCCGGGCGCACCTCGAGCACCTCGCCGGTGCCGTCGATGTGCCCCTGCACGATGTGACCGCCCAGGCGCCCGGTGGCGCTGAGGGCGCGCTCCAGGTTCACGGCGTCGCCGGCGTCCACGCCTGCGAGCGTCGACATGTCGAGGGTCTGCTTCATGACGTCGGCGGTGAACCAGTCGTCGCCGCGGTCGACGACGGTCAGACACACTCCGCTGACCGCGATCGAGTCGCCGTGCGCGGCATCCGACACCGCCTTGGGCGCACGCACGGTCAGCCTGACGCCGTCGCCGGACGGCGCCACGTCGGTGATCGCCCCGATCTCCTCCACGATCCCGGTGAACATTCAGCCCTCCCTCTTGCAGACGACGAGCACGTCGTCGCCGAGTCGTTCGATGGATGCGGGGGCGAACCGTTTCGCCTCCGCGATGGTGCCGACGCCGATGTCGCCCAGTGCGAGCCGGGGTCCGCCCAGCAGCGCCGGAGCCACGTAGACGAGCAGCTCGTCGGCGATGCCGGTGCGCACGAACGCGCTGGCGATGGTCGGCCCGCCCTCCACGAACACACGGTGCACGCCGCGCTCGCGCAGGTCGGAGAGCATGGCGAACAGGTCGTCGCCGCCGTAGAACAGGGGGCGCTGCGGGTGTCGCCGGACGGCCGCGTCCACCGGCACTTCGCGTGAGCCGAGCACGACCGGGATGGGCTGGGCCGGGTACAGGCCGCCGTCCGGGTCGCGTGCCGTGAGTGCGGGGTCGTCGGCGAGCACCGTGCCGATGCCGACCACGATCGCATCGGCGTCGGCCCGGCGGCGGTGCACGTCCGCGCGTGCGGCGGGACCCGTGATCCACTGGCTGGTGCCGTCGGCGGCCGCGACCCGGCCGTCCAGGCTCTGCGCCCACTTCACCGTGACGTGCGGTCGCGCCAGGCGCTGCACCGTGAGCCAGGAGTCCAGCAGCTCGGCGCCCTCGTCGTGCCGGACGCCTGCGACGACCTCGACCCCTGCCTCGCGCAGGCGCTTGGCACCGCCGCGGGAGATGAGTCCGGGGTCGTCGACCGAATACACCACTCGGGCCACGCCCGCCGCGATCAGCGCCTCACTGCAGGGGCCGGTGTGACCGGTGTGATTGCAGGGCTCCAGGCTCACGACCGCGGTCGCGCCGGCTGCGGCGCCCTGCGGCAGCTGAGAGAGCGCGTCGACCTCGGCGTGCGTCGTGCCGGCCCCGCGGTGCCAGCCTTCGGCGAGCACCTCTCCGGCGGGGGAGAGGATGACCGCGCCGACCTGCGGATTGAACCCCCGCGGCCCGCGCCGCGCGAGCTCGAAGGCGCGGCCCATCGCCGCGTGCTCGGTGTCGCCCTGCGCCATCTGTCCCTGTCCTTCCGGACTCCGGGGCTTGCGGGCGCGTGGCCGGGACGCCGCGGGTGCCCGCGACATCCGTGCTGCCTCCCATCCGGACTAGCGACGCCTTCGCATCGCATCACCGTCGGTTCCGGATTTCCACCGGATCAGCCCTCCGCCACGATGTGGCGTCAGGCTCGCGGACTGTCACCGCCGGTTCGGATTCCCACCGACCCCGGAGCACGTTGTGTTCCAGTGTAGTCAACGCGCGGCCCCCGGTTTCATTCCGCGGGGCTGCGCTCCGGTCTCGCCGAGTCGACGTAGCCTGGAGTCGGGGAAGGGGAGCGGATGCCTGAGCACGATGCGGAACAGGGGTTCGCCGCGCTCGCCGGGCGCCCGTACGCCGACGTGCTGATCATCGGCGGGGGCATCAACGGTCTGGCGACCTTCCGCGACCTCGCGATGCAGGGCGTGGATGTGGCGCTCGTCGAGCGCGGCGATTTCGTCAGCGGCGCCTCGGCCGCCTCGTCGCACATGATCCACGGCGGCATCCGCTATCTCGAGAACGGCGAGTTCCGTCTCGTCCACGAGGCCGTCACCGAACGCAACGGACTGCTGAAGACGGCCCCGCACTACGTGCGCCCCCTGCAGACGACCATCCCGATCTTCTCCACCTTCTCGGGCGTGCTCGGCGCCCCGCTGCGGTTCCTGCGCCACGGGAAGGGAGCGCGCCGCGAGCGCGGCGCTGCGCTCATCAAGATCGGGCTCGTCATCTACGACTCCTTCTCGCGCGGCGGGGGCCTCTTCGGCGGCGGCGCGGTGCCGCGCCACGAGTTCCGCGGGCGCCGGCGGTCGCTCGAGGATCTGCCGCGGCTGAACCCCGAGGTGAAGTACACGGCGACGTACTGGGACGCATCCCTGCACGATCCGGAGCGCCTCGCGCTCGACGTGCTCCGCGACGGCGTCGCCGCCGGCGGCGGCCGCGCGCGGGCAGCCAACTACACCGCCGCGGTCGGGGTCGAGGGAAGCCGCGTCGTCCTCGCGTCCGGCGCGGAGCAGGTCGCGTTCGCGGCATCCGTCATCGTCAACGCGTCGGGACCCTGGACCGACCTCACCAACCTCGCCCTCGGCGACCCCACCGCCTACATGGGCGGGACGAAAGGGTCGCACATCGTGCTCGACGACCCGGAGCTGCTCGAGGCGACGGCCGGACGCGAGCTGTTCTTCGAGCACCGCGACGGACGCATCGTGCTCATCTACCCGCTCAAGGGGCGCGTGCTGGTGGGCACCACCGATCTCGAGCACGACATGCGCGATCCGATCGTGTGCACCGACGAAGAGGTCGACTACTTCATCGACCTCATCGCGCACGTGTTCCCGGACATCGTGGTCGACCGCGCGCGGATCGTCTACCGGTTCGCGGGCGTGCGGCCGCTGCCCGGCCATGGCGATCTGGCGCCGGGCTTCGTCTCCCGCGACTACCGCATCGAGTCCCAGCGCCTCGGCGGCGATCCGGCCGCCCCGGAGGTGCTGAGCCTCGTGGGCGGCAAGTGGACGACGTTCCGGGCGTCGTCGGAGCGGCTCGCCGACCGGGCGCTGCAGGCGCTTGCCCAGCCGCGCCGGCGCTCCACCAAGGGCGTCCCGATCGGGGGCG
Organism: Microbacterium sp.; assembly: GCF_044508325.1. Lineage (GTDB taxonomy): Bacteria > Actinomycetota > Actinomycetes > Actinomycetales > Microbacteriaceae > Microbacterium. The sequence goes on along the minus strand of NZ_JBIQHX010000008.1, from coordinate 138,815 downwards.
GCCGGGGCTGCCCGACCACCGAACGCGCCCGTCAGCGGTGGCTCGACGCGCACGGCGCCGTCGTCGGACGCGACCGGGCGGCGGTGCTGCTGGACCGCTACGGCACGGTCGCCGAGCAGGTGATCGCGGCGATCGAGGCGGATGCCGCGGACGCGCCGCTGACGCACGCGCCCGGCTTCAGCACCGGCGAGCTGCGGCATCTCGTGCGCACCGAGCAGGTCGTGCACCTCGACGACGTGCTCATGCGCCGCACGTCGCTGGCGTTCCTCGGCTGCGCGACCCGCGACGCGGCCGTCGAGATCGCCGCCGCGATCGGCGACGAGCTGGGATGGGATGCCCCGGCCCGCCGCGCCGAGGTCGACCGCGCCCTCGCGGCGGTGCGGGCCGCAGACCCGACCGAGCCCATGGCTGTCACACGCTAGCCTGGACGCGCAGCAGCAAGGAGGCCGCGTGGCAGAGCATGTGCTTGCGCTCGATCAGGGCACGACGTCGACCCGAGCCATCGTCTTCGACGCGCAGGGGCAGGTGGTGAGCACCGCACAGCGCGAGCACGACCAGATCCTGCCGCGCGCGGGCTGGGTCGAACACGACCCGGTGGAGATCTGGACCGGCGCCGAGTGGGTGCTCTCGTCGGCACTGGCGCAGGCGCGGCTGTCGCCCTCCGACATCGCTGGGATCGGCATCACCAATCAGCGCGAGACGGCGATCGTGTGGGATCGGCGCACCGGCCGGCCCGTGCACAACGCGCTCGTCTGGCAGGACACCCGCACACAGCCGCGCATCGACCGGCTCATCGACGAGGGCGGGGCGGACCGATTCGCCGAGACCACCGGCCTGCCGCTGGCCACCTACTTCTCGGCATCGAAGGTGGCCTGGATCCTCGACCACGTCAGCGGCGCGCGCGAAGCCGCCGAGCGCGGAGATCTGCTGTTCGGCACTCCGGACACCTGGCTGGTGTGGAACCTCACCGGAGGGATCCGGGGAGGCATCCACGTCACCGACGTCACCAACGCGAGCCGCACTCTCCTGATGGACCTGCGCACGCTCGACTGGTCGGATGAGCTGCCGGAGGTGTGGGGCATCCCGCGGGCGATGCTGCCCGGCATCCACTCGTCCTCCGAGATCCTCGGCGACGTGCAGCTGCCCGGCGCCGCCGACGGGATCCCGGTGGCGGGCATCCTCGGCGACCAGCAGGCGGCGACGTTCGGGCAGGCCGCGTTCGACCTGGGGGAGTCGAAGAACACCTACGGGACCGGCAACTTCCTGCTCGTGAACACGGGCGAGCAGATCGTCCGGTCGCAGCACGGCCTGATCACGACGGTCGCCTACCGGATCGGCTCCGAGCCGGCGCGCTACGCCCTGGAGGGGTCGATCGCCGTCACCGGATCGCTGGTGCAGTGGCTGCGCGACAACCTGGGGATCATCCGGCGATCCGAGGATGTCGAGGCGCTCGCGGCATCCGTGGAAGACAACGGCGGCGCATACTTCGTGCCGGCGTTCTCGGGACTGTTCGCACCGTATTGGCGCCCCGACGCCCGCGGCGCGCTGGTCGGCATGACCCGGTTCGTCAACCGCGGGCACATCGCCCGTGCGGCGCTCGAGTCGACGGCGTTCCAGACGCGCGACGTGATCGAGGCGGTCGTCGGCGACACCGGACGGGATCTTGCCGAGCTGCGCGTGGACGGCGGCATGACCCGCGACGACCTGCTCATGCAGTTCCAGGCCGACATCCTGGGGCTGCCCGTGGTGCGGCCCCGGGTCGTGGAGACCACCGCGCTGGGCGCGGCGTACGCGGCGGGGCTGGCGACGGGGGTCTGGGCGAGCCGCGAGGAGCTGCGCTCGCACTGGCAGCAGGACCGGCGGTTCGAGCCCCGCATGCCCGAGGACGAGCGCGAGCGCCGCTACCGGCAGTGGCAGAAGGCGGTGACCAAGTCGCTGGACTGGGTCGACGAGGACGCCCGTGTGCTCATGGGCGCCACCGACGCCTGATCGTCACTTCAGCAGGCGCGACAGACGGCGGTCGGCGAGGATCTTCCCGCCCGTCTGACAGGTCGGGCAGTACTCGAGGCTGTTGTCGGCGAAGAACACGCTGCGCACCTCGTCGCCGCAGACCGGGCACGTCTCGCCGCGTCGGCCGTGCACCTGCATGCCTCGGCGCTTGGCGTCCTTGAGGTCGGCCGGCGGCTTGCCCGACGCGGCCTCGGTCGCCTCGGTGAGGGTGTCGATCGTCGCCGCGTAGAGGCGGTCGATGTCGTCGTCGGTCAGGGACGCGGCCAGGGCGTACGGCGACATCTTCGCCGCGTGCAGGATCTCGTCGGAGTACGCGTTGCCGACTCCGGCGATGATCGACTGATCGCGCAGGACGCCCTTGATCTGCGTGCGACGGCCGGCGAGAAGGCCCGCGAACACCGCCCGGGTGAAGGCCCGGTCGAGCGGATCCGGGCCCAGGCGCGCGATGCCGGGCACCGCGGACGGCTCGCGCACCACGTACACCGCGAGGGACTTCTTGGTGCCCGCCTCGGTGAGATCGAACCCCGACCCGTCGTCGAGCGCGACCCGCAGCGCGATCGGGGTGCGGCCGGGCTTGATGATCGTCGTCGGCAGCCGGTCGTACCAGCGCAGCCAGCCGGCCTTGGCGAGGTGGAAGACGAGGTGACCGGCGGTGGTGGACAGATCGATGAACTTGCCGTGCCGGTCGGCACCGGTGATCTCGGCGCCCTTGAGCGCATCGATCGGCGGGTCGTAGGTCTTCAGCGCCGCGATGTTCGCGACGGAGGTTCGCGTGAGGGTGAGACCGACGACCCGGCCGCGCAGGAACTCGACGAGCCCCTGCACCTCTGGCATCTCCGGCATGGGTTCATCCTCGCACGCACCGGGGCGGTGCGCCCGGCCGATCGGGGATCACCGCTCCAGCACCGGCCAGGGCTGCGGCGTGCGGTCGTCGTCGCGCAGCAGGCCCGCGATCCAGCCGTCGTCGCGACCGTGCGTGCTCACCAGGCCCTGCCGCACCAGCCCCTCGTAGCGGAACCCGAGGGCGCGGCCGATGCGCGCCGATGCCGTGTTGCCGACGACGGCGCGCCACTCGATGCGGTCCAGGTCCAAGCCGTCGGCGGCGAAGCCCCAGTCCAGGACGGCGTGTGCCGCCTCCGTGAGCAGGCCGCGGCCGCGCGACGCCGGCGTCACCCAGTAGCCGAGCTCCCCGGTGCCCTTGCCGTCGAGCCGGTACAGCCCGATCATGCCGGCCAGCCCGCCCTCATGGCGCATGGCCCAGGTGAGATGCGCGGCGCTCGCCCAATCCGCCGCGACCTTCTCGACGAACGCCTCGGCGTGCTGCCGCGTGTAAGGGGAGGGCACGGTCGTGTAGCGCTGGATGTCGGCATCCTGGCAGGCCTCGAAGATCGCCTCGACATCGGTCTCAACCGGCCGGGAGAGCTCAAGCCGCGCTGTGCGCAGGATGACCGGTTCCACTGCTCCACCGTATCCGCGTGCCGGGGCGCCGGGCCTGGATGGCCACAGGCCCGACTCACCCGGTTCGCAATTCAGTCTGCCGGCAGCCGCCTGACGGCATGAACAGCGTGTTCTCGCTGGTCGGGCGCGCGGCCGCCTGCGGCGGGACTGAATTGCGAACGGTTCGGGCGGCCGGGGCGGCCGGGTGCGGTGCCGAGACCGCACGTCCGCTCCTGCACAACGTCGCGGGCGCCGTCGGCCGTCCCCATCGAGCCCACGTCGATACGGCGAGCAGGTGCGGGCGGTGATCCTCGGAGGATGCACGTCTGGACGCGCGCCGAGCTCATCGCCTCCGGCTGGACCTCGCGTGCGCTGACCGCGGCGGTCCGGAGCGGGCGGCTGGTGCGGGCGCGCCGAGACCGCTACCTTCCGCCCGACGCGCCGCGCGACCTCGTCGAGGCCGTGCGGGTGGGCGGTCTGCTGGGATGCCTTTCGCTCCTGCAGCTGCTCGGCGTGTTCGTGTTCGGCCCGCCCGCGCTCCACGTCCACATGACGCGGGGGTCGAGCAGAATGCGGTCTCCGGAAAGCCGCACCAAGCGGCTCGCGCCGCGGGGGGTGCGTGAGCCCGTGCTGCACTGGCACACGTTGATCGATGAGCCCACGCGATCGTGCGTGGGGATCGTCGACGCACTCATCAATGCCGTGCGATGCCAGACGCCGCGGCACGCGGTCGCCACCATCGACAGTGCGTTGAACAAGGGGCTGCTGCGGCTGGAGCAGCTCGCCGAGGTGTTCGCCGCCCTGCCGGCGCGGTATCGGGTATTGCGCGGATTCGTCGACGGGCGCGCCCAATCCGGCCCGGAGACCCTCGTGCGGCTGATGGTCCGGAGCCTGGGGTGCCGCGTCGAACCCCAGGTCGCGTTCCCCGGCGTCGGGTTCGTCGACCTCGTCGTCGACGGGTGGCTCGTGATCGAGTGCGACAGCCGGGCGCACCACAGCGACTGGGCTCAGCAGCTCACGGACTACCGCCGCGATCTGATGCTCGCCCGGCAAGGCTTCTGCGTGCTGAGACTGACCGCCGCCGACATCATGTACGAGCCGGACTCGGTCATGGCCGCGCTGCGCGGCCTCCTGCAGTCCGCATCCTGACCGTCGGGTGCCCATGCGAGCTCGGCGACGTCCGCAATTCAGTCTCCGCGCACCCGGCAGGGTGCCGCCACCGCGGGATCGTGCCCACCTGACCTGGCGGGCGTGCCGCGGAGACTGAATTGCGCACCGCGACCACGGGTAACCCGCTGCCGGCTGGGACCACGGGTCACGCCCTGGGCGTCATACCCTGGGCGGCACACCTGGGCGTCATGCCCTGGGCGTCACTCCCTGCGCGCCGGGGGTCACACCTTCCGCAGCAGGCCCACCTTGTCGTACACGTCCGCGAGGGTGGCGTCGGCCACGGCAGAGGCCTTCTCGGCGTTGGCGGCGAGCACCCGGTCGAGCTCGGCGGGGTCGTCGAGAAGCTCCAGCGCGCGAGCGCGCACCGGGCCGAACTCCTCGACCACGACCTCCGCCAGGCCCTTCTTGAAGTCGCCGTAGCCGCGGCCCGCGTATTCGTCTTCGATGGCCGGGATCTGCCGCCCCGACAGCGCTGCGTAGATCACCAGCAGGTTCGACACGCCCGGCTTGTCGTCGCGGTCGTAGCGCACCGAGCCCTCCGAGTCGGTCACGGCGCGCATGATCTTCTTCGCCGACACGGCGGGGTCATCCAGCAGCCAGATCACGCCGGAGTCGGACTCGGCCGACTTCGACATCTTGGCGGTCGGGTTCTGCAGGTCGTAGATGCGCGCCGTCTCCTGCTGGATGACCGGCATCGGCACGGTGAACGCCTTCCCGTACCGCGAGTTGAAGCGCTCGGCGAGGTCGCGGGTGAGCTCCACGTGCTGCTTCTGATCGTCGCCGACCGGAACGATGTCGGTCTGGTAGAGGAGGATGTCGGCGGCCATCAGCACCGGGTACGTGAAGAGCCCGACGTTGGTCGCGTCCGCGCCGTAGCGCTGCGACTTGTCCTTGAACTGCGTCATCCGGCCCGCCTCGCCGAAGCCGGTGATCGTCGAGAGCACCCACTGCAGCTCGGCATGTGCGGGCACATGCGACTGCACGTAGAGCGTCGACTTGGACGGCTCGATGCCGGCGGCGATGTACTGGGCGGCGGTGCGGCGCGTCTTCTCGCGCAGCTCGGCCGGCTCGCTGGGCTGGGTCAGCGCGTGCAGGTCGACCACCGAGAAGTACGCCTCGTACGACTCCTGCAGCTCGCGCCACTGCATGAGCGCCCCGATGTAGTTGCCGATCTGCAGCGAGTCGGCCGAGGGCTGCATTCCCGAGTAGAGGCGCGGTCTGGTCATCCCACCAGTCTAGGGAGCCGAAGGCGCCGGTCCGTGCCAGGGGCTTGCCCGCGACGACCGACGGGCGTAGCGTCGAACCAGTGGTCAGACCAGTGGTCTGAACCGAGGACAGAGGACAGAGGTGATGGGATGCGGATCCTCATCGTGGGAGCGGGCATCGCCGGCCCGACACTGGCGTACTGGCTGCATCGGGCCGGGCATGAGCCGGTGATCGTCGAGCATGCACCCGCGCTGCGCGACGGCGGCTATCTCGTCGACTTCTGGGGGTCGGGATTCGACGTCGCCGACCGGATGGGCATCGTGCCGCGCCTGGTGGAGCGGGGGTACGTCATGCGCGAGGTGCGCGAGGTGTCCGACAGCGGCAGGCGAATCGCCCACTTCGATCCGCGGCCGGTCATCGGCACAGCCGGCGGCCGGTACGTGTCGATCGCCCGCGCCGACCTGGCCGGAGCGATCTGCGACGCGCTGGACGACGAGGTGGAGATGATCTTCGGCGACACGGTGCGCAGCCTGCGCGACGACGGGACGAAGGTCCAGGTCGAGTTCGAACACCGCGCCCCCCAGGAGTTCGACCTCGTCGTCGGCGCCGACGGACTGCACTCTCGGGTGCGTGCGCTCGCGTTCGGACCGGAGGAGCAGTTCGCCCGCGAGCTCGGGATCGCCGTCGCCGCGTTCGACCTCGACGGCTATCGCCCGCGCGACGAGCTGGTCGCCGTGACCCGCACGCAGGTCGGGGTGCAGACCCTGCGGGTCGCGCTGCGCGACGACGCCACGATGTTCTGCTTCATGTTCCGTCACGACGGCGAGGTGCCCGCCGATGGCGAGGCGGCGCAGCGCGAGCTGCTTCGCTCTCGCCTGAGCGGGCTGAAGTGGGAGGTGCCGGCGATCCTCGCACGGCTGCCCGAGGCGCGCACGCTCTACCTCGACCGGGCGAGTCAGATCCGCATGCCGTCATGGTCCAGCGGCCGGATCGCGCTCGTCGGCGACGCGGCCGCGTGTCCCTCGCTGCTGGCCGGCCAGGGCTCGGCCCTGGCGATGGTCGAGGCCTATGTGCTGGCGGGGGAGCTCAGCCGCGCGGACGGCGACCACCGCGTGGCATTCTCCGCCTACCGGAGCCGGCTGGCGTCGGTGGTCTCCACCAAGCAGGATGCCGCTGTGGGGCTGGGCGCCGCTTTCGCGCCGCGCAACGGCATGCAGCTGCTGCTGCGCAACACGGTGGTCGCACTCATGGCCATTCCGCTGGTCGCCAGGCTCGCCATGGGCCACAGTCTGCGCGACCCGATCGAGCTTCCCGCCCCGCCTGAGCCGCACGCCGCGGCGGCCTGAGCGACGCCGATGGTCCGTCCCCGCTTCTTCCGGCTCCCGTCCGCCCAGCAGGAGGCGATCGTCGCCGCGGCCCTCGAGGAGTTCTCCGCGCACGGATTCGCCGGGGCATCCCTCAATCGCATCATCGCGGCGGCGGGCACCTCCAAGGGTGCCCTCTACTACTGCTTCGACGGCAAGGAGGATCTCTACGCGCACGTCATCCGCGACCAGGTGGAGCGACTGCTGGCCGACGGCGGTCCGCTCCCGAGTCTGGAGGAGACGGATGCCGACGGGTTCTGGTCGACGCTGGAGCGGCTGTACATCGACCTGATGCGGCGGCTCGTCGCGAACCCGCGGCTGTCGGCGCTGCTGCGCGACTGGCTCACCGGAGCGCGCTCGACCGCACTGGGCGGCGCCCAGCGTGAGGCCGAGCACGACATGATGCCCTGGCTGCTGGGCACGATCGCGGCCGGGCAGCGGGCGGGTGCGGTGCGCAGCGACCTGCCCGCGCAGCTGCTGGTCGCCGTCGCGATGGGGATGGGTCAGGCCCTGGATGTCTGGCTGGTCACCCGCGCCGGCGCGGAGGACGACCTCGACCAGACCGTGCACACGCTGATGGGGATGCTGCGCCGGACGCTGGCGCCGGAGTCGCCCGGACCGGCTGTGTGACTTGCCGATCGGTGAAGATCGGCGCTTCTTGCAGGACCGAGGTCCCTGTCCGTGCGCGCCGTGGGGGCTTAGCCTGACCAGAGAGCGGGGCGGCCCCGCGCAGAGAGTCAGAGATGATCGACCCCAGCGTCCCGGTGGCGCCGCTGTCGGCGCCGGAGCCGACGGACCGGCGCGCGGCGTACTTCGTGTCCGACAGCACGGGCATCACCGCCGAGACCCTCGGCAACGCGCTGCTGGCGAACTTCCCGACCATCGCGTTCGTGCGCCACACGGTCCCGTTCGTCGACACCGAGCAGGGGGCCCGCGCGGTGGTCGCCGAGATCGACGCCGCCGCAGACGCGGGCCTTGAGCCGCTGGTGTTCACGACCGTGAAGCAGGCGGCGCTGCGCAGCATCCTCTCGTCTGCGCGGGCGGTCGGAATCGACCTGCTCGCCGGGCACCTCACCGAACTGGAGTCGGCGCTGGGCACCACCGCGTCCGAGCAGCTCGGCCAGTATCACGGCGTCGGCGACATGACGCGCTACCTCAACCGCATGCGCGCGGTGGAATACGCCATCGAGCACGATGACGGCCAGTCCATGCGCGCACTCGACATCGCCGACGTCGTCATCATCGCGCCCAGCCGCTGCGGCAAGACGCCCACCACGATGTACCTCGCCCTGCAGTACGGCCTCCTCGTGGCGAACTACCCGCTCACCGACGACGACTTCCCGACCGAGGGTCTGCCGCGCGCCGTGGCGCCCTACCGCGAGCGCTGCTTCGGCCTGACCACGACGCCGCTGCGGCTCAGCCAGGTCAGGCACGAGCGCCGCCCCGGCTCGCGCTACGCGAGCCTGGCGCAGTGCACGCTCGAGCTGCGCCGGGCCGAAGACCTGTACCGGCGTCAGCGGGTGCCGTTCCTCAACTCCGCGACCAAGAGCGTCGAGGAGATGTCCGCGGTCATCATGCAGACCATGAAGCTGCGCGGTGCCTGAGCTGAAGGTGGAGAGATGGCGAACATCCTGTGGTTCCAAGACATCGGCATGGCGGACCTGCCGCAGGTGGGCGGCAAGAACGCGTCGCTGGGCGAGATGGTCTCGAACCTCGCCGACGCGGGCGTGAAGGTGCCGGGCGGCTTCGCCACGACGGCCGACGCGTACCGCGCCTTCCTCGCCGAGGGCGGCCTGCGCGATCGGATCGCGGCGGCTGTGGGCGCGCTCGACATCGACGACGTCGCCGAGCTCGCCCGCGTCGGCGCGGAGATCCGCGGCTGGATCGAGCAGCAGCCGTTCCCCGCCGAGCTTGAGCGCGACGTCCGCAGCGCGTACGACCGCCTCGTCGCGGGCGACCCGCAGCCGGACGAGGTGACCTGGGCCGTCCGCTCGAGCGCGACCGCCGAGGACCTTCCCGATGCGAGCTTCGCCGGCCAGCAGGAGACCTACCTGAACATCGGCGGCATCGACAATGTGCTGCGGGCCGTCAAGCTCGTGTTCGCGTCGCTCTACAACGACCGCGCGATCGCCTATCGCGCCCATCACGGATTCGACCGCCACGAGGTCGAGCTGTCCGCGGGCGTGCAGCGGATGGTGCGGTCGGATGCCGGTGCGTCCGGCGTGATGTTCACCGTCGACACCGAGTCGGGCTTCGCCGACGCCGTGTTCGTCACCGGCGCCTACGGGCTCGGCGAGGCGGTCGTGCAGGGCGCGGTGAACCCGGACGAGTTCTACGTGTACAAGCCGGCGCTGCGGGCCGGGCGCCCCGCGATCCTCAAGCGGCAGGTCGGTGAGAAGGCCATCGCGATGCGGTACACCGCGGGCGTGAGCGTCGGGGGGTCGACAGCGTTCGAGGACGTGCCGGATGCCGACCGCCGCCGCTTCTGCATCGCCGACGCCGACGTGGAGGAGCTCGCCCGGCAGGCGCTCGTGATCGAGGAGCACTACGGCCGCGCCATGGACATCGAGTGGGCCAAGGACGGCGTGACCGGCGAGCTGTTCATCGTGCAGGCGCGACCCGAGACCGTCGTCTCGCGCGCCGACGGCACGGTGATGCGGCGGTTCGTCCTGCGCGAGCGCGGCGACGTGCTGGTGACCGGCCGCGCGATCGGCCAGCGCATCGGCGCGGGCCCCGTGCGCGTGCTCGACGATGTGGCGCACATGGACCGCTTCCAGCCCGGCGACGTGCTCGTCGCCGACATGACCGACCCGGACTGGGAGCCGATCATGAAGCGCGCTTCGGCGATCGTCACCGACCGCGGCGGACGCACCTGCCACGCCGCGATCATCGCGCGCGAGCTGGGAATCCCGGCGGTGGTGGGGACGGGGGATGCCACCCGCACGCTGCGGGACGGGGCGGAGGTCACCGTCTCGTGTGCCGAGGGCGACGACGGCTTCGTCTATCGGGGCGCACTGGACTTCGCCGAGGAGGAGACCCACCTGGACGCGATGCCCGAGCTGCCGGTGAAGATCATGATGAACGTGGGCACGCCGGATCAGGCGTTCTCGTTCGCCAAGCTGCCCCACCGCGGCGTCGGGCTCGCACGCCTGGAGTTCATCATCAACCGGCAGATCGGCATCCACCCGCGGGCGCTGCTGGAGCACGAGAGCCTGCCGGCCGATCTGAAGGCCCAGGTCGACGAGCGCATCGCGGCGTACGCGTCGCCCCGGGACTACTTCGTGCAGCGCGTGGCGGAGGGCGTGTCGATGATCGCGGCCGCCTTCGCCCCCGAGCCGGTCATCGTGCGGATGAGCGACTTCAAGTCGAACGAGTACGCGAATCTCCTCGGCGGCGACCGGTACGAGCCCGAAGAGGAGAACCCGATGCTCGGGTGGCGCGGGGCCGCGCGCTACGTGTCACCGGACTTCCGTGCCTGCTTCGACATGGAGTGCGAGGCGATGCGCCACGTGCGCGACAAGATGGGGCTTTCGAACGTCAAGCTCATGGTGCCGTTCGTGCGCACGGTCGCCGAGGGTCAGGCCGTCGTCGACCTGCTCGCCGAGAACGGCCTGCGCCGCGGCGAGAACGGGCTCGAGGTCGTGATGATGTGCGAGATCCCGTCGAACGCCCTGCTGGCCGACGCGTTCCTGGACGTGTTCGACGGCTTCTCGATCGGGTCGAACGACATGACCCAGCTCGTGCTGGGCCTGGACCGTGACTCGTCGCTGGTCGCGGCGACCTTCGACGAGCGCGATCCGGCGGTGCTCGCGGTGCTGAAGATGGCCATCGAGGCGTGCACCCGGCGCGGCAAGTACATCGGCATCTGCGGCCAGGGCCCCTCCGATCACCCCGACCTGGCCGACTGGCTCGTCGACCAGGGCATCGAGTCGATGTCGCTGAACCCCGACACGGTCGTCGAGACCTGGATGCGCCTCGCGCGCCGCGGGCAGTCCGCGCACGTGTGAGCCCGGCGAGGGCGCGGCCTCACCAGCCGGTCTGAAGCAGGTGCTGCACGACGATCGCGAACGCCGCCTGCCCCGCCAGGCCCCCCGCGCGCCAGCGCGGCGGCAGCAGTGCCGTGCCCACGAGCAGCCACGGCACGAACGGCAGCCAGATGCGCTCGACCTCGCCGCGGCTCATCTGCGACAGATCGGCGACGAGCACGCACGCGCAGGCCGCGAGGGCGAGCACTGCGATCACGCCGCGAGCGCGCGCGTCCACGGTGGCTGCCGGTTCGACGTCGTGCTGCCCGGTGCCGCCTGAGCGCCGCCGCCGGCGCGCCGTTCAGCGACCGAGGGTGTAGTCCGCGACGACCGGAGCGTGGTCGCTCCATCGCGTGTCCCACGACGGGGCGCGGACCACGCGGTAGTCGGTGACGCGCTCGGCCAGCGCAGGGGTGGCGAGGTGATAGTCGATGCGCCAGCCTGCGTCGTTGTCGAACGCGCGGCCGCGCATGGCCCACCAGGTGTACGGTCCGTCGATGTCGCCGTGCCACCGGCGTCCGACATCCACCCACCCCAGGCCCGTGCCCGTCGTGCCGTCCACGGCGGTGACCGTCTCGCCCGCGGGCGCCAGGAACCGGTCGAAGTAGGCGCGCTCGCGGGGGAGGAAGCCCGACTTCTTGAGGTTGCCCTTCCAGTTGCGGATGTCGAGTTCGCGGTGCCCGACGTTCAGGTCGCCCATGACGACCGCGAGCGAGGATGTCGCGGCCAGCTGCGGCATCCGCCGCTCCATCGCGTCCAGGAAAGCCCACTTGAGATCCTGCCGCGGGGTGTCGGCCTCGCCGGTGTGCACGTAGGCGCTCACGACGGTGAGGCGCTCGCCGTCGACGTCGAAGTCGGCTTCGATCCAGCGGCCCGCCGAGTCGAGGGTCTCGGCGTCGCCGAGCACACGGCGGACCTCGAGGCCCGCGCTTCGCGAGGCGATCGCCACCCCCGCGCGTCCCTTCGCGAGCGCCTCGTCGCTGACCAGCTCCCAGCCCGGGAGCGCGGCGGCCAGCTGCTCGGCGCTGGCGCGCACCTCCTGCAGCGCCATGATGTCGACATCCGCCTCGGCGAGCCACTCGAGCATCCCCTTGCGTGCGGCGGCGCGGATTCCGTTGACGTTGACAGAGGCGATGCGGACACGGCGGGGCACGTGCTCCAGCCTAACCGCGGGCGCCGACGGTCACGGCAGCCAGGGATCCGCCGGCCGCGGGGGAGCGGTCGCCTCCAGCCGAGCGAGCTCATCGCGGGCGCGACGCACGTCTCGGGTCGCCGCCCACACGGCGTACCAGGGAGCTGTGGTGCGCTGCTGCTCCGCCACCCGCAGCCGCACGCGTGCGGCGACCGTCAGCGCTTCGTGCTCCGCCGCGAGCCGCTCGGCCTCGCTCAGCGGCTGGATGGGGAGATGGCGGTCGGTCGCGGTCACGGCGATCCAGGCCGCCCCGACGAGGATCACGATCCCCACGAAGCGGAACCACAGCAGGAACCCGATGAAGACCGAGAACGACAGCAGCAGCGGGTTCGTCGGCGTGTACTGGAACAGCAGGCCCGCCAGCACCTGCAGCACGGCGATGGCGACGCCGGCCGCCAGCGCGCCGGGCCAGATCGTGTGCCACGGGAGCTCGGCGCCGGTGAGGAAGCGGACGAGGCCGCCGAGCGCGGCACCGTTGACGACGACGGCCACCAGCAGCGACAGGGTCTTGACCACCAGCTGCGACAGGAACGACTGGGTGTCCAGGCCGAACAGCGACAGCATGAGGTCGAGCGCGCCCGAGGCGAGGACGCCGAGTCCTGCGCCCAGGACGAGCGCCAGCCCGAAGATGATGGCCGCGAGGAGGTCTCGGGCCTTGAGGTAGAAGTAGTTGCGGCTGTCGAAGGGCAGTCCGAAGATGTCGCGCACCGCACGGCGGGTGAAGGTGACGAAGCTGATCGCCGTCCACAGCGCCACCACCACCGCGATCGCGCCGGTGATCGCCAGCACGCTGCCGCTCTCGGACGCGACCGACTCCACCTGCTCGGGGGTGACGAGCCCGTTCTCGCTGATGAGGTTCGGGATCCAGCTGTTGATGAGGCGGATCAGGCCATCGATGGCCCGCGTGCTGCCGCCCAGCCACAGCCCCACCGTGGCGAAGGCGACGTAGACGACCGCGAAGATCGCGAACAGCGACTGGTAGCTGATGCTCGCTGCGAGCAGGAAGCCGTTGTGCCGCAGGAAATGGCGCCACACCCGGACCGGGAACCAGGCGAGCGTGCGCCGGGTGATCGCGGTGGCGCGGGCGATCGGCTCGTCGAGGCGTTCGCGCAGCGACGACTGCGCCGCCTCCCAGCCGTGCTGCGCCGGGTCGTCGTCGGACGCCCCCGACCCACCGGGCAGGGGCGCCGGCTCCGGGTGCCGCCGCGACCGTCTCTCCGCCACGACGCCAGACTAGGGCAGAGCGCAGGTCACCCGCGCCGCAGCACCGCCTGCTTCACCTCGGCGATGGCCTTGGTGACCTCGATGCCCCGCGGGCACGCCTCGGTGCAGTTGAAGGTCGTCCGGCAGCGCCACACGCCCTCCTTGTCGTTGAGGATGTCCAGCCGCACGTCGGCGGCGTCGTCGCGGGAGTCGAAGATGAAGCGGTGCGCGTTCACGATGGCCGCCGGACCGAAGTACTGGCCGTCGGTCCAGAACACCGGACACGACGAGGTGCAGGCTGCGCACAGGATGCACTTGGTGGTGTCGTCGAAGATCGCCCGGTTCGCCACCGACTGGATGCGCTCCTTGCCCGGCTCCGGCGTCGAGTTCGCGATCAGGAACGGCTTGACCTCGCGGTACGACGCGAAGAACGGCTCCATGTCGACGACGAGGTCCTTCTCCAGGGGCAGGCCCTTGAGCGCCTCGATGTAGATGGGCTGGGCGATGTCGAGGTCCTTGATGAGCGTCTTGCACGCCAGCCGGTTGCGGCCGTTGATGCGCATCGCGTCCGACCCGCAGATGCCGTGCGCGCACGACCGGCGGAAGGTCAGCGATCCGTCGACCTCCCACTTGATCTTGTGCAGCGCGTCCAGGACGCGATCGGTGGAGTAGACCTCGACGTCGTAGTCGACCCAGCGCGGCTCCTCGTCGACCTCCGGGTTGAAGCGGCGGATGATGAAGGTGACCAGGAACGACTGGATGCCCGTCTCCGGCGCCGATTCGACCGCCTCCAGCTCCTCCGGGACCTCCAGGGCCGGAGTGATCGACTCCTCGGCGGCGATCTCCGCCGGGTCCTCTCGAACGACGGACGACATCAGTACTTCCTCTCCATCGGCTGGTAGCGGGTGATGACGACGGGTTTGAAGTCCAGCGTGATGTGGTCGTCGGGATGGGAGGAGTGCGGATCGCCCGTGAGGTACGCCATCGTGTGCCGCATGTAGTTCTCGTCGTCGCGCTGCGGGTAGTCGTCCCGCATGTGCCCGCCGCGGCTCTCCTTGCGGTTGCGCGCCGCGTAGACGACCACTTCGGCGATGTCGAGCAGGAAGCCGAGCTCGACGGCCTCGAGCAGATCGGTGTTGAACCGCTTGCCCTTGTCGTCGACGTGCACGTTCCGGTACCGGGTGCGCAGATCCTCGATCGTGTCGAGGACCTCGGTCAGCGACTGCTCGGTGCGGAACACCTGCGCCTTGCGGTCCATCTCCTCCTGTAGCGTCTTGCGCAGCACGGCGACGCGCTCGGTGCCGGGATTGTCGCGCAGGCCCTCGATCATCTCGCGCACCTCGCGGGCGGGGTCCTCCGGCAGCGGCAGGAGCTCGGCCGTCTTGACGTACTCGACCGCGTTGCGGCCGGCGCGCTTGCCGAACACGTTGATGTCGAGCAGGGAGTTGGTGCCCAGGCGGTTCGAGCCGTGCACCGACACGCACGCGCACTCCCCGGCGGCGTACAGACCCGGGACGACGGTGGTGTTGTCGGCGAGCACCTCGGCGTCGTTGGTCGTGGGGATGCCGCCCATCGCGTAGTGCGCGGTGGGCATCACCGGCACGGGCTCGACCACGGGGTCCACTCCCAGGTAGGTGCGGGCGAACTCGGTGATGTCGGGCAGCTTGGTCTCGAGCACCTCGGCGCCCAGGTGGGTGCAGTCCAGGAGCACGTAGTCGCGATGCGGCCCGGCGCCCCGGCCCTCCGCCACCTCCTGCACCATGCAGCGGCTGACGATGTCGCGTGGCGCGAGGTCCTTGATGGTGGGGGCGTAGCGCTCCATGAAGCGCTCGCCCGAGACGTTGCGCAGGATCGCGCCCTCGCCGCGGGCGCCCTCGGTGAGAAGGATGCCCAGGCCCGCCAGCCCGGTGGGATGGAACTGGAAGAACTCCATGTCCTCCAGCGGCAGCCCCTTGCGCCAGATGATGCCGACGCCGTCGCCGGTGAGCGTGTGGGCGTTCGAGGTGGTCTTGAAGATCTTGCCGAAGCCGCCGGTGGCGAAGATGACCGCCTTGGAGTGGAACACGTGCAGGTCGCCGGTGGCCAGGTCGTAGGCCACGACGCCGGCGACGCCGGTGCGCCCCTCGTCGTCCTTCACCGTGATGAGGTCGAGCACATAGAACTCGTTGAAGAAGTTGATGCCGAGCTTGACGCAGTTCTGGAACAGCGTCTGCAGGATCATGTGGCCGGTGCGGTCGGCGGCGTAGCAGGCCCGCCGCACCGGGGTCTTCCCGTGGTCGGCGGTGTGCCCGCCGAAGCGGCGCTGGTCGATCCTGCCGTCGGGCGTGCGGTTGAACGGCAGCCCCATGTTCTCGAGGTCGATGACGGCGTCGATCGCCTCCTTGGCGAGGATCTCGGCGGCGTCCTGATCGACGAGGTAGTCACCCCCCTTGACCGTGTCGAAGGTGTGCCACTCCCACGAGTCCTCTTCGACGTTCGCGAGCGCGGCGGCCATGCCGCCCTGCGCGGCGCCGGTGTGCGAGCGCGTCGGGTACAGCTTCGAGATGACCGCGGTGTTGGCGCCCGGTCCCGCCTCGATCGCCGCCCGCATCCCGGCGCCGCCGGCGCCGACGATGACGATGTCGAACTGGTGGTAGTGGACGCCGTCCTTGACGACGGTCTCGCTGGCGCTGCTCTGGGTGCTCACGGGTGGGAGGCCTCCATCTCGTTGTCTCGACGTCACAGCTCGGCGCAGAACGCCGGGAGGAGGTCGGCAGGCGATCCGGCCGGGCAGGGGTCGAAGGTGAAGACCACCAGCGTCCCCAGCAGGATGAGGAAGGCCGCGGACAGCCCCAGCGCCCACAGCAGGACGGCGCGCACGCGGGGCCCGGTCACGTAGTCGTTGACGATGGTGCGCATGCCGTTGGCGCCGTGGATCAGCGCGAGCCACAGCATGATGACGTCCCACCACTGCCAGAACGGCGTGGCGAACTTGCCGGCCACGAAGGCGAAGTCGATGCCGTGGATGCCTTCGCCCACCATGAGGTTCACGAACAGGTGGCCGAAGATCAGGATGATCAGCAGCACGCCCGAGACGCGCATGTACACCCAGCCCCACTTCTCCAGGTTCATCCCCCGGCGGGTGGTGGCGTGCGAGGTACGGGGATCGGCGATGGTCGCACTCATCAGCTGCCCCCTCCGAACGCGAGCATCAGATGTCGCGGGGCGAACCCGAGCATCGTGACCAGCCACAGCCCGATCACGCCCCACCACAGCCGGCGCTGGTGCCGCGTCGCCCAGGACCAGAAGTCGACGAGGACGATGCGCAGCCCGTTGTAGGCGTGATAGGCGACGGCACCGACCAGCACGACCTCGCCGAGCGCCATGATCGGGTTCTTGTACGTGCCGATGACCGCGTTGTACGCCTCGGGCGAGACCCGCACGAGGGCGGTGTCGAGGATGTGCACGAGCAGGAAGAAGAAGATGGCCACGCCCGTGATGCGGTGCAGGACCCACGACCACATGCCCTCGTGGCCGCGATAGAGCGTGCCGCGGGGAGTGCTGGAGGTGGTCTCCGACAACGACGGCGTGACGCGTGCTGGTGCGGACACGGTCATCCTCCCTTTTGGAACCTGTGTGTTTCATCCTATTCCCGTCGCCGCCGCCTTCGGCGATTAGGGCGGCCTTACCCGGGGCCCTGCCGGACGCCGCGGCTACCCTGGCTTCATGGCCGAGCCGATCGAGGACTTCTACGCCGTCATCCCCGCGGGCGGGATCGGCAGCCGCCTGTGGCCGCTCTCCCGCGCGGATGCGCCCAAGTTCCTGCACGACCTGACCGGATCCGGGCAGACGCTGCTGCGCGACACCTGGGATCGGCTGGAGCCGCTGACCGGTCACGACCGCATCGCGGTGGTCACCGGTCGGGCGCACCGCGCCGCCGTCGAGAAGGAGCTGCCCGCCATCCCCGACCACAACGTGCTGCTCGAATCCGAGCCGCGCGATTCCACCGCCGCGATCGGCCTGGCCGCCGCCGTGCTCGCACAGCGCGAGCCGGATGTGATCATCGGCTCGTTCGCCGCCGACCATGTCATCCGCGGCACCCAGGTGTTCGAGTGGGCGGTGCAGCAGGCGGTGGCGGTGGCCCGCGAAGGGTACATCTGCACGATCGGCATCCCGCCCATCGAGCCTTCGGTGGGCTTCGGCTACATCAGGAAGGGACGCGAGCTGGTCATCGACGGAGCGCCGGAGGCGGCCCTGGTGGAGCGCTTCGTGGAGAAGCCCGACCTGGAGACGGCGCGCGAGTACTACGGCGACCGCTCGTACCTGTGGAACGCGGGCATGTTCATCGCCCGCGCCGATGTGCTGCTCGGCGAGATCGCCGAGAACGAGCCGCACCTGTACGCAGGGCTCATGGACCTCGCCGAGGCGTGGGACGACCGCGACCGCCGGGGACCGGTGGTGGACCGGGTCTGGCCGACGCTGAAGAAGATCGCCATCGACTACGCGGTCGCCGAGCCGGCCGCCGAGCGGGGCCGGCTGGCTGTGATCCCCGGGCATTTCGACTGGGACGACGTGGGCGATTTCGCCAGTCTCGCCAAGCTCAACTCGGGCGGCCGCAAGGACAACCTCGCGATCCTCGGACAGAACGCGCGCGTGCTCGCCGACACCGCCAGCGGCATCCTCGTCAGCCAGACCCAGCGCGTCATCAGCGTCATCGGGGTCAAGGACATCGTGATCGTCGACACCGAGGACGCGCTGCTGGTCACCACGAGCGAACACGCCCAGCGCGTCAAGGGCGTCGTGGACGCCCTGAAGCTGACCGGACGCGGCGACGTGCTGTAGCCCATGCGCTCTGTTGCGTCTTGGTAACCTTTCGCTTTTCAGGCCTTCCTGCGTATGCAACCCGCGCGTCACACTGGGTAACTTCTCTATGCACCGCGAAATCCGCGGTCGATCGATGGGGAGGCGTGAGTTGACCATCTCTACCACCAAGAAGCTCCTGGGCGTCACGGCCGCCGCAGGACTGTTCGTGGCGCTCGCCGGCTGCGGCGCGGCACCCGAGTCCACACCCACGTCCGGAGCGCCGGAGGTGGATGCCGACTTCAAGCCGTGCATCGTCTCCGATGACGGCGGCTGGAACGACAAGTCGTTCAACCAGTCGGCGAAGGCCGGCATCGAGCGCGCAGCGGCCGAGTTGGGCGTCGAGGCCGGCGAGGTCGAGTCCGGCTCGGCGAACGACTACGCGCCGAACCTCGACAACCTCGTCGCCGAGGGCTGCACGCTCATCATCTCGGTCGGCTTCAAGCTGTCGCCCGACACCGTCGCCTCGGCCCTGGCCAACCCCGACATCAACTACGCGATCATCGACGACTGGGCCGACAACACCGGTGCCGAGGATGACGACGGCAACCCCATCGGCGACGGGACGACCGACGCGCCCAACATCAAGCCGCTCCTGTTCGACACGGTCCAGGCGGCCTACCTCGGCGGCTACGCGTCCGCGGCATGGTCCGCCGCATCCGGCGTGAACAAGGTCGGCACCTTCGGCGGCATCCCGATCCCGCCGGTGACGATCTTCATGGACGGCTTCGTCGACGGCGTGGACAAGTACAACGAGGACAAGGGCGCCAGCGTCCAGACCTTCGGCTGGGACGTCGCCGCGCAGGAGGGCGCCTTCACGGGCGGCTTCGCCCCGAACGACACCGCCAAGCAGACGGCGCAGGGCATCCTCGACCAGGGTGTCGACGTGATCCTGCCCGTCGGCGGCCCGATCTTCCAGAGCGCGGCCGCGGCCATCACCGACAGCGGTGAGGACACCGTGCTGCTCGGCGTCGACGCCGACCTGTACGAGACGGCTCCCGAGATCGCTCCGATGGTGTTCGTGTCCATCCTGAAGAACATCGACAACGCCGTGTACGACGCGGTCATGTCGGCGGCCAGCGGC
Organism: Microbacterium sp.; assembly: GCF_044508325.1. Classification (GTDB taxonomy): domain Bacteria; phylum Actinomycetota; class Actinomycetes; order Actinomycetales; family Microbacteriaceae; genus Microbacterium. Next base: position 119,285 of record NZ_JBIQHX010000008.1, on the reverse strand, counting down.
GACTTCGACGTCACGCCGTACGTCGGGACCCTCGAGAACGAGGGCGTCGGCCTGTCGAGCTTCCACGACTTCGAGAGCCAGCTGCCCGACGGTCTGCTCGACGAGCTGGACGCCCTGCGGGCCGCGATCATCGACGGTTCGCTCGAGGTCACCTCGCCGAGCTCGCCGTAAGCGGACAGGCGGCCGCCACGCCGGCCGCACCGGCCCGACCGGGGGTGCCTCGCATCCCCGGTCGGAGTCCTTTCTGGGGTCCGCTCTTTGTGGATAAGGTGCACAGTATGAAGCTCGAGCTCCGTGGCATCACGAAGCGTTTCGGCAGCCTCACGGCCAACGATCACATCGATCTGGTGGTCCAGCCCGGGGAGATCCACGCGCTGCTGGGCGAGAACGGCGCGGGCAAGTCGACGCTGATGAACGTGCTCTACGGCCTGTACCAGGCCGACGAGGGCGAGATCCTGCTGGACGGCGAGGTGCAGCACTTCCGGGGGCCGGGAGACGCGATGGCTGCCGGCATCGGCATGGTGCACCAGCACTTCATGCTGATCCCCGTGTTCACCGTGGCCGAGAACGTCATGCTCGGGCACGAGGACACCAACGCGATCGGCGCCCTCGACCTCGGCAAGGCGCGGGAGCACGTCCGCACCGTGTCGGAGCGGTTCGGCTTCCACATCGACCCGGACGCCCTCGTCGGAGACCTGCCGGTGGGCGTGCAGCAGCGCGTCGAGATCATCAAGGCGCTCGCCCGCGACGCCAGGATCCTCGTCTTCGACGAGCCCACCGCCGTGCTCACCCCGCAGGAGACCGATGAGCTGATGGGCATCATGCGTCAGCTGCGGGACGAGGGCACCTCGATCGTGTTCATCACCCACAAGCTGCGCGAGGTGCGCGAGGTGGCCGACCGGATCACCGTGATCCGCCTCGGCCGGGTCGTGGGGGAGGCGAGCCCGACCGCGTCGAACACCGAGCTGGCCTCGATGATGGTCGGCCGTGCGGTGGAGCTCACCGTGCACAAGGAGCCGCCGCAGGTCGGCGCGGGCGGTCTCGAGGTGCGCGACCTCCGCGTGCTCACCGAGCGCGGCGAGGTGGTCGTCGACAGCATCTCCTTCGACGTGCGCCCCGGCGAGGTGGTGGCCATCGCGGGCGTCCAGGGCAATGGCCAGACCGAGCTCGCCGAGGCGATCGTGGGGCTGCAGACGCGCGTGACCGGCTCGGTCAGCCTCGACGGCGTGGAGCTGGTCGGGCGCAGCGTCCGGGCCATCCTCGACGAGGGCGTCGGCTTCATCCCCGAGGACCGCACCGAGGACGGGCTGGTCGGCGCCTTCACCGTGGCCGAGAACCTCATCCTCGACCGGTCGTCCGATCCCGCCTTCACCACCGCCGCGACGATCCGGCGCAGCGTGCTGGACCGCTTCGCGAAGGAGCGGATCGAGGAGTTCGACATCCGGACCCAGGGTCCGCACCAGCCGGCGGGGTCGCTGTCCGGCGGCAATCAGCAGAAGGTTGTCATCGCGCGCGAGCTCAGCCGCGAGCTGCGGCTGTTCCTCGCCTCGCAGCCCACGCGCGGCGTCGACGTCGGGTCGATCGAGTTCATCCACAAGCGGATCATCGCGACGCGCGACGCCGGGGTCCCCGTTCTCGTCGTCTCCACGGAGCTCGACGAGGTCGCCGCCCTCGCCGACCGCATCGTGGTCATGTACCGTGGCGGCATCGTCGGCATCGTCCCCGGCGACACGCCCCGTGATGTGCTCGGCCTCATGATGGCCGGCGTGAACCCGACGGAGGACGCCGCATGAGCGACCGCACCCCCGGCACCGAGCCCGAGGGGCTGCCGCCCGAGCAGCTGCCCCCGGTGTCCGGCCCCCTCACGGGCAACCCGCCCTCGCCGGAGCCGGCGGCCGCGGAGATCCCCCCGCCCCCGCGCCAGAACCAGATCATCCGCGAGATCATGCGCGGCAGCGTGGTGACCACGATCCTGGCCATCGTGCTCGCCATGGTGGTCGGCGGCATCCTCATCGCCATCACCGACCCGGACGTGCAGGCCGCGTCCGGCTATTTCTTCGCCCGCCCGCAGGACACGTTCGCCGCCATCTGGAACTCGGTGTACGGCGCCTACGAGGCGCTCTTCCGCGGATCGATCTTCAACGCCCGCGCGAAGGACTTCGGCACGGCGATCCGGCCGTTCACGAACACGCTCGGCTTCGCGGCACCGCTGATCGCGGCCGGCCTGGGTGTGGCGATCGGCTTCCGCGTCGGCCTGTTCAACATCGGCGCCCGCGGCCAGATGCTCATCGCGGCCGCCACCGCGGCCCTGGTGAGCTTCAACCTCAACCTGCCGCTGTGGCTGCACATCCCGGTCACGCTGGCGGCCGGCATCGCCGGCGGCGCGATCTGGGGCGGCATCGTCGGCGTCCTCAAGGCCCGCACCGGGGCGCACGAGGTGATCCTCACGATCATGCTCAACTACGTCGCCTTCTACCTCATCGCGTGGATGGTGCGCACCCCCGGCCTGCTGCAGAAGCCCGGCACCAACCAGCCGATCTCCGCGGGCACTCCGCCGTCGGCGCAGTTCCCCGAGCTGCTCGGGCCGAGATTCCCGCTGCTTGACTGGGGGTTCATCGTCGTCATCGCCGCGACGGTGTTCGTGTGGTGGCTCGTCGAGCGCTCCAGCCTCGGGTTCCGGCTGCGCGCCGTGGGCGAGAACCCGCACGCGGCCCGGGCCGCGGGCATCAGCGTGCAGCGCATGTACATCTACGCGATGGTCTTCGCGGGCGGCCTGGCCGGCATCGCGGGCATGAACCAGATCATGGGATCGGTGACCACGGGCTTCGACGGCACCATCGACGCCGGCATCGGGTTCGACGCGATCACCGTCGCGCTCCTGGGCCGCAGCCGCGCGTGGGGGACGTTCGCGGCCGGCATCCTGTTCGGCGCGCTGAAGGCGGGCTCGTTCACCATGCAGGCCTCGCAGGGCATCCCCGTGGACATCGTCCTGGTCGTCCAGTCGCTGATCGTGCTGTTCATCGCGGCGCCGCCGCTGATCCGCACGATCTTCTTCCTGCCCAAGGACGAGTCCGAGAAGTCCGCGAAGGCGAAGGCGCGGGCGGCAAAGCGCCGTCGACCTGAGAACGTCGAGGGGAAGGCGGTGGCGTGATGTCGACTCTCGCTCCCCATGCCGCCCCCGACGGCACGATCCAGCTCGCGGTCGTGAAGGTCCGTCACTTCAAGCTGCCGGTCACCCTGGCGATCGTCACGGTGCTGCTCGGGGTCCTCTATCTCATCGCGCCGCGCAGCGGGGTGAGCACGTTCCTCCTCGGCGACGCGTCCTCGGCGCTGCTCCCGCGGGGCGAGGTCGCGGTGCCCACGGCGCCGACCGCGTGGATCACGCTGGCCTTCCTCGTGGCGCTCACCCTGTGGGCGTTCTGGGATGCCTGGGGCTACCGCCGCACGCAGGTGTGGCTGCCGATCCTGTTCGCGTTCCTGGCGATGTTCTCGTTCCTCACGTGGGCGGGCGCCGGGGGCCTGGTGCCGGTGACCGGACTGCTGTTCGGAGCGGTGTCGCTGTCGGTGCCGCTCGTGTTCGGAGCGCTGGGCGGGGTCATCGGGGAGCGCGCGGGCGTGGTCAACGTCGCCATCGAGGGGCAGTTCCTCCTCGGCGCCTTCAGCGCCGCGATCCTCGCCAGCATCACCGGCAATCCGTTCGTGGGCCTGGTCGGCGCCATGATCGGCGGAGTCCTCGTCGCCTTCCTCCTGGGCGCCTTCGGCATCAAGTACCTCGTCGACCAGGTCATCGTCGGCGTGGTGCTCAATGTGCTCGTCACGGGCCTGACCGGGTTCCTCTACGGCGTGCTGCTGGTTCCCAACGCCGCGCTGCTGAACACGCCCACCCGCTTCTCGCGGTGGGAGATCCCGCTGCTGGGCGACATCCCGGTGATCGGTCCCATCCTGTTCAACCAGACGTTCATCGTGTATCTCATGTACCTCACCGTCGCCGCGGTGGCATGGGGTCTGTACCGGACGCGCTGGGGGCTTCGCGTGCGCGCCGTCGGCGAGCACCCGCAGGCGGCCGACACGGTCGGCATCAGGGTCAACGCCACGCGGTTCTGGAATGTCAGCCTCGCCGGCGCCATCGCCGGCATCGGCGGCGCCTACTTCACCCTCGTCTCGGTGCCCGCCTTCGCCAAGGAGATGACGGCGGGCCTGGGCTTCATCGCGCTGGCCGCGGTGATCTTCGGCCGGTGGGACCCGATCCGCGCGACCCTGGCGGCGCTGCTGTTCGGGTTCGCCACGAACCTGCAGAACCTGCTCACGGTGCTGAAGACGCCGATCCCCAGCGAGTTCATGCTCATGCTTCCGTACGTGGTGACGATCCTCGCCGTCGCCGGGTTCGCGGGACAGATCCGCGCACCCGCCGCCGACGGGAAGCATTACATCAAGGAGTAGGAGCGACGTGACCGACATCGACTGGGACGAGCTTCGGGCGGCGGCGACGGAGGCGATGCGGCGCGCGTACGCGCCGTACTCGCGATACCCGGTCGGAGCCGCCGCGCTCGTGTCGGACGGGCGCATCGTGCAGGGCTGCAACGTCGAGAACGCCTCGTACGGGGTGGGCCTGTGCGCCGAGTGCGGCCTCGTGTCCGAGCTGAACATGACCGGCGGGGGCGAGCTGGTCGCCTTCGTCTGCGTCAACGGCGACGGCGCGACCATCATGCCCTGCGGGCGCTGCCGCCAGCTGCTGTACGAGTTCGCCGTGCCGGGCATGCTCCTGGAGACGGTCTCGGGCATCCGCACCATCGACGAGGTGCTGCCGGACGCGTTCGGCCCCCGCGACCTGGAGGGTCTGGACAGATGAGCACCGCGCTCGAGCCGTTCGACGCGGTGGACGTGATCCACGCCAAGCGCGACGGGCGCGCGGTCGCCGAGAACGAGCTGCGCTGGCTCGTGGATGCGTACACCCGCGGCTACGTGTCGGACGCCCAGATGGCGGCGTTCGCGATGGCGGTGCTGCTGAACGGCATGTCCCGCGACGAGATCCGCGTCCTCACCGACGCCATGATCGACTCCGGCGAGCGGCTGAGCTTCGAGGGTCTGGGCCGGCCGACGGTCGACAAGCACTCGACGGGCGGCGTCGGCGACAAGATCACCCTCCCGCTGGCGCCCCTGGTGGCGTCCTTCGGGGTGGCGGTGCCGCAGCTGTCGGGGCGCGGACTGGGGCACACCGGCGGCACGCTCGACAAGCTGGAGTCGATCCCCGGCTGGCGTGCGGCCCTGTCGAACGACGAGATGCTCGCCCAGCTGCGCGAGATCGGCGCCGTCATCTGCGCGGCCGGCAGCGGGCTGGCACCGGCCGACAAGAAGCTGTATGCCCTGCGCGATGTCACCGGCACAGTGGAGGCCATCCCGCTCATCGCGTCGAGCATCATGTCGAAGAAGATCGCGGAGGGGACGAGCGCTCTGGTGCTGGACGTCAAGTTCGGCTCGGGGGCGTTCATGCGCGAGCAGGAGCGCGCGCGGGAGCTGGCCCGCACGATGGTCGCGCTGGGCAGCGACTCCGGCGTGGCCACGACCGCGCTGCTGACCGACATGAGCACACCCCTGGGCCTCGCGATCGGCAACGCCAACGAGGTGCGCGAGTCCGTCGAGGTCCTCTCCGGCGGCGGTCCGGCCGACGTGGTCGAGCTCACCGTCGCCCTCGCCCGCGAGATGCTCGCCCTCGCGGGGCAGCCCGACGCCGACGTCGCGGCGGCGCTGTCCGACGGCAGGGCGATGGATGTCTGGCGCGCGATGATCCGTGCCCAGGACGGCGATCCGGGTGCCGCGCTGCCGGCGCCGAGGGAGACGCACACCGTCACGGCGGACCGCGACGGCGTGGTCACCCGGATGGAGGCGCTCCCGTTCGGCGTGGCCGCCTGGCGGCTGGGCGCCGGGAGGGCGCGCGCCGAGGACCGCATCGTGCATGCCGCGGGCATCGATCTGCACGTCAAGCCCGGTGACGCGGTCACCGCCGGCCAGCCCGTGTTCACGCTGCTCGCCGACGACCCCACGCGGTTCGATCGCGCGCTCGGGGCGCTCGAGGGCGCGTGGGACATCGGCGACGCTGCCCCCGCACGCACGCCGCTCGTGCTCGAGCGCATCACGGCCTGATCCGCCGGCGGAAGGAGTCCCATGCCCATCGACCAGCACGGCGACCTGCGCGTGCAGGGCGTGTCCCTGCGGAGCCTCCCGAAGGTGTCGCTGCACGACCATCTCGACGGCGGGGTGCGCCCGGCCACGGTGCTCGAACTCGGGCGCGAGGCGGGGGTCGAGCTGCCGGCGCCGGATGCGGCATCCCTCGCCGACTGGTTCGCCGAGAGGTCGGACTCGGGATCACTGGTGGAGTACCTGAAGACGTTCGACCTCACCATCGCGGTGATGCAGACCGCCGACGGCCTGCGCCGCGTCGCGCGGGAGTTCGTCGAAGACCTGGCCGCGGACGGCGTCGTGTACGGCGAGGCGCGCTGGGCGCCCGAGCAGCACCTGGCCGCGGGGCTCTCGCTCGAAGAGGCCGTGGAGGCGGTGCAGGCGGGCATCGAGGAGGGCGAGGCGGCCGCCGACCGGGCGGGGCGCAGCATCCGCGTCGGGCAGCTGGTCAGCGCGATGCGGCACACGGACCGCTCGCTCGAGATCGCGAAGCTGGCCGTCGCGTTCCGGCACCGCGGCGCCGTCGGCTTCGACATCGCCGGGCCCGAGGACGGCTTCCCGCCGTCCCGGCATCGGGAGGCGTTCGACCACCTCGCGGCGAGCTTCTTCCCGGTCACGGTGCATGCCGGGGAGGCCGCCGGCCTCGACTCGATCCGCTCGGCGCTCATCGACGGGCGCGCCCTGCGGCTGGGTCACGGTGTGCGCCTCGCGGAGGACCTGGAGGTGGTCACGCGCTCGGGTGACGAGGTGCAGGTGCGGCTGGGCGACCTGGCGCGCTGGGTGCGCGACCGGGAGATCCCGCTCGAGCTGTCGCCGTCGTCGAACCTGCAGACGGGGGCGATCGCGGCGTGGGGCGAGACGATCGAGGACCACCCCTTCGACCTGCTCTACCAGCTCGGCTTCACCGTCACCGTCAACGTCGACAACCGCACGATGAGCCGCACGTCGCTGACTCGCGAGCTGGCCCTGCTCGTGGAGGCCTTCGACTACGATCTCGACGACCTCGAGCAGTTCCAGCTCAACGCGGCCGCCGGCGCATTCCTGCCCGTCGAGGAGCGGGAGGAGCTCATCGACGTCATCGCCGACGGCTTCGACGTCTGAGCGCGGCCGCGCGCAGCGCGCACGCGCGACGGATCAGAGCGCGGCCTGCCGGGCCTCGACGACCGCCTGCACCCGGGGGAACAGGGGATGGGCGGGCTCGAGACCGGTGACCTCAGCGGTGAGCGTCGCGGCATCCTTCTCGCGCAGCAGCTGCTGCAGGCGCACCGACTGCTCGTCGGCCGGATCCGAGAAGGCCAGGGCGGCGCCGATCGCGGCAACCAGCGCGTCGACCTTGAGGCCGCGTTCGGCGGCCTGGGCGGCGGGACCGACGAAGCGCTCGTGCCGCGACAGCTTGCGCAGGGGCTCACGCCCGACGCGCCAGACGGTGTCGGGCAGGGCGGGGTTGCGGAAGCGCCGCAGGATGGTGGCGCGGTAGTCGGCGAGCTCGCCGGCATCCAGCCCGTGCTTGACCGCCAGCAGGGCCGAGGTCTCCTCCAGGGTCGCCGCCACCTGCGCGGCGCTGATCGGGTCTTCCAGGGCCTGGGCGATCGTCTCGTCGCCGGCGGCCGCACCGAAGTACGCCGTCGCCGCGTGCCCGGTGTTGACGGTGAAGAGCTTGCGCTCGATGTACGGCGCGAGGTCGTCGACGAAGTGCGCTCCGGGAATGTGCGGCGGATCGTCTCCGAACGGCGGGCGCTCGATGGCCCACTCGTAGAACGGCTCGACCGTGACATCCACCCCCGCACCCGGCGGCTGGGCCGGGACGATCCGGTCCACGGCCGTGTTGGCGAACACGGCCCGCGAGGCCAGGGCGTCCCACGCGTCGCCGGCGCGCTCGATGATCTCGTCGCGCAGGATGTGGGTCGCGTTGATGGCGTTCTCGCACGCCATGATCTGCAGCGGCGGCGAAGCCGGGTCGCGCAGGGCCAGCGCCGCCACGATCGGGGCGGCGACGAACTTCAGGATCGTGGGGCCGACCGCGGTGGTGACGATGTTGGCCCCGGCGATCTCCTCGATGAGCTCGGCTTCGTGCTCGGCGCTGTTGATGGCCCGGAACCCCGTGACCACGACGTCGGCGCCGTCCTCGCCCACCTCGTGCACGGTGTACGAGTCCACCGCGTTGATCGCGTCGACGAGGTCGGCGGCGACATCGGAGAAGACGAGCTCGTACCCGCCCTCGTGCAGCAGCAGGCCGACGAAACCGCGCCCGATGTTGCCGGCGCCGAAGTGGACCGCCTTCATGACTCGTTGACGGCGCTGAGGATCGCGAACAGCTCCTCGGGCGTCTGCGCCGTCTTCAGCCGCGCGACCTCGTCCTCGTCGGAGAACAGCAGCGCGATCTGCGAGAGGATCTCGAGGTGCTCGTCGCCCTTGCCGGCGATGCCCACGACGAAGGTGACCGGCTCACCGCCCCAGTCCACCCCGCCGTCGTACCGCACGACCGACAGGGCCGAGGAGAGGATCTCGTCCTTGGTCTCATTGGTCCCGTGCGGGATGGCGAGCTCGTTGCCCATGTAGGTCGACACCGTCTGCTCGCGCTGCTGCATGGCGTCGAAGTACGCGCCGGTGACGGCGCCGGCGGCCTCGAGGATGTCGGCGGCCTCCTTCATCGCCTCTTCCCGCGTCGCGCCGCCGGAGTGGATGCGGACCTGGCCGATGCTCAGGACGTCCCGTGCCATTTCTGTCGCCTTTCGTTTCGAGCCGATTGCCGGTCTCACCCGCCGAGGGCCGTGGGGCCGGGGGCCTCGCGCCCGCCCGACCCCACGGCGGTCTCAGCGGCTACTGCCCATCCTGGTGCTGGTCGCGCACCAGGTCCACGACCTCGTCGTATCGCGGCGAGTTCATGAAGTTGTCGACCGACACGTGGATCGCATCGGGCGTCTTCTGCCGTGCCCGCTCGGTGAGCTGGTTCTGCGTGATGACCAGGTCGGCCGAGGCATCCAGATTCGCGATCGCCTTGTTGACGACCGTGACGTCCTCGATGCCCGCCTTCTTGATCTTGTTGCGCAGGACGCTCGCGCCCATCGCCGACGACCCCATGCCGGCGTCGCACGCGAACACGATGTTGCGGACCTGCTTGGTCTCCAGCCGGCCGCCGCTGAGGATTCCGTCGGTGGAGCGCGCGGTCTCGGCCTCGTCGTAGGCGGCCTCGGCGTCGCGCTCGACGACCCCGTCCGCGTCCGCGCTGGCACGCAGACCGGCCAGCGCCGCCGACTCCTTGCCCTTGTTCGCCTCGGTCTGGGCGATCGCGGCGCTGAGGTCGCCGGTCAGCCCCGCCTCCAGGTCGCGCTTGCGCGTGGCCCGCAGGATCACCGCCGTGATGACGAAGGTGACCGCGGCCGCCAGCAGCACGGAGAGGTAGACGACCAGCAGGTTCGCCACGCCGCCGGCGGCGGGACTGGAGGCGGCCGCCGTGACGGCGATGATGCTGCCCGGGGCGGCCGGGAAGGCCAGGCCGCCGTTGAGCAGCATGTTGGTCGTCACCCCGGTCGCACCGCCCGCGATCAGCGCGAGCACCGTCATCGGCTTGCTCAGGGCATAGGGGAAGTAGATCTCGTGGATGCCGCCGAAGAACTGGATGATGATCGCGCCCGGTGCCGACGCCTTCGCCAGCCCGATCCCGAAGAAGGTGAAGCCCAGCAGCAGGCCCAGGCCCGGACCGGGGTTCGCCTCGATGAGGAACAGGATCGACTTGCCCGTCTCGGTCGCCTGCTCGATGCCCAGCGGGGTGAACACGCCGTGGTTGATCGCGTTGTTCAGGAACAGCACCTTGGCCGGCTCCACGATGATCGACACCAGCGGCAGCAGGTTGAACGACACGAGCCAGCCGACCGCTCCGCCCAGCACGGCGCTGATGCCCAGCATCAGCGGCCCGAAGACGAAGAAGCCGACGATGGCCAGAAGCATGCCGAGGATCCCCGCAGAGAAGTTGTTGACGAGCATCTCGAACCCGGGCTTGATCTTCCCGTCCCAGATCCTGTCCATCCACTTCGTCATCAGCGCCGCGAACGGACCCATGATCATGGCGCCGAGGAACATCGGGATGTCGGTGCCCACGATCACGCCCATCGTCGCGATCGAGGCGACGACGCCGCCGCGCTCGCCGTAGACCATGCGGCCGCCCGTGTTCGCGATCAGCAGCGGCAGCAGGTAGATGACCATCGGCCCGACCAGGCCGACGTACTGCGGGAAGGTCGCGCCGTCCGGCCCTTCTGCGAGCGCCACCATCGCGCCGCGCCAGCCGATCTCCTCGGCGTTGCCGAAGCCGCCGAGCATGTCGGCGACGGGGTACCACCATCCCAGCCAGCCCACCGCGATGAAGAGCATCGTGATGAAGCCCCATGCGATGAAGGCCGCGATGTTCGGCATGATCATGCCGGACAGGAACGTGCCGAAGCGCTGGACTCCGACCCGTGCTCTGCTCATGCCCGTAGCGGGCGCAGACGCCGTTGTCATGGCTGTGTCTCCTTCTTCTGTGTTGCGGCCGCTCGGGCCGCGTCTCGGGCGGATGCCGCATCTTCAGCGGCGAGGGCGGCCTCGGCGATGCGACGGGCATCGTCGAGGGTGTGCTCGAGGAGGGCGGCGCGCACGTCGGCCAGCGCCGCGGGCGCCATCGACAGGGACGTGGCGCCCAGGCCCGCGAGCACGACGGCCAGCAGCGGGTCGGCGGCGGCCTCGCCGCAGATGCCGACCGGCTTGTCGAGCGCGGCCCCGGCGGCGCCGACGTCCTGGATCAGCCGCAGCACGGCCGGATGCCAGGGGTCCTGGAAGGAGGCGACCGAGCCGAGCAGCCGGTCGGCGGCCATGGCGTACTGGGTGAGGTCGTTCGTGCCGATCGAGGCGAAGTCGGCGGCGGCGAGCACCCGGTCGGCCAGCAGCGCGGCCGAGGGAACCTCGACCATGACTCCCGCCGTCTTGACGCCGTACTCCCGCGCCAGCTCGACGAAGTACCGCGTCTCCTCGACGGTGGCGATCATCGGCGCCATGACCCAGAGGTCGGCCGAGGTCGCCGCATCCGCCTCCGCGAGCGCCTGGAGCTGGTCGCGCAGGATCTGCTCGCTCGCCCGCAATGCGCGGATGCCTCTCAGGCCGAGCGCGGGGTTGTCCTCGGGTGCGTCGTTGAGGAACGCGAGGGGCTTGTCGGCGCCGGCGTCCAGCACCCGCGCCACCACCTTGCGCTCGGGGAAGGCCTCCAGCAGCGCGGTGTACACGGCGCGCTGCTGCTCGACGGTCGGCGCTCGGTCGGAGCTGAGGAACAGGAACTCGGTGCGGAACAGCCCGACGCCCTCGGCGCCCAGGGCGACCGCCTCCGCGGCGCCTTCCGGATTCCCGAGGTTCGCCAGCAGCGGGATGGCGGTGCCGTCGGCGAGCGATCCCGGGGTGATCGGGGCGGACGCCGCCGCCGCGCGGGCCTCGGCTCTGGCCCGCGCCTGCTCCAGCTCTTCGGCGGTGGGCGCGGAGAGGACGACGCCGGCGGCGGCGTCGACGATGACCGTCTCGCCGTCGGCGAGGCCGGCGGCCCCGGCGGCGCCGACCACGGCGACGATGCCCTTCCCGCGCGCGAGGATCGCGGTGTGCGAGGTGGGGCCGCCCTCGGTGGTCACCAGGGCCAGCACCTTGTCGAGGTCGAGCAGCGCGGTGTCGGCGGGCGCCAGGTCCTTCGCGACCAGGACGAAGGGGTGCCCGGGGTCGGGAACCCCCGGGGCGGGAACGCCGCGGATCCTCGCGACGACGCGCTGGGCGACGTCGTCGAGGTCCGCGGCGCGCTCACCGAGGTACCCCCCCATGGCGGCGAGCGTCTCGCGGAACGACGCGAAGGCATCGTGGACCGCCCACTCCGCGGTCTTCCCTGCGGCGATGCGGGCGTCGATCTCGGCCTGCAGGGCGGGGTCCTCCGCCATCATGGCCTGCGCCTCGAGGACCTCCTGCGCCGCGCCGCCGGCCTGCGCGCCGCGCGCCTCGAGCTCGCGCGCCACGGCAGCCACCGCCTCCCGGGCGCGCGCGGTCTCGTCGTCCGCGCTCGCGGTGCTGGGGGCGTCGCTCGGGGCCGGCAGCGGATCTGCCATGCGGGCGACCGGGCCCTGGGCGACGCCCAATCCGATCCCCACACCGCGCAGCTCGGTCATGTCATCCTCCGTGTCGTGTCCGTGTCCTGTCCGGTCTCGCCCGGCTGCGCGGCCTCGCCCGGCTGCGGTGCCGGCAGGGCGTCGCGCACGAGTGCGAGCGTGCGCGTGCCGTCCAGGTCGCTGAAGATGTCCTCGGGCAGGAGCATCGCCGCTGCGCCGCGGGCCGCGGCATCCCGCGCGATCGAGTCCAGCGCCGGCGCGAGGTGCGGACCGACCAGGACGAGATCGGCGTCGTCGAGGTCGATGAGCAGCGACTGCGGGGTTCCGGCGACGGCGCCCCACGCCAGCCCCGCGTCGTGCGCTGCGTGGCGCAGACGCTGGGCGACGAAGGTGCTCGAGGCGCCCGCGCCGCAGATCACCAGGATCTTCATCGACCCCACCTTTCCTTCCGGCCATTCTGTGAGAATGCTGAGAACCGCACAACCAGGGGTTCTTCCGCAGGGGCGGAAAGGCGCGGGGTGCAGGTGGTTGGATGGGCAGTGCCGCGAAGGGACGCCATGACCAGAGCACGACAGGATCGCCTGCTGGCGATGCTCGTGCGCGAGGACGACTGGATCACCGCGGCGGTGCTGGCCGACTCCCTCGGGGTGACGCCCCGCAGCATCCGCTCCTATGTCACGGCTCTCAACGCGCGCGCCCCCGGCGGCGACGCGATCGAGTCCGGGCCGCAGGGCTACCGTGCGCTGCCGGCTGCGGCGCTGCTGCGCGCCGAGGGGCAGTCGGAGGGGCCGACTCCCCGGGATCGGCTGCACACCGTGGTGCGGGCGCTCCTGGACGCGGACGACGGCATCGACGTGTTCGAGACGGCCGAGCGGCTTCATGTCAGCCCGGCCACCCTGGAAGCCGACCTCGCACGGGTGCGGGCGCTGCTGGGCGGCACCGACCTGACGCTGGAGCGGTCGGCGGCCCGTGCGCGACTGCGCGGCACGGAGGTCGCCCAGCGCCGGCTGCTGAGCCGGCTCGCGCACGACGAGATGGACGCGGGGGCCTTCGACATCACGGCCCTGCGCCGCTCGCTGGGATCGGGGTCGGTCGACGCCGACGAGCTGGGCGCTTTCAAGGCGGCCCTGGTGAGCGAGCTCGGCGACCTCGGCTACTTCGTCAACGAGTACGGGATGTCGGATGTCGTGATGCACATCGCCATCGCGGCCGACAGGGTCGCGCAGGGCCGGGCCCTGGACGCGGGCCGCGGCGCGCCGACCCGGGAGCGGGCGGCGGTCGCAGACATCCTCGGCCGGCTCACCGCCGAGCACCTCGGGGTCCGCCTCGGCGAGGGCGACCTCGACCACCTCTCGACCCTCGTGCTCACCCGGGTGCTCACCCCGGGGGCGCGCGCCTCGGGCGATGCGGCCCGCTCGGGCCTGGAGCCGCGCGTCGCGCGGGCCGTGCGCGAGGTCGTCGAGCGGGCCGCGGAGGAGTTCCTCGTCGACATCGTGCACGAGGACTTCGTGCTGCGGCTCGCGCTGCACGTGCAGAACCTGCTGCACCGCGCCCGCGAGCAGGCGTGGTCGCGCAACCCGCTCACCCGATCGCTGAAGTCGACCTACCCGATGATCTTCGAGGTGGCGGTGTTCGTGGCCAGCGGTCTGCAGGAGCGGCTGGGGCTCGAGATCCAGGACGACGAGATCGCCTACATCGCGATGCACGTCGGCGGGCAGCTCGAGCGGCGGCGCCGGGCCGATGCGATGCTCACCGCCACGATCGTGTGCCCCGGGTACTACGAGCTGCACGAGCTGCTGCGCTCGTCGGTGGACCGGTCGCTCGGCCAGGACATCGAGATCGTCGGCGTCGAGACGCGTGTCGATCCGGACTGGGCGGCGCTGGACACCGACCTCGTGCTGACCACGATCGATCCACCGCTGCCGGCGGAGCGCGTCGTGCGGATCCAGCCGTTCCTGACCGACGCCGATGTGGAGCGGGTCCGCCTGGCCGCCGCGCGCGTCCGGCGCGGGCGGCGGCTCGCGCGGCTGCGCACCGAACTCGAGCGCTACTTCGACCCCGCGGCGTTCGTGCGGGGGCTTCCCGCCGAGGGCGGGGAGGAGGCGGCGATCCGCCGCCTGGGTGCGCTGCTGGTCGGGCAGGGGGTCATCGACGAGGACTACGTCGAGCGCACGATCGAGCGGGAGCGGATGTCGTCGACCGCCTTCACCGATGCGCTCGCGGTGCCGCACGCGCTGGGGATGACGGCGAGCCGGACCGCCATCGCGATCGGCATCGCCGATCCCTCGATCCCGTGGGGTCCGGCGACCCCGGCCGGGCAGCCCCGGGTGCAGGTCGTGGCGCTGGTCGCCTTCAGCGAGGGCGACCGCGAGGCGTTCCAGACGGTGTTCGAGCAGTTCGTCGAAGTGTTCAGCGAACGCGAGAGCGTGCAGCGCATCGTCCGGCGGGGGATCGACTTCCCGGGCTTCCTCGACGAGCTGGTCGCGGTCATCGACGGCTGAGCGCGGCGCGGCTCCCTGGCGCCGCCGAACGGTTCGTTATGGTCCTCTCAGCAGGGGTTTTCTCTGCCTGGAACCATCTACTGAATCGGAGTCGTGATGCAGCTCTCCTTCGTCCGTCGTTCTGCGCTCGCCGCGCTGGTGGCCGTTGTCGGTCTCGCCATGGCGTCCTGCGCCGGTGAGCCCGCCGAGGGCGCGGCGCCGCCGGAGACGGCGCAGGTCGCCCCGGAGGATCAGGGTGGCGCCGACGATGCCGACGGCGACGGCGGTGCGTTCACCGAGGAGGAGCTGGAGGGCCGGCTCGTCTCGAGCTTCCCGGCCGACGTCCCGCTGTACGACGGCGAGGTGCTCAGCAGCCTCGCTGTGCTCAGCGAGTCCGCCGACCGGCCGGAGTGGAACGCGACGATCGGCACCGGGGATGCGATCGATGCCGTCGACGCATCGATCCGCGACGCCTACTCGACCGGCGGGTGGGAGATCCGCACCGACATGAAGCTCGGCGCCGGGGCGCAGCTGATCGCGCACAGCGCGGCGTACATCGTGTCGATCACCTACATGGATTCGGGTGGCGTGACGATCAACTACGGCGTGAGCCCGAAGTAGCCGGCGCCCGTCAGGTCGTGAGCCGGTGCTCCAGACCGAGCTTCACGGCCGGCCACTCGGCGGGAAGCACCGAGTACACGACCGTGTCGCGCAGACTCCCGTCGGGGCCGAGCCGGTGGTTGCGCAGCACTCCGTCCTGCTTCGCGCCGAGCCGCTCGATCGCCGCGCGCGACTGGCGGTTGTGCCAGTGGGTGCGGAACTCCACCGCGATCGCGTCGCACGCCTCGAAGGCGTGCGTCATCAGCAGCAGCTTCGCCGCCGGGTTCACGAACGTGCCCTGCGCCGACAGGGCGAGCCAGGTGTGCCCGATCTCGACGTGGCGGTTGGCCTGATCGATGTTGCAGAAGGTCGTCTCGCCGACGACCGATCCGGTGTCCAGCGCCCGGATCGCGAACGGGTTCATGTGCCCCTCGTCGCGCCACCTCAGACGCTGCGCGATGTCGTCCGCGACCCCGGCCGGCCGCGTCACCGACGTGTACCACGCGCGCTCGAGGCCGACCGCGGCCACGGCCAGGTCGGCGGCGTGCGCGGCCTCCAGCGGCTCCAGGCGCACGTGGGTGTTCTCCAGGACGACGGGTTCGGTCAGCAGCACGCGTTCAGCCTACGGCCGATGGATGCCCGGCGGCACCGGGCCGGTCAGCCGACCGCGTCGAGCATCGCCCGGGCGCCCGCAGCGAGGGCGGTGATCCGCGCGGCGGCGTCGCCGGCGGACTCGCCGCGCACGTCGAGGTACAGCTTGAGCTTGGGCTCGGTGCCGCTGGGGCGCACGATCAGGCGCGAGCCGTCGTCGAGCCACAGGCGCAGCACGTCGCCCGGGGGGAGCCCGTCGACGCCCTCGAGGAGGTCGTCGACGCGCTGCACGCCGATCTCGCCGACACGTGCCGGCGGGTCGGCGCGCAGCGCCGCCATGATCCGGCCGATCACGGCGACATCGTCGACGCGCACCGAGATCTGGTCGCTGGCGAAGTGCCCGAACGTCTGCGCGAACTCGTCCAGCAGGTCGGCGAGGGAGGCGCCCCGCCCGCGGGCCTCGCACGCGAGCTGCAGGATCGCGACCGCCGCCGAGATGCCGTCCTTGTCGCGCACTGTCTCGGGGTTGACGAGGTAGCCCAGGGCCTCCTCGAAGCCGTAGACGATGCCGGGTGCGCGCGAGATCCACTTGAAGCCGGTCAGGGTGGCGTGGAAGGCGAGGCCGTAGTGGGCGGCCACGGCGGCGAGCCCGGGCGACGAGACGAGCGAGCAGGCGAGGGATGCCTGCGGCGAGCCTTCCGCGAGTCGGCCGGCGCGCCACCCGAGCAGAAGCCCGACCTGGTTGCCGCTCAGGCGGCGCCAGCCGCCGTCGGCCGACGAGTCGGGCACGGCGACGGCGAGCCGGTCGGCATCCGGGTCGTGCGCGATGACGAGCTCGGCGCCGGCTTCGCGCGCGGTCGCGAAGGCGAGGTCCATCGCGCCGGGCTCCTCGGGGTTGGGGAAGGCGACGGTGGGGAAGTCGCCGTCGGGGGCGATCTGCGCCGCGACCGGCACGGGTGCGGGATAGCCTGCGCGGGCGAGCACCGCGGCGAACGTCTCGGCGCCGACGCCGTGCATGGCCGTGTAGACCCAGGCGAGCCCTGCCGCGCCGGCGGGCGCGGGGCCCGCGGCGGCGGTGGCGGCCACGTACGCGTCGACGACCTCCGCGGGGGCGATCTCGTAGGCGTCCGATCGCGGGAGACGCCCGATGTCGCCCTCGTCGGCGATGCGCTGGATCTGCGCGGCGATCTCGGCGTCCGCCGGCGGCACGATCTGCGATCCGCCGTCGGCGCCGCCGAGGTACACCTTGTAGCCGTTGTCGTCGGGCGGGTTGTGGCTGGCGGTGACCATGACGCCCGCGTCGGCGCCCAGGTGCCGGACGGCGAACGCGAGCACCGGGGTGGGCAGCAGGCGCGGGAGCAGGAACACCCGCAGGCCCGCGCCGGCGAAGATCCGCGCCGAGTCCTCGGCGAACACCCGGGAGTTGCGGCGTCCGTCGTAGCCGATCACCACCGACGGAGGGGTGTCCGGCCCCTGCTCGGCCAGCAGGTGCGCGGCGATGCCGGCCGCCGCCTGCGCCACGAGCACGCGGTTCATCCGGTTCGGGCCGGCGCCGAGCTCTCCGCGCAGCCCCGCCGTGCCGAAGGCGAGCCGGGTGCGGAAGCGATCGTGCAGGTCGGCCGCCGCTGCGGCATCCCCCTGCTCGGCCGCCTCCACGAGGGCGGCGAGCTCGGCCCGGGTCTCGGGGTCCGGATCCTGGGAGAGCCAGGCGCGGGCCGCCGCCGCATCGCTCACAGCGATCCGATCACCCGCGCCAGCAGTGCGCCGATGATCGGCTCCGCCTGACGGCCCGCCTCGAGCACCTCCTGGTGGCTCAGCGGCGTCGTCTTCACGCC
Organism: Microbacterium sp.; assembly: GCF_044508325.1. Taxonomy (GTDB): domain Bacteria; phylum Actinomycetota; class Actinomycetes; order Actinomycetales; family Microbacteriaceae; genus Microbacterium. Next base: position 101,495 of record NZ_JBIQHX010000008.1, on the reverse strand, counting down.
GGCGGCGAGATTGGTCACCAGCGAGATCCCGAGCACCTCCAGCCCGGCCTGGCGGGCCGCGATCGCCTCCAGCGCCGTGGACATGCCGACCAGGTCGCCGCCGATGATCTTGGCGTAGCGGACCTCGGCGGGCGTCTCGTAGTGCGGGCCGGGGAACTGCACGTAGACGCCCTCGGGCAGGCTCGGATCGATCGAGCGGGCCACGTCGCGCAGTCGCACGGAGTAGAGGTCGGTGAGGTCGATGAACTTCGCGCCCTGGGCCGGCGAGGCGCCGGTGAGGTTGATGTGGTCGCTGATGAGCACCGGCTGACCGGGGCTCCAGGCGGGCCGTACCGAGCCCGCGCCGTTGGTGAGCACGAGCACCTTGGCGCCGGTGGCGGCCGCGGCGCGCACGCTGTGCACGACGTGGCGCACGTGCTTGCCCTCGTAGTAGTGCGTCCGTGCGCCGATCACGAGCACGTTCTTGCCGCGCGGGGTGACGACGCTGCGCAGCGTGCCGACGTGGCCCTCCGCCGCGGGCCGGGAGAACCCGGTGATCTCGGTCGCGGGCACCTCGGCGACGGTGCGCCCGATGAGGTCGGCAGCCTGACCCCATCCGGAACCGAGCGTGACAGCGATGTCGTGGTGCTCCACCCCGGTGAGGCGGGCGATGTCGGAGGCGGCCTCGGCGGCGATGGCGAGGACGTCCGCGTCAGGGGCGTTGAGGGGGTTGGCGTTCGACATGGCTCCACTCTAGAGCGCAGGGTCGGGGCGTTCGAGGGGCAAGAATGGTTGCATGACCCTCAGCTTCGAGCTCACTCAGAGCGTCGCGATCCTCGGCGGCGGACCCGGCGGTTATGAAGCGGCGCTGGCCGCCGCACAGCTGGGAGCGGAAGTCACCCTCGTCGAGCGTGCCGGCGTCGGCGGCTCGGCGGTGATCACCGACGTCGTGCCGTCGAAGTCGCTGATCGCCACCGCGGACGCGGCGGTCGCGATCGCGGAGGCGGGCGACCTGGGCGTGCAGCTGTTCGCGAAGGGCGCGCACGGCAAGCCCCTCAAGCCCGAGATCGCCATCAACCTCGCGGCCGTGAACAAGCGGCTCCTCACCCTCGCGCGTCAGCAGTCCGACGACATGCGCGCGGCACTCGTGGAGGCGGGGGTCCGCATCATCACCGGGCACGGCCGGCTCGACAGCGACAACGCCGTGGTCGTCTCGACCGGACCGGGCGGCACCGACTTCGACCGGGTCGAGGCGGACACCCTGGTCGTCTCGGTGGGGGCGTCGCCCCGGCAGCTGCCCAGCGCGATGCCGGACGGCGAGCGCATCCTGACCTGGACGCAGCTGTACGACATGACCGCCCTGCCCGAACACCTCATCGTCGTCGGGTCGGGAGTCACCGGCGCCGAGTTCGCCGGGGCGTACATGAACCTGGGAGCCACGGTGACGCTCGTCTCCAGCCGCGAGCGGGTGCTCCCCGGCGAGGACCCGGATGCGGCCACGGTGCTCGAGAAGGTGTTCACCCGGGGCGGGATGACGGTGCTGTCGAAGTCGCGGGCCGAGAAGGTGGAGCGCTCGGGCGACGGCGTCGTGGTCACGCTCACCGACGGTCGCACCGTCGAGGGCAGCCACTGCCTCATGGCGGTCGGATCGACTCCCAACACGCGCGGCATCGGCCTCGAGGAGGCAGGGGTGCAGATGGATGCCTCCGGCCACATCCGCGTCAACCGCGTCGCGCGCACCTCGGTGCCGAACATCTACGCGGCCGGCGACTGCACGACGTTCGTGCCCCTGGCATCGGTCGCGTCCATGCAGGGGCGCACCGCGGTCTTCCACGCGCTGGGCGACGTGGTCATTCCGCTGGACCGGCGGCGCATCACCGCCAACATCTTCACCGCTCCCGAGATCGCGACGGTCGGCTGGCAGGAGAAGGACGTCGCCGAGGCGCACATCAACGGCATCGTGCACAAGCTGCCGCTCGCCGCGAACCCGCGGGCCAAGATGATGGGCGTGCGCGACGGCTTCGTCAAGCTGATCGCCCGCCAGGGCAGCGGCACGGTGATCGGCGGCGTGATCGTGGCGCCCCGGGCATCCGAGCTCATCTACCCCATCGCGATCGCCGTCGAAAGGCGCCTCACCGTCGACCAGGTCTCACGGGTGTTCGCGGTCTATCCGTCGCTGTCGGGCAGCATCACCGACGCCGCCCGCGCCATGCACCACGTCGAGCGCGCGGACGAGGACTGAATCAGGAGATCGTCAGGAGCTGGTGTCCGGCTGACACCGTGCTGCCGGGCTGGGCGTTGACGGCGCCGATGACGCCGTCCTTGTGCGCCTGGATGGGCTGCTCCATCTTCATCGCCTCGAGCACGATCACCAGGTCGCCCTTGACGACGTGCTGACCCTCCTCGACGGCCACCTTGACGATGGTGGCCTGCATAGGCGCGGTGACCGCGTCACCGGAGGCGCCCGCCACCACCGACATGGCGTGCGAGCGGCGGGACGGCGGGACGGCCGCGGGACGGCCGATCTTCGTCGGACCGGCGACGATGCGGTCGGGCAGGCTCACCTCGAGGCGCTTGCCGCCGACCTCGACCACCACGGTGTGCCGCGGCTCGGGCGGCTCGGGTGCCTCCAGCTCGCCGTCCCACGGCGGGATGTCGTTCACGAACTCGGTCTCGATCCAGCGCGTGTAGACGCCGAAGCGACCGTCTTCGGCGGTGAACGCCGGGTCGCGCACGACCTCACGGTGGAACGGCAGCACGGTCGGCAGTCCGGCGACCTCGAACTCGTCGAGTGCGCGCCGGGCGCGGGCCAGTGCCTCGGTGCGGTCACGGCCGGTGACGATGATCTTCGCCAGCAGGGAGTCGAACGCCCCGCTGACCGAGTCGCCCGCGGTGACTCCGGAGTCGAGCCGGATGCCGGGGCCGCCGAACGTCTTGAACACGTTGATCGGACCGGGCGCGGGCAGGAATCCGCGCCCGGGGTCCTCGCCGTTGATGCGGAACTCGATGGAGTGCCCGTCGGCGGCCGGGTCGTCGTAGTCGAGCAGGCCGCCCTCGGCGAGACGGAACTGCTCGCGCACGAGGTCGACGCCGGTGATCTCCTCTGAGACCGGGTGCTCCACCTGCAGGCGCGTGTTGACCTCGAGGAACGAGATCGTGCCGTCGGCGCCGATGAGGAACTCGCACGTGCCCGCGCCCACGTAGCCGACCTCACGCAGGATCGCCTTCGAGGAGTCGTACAGCGTGCGGTTCTGCTCCTCGGTCAGGAACGGCGCGGGCGCCTCCTCGACGAGCTTCTGGTGACGGCGCTGCAGCGAGCAGTCGCGGGTGGAGATGACGACCACGTTGCCGGCGACGTCGGCGAGGCACTGCGTCTCCACGTGCCGCGGGCGATCGAGGTACTTCTCCACGAAGCACTCGCCGCGACCGAAGGCGGTGACCGCCTCGCGGGTGGCGGACTCGAACAGCTCGGGGATCTCCTGGACGGTGCGGGCGACCTTCAGCCCGCGCCCACCGCCGCCGTAGGCGGCCTTGATCGCGATGGGCAGGCCGTGCTGCTCGGCGAAGGCGACGACCTCGTCGGCGCCGGAGACCGGGCCGGGCGTGCCCGGGGCGAGCGGGGCGCCGACCTTCTCGGCCACGTGCCGGGCGGTCACCTTGTCGCCCAGCGCCTCGATCGCCTCGGGCGCGGGGCCGATCCAGACCAGGCCCGCGTCGATCACGGCCCGCGCGAACGCGGCGTTCTCGGCGAGGAAGCCGTAGCCGGGGTGCACGGCGTCGGCACCGGAGCGTCGCGCCACAGACAGGAGCTTCTCGATCGACAGGTAGGTGTCGGCACTGGTGGTGCCCTCGAGCGCGTAGGCCTCGTCGGCCAGTCGCGCGTGGAGAGCGTCGCGGTCCTGATCGGCGTACACCGCGACCGAGCCGCGGCCGGAGTCCCGCGCGGCGCGGATGATGCGGACGGCGATCTCGCCGCGGTTGGCGATGAGGACCTTCGCGAACGGGTGGGTCGCGGAAGACGGCATGGATGCCAGCCTACTCACGGCATTCACCGGTCATTTGACCGCTTCCTACAAGAACCGACGAAGAACGTGGGCGTCCTACGACAACCTCTTCCAGAGCCGTGGCCAGGGCACGCCGAGCTCGGAGACCAGGCGCCGCAGGGTGGACAGCGACATCCCGACGACCGTCGACGGGTCGCCCTCGACACGGGTGATGAACGGGCCGCCGAGGCTGTCGACGGTGAACGCCCCGGCCACGTGCAGCGGCTCGCCGGTGGCGACATAGGCGGTGATCTCGTCGTCGGTGACGTCGGCGGCGAACGTGACGGATGCCTCGGCCACAGCGTGCGCCTCGACCGCCGCGCCGCGCTCCAGGCGGTACACGCTGTGGCCCGAGTGCAGCACCCCGGTGCGGCCGCGCATCGCGCGCCAGCGCCCGGCGGCCGCCTCGGCGGTGTACGGCTTGCCGAGGACCTCGCCGTCGAGCTCGAACATCGAGTCGCCGCCGACGACGATCCCGTCGAAGTCCGGGTCGGCCTCGACCAGGCGCGCCGCGACATCCGCCGCCTTGCGCCGGGCCAGCAGCAGCACGTGCTCGGCGGGGGAGAGCGTGCGGCCCTCGGCGGATTCGACCGCCGCGACGACGGCGTCCTCGTCGACCTCCGGCGCCAGGGTCTCCGGCTCGATGCCCGCCTGCCGCAGCAGCATGAGTCGGGCGGGGGAGGTCGAGGCGAGGCACACGCGCATGCGCACGAGGCTATCTCCCCGTGGGAGAGTCGGAGGGTGGCCGCCGACGAGACCTTCGACCTCGGCATCACCGATGTCGCCCACGGCGGCGTGTTCATCGGCCGCCACGAGGGCCGGGTCGTGTTCGTGCCCGATGCCATCCCGGGAGAACGGGTCCGCGTCCGCCGTGCGGACAGCGGCGATGCCCGCACGGATGCGAAGCGGTTCTGGCGCGCCGAGCTGCGGGAGGTGCTCGACCCGTCGCCCCACCGCCGTCCCCACGTCTGGCGGCAGGCTGACGTCGACGTGCCGCCGCACCTGCGTCCGGGCGGTGCCGACTTCGGTCACATCGAACTCGCGCACCAGCGCACGCTGAAGCTGCAGGTGCTCACGGACGCCCTGCGCCGCATCGGCGGCCTGCCCGATGCGGCCGCGGCGATCTCGGCGGCATCCCCCGCCCGCTCCGCCGACGGCGACGTGCTCGACGCCGAGACCGCCGACGGCACCGCGTGGCGCACGCGCGTCAGCCTGCACGCCGACGCCGAAGGACGCGTCGGCCCGTACGCGGCGCGCAGTCACCGGGTGATCGCCGTCGACGAGCTGCCGCTGGCGACGCCCGGGGTCGAGAAGGCCGCCCTGGCGATCGGCCGGGGCGCACCGGGACGCATCGACCTCGTCCAGCCCGCGGACGGGCGGGTGCGCGTGCTGCACCGCCCCGCGGGACGCGGCGGTCCCCGCGCCACGCGCGAGGCCGTGGTCGAGCGTGTGGGCGGGCGCGAGTTCCGGGTGGATGCCGGGGGCTTCTGGCAGGTGCACCGGCTCGCCGCGCACTCGCTCACCGAGCTGGTCACGAGGCGCCTGGGCGGCGCACCGGCGGGCGGCACCGCTTCCGATTCCGAGGGTCACGCCGTCGACCCCGACGCCTGGCACCTCGACCTCTACGGCGGCGTGGGCCTGTTCGCCGCGGCCCTGGCGGGGCTGGGCGGACCGGGCACGCGCATCACCACGGTCGAGGCCGACGCGCGCGCCTCCGAGCATGCTCGCGCGAACCTCGCCGAGTGGCCGGGAGCCCGCGCCGAGACGGCCCGGGTCGACCGGTGGCTGACCCACCTGGCGCAGCACGCCACGGCGGCCCAGCGCGAGCGCCTGAAGCGCGGCGTGATCCTGCTCGACCCGCCGCGCTCGGGCGCCGGCCGCGCCGTGGTGCGGCACATCGCCGCGCTCGCTGCGCACACGGTCGTCTATGTGGCGTGCGATCCCGCGGCGCTGGCTCGCGATCTCGCCACCTTCCGCGACCTCGGCTATGAGGCGGGGCCGATCGAGGCGATCGACCTGTTCCCCAACTCGCACCACGTCGAGGCGGTCGCCGTGCTGCGGCGCGGCTGAGGGCCGAGTACCGCATCGCGCCCGCACGGCCTACCCTGTCATCGTGACGCGCATCGCCCTCATCGACGACCACGAATCCGTCCGGCTCGGGCTCGAGGCGGCCTGTCAGCGCGCCGGCGGGAAGCAGGTCGTCTTCTCGGGCAACACCGTCACCGAGTACCTCTCCTGGCGACGATTCAGCAACGCGTCGCCCGCAGACGTGGTGGTGCTCGACCTCACGCTCGGCGACGGCACCACCGTCACCGAGAACGTCAGCCGGCTCGTGCGCGACGGGTCGAGCGTCATCATCCACAGCGTCGCCGACCGCCCCGCCGCGGTGCGCGAAGCGCTCGCCGCAGGAGCGGCCGGGGTCGTCAGCAAGTCGTCGTCGATCGACGATGTGATCGCCGCGATCCGGACGGTGGCGCGCGGCGACCAGCTCAACAACGTCGAATGGGCCAGCGCCGTGGAGGCCGACCGCGAGTTTGCCGACGCCCAGCTGTCGGCCCGCGAGCGCGAGGTGCTCCGCCTGTACGCGGCGGGCCTGCCGCTGAAGGTCGTCGCAGACCGGCTCGGCGTGGCCTACTCCACCGCCAAGGAGAACATCACTCGCGTCCGGGTGAAGTACGTCGAGGTGGGCCGGCCGGCCCCGACGAAGGTCGACCTGGCGCGACGGGCGATGGAGGACGGGATCCTCGCCGAGCCGCGCGCGGACGGACGCGATGGCGACTGACGCCTCGCGCACGGTGCTCACCGACGCCTGGGGGCACATCCCGCACGGCCGGGTGGCCTCGGGTGATCTGGGCAGCTTCACGCGTGCGCGCATCGAGCGCATCATCCAGCTGGTGGTCGGGTTCGGATGCGTGGCGCTGGGCACGCAGGCCTTCGTCACGGCCCTGGCCGGCGACTCCGGCGTCCTTCCGCAGTGGTCGGGGGTGCTGGTCGCGGTGACCTTCGGGCTGCTGGCGCTCATGATCCTGGCCTGTGCGATCGGCCGCGGGGTGCGGCTGCTGGCGGCGGTGTTCGCGATCGAGTTCCCCGTGCTGCTTCTGATCTGGCCGTTCGTCACGACGGGGTCGGAGCTGTCGAACCAGAGCGAGCCGTGGATCTTCTACCTCGTCAACGTGGCCACCGTCGCCGCGGTGCTCGCCTTCCCCCTGCTGCTGCAGATCATCTGGACCGCTGCGGTCCCGCTGCTGTTCGGGGTCGTGCGGCTCGTGCAGGACGGGTTCACCGCACCGCTGCGCATCACCGTCTCGCTCGATGTGTCCTTCACGCTCATCCTGGGCGGCGTGCTCATCACCCTCGCCTGGCTGTTCCGCGCGATGGCCGTCAACGTCGACGAGGCGCGCGCGGTCGCCGTCGCCTCCTACTCGGCGGCCGCCGCCGCGGCGGCCGCCGAGGAGGAGCGGGTCGCGGTCGCCGGGCTCATGCACGACAGCGTGCTCGCCGCCCTCATCGCCGCGGCGCGCACCGAGACTCCGCGCGAGCGGCAGCTGGCCGTGCAGATGGCCCGGGAGGCGCTCACCCGGCTCGCCAACGCCGACTCGGCCGCCGAGGAGGGATCGGACGCGCCGGTGCCGCCGGGACGCATCGCCGACGAGCTCGAGCGCCACGCGCGCGACCTCGGCCTCGACCTGCGGGTGGACCGCGCACGGGCCGCCGGCATCCCGTCGCTGACCGGGCGCGCCGCCCACGCCCTGGTCCTCGCGGGGGCGCAGGCGCTCGCCAACAGCGTGGAGCACGCGGATGCCGCGGGGGTCTCGGTGTCGCTGGCGCCGGTGGGGGAGCGGGGCCTGTCGGTGGCGATCCGAGATGAGGGCCCCGGCTTCGACCTCGCCCTCATCCCGCCCGACCGGCTCGGCATCCGGGGATCGATCATCGCGCGCCTGGATGCCGTCGGCGGCCACGCGCACATCGACTCGGGTCCGCACGGGACGACCGTGACCCTCAGCTGGGAGCCGGTGACCTGATGCTCAGCGTGCGCACCGTCCTGCTGGCCCTGGCCTTCGCGTTCACGGCGTATCTCGCCGCCCGCGGGCTGCTGTGGACCACGCCCATCCCGTCGCCGGTCCTGGTTGTCACGAGCCTCGCGGTCTACGTCGCGGGCACCTGGCTGTGCCTGCTCGTCCAGACCCGCGGGGAGCGTGCGCTTCCCCGGACCCGCACCGAGGACCCCACCGTGACCGGCCGCCCGGAGCGCCTGCCCTGGCCGGCGGCGGTCGCGGCGCTGTTCGTCGCCCTCACCGTGCCGTCCGGCATCGCGATCGGCGTGGGCGCGGCCGCCCGCGCCGAGCCTTTCGCGACGTGGTACATCGGCGGCATCGGCGTGCTCATGACGATCGTGATGGTGCGCCGCCGGCCCTGGTACGCGTGGGCCGGGATGGCGATGCTCACCGTCGCCTGCTCGCTGTGGCTGCAGCCGCTGCGGGCCCTCGAGCTGGGGCTGGTCGGCTCGCTCATGTGGGTGGCGGCGGCGCAGCTGCTCGTCGGATCGTTCGACCGCGCCGTCAGCGACACGGCGCGCCTGGCCGAGCTGCAGCAGGCGGCCTCGGCCTGGCAGGCGGTGCAGGCGGGCAGGCAGCGGGAGCGTCGCGTGCAGGTGCAGCGCGCGCTCGCGGTGGCGGGCCCCGTGCTCACACAGGTCGTCCGCAGCGGCGGTCAGCTCGACGAGGAGTGGCGGATCGCGGCGCGCCTGGCCGAGGGGCGGCTGCGCGACGAGCTGCGCGGTCCGCGGCTGCTGGACGACGAGGTCCGTGACGCGCTGGATGCCGCCCGCCGCCGCGGCGCTGCGGTCACGGTGCTCGACGAGGGCGGTCTGGACGGGGTGGACGCCGCATCCCTCGCGATCATCCGGGCCGAGCTCGCCGAGACGATCCGCGGCGCCGAATCGCAGCGGCTGTACATCCGCACCTCGCGGCACGACCGCATCGCGGTCACGGTCGTCGGCCGCTCGGTGGTCGACGACGCCAAAACGGGTGCGCTCTCGGACGACGACAGCGTCGACCTGTGGCGCGAGATCGCGTACCCGGCGGGCAGAGCGATCTGAACCCGGCCGGAGGGCAGAGAGAAGGCGAGGGGCGGCGAAGCCGCCCGCCCCTCGCCTTGTGGCGGACCGGTTACCCGAAAACCGTCCGCGGGGTGGCTGCTGTCCCGTTCACCCTGTGCCGGGCAGACAGCCGAACGCAGAAGCGTTCCAGCCATCTCAGTATCGCGGCGCGGGAAGAGGGGTGTCTGTAGGTATTTCGGGGGACAAAGCCAACACATAGGTTGGCGGCATCCGGCCTATCCCGCGTACCGTCCCCAGCCGATGTCGCGCCGCAGCGGCTGCCGCAGCGAGCGCTGCGTGCGGCTCCACGCGGTCGGGTGCCGATCGTCGTCGGCGAGCGTGCCGGCGGCCTCTTCCGTGTACGCCTCGGTGACCACGGCGATGAGCGCGGCCAGCTCCTCGGCGGTCGGGCTGCCGCGGCGCACCTCGATGGCCAGCCCCTCGCCCTCGGGCGCCTGCTCGTTCCTGGCGGGGTTCATAGCGGGATGTTGCCGTGCTTCTTCGGCGGCTGGCTGGCGCGCTTGCCGCGCAGCGCCCGCAGCGCCTTGGCGACCGCCACGCGCGTCTGCGCGGGCTCGATGATGCCGTCCAGCTCGCCCCGCTCGGCGGCGAGGAACGGCGAGGCGACGTTGTAGAGGTACTCGTTCGCGAGGCGGGTGCGCACCTCGGCGATGTCCTCGCCGTTCTCCTCGGCCTTCTTGATCTCGCCGCGGTACAGGATGTTCACGGCGCCCTGGCCGCCCATCACCGCGATCTCCGCCGTCGGCCAGGCCAGGTTGATGTCGGCGCCCAGCTGCTTGGAGCCCATCACGATGTACGCACCGCCGTACGCCTTGCGCAGGATCACCGTGACCAGCGGCACCGTCGCCTCGGCGTATGCGTACAGCAGCTTCGCGCCGCGGCGGATGACGCCGGTCCACTCCTGGTCGGTACCCGGAAGATAGCCGGGCACGTCCACGAGCGTGATGATCGGGATCGAGAACGCGTCGCAGAACCGCACGAACCGGCTCGCCTTCTCCCCGGCTTCGATGTTGAGCGTCCCCGCCATCTGCGACGGCTGGTTGGCGATGATGCCGACGCTGCGGCCCTCGACGCGGCCGAAGCCGATGACGATGTTCGGCGCGAACAGCGGCTGGACCTCGAGGAACTCCTCGCTGTCGACGATGCCGCGGATGACGGTGTGGATGTCGTACGGCTGGTTCGGGGAGTCGGGGACGATCGAGTTGAGGAGGCGGTCGGCATCGGTCGTCTCCCACTCGAAGTCGGTCTCGTACACCGGCAGGTCGGCCATGTTGTTGTCCGGCAGGAAGCCGATCAGCGTGCGCACGTAGTCCAGCGCGTCGTCCTCGTCCTCGGCGAGGTAATGGGCGACGCCGGAGCGCGTGTTGTGCGTGTAGGCGCCGCCGAGCTCCTCCATGCCGACGTCCTCGCCGGTGACGGTCTTGATGACATCCGGGCCGGTGACGAACATCTGGCTGGTCTTGTCGACCATCACGACGAAGTCGGTCAGCGCGGGGGAGTAGACCGCACCGCCGGCGGCCGGGCCCATGATGATCGAGATCTGCGGGATCACGCCGGAGGCGGCGGTGTTGAGGCGGAAGATCTCGCCGTACTTGCCGAGTGCGACCACGCCCTCCTGGATGCGGGCGCCCCCCGAGTCGAGCATGCCGATGCAGGGCATGCCGTTGCGCATCGCCAGCTCCATGATCTTGATGATCTTCTCGCCGGCCACCTCGCCCAGCGACCCGCCGAAGGTCGTGAAGTCCTGTGCGTAGACGGCGACCGGGCGGCCGTGGATCGTGCCGACCCCGGTGACGACGGAGTCGCCGTAGGGCCGGGAGCGGTCCATCCCGAACGCCGTGGTGCGGTGGCGCACATACTCGTCGAATTCGTCGAAGGTGCCGTTGTCGACGAGGAGCTCGATCCGCTCGCGGGCGGTGAGCTTGCCCTTGGCGTGCTGCTTCTCCTGCGAGATCTTCTCGGCCTCGACCACGGCTTCGGCGTACCGTGCGCGCAGGTCGGCGATCTTGCCGGCGGTCGTGGACAGGTCGGGCTGTTCGGTCACGGATTCCACCCTAGTGCCGGGCCTTTTCCCTGCTTTGGAGGGTCGCCACAGGCTTTGCCGCCGGCCATTGGCCGCGGCGTAGGGTGAGCACATGGCGATCCGCGAGGAGGGATATCGGCGGGCGGCCGCGGTGAGCCCGCGACTCCAGGTGCGCGAGCGCACCGGATCGACCAACGCCGACCTGGTGGCCGCGGCCGCGGCCGATCCGGCGGGCTGGCCCCACCTGTCGGTGCTGCTGACCACCGATCAGACCGCGGGCCGCGGACGCCTCGACCGCACCTGGACCACCGCGCCCGGCACGGCTCTGGCCGTATCGACGCTCGTGCGGGTGCCGCACCTGCCGTTCGCCTCACGCGGCTGGATCCCGCTGATCGCCGGTGCGGCGATGACGCGGGCGGTCGCCGCACAGCTGCCCGACCACACCGTGCGCCTCAAGTGGCCCAACGACGTCCTCGTGGACGGGCGGAAGATCTGCGGCATCCTCGCCGAGGTGATCCCGGCCGACATCGACGCGGTCGTGGTGGGCACCGGGGTGAACACGCGCATGTCGGTCGCCGACCTGCCGGTGACCACGGCGACGTCGTTCGCGACGCTGGGCGCCGAGGCGGACGACGATGCGCTGCTGGCGGATTACCTCGGGGCGCTGGACGAGCAGCTGGGCGCGCTGGCCGCCGCTCGGGGCGATGCCGCCGCATCCGGCGTGCACGGCGAGGTCGAGGCGCTGTGCGACACCCTCGGCCGCACCGTCTCGGTGTCGCTGCCGGACGGGAGCACGCTCGTCGGCCATGCCGCCCGCCTCGATCGCGAAGGGCGGCTCGTGGTCGTCTCGGCCGGTGCCGAGACCGCGGTGTCGGCGGGAGACGTGGTGCACGTGCGCTGAACCGGCGCGCCCGGCGGTGTCGGCGCCGACCGGGCGGCGGCGGACGGCACAATGGGAGTTGTGACGCAGCCGACCGCCTACGGGGGGCGCCCCCCGACGCCCCCGCCCGGGGCGCCGGCGCCCGAGCTGCTGGTGGCGAAGTTCCGGGCCCATGCGAGGCGGCTGTTCTGGTCGGCTCTCGTGCTCGTCGGGGTCGCGGGCGCGACGGCGTACTTCTACGACAACCTGCCCGCGCCGTTCGAGAACTGGATGCTGCTGGCCGCCGGGGGACTGCTCGTGCTGCTGCTGGTGGTGATCCCGTACCTGGTCTGGGTGTCGCGCCGCTACACGATCACCACGCGGCGCGTCATCGCCCGCTGGGGCGTGCTCGCCCGGCACCGTCAGGAGCTGCCGCACGCCCGCGGCTACGAGATCGCGCAGCGGCGGGGGCCGCTGCAGCGGCTCTGGGGGTGCGGCACCCTCACCCTCGACAACGGCGTGGACGCCCCCCTGCGCCTGGTGAACGTGCCGAACGCCGCCCTCGTGCACGAAGTGCTGGTCGACCAGGTTGAGGTGAGCCAGATCCTCGCCCACCGCGACGGCCAGGCGATCCCGCCCATGCCGCCGCTGCCGCCTCCGCCGCCGGTCGCGTGACACGCTGACGTGCGGCACCGGTGTACGGGAAGATGGATGCCGGAGCGGAAGGGAGCGGCATGGCGCTGCGCGTAGGGGTCGTCGGCGGCGGGCAGCTGGCGAGGATGATGATCGCACCGGCCGTCGAGCTCGGCGTCGACCTCGCGGTGCTCGCCGAGGAGGAGGGCATGGCGGCGCGGCTCGCCGCGGCATCCACCGGCGACTATCGCGACGCCGCGACGGTGCTCGCCTTCGCGAAGGGCGTCGATGTCGTCACCTTCGACCACGAGCACGTGCCGCAGGGGGTGCTGCGCGCTCTCGTCGACGCGGGCGTCACGGTGCACCCCGGTCCGGATGCGCTGCAGTACGCGCAGGACAAGCTGCTGATGCGCGCGAAGCTGCAGGAGATCGGGATGCCGCAGCCGGACTGGGCGGCGGTGTCCACGGCGGCGCAGCTGCAGGAGTTCCTCGACGCCCACGGCGGTCGCGCCGTGGTGAAGACCCCCCGGGGCGGCTACGACGGCAAGGGCGTCCGGGTGGTGTCGGCGGGCGTCGAGGCCGAGGACTGGTTCGCGACCCTCGCCGAGGACGCGCACGGCGGCGCCCTGCTCGCCGAGGAGCTGGTGGAGTTCTCGCGCGAGCTCGCGCAGCAGATCGCCCGCCGTCCGAGCGGGCAGACGGCGGTGTGGCCGGTGGTGGAGACCGTGCAGCGCGACGGCGTGTGCGCCGAGGTGCTGGCGCCGGCCCCCGCGGCCGGCGAGAAGCTGATCGAGGTGGCGGCGCGCATCGGAGTCGGCATCGCCGAGGGCCTGGCGGTCACCGGCGTCCTCGCCGTGGAGCTGTTCGAGACGACCGACGGCCGGCTTCTGGTCAACGAGCTCGCGATGCGCCCGCACAACAGCGGTCACTGGACGCAGGACGGCGCCGTGACGAGCCAGTTCGAACAGCACCTGCGCGCGGTGCTCGACCTTCCGCTGGGCGATCCGTCGCCGCGGGTGGAGGCGGCCGTCATGGTCAACATCCTCGGCGGCCCGTCCGGTCCGGACCTGGAGGATCGACTCCCGAGCGCCCTGGGCGCGCACCCGGGCGCCAAGGTTCACCTGTACGGCAAGTCGCCACGCCCCGGCCGCAAGGTGGGTCACATCACCGTGGCCGGCGACGACCTCGACGACGCGGCGTACCAGGCGCGGGCCGCGGCATCCTTCTTCCTCGACTGACCCCTGCGGGGCGCGGATGCCGGGGCGTGCCGTTGCGGGGTTCTCGCAGGTGCGCGCCCTAGCCTGGACGGGTGACCCGGTCGCTGCATTCCTCCGACGCGCCCCTGGTCGGGGTGGTGATGGGCTCCGACTCGGACTGGCGCGTGATGAGCGATGCCTCCCAGGTGCTCAGCGACTTCGGGGTGCCGCACGAGGTCGAGGTCGTCTCCGCCCACCGCACGCCCGACAAGCTCGTCGCGTACGCCCGCGATGCCCGCGCCCGCGGGCTCAAGGCGATCATCGCGGGCGCCGGGGGAGCCGCGCACCTTCCCGGGATGCTCGCGTCGATGACCCCGGTGCCGGTCATCGGGGTGCCCGTGCCGCTGGCCCACCTCGACGGGATGGACTCCCTGCTCAGCATCGTGCAGATGCCGGCCGGCATCCCGGTGGCGACGGTGTCGATCGGCGGCGCGAAGAACGCGGGCCTGCTCGCGGTGCGCATCCTCGGGGCGTCCGACGATCGCTTCGCCGACCGCCTCGAGCAGTACGCCCGTGAGCTGGGGCGCCAGGTCGACGAGAAGAACGCCCGGCTGAAGGACTCGCTGTGACCGTGCTGAGCCCGCCGCGGCCGTCGGCGACGCAGCGACCCCCGGCATCCCTGCTCGAGTCCCGCCCCCTGCGCAACCCCGACGCGTCCTCACCGGCGGTGATGACCCGTCGCGCATGGTGGCTGGTCGTGCTGAACGTGCTCGTGCCCGGCTCGGCCCAGGTGCTCGCCGGCAATCGCCGGCTGGGCCGCTTCGGACTCGCGGCGACCCTCACGCTGTGGGTGCTCGTCGTGCTCGGCGTCGTCGCGGCGGTGCTGTGGCGCCCCTTCGTGCTGACCCTCGCGACGAACTGGTTCGTGCTCGTGGTGGCCCAGGCGCTGCTGATCGCGTACGCGGCGCTGTGGATCGTGCTGACGCTGGACACGCTGCGGCTGGTGCGGCTGGTCAAGGTGCGGCCCCTGGCGCGGATCGGCGTGGCGCTGCTGGCGGTCGTGCTCATGGTGCTCACCACCGGGGGGGCCCTGTACGCCGCCCAGCTCGTGAACGTCACCCGCGACACCCTCGGCGCGATCTTCGGCCAGAGCGGCCCGAGCGTGCCGCCCACCGACGGGTACTACAACATCCTGCTGCTGGGGGCCGACCCCGACAAGGGTCGCGACTCGATGCGTCCCGACAGCATCTCGGTGGTGTCGGTGAACGCCGAGACCGGGGCCGTCACCATCACGGGTCTGCCGCGCGACACGCAGGGAGTCCCGTTCGCGGAGGGGCCCATGCAGGAGCTGTTCCCGGACGGCTACGGCGGCCGCAGCTGCCAGACCGCGCACTGCGCCCTCAACGAGATCTTCACCGAGGTCGGCGTGCTCCGCGACGGCGCGGCGCTGTACCCCGACGCGAAGGCGAACGGCTCGACCCCCGGCATCGAAGCGACCAAGGACGCCGCGGAGGGCTACCTCGGCATCACGATCCCCTACTACGTGCTCATCGACATGCACGGCTTCGCCGCCCTCATCGATGCGCTCGGCGGCGTGGAGATCACGGTCACCGAGCGACTGCCGATCGGCGCGCTGAGCAAGGGCTCGGACGGCGAGCTCAAGGGCGTCAAGGGCTGGATCGAGCCCGGCGAGCAGCTGATGGACGGCGACACCGCGCAGTGGTACGCGCGGTCGCGGTACACCACGAGCGACTGGGACCGCATGAAGCGGCAGCGGCAGCTGCAGGAGGCGATCCTGAGGCAGTTCACGCCCGCGAACGTGCTCACCCGGTTCCAGGAGGTCGCCGCCGCCGGCACCCACGTCGTGCAGACCGACATCCCGCAGTCGATGATCGGATACTTCGCCGAGCTGGCGCTGAAGTCGAAGGAGGAGCCGATCACCACGATCGAGCTCACCCCCGAAGACGGCGTCGACCCCGCCGATCCCGACTTCGCGTACGTGCGCGAGCTGGTGCACACCGCCCTGCACCCGCCGACCCCGACCCCGACGCCGACGGGCTGACTCAGCCGGCGAGGGTGGTCTGCTCCAGGCGCCGCTGCTCGTCCTCGTGCGCGCTCCACACCCGGATGCCGTCGCGGTCCCCGGCGGCGACGACGACAGACCACAGCGAAGCCGGGTCGACGCCGCCCTCGGCGATGCGCTGGAAGATCGGGCCGAGACCTGTGCCGGCCTCCTCGGTGAGCCCGACCGCCTCGGCGAGATCGGGAAGCAGCTCCGCGTCGACGGCGACGACCCCGTCGATCGTCGTCCGGTGCGCCGCAGCCCAGGCCTGTGCCGCCGTCAGTGCGGCCTCCGGGAACGGGGCGTCGGCGAGCGGATCGACGGCCCGTCCCGCCGCCTGCAGGGAGAAGGCGCCGTCCGCGACGCCGATCACGGCCGCGGTCGGCGCGGCATCGGGGCCGCCGGACACGATGAGCAGATAGGTCCGGGCCCCGTCGGCGGCCAGCATCGTCGGGAGCAGCTCGGCTGCGCCCGCGAGCATCGCCGTGCCGCGGGCCAGGGCGGTAAGTTCCGCGCGCAGGTGGTCGGCGGCCTCGGCCGCGGGGGGGATGGCCCCCGAGGTGCGGATGCCCGCCAGGCGGGCATCCAGTCGCGCGAACGCGGTCGCGGCACGCTCGAGATCGGGCGCGACCCGGTCGAGCAGGTCGATGTCGATGCGGATGCCGGACAGCTCCACGGGGCCCAGGCGCGCCTCGTACGCGGCATCCAGCAGCGGTCCGCGCACTCGTCCGGCCAGTTCGTCGGCGATCTCGGCCGTCTCGCGCATCGCCCGCAGATCGGCACCGATCCACGGTACGAGCTCGGCGGCGCGCCACACCGGGTCGGAGGTCAGCGAGTGCGCGTTCTGCGCGTGCGCCGACGCGCGCGCGGCCATGCGGGACAGATCCTCGATCTCGTCGGCGGCGACCAGCGCCCGCGCACGCTCGATCGTCTGCGCGCCCTGGGAGAGGGCGACCGTGGCGCCGATTCCGCGGACGGCGACCCAGCCTGCGGCGATCACCAGCAGCACCAGCACGCTGCCGACGACCCAGCCGATCCAGGTGCGGCGTCGGGGGCGCGCGGCGTCGTCGGTCACGGGCCCATCCTCGCACGGGCGGGTTCCGCGGGAGCGGGGACCGGCGGCGATAAGGTCGAATCCATGACGGTCGCGCTGCGGGTGGTGCTGGATCAGCTGGTGGCCCCCACGGATGACGATCTGGCGGCGGCGTCCACCTGGCTCGCACGCGGACTCGTCGCGGCGGCGCCGGACGGCTGCGAGGTGACGGCGATCGTCCCGGCGGCCTCTGCCGACCAGCTCGAGACGATGAACGCCGAGATCGCCGGGCTCGCGGGCGTGCACCGGGCCATGCTCGGTCGTCGTGAGCTCGCCGCGGCCTGGCAGCTGGGCGCGTCGTCGGGCGTGGGAGGAGGGATGGTCCACTCGCCGACGCTGTTCGCGCCGCTGGTCAAGCACGACCGCGTGCACGATCATGATCAGACGGTCGTCACCCTGTGGGACCTGGACGCCTGGGAGTCCCCGGATTCGCTTCCCCGCAGCGCCGTCGCCTGGCACCGCGCCATGCTCAAGCGCGCGAAGAAGCACGCGGACGCGGTCGTGGTGCCCACCCACGCCATGGCGGTGCGTCTGGGCGAGCTGGCGCGCCTGGGCGATCGGGTGCGCGTCATCGCGGGCGCCCCGCCGGCCGGCTTCGCCCTTCCCTCCGACGCGCCCGGGCGCCTGCGCGACCTCGCCCTGCCGCCGGAGTTCGTGCTCGTCGATGCGACCGGCGGGCTTCCGGCCGCGCTCGCCACGGCGGCGCAGGCCCTCGCGGCCGACCCCGGCCTGCACGCCGTGGCGGTCGGCGCTGCCGAAGGCGCGGAGCCGGCGATCGCCGACGCCGCGGCGGCCGCCGGCATCCCGGAGCGCCGCATCCACGTGCGCGGGGCCCTGCCCTCGCGCGATCGCGCCGCAGTGACCGGCTCGGCCCGCGCGTTCGTGACCGCGTCGCGGCGCTCGGCGTTCCCCTGGCGCGTGCTCGAAGCGCTGCAGCTGGGGACTCCCGTCGTCGCCGCGGCCTCGCCCGTGCACGCCGAGGTGATCCTCGACGGCGGACTGGTCGTGGGCGACCCGGACGGGCAGGTGGATGCCGACGGACTCGCCGCCGCGCTCGCGCGCACCGTGACCGACGAGGAGGCGGTCAGGCGCCTGCGCGTGCTGGCGACCGATCGCGCGCGGGCGTTCTCGTGGCGGGCGGCCGCCGATCGGGTGTGGCAGCTGCATGCCGATCTGTGAGACCCGCCGCGTCAGCGGGCTCCCAGCCGGGCGTCCACTAAACTTGCCGGTGGCCTGCGCAGTCGGGGCCGCCTGTACCCGAGAAAGACCCTGCTCCGAGTGACCACTGTTCCCTTCGATCGCAGCGACTTCGATGTGCCCGGACGCGGCCTCGGCATGCTCGACGTGTTCCGGAACCGGTATCTGCTCAAGGTCCTGGTGCAGAAGAGCACGTCGCTGCGCTACCGCAACTCCGTCCTCGGCTGGCTGTGGTCGTACGTGCGCCCCACGGTGCAGTTCTTCGTGTACTTCTTCGTCATCGGCCATGTGCTGGGGCAGAGCCAGCGGGTCGAGGCGTTCCCGCTGTACCTGTTCAGCGGCATCGTCATGGTGAACCTCTTCAATGAGGCGTTCGGCAATGCGACGAAGTCGATCGTGGCCAACAAGGCCCTCGTGCGCAAGATCTACCTGCCCCGCGAGCTGTTCCCGATCTCCGCGGTCCTCGCGTCCTTCATCAACGTGCTGCCGCAGATCGCGGTGCTGCTGGTGGTGGCCCTCTTCTTCGGGTGGTTGCCCACCTGGATGTCGGTGCTGCTCATGCTCGCCGGCATGCTGCTGATCCTGCTGTTCAGCACCGGAATCGGGCTGCTCGCCTCCGCGATCAACGTGCGCTTCCGCGACGCGCAGAACTTCGTCGAGATCGTCCGCATGATCGCGACCTGGACGGCGCCCGTGCTGTACACGTGGGTGATGATCGAGCAGCTGCTGCCGGACTGGCTGTTCGGGGTCTGGGCCTCGAACCCGCTGACCGTCTGCGTCGAGATGTTCCACCAGGCCGTCTGGGCGGTCGCGGTGGGCGACGATGCCAACATCGGGTTCCCGCCCGGGTACGGCCTGTTCCTCGGCATCGCGATCGGCATCACGGCCGTGTGCCTGCTGCTGGGCCAGTACGTCTTCCGCCGTCTCGAGCGCACGTTCGCCCAGGACCTGTGATGTCCGACATGCAGACCAAGCCGCGCATCATCGTCGAGAACGTCACGAAGGAGTTCCGCAAGCGGGCGACCCGCTCGTTCAAGGACACCTTCATCGCCCTCGTCACGGGCAAGGAGACCAAGGGCGCCCAGTTCCGCGCGCTCGACGACATCAGCTTCATGATCCACGAAGGCGAATCGGTCGCCGTCATGGGCCTCAACGGCTCCGGCAAGTCGACCACCCTCAAGCTCGTCTCCGGCGTGCTCGAGCCCGACGCCGGCACCGTGCTCACCCGGGGACGGGTCGCCGGGCTCATCGAGGTGGGCGCCGGATTCCACCCCGACCTGACCGGGCGCGAGAACGTCTTTCTCAACGCCGCGATCCTCGGAATGAGCGAGAAGGAGACCAAGGAGCGCTTCGACGAGATCGTCGCCTTCAGCGAGATCGGCGACTTCATCGACCAGGAGGTCAAGCACTACTCGTCGGGCATGTTCATGCGGCTCGCCTTCTCAGTGGCGATCCACGTCAAGCTCGACGTCCTGCTCGTGGACGAGGTGCTGGCCGTCGGCGACGCGCCGTTCCGTGCGAAGTGCGCCGTGAAGCTGCGCGAGATGGCCGACTCGGGGGTGACGATGATGGTCGTCAGCCACAGCAAGTCCCAGGTCAAGGAGCTGTGCACGCGGGGAATCATCCTGCGCAAGGGACGCATCGTCTTCGACGGTCCGATCGACGACGCGCTCGAGGTGCTCGAGGACTGAGCCGCTACTCGTCGGCGTCGGCGCGGCCCTCTTCGATGAGCCGCGCGGTGCCGAGGTCCTGGGGCGTCGTGATCTTGATGTTGTGGTCGTGGCCGGGCAGGATCCGGGCCGGCACCCCGCAGTACTCGGCGACGAGGTCGGCATCGTCGCTGATCCGCGAGTATCCGTCGCGGAGCGCGAGCTCGTAGGCGCGCTCCAGATGCTCGCGCCGGAAAGCCTGCGGCGTCTGGCCGAGCCACGAGCGGGCGCGGTCGAGCGAGCCCTCGATGAACCCGTCGTCGCTGACGAGCTTGACCTGCACGGTGCTGGGCATGCCGAGCATGGCCGCGCCGTCGTTCTCGGCCGCCGCGACCACCGACTCCACGAGGTCGGGAGTGACGAAGGGGCGCACCCCGTCGTGCACGACGACGATGTCTCCGGAGGTGGCCGCGAGGCCCCGATGCGCGGAGATGTGCCGCTCGGCGCCGCCCACCACGAGCGTGACGGGAAGGCCGGCCTCCTCGACCAGGATCCGCTGGTAGAGCTCGGCGTTGTCGGCGCTGACGGTGACGACGACCTCGTCCACGATCGGGACGCACAGCGCGCGCACGGTCTTCTCGAGCACCGTCCGCCCGCCCAGGGTCACCAGCAGCTTGTTGCTGCCGAAGCGGGTGCCCTTTCCGGCGCAGTTGACGATGGCCGAGACACGGAGTCCGTTGTGCATGCTTTCCTTCTCAGTGCGCGGCGCGCGCGAATGCGCGCAGGCCGTCGAGCTCGTGGGCGACGTCGCCGATGTAGGGGCCGTCCCACCCGAACAGGCCTGCGTGCCGGGTGGTCATGTTCCGCGTGTACATCCGCGCGAACGGCGAGGGAGCGCCCGGGGGGACCTGACCGCTGATGTCGCGGCCGAACACCTCGGCGGCGAGGGTGGCGTTGTCGATGGGAGGGGTGGCGACGTTGAGCGAGGGGATGCCGGCATCCAGTGCGGTCCGGATGTGGTCCCAGAGCAGGCGGGCGTCGTAGTGCTGGAACCGCATCGTGGGGTCGATGTGCTCGACGCGGTAGTCGTTGGCGAGGTCGTAGACCACGCCCTTGCGCAGGCGCGCGCCGTACAGCTGCGGGAGGCGGACGGGGAGGGTGTCGAACGCGGCCGAGAGCCTGCGCTCCTGGTGCAGGCGGTTGGCGCCGTAGGGCGTGAGCCCCTCCGGCGAAAGCGGGGTGTCCTCATCGGGCGCGCCGCCCCACGGGTACACGCACACCGTCGAGATGAGCACGAGCCTGCCGATGCGCGCCTTCTGGATCGTGTCGACCAGGGCGTCGATCTCGGCGAGGTCTGCGGCGCCGTCCTGGTTGATGCGGTGCGAGTCGGCGCGGTTGGCGGCCGAGACGACGAGGTCGTACTCGCGCCCGGCGAGGTCGGCGATGTTCTGCGTGTTGTAGAGGTCGTCGAACCCGGTCGCGTCGAGCAGGTTCGATCCGACGAACCCGGTGTACCCGATGAGCGCTGTGCGCACTTCACTTCCCGTCCAGCTCGGCGTCACGTGACGTTCCAGTGTAAGCGGCCCTGCTCGGCGGGCCCTCAGGGAACCGGCCGGGCGCCTCTCTAGAATCGTTGGGGATCAGCGGCGTCGTGCCGCGCCCGACCGGAGATCCTGACCGGAGACGCAGTGGCCTGGCTGACGCAGTGGTGGACGTTCCTCGCGACCGCGATCGTCCTGTTCGTGCCGGGCCTGGTCGCAGCGTGGTCGGTCGGGCTGCGGCGACTGGGCGCATGGGCGTTCGCGCCGGTGGGATCGGTCGCGATCGGCACGCTGGTGGCGACGGTCTACGGGTTCGCCCGCATTCCGTGGGCGGCGCCGACCGCCGTGCTGGGCTTCGTCGTGGTGATGGGCGCGCTCGTGGGATGCCGCTTCCTGTTCCGCATCCGCTCCACAGCCACTCCCGCCGTCGGACGGCGCTGGCCCGTCGCCGCGGCGATCGGCGGAGCGATCGTCCTCACCGGGGCGCGGCTGGCGGCCTACATCGGCGACCCGACGAACATCTCGCAGTCGAACGACGCCCCGTTCCATCTCGGCGCGGTGCGCGCGATCATCGAGCAGGGGCGGGCATCCTCGTTCGGCCTCGGCGGCCTCGTGGACCCCGAGGCCCCCGGTTCCTTCTATCCGGGCGCGTGGCACGGGACGACTGCGCTGGTGGCGGCGCTGACCGGATCGGGCATCCCCGAGGCGACGAACGCGATGACCCTCGTCGTCGGCGCCGTGGTGTGGACGCTGGGACTTGCCTGGCTGACCCAGGCGGCGACGCGCAGACGGCTCGCCGCTGCGGCGGCGGTCGCCCTGAGCCCGGCGCTGCTGGCCTTTCCGCTCCTGCTGATCCAGTACGGCATCCTCTACTCGTATCTGCTGGCCGTCGCGCTGCTGCCGGCCTCCATCGCCGTCGTGGTGGAGCGCGGGCGGCGGCATCGCACAACCGAGCCATGGCCGGCGCGGATCGCCGCTGTGTCGCTCGCCGCTGCGATGGTGATCGCCGCAGTCGGCGCGAGCCAGCCCTCGGCCCTGCTCGCATGGGGGCTGGCGGCGGCCCTGTACGCGGTGGGCGGGGCGGTGCTCAGCCGGCAGGATCCGACCGTCACGCGTTCGCAGCGGATCGCGCTCACCGCCGGGGCCGCGGCCCTCGCTGTGGCGGTGTGCGCAGCGTGGTGGGCCGCCGGGCGATCGGTGACCGCCGACTACTGGGGTCCGGTGCGCAGCCTGCCGCGCGCGGCGCTGGATGTCGCCTCCTCCGGCTACGCGGGCACACAGACCGCCTGGTGGGTGTCGCTGCTCGGACTGGTCGGGCTCGTCGTGCTGCTGATGCGCGGCGGCGCGCGGTGGCTGGCGTTCACGTGGGTGGTGCTGGCAGGACTGTACGGGGTCGCCGCCGCGATCCACTCGCCGTGGCTTCGGCTCTCGCTCGTCGGCCCCTGGTACAGCGACACCTATCGCATCGCCGCGCTGCTGCCCGTCGTCGCGCTGCCGATCGCGGGCGCGGGCGTCGCCTACCTCGTCGACCGCGCCGTGGACCTGTGGCAGAGGAACCGGCCCGGGACCGGGCGGAGTGCGGAGGATCCCGCCATCGCCGCGTGGGCCGCGGTCGCCGTGCTACTGCTCGTCAACGCGATCGTGTTCGCGGTGCAGCCGATCGTCCAGCGCCACCACGTCGCCAACGGGGTCACGGAGTCGCGCTCGGCGTTCGCCATCGCCGATGACACGTGGCTGACCGTCGACGAGCGTGCGCTCATCCAGCGACTCCCCGAGACCGTCGAGCCCGGCGCGCGCGTGCTCGGCAACCCGGGGACGGGAGCCGCCTTCGGCTACGCGCTCAGCGGCGTGGACGTCTTCCCCGCGAAGTGGCAGGTGCCCCGGGGCTCGGCGTACCTGCTGCTGAGCGAGCGGCTGAGCGACATCGCGACCGACCCGGAGGTGTGCGAGGCCGTCGACGCCCTCGGCGCCGACTACGTGCTCGACTTCGGGCCGGGCGACAAGGGCACCGGACGCGTCCAGCTGCCCGGATTCACGGGCCTCGACGGGCGCTCCGGATTCGAGCTCGCGGATCGCGAGGGAACGGCCTCGCTGTGGCGGATCACGGGGTGCGCATGAAGCCGCCGATAGGATGCCGTGTCGTGCCCACCTCTCCAGCCCGGCTGCTCGTCGTCGTCCCCGCGTGGAACGAGAACGCGTCGGTGGACGCCGTCGTCCGCGGCATCCGGGCGGCCGTGCCCGACGCAGGGTGCCTGGTCATCGACGACGGCTCCTCCGACGAGACGGCCCGGACGGCACGGGCCGCCGGCGCCCGCGTGCTGCGGCTCCCGTTCAACCTCGGCGTGGGCGGCGCGATGCGCACCGGGTTCCGCTATGCCCGCGATCACGGCTACGACACCGTGGTGCAGGTCGACGCCGACGGTCAGCACGATCCGCGCGACATCCCGGCCCTGGTGGCGGGGCTCGGCGTTGCCGACATCGTGATCGGCTCGCGGTTCACCGGGGACGGCGACTACGGGGTGAAAGGCCCCCGCCGGTGGGCGATGCACGTCCTGGCTTGGGCGGTCTCCTCCGTGGCCCGTCGACGTCTGAGCGACGTGACCAGCGGGTTCAAGGCCAGCGGCCCGCGCGCGGTCCGCCTGTTCGCCGACACCTACCCGGCCGAGTACCTCGGCGACACCGTCGAGGCACTGGTCATCGCCGCGCGCGCCGGACTGCGCATCGACGAGTGCCCGGCGCGGATGCGCGAGCGCCAGGCCGGATCGCCGTCGCACCGTCCGCTGAAGGCGACCGTCTATCTCGCGCGGGCCGGCATCGCCTTCCTCGTCGCGATGATCCAGCCGCGCGTCGGCGTTCCGGAGGGGGCGGAGTCGTGAGCACAGCCACCTACATCCTGGGGATCGTCGCGGCGGTGCTCGCCCTCGTCGCGATCATCGAGCTGATGCGGCGGCGCACGCTGCGCGAGCGCCACGCGGTGTGGTGGCTCGTCGGCGGGATCCTGGCCCTCGTCATCGCCGTCTTCCCGCAGACGCTCACATGGGCGGCCGGCCTGTTCGGCATCGTGGCCCCGACGAACCTGGTCTTCTTCGTCGCGATCGCACTGCTGTTCCTGGTGAGCCTGCAGTACGGGGCGGAGCTGACCCGCATCGAGGCGAAGCTGCGCGATCTCGCCGAGCAGTCCGCGTTCCAGGACGACCGCATCCGCGAGCTCGAGCAGCGGACCCGCCCGCAGGAGGCGAGCGACCCAGAGTGACCAGACGCATCCTGCTGGCCTCTCGCCTGTTCGTCCCGGAGGTGAGCGCAGGCGCCTTCCGTCTCGGAGCGCTCGCCGCCGCGCTCGGGCGCCGTGGCGCGGAGGTCACGGTCGTCACGAGCAGGCCGCCCCGGCAGGCGCCGCCGATCGCGAATCCGCCCGGAGTGCGGGTGTCGCGGTGGCCGGTGCTGCGCGACCGCGGCGGGAACGTGCGGGGCTACCTGCAGTACGCGAGCTTCGACCTGCCGCTGCCGCTGCGCCTTCTGTTCCGCCGCTTCGATGCGGTCGTCGCGGAGTCGCCGCCGACGACGGCCCTGATGGCGGCGGCGGTGGCCGCGCTGCGACGCCGGCCGCTGGTCTACTACGCGGCCGATGTGTGGACCGACGGCGTCATCGCCATGGGCGCGGCGCGCGCGGTGGTCTCGCTCATGCGGCGGATGGAGCGCGCCGTCCTGCGCCGAGCGGCCGTGGTGCTGTCCATCTCGGACGAGGTCAGCGAGCGCCTGGTGGCCCTGGGTGCCGACCCCGGCCGGATCGTCACGGTCGGCAACGGCGTCGACACGGACGTGTTCTCGCCGGATGTCGACCGCGCGGCACCGGATGAGCGGTACTTCGTGTACACGGGGACCATGTCGGAGTGGCAGCGGCCGGACCTGTTCGTGCGGGGCTTCGCGCAGCTCGCCGAGGAGTTCCCGGGCCTGGAGCTGCGGTTCTTCGGGCAGGGCGCGGTGGAGGGCGAGCTCAGAGTGCTCGCCGAGCAGCTCGTGCCGGGGCGCGTCCGGTTCGGGGGAGTCGTGCGGCCCGAGGAGTCCGCCCGCTGGATCCGCGGCGCGGTCGCGGCGCTGGTGAGCATCGTCCCCGGGATCGGGTACGACTTCGCGCGCCCGACGAAGACCTACGCCGCCGCCGCGTGCGGCACCCCGGTGATCTTCGCCGGCGCCGAGGTCGGTGGTGCGCTCGTCCGCGACGCCGGGCTCGGGGAGGCGGTGGAGTTCACTCCGGATGCCGTGGCCGCCGCCATGCGCCGGATGCTCGCCGAGGCGCAGTCCGGCAGGACCGAACGGCGACGCGGCGAACGCGCGCAGTGGGCGCGCCGCACCGTCTCACTGGCAGCCGTCGGCGACCGCGCCGCGCAGGCCGTGTGCGACGCGACACGGTGACCGGCCGTCCCGCCGCGGTCAGCCGAGCCAGGTGATGGAGTTCCAGTTCTGGCCGATGGTCGCGCTGCCCGACCAGCCGCCACGACCATTGCCGCGATACAGCAGCAGCGCGCCGGAGGAGCTCCGGGCCACGACGTCCGCATTGCCGTCGCCGCTGAAGTCGCCGGTGCCGGCGATCGCCGTGAGCGCTCCCCAGTTGACGCCGATCTGGCTGGAGGACTTCCAGCCGCCCATCCCGTTCGTCGGATACAGCAGCAGCGCACCGGCGGAGCTGCGCGCGAGGATGTCGGGGAGCCGGTCGCCGTCGAAGTCGCCGACGGCGAGGATGGCGGTCATGCCGGCCCAGCCGCGGCCGATCGGCACACCGGACTCGGCGAAGCCGCCCTTCCCGTTCCCGCGGTACAGCATGAGGTCCCCGGAGGCGTTGCGCCCGATGAGGTCGACTCTGCGGTCGCCGTCGAAGTCGATGCCGCCGACGACGGCGGTGATGCCCGCCCAGCCATTGCCGATCCGGGTCGGCGCGGCGTACCCGCCTGCTCCGTCCCCCGACTGCAGGTGGAGGAATCCGGACGCGTCGATCATCCCGAGGTCGGCGACGCCGTCTCCGTCGAAGTCGCCCATCGTCAGATAGCGGGCGCCCTCCGGCGTCGACTCCTGGACCAACGCCGATCCCGCGAACCCGCCGGCGCCGTTGCCGCGGTAGAGACGCAGGGCGCCGGCGGAGGTCTGTGCCAGCAGATCGCGGTGCGCGTCGCCGTCCACGTCGCCGGCGCCCGGCGCGAAGGGACGGAGCCCCGTCGCCGCCGGCCCCGGGCCCACGACGGCGGCAAGGCTCTGCCAGCCGTTTCCGATGCGGGTGCCGCCGCCGAGCGTGCCCCCTGCCTTCCCGGGGTAGAGCCAGAGGCCGCCGTTGCTGTGCACTGCCAGGACGTCGGGACGGCCGTCGCCGGTGACATCGCCGGGGGTGTGGATGCCCGTCATCGCCGACCATCCCTGGCCGATCCGGGCGGATCCGGCCCACCCGCCGCGGCCGTTGCCGCGGTACAGCAGCAGCGAGCCGTCGCGATGGCGGGCGAGCAGATCCGGCTTGCCGTCGCCGGAGAGGTCCGCCGACCCGGCGATCATGTCGATGCCGGACCAGCGCTGCCCGACCTGAATCGCGTCGCGGAAGGCGCTGCCGCCGGTGCCACGCCACAGGAGCAGATTGCCGGAGCCGTCGGTCGTGAACACGTCCGGGATGCCGTCGCCGGACGCGTCCCCGGCCGCGCTCATCAGCCTCGCGCCGGACCAGTCGCGCTGCAGGTCGACGGGAGCGTGGTAGCCCAGCGCTCCGTCACCGCGGTGGAGGGCTGTGCCGCCGGCCCCGACGGTGATGAGGTCGCGGTGCCCGTCACCGTCCAGATCGCCCGGCGCGACGATCCGGGTCGTGCTCCCCCAGGAGGCGCCCAGGCTCACGCGCGGCAGCCACCCGGACCGGCCGTTGGACGGATAGGCCCACAGCTCGCCCGCCGAGTCGAGCGCCAGCAGGTGCGCGACGGAGTCGACCGAGGTGACGGCGCTGCTGCGGGTCGACCCGAACCAGTCGGTGTAGTCGCGCCAGAAATTGCGGTTCCCGTACGACGAGCAGCTGTCGCCGAGGCCGTACAGGTTGCGCAGCGCAGCGTCGTTGGGCGTGTACGGGGTGTAGTTGTACAGGGCCGCGGTGGCGTAGTTCTGGATGGTCACCCGCTTGGTCCCGCACGACGTGGTCGGGCTGTAGCGGATGTCGTGCACCCCCGGCTGCCGGGCGAAGTTGGCCGCCTTGTACGTCTTCAGCTGCGTCGCGCCGGAGATGATCTGCACGCCGATGCCCATGTACGCCGGGTCGCAGGGGGCCGTGTCGGGGCACGCCTGACCCATCGCGTAGTTGAGGTTCCAGTCGCTGGGGTCCTTGCTGGTGACCAGTCCCTGCTCCTTCTGGAGCGTGACCAGGATCACCTTCGCGGAGATGCCGCACGCGACCTGGGCGCGATAGATGATCTCGGAGATCCGCAGGTTCGTGCCGCCGGTGAACGCGTTGCACACGAGGTTTCCCGTGGTGTCGGAGATCCGGGCGGGCCGCGACGACACGCTCGCGCGCAGGATGTTGATGCAGTCGCTGCTCCGGCAGGTGCCGACCTTCTCGTCGAGGAAGGACTGGATCTGCGCCGCCGTCATCGCCGCCCCGTCATAGAAGAGGGAGTCGTCGATGATGTTGCCCGGGTCGAACGTCTCCGCGGCGTGCACCGGAGGCGGTGTCGTCGCGATCACGCCGCCGATCGCGACTGCGAGGGCGGCGAGAAGGGCGAGCGCCCGTCTCCCCATCATCGTCTCCGATCGGTTGGGAGGCACCGTCCGCATGCAGTCGCAGCGGTGCCCGGCTGTGCGGCGGTGTCGAGCCTAACGGAAGGGCTCGCGCATCCCCGGTAGCCGGTGGCGCAGCGGCGGGGCGTGTCGCCCGCTCTCAGGAACAGCGACCGCGGGCGGATAGAATCGTCGCGCACCGTGACCACGTCCCGACGGTGCGAGGAGTCTCGATCATGACCAGCCCTTCCGGCGTGCGCATCGTCGACTCCGCCGATGTCTCGCCGGAGGCGGCCATCGGGCAGGGCTCGTCGATCTGGCATCTCGCGCAGGTGCGGGAGGAAGCGGTCATCGGCCGGAACTGCATCATCGGGCGGGGCGCCTACATCGGCACGGGCGTCGTGCTCGGCGACAACTGCAAGGTGCAGAACCATGCGCTCGTGTACGAGCCGGCGCGGCTGGCCGACGGCGTCTTCATCGGCCCCGCGGTCGTGCTGACCAACGACACCTACCCGCGCGCGATCAATCCCGACGGGTCGCTCAAGAGCGCGCACGACTGGGAGCCGGTGGGCGTCACGATCGAGCAGGGCGCCTCCATCGGGGCGCGCGCCGTGTGCGTCGCACCGGTCACGATCGGGGCGTGGGCGACGGTCGCCGCCGGATCGGTGGTCGTCAAAGACGTGCCCGCGTACGCGCTCGTGGCCGGAGTGCCCGCCCGCCGCATCGGCTGGGTCGGTGCCGCCGGAGTGCCGCTGGAGCAGGAGGCCCCCGGACAGCGGTGGGTGTGCCCGCAGACCGGCACCCGTTACATCGAGATCGACGGAACACTGAGCGAGGAGACGGCGTGACCGACTTCATCCCCCCGGCCAAGCCGCTCATCGGCGACCAGGAGCGCGCGGCGGTCGACCGGGTGCTGCGCTCCGGCATGGTGGCGCAGGGGCCGGAGGTCGCTGCGTTCGAGAGCGAGTTCGCCGCGCACTTCGTCGAAGGTCGCCCCGTGGTCGCGGTCAACTCGGGCACCGCGGGCCTTCACCTGGGGCTGCTGGCCAGTGGGGTCGGACCCGGCGACGAGGTGATCGTGCCGTCGTTCACGTTCGCCGCGACGGGCAACTCGGTGGCCCTGACGGGAGCGACCCCGGTGTTCGTGGACATCGAGCCCGAGACGTTCACGCTGGACCCTGCCGCCGTGGAGGCCGCGGTCACCGAGCGCACGAAGGGCATCATGCCGGTGCACCTGTACGGGCACCCGGCCCGGATGCGCGAGCTCGCGGAGGTCGCGCAGCGGCACGGGGTGGCGCTGTACGAGGACGCGGCCCAGGCCCATGGTGCGTCGCTGGACGGCCGGCCGGTGGGCACGTTCGGGACCTTCGCGATGTTCTCCCTCTACCCGACGAAGAACATGACCAGCGGAGAGGGCGGCATGATCGCCGCCGCCGACGAGGACATCGCGCGCCGCGCACGGCTGCTGCGCAACCAGGGCATGGAGCGGCAGTACGAGAACGAGCTGATCGGGTTCAATGCGCGGATGACGGACATCCACGCCGCGATCGGCCGCGTCCAGCTGACGAAGGTGGATGCCTGGACGGCCACCCGCCGCCAGAACGCGGCGTTCCTGGATGCGAACCTGGAAGGGGTCACGGTGCCGCCGGTCGCGGACGGGGCGGTGCACGTGTACCACCAGTACACGGTCCGGGTGCCAGAGGATCGGGACGGGTTCGTGCGCGCCCTGCGCGAGGAGCACGCCGTGGGCTCAGGCGTGTACTACCCGATCCCGAACCATCGGCTCCCGTCGCTGGCGCCGTATGCGCCGGGGCTGGATCTTCCCGAGACCGAGCGCGCGGCGCGCGAGGTCGTGTCGCTGCCCGTGCACCCGTCGCTGAGGGCGGCGGATCTGGATCGGATCGTCGCCGCGGTCGCCGCGGTGGCGAGGGCGGGGGCCTGATGGTGCTGCGGGTCGGGCTCCTCGGCGTCGGCATGATGGGCCGGCACCACGCCCGGGTCCTTCGCGAGACCGATGGGGTGGAGCTCGTCGCGATCGCCGATCCGGGCGGCGATCCGCACGGCGTCGCGGGCGATCTTCCGGTCCTGCCCGACGTCGAGGCGCTGATCGATGCGGGCCTGGACATGGCCGTGGTCGCGGTGCCCACCCGGTTCCACGAGGAAGCCGCCCTCGCCCTGGCCGCGGCGGGCGTGCACACGCTCGTGGAGAAGCCGATCGCGGATTCGCTCGAGGCGGGTCAGCGGATGGTCGACGCGTTCCGGGATGCCGGTCTGGTCGGCGCGGTGGGCCACATCGAGCGGTTCAATCCGGCATTGCAGGAGCTGCGCCGCCGCCTGCAGGCGGGAGAGCTGGGCGCGGTGTACCAGATCCAGACACGGCGGCAGGGCCCGTTCCCCTCGCGGATCGCCGATGTGGGCGTGGCGAAGGACCTCGCCTCCCACGATGTGGATCTGACGGCGTGGGTCGCCCAATCCGAGTACGAGACGGTGTTCGCCCAGACGACCTTCAAGTCCGGCCGCGAGTACGAGGACATGATCGCCATCACCGGGCGCCTGACATCCGGGGTCATCGTCAACCATCTCGTCAACTGGCTGAGCCCGATGAAGGAGCGGGTCACCGTCGTGACGGGGGAGAAGGGCGCGTTCGTCGCCGACACCTCCACCGGAGACCTGACCTTCTACGCGAACGGCACGATCCCGCTGGAGTGGGAGTCGGTCACCGCGTTCCGCGGGGTCTCCGAGGGGAACATCACGCGGTACGCCTTCCCCAAGCGCGAGCCGCTGCGCGTCGAGCACGAGGCCTTTCGGGACGCCGTCCTGGGCAGGGCCAGCGACGTCGTCACCATGGAGCAGGGCCAGCGCACCCTCACCGTCGTCGAGCGTGCGCTCGAGTCTGCCCGCCGGGACGTCCGCGCCGGTCTCGGGTCCTCCGGAGCCGGCCGCGCGTGAGGGGCCTGCCCGCTCCGATCGGCCGGGCCGCGGCTGCGGTGCTGCACCGCCTGCCGGAGTCGTTCGCGTATCGGCTGGCGGGGGCCCGGCTCGGCTACGACCCGGCCGACATCCCCGACCCGATCTCGATCGATCGCGCCCCCATCCGCCTGCTCGTCGCTCCCGCGAACTACGCGGGTCAGGGCCACGCCTGGGCTCGGTCGGCGTCACGGGCGCCGGGCGTGGCCGCGGTGAACCTGGACGTGGTGCGTCCCGGCGGCTACTCGTTTCCCGCCGACTTCCGCGTCCCCCAGGGGGTGTACGCGGGATCTCGCTCGTGGAGCCGCGCGCACCTGTCAGCGCTCGGCGACGGATTCACGCATGTGCTCATCGAGGCGGAGCTGCCCATCCTGGGGGCGGTCCTCGGTCATGACCTGCAGCGAGAGGGCCGCTGGCTGGACGACCACGGGATCGCCCGGGCCTATGTGAGCCACGGCAGCGATCTGCGGCTGCCCAGCCGACACGCGGCCCTTGATCGCTGGTCTCCCTTCCGCGACCCGGACTGGGAGCTGGTGCCGGTTCTCGAGCGCAAGGCGCGGGAGAATGCCGCCTTTCTGCGCGATCAGGCCCGGCCGGTCTTCGTCCCCACGCCGGAGCTGCTGCTGGACGTGCCCGAGGCGACATGGCTTCCCATCGTCGTCGATCCCGAGCAGTGGGCCATGTCGTCTGCCGCTCTCCGACGCTCGAGGCCGGTCGTGGTGCACGCCCCGACCAACGTCACGATCAAAGGGACGGCTCTGGTGGCTCCGGTGCTCGAGCGGCTGCACGACGAGGGCGTCATCGAGTACCGCGCCGTGCCGAAGGTGTCGCATTCGGCGATGCCCGCCGTCTACGAGGACGCCGACATCGTGCTCGAGCAGTTCCGGCTCGGAACGTATGCCACCACGGCGATCGAGGCGATGGCCGCCGGCCGACTCGTCATCGGCCACGTCTCCGAGCAGGTGCGAGCCGAGGCGCAGCGCGTCGCGCGGCGGGAGCTCCCGATCCTCGAGGGGGACCCGGGCTGCCTCGAAGACGTTCTGAGGCAGGTCGCAGCCGACCCGGAGGCGTACCGCGAGCAGGCGGAGAGCGGAAAAGCCTACGTGGCGGCCGTGCACGACGGGTCCGAGAGCGCGCGCGTGGTGAGCGCCTTCACCGGCGGTGAGCTGCCCGACGATGATCGCCGCGCCCCATAGGATCGTGCCGTGACCAGTGGCGAGCGGCGATCGGGGCGCCGGCCGACGCTTCTCATCGTCTCGTTCTCGGCGATCTCAGCCGACGCGCGCGTGCTCAAGCAGGTGGCGCTGTTCCGGGACGATTTCGAGGTCACAACCTGCGGTTACGGTCCGGCACCGGACGGAGTGGTGGAGCACCTCAGGATCCCCGACGGCACGCGCGCGGTCCCTCGCAACCCGATCCTCATCCGCGCGCGTCTGTATGCGACGGTCTACCGGCGGATGCCCGCGGTGCGCACAGCGCGGGCGCTGCTGCGCGGCCGGTCCTTCGACGTCGCGTTCGCGAACGAGTACGAGACGGTGCCGATCGCCCTCGACGTCGCCCGCGACGGCGTCCACGCAGACCTGCATGAGTACTCCTCGCGCCTGCACGAGGAGGTGCCGGCGTGGCGCCGGCTGATCGCGCCGTACGTGAGGTGGATGATCCGCCGCTACGTGCGCCGGGCGTCTTCGGTGACGACCGTGAGTCTCGGGCTGGCCCGCGAGTACCGGCGCGAGTTCGGGATCGATGCCGCCGTCGTGCGCAACGCCGCGCCGTACGCGCAGGCCTCTCCGCACGCGACGGGCAGCGTCATCCGCCTCGTGCACTCGGGCGCCGGTCTGCGCTCGCGTCGCCTGGAGGACACGATCGAGGCGGTCCTGCGCACCGCGGCACCTGTCACCCTCGATCTGTACCTCACCCGGAACCACCCGGACTACGTGGACGAGCTGCGCGCGACGGCGGACCGCTCGGACGGCCGCGTGACGGTCCACGATCCGGTGCCCTACGCGCAGCTGGCCGAGACGCTGCGCGCCCACGACGTCGGCATCCACGTGCTGCCTGCTCTCAACTTCAACAACGAGTGGGCGATGCCGAACAAGATCTTCGACTACATCCAGGCGAGGCTCGGCGTCATCGTCGGACCCTCGCCCGAGATGGCCCCGTTCATCACCGAGCTCGGAGTGGGGGTCGCCGCCCGGGGCTTCGCCGTCGAGGACATCGTCGGCGTGCTCGACGCGCTGAGCCCGGCCGCGGTCGACGAGATGAAGCAGCGGTCGGATGCCGTCGCACGGGAGGTCTCTGCGGAGGCGGAGAGCGTCCCGTGGCGGACGGCGGTGGAGAGCATCCTCACAGGTCGCCCGAACGGCCCGCGATAGACTCGTCCGGTGTCCTCCCGTGGGCCCGCACAGGGCGATGTCCGTCGCGCGCTCGTGCTCTCCTACTCCGTGATCGCGAACGACCCCCGTGTTCGTCGGCAGGTGGACTGGCTGGTCGAGAGCGGATGGGTCGTGGACACGCTCGGACTGAGCGGCCCGGCGGCGCCGGAGGCCTCGCGTCACTATGAACTGTCGGCGCCGAAACCATGGCTGCTCACCAAGTGGGGGACTCTGCTCGTCCACACCTTCGTGCCCCGGCGAGCGCGGTTCCGGAAGCTGGTGACCGACCGCGTGCCCAGGGAACTGGTCGATGACATTCGGGTCGGTGCGTACGACCTGATCGTGTTCAATGAGTACGAGTTCACGCCATGGGTGAGTGACCCCAGGGACTTCACTCTCGCGGCGTCGTGTGCGCGACTGCACCTCGACATCCACGAGTACCACAAGCCGCATGTGCGCAGGCACACGCTCGGCGCCAGGTTGACCGGCCACCACTACCGCTGGGTGCGGCGGCAGATCGGCAATCCCGCGTTCGACAGCAGAACGGTGGTGAACGCGCAGATCGGACAGCTGTACGTCGACGAGTTGGCCATACCCCAGCCCACACCGCTGCTCAACACCCCCCCGTTTGCCGATCTGAGGCCGAGCGGGACGATCGACGATCGCGTGCGGCTCGTCTATCACGGCATCGCCGGCTGGGAGAGAGGCTTTCACGAGATCCTCGATGCCATGCGCGTGCTTCCGCCGCGCTTCACGATGGCATTCATGCTCATGCCGAATCCCGTCATCACGCGTCAGTTGGAGGAGCTGATCGCCGAGCATCCGGCGCGCGACCGCATCGAGATTCTGCCGCCCGCACCCGTGTTCGAGATCGCAGAGCGCATCAACGCTTTCGACCTCGAGCTCATATTCCTTCCACCGAGAACCACCAACTTGGTCTATGCACTTCCCAACAAGCTCTTCGAGGCCATCCAGGGACGTCTCGGTGTTGTCATCGGCGAGAGTCCCGCGATGGCCGAGATCGTCCGCGACTGCGAGATCGGCGTTGTCGTGCCGACGTTCCGGGCGTCGGATCTGGCCGCTGCTCTCACCGCGCTGACGCCGGAGGACATCCGGGCGATGAAGTCCGCCGCTGATCGCGCGGCCCATCGGTTCAACGCGGAGGCCGAGGGCCGTGTGTTCCGAGATGCGATCGGTGCGGATGCGGAGTCGGTCGCGCGGTGAAGGAGAACTGGGGGCTGTATCGCGAGGTCCTGAAGCAGCTACCGGGCAGCGCCCGGCGTTTTCTTCTGATGTACGCCGTCCTGCAGGGTCTGCTCGCGATCATGGACGGGCTGGCGCTCGCGCTCCTCGCCGTCGTGCTCTCCCCGCTGATCAGCGGGAACCCGGTCGATCTCCCGGTGTTCGGAACGGTCTCCGGCACCGCTGCGCTCGGCCCGCTGATCGTGGTGTGCGCGATCATCGTGCTCAAGAGCGTGCTGGCTCTGGTCCTCCAGTGGTTCGCGACCCGGCGCTTCGCCGCCTATGAGCTCGACCTCGGGACGCGGGTGTTCGCCGGATTCGTCGGCTCCCCCTGGGTGGACCGGCTGAAGCGCAACTCCTCGGATCTCGTCCGCATCACCGACTCGAGCGTCTCCACCACCATCTCGGGCTTCGTCCTCCCGGGCGCGTCACTCGTCGGGGATGCGCTCAACTTCCTGACCCTGCTCGTCGTCCTCGCCGTCGCGCAGCCGGTCATCGGTGCGATCACCCTCGTCTATCTGGTGCTCATCGGGCTGTTCCTCAACCTCCAGATCTCACGTCGCACGCGCCAGGCGGGCCAGGTGGCGCTGCGGTACTCGCTGCGGTCGTCCCGGCTGATCACCGAGATGATCGGCGCGCTCAAGGAGGTGACGCTGCGCGACAAGGTCTCCGATGTCGCCGAGGTCGTGAAGGCCAATCGACGGCACTCCACGCAGGCGCGCGCGAACGCGCAGTTCCTGGGTCAGGTTCCCCGCTATGTGCTCGATGCCGGCATCATCGGCGGCATCGTGCTGGTGGGGGTCGTGGGCTTCGTCATGGGGGGTCTCACGGGGGCGGCCGCGGCGGTGGCGCTGTTCGGTCTGGCCGGGTTCCGCATGGCACCCTCCGTCGTGCGCTTCCAAGGGGTGCTCAATCAGCTCAACGTCAGCGCTCCGCACGCGCGGGCCGTGCTCGACGAGCTGCACCGCTACGATGCGGTGTCCGCCGAGCTCGCCGCGAGGGACTCGCGGCAGCTTCCCGAGCACCCCGCCGCGATCCGCTTCCAGGGCGTCTCGTTCCGCTATGCGGACGACGCGGAGGCGGCGGTGCAGGATGTCGACATCGAGATCCCCTTCGGATCGAACGTCGCCTTCGTCGGGGCATCCGGTGCCGGCAAGTCGACGATGGTCGATCTGCTCCTCGGCCTGATCGAGCCGACGAGCGGAGCGGTGCTCGTCGACGACATCCCGCTGAGCTCCCTGACCGCCGCATGGCGCGCTCGCGTGGCGTACGTGCCCCAGGAGGTCTCGCTGTTCGACGCCACGGTCGCCCAGAACGTGGCGCTCACCTGGACCTCCGACTTCGACCCCGACCGCGTGCGCCGCGCGCTGGAGCGCGCGCACATGGCCGAGACGGTGACCGCCCGCGTCGGCGGCATCGACGGTCGCGTCGGCGAGCGCGGACTGACGCTGTCCGGCGGTCAGCGTCAGCGCCTCGGCATCGCGCGCGCCCTGTACGTCGATCCGCTCGTGCTCGTGATGGACGAGGCGACGAGCGCCCTCGACACGGCGACCGAGGCGGCGGTCACCCAGTCGATCGCGGAGCTGCGCGGCTCGACGACGACGATCACGGTCGCGCATCGGCTTGCGACGATCAAGGAGGCCGACCGCATCTTCTTCATGAGCGGCGGACGCGTGGTGGCGCAGGGAACCTTCGCCGAGCTGGTGCGGGAGGTGCCGGAGTTCGCCGTCCAGGCGGCGCTCGCGGGTCTGACCGATGGGGACGAGCTGCGCCCGCCCCTGTCACCGGCCGGGTGATGCGCTGATCAGCTCCGGCTCGAGAGCCGGGGCGAGGTAGCGGACGAACGCCGTGGTCAGGTGGTTGACGTCGCGGTACACGAGCAGGTCGAAGACGACGACCGGGCACAGCTGCGCGTCGCACAGGTACGGGGTGAGGTCGACGAACCGGCCCCCGGCCGCCTCCGTCGCCGCGCGCTCCACCGTCGCCTGGTCGGGGCTGAGGACCTCGGCCCGGACACCCGCGCACACGTCCGCGTCCGCGAGATGCACCGAGACGCAGTCCGCCGGCGCGGTCGGGAAACGTGGTGTGTCGGCGATCACCACGACCTCGATCCCGGCGGCGGCGAGCGCCCCGACGGTGTCCTGCAGGCCTGTGCCCCAGGCGTCCAGCCGATCAGCGGTGGGCGTGTCGGCGAGCGGGTAGTCCGCATAGCTGGAGATGAGCACGAGGTCCGGCGGGTCGCTGACGAGGTGCTCGAGCACGGCGCTGCGCCAGCTGTCGCACGAGGTGTAGGGCACGTTCCGCACGAGCACCGCGACATCGACCGCCGGGCACGAGCTCTTCGTGTAGGTGCGGATCGACATGGGCAGCGTGCTCGCGGACAGACTCTGCAGCGCGGGAAGCCATTGCGCGCTGTGCGAGTCCCCGAAGATCGCCACCTCGAGATCGGCCTCCTCGTCGCCGTAGACGCACTCCTGCACGCGGGTCTGGACGGTGTCGTGATGACAGCCGTCCGGGTAGAGATCCGGGATGTCGTCCGCGACGCTGCGCAGCGAAGGCGTGAGGTTCTCCGGCACCGCGGCGCTGATCGGCGGTGGTGCGACAGGCTCAGCCGGCGCGACCTCGGCGCCTCCGGGACCGAGGATGGGGCGAACCGCACTCCAGGCCGCGGTCAGCCCCACTGCGAGGGCGATGACCAGGGTCGCCGCGCCCGTCGCGAGCAGCGTCGTGCGCGGCGGGCGGGCGGTGAGGATCCGGGCTCGCCGCACGGGGTCTTCGACGAACCGGTACAGGGCACCCGCCACGGGGACGGCGACCACGATGCCCAGCAGCACCCGCATCCACACTGACCCGAGGAGCTCGTCGCCCACCGCGAGCGCGGGAACGACCAGCAGAGGCCAGTGCACGAGGTAGAGCGAGTACGAGATGAGGCCGACGTACTGCATGGGGCGCAGTGAGAGGAGCCGACCGGGCCCGCCCCGCGGGCTCGAGGTGCCGAAGAAGATGACGGCTGCCGTCCCGACGACCGGAAGCGCCGCCGCGGCGCCGGGGAAGGCCGTCGCGTCGTCGAAGAGGATTCCGGCAGCCAGCACGGCGCCCAGTCCGAGCCATCCCCCCGCCGCGGCGACCCAGCCGGGCATGCGCGGGTTCGCGCGCAGGAGCACGATGCCGACCAGAGCGCCCGCCAGCAGCTCCCACGCCCGCATGGGAAGCAGGAAGAACGCCATGGGCTGCTGGACCTGGGTGACGAGGACACAGGCGACGAAGCTGCCCGCAGCGACGAGGGTGACCAGCAGGCCGACCACCGCGCGGCGCCGGCGCGCGAGCAGCACGATCGCCAGCAGCAGCAGGGGCCAGATCAGATAGAACTGCTCTTCGACGCCGAGCGACCAGTAGTGCTGGTACGCGGACGGCGCGTGGTCGGCGAGATAGTCGGTGTCCTGGATCGCGAAGCGCACGTTCGGCACGTAGAGGATCGTCGCCACGGCGTCTTCGAGCATCCGCGTGAGTGTCAGGGGAGGAGCGAACAGAACGAGCGCGACCGCGGTGAGTATCGCGACGGTGAACGATGCCGGCAGGATGCGGCGTGCGCGCCGTGCGTAGAACTGCGCGAAGCCGACCCTTCCGGTTCGGTCGATCGACTCGAGCAGATGACTCGAGATGAGGAAGCCGGAGATCACGAAGAACACGTCGACGCCGACATATCCCCCGGTGAAGGGGGCCACACCCGCGTGGTAGAGCAGGACGAGCCCCACGGCGATCGCTCGGAGCCCTTGCACGTCGGTGCGGAACCGGCGTTCCCGAGGGGGTGTGGCGATCAACGAGTGGCTTCCTGAGATGCGAGGGCAGTCGAATGGCCGTCGAGGCCAGCCGTAATCTTACGGGGCGCCGCCGTACGCTCCGTCGGAGGAGAGCGGCACCGGATAGGATCGGACGCCGATGGATGAGCGAACCGCCCCGCCGCCTCGGGCGGCCGATCACCGCGTCGAGGTCATCGTGGGGGTGCACACTCCCGCACGACCTGTCGAGCGCGCTGTCGCATCGGTCCTGCGCAACCAGGTCTCGCTCCGCGTGACCGTGGTCGCCCACAACACCGACCCCGCCGCCGTCCGCGGGCGGCTCGCGACTCTGGCGGACGATCCGCGCGTTCGCGTGCTGGAGCTCAGCGACGGCGTGCGCTCTCCGGCCAATGCGTTCAACTTCGGACTGGATGCGGCCGAGGGCGACTTCTTCAGCCTGGTCGGCTCGGATGACGAGCTGGCCGCGGGAGCCCTCGACGCGTGGGCGGAACTGGCTGATCGCGCCTCGGCGGACGTCGTGATGGCGCCGATCCGTCGTGTCCCCGGCGATGGGGTGCCGTCGCCGCGGGTGCGTCGCGGCCGGGTGGTGCGGCTCGACGGCGACCGCGACCGCCTCTTCGAGCGCGCCGCACCGCTGGGCCTGGTGCGTCTGGCCCGATTCCCGCACCTGCGGTTCACCACCGGCCTGCCCCGCGGCGTGGATCAGGTGTACGCGATGCACCTCTGGTTCTCGGGCGCCTCGATCGCGTTCGACCCCGCCGCGCCCGCATACCTGGAGCACGACGACCAGACCGACCGGGTGACGCTCGCCGGCGGCCCGCTCGCCGATGATCTCGCCTACCTCGATGCGATGGAGTCAGACCCTGCGTTCGCGGGGATGACGCCCGTCGCACGCCGTGCGCTCGCGGCGAAGCTCATCCGGGTGCACCTGCTCGGCGCGATCGCGTCTCGCGCGGAGTCCGAAGCCTTCACGGACGCCGATCGCGCTGCCGTCGTGGAGGTGCTCGCGCGCCTTCGCGGGTGGGGTCGCGGGCTGGACGGTCTGCTCGCGGTGCGCGATCGGCGGGCGCTGCGCGCGGCATCCGCTGCGGGGACGTCCGCCGCGCAGCTGCACCATGCCGTCGGCGATCGCTCTCGCCATGCCACCTGGAGCGCGGTTCTGACGGTGAACCCCCTGAAGGTGCTGCACCGGCATGCACCCCTGAGGTCGATGGCCGCGGGACTGCGGGTCGCCCGCGCAGTGACCCGGGCCGCGACGCGGAACGAGGCGAGACTGTGACGGGACGACCCGCATCCGGCTCCGTCGACGTCATCGTCGGCGTCCACAGCGACACGCGGCCGATTGAGCGGGTCACCGCATCGGCACTCGCGGCCGCGGCGACCGCCTCGGTCCTCGTCGTCGCGCACAACACCGATCCGGCGGGCATCCGCGCCCGGCTCGGTCTCCTGGCCGATGATCCGCGGGTGCGGATCGTGCCGCTGGCGGACGGCGTGAGGTCGCCTGCGAACGCCTACAACCGCGGGCTGGATGCCGCCCGCGCCGAGTACGTGAGCATCGTCGGCTCGGACGACGAGTTCGCACCGGGGGCCCTCGACGCGTGGCTTGCCTTGGCCCGCGACGCGGATGCCGATGTGGTCATCGCCCCGGTCGTGCGCTCCAGCGGCGGCATCGGGACGACACCCCG
This sequence comes from Microbacterium sp., assembly GCF_044508325.1. Classification (GTDB taxonomy): domain Bacteria; phylum Actinomycetota; class Actinomycetes; order Actinomycetales; family Microbacteriaceae; genus Microbacterium. The sequence goes on along the minus strand of NZ_JBIQHX010000008.1, from coordinate 61,300 downwards.
TCCGCGTCCCCGCCGCACGCGCGACCTCGACGGCGACCGCGACCGGCTCTTCGAGCGGTCCGCGCCCCTGGGGCTGGTGCGCCGCGCGCGCTTCGAGGGGCTGCGGCTGACGCCCGGTCTGCCGCGTGGCGAGGACCAGGCGTACAGCCTTCATCTCTGGTTCTCGGGCGCGCGCGTCGCATTCGATCCCCGCACGCCGCCCTACATCGAGCACGACGATCAGGGCGATCGGGTCACGCGTGCGGCCGCGCCGCTGGCGGAAGACCTGGCCTTCCTCGATGCGGTCGAGGCGGATCCCGTCTTCCAGCGGATGTCCGCGGTGTCGCGCCGCGCGTTCGCCGCGAAGACCCTGCGCGTGTTCGTCCTCGACGCGATCGTCGCGCGACTGTGCGAGCGCGGTCTCGACGAGGCCACCCGGGCGGCCCTGGCCGTGGTGCTGCCGCGGATCCGGAGCTGGGCGAAGCATCCCACCCGGCTGCTGTCGCGTCGGGATCGCGCGATCCTGGAGGCGGCGCTCGCCGGAGCGGAGAGCGTCGATCGGCTGCGGCGGCTCGCTCGCCGGCGTGGTCGGACGCGTTCGGCCGCGGCGATCATCCCCGCTGCGCCGTGGCTGATCCTGCACCGGCACGCGCCGCTGCGCTCGCTGCTGGCGCACCGCCGCGTCGTGCGCGCGCAGCGCGAGGCGTCAGGCGCGCCGTGACCCTTCCCCGGCTCGGATCCACGTGCGGAGCAGGACATCCGCGCTGCGCCTGCCGTCGTGGACCTCGCGTACGAAGGTCGCTCCGTTCCGCGCCGCCGCCTCGACCAGCTGCGGATCCTCCGCGAGCGCGACGAGCGTCCCCTCCAGCGTCTCGGGGTCGACCTCCACGATCGGCAGCTCCCGACCGGTCTCCTGCCGCACCGTCTCGCGCACCTCGGCGGTGATGTGGCCAAGCACGGCGCAGCCGGCGGCCATGGCCTCGCAGGCGGCGACGCCGTAGCTGCCCAGGCCGATCTGGTCGATGACGACGTCCGCCTCGGCGAGCAGTCCGGGCATCCGGTCGTGCGCGACGCCGCTGAGCGCCCGGTACTCGATGGCGCCGGCATCACGCAGCCGGGTGAGCACGGGATCGATGTGGCGCGTTCCCTTCATCGCCGACTTGCTCGGAGCATGCACGACCCGCAGCGGACTGCCGCGCCGCTCGCGCGGCAGCGCCCACTGCGCCGGGTCGACGACGACCGGACACCAATGCGCCCGGGGAACGTCGGAGAGCAGGTCCGGAGTGGAGACGAAGACCGGTCGGCCCGAGCGTTCGAGCACAGCGAGGTTGCGCATCGCGACCGTCTCGAGCCGTCGGGTCGTGTGATCCTCCTCGAACGGCGCCCAGGGTGTGCGCTGCCGGCTCAGGCTCGGCCGTCGCACATCGGTGCCGTGACACAGGTGGGCGACGTCGACGCCGTCGAGCGCGTCGAGCTGTCGCTCCAGGTCGCGGCCGTCGAGGCGGCCGAAGGGCGGGATGAAGGATTCCGAGAGGAAGTGGGTGAAGCCGCGAGCGGCGGTCAGCTGTGCGCGCTGCCAGCGGCGCGAGTTGTGGAAGAACGCGGGAGGCACGACGGCGTCGGCGTCGAAGCCGAAGGGCGAAGGCAGCGCGTAGTTGCGGGCGGCCACCTCGCTGTCGGCCCGCTCGAGGGCGCGACACCACGCGTGTGCCTGGCCGGCGTAGTTCGCCGGCGCCGCCAGCACCGTCGCCGGCGACGCCGGCGCCTGCACGATCGGGGGCATCGCGCCGCGGGGGACCCCCTGGCGCAGCGCTGCGATCCGGCCGGGAAGGCTCGTCGGGTGGTCGGCGATCCAATCGGATGCCGCCGCGAGGAGGGTGCCGGCGGAGGTCACGGCCGGTCCAGCCATTCCGCGGCGAGCGCGGCGGCGCTGAGCCGCCCCGAGTGCACGACGTCGACGAAGCCGGGACCTGCGGCGGCGGTGGACACGGCCGCGGCCGGATCCGCGGCGATCCCGCTCAGGACGGCGCCGAGGGAGTCGGGGTCCGCCTCGAAGATCGGCAGCTCCAGACCGGTCGCCTCGCGGACGCGCTCGCGGACAGCGGGGGCGACATGCGACACGACGACGCGACCCGCCGCGAGCGCTTCGCACGCCGCGACGCCGTAGCTTCCGATGCGGAACTGGTCCAGCACGATGTCGGCGTCGCGCACCGCGTCGGGCACCGCCTCCGCGGGAACGCCCTCGAGACGCCGGTAGTGGACGGCTCCGCGATCATGGAGCCGGCGCAGCGCCGGTTCGATGAGCGCGGTGCCCTTCACCGCCGCCGAGCTGGGAATGTGCAGGACCACCGGCGTCCGATCCCGGCTGAACGGCGCCGGACCGCCCTGCCACAGCGAGGCGTCGACGACGACGGGGCACCAGGTGGCTTCGGGGAGATCGTCCAGCAGGTCGGGGGTGCTGACGAACAGGGGCGCCCCGGACGCACGGGCGAAGGCCGCGTTCTCGTCCGCCGTCCGCTGCAGCCGCTCGACGCGCGCATCGTCGCGGAACGGCGACCACCGGCTGCTCGAGAGGTGCCGGCGGGGGGATCGGATGTCGGTGCCGTGGGCCATCAGCGCGATCGAGATCCCGTGCTCCCGCAGCATGTCGATCTCTTCGTCGACGCCGGAGCAGAGGCCGCCGAACAGCGGCCGCATCGACTCGATGAGCGCGTGGTCGAACCCGCCGATGACCGCGTCGCGCTGCGCGCGCTGCCATCGTGCCGAGTGCCAGTAGACCGGAAAGGGCACGGTGCTGTCGGCGGGGAAGGAGTGTCCGCCGGGCACCTGCACGGCCAGCGAGCGGGCCCCGGCCCCGGTGAGGCATCTCTCCATCGCGCGGGCCCACTGGGTACCCTGGCCGGCGTGATTGGCGGGCCCGACGATCACCCGGGGGGAGCCCTCGGGCGCCGCCGTCGCAGCGGGGGCGGCGGCATCGCCCCCGAGCAGACCGTAGGCGAGCCGGGAGAGCAGCCCATCGGGGTTCGCTTCGACCGTGTCGGGGATCCTGCGGATGAAGCCCGGCAGCCGCGACCGATTGCGCACCACCCACGCGGTGAGCGACTGGGCGGGCGAGGGCATGACTCGATTCTGCCGCACGGCGTGCGGACGCACCGTGCTGCGGCTCGTAGACTCGTAGCCCGTGAGGATCGTCAGTGTGGTGGGCGCGCGCCCGCAGTTCGTGAAGCTCGCGCCGATCGCGAAGGCGGCGGCGTCCGCGGGCGTCGAGCACGTGATCGTGCACACCGGGCAGCACTACGACCCGATGCTGTCGGACGTGTTCTTCGCGGACCTGGGCATTCCGGCACCGGATGTGCACCTCGGCGTCGGAAGCGGATCGCACGGCGTGCAGACCGGAGCGATGCTGGCCGCGCTCGATGCCGTGTTCGATGCGCAGCAGCCGGATTGGGTGCTCGTCTACGGCGACACGAACTCGACCCTCGCCGCGACGCTGAGCGCGGTGAAGATGCACCTGCCCGTGGCGCACCTGGAGGCGGGGCTGCGCAGCTTCAACCGACGGATGCCGGAGGAGCACAACCGGGTGCTCACCGATCACGCCGCCGACCTGCTGCTGGCGCCGACCCAGGTCGCCGCCGACCATCTCGCGCGCGAGGGTCTGGCCGGCCGCACCGTGATCGTGGGCGACGTCATGACGGATGTGCTCCACCAGGTGCGCGATCAGGTCGCAGGAGCCGGCTCACCCCTCGTCGACGAGCTCGGCGTGGAGCCCGGGGCACACTATGTGGCCACCATCCACCGCGCCGAGAACACCGATGACCCCGGCAGGCTCGCGGAGATCGCCGCCGCCCTGGGCGGGCTCGACCGCCCGGTGGTCCTGCTGGCGCATCCGCGAGTGGTGGCCAAGGCCGCCCAGCACGACATCCCGCTCACGCAGGGATCGCTGATCGCGCACGCGCCGCTGGCCTACCCCCAGCTGATCGCCTCGGTGCTGCACAGCGCAGGGGTCGTCACCGACTCGGGCGGCCTGCAGAAGGAGGCCTTCCTGCTGCGGGTGCCGTGCACCACGGTGCGCACCGAGACCGAGTGGGTCGAGACGGTCCAGCTCGGCTGGAACGTCCTGGCGGACACCGCCGCGGCCATCGCCGCGGCCGTCTCGCGGCCGCGGCCGGCCGACACCGACGCGGCGCCCTACGGCGACGGGCGCGCCGCCGAGCGCGTCGTCGCCACCCTCTCCGGAGCGACCGGATGAGCACCGCCGGCGCCCAGGGGCGCGTCGTCTGGATCGATGTCGCCAAGGCGCTCGCGATCGTCCTGGTCGTGATCTATCACGTCTCCGGATGGTTCTTCACCTTCGTCTTCACGGGCTCCAGTCATCCGGCGGCGGCGGTCTGGCGGGAGCTGAGCATCCTCCTCATGCCGATGCGGATCCCGCTCTTCTTCCTCGTCGCGGGGATCCTCGCGCACGGCGCGGTGCGGCGCTCCTGGTCGGCCCTGGCCGCCACCCGGCTGAGCGACCTGCTCTGGCCGTTCGCCGTGTGGAGCGTGCTGATCGCCCCGCTGTGGTTCGTGCGGCTGGAAGCCGGGGGCCAGGACGGCCTCGCGCCGGTGATCGGAGGCCTCCTGTTCGGCGGGACGCACCTGTGGTTCCTCACGGCGCTTGCCGTCTTCCTCGTCATCGGGAAGATCACGCGGCGCTTCCCCATCCCGACGCTCATCGTGGCGGCGGCTCTCGCATACTGGCTGGCGGGGCCGATCGGCGCCTGGCTGCACACCGTGCTGCCGGCCGCGCTCGCCGACAACGTCACGCGGTGGTGCATCTTCCTGTTCTGGTTCCTGCTGGGGTGCTTCGCGCGGCCGCTGCTGATGCGGATCGCGGCGACGCCGTGGCCGTTCGCCGTGGTCGGCACGGCTGTCGTCGGGATCGTGGCGCTCACCGGCTCCGGCATCCCCTCCTCGATCCGGGTCCCCGTCCTCGCCGCGTTCGGGATCAGCGCGCTGATCGCCTGGAGCTCGCTCATGTCCCGCGGCCGGAGGACCGCCCGGCTGGCGGGATACCTGGCGCGGCGCACCCTGGCGATCTACGTCGGGCACGCCTTCCTGCTCGAGGTGCTCGCGCTCGCGCTCCTGGCACTGCGACAGCTGATCCCCGGGTGGGATCCCGCCTCCGGCGTCGCGATGATCCTGTTCGTCCCGATCGTGACCGCTGCCCTCGTGTTCGCGACGACCTGGCTGTACGACCGATGCGTGCCGGGACCGCTGGCGTGGCTCTACCAGCCGCCCTGGCGTGCGCGCAAAGCGGTTCCGGTCTGACGACCGCCGCCGGCGCCCCTCCTGCGCAGACCTAGACTGGAATCCATGCGCGTCGCCGTCGTGGCCCTCGGAAAGATCGGCCTCCCCCTTGCTGTCCAGTTCGCCGATTCAGGCCACGAGGTCGTCGGCGTCGACGTGAACGCGCGCACCGTCGACGCCGTCAACGCGGCGCGTGAGCCGTTCCCCGGCGAGGCCCAGCTGCAGGAGAAGCTGTCGGTCCTGGTGCCGGCTGGACGCCTTCGCGCGACGACCGACTACGCCGAGGCCATCCCCGGCGCCGACGCCGTCGTGCTCGTCGTGCCGCTGTTCGTGGACGACGCCACCTGGGAGCCGGACTTCGCGTGGATGGATGCCGCGACGCGCTCGCTCGCGAAGCACCTCACACCCGGCACCCTGGTGTCGTACGAGACGACCCTGCCGGTGGGCACCACCCGCGGCCGGTGGAAGCCGATGCTCGAAGAGGGCTCGGGACTGACCGAGGGCACCGACTTCCACGTCGTGTTCTCGCCCGAGCGGGTGCTCACCGGGCGGGTCTTCGCCGACCTGCGCAAGTACCCCAAGCTCATCGGCGGGCTGACGCCGGAGGGCGCGCGGCGCGCGCGGGAGTTCTACGAGGCGGTGCTGCAGTTCGACGACCGCGACGACCTGCCCCGCCCCAACGGCGTGTGGGACCTCGGCACCGCCGAGGCGGCCGAGATGGCCAAGCTCGCCGAGACCACCTACCGGGACGTGAACATCGGCCTCGCCAACCAGTTCGCCCTGTTCGCCGCCGACCACGGCATCGACGTGTACCAGGTGATCGAGGCGTGCAACTCGCAGCCGTACAGCCACATCCACCGGCCGGGCATCGCGGTCGGCGGCCACTGCATCCCGGTGTATCCGCGCCTGTACCTGTCGACCGATCCGGACGCCGACATCGTCCGCACCGCCCGGCTGCTGAACGCGTCGATGCCCGAGCGCCTGGTCGGACAGGCCGAGTCCGTGCTCGGATCGCTGGCCGGCCTGCGTGCCGTCGTCCTGGGCGCCGCGTACCGGGGCGGCGTGAAGGAGACGGCGTTCTCGGGTGTGTTCCCCACCGTCGCGGCGCTCGAGAGCCGCGGTGCGTCCGTGCGCGTGCACGACCCGCTCTACAGCGACGACGAGCTGCGCGAGCTGGGTTTCGAGCCCTACGCGCTCGGCGGCGCGGCCGACCTCGCGGTGCTGCAGACCGACCACGCCGGCTATCGCGCGCTCGCGCCCGCGGATCTGCCGGGGGTGCGGCTCCTGGTCGACGGACGCAACGCGACCGACGCGGACGTCTGGACCGGCACCCCGCGGATCGTCGTGGGGACTGCCTGAGAGGTCAGCCCAGCCGCTCGCGCAGCGACGCGAGGGCGTCGCGAGGCGTGAACCCGGTGGCTTCGATCTTGGTCAGATCGAGGATGCTGCGGCGCGGCCGGGGGGCGATCGGACCCGCCGCGCCGGCGGTGTACTCCTCGGTGGTCACCGGCGTCACCCGGGACGGATCGTGGCCCGTCAGGGTGAACACCTCGCGCGCGATCCGCGCCCATGACATCGCCTGACCGGCGCCGGTCAGGTTGTAGACGCCGTAGGCGGGACGGGTCCGCAGCAGATGCAGGATGCCGCGGGCCAGCTCGCCGGCGAACGTCAGGCGGCCGACCTGATCGTCCACGACCCGCGGGTCCACGCCGCGCTCGGCGAGGCCGCGCATGGTGCTCACGAAGTTGCCGCCGTCGCCGATGACCCAGGAGGTGCGCACGATGTAGTGCCGCGGCACGGTCGCCACGAGGGCGTCGCCGGCGGCCTTGGTCTGCCCGTACACGCCCAGGGGCGAGACCGGGTCGGCCTCGCGGCGGGGGCGCTCGAGCGAGCCGTCGAAGACGTAGTCGCTGGACACGTGCACCAGGGTGATGCCGTGCTCCGTCGCGACGCGGGCGAGCGCGGCGACGGCGGTGACGTTGGCCGCCCAGGCATCCGCTCGTCCCTGCGGCGTCTCGGCGAGGTCGACCGCCGTGTACGCGGCGGCGTTGACGATTGTGTCGTAGTCGCGCCAGTGCCGGGCTGTCACCAGGTCAGGGGAGGTCAGGTCGAGATCGGCGCGAGTCGTGTACTCGACGTGCGAGGCGTCGCCGAGCTCGGCGCGCAGCGCCCGGCCGAGCTGGCCGTTCGCACCCAGGACGAGTGTCCTTCGCGGCGGCACCGCCGTCACCTCCGCGAGGCGCGGGTGGGTGCGGTCCTTGGCCGACAGCTCGGCGTCGGCGAGCGGGATGGGCCAGGGGATCGCCACGGCTTCGTCGGCGAGGTTCAGGAACGTGTACGACGCGTCCGGCGACCAGTGGTCGTTCACGAGGTACGCGTACACGGTGTCCGGTGCGAGCGTCTGGTAGGCGTTGCCGACGCCGCGAGGCACGAAGATCGCCCGCGAGGGGTCGAGCTCGGCGGTGAACACGACGCCGAAGGTGGGACCCTCGCGCAGATCCACCCAGGCGCCGAAGATGCGGCCCGCCGCGATCGAGACCCACTTGTCCCACGGTTCGGCGTGGATGCCGCGCGTGGTGCCGACCGCATCGTTGAACGAGACGTTGTTCTGCACGGGCCCGAAATCGGGCAGGCCCGCGGCGACCATCTTCTCGCGCTGCCAGTTCTCCTTGAACCAGCCGCGGTTGTCGCCGTGGACGGGCAGGTCCCACAGGACCAGGCCGGGGATGCCCGTCTCGTGGGACGCCAGGGCCTTGTCGAATTCGGTCACCACGTTTCGTCTCGCTTCGCTCGCTCAACGACCGGGCGCTTCGCTCGCTCGACGACCGGGGGCTTCGCTCGCGCGACGATGGGGAGCTTCGCCGGCTCGGCGACCGTGGCCATCACTGCCCCTTCGACGCGTAGAAGGCCTCGGTCGCGTCCTTGGCGGGCCCCCACCAGTCCTCGTGCGCGCGGTACCAGTCGATGGTGGCGGCGAGCCCCGCGCGGAAGTCCGAGTAGCGCGGCGTCCAGCCGAGCTCTGCACGCAGCTTCGTGGAGTCGATCGCGTAGCGCAGGTCGTGGCCGGCGCGGTCGGCGACATGGTCGTATGCCCCCGGCGGCTGCCCCATCAGCTCGAGGATCAGATCGATCACGTCCTTGTTGTTCTGCTCGCCGTCGGCACCGATGAGGTAGGTGTCCCCGATGCGGCCGCGGTCGAGGATCGTGAGCACGGCGGAGGAGTGGTCGTCGGCGTGGATCCAGTCGCGCACGTTGCGCCCTGCGCCGTAGAGCTTGGGTCGGATGCCGCGCAGCACGTTCGTGATCTGGCGCGGGATGAACTTCTCGACATGCTGGTACGGCCCGTAGTTGTTCGAGCAGTTCGAGATCGTCGCCTGCACGCCGAACGAGCGCACCCAGGCGCGCACCAGCAGGTCGCTGCCGGCCTTGGTCGACGAGTACGGCGACGACGGGTTGTACGGGGTGGTCTCGGTGAACCGCTGCGGGTCGTCCAGCTCGAGGTCGCCGTAGACCTCGTCGGTGGAGATGTGGTGGAGGCGGGTGCCATGCCGCCGCGCCGCCTCCAGCAGTGTGTAGGTGCCCACGATGTTCGTGTCCAGGAACGGGCGCGGGTCGTGCAGCGAGTTGTCGTTGTGCGATTCGGCGGCGTAGTGGATGACGGCGTCGACACCGCCGAAGAGCTCGTCGACCAGCGGCGCGTCCGCGATGTCGCCCTTCACGAACGAGAACCGGTCGTCGGGCAGGCCGGCCAGCGAGGCCAGGTTTCCGGCGTAGGTGAGCTTGTCGAGCACCGTGACGTGATGGTCGGTGTGCGCGATCACGTGGTGCACGAAGTTCGAGCCGATGAACCCGGCCCCGCCGGTCACGAGCAGACGGCTCATGCCCGCCCCCGCGCCAGCACGTCCAGCAGGTAGCGGCCGTACCCGGATTTGACCAGCGGTTCGGCGCGGGCGCGCAGCTCGTCGTCGGTGAGGTACCCCTGCCGCCAGGCGACCTCCTCGGGGACCCCGATCGACAGTCCGGTGCGTCGCTGCATCGTGCGCACATACTCGGCGGCGTCGGTCATCTGGTCGAACGTGCCGGTGTCGAGCCACGCGGTGCCGCGGGGAAGCACCTCGACGGCGAGCTTGCCGCGCTCGAGGTAGGCGCGGTTCACATCGGTGATCTCGTACTCGCCGCGCGCGCTCGGCCGCAGTCCGCGCGCGATGTCGACCACGTCGTTGTCGTAGAAGTACAGCCCGGGAACCGCATAGTTGCTGCGGGGCTCGGCGGGCTTCTCCTCCAGGGAGACCGCCCTGCCGCCCGCATCGAACTCGACGACCCCGTACTCCTGCGGCTGGGCCACCCAGTAGGCGAACACCGCGCCGCCGTCGACCTGGGCGTAGCGCTTGAGCTGCGTGCCCAGTCCGGGCCCGTACAGCAGGTTGTCGCCGAGGACCAGCGCGACCGTGTCGTCGCCGATGAAGTCGGCGCCGATCGTGAACGCCTGCGCGAGCCCGTCCGGAGAGGACTGCTGCGCGAAGGTGAGCGAGATGCCGAACCGCGACCCGTCGCCCAGCAGCCGCTCGAACTGCGCCGCATCGTGCGGGGTCGTGATCACGAGGATGTCGCGGATGCCCGCGAGCATCAGCGTCGACAGCGGGTAGTACACCATCGGCTTGTCGTACACCGGGATCAGCTGCTTCGAGATCCCGAGGGTGATCGGGTGCAGCCGCGTGCCGGAGCCGCCGGCCAGAATGATGCCTTTCATCGCCATCCATCGTCCCACAGCGCGCCACCGGCGCCGGTATAGTTCGCAAGCGTGATCAAGGTCTCCGTCGTCGTGCCGACGTATCGGTCCGGCGGAGGATTGGACCGGCTGGTCGCGTCGCTGGACGCCCAGACGCTGCCGCCCTCGGAGTTCGAGGTGGTCTTCGTCGATGACGGCTCGCCCGATGACACCCATCAGCGCCTGCTCGAGGTCGCCGCGACGCGGCCCCATGTGCGGGTGGAGCGCATCGAGAACTCGGGCTGGCCGTGCCGGCCGCGCAACGTCGGCGCCGATCTCGCGCAGGGCGAGTACGTGGTGTTCATGGACCATGACGACCTGCTGTACCCCGACGCGCTGCGGTCCGCCTACGACTATGCGGTGGCCAACGACGCCGATGTCGTCAACGGCAAGGAGTCGCGCACGGACGATGCGACCTGGGCGATCGACACGTACCGTCGCGACGAGCCGCAGTCGGTGGGCCGGACCGATCAGCATCCCCTCATCCCGATGAATCCGCACAAGCTCTATCGGCGCGCGTTCCTGGACGAGCACGGCATCCGGTTCCGCGAGGGCGGGCGGGTGCTCTGGGAGGACATCTTCTTCAATCTGCTCGTCGCCCGCAGCGCGCGCGTGATCTCGACCCTTGCCAGCGTGCCGTTCTACCACTGGTACACGACGCCCGGAAGCGGCTCGCACGGGTTCCTGCGCTCCACCCCGCAGTTCTGGGAGTGGCTGCGCGAGGTCCTCGTCGCCACCAGCACGGTGCTGGCGGGGGAGGAGTTCGAGCTCCAGCGGCGGCAGCTGCTGCTGCACCAGTACCGCTCGCGGATCCTGGCCTCGTTCGACGGAAGGTTCGCGCGGCGGCCCGAGACGGAGCGCGACCTCATCTACGACGCCTGCCGCAGCCTGCAGGCAGACTTCGATTTGACGCGTTTCGACGACGAGCTCAGCCGTTCCGCGGCGCTGCGGGCCCGGCTCCTGCACGCCGGCGAACGAGAGCTCCTGGAGGAGCTGGGACGCCACGACCCGCGGGTCCCGGGCCGGGTGCAGGTGACGGACGCGCGGTGGACGGACGGGCGCCTGGAGCTGGCCGGCGTCGCCGAATGGGAGGGTGCGGGCGGCGTCCGTCACCGGCTGCGCCGTGACGGCGCCCGTGTTGTCACGGTGCTGCCCGCGCCGTACGACGAGTGCTGGCCGCCGTCGATGCGCGACGTCACCGCGCAGATCGCCGGAGCGGTCGCCGAGTTCGGTGTGCGCTCGCAGGAGACCCGGGTGACCTGGATGCTGCCCGGCACCAGCCGCGTCGAGGTCTCCGGCGACGGCGACGCCGTGCGCTTCTCGGCGCCGGTGTCGGCGGTGCTCGATCCGGACGGCGCGGTCTTCGGCCGACCGCTCGAGCGGGGCGTGTGGGAGGTGAACGGACGCTGCACCCTGGACGGCGCGATCCAGCAGGAGCGCGTGCACGCGGCGATGGCGGCGACCGCGACCCTCGTCGCGGGCGAGCTGCGCATCGCGTACGTCGACCCGGCGGGGCTGCTGACGCTCGTCCTCGGCGGCGACGGCGACGGCGCTGCGCTTCGGCATCTCCTGCCGGTCGGCACGAGCGCGGTGGATGCCGACGGCGCCGCGCGCCGGGCGCGGGTGCCGGTGCGGGGGGTCACCGTCGTCGGCGCCGGTTCGGCGCGCACGATCGTGGAGCTCGCGCCGGGACGGCGGCGGCTCGCCGAGCGCCTGCGCGGGCGGGATGCCTTCCACCCCGTGCCCGCGCAGCTCGTCGGCGACGCAGAGGGCGTCCGGCTCGAGTTCGACCTCCCCTCCGGTGCCGACCCTGTGCGACTGCGCCTGGGCGATCTGGAGCCCGGCGCGCCGGCCTGGTGGACGCTGCTGCCGGGTTCTGCCGGCACCGCGACGCTGCGGCCGCACACCGCCCCGCGTCGCGCCGAGCGGGCGTCGTGGCCGCGTCGCCTGCGCCGGCGCGCCGGACGCGTCCTGCGCCGGCTCGGCATCCGGCGGTGAGGGAGGGGCGGCGCCGGGCGCTCAGGGGAATCGGAGGGTTGGCCGACATAGGATGTCGCGAGTGAAAGCCAACCGTCGACGACTCCTGCTCACCGCGACGGAGGTGGGCGGGTCACAGCCGATCGACATCCGCTTCGACGGCCATCGCGTCTGGTCGACGGTGACTCCCGATCCGATCGACGGCGTCATCAGCATCCCGTGGCCTGACGCCCTGCGTGCGCGCCTGTGGGGGGTGAGCGAGCTGAGCGTCCACGACACCGTCGGCGGCGAGCCGCTGGCCGTGCGCATCGTGCGGTTCGGCACGTCGTCCAAGCGGCTCCAGATCACCGACAAGCGCGGCACGTGGCTGGCGATGACGAAATGGGACCGCCTGGGGCCTGTGCTGGAAGGCAACGACGACGATGTCGCGGCGCGCCTGATCGCCAGCGCCGCCCGGCTCGCCGGCCTCATGCAGGAGTGGGGCTACCCGATCTATCTCGTCGGCGGGACGCTGCTGGGGATGGTGCGCGGCGGAGCGCTGCTGCCGCATGACGACGACCTCGACTTCGCGTATCTCTCCGATCAGTCCGACCCCGCCGAGATCGTCCGCGAGAGCTTCGAGCTGGAGCGCCGCCTCACCGACGCCGGGTACGCCGTGGCGCGGCACAGCCACGCCCATCTGGAGCTCGCGTTCTTCGACGAGCACCAGCAGCTGGACCACTACATCGACGTGTTCACGGGATTCTTCCACGAGGGCCAGTACTGCCAGCCCTTCGCTCTGCGCAGCGACGCGGTGACGCGCGAAGACCTGGTGCCCACCAGCGAGATCGAGGTGAACGGGGTGCTGCTCCCGGCGCCCGCGAACCCCGAGGCATGGCTCGCCTACGCCTACGGTCCGGGATGGCGCGTGCCCGACCCCACGTTCGTGTTCGATGTCGCCTCGGGCACCAAGCATCGCTTCGAGAGCTGGTTCGGGGTGTTCAATCGGGGTCGCTTCTTCTGGGAGAAGCACTGGCAGGGCAAGGACCTCGCGACCGGCTCGCCCGGCGGGGCGGGCGCGGTCCGCCGGCTCCTGGAGATCATGCCTCCGGATTCGGACGTGCTCGACCTCGGCTGCGGCGACGGACGCTGGGCGCAGGAGCTGCAGGACGCGGGTCACCACGTCGTCTGCGCCGACTACAGCTTCGAGGCGCTGCGGGTGGCGCGCCTGAACGACGACCGCGACACCACCCTGTGGCGCATCAACGCGAACGACCGCACGGCCCTGCTGGAGCTCGGCGCGAACCTCCTGGACACGGGGCGCCCGTGGTACGTGCTGTGCAGCGACGTGCTGCACGGGCTGACTCTGGCCAATCGCGAGAACGTGTACCTCATGCTCCGCATGGTGCTGCGCGGCCCGGCCCGGGCGGTGGTGACCTTCGACACCCACCCGACCGTCCAGTACGTCCGGTCCGATCCCCGCACCTGGCACTACAGCCTCCGTCAGCTGCGCGAAGAGCTGACCGAAGACGGACTGGAGGTCGAGGAAGTGCATCGCGGCGTCCGCCGCACCGAGCTGGGATGGCGCCGCTACGCGCGGGTCGTCATCCGCCGCAGCACGCGCGCTCCGAGCGAGCGGCGTGCCTGGATCCACGAGAGAGACGAGAACGTCGCATGAGAAAGTATCTGCGCAAGCTGGCCGAGAAGGTGGCGCCGACCGCGTACGAGCGCCTGCGTCGCCTCGAGTCGCTCGACACGAGCGGCGGGGACGTCTCCGACATCCTGCTGCGCTACGAGGACGAGGTCCGCGACCTGCGCCGACAGCTCGACGAGGTGCGCCGCGAGCACCGCCGCGTCGAGGAGCTGTACGACCTCGTGTTCGAGCGCCTGCAGCGCGAGAACCCCCTGCGCGAGCCGGTGCAGCGCTGAGCCGCGCGGCTCAGCCGCCGTTGCGCATCGCGGCGACCTGCACCGTGACGATCTGACCGGTGAGGTCGGATGCCGCGACGTTGAGCGTCACCCGAGCGACATCGTGCGGGTCCAGGAGGGTGTCCTCAGGCTCCTCCCCGAAGGCACTGGTGCGCATCGGCGTCTTCGTGCGCTGCGGATTGATGCAGTTGATCCGCACGCCCTGCGCGGACCACTCTTCGGAGAGCGCCTGCGTGAGGTTGACCACGCCCGCCTTGGTCGCCGAGTACACGCTGTAGCCGGCGCGCCCGCGCGTGTACGAGCTCGACGTGAACAGCAGCAGCTGGCCGCTGGTGCGCTCCAGATGCCGATAGGCCTCGCGGGCCACGAGCACCGGTGCCAGGAGGTTGGTGTCGATGGTGCTCTCGACGTCGTCCGCGGGGGCGTCCACGAGGCTCGAGATGTGCAGGACGCCCGCGGTGAGGATCACCACGTCGATGCGGCCCTCGGCGGACGCCACGCTGTCCAGCGCCGCGCGCAGGTCGTCGGCGCGCCGCACGTCGGTGCCGGTCGTCGAGCGGCTGAACTCGTGCACCCGGGCCCCCGCGTCGCCCGCGAGGGCGACGATGCTCTCGCCGATGCCGTGGCTGCCGCCGAACACGACCACGACCTTCCCCCCCAGATCGGGCAGGGTGTCGGGCCGGGTGTCCAGCGCGAGGCTTGCGGACTGCAGCTGGAACAGCTTGTCGGCGATGTGCACATCGATCGGCTCGGTGACCTTCATGTTCTCGGCGGTGCCGTCGACGACGAAGATCGGCACGTCGGGCAGGTACTGGAAGACCACGCCGCAGTCGTCCGTCGCGGTGAAGCCGGGATCGAGCCTGGCCAGCTCGTACGCGCGGCGGATGGTCCCGAGCCGGAACGCCTGCGGCGTCTGACCGCGCCGCAGCCGCGCGCGGGCGGGGATGTCGGTGATGTGCCGCTGCTCGTCCACCTGGATGATGGTGTCGGCGGAGGGGATCGCGGTGTCGACCGCGTCGAAGCGGTCGAGCGCCTCCACGCAGTCGCGGATGATGCGCTCGTCGATGAAGGGCCGCACGGCGTCGTGGAACAGCACCTTCGTGTCGTCGCCCTCCAGAGCGGCCAGGGCGAGCTGCGTGGTGTCGTTGCGGGTCTCGCCGCCGGGGAGGATCCGGGTGAGCTTGCGGAAGCGCTCGCTGCCCAGCAGGTGGTCGAGCTCGTGGATCGACCCGGCGTTCATCATGATCACGACCTCGTCCACGAGGGGACTGGCGTCCAGAGCCTCGAGGGTGTGCTCGACGATCGCCTTGCCGGCGATGCGGATGAGCTGCTTCGGGATGCCGAGCCCGACGCGGACGCCGATGCCACCGGCCAGGACGACGGCGACGGTGCGCGACGGTTCGGTCATTGTGCTCCTCGGGTGCGATGCGGATGACGGATGCCATCGGATGCCGCAGACAATCCTAGGCTGGAGGGATGCGGGTTCTGCTGACAGGCGGCGCCGGGTACATCGGCGCGCACACCGCCGTCGCGCTGGCCGCCGCCGGCCACGACGTGGCGATCGTCGACGACCTCTCGGCGGCCAGCGACATCGCCGTCGAACGCATCCGAGCGCTCGCCGACCAGGAGGTGCCCTTCCTGCGCGCCGACATCCG
The DNA here is from genome assembly GCF_044508325.1 of Microbacterium sp. Classification (GTDB taxonomy): domain Bacteria; phylum Actinomycetota; class Actinomycetes; order Actinomycetales; family Microbacteriaceae; genus Microbacterium. Next base: position 45,724 of record NZ_JBIQHX010000008.1, on the reverse strand, counting down.
CGACGAGCGGGCGGTCGCCGCGTTCATCGACCGCATCGGCGGTGCGGATGCGATCGCCCATCTGGCCGGGCTGAAGTCGGTCGCCGAGTCCGTGCGCGATCCCGTCCGCTACTTCGACGTCAACGTCGGCTGCGCGGTGTCGATGCTGCGTGCGGCAGCGGCCGCAGGCATCCGCACCGTCCTTTTCTCGAGCTCGGCGGCGGTCTACTCTCCCGGCAACGAGATGCCGGTGACCGAGCAGTCTCGCACCGGGCTCGACCAGGCGAGCCCGTATGGCACGTCCAAGCGCGTGATCGAGGCGCTGCTGTCCGATGCGGTCGTCGCCGATCCCGGCCTGCGGGTGGTCGCGCTGCGCTATTTCAACCCGGTCGGGGCCCATCCCAGCGGCCTCATCGGGGAGGACCCCCTCGGCGAGCCGCAGAACCTCATGCCCGTGGTCGCCCGGGTCGCCGCGGGGCTGCGAGACGGCCTGTCGGTGTACGGGCACGACTACCCGACCCCCGACGGCACCGCGCAGCGCGACTACATCCACGTCCTCGACCTGGCGGCGGGCCATATCGCGGCGCTGGAGCGGGCGCCGGGAGGGATGAGCGTCTTCAATCTCGGCACCGGCACGCCGGTCAGCGTGATCGAGCTGGCCGACGCCTTCGCCTCGGCCAGCGCCCGCCCGGTGCCGCGCAGGTTCGCCGAGCGGCGGCCCGGCGACCTCGCGGTCTCGTACGCCGATCCCGGCAAGGCGCGGCGGGAGCTCGGCTGGCAGGCGTCGCGGTCGATCGAGGAGGCCTGCGCCGACTACTGGCGGTGGCAGCAGGCCAATCCGCGCGGCTACCGGCGGTGAGTCAGCCGACGGCGTCGAGCACGATCCCGGCGATGGCGTCGGCGCACGGCGTCGCCCCGGCCTCGGGCGCGGCGCCGGAGGGAACCTGGACGAACCGGCGCGCGAAGGCCGCGGCGTCCTCCCGGGTCGCCTCGCCCGCGGTCACGGCGGCGACCAGGGCCGGGATGTCGGCGACGATCGGCCCCGGCAGATCGCGCCGGTAGTCGAGATAGAAGTCGCGCGAGGCGAGATACTCGTCGAGGTCCGGCGCGAGGAAGTACGAGGGGATGCCGACCACCGCCGCCTCGTAGAGGGCCGACGAGTAGTCGGTGACGAACGCGTCGGCCACGTGCAGCAGGTCCTGGGTGGAAAAGCCCGGCGCCGTGTCGATCTCGGGCCCGAACCGCCCCGACATGAGCGGGTGCAGCTTGACCACCAGATGCAGTCCCGCCGCGGCGAGCGCGGTCTGCAGCGCCGGCACGTCCACGGTGACGCCGCCGTCGAGGCGGAAGGTCGGCGCGAACACGACGGTGCGCGCCTCGCGCAGGTGCGGGTGCGCGGCCAGCACACGCGCGCGGGTCGCCGCGGCGACCGCGGGATCGCGCAGACGGTCGACACGGGGCAGCGGCGCGACCACGATGTTGTCGACCGGCGTGCCGAACGCTTCGGCGAAGGCGGGCCGGCAGTCCTCGCCGCTGGCGAGCACGATGTCGTAGCCCTCGTGCATGCGCATCGCCTTCGCCAGCCGCGCGTCGCGCCCCTCGGCCTGATCCAGGATCGACAGGCCGAACTTCTTGAACGCACCCAGCGCGTGCCAGATCTGGATCACCGTGAGCGCGTCGCGGTGCCTCAGCACGCTGGCGACGATCGCATACGTGTCGACGACCAGCACCCGCGCGGTGGCGACGTGGTAGAGCTGCGCGAACATGTGCAGCATGTAGCCGAGCTTCGCGACGTAGCCCGGCGGGACCATGCGCACCAGCATGACCACGCGCACCGTCGGATCCCGCCGGGCGATCGCGTCGCGCAGGGCGGCGAAGTCCTCGGGCACCTCCGGGTGCTCGCGGCTGATCATGACCACCTTGCGTCGCACCGGCAGCAGCTTCATCGGGGCGTACACGACGGTCAGGCAGACGCGGGCGACCGCCGCCACGAGCAGCCGGAGCCGCATCGCCCCCGATGCGCGGGTGGGCGCGGGCGCGCTGCCACCGGGTGCGACGGCACTGTGCGCGACGTCGGCGACGGTGGGGTCGGCCGTGCGCGGGGTGCGCAGCACCTCCCGGACGATCCGCTCGCTGGAGGCGCCGTCGCAGGCGCCCATGAACCGGTGCCGGAACGCCTCGTACTCGGGCCCGACCCGGGCTGCGCGGACGGCATCCGCCAGCTGCGCGCGGTCGCGGACCAGCGGCCCGCACACGTACTCGCCGAACGGGTGGTAGAAGTCGCGCTCTGCGGTGTACTCCTCCAGATCGGGGCAGAAGAACACGATCGGGCGGTGCAGCAGCGCGTACTCGAAGATCGTCGACGAGTAGTCGGTGATGAGGACGTCCGCGGCCATCAGCAGCTCGGTGATCTCGCGATCGCGGGTGACGTCGATCACGGAGCGGATGCCGGGGCGCGCCCGGTCGAGCGGGGCGACGAACGGGTGCATCTTCACGAGCAGGGTCCAGTCGTCGCCGAGTTCGGCGGCGAGCCCGTCCCAGTCGACGCTGTCGTAGTCGAACCGGGCGCTGAGCTGCCCGTCGCCGCGGAACGTGGGCGCGTACAGCGCGATGCGCACGCCGTCGGGGATGCCGTGGCGGGCACGGACGGCTGCCCGGGCGGCGGCGACCCGGTCCGCGTCGAAGAAGGCGTCGGTGCGCGGCACGCCGAGCGCGTGCACGCGCGCGATGTCGATGCCGAACGCCTCGGCGTAGTCGGCGCGCACGCCGTCGGCGCTGACCGTCGCGTCGGTGTAGTTGCGGTGGACGAGCGAGCCGGGGATCGGGCCGCCGGTCAGGCCCACCCGGCTCCAGCCGACGCGCTTGAAGGCTCCGGCGGCGTGCCACACCTGCACCAGACGCGTCTCGGGTCGGATCTTGAGGGGGTACACGAGCGGGTAGAAGTCGTCGAGCACGATCGTCTGCGCGCTCGCCAGCAGCCACGGCAGCCGCACGAGGTCGCCGAGGGGCCTGCGGGCGCGCAGGCGGGGCTTGAAGATGCCGATCGCCTCGGCCGAGGCATCCTGCCGACGCAGCTCGTCGCGCAGGAAGGCGAAGTTCCCCGAGAAGTCCTCGCGGGAATCGGACAGGAACACCACGCGCCCCGGGCGCACGCGGACGAGCCTGCGTGCAATCGCGTACTGGACGATGTAGCCGGCGAATCGCCACTTCTGCAGGAAGGGGCTGCGGCGGAGGATGCTGCGAAGGCGGTGCATGCTTCTTTCCGAGAGTGGGCCGACCCGCGATTCTACCGGCCGGGCTCGTGCGGAAGCGCCGGGTCGGGGTCGTCGGCGCCCGCTCTCCACCCGCGTACGAGCGACGACCGCGTCGCGCAGACGACGAGCAGGAACCAGCTGAACCCGTTGAGCACGGCGCTTTCGACCACCGAGTCGGCCAGCAGCGCGATGAGGATGAGCGCCGGCCAGGTGTAGACCGTCGAACGCCGCTCTGACGCGGTCAGCCAGGCGCGGGCGACGGCGACCACGCAGAACACCGTGAACAGGAACCCGCCCACCCAGCCGGCCTGCAGCAGCATGTCGATGAAGGCGTTGAGCGCCGAGGTGTTCTCGCGGCCGGTGACCACCTCGATGCGGATGAACGGCAGATAGCGGTCGGGCCAGGTGCCGAACCAGCCCCAGCCCTGCACCGGTCTCAGCTCCACCATGTCGAGCACCGCGTTCCACAGCTGCGAGCGCCGGAAGAAGTCCGGTGCCGCGTTGAGCCAGTACACGAGCGGACGCCGGAAGACGTAGACGAGCACCGCGCACACCGACAGGACGGCGGCGATCGACAGCTGCAGCGTCCGCCGCGCCTGGGGCGGCGTATGGCGGATGATCGCCAGCAGTGCTGTGGCGACCCCTGCGATCAGGGCGAGGACGAGCACGATCGGCGACCTGGTGAACACGGCGAGGACACCGGCCAGGACGACCGAGAAGACGGTCACCCCCGGCCGCACCGATCGCGTCCGCCACTCGACGAGGAAGGTGATGACCGCGAGCACGGTCACCAGTCCCAGGCGGGTGCGGGTGCCGAACAGGCCCTGGATCGGGCCGCCGTCGGCGAGGTTGCCGCCGACGGCGAGGAAGGGGATCGGCAGATCGATGAGGATGCCGCTGAGCACCTCGATCAGCAGCGATCCGACCAGCATCACCCGCAGCACGTCGCCGGTGGCCCGCACCGTCTGCAGGGTGTCGCGGGTGTGGGCCACGACGATGGCCAGCAGCGCGGTCGCGGCCAGCGCGAGCCATCCCGCCACCGAGTGCCCTGGCGCGTTCGACCAGGCGATCGTGATGAGCAGCCACACCATCAGCAGCAGCAGCGTCGTCGGCGCCAGGCGGACCAGCCGGATCTCGCGGCGGCGCGCGATCATCATCGCGACGCCGATGACGCACAGACCGATGATGATCGCCGAGTACCCCGGAACCCCGGTCAGGCTGACCAGGACGTGCGACCCGAACAGCGCTCCGATCGTGGCCAGCGCGAAGGCCCACGCCATCGTCGACGAGGCGAGCAGCTCCTCGGCGGGCGCGAGCCGTCGGGGCGTGCCGCTCACGGTGCCCGCTCGGCCTGTCGGGGTCGCTCGCCGCGCTCGATCGCAAGGCTCTGCTCGGCAGGCCCCACCCCGATGTGCGGCGACTGCTTCATCTTGAAGGCGAGCAGCGCGATCATGAGCCAGCCCCACTCCATCAGCGGACGGGACTCCGAGATGCCCTGCACGAGCAGCACCGTGGCGGTGAGGGTCGGCAGCAGCGTGAGCGCCGAGTACGGGCGGTCGGCCTTCAGGTCCCACCGCGGCCGGTCGACGGCGAAGAACCAGGACCGCCACGTGAACGCCAGGTACACGAGGACCAGCAGCGCCACCCCGATGGACCCGAGCTGGAAGAAGACGTCGACCCAGACGCTGTGCGCCATGAACACCGTGAGGTCATGGTCGACGATCCAGCCGTCGAACGCCGGCTCCCAGGGCAGCCACGGCGTGCTGTAGCCCCAGCCGACCACGGGGTGCTCCCCGGCGCGCTCGAGCACGGCCGCCCAGATGCCTTCGCGTCCGGTGAGGTCGCCCTCCCGGCCGAGGAAGCCGAGGATCTCGGTGCGGAAGAACCACAGCGCGGTGCCGCCGGCGACGCCGACGACCGCGTACAGCAGGTACCAGCGGGTGCGCTCGCCCGGCCGCCGGGCCGTGCGCATGAGCAGTGCGGTGCCCAGCACCAGCGCCACGGCGGCCCCGCACAGCAGCGAGGTCGCCGACTGGGCGCGCACCAGCAGGAACAGGGCCACGGCCGTCCACGCGATGAGCCACCCGCGGCGCGGCACGACGGCCATGCGGATGCCGAAGACGATGATCGCCATCAGCGCCGCCATCCCCAGCAGGTTCGCGTTGCCCAGGATGCCCTGGATTCTGCCCCCCTCGAACAGCAGCGCACGCGTCCAGTACAGCTCCTTCGGGAAGGGCTCGACCGGGTCGGCGAAGACGGGCAGGATCGGACCGCTCACCAGCGCCGCCCACAGCTCGAAGGCGAGCGAGAGGCCGAGCACCCACTTCAGCGCCGAGGCGATCGACCGGACGATCTCGCGCCAGGTGAGCATGCTCGCCACGAACAGGCCCTGCAGCGTGGTTGCCGCGAGGATCCCCCAGGTGATCAGGGTGGCGTCGAGCCAGTGGGTCCACAGCACCGATGCCAGGGCCCACGCGACATAGAGCAGCGCGAACCAGGGCAGGCGCCGCCAGTCGAAGCGGCGGGCCGCGGCATCGGCTCGGCGCGTCCGGCTGGGCCGCGCCCACAGGAGGATGGTCACCACTGCGAGTGCCCCCACGAGCACGATCAGACCGGCGGGACCGAGCAGGTTGTTCCAGGCGCTGCCGGCGAACGCGGTGAAGACGAGGAACGTGCAGTACGCGCGCAGGAGGAGGTGGCCGGTCGTCTCCCGCATCGGGGCGGTGGGCGGGCGGCTGACGGCGTGCGTGGCGTGGACGGCCATTTCCCCCTCAGGCTACCGTCGCCACCACCCGTACGCTGGGAGGGTGCTCCTGCCCCTGACCAACACCCCGCGCCCCTACGCGTGGGGCTCGACGACGCTGCTCGCGCGCCTGCAGGGGCGCGAGCCCACCGGCCGGCCGGAGGCGGAGCTGTGGTTCGGCGCACACCCCGGTGCGCCCTCGACGGTCGCCGACGGGACGGGGCGCACGCTCGACCGCTGGCTCGCCGACCAGTCGCGGGGTGAGAGCGTCCCCCTCCCGTACCTGCTCAAGCTGCTGGCGATCGCGCACCCGCTGTCGATCCAGGCGCACCCGTCCAAGGAGCAGGCCGCAGCAGGCTTCGCCCGCGAGGAGGCTGCTGGGATCCCGCGGGACGCGCCCGAGCGCAGCTACCGCGACGACAACCACAAGCCTGAGCTCATCGTCGCCGTCAGCGAGACCTTCCGCGCCCTCGTAGGGCTGCGCGAGGTCGCCGCGACACGGCGGCTGCTGGACGCGCTCGGGGATGCGCCCGGCGTGCGGGCGGTGCGGGATCGGCTCGCCGAGGGCGGTGCCGCGCCCGGCGCCCTGCCCCGCTCGCTGGTGCCGTGGCTGCTGTCCGCCGCCGCCGCCGAGGCCGTCGCAGACGTGCGACGCGCCCTGCGCGATGCCCGATCGGACGAGTTCCACCGCGAGCTGGAGCTCGCGCGAAGGCTGGTCGAGGAGCTGCCCGCAGACCCGGGGATCGTCGTCGCGCTGCTGATGAACCTCGTCGTGCTGGAGCGCGGCGAGGGCCTGTTCGTGCCGGCCGGCATGCTCCACGCGTACGTCGACGGACTGGGGGTGGAGGTGATGGCTGCCAGCGACAACGTCCTGCGGGGCGGATTCACCGGCAAGCACGTCGACGTCGCCGAGCTCGGGGCGGTGCTCGACCCCGCGGCCGGGCCCGTCGAGATCGTGCGGCCGGTGCGGCGGGCGGGGGCTGTGGGCGACGTCGCGGACTACCCGGTTCCGGTCGCCGACTTCGCCCTCGCGCGTGTGCGGGCCGAGTTCGGCGCCCCCGCCCAGCTGCACCCGAGGGGCACGGCGATCGCCCTGGCGGTGGCCGGCGAGGTGACGCTCGCCCAGGGGGCGAGCGCGGAGCGGCTGCGGCCCGGCCGCGCGCTGCTGGTCACCTCCGACGATCGGCCGCTGCGCGTGTCCGGCGCCGGCGAGGTCTTCGTGGCGCAGCCCGGTGGCTGAGAGTGTCCGCTCTGCTGCGCGCAGGTCCCGGCGCGTCGTGAACGTTCAATGCAGGGTTGAGGCTTTACCATCCGCCGCTTGACCTGAGCGAATCACACCGGTGTAATTATGAGCACGCGCAAGCGTGGGGCATGCAGGACCAGCAGGACAGCAGGACCAGGGGGTGAGGACGATATGACGGGTTCTCAGTACAGATCAGGCGTACCCGGCGATTGGTTCGTCGATCCTGTCCAGATCGGCGTTCCCGGTGTCCGCCGACCGGCTGTCGCCGAGGACGACGCGCTCGCCTGGCAGACCGACGCCCTGTGCGCCCAGACCGACCCCGAGGCGTTCTTCCCGGAGAAGGGCGGATCCACGCGCGACGCCAAGCGCATCTGCGCGTCGTGCGAGGTCCGCTCCGAGTGCCTGGAGTACGCACTCCAGAACGACGAGCGGTTCGGCATCTGGGGCGGGCTGAGCGAGCGGGAGCGCCGTCGCCTCAAGCGGCGCGCGAGCTGAGCGGCTTGGCCGCTTCGCGGCGTGTGGGCCGCGGCGGGCCGCGCGGCCCCGCCTAGGCTGTCGACGTCATGCCGGTCCCTCTCGGACGCAGCGCCCCCGGGCGCGACAGAGTCCACGCCATCCTGGTCGTGCGTCCCGATGGTCGCACGCCGGCGTCAGCCCATCTCAAACGCACCCTGGCCGCGCTGGAGGCCGGGACCCGGCCGGTCGATGCGCTGACGATCGTGGTCTGCGGCGAGAACGACCTGGTCGCCGAGGTCGCGGCATCCTCTCCGGCGGAGTCCGTCGTGCGCGCACCGGCGGGCACCTCCTATGCTCAGGCGGCGCGTCTCGCGACCCTGCGCGTGGACGAGGCGGCGCACGTCTGGCTGCTCGCGCAGGACACGGCGCCGGAGCCCGAGGCGCTGGCGCTGCTGGCGGGCACCCTCGAGCTGTCCGCGACGGCGGCGGTGGCGGCGCCCAAGCTCGTGCGGTGGGACGACCGGGACCACATCGTGTCGCTCGGCGTGACGATGACTCCGCTCGGCCGTCGCATCACCCTCGCCGACGGCGAATACGACCAGGGCCAGCACGACGGCGACGAGGACGCCCTGGGCGCCGACGTGCGCGGGATCCTCGTGCGCGCGAGCGCGTGGCGGCAGCTGGGCGGCATCGACCCGGCACTGGCAGGGGCCGACGAGGGCCTCGACCTCGGAGTGCGGGCGCGTCTTGCCGGAGGTCGCGTGGCCCTGGTCCCGGCGGCGCGCGTCGCGGTCGCCGGCGACGGGGCGGAGGGGCTGCCCGACCCGACGACGCCGCGCCGCATCCGCCGCGGCGGCTACGCGCGGCGCCGGGCCCAGCTGCACCGCCGGCTCGCCTACGCGCATCCGGCTGCCCTCCCGTTCGTCTGGCTGGCGATCCTGCCCCTCGCGGTCGTGCGCACGATCGGGCACCTGGTCACCAAGGCGCCCGGGCTCATCAGCCCCGAGTGGGCCGCCGCGATCGTCGCGTTCGCACGGCTGGACGCCGTGGCCGCCGCCCGGCGACGTATCGGCGCGCACCGCGCGGCGTCCTGGGGGCAGCTGGACGAGCTGCGCATCCGGCGCTCCGACCTGCGCCGGCGCCTGGACACCGTCGACCCGGACGCCGGGGAGCGCCGCCGCGGCGAACTGCGGTTCTTCTCCGGCGGGGGCGCGTGGACGGTGCTCGGCGCGCTCGTCGCCTCGGTCGCCGCCTTCACCCCGCTGCTCGCGTGGCCCGTGCTCGGCGGCGGCGGACTGCTGCCGCTGTCCGACTCCGTGGCGCAGCTGTGGCGCAGTGCGGGATGGGGTCTGCGTGCCACGGGGCTCGGGGACATCGGCCCGGCAGACCCGTTCGCGGCCGTGCTCGCGGCCGTGGGCAGCCTGTGGCCGGCGAACCCGTCAGCCGCGCTGGTGCTGCTGTGGGTGCTCGCCCTTCCGCTGGCCGTGCTGGGCGGGTGGTTCGCGGCCACCCGCCTCACCGACCGCTCGTCGCTGCGGATCGTGGGCGGTGTCGCGTGGGCGCTGGCGCCGACGTTCCTGGCCGCGCTGAACCAGGGGCGCCCGGGCGCTGTCATCGCCCACCTGCTGCTGCCCTGGCTCGTGTACGCCGGCGCCGTGGCGCAGCGCTCGTGGGTGGCTGCCGCCGCGGCATCTCTCATCCTCGCCGGCGTCGTCGCGGCCGCACCGTCGCTGGTGCCGGCTCTCCTGGTGCTCTGGGTGCTCGCGATCGTGGTCGCTGCGACCACGCGCTCAGGGCGCGGCATGATGCGCATCGTCTGGATCGTCGTGCCCGCGCTCGCGCTGGCGGCGCCGCTGGTGTGGCGCCAGCTGACCGCCGGCAGCCCGCTCGCCCTCCTGGCCGACCCCGGGCTGACCTGGGCAGGCCCCCAGGTCGCGGCCGACGCGTCCGGTCGCGCGGTGCTGGCAACCGGGTTCCCCACCGCCGACCTCGGCGGGTGGGCCCAGGTGCTCGGCGGGGGCGCGCCGTTGTGGTGGGTGCCGCTGCTGCTCACCCCGGTCGCGGTGCTCGCCCTGCTCGCCCCGCTCACGCGCCGGTGGGCGACGGCGTGGGTCCTTCTCGCCGTCGCCGTGCTGGGCACCGGGACCGCGTTCGCCGCCGTCGGGATCTCGGTCGCCGCGGCGCAGTCGCAGGAGGTCGCACTGTGGCCCGGCGCCGGCCTCAGCCTCGCCTGGCTCGGGGTGACCGGCGCGGCGGTGACGACGTTGGACGCGGGCCTGGTAGACGCCGACCGCCGGATGCGCTTCGTGCGGCCGGCGGTCGTCGCCGTCGTGCTCGTGGTGCTCGCCACCGTCGCCGCACCGGCGCTGGGCGCTCTGCACCGCGGCGACGCGCTGCTGGCGGACGGCCCGCGCACGACCCTGCCGGCGTACGTCGCCGCCGAGGGCCGCACCGATCCCGACATCGGGACGCTCGTGATCACCCCGCAGGCCGACGGAGCCGTCGCGGCGCAGGTCGTGTGGGGGCAGAGCGAGACGCTCGATGGGCAGTCGACCCTGAGCACGACGCGGACCGCGCCGAGCGCGGCCGACGAGCAGATCGCCGCCCTGACCGCCGACCTCGTCGCATCGAGCGCACCCGGTGTGGTCGAGGAGCTCACCGCCACCGGGGTGGCCTTCGTGCTGCTGGCCCCCTCCGCAGAGCCCGAGTCGATCCCGGCGCGCACGACCCGCCTGCGCGCGGTGACCGCGATCGACCAGCGCGAGCAGCTGGATGCCGTCGGCTCGACCTCGCGCGGTCTGCTGTGGCGCGCCGTCGACCCCGCCGCGGCGCGGCCGGGGATGGACGACGAGCAGCGCGCCACGGCGCGCTGGATCGCCGGGGGGCAGCTGGCGGTGTTCGCCGTGGCGGTGCTGCTGGCCGTGCCCACCGCCGCATCCCGCCGCGCGGCGCGGCTCACACCGCGCACCGTCGGGCAGGTCCACCGGGAGGAACGATGAACGAGGCCCGGCGAGTGCGCTGGTTCGCCACGGGAGCCCGGGCGGCCACCGGCGCCGTGCTGTCGGCGGGCGCAGTGGTGGCCGTCGCCGTGGCCGTCGCGGGGCCCTGGCCCATCGTGGCGCACGAGCCGGTGGCGGTGAGCGCCGTGCCCACCCCCTCGGACACGATCGCCGTCTGCGACGGCGGGATCCTCGTGGCGGGGCGGGCGGCAGACCGGGCGGATGAGATCGCCGTCGCCGCCGTCCAGACGCCGCTGGTGGGCGCAGAGGGCGCGTTCGAGGAGCGGGCGCTGACCGCCGACGGCGTGGCCGGGCTCCCGGGCGTTCCGGCGTTCACCGCTGCGCCGGTCGGCGACGCGGCGGTGCCGCTCTCGGCGGCCGCGGCCGGCCGCGTCGGCGCCGACGACATCGCCGGTTTCGCCGTGGACGCGTGCCGCACGCCGCTTTTCGACTCGTGGCTGGTGGGCGGGTCGACCCGCACCGGCGAGACCGATCTGGTCGTGCTGGCGAACCCGGGCGACGTGGCCGCGACGGTGGAGCTCACCGTCTTCGGGGTGAACGGGCCCGATGTGCCCCCGGGCGGCAGCGGAGTGGCTGTGCCGGCGCGCTCGCAGATCGTCATTCCGCTGTCCGGGCTGGCGCGCGGACAGGACAGTCCGGTCCTGCGCGTGACGGCGTCGGGAGCCCCGGTGCGGGCCAGTCTGCAGTCGAGCATCGTCCGCACCCTCGCACCCGGAGGCGTCGACCAGCAGAGCGTCGTCGCCGTGCCCGCCCGGATCCAGGTGATCCCCGGTGTCGTCGTCACCCGGAATCAGCCCAGGGGCGGGACGATGGAGAGCACGACCGTCGCACGGCTGCTCGCACCGGCGGGGGACGGCCAGGCGCAGGTCACCGTGACCGCCATCGGCCGTGCCGAGCCGGTGCTCGGTCCGATCCAGGTTCCGCTCACAGAGGGGGTTCCGGTCGCACTGGAGCTGCCGGGACTGGCGATCGGCTCGTACGCGGTGACCGTCGAGGCGACCGTCCCCGTCGTATCCGCCGTGTGGCAGACGACCGGCTTCGGCCAGGGCGACGACTTCGCCTGGATGACCGCCGCGCCCGAACTGGTCCGGCCCACGCTCATCGTCGTGCCCTCCGGCCCGCTGCCGCGTCTGCACCTGGTCAATCGCGGCGACAGCGACGTCTCCGTCCAGGTGCGGCTTATCGAGGGGGCGGGCGCTGACGCCACCGTCTCGGTCCCCGGCGGGGGAGCGGCGGCCGTCCCGATCGCGCGCGACACCGTCTGGGAGATCGATCCGGGCGCCGCGGAGGGCGTCTACGGCCAGGTGACGATGTCCGGGACCCGCACGCTCGCCGGCTATGCGATCTGGCCGTCGGACGCGGCAGCGGATCCCGTCACCGTGTACCCGTAGGCGGAAGCGGCGCGACCCCGCTCAGAAGTAGCGGAAGCGCTCCGGCCCGAGATCCCACGGGTCGCGATCGAGATACTCGGCGGCCGCCCGGAAGACCGCGCCCTCGATGTGCATGCGACGGTGGAAGTCGTCGTTGCGGTGGAGGTGACCCAGACGCTGCAGCGGCAGCCGGTACAGCACGATGCGCTTCTCGTCGGGCAGCACCTGCCATCGCGGGATCCCGTGCTCGGGGTCGGCGCCGGGCGGCATGTCGGCCAGTTCGAAGCGCACCTCGCGCAGCTCCGGCCATGCCGACCGCAGGAACTCCGACACGCTGCCGACGGTGAAGTCGAACCGGTCGATGCGGGTGTCCAGCGGCGGCAGCGGCGGTCGCACCACCGCGCTGCGGCCGGTGCGGCCGTGCCTGCCGTGCCGCGGCGGCCGGCCGCGGCGGGCTGTGCTCTCGCGGCGCCGGCGCATGATCTCATCCTAAGAGCCCGGCGAGGCGCGGGTGCCGTGGCCGCGCCTGCCGCTAGCGTGGTCGGCGATGCGCGACAGACTCTGCTCCAAGGTGGCCTGCGCCCGCGAGGCCGTGTCCACGCTGACGTTCGACTACGACGATCAGATGGCGGTGATCGGCCCGCTCGGCGGGCTCGAAGACCCGCACGCGCACGACCTGTGCGCGATCCATACCGAGCGACTCTCCGTGCCGCGCGGCTGGGTGGTCGTGCGGCACGAGACCCTGCGCGCGTAGCGGGCGGCGTCCGGGCGGCATCCACCGCCCGCGTGGGAGAATGGGCGGATGTCGACCACCGCACCCGCGCGCACCGTCACCGACTTCGCCGTCGCCGATCTCTCCCTCGCCGAGGCGGGCCGCCATCAGATCCGCCTGGCCGAGAACGAGATGCCGGGCCTGATGGCCCTGCGCGCGGAGCACGGCGCCGCGCAGCCCCTGGCCGGCGCCCGCATCGCCGGATCGCTGCACATGACCGTCCAGACCGCGGTGCTCATCGAGACCCTCGTCGCGCTGGGCGCGCAGGTGCGCTGGGCCAGCTGCAACATCTTCTCGACGCAGGACGAGGCCGCCGCCGCGGTCGTCGTGGGTCCGCACGGCACGGTGGACGCGCCCGCGGGGGTGCCGGTGTTCGCGCACAAGGGCGAGACCCTCGAGGAGTACTGGGACTTCGCGGCCCGCATCTTCGACTGGTCGGCCGAGGGCTTCGACGGGCCCAACATGATCCTCGACGACGGCGGCGACGCGACGCTGCTCGTGCACAAGGGCGCCGAGTTCGAGAAGGCCGGTGCCGTGCCCGAGGCGACCGCAGCCGACCCGCACGAGCTGCGCGTGATCCTGGATCTGCTGCGCGCGAGCCTCGCCGCCGATCCGGCGCGCTGGACGCGGACGGCCGCCGGCATCCTCGGCGTCACCGAGGAGACCACCACCGGGGTGCACCGGCTCTACGAGCTCGCGGCGGCGAACGGGCTGCTGTTCCCGGCGATCAACGTCAACGACTCGGTGACCAAGTCGAAGTTCGACAACAAGTACGGCATCCGCCATTCGCTGCCCGACGGCATCAACCGCGCCACCGACGTGCTCATCGGGGGCAAGACGGCGTTCGTCGTCGGCTACGGCGACGTGGGCAAGGGCGCCGCGGAGGCGCTGCGCGGTCAGGGCGCGCGGGTCATCGTGAGCGAGATCGACCCGATCTGCGCGCTGCAGGCGGCGATGGACGGCTACCAGGTCGCGCGGCTGGACGACGTGATCGGCGAGGTCGACCTCGTGATCACCGGCACCGGCAACAAGGATGTCGTGACCGTCGACCACATCCTGGGAATGAAGCACCTGGCCATTGTCGGCAACGTGGGCCACTTCGACAACGAGATCGACATGGCGGGCCTCGAGGCGCTTCCGGGTGCCGAGCGGGTGGAGATCAAGCCCCAGGTGCACGAGTGGCGGCTTCCCAACGGCCGTAGCGTGCTGGTGCTGAGCGAGGGACGGCTGATGAACCTCGGCAACGCGACAGGGCATCCGTCCTTCGTCATGAGCGCCTCGTTCACCAACCAGGTGCTCGCCCAGCTCGAGCTGTACACGCGCACCGCGCAGTACCCGGTCGGCGTGCACGTGCTGCCCAAGGCGCTCGACGAGAAGGTCGCGCGCCTGCACCTGGACGCCCTCGGCGTGCAGCTCACCGAGCTCACACCCGAGCAGGCCGACTACATCGGCGTGCCGGTGGAGGGGCCGTACAAGCTCGACCACTACCGGTACTGAGCCGCTCGCGGACTCACCCGCCGCGCACGCCGCCGAGGCCGGCGGTGAGCGCGGCGACACGCTGATCCTGCAGCCGCAGCGCGTCGTACTCGCGGTCGCGGCGCACCGCCGCGACCGCGCGCACGAGCACCTCGGGCGGCACGGCGGGAACGGGAGCGACGAAGGGCGCAGCCTCCGCGGCCAGCGACTGGGCCAGGCGCGCCCGCGCGCTCGGATCCATGGCCGACGCCTCGCGTGCGAACTGCGAGATGCGGCGGGCGAGGCGGTCGGGCAGGCGCGCGACATCCGCCACCGCCGCCCACCCCTCCAGGCCCGCGGGCAGCCCCGGTGCGGGGTCGGGCAGCCGCGGCGCGCGGGTGCGCTCGCTGTAGGTGCCGGCCATGAGGTCGCCCAGTCGCTGCGAGCGGGGTGTGAACGCCCCCACCAGCAGGGCCACCGCACCCACCGTCAGGTAGATCTCGAGCACGCCGACCAGGGCGCGGATCAGCGCCTGCCGGAAGCCGGAGGCGCCGCCGTCGGCGCGCACGATGCGCCCGCCGACGGCCAGCTTGCCGAGGCTGCGTCCGCCCGAGGCGGTCTCGACCGTGGTCGGGAGGACGACCGTGACGAGCACGAGCGTCACGATGAGGGCGATCTGCAGCGTCGCGGACGACAGCGCGCCCTGCCCCGCCAGCGTGCCGAGCAGGAGTGCGGCGCCGAGCATCAGGGCGACGGCGATCAGCACGTCGATCAGCGCGCCGACCACGCGCAGGAAGTAGCCGAGCGGCTGCACATCCAGGGCGACGGCCTCGCCGGTGAGCACCTCGTCCTGGCGGATCTCCACGAGCACGGGGGGTCCGGCGGCCATGGGTACAGTGAACCACATGGACCTCGACGCGCTCACCGCTGCGCGGCGCGGGGAGTGGGCACGGCTGGACGAGCTGTCGCGCACCCGCGCGCTGAGCGGGCCGGAGGTCGACGAGCTCGTCGCCCGGTACCGCTCGGCATCCGCCGATCTGGCCGACCTGAAGACCTCGGCGGGGCGCACCGCGACCGGCGACCACGTGTCGACCCTGCTCGGGCGGGCCCGGCTCCGGCTGACGGCCGGCACCGAGAATCCGCTGCGGCGGCTGCCTCGGTTCTTCGCGCGCCAGCTTCCCGCGGCGCTGTACCGCGTGCGGTGGACGACGCTCGGCGTCGCGCTGGGCTTCGTGGCCGTCGGCGCCCTGGTGGCGACATGGATCGCGGGGGACCCGGCCGTGCTGGCGGCCCTCGGCTCGGAGGCCGAGCTGGAGCAGTACGCCGAAGAGGACTTCACCGGCTACTACTCCGAGAATCCGGCGGCCGTGTTCGCGGGCCAGGTCTGGACCAACAACGCGTGGATCGCCGCGCAGTGCGTCATGTTCGGGATCACGGGCCTGTGGCCGGTCTACGTCATCGTGCAGAACGCCGTGGGCGTCGGCGCCGCCGCGGCGGTGCTGTTCGCTTTCGACCACGGCGACGTGTTCTTCGCGTCGATCCTGCCGCACGGGCTGCTCGAGCTCACGAGCGTCTTCGTCGCCGCAGCGGCCGGTCTGCACGTGTTCTGGGCGTGGGTGGCTCCCGGGCGGCGCACCCGCGGCGCGGCGCTCGCGGCGGCCGGGAGGTCCATGGCGACCATCGTCGTCGGACTCGTGCTCTCGCTCGCGCTCTCGGGCGTCATCGAGGGCTACATCACCCGCCAGCCATGGCCGGCCTGGGTGAAGATCGGCATCGGCGCCGCCGCCCTGGGCCTGTTCCTCGCGTACATGCTGATCCTGGGCCGCCGCGCCGCGCGCGACGGTGAGACGGGCGATCTCACCGAGGACGAGGCGGGCACGCCGCAGCTCGTCGCAGGCTGACGCTTCTTTTGTCTTTCTCAAAACAAGCGGTAGAATGGATGCCGTGACCACACCGCCCGCCATGCTCGACGCGACCGCCGCGATCCGCGGCGCCGGGCTGCGCGTCACCGAGCCGCGTCGCGCCGTGTACGACGCGCTGAGTGCCGGTGCGCACGCCAGCGCGGAGGAGATCTTCGCGCGCGTGCAGCCGCACCTGCCGGGCACGAGCGTGCAGTCGGTGTACAACGCCCTCGGCGACTTCGCCGAAGCGGGTCTCGTGCGCCGGATCGAGCCGGCCCGCCACCCGATGCTGTTCGAACTGCATCACGGCGACAACCACCACCACCTGGTGTGCACGCACTGCGGCGCCGTCAGCGACGTCGCCTGCGTCGTCGGCGCCGCGCCGTGCCTGGACCCCTCCGATGCGCAGGGCTTCCGCGTGCATGAGGCGGAAGTGACTTTCTGGGGCACGTGTCCGGCGTGCGCCCCTGCTGAATCCACCACTCATGAAGAAGGGACATCATGACCGACAACCTCATCGACCGGTCCGAAGGCGTCGTCCCGACGCCCACCGACGAGGAGCAGGAGGTGGCACAGGAGCAGGCTGCCGACGCCTGCCCCGTCATCCACGCCCAGCCTCACCCGACCGCCGGCGACGCGAACCAGGTGTGGTGGCCCCAGCGCCTCAACCTGCGCATCCTCGCCAAGAACCCGCCCGCGACCAACCCGCTGGGCGAGGAGTTCGACTACGCGAAGGCGTTCGAGCAGGTCGACCTCGACGAGCTGAAGGCCGACATCATCGAGGTGCTCACCACCCCGCAGGACTGGTGGCCGGCCGACTTCGGCCACTACGGCCCCGCCATGATCCGCATGGCCTGGCACAGCGCCGGAACCTACCGCGTGACCGACGGCCGCGGCGGCGGC
Source organism: Microbacterium sp. (assembly GCF_044508325.1). Taxonomy (GTDB): domain Bacteria; phylum Actinomycetota; class Actinomycetes; order Actinomycetales; family Microbacteriaceae; genus Microbacterium. Next base: position 28,628 of record NZ_JBIQHX010000008.1, on the reverse strand, counting down.
AACTCCGGCCAGCAGCGCTTCGCGCCGCTGAACAGCTGGCCCGACAACGTCGGTCTCGACAAGGCGCGCCGGATCCTCTGGCCGGTCAAGAAGAAGTGGGGCAAGTCCGTCTCCTGGGCCGACCTCATGATCTACGCCGGCAACGTCGCCATGGAGCACATGGGCTTCAAGACCTTCGGCTTCAGCGGCGGCCGCGTGGACGCGTGGGAGCCGGACGACGACGTGTACTGGGGCTCGGAGACCAGCTGGCTGGCAGACGAGGGTCGCTACACCCCGGGCGAGAAGCGAGACCTGGAGAACCCGCTCGCCGCGACCCAGATGGGCCTTATCTACGTGAACCCGGAGGGCGTCGGCGGCAACCCCGACCCGCTGGAGCTGGCGCACGACATCCGTGAGACGTTCGCCCGCATGGCGATGGACGACGAAGAGACCGTCGCACTGATCGCCGGCGGCCACACCTTCGGTAAGACCCACGGCGCCGGGCCCGCCGACCTGGTCGGTCCCGCGCCCGAGGACGCTCCGATCGAGCAGATGGGCCTCGGCTGGAAGAACGCGTACGGCACCGGCAAGGGCGACGACCAGACGGCGAGCGGCCTGGAGGTCACGTGGACCTACCACCCGACGCGCTGGGACAACGAGTTCTTCCACATCCTGTTCGCGTACGAGTGGGAGCTCATGGAGAGCCCCGCGGGTGCCAAGCAGTGGCGGCCGAAGAACGGCGCCGGCGCCGACATGGTGCCGATGGCGCACGACCCGTCCAAGCGTCGCGAGCCCCGCATGCTGACCAGCGACCTGTCGCTGCGCTTCGACCCGATCTACGGGCCGATCTCCCAGCGCTTCCGCGACGACCCCGAGGCGTTCGCCGACGCGTACGCCCGTGCCTGGTTCAAGCTGACCCACCGTGACCTGGGCCCGTCGAGCCGCTACGTCGGAAAGCTCGCGCCGACGGAGGAGCTCATCTGGCAGGACCCGGTGCCGGCCGTCGACCACGAGCTCATCGACGACGCGGACGCCGCGGCCCTGAAGGCCGAGATCCTCGCGTCGGGGCTCACGGTCTCCGAGCTGGTCGCCACGACCTGGGCGGCGGCGGCCTCGTACCGTCACTCCGACAAGCGCGGCGGCGTCAACGGCGCCCGCATCGCGCTCGCCCCGCAGAAGGACTGGGAGGCGAACAACCCCGAGCGCACCGCGAAGGTGCTCGACGTGCTGCGCGGCATCAAGGAGCGCTTCGACGGCGCGAACGGCGACAAGAAGGTGTCGCTGGCCGACCTCATCGTCCTCGCCGGCAACGCGGGGGTCGAGCAGGCCGCGAAGGAGGCCGGCCACGACATCGTCGTGCCGTTCCGCCCCGGCCGCACCGACGCCACGCAGGAGAAGACGGACGTGCACTCGTTCGGCTATCTCGAGCCGGCCGCCGACGGGTTCCGCAACTACACCGGTCCGCTGGCTGCGGCCTCTGGGCTCCCCGCCGAGCACCTGCTCGTCGACAAGGCGAACCTGCTCAACCTCACGGCGCCCGAGATGACGGTGCTCGTGGGCGGACTGCGCGTGCTCGACACCAACTGGGACGGATCTCGCTACGGCGTGCTGACCGACCGGCCGGGCGTGCTGACGAACGACTTCTTCGTCAACCTGCTCGACATGGGCACCGAGTGGAAGGCGCTGGACCCGGGCTCGCACGCGTTCCAGGGCAGCGACTGCGTCACCGGCGAGAAGAAGTGGGTCGCCACCCGCGCCGACCTCGTGTTCGGCTCGAACTCTGAGCTGCGCGCGGTCGCCGAGGTGTACGGGGCCGACGACGCCGGCGACAAGTTCGTCCAGGACTTCGTCGACGCGTGGGTGAAGGTCACCGAGCTCGACCGGTTCGACCTGCACCGCTGACACAGCGACGAAGCGGCCCGTCCCCAGGCAGGGGGCGGGCCGCTTCCGCGTGCGGGGATGCCGCAGGCACCCCGTGCTACGAGCCTCGGCGGTCGAACAGCGCGTTGTTGATCCAGCCGGCGAGGAGTCCGCCGACGAGGGGGAACACGATGAACACCCACAGTTGGATGAGGGCGTCCGGGCCGCCGTAGATCGCCGCGGCGATCGAGCGGGCCGGGTTCACCGACGTGTTGTCGATCGGGATCATCACCAGGTGGATGAGCGTCAGGGTGAGACCGATCGCGAGGCCCGCCATGATCGGCGTGCCGCGCTTGGCGTGGGTCACGCCGAGGATCACGAGCACGAAGATCGCCGTGAACAGGATCTCGCCGATGATCGCGGCACCCAGCCCGAACCCGCCGGGGGAGTGCTCGCCGAACCCGTTGCTGGCGAACCCGCCGGCCTGCGCCTGCTGCAGCCAGTTGCCGGGGCCGAACAGCCCGATGAGCACCAGCAGGGTCGTGCCCACCGCGCCGCCGATGATCTGCGCGACGATGTAGCCGCCCACATCCCGCCACGGGAAGCGGCCCGCCGCGGCCAGTCCGACGGTGACGGCGGGGTTGAAGTGGCCGCCCGAGATCGGGCCCCACGCGTAGATGCCGGCCATGACCGTCAGGCCGAACGCGAGCGCGACGCCGAGGAAGCCGATCGCCTTGATCGAGTCGTCGGTGCCGATGCCGAACGTCGCCGCGAACAGCGCGGCGCCGAGCGAGCCGAACACGAGGAGGAACGTGCCCAGCGCCTCCGCGGTCAGCCGGGCGGCCAGCGAAGGCCCGGCGGGAGCGGGGGTGTGATCGATCGGGGTCGGTGTGGCGGAGGATTCAGGACGGGGGTCGTTTGTCATGACGGACTCCTTTCCGGCGCTCACACTATCGGCGCGCACCCGGGGGCGGCGACGGCAGGCGGCGTGTCGGGTCAGAGCCGGCCGGCGGCCTTGAGCTCGAGATAGCGGTCGGCGATGCGCGGCGCAAGCCCGTCCGGTCCGGCGGCGATGGCGTCGCCGCCGGCGCGCGCGACGGCCCCGGCGACCTCCTCCGCATCGCGCAGGGTGCGCTCGGCGGCAGCGGCGCGGTGCACCTCCTCGGCGGTGGACCGCGCCGCGATCAGGTCGTCGAGGGCGGTGTCGGTGACGGTGCCGACGACCAGGCGCGCCCCGCGTGCGACCAGCCCCAGCGACCCGAGGAATCCGCGCGCCGACTCCACCGAATCCTGCGCGGTGAGCACCACGACCAGAGACGGACGGGAGGTGAGGCCGCGCACCTGCGCGAAGGCGCCGTCCCAGTCGGTGTCGATGAGCTGGGCCTCGACGGGCGCCATGGCGTCGACGAGGGCGGGAAGCAGTGCCGGTCCGTCGACCCCGGTCACCCGCGCCCGGACCACGCGGTCGTACATCACCAGGTGCACGTGGTCGCCCGCCCGGCCGGCGAGGGCCGCCAGCAGCAGCGCGGCCTCCATCGCCGCATCCAGCCGCACCCCGTCGCCGACCCGCGCGGCCGCTGTGCGGCCGGTGTCGACGAGGATCACGACGTGGCGGTCGCGCTCGGGCCGCCAGGTGCGCAGCATCGTGCTGCCGGCGCGGGCGGTGGCCCGCCAGTCGATCGACCGCACGTCGTCGCCGCGCACGTACTCGCGCAGCGAGTCGAACTCGGTGCCCTGGCCGCGCACCTGCACGCTCGTGCTCCCGTCGAGCTCGCGCAGCCGGGCCACGCGCGAGGGCAGGTGCCGGCGCGCGGTGAACGGGGGCAGCACGCGCACCGCGCCGTGCGCGTCGATCCGGGCCTGCCGGCCGGCGAGCCCCAGCGGTCCCGTGGCGCGCACGACGATGAACCCGGAGGTGCGCTCGCCGCGACGCCGAGGGCGCAGGGGCACGTCGACGCGGCGGCGCTCGCCGGGCGGCACATCCACCGGCATCCGCTGCTCCGGCGCCCCGGCTGTGGGCTGCCAGGCGTCGCGGACGAGGCCCCGTACGCGCCGGGAGCCCTCGTTGGTGAGCCACAGGTGCGTCTCGACCCGTTCGCCCAGCCGGGCGCGGGACGGCAGCCGGCGGTCCACGCGGAGCCGTTCGGGGTCGCCCGCAGCCGCGACATCGGCCACCGCCGGCGCCGCGCACAGCAGCAGCCAGCAGCCGGCGACGAGCCAGGCGTCGACTCCCGCCGCCGACAGCAGCACAACGGGCACGACGCCCAGGCCCGTGAGCAGGGCGAGTCGACCGGTGACGAAGACGCTCATCGTGCTCAGATCGGCACGCGCGTCTGCTGCAGCACCGACCGCAGGATCGCGTCGACCGAGACGCCCTCTATCTCAGCCTCGGGCCGCAGCCGGATGCGGTGGCGCCACACCGGCACGAGCATCGTCTGCACGTGGTCCGGCGTGATCGCGGGGTATCCGCCCAGCCACGCCCATGCCTTCGCGGCGGCCAGCAGCGCGGTCGAGGCGCGCGGGCTCACGCCCAGCTGCACCGACGGGCTCTGCCGCGTCGCCCTGGCCAGGTCGACCACGTACGCGAGGACGTCGTCGGTGACGGTGACCGATGCCGCGGCCCGCTGGGCGGCGTGGATGTCGTCGGCCGTGATGACGGCTTCGATCCCCGCCCCGGAGAGGTCGCCGGGGGAGAACCCTGCCGCGTGGCGGCGCAGCACGTCGATCTCGGCGTCGCGCACCGGGATGTCGACGATGAGCTTGAGCAGGAACCGGTCCAGCTGCGCCTCGGGCAGCGTGTACGTCCCCTCGTGCTCGATGGGGTTCTGCGTCGCGGCCACCAGGAACGGGTCCGGAAGCGGGCGGGTCACACCGTCCGTGGAGACCTGCCGCTCCTCCATCGCCTCCAGCAGCGCCGCCTGCGTCTTCGGGGGAGTGCGGTTGATCTCGTCGGCGAGCACGACGTTGGTGAACACCGGACCCTCGCGGAACTCGAACTCGCCGGTGCGCGCGTCGTAGACGAGCGACCCCGACACGTCCCCGGGCATGAGGTCCGGTGTGAACTGGATGCGCTTGGTGTCCAGTCCCAGCGCACGGCTGAAGGCCCGCACGAGCAGGGTCTTGGCCACTCCCGGCACCCCCTCCAGGAGCACGTGACCGCGCGCGAGCAGGGCGATGAGCAGGCCCGTGACCACGCCGTCCTGCCCCACGACGGCCTTGCCGACCTCCAGGCGCACCCGGTTCATCCCCTCGCGCAGGGCGTCGCGGGAGGCCGGGTGCGGGTCGACCGGGTCGACCGGGGCGTCGGGCACGGTCGCGTCGGGCACGGTGGGATCGGTCATGGATCGGTCCTTTCGAGGTGGACGGAGGCTCGCACCGCCGCTTCGAGGTCGCGCAGGCGGTCGCTGGCGGCCAGCAGCTGGGCGTCGGTGGCGGGGATGTCTTCGATGAGGATGCCGCGCACGACCTCGCGCGGCGCCCCGAGGCGGTCGGCGGCGGCGTCGGAGATCTCGGCCGGCGCCGCGGCGGGGCCCAGGCCCACCAGGCGCGCGATGCGGCGGAGCGCTCCGTCGCGCAGCGCGTCGAGCGTGTGCGCGGCATCGCGCGAGCGCGCGTAGAGGTGGGCCCGACCGGCCATCGTCTCCGCAGCGCGCACGGTGACGGGCAGACGCTCGGCCACGAGCGGCCCGAACCGGCGTCCGCGCCAGATCGCCGCGACCGTCGCCGCGCACAGCAGCAGCACGATGGCGGGAGTCACCCACGGCGGAGTGAGCTCGCCGAGCGTGGGCACGGCGGTGCCGGCGTCCGCGTCCGCGGGCGAGGGCAGATACCAGACCAGGTGCGCGCTCGCGCCCATGAGCCCCAGTGCGAGGGCGGCGGCACCCTCGTCGGCGAGGTGGTCGTTGCTGAACAGCTCCGCCCCGTCGACGGCGGCGAACCGGTCGTGCACCACCAGTGCGTAGCCATCGTCCGCCGGGTAGCAGCCGACGACCCCGGCCGGCGCCGTGAAGAGCGCGCCGGGGCTCACCGGCCCTGCGCGCGCCGCATCGGGGTCGGCGCAGTCCGGTGCCACCGCACCCTCGGCGGCGACACCGGCCGGCTCTGCGCCGCCCAGCAGCACGCGCAGGTCGCGGCTGCCCGGATCCAGCAGCACCACCCGGCCCGCGTCCGCGGTCACCGCGCGCAGCGCGTCGTCGGAGAGGAAGGCCGTCGAACCGAGCACGAGGGTGTCGCCGGGAGCGAGGGCGGCCTCGGCGGCCGGGCGGTCGCGCACGACCGTGACCTCGACCCCCTGGGACCGCAGGACCTGGGCGAGCGCCCGCGTTCCCGCCGGGCCGGGGCTGTCGGGATCGAGGGCGCCCCGCTGAGACCACTGCAGCGATGCGGTGACCGCGGCGCCGGCGCCTCCGACGACGAGCAGGACGACGGCGATCGCCACCCACGCCCACACCCGGCGGGTGCGCGCCGGCGGCGCGGCGACGCCGGTCACACGAACTCCGGGATGTCGGCGAGCTGCAGCGGGCGGTCGTGGATCAGCGCGTCATCCACCTCGGCGACCAGCCGGTAGAGCTCGGGCGTGCCCGGCCTGCGCAGATAGCGCACGTCGTCGAACGCCGCCGCCGCCTCCTCGAGGCGGGCGCTGTGCCCGGGGAACGCCCGCCTCGCCTGGCGCGCGAAGGCGTGCACCGTGGCGCCGGGGAGCGGATCGATCACGCCCCGCTCGGCGAGGCCGCGGGCCAGCCCCCGGAATCGGAGCACGATGGCCGCGACCCAGTCCTGGTCCGCCGCCCGGGCGGCGGCCTCGGCGCGCAGCTCGGCCGCCGAGGTCTCGGCGGCGGAGAACAGGCCGGCATCCTGCGGGCGGGAGCGGCGCAGGGCTCGCGGGCGTCCCCAGATGAGGAACGCGGCGACCACCAGCGCGACGGCTACGACGACCAGCACGACCGCCAGCAGTCCGTCCCAGCCGACGGGAAGCCGGCTGCTGAACAGGTCTGCGATGAAATCGCCGACCGCCCGGGCGACGCGGTCCCACGCAGTCGGCTCGGTGATCGCGTACTCCGGGCGGGACAGCTCCTGCTCCGCCCAGCGCCGGGCCTCGTCCGGGTCGGGGACGAGCGGCGGCGCGGCAGGCCAGGTGCTCACGGGCGCTCGCGCCCCTCGTCGGGGGAAGCCCCGGGCGCGGCCCACTGAGTCGGAGCCGGGGGAGTCGGAGCCGGGGGAGTCGGAGCAGCGACGGGCGGGACGGGCGCGGGCGGCGGTCCGGCCGGGGGCGCCCAGCCCGCCGGGGGCGCATAGACGCCCGGCGCCGCGTTTCCGTACGGCGGGTACGGGTATGCCGGAGTCGGCGAGTACGCGGGCCGCGCAGGGTGCGGGCGCTCCGGGTGGGGCGTGTACGGGTCGGGCAGATCGCGCTCGCCGGCATCCCGCCTCTCGACGTAGGCCAGCAGGTCGATGTCCAGTCCCTCACGCCGCATGCGGCAGTCGATGTAGATGAGCGTGGTGGCCGTCGCCTGGACGACGATGCCGATCGCCTGCACGAGCAGGATGACCGCCTCGGTCAGCAGCGTCGCGACGATGAGGCTCACGATGGCGGCGCCGGTCGCCTCCCCGGTCGGGGTGACGATCGTCGAGATGAGGGTGCTCGCCAGGCTGAACGGGATGCTCACGACCTGGGCCAGCACCGAGATCGACACCGAGATGATGACGATGACGCCCAGCGCCACCCAGAACCGTCCCCGGATGAGCACCCACGAGCGGGCGATCGCGCCGCGGATCGTCGTCTGCTCCAGCACGATCGCCGCCGTGACCAGCGACAGCTTCGTGGTGAGCCACAGGCCCAGCGGGATCGCGCCCAGCAGGAACAGGATGCCGAGCAGCACCGCCCCGACCACGCCCCCCGGGCCGGTCGAGCCGATCGCGAACAGGGCGAGGGCGGCCAGGCCCACCCCGATCGTCACGGCCACCGCCAGCAGCAGGGTGTATCCGAGCAGCCGCCAGAACACCGGCCTGACCCGTGTCCACAGCTGCCCGAGCGTCTGCTTCTCGGCGACGACCTCGCGCGACACCTCGGCGACGACCACGCCCTGCACGATGACGCTCAGCGCGGTGACCGCGATGCCGAGCACGACGCCGGCGACGACGGTCAGGGCGATCGAGCCCGCGAGGACGGCGTCCCAGTCGTCGCTGCCGGGCCGCAGGGTGTCCAGTCGTGAGAACGACCACAGCGCCACGCCGCCCAGGGCGACGATCATGATCAGATAGGCGGCCACCTGCGTGCACAGGGCGAACCCGAGCAGCACCTTCGGGTTCTGGCGCAGCGCGGTGAACGACCGGCCGAGGATCGTGCCGAACCCCAGCGGGTGCAGCGGGATGATCCCGGGGCGGGCGGCGGGCGTCCAGGCGGGGTAGGCGGTCACGCCTCCAGTGTCACACGCGGCGCCCGGGGCCACGGCATCCTCCGGGCCTTCTTCCGCGTCTTCTCCAGCCGCGTCCACTACTCTGTGGATACCGACGTGAAGGGGCACACTGACCCGATGGCATCCCGCATCCTGGTGGTCGACGACGACACCGCGCTCGCCGAGATGATCGGCATCGTGCTGCGCACCGAAGGGTTCGAGACCGTCTTCTGCGCGGACGGCGCCCGTGCCGTGGAGGTGTGGCGCGAGGAGCGCCCCGATCTGATCCTGCTCGACCTGATGCTGCCCGGCATGGACGGGATCGAGATCTGCACGCGCATCCGGGCCGAGTCCGGCGTGCCGATCATCATGCTGACCGCGCGCACCGACACCGCCGACGTGGTGAAGGGTCTCGAGTCCGGTGCGGACGACTACATCGTCAAGCCCTTCAACCCCAAGGAGCTGGTCGCCCGCATCCGCACGCGGCTGCGGCCGGTGCCGCAGGCGCAGTCCGAGGTGCTGCGCATCGGCGATCTCACCGTCGACGTCGCCGCGCACGAGGTGCGCCGCGGCGACACTCCCATCGCCCTGACGCCGCTGGAGTTCGAGCTGCTGGTGGCGCTGGCGGCCAAGCCGCAGCAGGTCTTCTCGCGCGAGATGCTGCTCGAGCAGGTGTGGGGCTATCACTACAAGGCGGACACCCGGCTGGTGAACGTGCACGTGCAGCGGCTGCGCGCCAAGGTCGAGCCCGACCCCGAGAATCCCCGGATCGTGACGACGGTGCGCGGCGTCGGCTACCGCGCCGGCGCCGCGGTCTGAGCCATGTCCGGGCGCTGGGCCCCGTCGACCGGGGGCACCCCGGTCGTGGACTGGCGCGACTGGCGCTCCTGGCCGGAGAACCTCGCCGGGCTCTGGCGCCGCTCGCTGCGGTTCCGCACCATCGTCGTCGCCCTGGCGCTGACCATGCTCGCGATCCTCGTGGCCGGCATCGTCATGTCGATCGTCATCCAGCGCGACCTGTTCGACTCGCGCAAGGAGCAGGTGCTCGACTCGTCGCTGCGGGCCGCGCAGTCGGTCCAGGCCATCTTCGACGCCGCCGATGTGCAAGGCGACGCGCTCACCGCCCAGCAGCTGCTGACGACGGCCGCCGACGAGGTGGTGCGACAGTCCACCAGCGACATGTTCGCCATCGTGCGCCTGGACTCCTCGCCCCTGTCGCTGATCCTTCCGGACATGTACTCCGGCGGGTTCGATCAGTCGATCGTCTCGGCGGACCTTCGCGCGCACGTGGCCGAATCCGCAGACACCCAGTGGTGGCAGTCGGTCGCGCTGCCCCTGGACGACACGACGGTGCCCGGCATCGTCGTCGGCCAGCAGCTGGCGATGCCCGGGGTGGGAGCGTTCGCGGTGTACTTCGCCTACGACCTCAGCGCGACCGACCAGACCCTCCAGTTCGTGCAGCGGACGCTGTGGATCGCGGGAATCGCGCTGCTGCTGCTCACCGGCGCGATCGCGTGGTTCGTGGTGCGCTCGGTGGCCCGGCCGGTGGCGCAGGCGGCCGACACCAGCGCACGACTGGCCGCCGGCGACCTCAAGGTGCGCCTCCAGGTGCGCGGTGAGGACGAGCTGGCGGTGCTGGGCAGCTCGTTCAACGCGATGGCCGACAGCATCGAGTCCAAGATCCGGGAGCTGGCCGACCTCTCGCTCGTGCAGCAGCGGTTCGTCTCGGATGTCTCCCACGAGCTGCGCACGCCCCTGACCACCATCCGCCTGGCAGCGGACATGATCAACGATCAGCGCCAGGAGTTCGATCCGGCCACCGCCCGTGCCGCCGAGCTGCTGCTGGCGCAGGTGCAGCGGTTCGAGACGCTGCTGGGCGACCTGCTCGAGATCAGCCGCTACGACGCCGGGTCGGTGCAGCTGGAGCTCGAGCCCACGAGCCTGACCCATCTCGCCGAGGACGTGATCGCCTCGATGGCCCAGCTCGCCGAGCAGCACGGCAGCGACGTGCGTCTGCTCGCCCCCGGGGGCTACAGTCCCGTCGAGATGGATCCGCGTCGCGTGCGCCGCATCGTGCGCAACCTGCTCGGGAACGCGATCGAGCACGGCGAGGGCCGGCCCATCGTCGTCACCGTGGACAGCGACCAGCAGGCGGTCGCGCTGGGCGTGCGCGACTTCGGGCTCGGCATGAACCCGGAGGACGTCGAGCGCGTCTTCGACCGGTTCTGGCGCGCCGACCCCTCACGCAAGCGCACGATCGGGGGGACGGGCCTGGGCATGTCCATCGCCCTCGGCGATGCGCGGCTGCACGGCGGCACGCTCGCGGTCTGGTCCGAGCTGGGGCGCGGCACGAACGTCGTGCTCACCCTGCCTCGCCGAGGGCGGCAGCTGGGCGGCACCTCGCCGGTGCCGCTCGAGCCGGACGCGGGCGCCGCCCTGGACGATCTGGGCCGCACCCAGCCGATCGAGGTCCTCGGCGTCCGGCCCGGGGAGGGGGGTGCCGCATGAGGCGGGGCATCCTCGCTCCGGTGGTCGCCGCGGTCGCGGCCGTGCTGCTGGCGGCGTGCGCCGGCATGCCCACCTCCGGCAGCGTGCAGCAGGGGCTCGCCCCCGACACGTCGGACGACGGCTTCGCGGTCGCCTTCCGCCCCTCGAGCCCGCAGCCCGGCGCGAGCCCCGAGCAGATCATCGAGGGCTTCGTCGCGGCGGCCACCAGCCCCACCGACGGATGGCAGGTCGCCCGCCAGTTCCTGACCGAGCAGGCCGCCGCCCAGTGGCATCCCGAGGCCGGCGTCACCGTCGACGACCAGGCGGCGCGCGAGCTCACCCAGACCGCGCCCACCGCCTTCCTGCTCTCGGTGGAGCCGGTCGCGGACGTCGACGAGGCGGGCGCCTACATCGAGACCGACTCGGGCTCCTCACGTCTGCCGTTCGAGGTGGCGCGGGTGGACGGCGAGTGGCGGATCAGCAAGCTCGACGATGGAGTGGTCCTCGACCGCGGACTGTTCCCGCGCGTGTTCGGAGCGTTCTCGCTCATGTACTTCGATCCGGCCTGGGAGTACCTGGTGCCCGACGTGCGGTGGTTCCCCGCGCGCAACCGGACGACGCCGGCGCGCATCGTCCGGGCGCTCGTCGACGGCGAGCCCAGCCCCTGGCTCAGCGGAGCGGTCGTCACCGCGTTCCCCGGCGACATCGGCGCGCCGGGAGCGGTGACCGTGTCGGCGGACGGCGTCGCCCAGGTCGAGGTCCCCGATGCGGCGCTGGGCCTGAACCCCGAGCAGCTGGCGCGCATGCAGGCGCAGCTGGAGCGATCGCTCATCTCGGCCGGGATCACCGACGTCGTGATGACCGTGGGAAGCGTGGAGATCGAGGTCGAGCCCGCGCCGACGCGGACGACGCTCGTCGATGCGCGGTTCGCCGTGCTCACCGAGGAGGGCTTCGGCTATCTCGCCGGCGACGAGCTGCAGCCCGTGCCCGGGATCAGCGACGGGCTGGTCGCATCCGGCCTGCAGCCGACGGCGATCGAGCTGAGCCCCGATCTGGACTACGCCGCCCTGCAGCTGGACTCGGGCGAGGTCATGCGGCTGAACAGCGACGAGAGCTACGTCTCCGTCGACGCCCGCGACGGACTGGTGATGCCCACCGTCGACCGCTACGGCTACATCTGGACGGTGCCGGCCACCCGGCCCGCGAGCGTGCACGCCACGGCGGCCGACGGCACGGTGGTCGAGGTGGCCGACGCGTGGAACGGCGCCTCGCGCATCAACGCCATGCAGCTCTCGCGCGACGGCACCCGGATCGCGGCGCTGACCGACCTCGGCGGCCAGGCCGAGGTGTGGATCGCCGGGGTGGTGCGCGACCAGGGCGTGCCGGTCAGGCTCGGCCAGTGGATGCGTCTCGCCGTGCAGCCCTCCCCGGGAGTGGCCGTCGCGTGGCTGGATGACGTCACCCTCGGCATCGTGCGCGTCGTGGACGGCGAGTCGATGATCTTCACCCAGGAGGTGGGCGGCCTCGCTGCGGCCACGGCGGTCCAGGCCACGGTCACCGCGATCGCCGGGGGCAACCAGCTCGGCTCGGTGCGCCTGCTCGGCGACGACGGCGTGCTGTACTCGCGGACAGGCTCCCGCTGGCAGCAGTACACGTCCGGGGTCCTCGTTCTCGCCACGCAGCAGGGCGTCCCGCAGTAGCCGCTCCTGCACAGGCGCAGCCATCCGTGCGCTCGTGCACAGGAGCAGCGGCGGCGGAGCGGGATGCCGGCGGACCACGGCATCCTTCCCGCATGCTGCCTCCGATCGTGCGCGACGCGCTCGCCGACGCCCTCTCGCTCGCCTTCCCGATCGCGTGCGCCGGCTGCGGCGAGCCGGGCGGGCCCCTGTGCCGCTCGTGCGGGGCGGAGCTCGAGCCGCACCCGCGGTGCCGCACGCTGGACGGCGGCCTCCTCGTGTGGAGCGGTCTCGAGTACCGCGGCGCGGCGGCGCGGGCGCTGCGCGCGCTCAAGGAGGAGGGGCGCACCGGCATCGCCCGCGACCTCGCCCCCGCGCTGCGTGCGGCGCTGGTCGCAGCCGGATCCGGCCGTCGCGATCTGCAGGTCGTGCCCGTGCCCACCAGCCGGGCCGCGATGCGCCGGCGCGGCTACCGCGTCGTCGACCTGCTGGTGCGCCGCGCCGGGGCCCAGCCCCTCCCGCTGCTGCGCCCGGCGCGGCGCACCGCCGATCAGCGCAGGCTGGGCCGCCGGGCGCGCGCCGCCAACGTCGAGGGCAGTCTCCGCGCCCGCTCGGCGGCCGGGCTGAGGGTGGTCGTCGCGGACGACGTCGTCACCACCGGAGCGACCCTGCAGGAGGCGGCCAGGGCGCTCACCGAGGCGGGTGCCCACGTGGTCGGAGCCGTCACCGTGGCCTCGACGCCGCGGCTGACCTCGCCGGGCGGGATTCGTGCGTGACAGTGGGGCGGAGCCGGGCTAGCGTGGGTGGGACAAGGCGACCGATGGTCCGCCCTTGACCGGGAGGACCGGAACAAGGAGGGCATGGATGGACACCAACATCATCGGCGTGGGGGTCGGGATCTCCGACCGCTTCCGTTCTGTCGTCGAGGAGAAGGCCGCCCGCATCGAGAACCTCGCGCCGCGCGCGCAGCGGCTCGATGTGAAGGTCACCCATCGGGTCTACCGCAACGGTCGCGTCGAGGACGAGACCGTGGAGCTCACCCTCATCGGCAAGGGGCCGGTCGTGCGCGCCGAGGCGTCCGACCCCGACAAGTTCGCCGCGCTCGACATCGCGGTCGACAAGCTGGCCGAGCAGCTGCGCCGTGCCAAGGGCAAGCGGGTGGATGCCCGCAACCACCCGCGCGGCGCGCGCTTCGACAAGGGCGGGGGCGCCATCTCCGGCCTGGACGTGCAGCCCGCGTCGGTGGACACCATCCAGCGCGTGGCGACCGGCACGATCTCGGTCGTGGAGAGCGCAGAGGAGGAGCAGGAGTACACGCCCGTCGTCATCCGCACGAAGCAGTTCGATCCCGAGTGGATGACGGTGGAGGAGGCCGTCGACCGCATGGAGCTGGTCGGCCACGACTTCTTCCTGTTCATCGACGCGCGCACCGATCACCCGAGCGTCGTGTACCGCCGCAAGGGCTGGGACTACGGCGTGATCTCGCTCACGACGGCGGCGCCGCCGACCGAGGAGCTCGCCTCCTAGTCGAAGATCCCGTCGAGGATGCTGCCGATCACGAGCCCCCCGAGGATCCCGCCCATGAGGTCGCCGCCGCCGCGGCCGCCCCGTCCGCCGTCGCCCCAGCCGCCGGGCCCCTGCGGGCGGGAGCTGTCGATGTCGCGCTGCGCGAGCGTGAGCGCCTCGCCGGCGAGATAGGCGGCGCGCCGGGCGAGGGCGAGCGCCTGCTCACGATGGTCTTCGCCGACCGGGGCGGCGCCGCTCGCCGCGGCGGCGCCGACGAGCTGCTGCAGGTCGGCGCGGACGCGCTCGGCCTCGGCCAGGCGAGTGCGTGCATCTGCGCCGATCCAGCCGCGGTGGCCGGCGATGACGTCGCGGGCGACCGCGAGCTGCCGGTCGGCGTCGTCGATGCTGTGCCGCACCTGCTCGAGCGAGGGGATCGGCCGGGCGGCGCGCTCACGTGCCGCGGCGATCGCGGCATCCAGTCCCGTGTTCGCCTCGCGCAGGAGCGTGAGCTCGGCGAACGGGTCGGTCTTCGCGCCCGCGGGCGGAAGGGATGCCAGGGCCTCCTGCAGTGCGGCGGTCGCCGCCGTGACCCCCGGCGTCTGGGGCCCCTGCCGCGCCGCGACGAGGTCGCCGCGGGAGTCCTCGACCACGGCGCTGAGCGTGGACTCGGCCCGCAGCGCCTCGATCTCGTACGTCTCGACGGCGTCGAGCAGGACGGCGGCACGTCGCACCGACTCAGTAGCCGCCTCGAGCGCCAGGTTGGCCTGCTCGCGCTGCCCCGCCTCACGCCGTCGGTCGGAGATGTCGGCGCTGTGCTCGGCGAACCCGAGGAGCTGCTCCGCTTCGGCGGGGTTGTGCGCCACCTGTCGCAGCGCGTCGTCCGTGTAGCGCTCGCCCAGCCGGCGCACGGTGTCGGCGGCCACGGACAGCCGTCCGCGCAGCCGCTGCGCATCGCGGCGGACGCCGGCGAGGATCTCGGGTGCGCGGCGGGCCAGCGCGATGGGCTTCTCGAGGGCGGCGGTGCGGTCCTCGAGCAGGTTCTCGGCCCAGTCGCACAGCTGCACGATGCGCGCATTGCGGGTGCGCAGCTCTTCGGGGGTGTCGGGGATGTCGTCGTGGTTGAGCTGGTGCAGGTGGAATGCCTCGCCCAGGTGGGTGCGCACCGACGCCAGCGCCTCCCTGAGCGGTCCGGTGGGGCCGGCGCCGAGCTCGGCCTCGGCGAACGCGAGCTCGTCGGTGGTCAGCCGCACCCGCTCGTCGACGGCGACGAGCGCCGTACGGGCGCGCTGGGCGAGCTCGGCATCCGCCAGCGCCTGCGCCTCCTGCTGCTCGCGCTTGCGTCTGCCCCAGAAACCGGCCATGGATCGATCCTACGGTGGCCCGCCCACCCGCGATCCGTTCGCAGACGGACCTGCATCCACCCGCTCGTCACGAAGCAGCGGGGCGCCCCCGCCTGGGTCGCTCCGACGACAGCGCGAGCTCGTAGGCGCGACGCGGCCGGGCGGCCAGCCGCTGCGCGGCGCCGTCGAGCCAGCGCACCTCGGCCTCTGCCGCGCAGATCATCGCGTCGACCACGAGCGCCCGGGCGAGCTCCTCGGGCGTGCCTGCGTCGTCGGGCTGCCCGGCGCCCTGCAGCGTCTGGAGCCGGGCCACCGAGGCCTGCCGCTGCGCCTGGATGACCGCGGCCGCATCCACGCCCGGCAGCGTCGCCGCCAGGGCCAGCTTGATCGCGAGCTCGTCGCGGACCGTCTGCCCCCGATCGATCGGCGAGCTCAGCCACGACCGGGCCTCGGCGCGCCCGGCGTCGGTGATCTCGAAGTAGACGTGCCCGTGCTCGTCCGCCGCGCCGCGGGAGACCAGCCCGTCCCGCTCGAGCCGGTCGAGCGTGTTGTAGATCTGGCCGACGTTCAGCGGCCAGGTCGATCCGGTGCGCCGGTCGAACTCGCTGCGCAGCTGGTAGCCGTAGCACGGTCCCTGGTCGAGGATCGCCAGCAGGCTCTGACGCACCGACATGTGTGGCTCCTCTGCATACCGGGTGAGCAGTTTCCGAGTATATGGATACCCGGAATGCACGGATGCCGCATCCCGTCGCGCCGAGACGGCGTCGTCTGTCGGGTCCCGGGGCCGGCCCCATCCCAGCACCCTCGCAGGTCACGGGCGGATAACATGGAACGTCGTGCCGCCGTCCGATGGCGTGCGCGGGACGAGGCGGATGCTCCGCCGAACAGCCCGACAGATGGAGACACTCCGTGGCCAACCCGCTCGAGAAACTGCTCCGTGCCGGCGAAGGACGCGTGCTGCGCCGGCTGCAGCAGGTCGTCAAGGCCGTGAACGCCCTCGAAGAGGACTACGCGCAGCTGACCGACGAGGAGCTGCGCGGCGAGACCGCCGAGCTGCGCACCCGCCACGAGGCAGGCGAGAGCCTCGACAAGCTCATGCCCGAGGCGTTCGCCGCCGTCCGCGAGGCGGCCAAGCGCACGATCGGCCAGCGTCCCTACGACGTGCAGGTCATGGGCGGCGCCGCCCTCCACCTCGGCAACATCGCCGAGATGAAGACCGGTGAGGGAAAGACGCTCGTCGCGACCCTGCCCGCCTACCTCAACGCCATCGCCGGCAAGGGCGTGCACGTCATCACCGTGAACGACTACCTCGCCAGCTACCAGTCCGAGCTCATGGGCCGCATCTTCCGCGCGCTGGGGATGACCACGGGCACGATCGTCGCCGGCCAGACCCCCGAGGTCCGCCGCGAGCAGTACAACGCCGACATCACGTACGGCACCAACAACGAGTTCGGCTTCGACTATCTGCGCGACAACATGGCCTGGCGCAAGGAGGACCTCGTCCAGCGCGGGCACCACTACGCGATCGTCGACGAGGTGGACTCGATCCTCATCGACGAGGCGCGCACCCCGCTGATCATCTCCGGCCCGTCGTCGGGCGAGGCGAACCGCTGGTTCGTCGAGTTCGCCAAGATCGCCAAGACCCTGACCCCGGGCGAGGACTACGAGGTCGACGAGAAGAAGCGCACCGTCGGCGTGCTCGAGCCCGGCATCGAGAAGGTCGAGGACTACCTCGGCATCGACAACCTCTACGAGTCGGCGAACACACCGCTCATCTCGTTCCTGAACAACTCGATCAAGGCGCTCGCGCTGTTCAAGCGCGACACCGACTACGTCGTGATGAACGACGAGGTCATGATCGTCGACGAGCACACCGGCCGGATCCTCGTCGGCCGCCGCTACAACGAGGGGATCCACCAGGCCATCGAGGCCAAGGAGGGCGTGCCGGTCAAGGCCGAGAACCAGACCCTGGCCACCGTGACCCTGCAGAACTACTTCCGCCTGTACGAGAAGCTCGCCGGCATGACGGGCACCGCCGAGACCGAGGCGGCCGAGTTCATGTCCACCTACAAGCTCGGCGTGGTGCCGATCCCGACCAACAAGCCGATGATCCGCAAGGATCAGCCCGACCTCGTCTACAAGAACGAGCAGGCGAAGTTCGCCCAGGTCGTCGAGGACATCGCCGAACGGCACGCCCAGGGGCAGCCGGTGCTCGTGGGCACGGTGAGCGTCGAGAAGAGCGAGTATCTCTCGCGCCTGCTGGCGAAGAAGGGCATCAAGCACGAGGTCCTCAACGCGAAGAACCATGCCCGCGAGGCCGAGATCGTCGCGAGGGCCGGGCGCCTGGGCGCGGTCACGGTGGCCACGAACATGGCCGGCCGCGGCACCGACATCATGCTCGGCGGCAACGCCGAGTTCCTCGCCGTGCAGGAGATGAAGGCCAAGGGCCTGGATCCGGTCGAGACGCCCGAAGAGTACGAGGCGGAGTGGGATGGCGTCTACGAGGCGATGCGCAGCCGCGTCGCCGAGGAGAGCACCAAGGTGGTGGAAGCCGGCGGTCTCTATGTGCTGGGCACGGAGCGACACGAGTCCCGCCGCATCGACAACCAGCTGCGCGGACGCTCGGGCCGGCAGGGAGACCCGGGGGAGAGCCGCTTCTACCTGTCGCTGACCGACGATCTGATGCGTCTGTTCCAGTCCGGCGCCGCCGAGGCGATCCTGGCCCGCACGAACTTCCCCGACGACGTTGCGATCGAATCCGGCATGGTCTCGCGGGCGATCAAGAGCGCGCAGGCGCAGGTCGAGGCGCGCAACGCGGAGATCCGCAAGAACGTGCTCAAGTACGACGACGTGCTCAACCGCCAGCGCGAGGCGATCTACTCGGATCGGCGCCACATCCTGGAGGGCGACGACATCGCCGACCGGGTGCAGCACTTCGTCGAGGACGCGATCAACGGCATCATCGACGACCACACCGGCACCGGCCACAACGAGAGCTGGGACTTCGACGCGCTGTGGACCGAGCTCAAGACGCTCTATCCGGTCGGAGTCACGATCGACGAGGTCGTCGCCGAGGCCGGCACCAAGGGGCGGATCACGACCGAGGGCCTCAAGCGCGAGCTGCTGTCGGATGCGCGGATCGCCTACCAGAACCGCGAGGCCGCGCTCGGCGAGGCTGCCATGCGCGAGCTCGAGCGCCGCGTCGTGCTGCAGGTGCTCGACCGCCGCTGGCGCGACCACCTGTACGAGATGGACTACCTCAAGGACGGCATCGGCCTGCGCGCCATGGCCCAGCGCGACCCGCTCATCGAGTACCAGCGCGAGGGCTACCAGATGTTCCAGGCGATGATGGGGCAGATCAAGGAGGAGTCGGTCGGCTACCTGTTCAACCTCGAGGTCGAGGTGCGCCGCCAGGGCGAGGGCGAGCCCGAGGTCGAGGCGAAGGGTCTCACCGCGGCCCCCGCGGCTCCCCAGGGCCTCGAGTACTCGGCGGCGAACGACGCCGGCGAAGTCGAGGTGCGCAACGACCGCGGCCAGGTGCAGCAGGCCGCGACCAACCGCCTGCGGCAGGCCGCAGCGGCCGCTGCCGCAGCCCCCGCCGCGGCACAGGCCGGGAAGGCCGAGCAGCCCGCCGCCCGCGGAGCCTTCGGCCAGCCGACCGAGGCCGCACAGGCGGCCCCGGGATCCGGCGCCGCTGCGATGAACCGGGCGCAGCGGCGCGCAGCCGAGCGCCGGAAGTAGCCGCGCGTCGGGCCGCTAGCGCGTGCCCCAGTCGTACGTCTGCTTGCGCAGCTCGAGATAGACGAACGTCTCGCAGGAGGCGACGCCCGGGAGCACGCGCACCCGGTTGTCGAGCAGGTCGATGAGGTCGGCGTCGGATTCGCACACCACCTCGATGAGGATGTCGAAGCCCCCCGCGGTGAGGACGACGTAGTCGATGAGCGGGTCCGCCTCGAGCGCGGCGGCGACCTGACGGGAGTCGCCCGTGATGCGCAGCCCCACCATCGCCTGCCGGTGGAACCCCACCTGCACGGGGTCGGTGACCGCCACGATCTGCACGACTCCGCTCTCGGTCAGCCGCTGCACGCGCTGCCGCACGGCGGTCTCGCTGAGCGCGACCGCCTTGCCGATCTCCGCGTAGCTGCGCCGGCCGTTCTCCTGCAGCTGTTCGATGATCCGTTTGGAGACGTCGTCGAGGGCACCCTGTTGAGGCATGGATCAGATGATCGCATCGAACAGCACAGACGCCAAACACCGTGTTCCGCGGAATCGTCGCTTTCGGACACGATTTCACAACGATACGAAGAATTCATCCGGTCCACACTGCGGAATCCGTCGAACTGCGGGCCCCGGATGTGCAAGTATCTCTTACCCGCATCGTTGTGCACCCACCCTGGAGGAGCGTCCATGTCCCGAGGGCCCCTGCCCCAAGACCCTGCCGTCCGCGCCCTCATCCAGCAGGCGCGCATGGCCCAGCTCACCCGCCGCGGATTCATCACCGCCGGCACCGCGTCGATGGCCCTGTTCCTCGCCGCGTGCGCCGGCAAGGTGGGGGGCGGGGGCGAGGGCCAGCCGGCCGCCTCCCTGACGCCCGGCACCGACATGTCCGACACCGTCAAGAACATGGTGTGGGCGAACTGGGCCCTCTACCTCGATGAGGACGACGACGGCAACCACCCCACCCTCGACGCGTTCATCGAGCGCACCGGGATCTCGGTCAAGTACGACGTCGCGGTCGACGACAACAACACGTACTTCGCGAAGGTGCGCGACCAGCTCGAGCTGGGCCAGCCCATCGGCGCTGACACGGTCTGCCTCACCGACTGGATGGCGAGCATCTGGATCCAGTCCGGCTTCACGCAGCAGTTCGACAAGTCGGCGATGCCGAACGCCTTCGCGAACCTCACGCCGAGTCTGCAGAGCCCCGACTTCGACCCGTCGCGCGACCACACGCTGCCGTGGCAGTCGGGCTTCGCGGGTCTGGCGTGGAACAAGGAGAAGATCCCCAACGGCCTCAAGAGCGTGGACGACCTGTGGGACCCGTCGCTGAAGGGCCGGGTCGGCGTGCTCAGCGAGATGCGCGACACGATGGGCGTGATCATGCTCAGCCAGGGCGTGGACATCTCCGGCTCCGACTGGGGCGACGCCGAGTTCGACCGCGCGATCGACCTGTTCGGCAAGCAGGTCAGCGACGGTCAGATCCGCAACATCAAGGGCAACTCGTACGCCGATGATCTGAAGAACGAGGACACCCTCGCCGCGATCGTGTGGTCCGGCGACATCACCGCCATCAACGCGGAGGTGGGCGACAAGTTCGGATTCGCGCTGCCCGACTCGGGCGGCACCCTGTGGAGCGACAACTTCCTCATCCCGATCGGGTCGACCCAGAAGTCGAACGCGCAGAAGCTGATCGACTACTACTACGAGCCCGAGGTCGCCGCCGAGGTCGCCGCGTGGGTGAACTACATCACGCCCGTCGTCGGTGCCCGCGAGGCCATGGAGCAGCTCGACCCCAGCCAGGTCGACAACCAGCTGATCTTCCCGAACGAGGAGACGCTCGCCCAGGCGCACATCTTCCGCACGCTGACCAACGAGGAGCAGCAGAAGTACAGTGCCCAGTTCGAGGCCGTGGGGCTGGGCGCCTGAGATGGCCGGCACCGGCTTCGGCGAGTCCGGCGCGGATCTGCAGCTGGAGGGGATCCGCAAGACCTTCCCGGGGTTCACGGCGATCGAAGAGCTCGACCTGACGATCCCGGCGGGATCGTTCTTCGCGCTGCTCGGCCCGTCCGGGTGCGGGAAGACGACGACGCTGCGGCTGGTGGCGGGACTGGAAGAGCCCACCCAGGGCCGCATCCTCATCGGCGGGACGGACGTGACCGCGGTCAAGCCCCACAAGCGGCCGGTCAACACGGTCTTCCAGAGCTATGCGCTCTTCCCGCACATGTCGGTGCTCGACAACGTCGCGTTCGGCCTGAAGCGGCGGCGGGTCGCGGATGCCGTGGGCAAGGCGCATGAGGCGCTGCGCCTGGTCGAACTCGACCACCTTGCGGCCCGCCGGCCCGCTCAGCTGTCCGGCGGCCAGCAGCAGCGCGTCGCGCTTGCGCGCGCCCTCGTGAACCGTCCGGCGCTGCTGCTGCTGGACGAGCCGCTCGGGGCCCTGGATCTCAAGCTGCGCCGCCAGATGCAGTTCGAGCTGAAGTCGATCCAGAGCGAGGTCGGCCTCACCTTCCTGCACGTCACGCACGATCAGGAGGAGGCCATGACCATGGCCGACACCGTGGCGGTCATGAACCACGGGCGCATCGAGCAGCTGGGCTCGCCGCAGGAGCTCTACGAGCTGCCCCGGACCGGGTTCGTCGCCGCGTTCCTCGGCCAGTCCAACCTCTTCCCCGCCTCGGTGGTCTCCGACGCGGGCGGCGTCCTGACCGCCCGCACGGCCGGGGGCGTGGTCGCGCTGCCCAGCGAGCGTGCGGTGTCGAGGTCCGGCGAGATCACCGTCGGCGTGCGCCCCGAGAAGCTGACGCTCTCGCTCGAGCAGCCGGCCGACGACGCCGCGCGCAACGTGCTCGGTCCCGGTCGCATCGTCGACACGTCGTTCACCGGCGCCAGCACGCAGTACATCGTGGATGTCCCCGGCATCGGGCAGATCTCGGTGTTCGAGCAGAACGTCACCTTCGAGCGGATTCCCGCACCCGGCGACGAGGCATGGGTCTCGTGGCGCGCCGAGCACGGCTTCGGACTGGATGCCTCCGCGCGCGAGTCCGCCGCATCCGCCGACGAGGACGCCGGCATCGAGCCGGACGCACCGGCGGCACCGGCCGACGGCGAGGCGGCGTAGCGGTGGCGCTGACCGCCCTCGCCCCGCCGACGGGGCAGACGGCACCCGCCGGACCCGCTCCGAAGCGGCGGGGGGGCTGGATCGCGGCCGTGCTGCTGCTGCCCGGGCTGCTGTACCTCGCGCTGTTCTTCCTGGTGCCGTTCGTCTCGCTGCTGATCACGTCGTTCGGCGTCAATGATCCGACCGAGTACGGATCGTTCTACTACGGGTTCCAGTGGCAGAACTACGTCGACGTCATCACCGAGTACTGGCCGCAGTTCCTGCGCTCGTTCTGGTACGCGCTCCTGGCGACCGTGTTCGCCCTGCTCATCGGCTACCCGATCGCCTACTTCATCGGCGTGCGGGTGCGCGAGCGCAAGATGCTGCGCAACCTCCTGCTGGTGCTGGTCATCGCCCCGTTCTTCATCTCCTTCCTGCTGCGCACCCTCGCCTGGAAGCAGATCCTCTCGGACGAGGGCCCGGTCGTCGGCGCCCTGCAGTTCATCGGGCTGATGGGCCCCCAGGACCACATCACCGGCACCGGCTTCGCGGTCGTGTTCGGTCTCACCTACAACTTCATCCCGTTCATGACCCTGCCGCTGTTCACCTCGCTCGACCGCCTCGACAAGCGCCTCATCGAGGCCGGCGGCGACCTGTACGCGGGGCCGGCGACGACGTTCTTCAAGGTCACCTTCCCGCTCTCGCTGCCCGGGGTGGTCTCGGGGACCCTGCTGACCTTCATCCCGGCGGCAGGCGACTACGTCAATGCGAGCCAGTCGTTCCTGGGCGGTCCGTCCACGACGATGATCGGAAACGTCATCCAGTCGAAGTTCCTCATCACCGTGAACTACCCGCAGGCCGCCGCCCTGTCGATCCTGCTCATGGCCGTGATCCTCGTCGTCGTGAGTCTCTACATCCGTCGCGCCGGGACGGAGGACCTGCTGTGACCGCGCCCGCCTCGGCCCCCGCCACCGTCCCCTATCGCGTGTACAAGCCCGCGAGCCGCATCGGCCTCGGCCGCTGGCTGCTGCCGGCGTACGTGATCATCGCCTTCACGCTGCTTCTCATCCCGATCGTCTACACGTTCGTGTTCTCGTTCAACGACGCGAACCGGTCGAACATCTCGTGGAACGGGTTCACGCTGGAGAACTGGCAGAACATCTGCGCCCACCCCGATGTGTGCACCGCGTTCGGCAACAGCCTCATCGTCGGCGCCGTCTCCACCGTTGCCGCCACCGCCCTCGGGACGGCGATCGCGATCGCGCTGGTGCGCTACCGCTTCCGCGGGCGCACCGGGACGAGCCTGCTGCTGTTCATGCCGATGGCCACGCCCGAGGTGGTCATGGGCGCGGGCCTTGCCGCCCAGTTCCTCACGATGGGCGTCGCCAAGGGCCTGGGCACGATCATCATCGCGCACACGATGTTCTGCCTCAGCTTCGTGGTCGTCACCGTGCGCGCGCGCGTGCTTTCGCTCGACCCTGCGCTGGAGGAGGCGGGCCGCGACCTGTACGCCTCGCCGCGCGAGGTCTTCTGGCGCATCACCTTCCCGCTGCTGCTGCCGGGCATCGTCGCGGCCGCGCTGCTGTCGTTCAGCCTCAGCTTCGACGACTTCATCATCACGTACTTCACCTCGGGCAACGTGCAGACCTTCCCGGTGTTCATCTACGTGGCGGCCCAGCGCGGCATCCCACCGCAGGCGAACGTGATCGCCTCGGCGGTCTTCATCATCGCGATCGCCGCGACGCTGATCTACCAGGTGATCTCCGCCCAGCGGGCCAAGCGCCTGAGGCAGCGCTGAGTCGCGGATATCCTTGACCGGGTGACCAGCCTGCGCACGCTCGACCAGTCCTCCAAGCTGAAGGACGTCCTCTACGAGATCCGCGGGCAGGCCCTGGTCGAGGCCGACCGGCTCGAGGCCGAGGGGCACACGATCCTCAAGCTCAACACCGGCAACCCCGCGGTGTTCGGGTTCGAGGCGCCCTTCCAGATCGTGCGCGACATGATCGCCTCGATGCCGGCCGCGCACGGCTACAGCGACAGCCGCGGCATCCTGCCTGCGCGCCAGGCGGTCGTCTACCGCTACGAGGAGGTCGCCGGCTACCCGCCGTTCGGACCCGACGACGTCTACCTCGGCAACGGCGTCTCCGAGCTGATCACGATGACGATGCAGGCGCTGCTCGATGAAGGCGACGAAGTCCTGATCCCCGCGCCCGACTACCCGCTGTGGACGGCCATGACGAGCCTGGGCGGCGGCACCCCGGTGCACTACCGGTGCGACGAGGCATCCGGCTGGGAGCCGGATCTGGACGACATCCGGGCCAAGGTGACCGCCCGCACCAAGGCGATCGTCATCATCAACCCGAACAATCCGACCGGCGCCGTGTATTCGCGTGAGGTTCTCGAAGGGCTCGCCGGCATCGCACGCGAGCACTCGCTGCTGCTGCTGTCGGACGAGATCTACGATCGGATCCTCTTCGACGACGCGCAGCACATCCCGACTGCGACGGTCGCACCGGACCTGCTGTGTCTCACCTTCAACGGGCTCTCGAAGACCTACCGCGTGGCCGGCTATCGCTCCGGCTGGCTCGTGATCACCGGACCCAAGCACCACGCCAGGGGCTTCCTGGAGGGCATCCAGCTGCTCGCCTCGACGCGGCTGTGCCCGAACGTGCCCGCCCAGCACGCCGTGCAGGCGGCGCTTTCGGGCGTGCAGTCGATCGACGCGCTGATCGCCCCGACGGGCCGCCTGCACGAGCAGCGGGACGTCGCCTGGCAGACGCTCGAGTCGATCCCCGGGGTCACGTGCGTCAAGCCGCGCGGAGCGCTGTACGCCTTCCCGCGGCTCGACCCCGAGGTGCACGAGATCCGCGACGATGCCAGGCTCGTGTACGACTTCCTCGTCGCCGAGCACGTCCTGCTCGTCCAGGGGACCGGATTCAGCTGGCCGGATCCCGATCATCTCCGCATCGTCACGCTGCCGGAGGCGCGGGTGCTCGGCGAGGCGATCGAGCGGCTCGGCAACTTCCTCGCCTCGTACCGCCAGTAGAGGCGGATGCCGGTCCGTCAAGCCCCTCTGCCGCGGGAGGAGATGCGCCTACCGTCGGGGGCATGACGACAGAGTTGAACGAAGCCGCCCTGCGGCACGCGCGTGCCCTGGTGCGGGACGGCAAGGTGGTGCGCGACGAGCGCGACGACTGGTCGGAGGCGGCACCCACCGCCGATGAGGAGAACGCGTTCATCGAGGAGCACGGCTGGAAGGAGTTCGCGCGCTGGCATCTCGGCGTCGACCGGGATGAGAATCCGCAGACCAAGCAGGCGTACTCGTTCCCCTATGGGGACTTCCGCAGGGTTCATCGTGCCGGAGTGATCTCGGCCGAGAGTCGCGCGGGCCAGTACGACCACACGGAGATCGCCGACGCTCTGAAGAAGCTGCTCGAGCTCATCGACGCCGAGCGGTGACCGGACAGAGCGACCGGGCACGCCGTTGTGCCCGGCCGGGCTTCACAGCTGGGTGAACGAGGTGCACCGCCAGCGTCTGTCGATGCCCTCCAGACGCAGGGCGATCGCGCGGACGCGTGCGGGGCCGGTAGTGATGACGACCGCCTCGACGATGCCGTCGGCGGGGTGCGTGACGTGGATCGACACGATGTCGTGCACGCGGCGGACGGCGGGGAGCCCGCGCGCGCTGCGGGCCCGCGCCTGCAGGTTCGCGTGAGTGGACACGCTGCGGAAGACGTCTTCGGTGACCCAGCGGGCCAGCTGGTCCACGCGGCGCTCGCCGGTGAAGGTCTCCAGCACTCCGAGAGTCAGGTTCCGCAGCAGCGGCACCGGGTCGGGCAGGTCGATCGTCGACGCGTGCTGCGGAGCGAAGAACTGCGCCACCTCCTCCTGCGCGTCGGCGCGACGGGCGCGGGGGTAGAGAACACGGGCAGCACTGCCCTCGACGTGCGTTGCCATCGGCGGCCTATCTCGTCAATCGATGCGGGGGGATCGATGTGTGCGGTCTTCGGTTGCTGCCAGAAAGTAGAACACACCCGGCGGCGGCGTGGAAGAGCGATCGCAACCTGTGGATAACTCGTGATGAGGTCGTTACGTGCCGTCTACTCTCGGCGTGACGAAGGGAGGCGCCGTGCGCTGGGACCGCTTCTTCGAGGATCTGGAGGACCAGCTCTCCTCCGAGTGGGAGGCGGAGCGCGCGGCGCTGGACACCGAGGCGGAGCGGCTGCGTCTGGCGCGGGTCACGCTGCGGGAGCGCCTGATGACGCTCACCGGCGACGGCGACCACATGATCGACGTGGGCGACGAGGAGGTGCTGCGCGGGCGCGTCGCGGCCGTGGGTGCCGACTGGATCGCTCTGGAGGCGGAGGCCGCGCGCCCGGGTGCGCTCGTCGTCCCGCTGACGGCGATCCGGTCGATCGCCGCAGCCCACGCCGATCTCCTGCGCAGCGCGCGCCCTGGGCCGGCCGCCGCGCGCCGGTCGCTGGCCGACCGGATGAGCCTCGGGTTCGTGATGCGGGATGCCGCGCGGCGCCGCGTGCCCGTGGAGATCCGTCTGCTCGGCGGCCGGAGGCTCAGCGGGACGATCGACCGCGCCGGCGCGGATCACCTCGACCTGGCGCTGCACGCGCCGGGCACGCCCCGCCGGGCGAGCGAGGTCAGCGGCCACCGGATGGTGCCCTTCGCCGCGGTCTCGTGGGTGCGTCTCGACGCCGGCGGCGACGGAGCGAGCTGGAGCCGGGAGGCGTCGCTCTAGTCGCCGTGGCGCACGGTCCCGTTGCCCCACAGCTCCGGGAAGCTGGCGGCCTGGGACTGCTCCCACAGCGCCTTCCGGCGGGTGTTCTCGGTCTCGTCGTCGAGGTAGTCCGAGACGCTCGACTCCTCGATGCGCCAGCGGGACGGCGATCCGATGCGCACGCCGCGCAGGCGCCGCTCCATGGCCAGGGCGACGACCTCGTCGACGCTCAGGCCGAGCAGCTCCGCCACCTGGGCGGGGTCGAGGTACCGCGCACCGGCGGCCGGGTTCTCGGGCATGCTCTGATTATCGCGCGACGGCGGTGCGGCCCGCCTCCGCGACGCGGTGCTGTGGATAACCGGAGGGGCGGGCGCGGCGGGTCGGTCACGATGGGAGGCATGTCCTCCGTCGAATCCGCACGTCCGCGCCGGCGGGCCTTCTGGGCGGACGCCCGGTTCTTCCTCGGTCTGGTGCTGGTCGTCGCCTCGGTGGCGGGCGTCTGGCTGCTGGTGACCGCGTCCCGTCAGAGCGTGCCGGTGCTCGCGGCCACGCGCACCATCGTGCCGGGGGAGGTGGTGGCCGACGATGCGCTGCGGATCGTCGATGTCGTGCTCGGGCCGAGCGAGACGACCTACCTCGCTCCGGAGGCCCTGGGGGAGGGGCTCATCGCGACGCGCACGATCGGCGCGGGCGAGCTCGTGCCGGCTGCCGCCGTCGGCGCCGCCGAGACCGCGCGGACCACCACGGTCGTCATCCGCAGCGCCACCGACGTGCCCGCCTCCGTCGCCGCCGGCACGGTGGTCGAGGTCTGGTCGGCTCCGCCGGAGGAGCAGGGGCGCCACGGCATCCCCTCGATCCTCCTCACCGACGCGACGGTCGTCTCGGTCGCGGAGGACGACTCCATGATCGGCCGCACCGGCGCCTCGCTCGAGCTGGTCATCGCGCGCTCGGAGGTGGCCGCCACCCTGGCGGCGATCGCGTCGGAGTCGGCGCTGTCGGTGGTCCCGGTCTCGGCGGCGGCACCGTGATCGTCGTCGCCGTCGACGACCCGCACGGCGCGCGGCTGGCCGCCGAGCTCGTCGCCGAGGGCCTGGACGCGGTGGCGGTGCCGGCAGCGGCGCCTGCCGAGGCGACCGAGGCGACGCTGTTCGGCCGGACCGACGCCGGCCCGGTGCTGGCGGGCGCCGAGGTGCTGGTGCTCGCCGTCGCGCGCACGACCCTCACGTCGTCTGTGCTGGCCGCGTGCGATCGGCGCGGGGTGCGCATCGTGCCGGTGGGCGCCGACCCGGACGGCGCCGCCGCGGCCGCCGCGGCGGGCCTTGCCGCGCCGCTTCCGCTCGATGTGCCCGGGTGGCGCCTCGCCGAGGCGATCGGCGCATCCCCCGCCGTCGCCGCACCCGCACCCGCGGACTCCACCGGAATCGTGCTGACGGTGTGGGGGCCGGACGGCGCACCCGGGCGCTCCACGGTCGCCGCCGCGCTCGCGGTGGAGCTCGCTCGCGGCGGTCGCCGCGTCGCCCTCGTCGACGCGGACTCGCACGCGCCTTCGCTCGCGCTGGCACTCGGGCTCGCCGACGAGGGGCCGGGCTTCGCCGCAGCGTGCCGTCAGGCCGAGCGCGCAGCGCTCGACGGCGCCGAGCTCGCGCGCATCAGCACGCCGCTGGACCTCGCCGACGGCGAGGTCCACGTGCTCACCGGCATCAACCGGCCGTCCCGGTGGCCGGAGCTGAGCGAGGCGCGGGTGGCCGGAGCGCTGACGGCCTGCCGCGAGTGGGCGGACTACGTCGTGGTGGATGTCGCGGCATCACTGGAGCGCGATGAGGAGATCGTGAGCGA
>NZ_JBIQHX010000007.1:122077-154039 GCF_044508325.1 Microbacterium sp. | reverse complement strand
GAACAGCCAGAACCCGGACAGGATCAGCCAGATGATGTTGAGGATCGTGCGCACGCTTCATCTTCTCGCACCTGACCTTCACTGACCCTGCGAGTGCTTCCGCACTCGTCGAGCGAGCGCCGCAGGCGCGAGTCGAAACGCCGTGACGGTTCAGGCGGCGAGGTAGTCGTATCGGGCGCGTCCGCCGAGGCGTGGTCTTCGGTCGGGGTCGATGTGTGGTGGTGGGATGAACCAGACCTTGGCGCGGGTGCCGGTGCCTTCGATGCGGATGCCCCACCCATTGTCGTGGATGCGGTGGTGGCACGATTCGCACAGCAGTGCCCCGTTGGACAGGTCGGTGGGTCCGGCATCTCTGGCCCACCATTTCAGGTGGTGGACTTTGGTGAGCCCGGTTGACGCTCCGCACATTGCACAGCCGCCGTCGCGTTCGGCAAGGGCGAGTTTCTGGGCTTTGGTGAACAGGCGCCGTTCGCGGCCCCAGTCGAGGATGTCGCTTTCGGAGCCGAGGACGCAGGGGATGATGCTGCCGTCGGCGGCCATCCGCCGGGCGGCTCCGATGGTGAGCGGCTGGTTGATGCCGTCGACGGTGGCGTGCCCGGTGCCGGCCTGGAGGTCGTCGAGCGACACCCGGACGATGACGGTGGCGCCGCCGAGGGGGGTGTCTTGCTGGTCGCAGCCGAGGTAGTGCTGGGCGAGCAGGGTGAGCGCGTCGACCTGCCGTTGCGGCAGTGACCGCAGATCCTCGTCGGGGCTGTCGGTGTCGGCGGCGGCGCGGAACCCGGCGGTCACGATCGCTTCGATCGCGGTCTTCAGGGGTGCGCCGGTTTCGATGTCGGCGGCGCCGTGGAAGTGCAGCATCCCGTCCCGTTCGAACATCCGCAGCTGACGTTCGCCGCGAGTGTCGCGCTCTTTCGGCTCCAGCCCGTCCGGGTCGAGGTGCGCTTCGGCGCGGGAGATGACCTTCGCCAGCTGGTCCAGAGCGAGCCCGGTGGCTTGTTCCGCGAGAGTGGCCTCGACCCGGTCGGCGGCGTCTCGGTCGGCGCGGATCGCGACGCGGTCGAGCATGCGGATGATGGCGGCGGCGGCGTCCCGTCCGATCCGCCCCGCGTTGACCGCGGCGGCGACGTGCGGGTGACGAGGCGGGGCGGCGTCGCCGGTGAGGGTGGGTCGGGGCGCGATCGCCTCACCGACCTTGATCAGCCGGTCTGCCTCGCCTGGGGAGATCCCGGTGGTCGCCGCGACGAAGGTGACCGGGTTGCGGAATCCTTGCTGTTTCGCGAGCGACTCCGTCCCCAGCTCGGGTCGGGACTCCCGGGCGATCTCCGCGCCCATCGCCGCCCGCAGCGCGTCGACCTGCCGCTGCACCGTGCCCAGCACGGTGTTGACCTGGACCAGCCGGGCACGCCCCAGTTCCGCCGGCGACGCCGCCGCCGGACCGTCGGACCACGCCTCCCGCAGCGCGGCTACCGCGGTCTCCAGGGCGGTCAGCTGATCCATACCACTATAGTACAGAACTACGATGGAGGACTCAAGCCAGATTCGAAACTAATTTCCCATCACTCCATCACGCCCGCGGCGCGGAGCAGCTCGTCGCCCAGCGGGCTCGGGTTGTGCGCGATCTCCCAGCGGAAGCCGTCCGGGTCGACGAAGTACCCCGAGTACCCTCCCCAGTCCCGGGCCTGCGCGGTCACGACGGTCGCGCCGGCGGCCGCGGCATCCCTCGGATCAGCGAGGCTTGCGCGCCGTCTGAGCGTGAGCCTCTCGTGCGATCAGAGGTCGAGGAAGTCGCCCAGCCACATCCGCACCGACGCCAGGCATCCTTCCGAGACCTGACCGGCGATGGCGGTGAGGCGGTCGCGAGAGAGAGTGCGCGGCTGCTCGGTCATGATCCACGAGGGCTGGTCGAGTCCGGCGGGCCCGTCGACGCGGATGTGGTTCGGCCAACCGCGGTCGGTCGTGGTGATCGGAAGGGCGATGACGAGAGTCGTCACGGCATCGAGGTAGCCGGCGGACGCGACGATGAGGACAGGGCGGTGGCCGCCCTGCTCCCGACCGCGAACCGGTTCGAGTGATGCCCAGGCGACGACGCCAGGCGCGAGTTCGCCCTCAGTCACGGGCTGCGTCGGCGAGCTCGGCGCGCTCCCAGGCGGCGGTCTCCGCGTCGTGCGAGGCCGCGTCCGCGGCCGTAGAATCCGCGATCGCCGCCTTCAGCGACCGAAGGCGGAGTCGACGATCCTCGAGATCCGCAAGGCGCGCGAGATGCACGCCAAGCGTGAGCCCCTCGTGCGCTGCCTGCTCCTTGAGGCGATCGCGAAGCTCCCGACTCACCTTGATCGTTGTAGTCATACTTTGAGTATACCGACGGGAGCCGAGATCCGATCATCGAGGCACGGGGCCTCACCAAGAGATTCCCCGACCAACCCACGGAGCAGTCGAAGAAGGTCGTCGACGCGGTGACCGACCTCACCTTCGACGTGCGGCGCGACGAGCTGCTCAGTCAGGGTGCCTTCTACGGCATGTCCCGGGCGGCGGCTCGCACACGGGCGGACGAGCTGATCGACTCCCTCGACCTGGCAAGGTTCGCGACGCGATCGGTGCAGCAGCTCAGCGGCGGGCAGAAGCGGCGGGTGGATGTCGAGGCGCATCAGACGACGCGCAGCTCCCCGACGGGCACGGGCACAGTCCAGCGGTTGCCTGCCGGCGGCAGCAGGCACACGTAGTGGTCTGAGAAGGCGCACGGCGGCAGGTAAGCGCGATTGAGGTCGACTTCGACCGACCCGTCGGCGCTCGGCCGCGGCAGGCGAAGGAAGCGGAAGCCGAAGCTCCCGACACCGCTCGTGGCATCGGCGAATCGGGCGGTCAGTCCCTTCGCGCCGCGCTGCACCGTGAGCTCGAGCGGGTGGCCGTCCAGCGTGAACGCGACCGTCCCGTCGAAGTCATCGGACGTCCGGTGCCCATCCACCGCAACCGCGGGCTCCGAGGTCGCGGCGGTCCGGAAGACCCCCGTCACCCGGTGCCGCGGGTCGTACGCAGCCCGCTCGATCCTCGCCCCCGGCCGAAGCACCGCGGGATCGTACGCCCGCACCGCGATGGCGCCCTCACGCGCGAACCCGCGCAGCAGCACGTCACCGTGGTGCGCCTCGTCGCCGGGCGCCAGGCGCAGCACGGCGCCGTCGACCCGGCCGATCGCCGCGGCCCCGTCGGTGCGCCACACCCCGGGCACGCCGTCGCACTCGCGCTCCCGGTCGTCGAGCCAGTGCGTCGCTGCGAGCGCAGCGAGTCCGTGACGCCCCCAGACGGCGCGGTCGCGGGCGTCGATCCAGGCGCGGTGGGCGGCGGCATCCATTCCTTCATCCTCCGTCCCCGGCACCGACTCCCGCCGAGCGTTACATATTGTTACACCATCGAAACCACCGGATGAATAGCATCCTCCTATGGAACGGCCGGATGCCTTCGAGATCGATGCGCTGACGCGTGCGCTCGATGTGCACTCCCTGCGGATCCTCGTGGCGATCGACCAGGAAGGCTCGATCAGCGCCGCCGCCCGCGCCCTCGGCTACACCCAGCCGACCATCACGCAGCACGTGCAGCGGCTCGAGGCGCGCCTGGGCGCGTCGCTCGTGGCCCGTACCTCCCGCGCCGCACGGCTCACGCCGGTCGGCGCGCTGCTGGCCGCGCACGCGCCGCGCATCGACGCCAGCCTCACGGCGGCGGCCACCGAGCTCGCGCGCGTGCTCGGCCACCGCTCCGGAGCGGTGCGCATCGCCGCGCCGGGCGACACCCTGTCGCACCTGGTCGCCCCGGCGCTCGGGCGCCTGCTCGCCGAGGTGCCCGGCATCGACGTCTCCGTCGAAGAGACCGCCGACTCGGGCGAGGCGCTCGACCTCGTGCGCGGCGGCCGCGCCGACATCGCCGTCACAGTCGAAGACCTCCCCGGCGGCCGCCGCAGCGGGCACCGCCGCACGGGCATGCGCTCGACGTTCCTCTTCGCCGAAGAGATCGTGGCCCTCACCGCGACCGACCACACCGCCCCCGGCGGCCGCATCGATCCGGCTGCGCTCGCCGACCAGCCCTGGATCCGCGGCACCGGCACCAGCAGCGACATCGTGGCGGCGGCGATCGAGCGCGTGCCGCGCCCCGCCGACCTGGTCGTCAGCCGCGCCGATTCCGCCGTCGCCCTCGCCGCGGAGGGTCTCGGCACCGCGTTCGTCGCCGAGTCCGCGCTCGCCCGCGCGCCGCGCGGCACCGGCATCCGCGCCTTCGCGATCTCACCGGCCTTCGTGCGCCGCACCGCGGCGTCGACCCTGATCGAGGCGTCCACCATCCCGGCCGTCTCGGCCGCTCTGCGGATGTTCGCGGCCCACCGGCCGGCCTCCGCCGACCTCGAGGTCTTCGCCGCGGCCCGCCGCCGCAGCGAGGGCCACCGCGCTCGCTTCCGATCCGCCGCATCCACACCCGAGGAGAGTCTCACCATGCCCCTGCCTTCCCCCGCCCGGCTTGTCCAGGCCGGCGCCGCGGCCGCCGCCGGCGCGCTGCTGCTGGCCGCCTGCTCCAGCCCGGCACCCGAGAACACGACCGGCCCCGACACGGGCGCCGAGATCGAGAGCATCACGGTCGCGCTGCCCGGCTCGCTGTCGAGCCTCTACGTCGGCCAGGAGTCCGGCATCCTCAACTACTACATCGCGGCGATCGCGCAGGAGGGCCTGGTCTCGGTCGACGCGCAGGGCCGCATCCAGCCGGGCCTGGCCGAATCGTGGGAGCAGACCGACGACGTCACCTACGTCTACGAGCTGCGCGACGACGCCGTCTTCCACGACGGCACCCCGGTCACCGCCGATGATGTGGTGTTCAGCCTCGAGCAGGCCCGCGACGAGACCAGCTCGCCGGGGCTCGCCTACTACCTGACCAACGTCGACACCGTCGAGAAGACCGGCGACAGCGAGGTCACGATCACCCTCACCGCCCCCGACGCCGCCTTCGCGTCGAACATGAGCACCGGCGGTGCGGCCTTCATCACGTCGCAGGCGTTCTGGGAGGAGCACGATGGCAAGGTCGGCACGCCCGACGCGCTGCTGCTGGGCACCGGGCCGTACAAGGTCACCGAGTTCGCGCCCGACTCGCGCGTCGTCTTCGAGCGCGTCGACACCTGGTGGGGCGAGCTGCCCGCCGTCAAGTCGATCACGGTGAACTTCGTGCCCGACGAGTCCACGCGACTGCTCGCCGCACAGTCGGGCGACGTCGATGTCGCGTTCAACGTGCCGCTGGCGCAGGCCGCCCAGTGGGAGGGGCTCGACACGATGCGGGTCGACTACGTCAACGACCTCTCGTACGTCGGCCTGTACTTCAACACCAGCGTCGCGCCGTTCGACGACCCCAAGGTGCGGCAGGCGTTCGCCCACGCGGTCGACCGCGATGCCTACGTCGAGCGGCTGCTGCGCGGCCACGGCGAGGCGGCGACGGCCATCATGACGCCCGAGTCGCTGGGCAGCGTGCACAGCCCCGAGCAGGCCCGCGAGATCCTCGCGTCGATCCCGCAGTGGGAGTTCGATCTGGATGCTGCGAAGGCCGCCCTTGCCGCATCGTCGGTGCCCGACGGGTTCGAGGCCGAGCTGCTCACCCCCAACACCGGCCCGCAGCTGGGCACGGCGGCGCAGGCACTCGCGCAGAACCTCGCCGAGATCGGCATCACCCTCAACGTGCGCGAGGTGCCGATCGAGGAGTGGCTGGCGAGCCTGGATGCCTCGACCGACTACGGCGTCAACCTGATGTGGTACTTCTCCACCCTCGGCGACCCGGCCGAGGTGCCCAGCTACCTGCTCGGGGTCGGCAACCCGGCCGCATACGACGACGCTGAGGTGCTCGACCTGCTCGCGCAGATCGGCGCCGAGTCCGACCCGGCCGCACGCATAGACCTGCTCGTGCAGGCCGAGACGATCCAGGCCGAGGCGGCCGTGAACGTGCCGCTGTGGTGGGGCCAGTCCGCGACCGCGTTCGCGAAGGACCTCGGGATGGACGACTACAGCTCGTTCGCGTTCATCTCGTCGTGGCCGACGCAGCTGTACCGGGCGGCTCAGTGACCCTGAGCACTCCCGCACGAGCGCGCGCGCCGCGGGCACGGTCGATGGGCCGGATGCTTGCGGTGCGCGTGTTCGGCATGCTCGCGGTGCTGCTGGTGCTGTCGGTGCTGGTCTTCTCGCTCATGCACCTGGCCCCCGGCGACATCGTGAAGAACCTGCTGGGCAACCGTCCCTCCTCGCCGGAGGCGGTGGCGGCGATCCGAGCGCAGTACAACCTCGACGACCCGGCGTGGCTGCAGTATCTGAAGTGGCTCGGCGGGTTCGTCACCGGCGACCTCGGCCAGTCGATCCGGCTGCAGGTGCCCGTCGCCGACGCGATCTCGCAGCGCCTGGGCATCACGCTGGCGCTGTGCGCGGTGGCGTTCGTGCTCGCGCTCGCGGTGGCGGTGCCGCTCGGCGTGCACAGCGCCGTGCGCGCCGGCGGCTGGGCCGACCGCTCCGCGAGCGGCCTGGCGATCGTGGGGCTGAGCGCCCCGACCTTCGCGGTCGGGCTGCTGCTCTTGTACGTCTTCGCGTACTACCTGCCGCTGTTCCCCGTCTACGGCGCCGGCACCGGGGGACTCGACACGCTGTGGCATCTCGTGCTGCCGGCGATCACCCTCGCCGTGGGGCTCGGCGCCATCATCGTCAAGCTGACCCGCACCGCGATGCTGCGCGAGCTCGAGACCGACTACGTCACCGCCGCGCGGGCCCGCGGCATCCCCGAGAAGGCCGTGCGCCGCATCGCCCTGCGCAACGCCGCCATCCCCATCGTCACCGGCGCGAGCCTCGTGCTCACCTTCCTCGTCGGCGGCACCGTGCTCGCCGAGACCGTGTACGCGCTGCCGGGTCTGGGCACCCTGCTGCAGGACTCGGTGCTGTTCAAGGACATCGCGGTCGTGCAGTCGCTGACGCTGCTGGTCGCCGTCGTCATCGCGGTGATCGCGCTGCTCGCAGACCTCGCGTACCTGCTGCTGGATCCGCGGCTGCGCCGCACCGGGAGCCTCGCATGACCGCCGCGCTCGAGCTGGTCAGCGCTCCCACGGTCCGCCGCCGGCACCGGCTGCCGGTGACCGTTGCGCTGGCCCTCGGCATCCTCGCGCTCACCGCGCTCGCGGTGGTCTTCGGCGGTGTCATCTATCCCGACGCGACCCGGCAGGACATCCTCTCGGGCCTCTTGCCCGCGGGGACCCCCGGATACCCGCTCGGCACCGACGAGCTGGGCCGCGACATCCTCGCCATGACCGTCGCCGGGGCGGCATCCGCCCTCGTGGGCCCGGTCGTCGTCGCCGCCGGCTCCATGGTGCTGGGGATCGTGCTCGGCACACTCGCCGGCTACGAGCGCGGCTGGCTCGACATCGTGATCAGCCGCTGGACGGACCTGCTGCTGGCGCTGCCGGTGCTGCTGGCGGCGATCGTCGTGTCGGGGGTGTTCGGCGGCGGCTACTGGGTCACCGTGGCCCTGCTGATCCTGCTCTTCTCGCCGTCCGACATCCGCATCGTGCGCGCCGGGGTGCTCGAGCAGACCGCCCGCCCGTACATCGAGGCGGCGCGGATGCTGTCGCTGTCGCGCTGGCGGGTGATGTTCCGGCACATCCTGCCGAACGTGTCGACGCTCGTGCTCACCAACGCGATGCTCAACGTCGCGTTCGCGCTGGTGGCGTTCTCGTCGCTGTCGTTCCTCGGGGTGGGGGTGCCGCCCGGCACCGCCGACTGGGGGCGCCAGCTCACCGACAACCGGGCCATCATGTTCGAGAACCCGTGGGCCGTGGTCGTGCCGGCGGTGCTGATCATCGTCGTCGCCGCCGCGGTCAACCTCGTGGGCGACTGGATCGGCCAGCGCCTCTCGCAGGTGGGAGTGGCGCTGTGACCGGCGTGCAGATCACCGGGCTCACCGTCATCGGCCACGACGGCGCCATGGTGCAGCCCCTCGACGCCGACATCGCCCCCGGCCGCACGCTCGCCGTCATCGGCGAGTCGGGCTCGGGCAAGACGCTCACCGCGAAGTCGCTGGTGGGCCTGCTTCCCCGCGGCTTCCGCGCCGAGGGCTCGGTGCGCATCGACGACACGACCATCGAGCTGACTGCGGGCGACGCGACCTGGCGCACGGTGCGCGGCGGCATCGTCACGCTGCTGCTGCAAGACCCGTTCACGAGCCTGTCGCCGGTGCACCGGTGCGGCGAGCAGAT
Source organism: Microbacterium sp. (assembly GCF_044508325.1). Classification (GTDB taxonomy): domain Bacteria; phylum Actinomycetota; class Actinomycetes; order Actinomycetales; family Microbacteriaceae; genus Microbacterium. The sequence goes on along the minus strand of NZ_JBIQHX010000007.1, from coordinate 145,794 downwards.
CGGCTGGACGATGGATGCCGCGGGCCGGCGCCTGAGCAGAGGCGACCGCGACCGGGCCATCGCCGAGCGGCTCGCCGAGGTGAAGCTGCCCGCGCGGGTCGCCCGCGCCTACCCGCACGAGCTCTCCGGCGGGATGCGGCAGCGGGTGGCGATCGCCGCGGCGCTCGCGGCGAATCCGCGGCTGATCATCGCCGACGAGCCGACCACCGCGCTGGACGCATCCAATCAAGCCGAGATCCTCGATCTGCTGCGGGCGATCCAGCGCGAACGCGAACTGTGCGTCATCCTCATCTCGCACGACCTGGGACTGGTGCGCGGCCGCACCGACGACGTCCTCGTGATGCGCCAGGGCGAGGTCGTCGAGCGCGGCGCCACCGCCGACGTGCTCTCGCAGCCGCGGCACGCGTACACCCGCGCCCTCATCGACGCCGATCCGGCGCTGGCCGGAAGGACCGCCGCGGCGCCGGTGGTCGCGGAGGGCGATGACGCACCGCTGCTGCGCGTGACGGGCCTCGTCAAGGACTTCGGCGAGCGCCGCGTGCTCGACGACGTGAGCCTCGAGATCGGCGCCGGTCGCATCGCCGGGGTGGTGGGGGAGTCGGGGTCGGGCAAGTCGACTCTCGCCCGCTGCATCGCCGGCCTGGAGCGCGAGGACGCCGGAGTCATCGCCTTCGACCGCGTCGAGCTCGCGCCGGGGCGATCCTCGCGCACGCCGGCGCAGATGCAGATCGTCTTCCAAGACCCGTACTCGTCGCTGAACCCGATGATGTCGATCGGCGCGATCCTGCGCGAGGCGCTGCGCGTCGCCCGACGCCCCGCCGGCGAGGTCGGGTCGCTCCTGGAGATGGTGGGGCTGCCTGTCGAGTTCGCCCGCAAGCGCCCCGCCGAGCTGTCCGGCGGCCAGCGACAGCGCGTGGCCATCGCTCGCGCGCTCGCGCCCTCGCCGCGCCTCCTCATCTGCGACGAGTCGGTCTCGGCGCTGGATGTCTCGGTGCAGGCGCAGATCCTCGCGCTGCTGGCACGCCTGCGCGACGAGCTGGGCATCGCCATCCTGTTCATCTCGCACGACCTCGCCGTCGTGCGCATGCTCGCCGACACCGTCACCGTCCTCTGGGACGGCCGCGTCGTCGAGTCCGGCCCGTGCGCGCAGGTGCTCACCGAACCCCGCCACGAGTACACGGCGCTGCTGGTGGCGGCGGCGCAGCGCGAGAACTCCACGATCACCGTCGGCTCTGCCGGAGAGGACAGCACCGAATGACTGCAGCATCCCGGATCGACAGCGTCGCCGACGCGACCGCCATCGCCGACGAGCTGGCGCGGCTCGGCGTGCCCGACGAACGGGTGCAGCGCTGGCAGCTCGCGCGGGATCCGTACCGGCCGGAGGTGACGGTGGAGACGGATGCCGCGGGCACGCTGCAGGCGGCAGCCCTCACCACCGCCCGGCCTGCGACGGCGGCGACGAAGATCGTCGATCTGTGGTGGCGGGGCGAGGATGCGGGGCAGCGGGTCCTGGCGGAGCTGATCGCCGCGGCCCGTTCGCGAGGCGACGTCGCCTTGAAGTGGGAGGTGCCCCTCGGCGCCGAGCTGCCGGCCTTCGCGGCGGCGGCCGGCTTCGTTGCGATGCGGCGACCCTGGGCTGCCGTGGGCACCGAGGCGGTGCAGGGCTTCGTGCTGTGGCTGCAGCCGGGGCCGATGCGGGAGTTCGGCTACTACGCGCAGACCACCCTGTTCACCTGCGGTGCTGTGGCGGCGCTCATCGCGGCGGAGGATGCTGCGGCCGGCGGCTTCGACGGCGGCGCGGGCGACCGCGACCTCGAGCTCGAGTTCTGGCGCGGCGCCAGCAATTACCCGGCGTGCGAGCCGGTCGGGCTCGCCGTCGCGCTGCGCGACCGCATCGGCGGAACGCCGATCGAGGTGCACCTCGACCTCGACGGCCCGGCGCTGCTCGAGGGGTACACCGGGTTCGAGCACGACTTCCGCGCGCTGCTGCAGCAGGAGTCGCACCGGCAGGCGGCCGAGCGCGGCATCCCGGTGCACCGCGAGCGGGTCGAGATCGCCGAGGTGATCCGGCGCGTGGTGGCAGGGGAGCGCGCGCTGCTGCTCATCGACGAGGCGCCCATGCACGGGGACGCAGGGCCCCACTGGGTCATCGCCCATGCGGTCGTCGGCGGCGCCGCGGTGATCGAAGACCCGTGGGTGAACGTCGAGACCGGCGAGACGTGGGTCGACAGCCACGCGCTGCCGGTCGCGCCAGAGGACCTCGACCGGCTGGTGCGCTGGGGCGAGGACGGGTACCGGGGGGTCGTGTTCGTCGGCGGGGTATGACGCCGGCCTGCGTGGGCTGTCGGTTGTCAAGCCCTGCATCCGCCGGGGCTGAGATCTCTACTGTCTGGTGACAGCGGCGCGTTCCCGAGCGGGCGCGTGGCCGGCACAGGAGGTTCCCGATGTCGACGATCTCGGTCGTCATTCCGGTGAAGGACGACGAGCGGATGCTGTCGCGGTGCCTGCGCGCACTCGCGCTGCAGTCGCGCACTCCGATGGGGTGGACGTCGTAGCCCATCCGCTCCGTCTAGGAACGGCGGCCGCTGCGGAACGCAATGTGCTTCGGGACCGTGAACTGGTCCATCGCCACTGTGGACAGATCGGTGCCGAAGCCGGATTCTTTGACACCGCCGAACGGCATTTCCGCGACGGTCGCGCCGTGGGCGTTCACCCAGATAGTTCCCGCATCGATCTGGTGGGACACGCGGAACGCGCGATCTGTGGATGCAGTCCACACGGACGCCGCCAGTCCCTGGCTTACGCCGTTCGCAAGCTGGATCGCCTCGTCCTCGTCGGCGAACGTGGACACTGTAACGACGGGTCCGAAAATCTCTTCCTGCGAGATCGTGTCGTCATGTCGAACGCCATCCAACACTGTGAGCGGGTAGTAGAAACCACCCTCCGGACAGTCGACCGGAGTGGCCCGCTCTATGTGCTGGTTGCTAAGAGCCTCGTCGACAAGGCCGCCAACGCGGTCCAGCTGAGCCGCAGATACGAGCGGGCCGACATTGGTGTCCGCCGCAAAGGGATCACCGACGACGCTCTCGGCGGCTACCTCACGGACGACACGCACGACATCGTCCTTGATGCCCGGTGCGGCGTAGATCCGGCTCGCGGCGTGGCAGTCCTGACCCGTGTTGCGGAACGCCGCCATGAAGTAACCCTCGCGGAACAGATCGAGGTCGGCATCGTCGAAGACCAGCACCGCCGCATTGCCCCCGAGTTCCAGTTGCAGCCGCTTCAGCGAGTCGGCGGCGTCACGCATCACGGCACGCCCGGTAGCTGTCCCGCCGGTGAGGGCGATCATGTCGACCTCTGGCGAGCGGGTCATCGCTCTACCCGTCTCAAGCCCACCGGTTACGACGTTCAATACACCGGCTGGCAGTACCTCCGCCGCCAGGGCACCCAACATGAGCGTGGACAGCGGCGTTTCGGGAGAGGGCTTGAGCACGACGGTGTTCCCAGCTGCCAGCGCTGGAGCGATTTTCCAGATCGCCATCGCGAACGGATAGTTCCAGGGCGTGATGGCACCGACGACACCGACAGGTTCTCTCCGGATGAAGCTCGTCAGGGGCTTGCGGTACTCGTTCGCTGCGATGCCGGGGAGGATACGGGCCGCCCCGGCGTAGAACCGGATCTTGTCGACAGCACTCGCTATCTCGGCGGGGACCATGGACAGGGGCTTGCCGACGTCCAGCGACTCCAGCAGGCTGAGATCTTGAGCACGCCTTTCAACGACGTCTGCGAGTGCCAGCAATGCCCCGGCTCGCTGCCGTGGTTCCAGGTCACGCCACGCGGGATACGCCCGCCGCGCGGCGGAGGCGGCGGCGGCGACACCGTGCGCCCCGACGTCAGGAATCTCGATGACGCCGACGCCGGTGGATGGATCGAAGACGGTGAAGCCCTGCTCCGAATCCGTGTACGGTCGCCCATCGACTAGCGGCGCCAACCGATAGTCCTCGACTCGGGGGCGTGGGGTCGTCGTACTCATGCCTCTATCCCTTGTCCACGGAGAATATGAGTGAAGGCTAACATGCGTTAGGTCACACGTGAAGGGGTCGCCGAAGTAGGCGGGACGGGGTCAGAAGTCCGGAACGCCGAGTATCCTCGCCGCGAGCTGTGACAACCGGGCGGGGCGGTCGTCCGGCTCGCCGGCCCGCGTGGCGCCTACAGTCCACTCGGGCGCCTGGTCACAGAGAACGCGTAGTGCGACGGCGCTGTCCTCGGGGTCCTGTGTTGCGGCAACGATTCGGACAAGAGAGAGGTGATAGGCGTGGTAGAGCGCTTGCGTACGTCGAATGCTTGACAGTGCTTCGTCACTGAGCACGCCGAGCACACCGAATTGATTGATCGCAGCATCCCAAGCCATAGCGCGCTCACCGACCTCGAGTTGCCACTGGACGTGCCTACGGAACAGCGACCTGAGTTGCTCCAACGGTGTCATCTCGAACCGAATCTCGCGCGTGATGTATTCCAAGAACTGATCAAAGGTGGCTTGTAGGGCAAGGTGCAGCATCTGCTCCTTCCCTTCCGGGCAATGTGCGTAGATGCTGGCGGCCTTGATTCCCACTTCCTTCGCGATGTCTCGCATGGATGTGCCGGCATAGCCTCGGCGCGTGAACATGGTCATCGCAGTTGCCAAGATCTTGTCCCGAGTGGCGGAGTTGACGCCGTTGTTCGCTCGCACCTCGCGCAAGTGCAGAGTGATCGCGAGCAAGCGGTCCCGGCTGTCCGTCGTGTCGCGGTGATTCATCTCCTCGCATCCTCGATCGGTGGGCCAAGTCTAGTTCCCCGGCGCTACTCGCGAAGGCTTGACGGTAAACCTAACAAGCGTTAGCGTCATGCCTGTGATTGACCCGTCGATGATGACACCCAGCAGTGCAGGCTCGCCATGGGAGCTCGAACCCGCGCTGGCACGCGGAGTCTCGTCCGGAGCCCGACTTCGACGGGAACCGCTGATCCTCGATCGCGCGAAAGGAGCGCAGATCATCGCCGAGGATGGGACGCGACTGACGGACTACATGCTCGCGATGGGGCCGATGCTCCTCGGCCATGGAAACGAAGAGGTGCTCGACGCCGTGCGGAGGCAGCTCCACGATGGAGTGCTGTTCGGCACGACACGCGGAGAACTCGACCTCGCGGATCGCCTCGCCTCGATCCTGCCGCACGTCGACCGCGTCGCGTACGTCACCACGGGAAGCGAAGCGACCGCTTTGGCAATCCGGATCGCCAGGGGCACGACGGGCCGGCGGCTGATCGTCAAGTTCGAGGGCCACTATCACGGGTGGCTTGATCCATTGTTCGCGAACACTCAGAGCAACACGCCTGCCCCTGCGTCGACGTTCCCTGTGCCGACGACGCACAGCGTCCGAGGGCAACCGGCCCCGGGCGACATCATCGTCATCCGCTGGAACGATGTCGACGAGATCACGCGTGTGTTTGAAGAGCACGGGGCGAGCATCGCGGGGGTCATCCTCGAGCCCATCCCGATGAACTTCGGCGTCTTCCTCCCCGACAGCGCGTTCATGACCGCGATGCGGGAACTCTGCAGCCGCCATGGCGCACAACTCATCTTCGACGAGGTGCTCAGCGGATTCCGTCTAGCGCTCGGCGGCGCAGCCGAACTGCTCGGCGTGCAACCTGATCTGGCGGTGTACGCGAAGGCTATCGCCACCGGATTCCCTATGGCTGTTGTCGCGGGGACGAACGCCGCCATGGCATCGATCGTGTCCGGTCCAGTTCAACCGGCCGGCACCTACAGCGGGCATCCGGTTTCCATCGCCGCCGCGCACGCGACACTTGACGTGCTGGAGCGCGAGCAACAGTCGCTCTACTCCTCTTTGGCGTCTCTCGGTGCGCGCCTCAGCGATCACATCGAGGCGGCGGCGTCTGCCACAGGCAACCCGATCCGCGTGAATCAGGTCGGCTCCGTCCTGCAGCTGTTCTGGGGAATCGAGCGCGCGCCTCAGTCGTATGCCGAGGCCTATCGCAGCGATCGTGCCGTTGTGGGTTCGATTGCCGAGGCACAGTTGCGGTCAGGGGCCCTCGTCGCCCCACGAGGTCTCATTCTGCTCAGCGCAGCGCATACAACAGCCGACATTGATGCGCTTGGAAGTGGGCTCCTGCAAGCCGTCGAGAACGCCGCGTGGGCGTCGAGTCACCGAACCGAGAGACGCAATGAGCGCACCTGACGGGAAGGGACCGAACGTTGTCGTCGTCGGCGCAGGCGTCGCCGGGCTCAGCGCGGCCGTGCACGCGGCGCGTCTGGGAGCGCAGGTGACGATCTTGGAGCAGCGGACGCTCTCGGCCGGATCATCGGGATTGTCGGCTGGCATCTTCAACCGGCAGACCTTCGATCCGGTCGACCTCGCGTTTCGGGTTGAGAGCGGTCGCCAATTCGCCGACCTCGAGAAGGAAACGTCCTTCCGGATTACGCGAGCCGGATATGTTCGGCTCGCACGATCTCAAGACCAATGGGATCTCGTGCTTCGAACCATCCGAGACGGGGACTTTCCGGACACCACTCTCTTGAACCCCCGCGAGGTCGCGGATCTCATACCCGGGATGCGTCTCGACGATGTCGTCGGCGCGATGTACGGCTCACGAGACGGGTATATGGATGGCCCGGAACTCTGCGCAGCTTTTCTTGAGGTGGCACGTCGGCGTGGCGTCTCGTTCCGTGCCGGTGTCGAGGTGTTTTCGTCGGAGCAGACACCCGGTGGGTTGAACCTCATCACAAGCGATGGTGAGCTGCGAGCCGACGTCGTGATAGACGCGGCCGGTCCTTGGCTCACCGAGGTGGGGCAACGTCTGGGTGTGAGTCTGCCCCTGTCGAATCAGCTCCACGAGATCGCGCTGCTATCAGTCCCGTCGCTGGCGAACGTGAACGTTCCGACCGTGCAGACCTACTTCCCTGGTTCTGGTGAGAACGCGGTCTACGTCCGTCCGGAAGGCGCCGGGCGGTTCCTCGCCGGTCTCCACTCGTATGAGACGCACGGCGAGGAAGCCGATCCAAATGCCCCAGTCGGAAGGGCTTCCGAGGATCACCTTGAAGAACTCGTCGAACACCTCGCCGACAGATTCCCCGGATGGGAAGATGCGGGCATCGAAGCCGGATGGTCCGGCATCTACCCGCTTAGCCCGGACGGGAAGTTCATTATCGGCCCGACGGCCGAGAACGCCCGCGTGATTGCGTTGGGCGGTCTTGGCGGCGTCGGATTGACCGTCTCGCCGGCGGTAGGACAGCTCGCCGCCGAGTGGGCCGTGCTGGGTGAAGCGCGGCTGTTCGGCTTTGCGGATCAGCTGCTCCCATCACGATTCGGGGGCCACTCGTGACCCGTGTGCTTCTTACCAACGATGACGGATTCAACGCTGCCGGTCTGGATGCGAGCATCAGCGCGATGCGCTCCGCCGGCTACGACGTCGTCGTTGTGGCCCCGGACGGTAACCGTAGTGCGATGGGGCACCGCGTCACCGTGCGCGAGACCATCGAGCTCACCCATCTTTCCGCAGAGCCAGGTTTCGACGTATGGAGCTGTTCTGGCACGCCCGCTGATTGCGTGCGCATGGCGTTCTTCGAGGAGACGATTGGCTCCCTCGACCTAGTCGTCTCAGGGATCAACCACGGCGTCAACCTGGGAGAGGACGTGTTCTACTCCGGCACATTCGCCGCAGCTGCCGAGGCGGCTTTCCTCGGCCTGCCCGCGATGGCAGCTTCCCAGGCCGGGAGGCATGCCGATCCTGGCTTCCTCAGCGAGCACCCCGAGGAGTTTCCGCACGCGGAGTACCTGGCGCGGGCTGTCGACGCGATGCTGACCCTGGGGCCGAACTCAGGCGTCGTAGTCAACGTGAACTTCCCGGCAAACGCTCCGCACGACGAGGTACGGAAGAGCCCCCTCGGTTCGCGGGACTGGACGATGTCGGGCATCGTGTCGGAGCTCACGCCGACAGGAATCGTCGTTCCCACGCCGTGGGCGCGCGATCCGCTGCCGACACCAAGCCCGGGTACCGACTTCGACAACGTCGTCCATGGATACACCGCCGTGACAGCGTTGCAGGTGCGTTGCGGTCTCCGTGAGGACGAAGCAGCGTGGAAGCGGCTCGTCGATGCAGGTTTTCCGCTCCGGCTGAACTTGGGGGCTGTGTCATGACCGAACGTTCCGAGATCCCACTCATCGCACTCGCAGGCGGGGTACCCGACCAGATCGCCTTCGTCGTGGAAGACCTATCCACCGCAATGCGCCGCTGGGGCGTCACTGCCGCTGACGACCACTGGCGCATCTGGACCTACGGGCCGACGATGATCGAGGAGCAGACGTACCTTGGTGAACCAGCCCACTACTCGATGCTGCTCGCGATGAACGGAACACGACCGCAACTCGAACTTGTGCAGCCGCTGGATGGGCCGAGCATCTATCACACGTGGCGCAACGCGGGCAGGACGGGCGTTCACCACCTCGGCTACTACGTCGACGACATCGGCGAGGCGATCGGCAGGATGCAGGATGCGGGTTTCGCGTGCGTGCAGACGGGTGCCCGGTATGGAGCGGATGGCACGGGTAAGTTCGCCTACTTCGACACCGTAGAGGCGCTCGGCTTCTACCTCGAGGGAATCCAGGTGCCGACTGAACGACGTGCGCCCGAATCTGTGTGGCCCGAAGGAGGTAGACGATGAACGCGACGGACCGGCTCGCGCAAGCGCCAACCGTCCAGCGCGCCAGGGATGTGCTGGCAGTAACCGAGGTGCTGGATGTCCAGAAGGACGTTCGCATTCGGCCGTTGGAGGGGGGCGCGAGCAACGAGAACTTCCTCGTCGAGGATGGTGGCGACCGGTTCGTCCTCCGCCTCGCCTGCTCGACAGAGCATGCTCAACGGTTCGCGCTGGATCGCTGGGACGGCTACGAAGCACATCAGGCGGCCGCCGGCGCGGGCATCGCGCCGAGAATGCGCGCGGTTGCGCTCCCGGCCGGCCACACCGTCATCGACTTCGTCGACGGCGAGGTCATGGACCAGGATTCGATCCGAGTCGGGCGCCGCTTGGAGCTGGCCACAGTCGCGCTCAAGCGGGTGCACACCGCTCCGCACACCGATCTCGGCGGGTTTGACGCATTGGTGGAAATCGATCGCTTCATCTCGATCGCGCGTGCGGAGAACCTTCGGCTGCCTGACGATATTGAGTCCTTGCGGCAGCTCTCCGCCGAAATCCGCGACGTCTTCGGATGGGTCGATGTGCCACCCATGCTCTGCCACAACGACGTGCAGCTGGCCAATCTCATCGTCGATGCCGAAGAACGCATGTGGGTGATCGACTGGGAGTACGCCGGCATGGGCAACCTCTACTTCGACCTGGCGATGCTCGTGAACAACGCAGAGCTCGACCGGACAGGCATCGGCCGCGTCGTGACGGTCTATTTCGGCATCGATCGCGAGACCGATCGCGCGCGCATCGAGCTGGAACGGTTCCGCTCCGCGCTTCGGGAGGCGCTGTGGTCCGTCGTGGCCGCACCGGTGCTGACAACGAGCTGGGACTACGCCGCATGGGCGGAGAGGTTCTTCGCGTCTGCGCGACGCATCGCAGCTCGAGTCGCAGAACAGGGCCTGCTAGCGGAAGCCGGTCCGCAGACCACCGACAAGGACGTCTTCGAGAGGGTGATGAACGCATGAGTGACATGACAGCAGTCGTGACTGGAGGGTCCAGCGGGATCGGGGAGGCCACTGCCGCCCTATTGGCTGCTCGCGGGTATGAAGTGACAATCATCGGAAGGAACGAATCGCGGATCGCGAGGGTATCCGCGATCGATGATCGCATCGACGGTGTCGTGGCCGACCTGTCCGATCCGGCTGCGGCGCGTCAGACCATCAGCGAGATCGGCGATCGAACAGGAAGCATCTCCGTGCTCGTGAACGCGCACGGCATCCTGGGCACTCCGACGCCGCTGGAGCGCATCAGCGATCAGCAGTGGGATGAGATGCTCAGCACCAACCTGCGCGGACCGATAACGACGACCACCGCGGCCGTACCATACCTCCGGGCTGCAGGCGGCTCGGTGGTGAACGTCTCGTCCATCAACGCCATACAGGCTGAGCCGTGGATGGCGCCTTACGGCGTTGCCAAGGCGGCTCTCGTCGGCTTCACGAAGTACGCAGCGGCAGATCTCGCCCCCTATGGCATCAGGGTCAATGCCGTGCTGCCAGGGTGGGTTCGCACACCGATGGCGATTCCATACTTCGAGGAGGCAGGGGTCCTGGACGCTCCCGTCACCACGAACTTTCAACAGCGGGCGGCCGAACCGCGCGAACTCGCTGAAGTGATCGCCTTCCTGGCCTCACCTGCGGCCAGTTACGTGACGGGTGAATGCGTGGTTGCCGACGGCGGCCACTGGATCAACATGCGTGAACTCGCGCCCGTCGCTGACAGTGACGACGGAGAGCACTGAGCGTACTCCCACCGTATTCGACCAAAAGAAGGAAAGGAGCTCGAGCCGATCCTGCTCGAGCACGAAGAGAAAGACCCGAACAAGGAGGAATGACAATGTCGTCTATCACCATCATCGGCGCCGGGCTCATGGGTTCCGCGCTCGCAAGAGCGTTCAGTGCCGCCGGTCACGACGTGAACGTCTGGAACCGCACATTCGAGCACGCAAGGGCCGTGGGGGAGGGAACGGTCGCCGTGGAATCGCTTACGGAGGCTGTGCGCGACCGGGAGATCGTGATGATCTCGGTATCGACCTACGATGCAGCAAGCGAGATCCTTTCGCAGGAGGGTGTCGCGGAGGCGCTCCGCGGGTCCACGATCGTCCAGATCACCAGCGGCGCCCCATCGGATGCCCGGCGCGGACTCACCTGGGCGCAAGAGCATGGCATCGGATACCTCGACGCCGCCATTCTCGCCTACCCGGCTTTCGTCGCCACAGAGTACGCGACCGTGTTCTACTCCGGCGACTCAGCACTGTTCGACCGTCTTCGTCCCGCGCTCGTCGCGATCGCCGAAAACACGGTCTACATGGGCGAAGCGATTGGCGCAGCCAACACGATCGACTGCGCGATCCTCACCGCGTACTACGGCGGATCGCTCGCAGTTCTTCAAGGGGCGCAGATGTGTGCGGCGGAGGGCATGGGAACGGATCAATTCTTCGCGTACAAGGACGCCTACGTCGGTCTCGTGGCAATCACGTCGGACGCGGCGGCCCCAATGGTCGCGCAGGGCGATTACAGCGGGAACCAGTGCAGCATCGACACCCATGTCGGGGCCATCCGGCATCTGCTCGCGCTGTCGAAAGACGCCGGCATCAGTTCCCAACTGCCGCAGCACTTGTTCGATGCGTACTCGAAGGCGCAACGAGCCGGCTACGGAAAGAAGGAGCTGCCCGCGGTCTTCGAAACCCTCCGCGCCGACTGACGCATCCCCGGGGAGGCCCGCTTCGGCAGCCGATCCTCGCCGTTGCCTGAGCGGCGGATGGGAGCGCCCACGTGCAATCCATGGAACGAAAAGATCCCGAAGGGAGCACAGTGTTCGATCTCGCATCCAAGACTGCGTACGTCACCGGGGCCGGTTCAGGCATCGGGCGCGCGGTTGCACGACGCCTCGCCGCCGCCGGCGCGCGTGTCTACCTGCTCGACGTTGATGAGACGGCAGGTGCGGCCGCGGCCGACGAAACGAAGGGAACCTTCATACGAACGGATGTTGCCGACGAGTCATCAGTGCGCGCCGCAATGGCGCAGATCCGAGACGAAGTCAGACTCCTCGACATCGCGGTGAACAATGCGGGCATTGCCTTGCCGCTGTCGTCGATCGAGGCGACAACTCCAGAGCACTTCGACCAGCACCTCAGGGTGAACACACTGGGCGTGCTGAACGGTATGAGGTTCGCGGCTCCGATCATGCGGGACGGTGGCAGCATCATCAACACCGCCTCAGTGCTCGGGATACTGGGCACCCCAGGGTATGCATCGTACGCCGCATCCAAGTTCGGCGTTGTCGGCATCACAAAGGTGGCGGCCGTCGAGTTCGGCGCTCGCGGCATCCGCGTCAATTGCATCGCACCGACAACGGTGGACACACCGATGCTTGACACGTTCCCTTCAGCCCGACAGGAAGCGGCCGCATACGCACACGCAGCAGCGCTCGGCCGCATCATCGAGGCGGATCATGTTGCGGCACTCGTCCACTTCCTGGCTGCTGACGATTGCCCTGTTGTCACCGGGCAGGCGATCCCGATCGATGCGGGCATCACGGCCGGGGTAAGCGCGGCGGCGTGGGCAATGGCTGCTGAAGGCGGATCGGCGGAGCGCGTGTCATAGCACCTCACGACGTACTGACAGATACCCGACACGAATCAATTACATGAAGGGGCCTAGAAATGGCATCTAAGAAGAGGATGCACCTCGAAGACGAGGCGCATCTGGCAACCCTCGGCTATAAGGGCGCATTCAGTCGATCTATCAACATCTGGGCCAACCTGGCCCTTGGCTTCACCTACCTTTCGCCGCTTGCGGGGGTGTACTCGCTGTTCGCATTCGGTCTCGCAACGGGCGGGCCGCCGTCGATCTGGTGGATCGTGATCGTCGGCGCCGGACAGATGCTCGTGGCGCTCGTCTTCGGTGAGGTGGTTTCGCAATTCCCGATTGCTGGCGGCGTCTACCCCTGGGCCAGACGACTGTGGGGCAGAAGGTACGCATGGATGGCTGCCTGGGTGTATATCTGGGCCATCATCGTTACCATCACCGCTGTCGCAGAGTTCGGTGCAGGATTCATCGCGAGTCTGTTCGACCTTGAAACGAACAGAGATACCTCACTGATCTTCGCCCTCGTGATTCTGGCTCTTGCACTGCTTGCGAATTTCAGCGGCACAAAGGGGCTCGCAAGAATCGCGAGGATCGGACTCATGGCTGAGCTCATCGGAGTCGTGGGTCTCGGCCTCTACTTGTTCATCTTCCAGCGCAAGAATGACTTCTCTGTGTTTTTCGACACAATGAACGTCGCGGGAAGTGGAAGCTACCTCTCCGCTTTCTTCGCGGCAGCGGTGGTGGGACTTTTCCTTTTCTATGGCTTCGAAGCTTGCGGAAGCGTCGCGGAAGAGACTTCTAACGCGGCCCGAACCGTGCCTCGGGCGATGATTCTCACGATTGCGGTGGGAGGCGTGTCCGCACTCTTCTCGTTCGCGGGATACGTCCTTGCGGCGCCCGACTTGCCGTCGATCGTCAGCGGCGAGAATGCGGATCCCATTCCGTCGATTCTCGAGAGCACGCTTGGTCCGGTCGGTGCGAAGATCTTCCTTGTCGTCGCCATCGCCGCGTTCCTTTCGTGCACGCTGAGCCTTCAGGCGGCGGTCAGCCGACTCATCTACTCGTTCGCTCGTGACGGGATGATTCCGGGCCACCGCTGGCTGGCGCGTGTTTCCAAGTCGAAGGTGCCCGCGAACGCACTGCTGGTGGCGTGCGTCGCACCGGCGCTGTTCTGCGTACTGATCTGGGTCAACGACGGAATACTCGTCGCGGTGACATCCTTCGCGATTCTCGGCATCTATGTTTCGTTCCAGATGGTCGTTCTCGCTTCGCTACGTCAGAGAATCAAGGGATGGCGCCCGGCGGGCCCCTTCAACCTCGGCGTCATAGGCACGGTGATCAACGTCCTCGCTCTCGCATACGGTCTGTTCGCGATGGTTCTGCTTGCGACACCCGGATCAAGCGGCGACTTCTTCCAGGACTATGTCGTGTTGATCGGGCTCGGGGTGGTGGTCATCACGGGCTTGATCTATCTCTTCACCGCGAGGCCCGACAAGAAGTCCGATGCGCCCGAGAATGATGCGATTGCTGTGGCCGAACAAGTTCGCACCATGACGGGCGCGAACAAAGTGGTCTGAGCTGGGCGGGGTCGAGGCGCCGATGCTGCGCGCCTCGACCCCGTGCTTGCGAACTCCATGCCGCTGGGTGGAGCAAGTCCTGCTTCGCCCCATACTCCAGGGCAAGCACGCAGGTCAGGCGTTTCGCACCGTCGTCGTGCACTGGCCCGACGACCTGCCGCCCGTGCGGGTGGCGCGACGGGCGCCTCGGCACACGCTCGCGCTGCGACCCTCCCCTCGTCTCTAGCGCGAGGAGCGCCTGCGACGCAGCACCGCACCTGCGAGCACGGCGACGGCGATGTAGGGGCCGAGGACGATGAGCGGGTCCATCCACGAGTGCTTGAGGTCGACCCGGCCGCGTTGCAGCCGAGAGGCGATGGGGCGACGTCCGGCTTCGCCGAGCACACCCGACTGGGTGATCGGGTTGTCGGGGCGCCGCGTCAGGAGGGAGCGCAGGTGTGCGCCTGCGGCATCCACTCGATCTCCGATGATCAGCAGCAGCCAGTGCGCCGCCTGCGCTTCGCTGTAGGTGTCATACGCGAGCCGACGGATGCGGCCGGATACTCCGTGCAGCGGCTGGGCCGTGCCGAACACCGGCGTCAACCGCTGGTGTTCGACGGACCGCTCACGTCTCCCGTCCGAGGGCTGCTGCTCGGGAAGGTCCCAGTGCGCGCCGGTGACGATGCCGGGCTGCTCGCGGGGGAACGCGGGGCGATCGGCGGGGTCGAGGTCGGCACCCCAGCCGGGGATGCGTGAACGCAGGGCGTCGGCGCTGGGTGCACGGCTCGGCCTGTCAGAGGTGTACGGCATTCTGTTCGCTCCTTCGTGACTCGGTGCCGCTCACGACACCGGAGAGATCACCGGCTTGATGATGTCGTCGAGCTTCGCTGAGAAGATGTGGTAGCCCTCGGCGATGTGATCCAGCGGGAAGCGATGCGTGATCAGGTCACTGGGCTTGAGGTACCCCGCCCGGATGTGCTCGAGCAGACGCGGCCACTGCCGCTTCACGGGTGCCTGGTTCGTGCGGATGGTGAGCCCCTTGTTCATCGCGTCGCCGAACTTCACCGCGCTGAACAGCGGCCCGTAGGCGCCCATCACCGAGACGGTCCCGCCCTTGCGGACCGAGTCGATGGCCCAGTTCAGCGCGACGGGCGACCCGCCCTGGAGCTTGAGCTTGGCGGAGGTCACGTGCTGGAGGACGTGACCGTCGGCCTCGGCACCGACGGCGTCGACGGCGACATCCGCGCCCAGGCCGTCCGTGGACTGCTTCAGCACGCGGACGATGTCGTCGAGCGCGCCGAAATTGACCGTCTCGGCGAAGGAGAACTGCTCCGCCTTGCGAAGCCGGTAGTCGAGATGGTCGACGACGATGACCCGCCCCGCCCCCATGAGCCAGCACGAGCGCGCCGCGGCGAGACCCACGGGCCCCGCGCCGAAGACGACCGCCGTGTCGCCGTCGGCGATATCGGCGAGTTGGGCACCGAAGTATCCGGTCGAGAACGCGTCTGTGAGCATGAGCGCATCCTCGCTGTCGATGTCGTCGGGGATGACCGATGGGCCGACATCGGCGAACGGCACCCGCACACGCTCCGCCTGCCCGCCGTCATACCCGCCGCTGGTGTGCGAGTAGCCG
Source organism: Microbacterium sp. (assembly GCF_044508325.1). GTDB lineage: Bacteria > Actinomycetota > Actinomycetes > Actinomycetales > Microbacteriaceae > Microbacterium. The sequence goes on along the minus strand of NZ_JBIQHX010000007.1, from coordinate 130,278 downwards.
TAGATCCCGCCGACGGCGGTCGCGTTGGCATTCACGTTGTGGCAGTTCGAGTACAGGCCGCGCGCACAGAAGAAGCAGCTGCCGCAGTAGATGTTGAACGGCACCATCACGCGGTCGCCGACGCTGATGCTCTGCACCGACGAGCCCACCTCTTCGACCGTGCCGACGAACTCGTGCCCGAACGTGTGACCGATGCGCGTGTCAGGCATCATGCCGTGATACAGATGCAGATCCGATCCGCAGATCGCCGCCAGCTCGACCCGCACGATCGCGTCGTTGGGGTGCTCGATGACCGGATCCGGCTTGTCCTCCACCCGGAGCTTGTACGCCCCGCGGTAGGTCATGGCTCTCATGCGCGCTCCCGTTCCTCGTGAGACCGGCCACCGATCCGGGCTGCTCAGTTTTCCGAGATCTCGGCGACCGTTTCGGCGGTCTGCGTCGCCGAGAGCGAAAGGGCCACGTCGGCCTGGCTGATGATGCCCACGAGGTCATGCCCGTCGATCACCGGCAGACGCCGCACCTGGTGATCCTGCATCACCTGCAGAGCCTCTCGGATGTCGTCGTCGGCGCCGACCGTAACGGGCTTTCCCTCGGCCAGGCTGCCGGCGGTCACGACCGACGGGTCGCCGCCGTCGGCGATGCATTTGACCACGATGTCGCGGTCGGTGAGCATGCCTTTCAGGCGGTTGTCCGTTCCGCAGATCGGCAGCGCCCCCACGTCGAGTTCGCGCAGCATCCGCGCCGCATGCTGAAGCGAATCGCCCTCCCCGATGCAGGTGACATCGGTGGTCATGATCTCTCGCGCAGTGGTCATCGTCCGTTCCTTCCCGGATGTCGTGCGGTCAGGCTAAGTCCGAGCTGCCCAGCTTCGTATGGGGCTTGACAACGCTCGGCGACCACGGAGCGAACGCCGCCCCCGCCTCGCGTTCTGCTAGCCTTTCGACGCCGTGCGGCAGAGCGAGGAGGTGATACCCATGAACCGATCGACGTGGGTGCTCCTCGGTGAGGTCACGGTCGGGCGATAGGTCGTCCGGGAGCGCCATCGAACAGCACTCCCGAAGGGCACGACCGTGAAATTCACCTCTGAGGCACAGCTCGACGACGGCATCGTCGAGCGCGCATTCCGGCTCGGCGACGTTCCCGGCATCCTGTGGATGCCGGGATCCACCTCTTCCTCTCCGATTCCGCTCATCCTGATCGGCCACCCCGGCGGCCTGGGTCCGCTGCGCGCGCGGCTGGTCGCCCGGGCGCGCGGCGCTGTCGAGCTGGGGTTCGCTGGGGCGGCGCTCGAGCTCCCCTGGAGTGGGGAGCGGCCGGGCTCTGACTCGGCGCAACAGGCACGCGCCGAACTGCGTGCGGCGATCGCGCACGGTCAGCGGCCGAGCGAGGAGGTCATCGACCGCCTGATCCTGCCGCTGGTCGAGCGGGCGGTGCCCGAGTGGCAGGCAGCGCTCGATGCGCTCGAGGCGGTGCCCGATCTGGGCGGACCGGTCGCGATCTCGGGCGGGCCGATCGCGATCGGCACCCGGCTGGCGCGTGTCGAGCCGCGCATCGCGGCCGCCGGACTCTTCGCCGGCAGCTACATCCCGCGCGCGATCATCGAGGAGGCGAGGGACGTCACGGTCCCGCTGCACGTGCTGCTGCAGTGGGATGACGCGGGCAACGACCGGGAGCGGGCGCTGGAGCTCTTCGACGCGTTCGGCTCGACGGAAAAGACGCTGCAGGCGAACCTCGGCGGGCACACCGGCATCCCGTGGTTCGCGGCCGAGGACGCCGGGCGGTTCTTCTTGCGGCACCTCACAGCGGCGAGGTGACCCGGGCCTACGGGCCCTGCGGCTTCCCGTCGGCGTCGTACTGCTCCCAGTGCCCCTCGGACACGACCTCGACCGTGCCGTCCACGACGGCGATCGCGGTCTGCTCGTCGATCGCGTACGAGGGCACGCCGAGTGTCGGAGCCCAGCGGCGCGCGGCTTCGAGCGTGTTCTCCGACCAGCCGGGGTAGTCCAGGTGCGGGAAGATCGCGAAGTCGACGACGCCGAGCGTCTCGTCCGGGCCATCGGGCTGCCAGTCGGTGAAGTGCCGGCCGATGCGAGGGGCCATGACCATGCTCCCGGCACTCACCCCGACCCACACCGTGTCACGCAGCTCGGGGAGCAGGTCGGCAAGTCCCGATCGGCGCATCCAGTGGGCGAGGTAGACCGCTTCGCCGCCGTCGACGAGCAGCACGTCGGCATCGTGCACCCACGGCATCCATCGCTCTTCCGCGATCGTGGGCAGCGCTGTCAGCTCGAGCACGCCGACGGACTGCCAGCCGAGACCGCTGAGGCCGACGGAGCCGTCCGACCTGCCCGCGATCGAGTCGTACATCGCTTGCGGCGAGCAGGCGGGCTGGCCCCATTGCGCGGTCGGGATCAGGAGCGCGCGCGACTGCGCGATGGGCTTGCCGAGCAGCTCTTCGAGCTTGGCGCGGATGCTGTCGTTGGTGACGCCGCCCGAGGTGAGCAGCAGCTTCAAGAGCGACATGGATGCCTCCGCAGCACGTAGCGAACGGAGTGAAGCTAGCACGCGAGCCACCGCGAGAAGCGAGCCTGGACGCGGCGGCGGGAGTCGAACCCGCGACACTGCCGGGTATGAACCGGAGCCCGGCACCAGCCGGATCGCCGCGATGCCCCCACGGTAGGCGGATCGGGCGACATCGTCACGGCGCGTGACGGGATGTGTCCGCGTGCGACGTCTTGTTGCGTGGGGGTGAGACCGGGCGCGGCGATTCGCGCGGGTAGGGTCGAAATGTGTCGACGACTGCCGCCAAGCCGCCTGGAATCTATCGAGAAGCCGACGGTTCACGCGTCGCCCAAGCCGAGGCTCTGCGCGTCTGGCTGTTCGGCTGTGATCCTCTCTGAGTCCGCAGGACGACGACACGTTCGATCTGGACGACCAAGCAAGGATTGGTTGAGCGGGCTTCCCGCTGATCATTTCAGGACGCCTGGTACGGTCACATCCGTGACGAGTGAGCAGGTGCGGAAGGCTCTGGCGGACTTCGTGCGAGAGCGAGAGTGGGCGAAGTTTCACACTCCCGCGAACCTTGCAAAGAGCATCTCTATTGAGGCGGGCGAACTGCTTGAGTGCTTCCAATGGGGCGAGGTCGGTGACGAAGCTCGAGTGCGCGATGAGTTAGCGGACGTCGTCACTTACTGCACGCTGCTGGCCGCGCGGCTCGGTCTTGACCTGGATGAGATTGTGCTCGACAAGCTCGCCGTTTCTGCAAAGAAGTATCCGGTGGATCGTGCCAGGGGCAGGAGCACGAAGTATGACGCCCTTTGAAGTCGAGCGAATTCCCTTCTCGTCACCAGCGATCTCCCGCTGGGCTGCTGGAGACGAACGTCGTAGCAATTGGCCGGTTGTCTATGTGCTCGACAGCGGAGATTCCTCCGATATTTCGTACGTCTACGTGGGCGAGACAGTCAACGCGACTTCGCGCATGCGTCAGCATCTCGCAAACCCGGCGAAGAGTGTCTTTCGCAGCGTGCGCGTGGTCATCGATGAGACCTTCAACAAATCCGCATGCCTCGATCTCGAGTCACACCTGATCAGGTGGCTCGCGGGCGATGGCCAGTTCACGGTCATGAATGGCAATGAGGGCATAATCGATGCCCGCTACTACAGCAGGGATCTATACCGCGAGAGCTTTCGCGACATCTTCGAGAAGTTGCGAGCGGATGGGATATTCCAGCGCACAATTCCGGAGATCGAGAACAGTGATCTCTTCAAGCTGTCGCCTTTCAAGGTGCTCACGCCTGAGCAGGCAGTCGCCGTCGAGAACATAGTGGAGGATCTCTTTGAGGCGCTAGACACCCAGACATCGTCAGCGAGTGTGATCGAAGGTCAGCCTGGTACGGGCAAGACGATCGTCGCGATCTTCCTTATGAAGCTTCTTGCAGACATCAGAGACTACGACGACAACGAAGAGATCGAACCCGACTCCATGTTCGCTGAGTTCTTCGTGCATGGGAACCGCGAGCTACTTGCCGGGCTCCGAATCGGTTTCGTCGTGCCGCAGCAGTCCTTGCGGGAGTCGATCAAGCGTGTGTTCAGGAAGACGCCGAAGGTGAGTGAGTCGCAGATCCTGACGCCGTTCGATGGCGGGGCTTCGGACGAGCCTTGGGATCTGCTCATCGTGAACGAGACTCATCGCCTGAACCACCGTGCGAATCAGTCGTCGGGGGTTAACAACAAGCGCTTCAGGGTGATCAACGAGAAGCTGTTCGGAAAGGATGACCCGTCGAAGACGCAGCTGGACTGGATACGTTCTCAAAGTCTGCATCAGATCTATTTGCTGGACACGGAACAGACGGTGCGACCGGCGGACCTTCCGGCAGATGTCCTACATTCCCTCGTGGATGAGGCTCGGCGGAATCAACGACGATATCCGCTGGCCTCGCAAATGCGGGTGCGCGCCGGAGCAGACTACGTCGACTACGTGCGGGCGCTCTTGCGAGGCGAGGCAGCTATCGCGCCCCCGGATTTCGGCGACTACGATCTGCGGTTCTTCGACAATCTTGCGGAGATGCAACGTGAGATCCGTCATCGGGACAACGAGTACGGCCTTGCTCGACTCGTGGCCGGATACGCGTGGGACTGGAAAAGCCGGCGTGACAAGAGCGCGTTCGATATCGAGTTGGACGGCGTCCGTCTTCGGTGGAACAGCCAAGCAAAGGACTGGATCAACAGCCCCAGGTCCGTTGACGAGGTGGGATCAATCCACACCGTTCAGGGATACGACCTTAACTATGCTGGCGTCATTATCGGCAACGACCTCCGATACAACCCGCTGTCGCGCCGCATCTTCATCGATCGTGACTCGTACCGCGATTCCAAGGGCAAGGAAAACAACAAGCAGCGTGGCATCGTCTACACGGACAGCGATCTCCTCGAGTTCATCCGCAACATCTATGGTGTTCTCCTTACGCGCGGAATGCGGGGCACGTATTTATACGTGTGCGATCCCGACTTGAGGCGGTACTTTGTGCAGGCGCTCGGGGCGCGAAGGCTCTCGCCAGGTAGCGGATCTTCGAACTGCCGCGCTCTCCCGGCGGGTCAGTGACTGTGGAGGGTTGCCCAGGCGAGGAGACTGTCGATCCGTCGGATGTCGGCGCCCCTGGTGAGCTTCACTTTGATGTGGCCGGCCTTCGTCCATAGCTCGACCTCCGCGTCGCGGTCGAGCATCCCGCCGGCGTTCTCCGTCGACCACATGTGAATGGAGCTGTAGGGCAACGAATAGATCTCGACCTTCTTGCCCGTGATGCCCTGGGCATCACGGACGATCAGTCGCTTCGTCGTGAATGTGGCTGAGTCGCGGAACGTCTTGAACGATGCGACTGCAGTCTCACCCTCCACGAGCAGCTCGTTGAGGTCAGCGGGCGTTGGGATCTCCTTCTGCAGAGTCCAGGCGAGAATGGCAGCGGTTTCGGCCATGTCGAGAGCTCCTTATTGCTCGTGCGCGGGTCCCACACCCGCGGGTGGCCCAGGCTACCGCGCACCGTCCGTGGTTCGGGCTCACTATCGGAGAGTGCACGCCCGCCACCGGCATCCGTCCCCACCACCAACCGACCGTCACCGCCCGCACGTAGACTCGAAGGGCCATGACCGATGCCTCCACGCCCATCGTTGTCGGCGGCGACCGCGGTCCGCAGACCGGTGCGCCCCGGCCCGATGAAGACCTCCTGAAAGGGCTCAATCCTCCGCAGCGCGCGGCGGTGGAATACCGCGGCCCGGCGCTGCTGATCGTCGCGGGTGCGGGGTCTGGCAAGACCCGCGTGCTGACGCATCGCATCGCGAGCCTGCTGCGCAACAGAGAGGCGTGGCCGAGCCAGATCCTCGCGATCACGTTCACCAACAAGGCCGCCAACGAGATGCGCGAGCGCGTCGAGGCGCTCGTCGGAGATGCCGCGCGCGGCATGTGGATCTCGACGTTCCACTCCGCGTGCGTGCGCATCCTGCGGCGCGAGGCCGAGCGCTTCGGGTTCACCAAGTCGTTCACGATCTACGACTCGGGCGATTCGCGCGCGCTCATCAAGCGGCTGGTGAAGGATCTTGAGGCGGATGCCTTCGGTCACTCGCCCGCGAGCGTCCAGAGCCGCATCTCCAAGCTCAAGAACGAGCTCGCCGACGCGGAGTCGTACGCCCGGCAGGCGAACATGAGCGACCCCGCCGAGCGCGCATTCATCGACGTGTTCAGCGCCTATCAGCGAGAGCTGCAGCGCGCAAACGCCTTCGACTTCGACGACCTCATCGGGCAGACGGTGTATCTGTTCCGCGCGTTCCCGGAGGTGGCCGACACCTACCGCCGGCGGTTCCGGCACATCCTCGTCGACGAGTACCAGGACACCAATGCCGCGCAGTACGCGCTCATCCACGAGCTGACCCGGCCGATTTCGGGCGAGACGTCGTACCGGCCGTTGCCGGACCAGCGGGATGACCAGCCTCTCGTGCTCGTCTCCGACGTTTCGTCTCGGGCCTCCGGCCCTCGCTCAACGACCGGAGAGGGCGGCGACGAACCCGCATCCCTCACCGTCGTCGGGGACTCAGACCAGTCGATCTACGCGTTCCGCGGCGCCGACATCCGCAACATCTCCGAGTTCGAGCGCGACTTCCCCGGCGCCCGGGTCATCCTGCTGGAGCAGAACTACCGGTCGACGCAGAACATCCTGGACGCGGCCAACGCCGTGATCAGCCACAACTTCGACCGCAAAGACAAGAAGCTGTGGACCGACGTCGGCGCCGGTGAGCCCATCATCGGGTTCACCGGCTACTCGCAGCACGACGAGGCCCAGTTCGTCGCCGACGAGATCGAAGAGCTGCACCGCGCCGGCGTCGGCTACGGCGAGATGGCGGTGTTCTACCGCACCAACTCGCAGTCGCGTGCGCTGGAGGAGATCTTCATCCGCTCGGCCCTGCCGTACAAGATCATGGGCGGCACCCGCTTCTACGAGCGCGCCGAGATCAAGGACGCGATGGCGTACCTCATCGCCGTCGCCAACCCCGCCGACGAGATGGCGGTGCGCCGCATCCTCAACAAGCCCAAGCGGGGCATCGGCGGTGTCACCGAGGCATCCATCGCCCGCTATGCCGCCGACGAGGGCATCACCTTCCGCGACGCCCTGGCCAACGCGTCGGCACTCGGCGTCGGCCCGAAGATCCAGGCCGCGATCTCCCACCTCGACGCCGTGCTCGCCGAGGCGACTGAGATCATGCTTCCCTCCAGCGGCGAGGTGCCGCCGCCGACCGCCGTCGCCGACGGTCTCACGTTGCTGCTGAGCAAGAGCGGCTACTCCGACGCGCTGCGCGCCAGCCGCGACCCGCAAGACGAGGCGCGGCTCGAGAACCTCGACGAGCTCATCGCCGTCACGCGCGAGTTCGCCCGCAACAACCCCGAGGGGACGATCGTCGACTTCCTCGCGGAGGTCGCGCTGGTCTCGGACGCAGACGACCTCGAGGATGCCTCCGGCTCGGTGTCGCTGATGACGATGCACACCGCCAAGGGACTCGAGTACGATGCGGTGTTCGTCACCGGCGTCGAGGAAGACCTCATCCCGCACCGCATCTCGGCTGGCGAGCCCGGCGGACCGCAGGAGGAGCGGCGCCTCTTCTACGTGGCGCTCACGCGCGCCCGCAAACGCCTGCACCTGTCGCTCGCGATGACCCGGGCGCAGTTCGGTGAGATCTCGGTGGCCATGCCGAGCCGGTTCCTGCAGGAGATCCCGCCGCAGCTCATCGACTGGCGGCAGTCGCCGGGGGATGTGAACTCGCGCGGCGGGGCCCGGTCGCGGGCGTTGAACGCGCGCCCCTCGACGGGCTCGGGGAGCGGTTGGGGCGGCTCGGGGAGCGGGCGCGGGGGCTCGGGGAGCGGGTCGAGCGGCTCGGGGAACGGGTGGGGCGGTCGTCGCGGCGACGAGCCGCCGCGGCTGACGCCGAAGTCGACGTCGATCGAGCGGTTCCCGAACCGCATCCCGGCCAAGCTGCGCGATAACAGCGACCTCGAACTCGGCCCCGGCGACCGGATTCGTCATGACGATTTCGGCGAAGGGCGCGTCGACGCGATCACCGGCGAAGGTGCGAAGCGGGTCGCGCACGTGCGGTTCGATTCGGGCGGGGTCAAGAAGCTGCTCGTGAAGATCGCGCCCATCGAGAAGGTGTGACGCGGG
>NZ_JBIQHX010000007.1:73557-121977 GCF_044508325.1 Microbacterium sp. | reverse complement strand
CGGGGTCAAGAAGCTGCTCGTGAAGATCGCGCCCATCGAGAAGGTGTGACGCGGGGGGGCGTTTCGTCTCGGTCGCGCTGCGCGCGGCCTCGCTCAACGACCGGAAGGGGTCAACGACCGGGAGTGGGAGGGCCCTCGACCATGCGGTGCTGGTGCGCCAGGCGGCGCAGGGCCAGCATGACCGGCTCGTACAGGGCCGTGCCCAGCACGGCGTACTCGACGGCATCCGCGGTGTCCATGCTCTCGACCGGGGCGACCTCGCCCGCCGCCACCTGCATCATCGCGTCGCCGTAGCGGCGCAGCGTCTCGGGGTCGCTCGGCAGGCCGGCGGCCTCGAGGGCGCGGATCGCGGACTCCAGCTGCGCGACGGCCGTGAAGCGAGGATCGAACGTGAGCCCGAGCGCCTCGATCGCGGCGCGCGCGCGGGACAGGTCGCCGTCGTCGTCGACATACGGCGGCAGCGCGCCGATGGCGCGGCCGATCGCTTCGATGGGGTCGGTGGGAGGTGCGTCGATCACCTCGAGCACCTCGCGCACGCGCGCCAGGGGGAGCCCCGCGACCTGCGTCAGCGCCGCGATGAGCCGCAGCCGCGCGACGTGCTCGTCGCCGTACACAGCCCGCGTCGCCGCGGAGGCCTCGCCGCGGGGGAGCATCCCCTCGCGGATGTAGAACTTGATCGTCGGGATCGGCACGCCACTGCGTTCCGACAGCTCTGAGATCCGCATCCAGGTCCTCCCTTGCATTGGATAGTCTAACTATCTACACTTGGATACTGTAACTATCCAATGAACGGAGCAACACCATGGACCCGATCCTCTCCATCGTCGCCGGCGCGACCGTGCTGACGGTGATCGGCATCATGTCGGGCGGCACGTTCCTGCTGCGCATCACCACCGGCGGCCTGCCCTTCAACGGTCTGCAGAAGACCTTCTTCCGCGCCGGGCACGCACACGCCGGCGTGCTCGTCATCCTCGGCCTGGTCAGCCTGCTGCTGCTGACTGCCACCGGCGTGCAGGGCCCGTGGGCATGGACGGGCGTGGGCGTGCTCGCCAGCGCCATCCTGATCCCGGGCGGCTTCTTCCTCTCGGTGCTCGGCCGCGACCCGCAGCGGCCCGGCCGTGCGATCGCGCTGCTGTGGGCAGGGGTCGTCGTGCTCGGGCTGTCGCTGGCCGCTGTGGGCGTCAGCGTGATCGTGGCGGGGGTCGCGGCGCTGTAGCAGCTCTCAGTGGGCGCCCGGGTTGGCGCGGGTGGCCGCAGTTAGGCTGGCACGATGGCCCTCTTCTCCCGACGTGACAAGCGCACCGACGCGCCCGAGCCCGACGCATCCGCCGAGCCGGACACGCGCGAGTCGGACGCACAGCGTGCCGAGGCCGAAGAGGCGGCGGCGCGCGTGCTCGACGGCGCCGCCGAGCAGGTGCCGTCGGTCGGCATCTCGGTCAGCTCGTTCGGCGGGCTGGGCGCGCCGGCGCCCCGCAGCGCCCCCAGGCCCGCGCCGGGTGAGCCGCAGCCCGTCCTGCGCGGACCGGAGTTCGCCCCCGAGCAGAGCGACACCGTCCCGGGCCTGCGCGACAACGCGCTGCTGCGCGACGCCCTCGCCTCGCTGGGCGAGAACCCCGACCCCATCGAGCTACTGCGCGTGACCCGGCAGGTGCTGCAGGGTCACCTCTTCCTGCGCGTGAAGGGCGATGCCCGCGCGCTGCTCGGCCAGGGCAAAGACCTGCCGCTCGCGGTCGTCCGCAACGGCGACCAGAAGTGGGTGCTCGCCTACAGCTCGGGTGCCGCGCTGCAGCGCGCCTTCCAGGAGGACGGCGACTCCGACACCTCGGCCATGGGCCAGCCGGTGCTCGCCGTGCTCTCGCACGTGATCGCGGGCGACTACACCGGCCTCATCGTCGACCCCGCCTCGTCGCCGGCCCGCCTCGTGCTGCCGCGCGACCTCATCCAGCGCATGGTCGAGCAGGCCGACCCGAAGCTGACCCTCAAGACCCTGCTCGCCGGTGCCCGCACGCCCGAGACCGCCGCCGAGATCGCCCAGGCGATGACCGAGGCGCCGCTGTATGTGGCGGTGAACAAGTCGCAGCCCGATCCGTCCGGCGGCGACCGGCTCGGGGTGGCCGAGGGGCGGGATGCCGAGGGCAACCGCATCCTCGAGCTCTACTCGCATCCGCTCGAGGTCGTGGCGATGGGCCGCGGCGACCAGCCGCTGCCGTTCACCGCGCAGCAGCTCGCCGACGCGCTCGCGAAGCATGAGCAGCTGCGGGGAGTGGTGCTGGATGCCGCGGGCCCCTGGATCCAGCTGACCCGCGATGACCTCGCGCCGGTGCTCGCGCTCGCGGAGGGTGGAACGGACGACTGAGGGTCGGGGCGTTTCGTCTCGCTTCGCTCGCTCAACGACCGGGTGGGGTTTCGCTCGCTCAACGGGCGGGTGGCGTTTCGTCTCGCTTCGCTCGCTCAACGGCCGGGTGGCGTTTCGTCTCGCTTCGCTCGCTCAACGGCCGGGTGGCGTTTCGTCTCGCTTCGCTCGCTCAACGGCCGGGGAGAGCGTGTCGCTCGCTCAACGGCCGGGGAGGGTGCTTCGCTCGCTCAACGAGCGGCGGGGGACTAGCGTCGAAGGATGGCATCAGAGCGGATCACCCTCACCGTCCCCGGTCCGCACGGCGACCGCGAGGTCGGGCTGTCGAGCCCTGACCGGGTGCTCTGGCCCGAGCTCGGCATCACGAAGCGTGAGCTCGCGGAGTACCTCATCGCCGTGGCCGAGCCGTTCTTGAACGCCAACGGCAACCGCCCGGTGTCGCTGCAGCGTTACCCCGACGGCATCGAGGGCGAGAGCTTCTTCTCGAAGAATCCGCCCAAGGGCGCCCCGGACTTCGTCGAGGCGGTCACCGTCACCTACAACAGCGGGCGCCGGCATCCTCAGCTCGTCCTCACCGAGATCGCCTCCGCCGTGTGGGCCGCGCAGATGAACACCGTCGTGTTCCACCCGTGGGCCTCGCTCGCAGACAACACCGACAACCCCGTCGAGCTGCGCATCGACCTCGACCCGCCGGACGCGTCCGGCTTCGCCGAGGCGGCGGCCGTCGCGCCGGTGCTGCGCGAGGTGCTCGCCGAGGCGGGGCTCGAGGCGTACCTGAAGACGAGCGGCAGCCGAGGCATCCATGTCTTCTGCCCGATCGTGCCGGAGTGGGAGTTCCTCGACGTGCGCCATGCCGTCATCGCCGCCGGGCGCGAGTTGGAGCGCCGGCTGCCCGACCAGGTGACGATGAACTGGTGGAAGGAGGAGCGCGGCGACCGGGTCTTCATCGACTTCAACCAGGCCAACCGCGACCGCACCATGGCGGGCGCGTACAGCCCGCGAGCCCTGCCGGGGGCGACCGTGTCGGCACCGCTGGAGTGGGACGAGCTGGCGGACGCCGACCCGGCAGCCTTCACGGTGCGCTCGATGCCGGCGCGGCTTGCGGAGCACGGCGACCCGTGGGCCGGTCTGCTCGACAGCCCCGGCCGGATCGACACGCTGCTGGAGTGGTGGCAGCGCGACCTGGACGCAGGCCTCGGTGAGCTGCCGTTCCCGCCGGAGTTCCCGAAGATGCCGGGGGAGCCGCCGCGGGTGCAGCCCAGCAGAGCGAAGAAGACGGATGCCTGAGCGGCCCCCTCGCGCGTCGATCGCCGAGCGCATCCTCAGCATCCGGTGGCTCATGCGGCTGCCGATCCCGCTGTACCGGGCGGGATTCGGGTGGCTGCTGGGGGAGCGGTTCGTCATGATCGAGACCCTCGGGCGGGTCTCGCGCGAGCCGCGGTACGTCGTCGTCGAGGTGGTGCAGCGCGGGCCGCGGTCGCTGTGCGTGGCATCGGGGTTCGGCGCGAAGGCGCAGTGGTACCGCAATCTGCGCGCGAACGGGGTCGCGTACCTGAGCACCGGGCGGGCGCGGCGCGTGCCCGCTGCGGCGGAGCTGCTCGACGAGGAGGCGTCGGCCGAGGTGCTGCGCGACTACGAGCGCCGCCACCCGGTTGCATGGAGTGTGCTGGGTCCCGTGATGATGCACCTGTCCGACAGCGATGTGGTGCCGATCGTCGAGTTCACGCCCCCCGAGGCGGCATAGGGGTCACCCGGCCCCGCGACCCTCCGCCCCGCGTACCCCGCCCTCAACGCGAACCCATCGCTTTGAGCCGAACCCATCGGATCGGTGCTGTCGAAACCGATGGGGTGGTTCAAATGCGATGGGTTCGCGTTCGGTGGGTCGGCGAGATCCGGCGCCGGGACTTCGACGCTGCAGCGCCGCGCGCGGGCGTGAGGCGGGTGAAACTCAGCGGCGGGGGTAGACGCCGAAGGCGGCGAGACGCCGCGCAAGCGCCGCCGCGGTGGGCATGTGTGCGAATCCCCATCGCGCGATCGGGCGATGGGTGGTGCCGTGGATCCAGTCCTGGCGCTCCTTTTCGGCCTGGAGCACGGCCATCGCGTCGTCCTTGTCCTGCGCCTTGTACTTGACGCGGCCGTCGAACTCTCCCCACGCCGAGCCGAGGTCGAAGTCGACGTAGTACCACGTCCCGTCCGGGCCGCGAATCGGCACCTGCAGACGCGGTACGTGGAATCCCATGTCGGCCAGGTACAGTCTGCTGACGCTCTCTCCAGGCAGCTGGGCACGCCCATCGGCGAAGGGCAGGATGAAACGCGCGCGCCGGATGCCGCGGGCCCCCGCCGCACGCATCACCCGAGTGCGCATGAGCTCGTGCCATTCACCGGCGGCGGCCGTGGCGTACGCCCAGGATGCGCTGTCCCAAGCGACCTGACGCAGAGCCGCGTCGGCGACCGAGATCCCTGCCTCGCGCGGGCTCAGTCGCGCAAGGTCGAACACGGTGCGCTCGCGGGTCGTGCACACGATCCCGTCCACCTCGCACAGATCGGAGTCGGGAATTCGCATCTCGTGCCGCGCCACGAGTGGCCGTCTGCCGACGGGTGGCCGGGTCCGTCCGTCGCTGGTCAGGCTCGCCATGTGCACGCGTCGAGGCGAGATGCGATGCAGCGGCAGATCGTGCAAGACGGCCGCCGAGCACAGCACGAACGGGTCGGCTCCCCGCAGCTGCCGGTGGGCTGCGAGCACCTGGAGGCGGTGCCGCGCCTCCGCCTGCGCCGCTCGCCAGGCACTCCCGCGCACGAACCACCCGGTGTGCACCTTCACGAGCCGCCCTTCGGCGACGTCTGCGGCGATCGCCCGGTTGCTCATTCCCTGGTCGCTCAGCTGCTCCCGCGACTGCAGTTGGCCCGCAGCCTCCGTCGCACCCATGGGACGAGGATGCAGGGATGCCGCGGCCGCACGCTGCGCGAGGCATCCATTCTGTGCAGTCCTTTCTTGCTGGCCCCCCTGTGCAGGGCGCGCCACCTGCCGCGCTCTCACCCTCAGCGGCCACCGAGCCCATCGCTTCGGTTCGACCCCATGTGATTCGTGCGCGCGGATCCGATGGGTTCGGCCGGATGCGATGGGTTCGGCGGTCGCTGGGGGTGAGACAGCAGGGAGGGGGAGGGCGAGGATCAGGTCAGCACGTCGGCGAGGTCATAGGCCGACACGGTCTCGAGCTGCTCGTAGGTGCACGAGCGCGGATCGCGATCCGGGCGCCACCGCTCGAACTGCACCGTGTGGCGGAACCGCCAGCCCTCGAGCTGGTCGTAGCGCACCTCGAGCACGCGCTCGGGCCGCAGCTTCACGAACGAGGAATCGGCCCGGTTCGCCTGGAAGCGCGACGGCTCGCCCTCGCCGCGCAGGATCTCGCCCTCCTCGTCGCGCTGCACGAGCGGGGCGAGCTCGTCGATGAGCTCGAGGCGGCGCTTGTCGCTCCACGCGGCGACGCCTCCGACCGGGTACAGCGTGCCGTCGTCGCCGTACAGCCCGACCAGGAGAGACCCGACGCCCTGACCGGAGCGGTGGATGCGGTAGCCCAGCGCCACGACGTCGGCGGTGCGGTGGTGCTTGATCTTGAACATGGTGCGCTTGCCCGGCGCGTACGGCTGGTCGAGCGGCTTGGCGACGACCCCGTCCAGCCCCGCACCCTCGAACTCGGCGAGCCAGCGCTCGGCGAGTGCCGGATCGTCGGTGGTGCGCGTCACGTGGATCGGGTCGGGCACATCGGCGAGCAGCTCGACGAGCTCGGCCCTGCGCGTCGAGAACGGGTCGCCCTGCAGGCTGCGCTCGCCGCGGGCGAGCAGATCGAAGGCGATGAACATGGCCGGGGTCGTCTCGGAGAGCATCGTCACCCGCGACGCGGCAGGGTGGATGCGCTGACTCAGCGCCTCCCAGTCGAGCCGCTGCGCCCCGGGGTCACCGGTGGGCACGACGATCTCACCGTCGAGCAGGCACGGCTCGGGCAGCAGCCGCGCGAACGCGTTGACGAGCTCGGGGAAGTAGCGCGTCAGGGGCTTGGCGCCGCGGCTGCCGATCTCGACCTCCGTCCCGTCCCAGGCCACGAGGCCCCGGAAGCCGTCCCACTTGGGCTCGTAGCTGAAGCCCGGCCCTTCGGGCACCTGCGGCACGGACTTGGCGAGCATCGGCGCGGGGATCTCGTAGTGCATGGGGTCCATCCTGCCCGTGGGTCGTCCGCAAGGACAGAGCCCGTGCAAGCCGGTTCGCAAGCCCTTCGCCTGACCGGCAGAAACAGAATCGGGGGAGCGGAGCCCCCATGCTCTCCGCTCCCACGGATGCCGGCCGTGCCGGCTGCCCCCAGGCAGGGTGGGTCAGTGTGCGGCGCGCACCGCCGGGCGGCCGGCGCCGAAGAGGCGGGTGAAGGCCACGACCGACCGGCGGGGCGCCGCGGTCTCGGCGGGGTGCTCGGCGATGCTGCGGCGGACGGCGATCTCGCGGTCGAGCTGCGTGGCACGCTGCTGGTCGAGGATCAGTGCGGTGTGGACGGTGGCGTTCATGTCGATCTCCTGTCTGGGCTGCTCGGGCTTCTCCGGCTGCTGATAGGTACGACTTTCCTCGCTGAGGCGGGTGCCGATCATCGGGCGAACGCCGTATCTTCGGCAGCGGCGACGCCTCAGATCGCCCGCGTGTGCGGTCTTAGTTCCCGCCGGACGGGCTTAAGCACCGGGCAGCGGGTCACCGAGTCCGGCGTACATCGCCGCCGCCTCGGCGCGGTTGGCCGCCCCCACCTTCGCGAGGATCGCCGACACGTGCACGCTCGCGGTCTTCGGTGAGATGAACAGGCGCTTCCCGATCTCGGAGTTGGTGAGTCCCTCCGCGACGAGGGCGAGCACCTGTCGCTCTCGAGGTGTGAGGGCGGATGCCTTGCCAGCCGCGGCGGGAGCGGCATCCAGCCCCTCGATCCGGATGCCGGCCCGCGCGGCGAGCTGCTCCGCCCACCGCGCCACCACGGCCGCGCCTTCGGCGCGTGCGCCGGTGATCACCTCCGGCAGGAGCGCCTCGGCTTCGTCGCGCCGGCCGACGGCCACGAGCGCCTCGGCGAGACGGAAGCGGGCGTAGTGGCGGTAGCGATAGGGGATGAGGCCCCGGACGATGACCTCGGCCGCGGCGCGCCAGGCCTCCGGGTCGTCGCCGGCGGCACGCGCCCACTCCGCCTCCACCAGCGCGCGGTATGCCGCGGAGGGCGCATCGACACCGAGCGCGGCGACGAGCCGGTCGACGTTGGCCCGCAGCGCGGCGGTGCGCGCGGGATCCTGCCCCTCGCGCAGAGCGGTCGCCACTGCGCGGGCGGCCACCGGGAGGATGCGCCGCGACAGACCCGAGTCGTGCACGAATGTGCCCGACCCGAGGGTCTGCGCGCTCGTCAGCGCGTCGGCGAGCAGCTCTTCACGGCCGGGGGAGGCGTGCTCGGAGTCGAAGCGGTTCAGCGCGATCTCAGCGTCGACCTCCGCCCAGCCGATCTGCTCCTCGGCGTCCTCGGCGAGGACGACGTCGAGGAAGTCGCGTGCCTCGCGGCGCAGATGCACCGCCTGCTCGCCATCATCGTTCCAGCTCAGCGCCTGCGCGCGGATGCGGACGGTGAACGAGCGGAACGGCGGCATCGTCGCGAGGTGGACGGCCGCGCGGCCGAGCACCTCGAGCGCGGCCGGCACGTCCCCCATCGCTGCGTGCGCCTCGCCCACGTTCGCGGCGATCATGGCCCCTATGCCGCGCTCCAAGCCGATGCGGGTGCTGCGCTCGATGGCGGCGGCACCGGCCGCGATCGCCTCGTCGTAGCGGCCGAGCCGCACGAGGACGTCGCTTTCGAAGATCGCCGCGTTGAGCACGAACGCAGTGTCGGTGGCCATGCTCGCGACGCGGTGCGCGCTGCCGAGGGCGTCTTCGAGGTCGCCGGCATCGGCCGCCGCCCAGGCGAGGCTCGTCGCCGCGGTCGCGAGCGCCTGATCGTCGCCCGATCGCTCGGCGAGTTCGACCGCCTCGCGCCCCAAGGTTCGCCGATCCTCGCCCTGGTCCAGATCGGAGGCGGGCGCGGCGACGAGTCCGGACAGCAGCCGCGCGTGCATGGCGAGAGAGGCCGGGTCCTGCCGACCGGCGATCAGCGCGATGCCCGCGCGGGCTTCGGCGAGCGACTCCTGATGGCGGGTGAGGTTGCTCAGCGACACGAACGCGAGCCGGTGCAGCGCGGCCATGCTCAAGACGTCGTCGTCGTCCACCCAGGTGCGGGCGTCCCGCGCGACCCGCAGACCACGCGCCGCCTCGCCGAGGTCGCGCCATTGCTCGCCGACCTCCACGGCCAGCGCGACGCGGCCTATGCCGGCGCGGGCTTCGGCATCGCCGACCTGGGGCCACAGTTCGATGAGCCGCTCGCCCAGCCGCACTGCGGCCGCGGGCGCCGCGGTCCCCTTCGCATGCGCGTACGCACGGGCGGTGGCGTCGAACGCACGCGGCACGTCACGGGCCTGCATCCGATGCTCAGCGACCTCGGCGGCGAGTTCGGGCAGACTCGTCAGCCGGGCGTCGAGCGCATCGGCATAGCGCGCATGCAGCGCCGCCCGCTCGCTCGGGAGCAGTTCGTCGTGCACCATCTCCTGGATGAGGGCGTGGCGGAATGCGTAGCCGTCGCCGTCGGCCACGATCACCTGTGCGGCCAGCGCTTCGCGAAGGCCCCGGATCAGCGTGGCGTCGTCGACGCCGGCGACCGTCTCGAGCAGCTCGTGGGGCACGCGGACGCCCCCGGCCGCGAGCGCGCTCATCGCCTCGCGCGCATCGGTGCTCAGCCGTTCGACGCGGGCAAGGACGAGATCGCGCAGGGTGTCGGGCAGCTCGGAGCCGTCCAGGGCGACGAGCTCTTCGACGAAGAACGGCACGCCGTCGGAGCGGGCGATGAGCTCCTCGACCTCTTCGCTGGCCAGGGCTGCGCCCAGCTCCGCCACCAGCGCGGCCGTGTCATCGTCCCCCAGGCGCTGCAGGTCGACGGTGGCGATCGACCGGTTCCGCTCCAGGTCGGCGACCAGCGGCCGCAGCGGATGGCCGCGTCCCACGTCGTCCGAGCGGTACGTGAGCACGATGGTCAGGTGCGCGCCCCGCAGCGTGACGATGAGGGTGCGCAGCAGGGCGATGGTCGCAGCGTCCGCCCAGTGCAGGTCCTCGATGACCAGGAGGAGGTGGACGGTGCCGCTGAGCTCCCCGATGACCTGCTCGAGAGCCTCGGCCATGATGTCGGCGCTGCCCTGGCTTCCGGGGGCGCCGGCCGGCTCGCGGCCGAGATCGGGCAGCAGAGCGGAGAGGGTCGCGAGCATCGGCGGTGCCGCCGCCGCTCGGAAGGCTTCGTCGCCGACGCCGCGGTGCAGCTCGCGCAGCAGCCGCCGCACCGGCGTGTACGGGGCGCCGATCTCGCCGATGTCGATGCACTGACCGGTCGCCACCACGATCGGCGGGCCGCGATGGGCGCCCGCCGCCTCGGCGAGCATCTCGTGGACGAGTCGCGTCTTGCCGATGCCCGCCTCGCCGCGCACGACGACGACGCGGGCGCGGCCTGCGCGGCCAGTGGCGAAGGCCTCGCGCAGGCGGCCGAGCTCGGCATCCCGGCCGATCAGCGGCGCGCGCGAGGTGCCGCCGATCATTGCGCCTCATCGAGCCGGGCGCGCAGTCGCCGTGCCAGCTCGGCCGTGGGCATCGACCGCGGGAACACCGCGACGACGACATCCTGCTCGCTGTCCCGCTCGGTGTCGGCCGCCGCCCCGACGCCGTAGCGGTCGGCGGCGGTCGACAGGGCGCTGCGCAGCACGTCGAGCGCGACATCCTCGCCTCGCAGCAGCCGCCGCAGCACGTGATTGTGCACCGCGGTCACCAGCGCCGAGAAGCCGACGGCGTCGACGGGGTCGATGCCCGGCAGCGAGCGCCGCAGGTGCTCGTCGAAGATGCGCTCGTACCGGAAGACCGTGACGATCTCGCGCTCGCGCAGCGCCGGCACCCGACGCACGATCTCGTAGCGCCTGCGGGCGACGACCGGGTCGGCGCAGAAGTGGCGGAAGACGTGCTCGGCGGCCTGGCACACGGCCGTGAAGGGATCATCGCGCGGGCTCGCCTCGAGCAGCGCCCGGACCTCGTCCAGCAGCACCTCGTGGTCCGCGAAGACGACATCCTCCTTGCCCCCGAACTGCCGGAAGAAGGTCGAGCGCGAGATGGCCGCGGCCTTCGCGATCTGGTCGACCGACGTCGCCTCGAACCCCTGCTCGTGGAACAGTTCGAGCGCCGCGGAGATGACCGCGGTGCGGTCGGCGGCGGCAGGCGAGGCGACGGTGCTCATGTCGCCTCAGCCTAGCGGCCCGGTCCGGCGCCCAGTGCTGACGCGCGCGTCACACGGTCGGAGGCGCCCAGCCCCGGGTAGTAGGCTCGTATGTCGGTCGAAGATATCTCGACATCAAGACATCCTGCCCTCAAGCCTCATCGGAGGAATGCACGTGGACCTTTACGAGTACCAGGCCAGGGACCTCTTCGAGAAGTATGACGTGCCGGTGCTCGCCGGAATCGTCGCAGACACCCCCGAAGAGGCGAAGGCCGCGGCCGAGAAGCTGGGCGGCGTCGTCGTCGTCAAGGCGCAGGTCAAGACCGGCGGCCGCGGCAAGGCCGGCGGCGTCAAGGTCGCCAAGAACCCCGACGAGGCGTTCGCGGCCGCCGAGGCCATCCTGGGCCTTGACATCAAGGGCCACATCGTCAAGCGCGTGATGGTCGCCGCCGGCGCCGACATCGCCCGCGAGTTCTACTTCTCGGTGCTGCTGGACCGGGCCAACCGGTCGTACCTGAGCCTGTGCTCGGTCGAGGGCGGCATGGAGATCGAGCACCTGGCGGTCGAGAAGCCCGAGGCCCTCGCGCGCGTCGAGGTCGACCCGCTGGAGGGCATCACCCCGGCCAAGGCGCGCGAGATCGCCCAGGCGGCGAACTTCGACGCCGACCTGGTCGAGAAGGTCGCCGACGTGTTCGTGAAGCTCTACGACGTCTACAGGGGCGAAGACGCCACGCTCGTGGAGGTCAACCCGCTCGTGCTCACCGGCGCCGGCGACATCATCGCGCTGGACGGCAAGGTGACCCTCGACGACAACGCCGAGTTCCGCCACCCCGGGCACGCGCGACTCGAGGACAAGGCCGCCACCGACCCGCTCGAGGCCAAGGCCAAGGAGAACGACCTCAACTACGTCAAGCTCGACGGCGCGGTCGGCATCATCGGCAACGGTGCGGGCCTGGTCATGTCGACCCTCGACGTGGTCGCGTACGCCGGCGAGAACCACGGCGGCGTCAAGCCCGCCAACTTCCTCGACATCGGCGGCGGCGCCTCGGCCGAGATCATGGCGGCGGGGCTGGACGTCGTCCTCGGCGACCCGCAGGTCAAGTCGGTCTTCGTCAACGTCTTCGGCGGCATCACCGCGTGCGACGCCGTCGCCAAGGGCATCGTGGGCGCCCTCGCCGAGCTGGGAGCCACCGCGTCCAAGCCGCTCGTGGTGCGCCTGGACGGCAACCGCGTCGAAGAGGGCCGCCGCATCCTCGCCGACGCGAACCACCCGCTCGTCACACTCGCCGCCACCATGGACGAGGGCGCCGACAAGGCCGCTGAGCTCGCCGCATCCGCCTGACCCGCCCTTCGACCAGCTCAGGGACCGCAAAGGAACACAATGTCGATCTACCTCAACAAGGACTCCAAGGTCATCGTCCAGGGCATCACAGGCGGTGAGGGCACCAAGCACACCGCGCTCATGCTCAAGGCCGGCACCCAGATCGTCGGCGGCGTCAACGCGCGCAAGGCCGGCACCACCGTGCTGCACCAGGACAAGGACGGCGCCGACGTCGAGCTGCCCGTGTTCGCCACGGTCGCCGAGGCGATCGAGAAGACCGGCGCGGACGTGTCGATCGCGTTCGTGCCGCCGGCGTTCACGAAGGACGCCATGATCGAGGCCATCGACACCGGCATCCCGCTGCTCGTGGTGATCACCGAGGGCGTGCCGGTCGGCGACACCGCCGAGGCGTGGGCGTACGCGAAGGCCAAGGGCGGCAAGACCCGCATCATCGGCCCGAACTGCCCCGGCATCATCACCCCCGACGAGGCGCTCGTGGGCATCACCCCGGCCAACATCACCGGGAAGGGCCCGATCGGGCTGGTGTCGAAGTCGGGCACCCTGACCTACCAGATGATGTACGAGCTGCGCGACCTGGGCTTCTCCACCGCCATCGGCATCGGCGGCGACCCCATCATCGGAACGACCCACATCGACGCCCTGGAGGCGTTCGAGGCCGACCCCGAGACCAAGGCGATCGTCATGATCGGCGAGATCGGCGGCGACGCCGAGGAGCGCGCGGCCGAGTACATCAAGGCCCACGTGACCAAGCCCGTCGTGGGCTATGTCGCCGGGTTCACCGCGCCCGAGGGCAAGACGATGGGCCACGCCGGCGCCATCGTGTCGGGTTCGGCGGGCACGGCGCAGGCCAAGAAGGAGGCCCTCGAGGCGGCGGGCGTGAAGGTCGGCAAGACGCCGTCCGAGGCGGCCGACCTCATGCGGGAGATCATCGAAGCACTCTGACCCCACCGCGTCCCCCGTAGACTCCTGCGAGGGGACAGGGGGAGGTCAGGGATGCCGCAGGAGGTCGCGCCGCACCGCGGTCTGTTCCCGTGGCGCCCGTGGGACATCCTGCTGGCCGCCGTGGGCGCCGTCGCGGCGATCGTGTTCCTCGTCGTGGCGCTGGTGGTCGTGTGGCCGCCGGTGGCGACCAATCTCTCCAGCGACGTCTCGGACGGCACGACGGCCGTGCCGATCGGCGACGCGCAGGCATCCGTCGTCGTCCCCGAAGGCTGGGTCGTGCAGCGCTCCGGTCCGGCGGTGATCGCCCGCACGCCCGACGGCGGCCTGTCGGTGCAGCTGGAGGCCACGGAGGGCGACGCACCGGAGGTGCTCGCCGCGCTGCTGGAGTCGGCCGACGCCGGATCGGCCACGGTCCGCGCCGAGACGCTCGCGAGCGGACTGCGGGTGGTGCATGCGGATGCCGCGGACGGCGTCGTCTACGCCGTGATCGACGTCGGCGGCGGCACCGTGGTGACCGCGACCGCCACCTCCGACGGCGACTACCGCGCCGCCCTCGGGCTGCTGCTGGAAGGGGTGCGGGCATGAGGCGGGCGGCAGCGGCATCCCTGCTCGCGGTCGCCGTCGTCGTCACCGGCTGTGCACCGGCGGTCGACCCGGCCTGGACCCCGCCGACCTGGCCCGCCGCCGAGGTGCAGGTGCTCGCCGCCGCCCCCGAGCCGCTCGATGCCGCGGCCCTGCCGCTGACCGCCCAGCGGATCCGCGCGGACGGGGTGCAGGCGCGCATGGCGTACCTGCCCGGGACGACCGGCGCCGCCCGGACGCTCAACAGCCGGATCGACGACCTCGTGCGCGAGGCCGCCGGCCGCTCGTACACGCCCACTGTCGGCGATCAGGGCGCGGGGCTGGGCGAGCGCGGGTGCGTGCGCGGATCGACCCTGCTGCCCGCGCGCGAGCTGCTCGCCGACCCCGCGCTCGGACCCGGCGACGGCGCCGCGGTGGTGTGCGACGTGGTCGCCGCCGGCGGCAGCGTGCTCGGCCAGCGCATCCGCGTGGTCGCCGGCACGGCAGACGGCATCACCTCGGACACCTCGACGGTGCTGTACATCGACACCGAATCGGGCGAGCTCGTGGACGGCGCGGGCCTGTGGACCGAGGGGGCGGGCGTCACCCTGCGCGACGACGTGGTCGACGCGATCCGCCGCGACGCCGGCGCGCTGGGCCTGGGCCCTGTCGCACCGCCGGACGAGGCGCAGGCGGCCCTCATCGCCGCCGGGCTCGCCGACACCGTGCCCGGCGCCGACGGCGCACTCGTGTTCACGCTGCCGGCCGGGTTCAGCACGCCCGAGCTCGTCGACCTCGGTGTGGACGCCACCCCCGAGCCGCTCGTCATCGAGGTTCCCGCGAGTGTGGTCGCCGAGCTCGCGACGCCCTTCGGGCAGCGGGTGGCCGCGGCATCCGGATCCGCCTACACCGGGCCCGAGCTCGTGCCGGCCGGCCGCGACTGGGTCGACTGCACCCTCCTGCCGTGCGTCGCGCTCACCTACGACGACGGGCCCTCGAGCCTGACCGGCCGGCTGCTCGACGAACTCGCCGACGCCCGCGCCGCCGCGACCTTCTACATGCTCGGGCAGTACGCCTCGCGCAACCCCGACACGGTGCGCCGGGTCGCCTCCGAGGGGCACATCATCGGCTCGCACACGTGGGACCACCCCTCGCTGCCGAGCCTCGACGACGAGCAGATCGCCTCGCAGCTGACCCGCACGCGCAACCTGCTGCAGCAGCAGAGCGGGCAGCCGGTGGCGACCTTCCGCCCGCCGTACGGCGAGTACAACTCGCGTGTGCTCACCGTGGCGAAGCAGCCCGCGATCCTGTGGTCGGTCGACACGCGCGACTGGGCCGGCCCGCCCGACGACGTGCTGCTGGAGCGGGCCATCGACGAGCCGCGGCCGGGCGGCATCGTGCTGTTCCACGACACGCACGAGCGCTCGGTGCGGCTCGCGCCCGCGATCATCGCGGGGCTGCGCGACCGGGGCTTCACGCCCGTGACGATCACGCAGCTGTTCGACGGCGACCTGCCGACCGTCGGCGCGTGGCGCTCCGCCGGCTGATCCGGCGTGCCGGCGCGCATCCCGCGGTCTGCGGCGGCCGTAGGCTGGGAGCATGCCGCTGACCGGAGAGTACAAGCCGAGCACATCCGAGTGGGCCCGTGAGCAGGCCGAGAAGTTCGAGGCGTCCGCGGGCGCCGAGGCGAACCTCCTGCGCGGGAAGCCGATCGTGGTGCTGACCACCGTGGGGGCCAAGACCGGCGCCCTGCGCAAGACCGCCCTGATGCGCGTCGAGCACGAAGGACGCTACGCCGTCGTCGCGTCGCGCGGCGGCGCGCCGCTGGAGCCGAAGTGGGCCGGCAACATGCGCCGCCACCCGCACGTGGAGCTGCAGGACGGCGCCGTCAAGCGCGACTACACCGCCCGCGAGCTCAGCGGCGCCGAGCGCGCCGAGTGGTGGGACCGGGCCGTGGAGGCGTGGCCGGATTACGCGGACTACGCCACGAAGACGTCGCGCGTGATCGCCGTCTTCCTGCTCGAGCCCCGCGACTGATCCGTCGTCAGCGCGGGGCTCGCAGCCCGGGTCAGGCGATCATCGCCTCGATGGGGCCCCGCATGAAGAAGATCACGAAGCCGATCGCGACGATCCACAGCAGCGGGCTGACCTGCTTGGCACGGCCCGACAGGGCGTGGATGGCGACCCAGCTGATGAAGCCCGCCCCGATGCCGTTGGCGATCGAGTAGGTCAGCGGCATCACCGTCGCCGTCAGGAAGACCGGCAGCAGCACCCGGAAGTCGGTCAGGTCGATGCTCTTGATCTGCGACATCATCATCGCGCCCACGATCACCAGGGCCGCTCCGGCGACCTCGGTCGGCACGATCGAGGTCAGCGGCGTGAAGAACATCGCCAGCAGGAACACGACACCGGTCACGATGTTGGCAAGGCCCGTGCGCGCGCCCTCGCCGATGCCGGCGCCCGACTCGATGAACACGGTGTTCGACGACGACGATGTGAGTCCACCGGCGATCGCGCCGACGCCCTCGACGACCAGCGCCGACTTGATGCGCGGGAAGTCGCCCTTCGCGTCGGCGAGGTTCGCCTCCTTCGCCAGGCCCGTCATCGTGCCCATGGCGTCGAAGAAGTTCGAGAACACCAGGGTGAACACGAGCATGATGAGCGTGACGATGCTCACCTTCGCGAGGTCGAAGCCGAAGTCGACCGCGCCCAGCAGGCTGAGGTCGGGAACCGAGATCGGCGACCCCTGCAGCGCGGGGATCGTCAGGCCCCAGCCGCCCGGGTTGTCGACGGCCGAGCCGAGCTTGAACACGGCCTCGGCGATGACGGCGAGCACCGTTCCGACGATGAGGCCGATGAGCATGCCGCCCTTGACCTTCAGCGCGATCAGGATGGAGGTCAGCAGCAGCGTGACGACGAACAGGAGCGTCGGGATCGTCGCGACCGACCCGTCGACGCCCAGGCCGACCGGGGGAGAGGCGGCACCGGTCGACGTGACGAAGCCGGAGTTCACGAAGCCGATGAAGGCGATGAACAGCCCGATCGCGACGGTGATGGCGATCTTCAGCTGGACCGGGACCGCATCGAAGATCATCTTGCGCAGCCCGGTGGCCGACAGCAGCACGATGATCGCGCCGTTGATCACCACGAGCGCCATGGCCTCGCCCCAGGTCACCTCGCCGACGACGCTGAACGCGAGGAACGCGTTGATCCCCAGGCCCGCGGCGAACGCGAACGGCAGGCGCGAGACCAGGCCGAACAGGATCGTCATGACCCCGGCGGTGAGGGCGGTGGCGGCGCCGACCGCGGCGAACGACAGCTCGTTGCCGTCGACGTCGGGCGTGCCGGACAGGATGATCGGGTTCAGCACGACGATGTAGGCCATCGTGACGAAGGTCACGAGGCCTCCGCGCACCTCGGTTCCGATCGTCGACCCGCGCCGGGTGATCTCGAAGAAGCGGTCGAGGGCGTTGCGCGGCTGAGGCTCGGCCTCCGCGGGCGCGACGGTCTGTTCGGTGGTCATCGGTCTCCTCGGGAAAGGGGGCATTCAGGAAGTTCCCAGGGAAGGCTATCGCCTCCGAGGCCCCCGCGCGCACACGAGGACCGGATGCCGGGAGCCCCTGCGTGGCCGCCGGTCGCCGCGCGCGGGCGCTTATAGGGTCGATACCGCATGCACCGCCTCCTCGTCGCCCTGCTCTCCGCCCTCGACGCCGCCATCGCCGCAGCCGCGGCGCTGGCGGCCGTGCTGGCCCCCCTGACGGTGCTCTGGGTGTTCGGGATCGCCCGTCCGGACTGGGGCTCGCTGTGGCCGGCATCCGCCGCGATCTGGCAGCTGGGCAACCTCGTGCCGCTGCCGCTCACGCTGCCCGACGAGTTCATCGTGCAGACCGGCATCCCCGTCGATGCGGCCTCGTTCACCCTGTCGCTCGCACCCCTCGCGTTCGCGTCGTTCACCGCGATCTTCGCCGCCCGCTCCGGCGCCCGCGCCGCCGGCGCCGGAGCCTGGATCACGGGCGTGCTCAGCGGCACCATCGTGTTCGCGGGGCTCGCCGCCGCCATCGCGGTGACGGCGCGCACCGCCGTCGTGGATCCCGTGCCGTGGCAGGCCGTGCTCGCGCCCTCCCTCGTCTACGGGCTCGCGGCGCTCACCGGCGCGATCGTCGCCGCATGGCGCCGCGGCGGACTCGCCGCGGTGCGCGCGCGGGTCGCGGCCTGGCCGGGGGAGTGGCCCGCGGTGCCCGGCCTCATCGCGCGCGGCACGGCCCTCGCGCTTTGCGCCCTCATCGGCCTGGGCGCCCTCGCGCTCGCCGTCGCGCTCATCGGCCGCGGCCCGCAGATCATCGCGCTCTACGAGAGCGCCCAGGTCGACGCCCTGGGCGCAACGCTGGTGACCCTCGGCCAGCTCGCCTACCTGCCCACACTCGTGGTGTGGGCGCTGGCGTGGGTCACCGGACCGGGCTTCGTCCTCGGCCCGGGCACCGCGGTCTCGCCCGCGGGCACGCAGGTCGGCGTCGTGCCCGGCATCCCGATCCTCGGGGCGCTGCCCGAGTCGGTCTCCCCCTGGCTGCTCATCGTGCTGCTGCTGCCGATCGCCGCCGGGGCGCTGGCGGGCTGGGTGCTGCGGTCGCGGCTGCGCGGCGAGGCGATGCTGCCGCGGCTGGTGCTGGCGCTGTCGGTCGCGGTGCTCTCCGGCGCGGGCGCCGCGCTGCTGGCCGCCGTCGCCTCCGGTGCGCTCGGCCCCGGCCGCCTCGCCGAGGTCGGCCCCGAGCCCGGTCCGGTCGCGCTCGCGGCGGGCCTGGAGGTGCTGGTGGGCGCCGGCATCCTGCTCCTGTCGCCGGCACGACGCCCCGGCCCCGCTCCCCAGTGGGCCGCGGCGGAAGAGGCGGATGCCGCCGCCCCATAGACTTGACAGGTGCTGTCGGTCGCCGTCCTGATCTCCGGCGGGGGCTCCAACCTGCGGGCGCTCCTGGAGGCGGCGAGCGAGCCCGATTTCCCGGCCCAGGTGACCGTCGTCGGCGCCGACCGGCCCTGCGACGGGCTCGCCCACGCCGAGGAGTACGGCATCCCGTCCTTCGTCGTCCCCTACACGCGCTTCGCCACCCGCGCCGACTGGGGTGCCGAGCTGGCCGCGCAGCTGGACATCTGGCATCCCGACCTCATCGTGCTCAGCGGCCTCATGCGCCTGCTGCCGCCCGAGGTGGTGGCCCGCTACTCGCCGCGGATCATCAACACCCACCCCGCCTATCTGCCCGAGTTCCCCGGCCCGCACGCCGTGCGCGACGCGCTGGCCGCCGGGGTCGCCCAGACCGGAGCGAGCGTGATCATCGTCGACGACGGCGTCGACACCGGCCCCGTCATCGCCCAGGAGCGCGTGCCCGTGCTGCCCGGCGACGACGAGCACACGCTGCATGAGCGCATCAAGCCCGTCGAGCGGCGCCTGCTCATCGATGTCGTGCGCCGCCACGCCACCCAGCCCGCGGCGACCGCTGCACCCGCCCCCGCACCCCTTCCCGCAGCAGAGGAGTAGAGATGGCCGGCCCGAGCCACGATCCCGCCCTGTACCGCGACCGCGACGTCGTCCCCGTCCGACGCGCCCTCGTCTCCGTCAGCGACAAGACCGGGCTGATCGAGCTCGCGGGGGCCCTCGCGGCAGCCGGCGTCGAGATCGTCTCGACCGGATCGACGGCGGCGCGCATCCGCGAGGCCGGCTTCGACGTGACGGATGTCGCGACGGTCACCGGCTTCCCCGAATCGCTGGACGGACGGGTCAAGACCCTGCATCCCAGCGTGCACGCCGGGCTGCTCGCCGACCTCCGCCTCGAAGACCACGAGCGTCAGCTGGCCGACCTCGGCATCGAGCCGTTCGAAGTCGTCGTCGTCAACCTCTACCCGTTCGTGGAGACGGTGGCCTCGGGCGCCGACCCCGACGCGATCGTCGAGCAGATCGACATCGGGGGCCCCGCGATGGTGCGCGCCTCGGCGAAGAACTTCGCCAACGTCGCGGTGGTGGTCTCGCCCGAGTCGTACCCGGCCGTGATCGAGGCGATCGGGAAGGGCGGCACCACCCTCGCGCAGCGTCGCGAGCTCGCCGCGCGCGCCTTCGCCCACACCGCCGCCTACGACCGCGCCGTGGCCACCTGGTTCGCCGACAGCACCCTCGCCGAGGAGGACCTGCCCGCCTTCCTCACCATCAAGGCCGAGCGCCTGGCGACCCTGCGGTACGGAGAGAACGGCCACCAGCGCGCGGCGATCTACACCACCCAGGACGGTCACGGCATCGCCCAGGCGACGCAGCTGCAGGGCAAGGCGATGTCGTACAACAACTACGTCGACGCGGATGCCGCACTGCGCGCCGCGTTCGACATGGTGCATCCCGCCGTCGCGATCATCAAGCACGCCAACCCGTGCGGGATCGCGGTCGCCGCCCGCAACGCGCTGGACCCGATCGCGTCGGCCCATCTGCGCGCTCACGAGTGCGACCCGGTCTCGGCCTTCGGCGGGGTGATCGCCGCGAACCGGACCGTGACCTTGAAGATGGCCGAGAACCTGCGCGACATCTTCACCGAGGTGATCCTCGCCCCCGACTTCGAGCCCGAGGCTCTGGAGGTCTTCAAGCTCAAGCAGAACCTGCGCATCCTCAAGCTCCCCGCCGACTGGCGACAGGAGCGCATGGACGTGCGGCTGGTCTCAGGCGGGCTGCTGCTGCAGGACGCCGACCGCTTCCCCGACGACGTCGAGTCGGTCGCCAAGGACTGGGAGCTCGTGTCGGGAGAGCGCCCGGGCGAGGAGGAGATGACGAACCTCATCTTCGCATGGAAGGCGTGCCGCGCGGTGAAGTCGAACGCGATCGTACTCGCCAAGAACTCGGCCACCGTCGGCATCGGCATGGGGCAGGTGAACCGGGTCGACTCCTGCCGGCTCGCCGTCGAGCGTGCCGGGGACCGGGCGGCCGGGTCGGTCGCGGCATCGGACGCCTACTTCCCCTTCTCGGACGGACCGCAGGTGCTCATCGACGCCGGCGTCTCGGCGATCGTGCAGCCGGGGGGCTCGGTGCGCGACGAGGAGACGATCGAGCTGGCGCGCGAGCGCGGCGTCACGATGTTCTTCACGGGCGAGCGGCACTTCTTCCACTGAGCCGCGGTCGGCGTGTGAATCACCGACGGGTGGTGAGTGCGCTCTCGCGCCCGTACGCCTCGAGCCACCGCAGCCACACCTCGGCGAGGGTGGGGAACGACGGCACGGCGTGCCAGAGCCGCTGCAGCGGCACCTCGCCGACCACGGCGATCGTCGCCGCCTGCAGCAGGTCGGCGACCCCGGCGCCCGCGAACGTCGCGCCCAGGAGCACGCCGCGGTCGTCGTCGACGACCGCGCGGGCGCGCCCCCGGTAGTCGTCGGCGCGGGCGGCGGCGCCGGCCAGGCTCGCCAGGTCGACGTCGAGCACGCGGACGGGATGCCCGGCGTCCTGCGCCTGCGCGGCGGTGAGGCCGACCGCGGCGACCTCCGGCTCGGTGAAGACCACCTGCGGGACGGCGGCGTGGTCCGCGGTGGCCACGTGCGCGCCCCATGGCGCGGCATCGACGTCGCCGCCGCGCGCCCGCGCCGCGATGACGTCGCCGGCGGCACGCCCCTGATACTTGCCCTGATGGGTCAGCAGCACACGGTGGTTGACGTCGCCGACGGCGTAGAGCCAGTCGGTGCCCTCCACGCGCAGCGTGTCGTCGACGGCGAGCCAGTCGCCGGGGACCAGGCCGACGTTCTCGAGCCCCAGATCCGACGTGCGGGGGATGCGGCCGGTCGCCGCCAGCACCTGCTCGGCGACGACGCGGCTTCCGTCGTCGAGGGTCAGCACGGCGTTCTTCTCGGTGCGGTGCGCCTCGGCGACGGCGGCGGGCAGGCGCAGGTCCACGCCGAGCGTCTCGAGTCCGTCGCGGACGGCGTCGGCCGCGAAGGGCTCGACCCGCCCGAGGAGGCCGCTGCGCACGATCATGGTCACCCGCACGCCGAGCCCCGCGTAGGCGGTGGCCAGCTCGCACGCCACCACGCCGCCCCCGACGATCGCGAGCGAAGCGGGCAGCTCGTGCGCGCTCGTCGCGTCGCGACTGGTCCACGGCTGGATGTCGGCGAGCTCGGCCGGCACCCGGGGGGCGCTGCCGGTGCACACCGCGACGGCGTGCCTGGCCGCGAGCAGCGTCACGGTGTCGTCGGCGGCCGCGACCCGCACGCGGCGGGGCGCGATCAGCTCGCCGTGGCCGCGCACGAGGTCGATGCCCGCCGAGCTCAGCCAGTCGGCCTGCCCCGTGTCGTCCCAGTCGCCGACGGCGGCATCCCGCCGTCGCAGCACGGCCGGGATGTCGAGGTCGCCGGCGGCCGCCTCCCGGGCGCCGGCGACGGCGCGGGCCTCGCTGAGCACGCCGTGCGGGCGCAGCAGCGCCTTGGAGGGCACACAGGCCCAGTACGAGCAGCTGCCGCCGACCAGCTCCTCCTCGACGATCACGGTGCGCAGACCGCCCGCGGTGGCGCGGTCGGCGACGTTCTCGCCCACCGGTCCGGCGCCGATCACGATGAGGTCGTACTCCTTGGTCTCCATGGGCGCCACGCTACTCGCAGGTCGCCACGGTCATGTCCGATTTCCGCTAGCCGGTGCGTCCGGCACGTGTCAGGCTTGATGAATGACCGGTACGACCATGACCTTCGACGAGCGGTATCGCGCGATCGAATCGCGCGATGCGCGCTTCGATGGGCAGTTCGTCACCGCGGTGCGCTCGACCGGCATCTACTGCCGGCCGAGCTGCCCCGCTCGCACGCCCAAGCCGGTCAACGTCACGTTCTACCCCACCAGCGCCGCCGCGCACGAAGCCGGCTACCGGGCGTGCAAGCGGTGCCTGCCGGAGGCGGCCCCCGGCTCGCCCGAGTGGAACCTGCGCGGCGACGCCGCCGGCCGCGCGATGCGGCTCATCGCCGACGGGGTGATCGAGCGCGAGGGCGTGCCGGGACTCGCTGCGCGCCTCGGCTACTCGCCGCGGCACCTCACCCGCCTGCTCGTCGCGGAGCTCGGCGCGGGGCCGCTCGCGCTCGCCCGCGCGCATCGCGCGCACACCGCGCGGATGCTGCTGGTCGGCACCGATCTGTCGGCCGCCGACGTCGCCTTCTCGGCCGGGTTCGCCAGCGTCCGGCAGTTCAACGACACGATGCGCGAGGTGTTCGGGCTGACGCCGCTGGAGCTGCGGGCGCGGCGCCCCTCGACAGGCTCGGGGAGCGGGGCGGGCTTGGGAAGCGGTCACGGCTCGGGGCCCTCGGCGGGCCCGGGGAGCGGTCACGGCTCGGGGCCCTCGACGGGCTCGGGGAGCGGTCACGGCTCGGGCCAGGAGGCGGGGAGCATCTCGCTCGCGCTGCCGGTTCGCAGGCCCTTCGACGCCGCGGGACTGTTCGCCTGGATGACCGCCCGGGCCCTGCCCGGGATCGAGCACGCCACCGCCGACTCATACGCCCGCACCCTCGCCCTGCCCGGCGGCCCCGCCTGGTTCCGGCTGCGCCACGACGGAACCCGAGTGCGCCTGGACGCGCGCCTGGCGCACCTCGCGGATCTGCCGGTGCTCGTCGGTCGCGCCCGGCGCCTGTTCGACCTCGACGCCGACCCGATCGCGGTCGACGCCGCCCTCGCCGAGCACGCGGAGGCGGCGCCGCTCGTGGCGGCGACCCCCGGCATCCGGGTCCCCGGCGCCGCCGACCCCGCCGAGATGCTCATCCGCGCCATGATCGGCCAGCAGGTCTCCGTCGCCTCGGCACGCACCGCGCTGACCCGTCTCGCCGACGCGCTCGGCGCGCCGGTCGACGTGGGCACCGCCGCCGAGGGCGAGGGCGTCGACCGGCTCTTCCCGACGATGGCGGCGATCGCCGAGCACGGCCACGAGGTGCTGCGCGGCCCCGCCGCGCGCATCCGCGCCGTCACCGGCGCGGCGGCTGCGCTCGCCGCGGGCGACCTCGTGCTCAGCCCGGGCGACGACAACGCGGCCCAACGCGCCGCCCTGCTCGCCCTGCCGGGCATCGGCCCGTGGACCGCCGACTATGTGCGCATGCGCATCACCGGCGACCCCGACGTGATCCTGCCCGGAGATGTGGCCGTGCGCACCGGCGCGGCGGCGGCCGGCATCCCCTCCGACGCCGCCGGCCTCACCGCCTGGGCTGCGCGCACCGCGCCCTGGCGCAGCTACCTCACCGCTCACCTGTGGCGCGCCGCCGCCGCACCCGCACCCCGCCCCGGCGCAGCAGCACCCCGCCCCGCCGCCGCAGCACCCCGCCCCGCCGCCGCAGCTGCACCCCGCCCCGCCGTCCGCAATTCAGTCTCGGCGAGTGGCGTCCGCCCGCACCGGCCCGAGAACACGCGCACTCCGGCCCGGCCCAGGCCCCGCGGAGACTGAATTGCGAACGCCGAACGCCGAACGCCGAACCACGTACCCCGATCGCCGAACCGCGTCCCCATCCTCGACCCCCAGACCTCGAAGGAGATCTCGTGACCGCCACCATCCAGACCATCGACACCCCTGACGGCCCGTTCACGATCGTCGCCGACGAGCGCGGGCGCGTGCTCGCCTCGGGGTGGACCGCCGACCCGCAGGAGGCCCTCGACCGCATCCCGCGGCAGCTGCGCCCCAGCGAGGTCGTCGAGGGCGAGACCGCGGCCGCCGCGGCCGCACGCGCCTACTACGCCGGAGACGTCACCGCCATCGACGGCGTCGAGGTGGCCCAGCGGGGCACCGCGCTGCAGGAGCGCGGGTGGGCGGGCCTGCGCACCATCGAGCCCGGCAGCCCGCTCACCTACACCGAGTTCGCCGCCGCGATCGGCGAGCCGGCTGCCGTGCGGGCCGCCGCCTCGATCTGCGCGCGCAACGCGCCCGCGCTGTTCGTGCCGTGCCACCGGGTGCTCCGGTCGGACGGCACGCTCGGCGGCTTCGCCTGGGGCCTCGACGTCAAGCGGAGCCTGCTCGCGCGGGAGGCCGCCGCCTGACCCGAGCCGGTCAGTCCGCTCCGTCGCCGTCCACAGGCTGCAGCAGCGGCTTGTCGGGCGTGAAGATCGCGGCGACGATCATGGTCGCCGGCGACCGGCCGCTGTTGCGCGTGGTGTGCGCGGTGCCGGCGTCGTAGAAGACGGCGTCGCCGGTGCGCGTCGCGATCGTGTCGCCGGCGTTGAGCATCTGACTCTCGTCCTGACCGGCGCGCTCGAGCTGCGCGGTGCCGGATTCGATGCTCAACTCGATCGTGCCGGACTGCACCGAGTAGGTGGCCGCGCCCGGGTCGGTGTGCGCGCGGATGACGGCACCGGGCTCATAGGTGACGTGCAGCAGCACCAGACCCTGCCCGTCGAGCGCACGCGGCATCCCGCGCGCCAGCGTCTCGACGGTGATTCCCGGCGGGTAGGACGGGGTCGGCGCCGGCATCCGTGTCGACCCGCCGTCATCGACAGCTGCGAGCGTGCGTCTGGCGATGCCACCAGCGGGGGTGACTGATCGCAGCGGCATAGTCCGACTCCTCTCACTTGTCGTCGGCTATCCGCCGGCGAGCCGGTTGGATGGGCAGACTCTAGCAGGGCGCCTGGGAGGGCCGACACCCCCGGTGCGACGTCGATCTTGCGCAGACGCGGCTGCCCGCAATAAGCTGTTCGGCTGGTATGTCGCGCAGCGGCTGCCGGTCACCGTCCCACGATCCGAGGAGGAAGCCGTGTATCAGGCCGTCATCATCGAGCCCGACGCCGCCGTCCTCGTCGGGACGGTCCGCCCCTTCTTCGGGTGACCGCCGCAGGACCTCGCACGATCCGCCTCCGGGCATAGGATCCGCTGCCCCCACGTTCTGGATCTCCAGAGCGCTTCGCGCTCCGCGCGCCGTCGATCGCCGTCCCCGCAAGGATCATGACCACCACCGCTTCCTCCCCTCCCCAGCAGTCCACGCTGCGCGCGCTCTCACGCCTGCTTCCGTTCGCGAAGGCCGTGATGCCGCGCCTGGTCTTGGGCGCCGTCAGCGCGCTGCTTGCGAGCCTGGCCGCCCTCGGCATCCCGATCATCCTCGAGGTGGTCGTGCGCGGCCCGATCGCGACGGGTGACCCCGCCCAGATCGCCTGGGGCGCCGCCGCGATCCTCGCGCTCGGACTCATCGAGGCGCTGCTGGTGTGGGCGCGTCGCTGGTTCGTGCTCGCCCCCGGCACGCAGGTCGAGTACGACCTGCGCACCGCGTTCTACTCACGGCTGCAGCGGTTGCCCGTGGCCTTCCACGATCGCTGGCAGTCCGGACAGCTGCTCTCGCGGATGATGCAGGACATCTCGATGCTGCGGCGCTGGCTGGCGTTCGGCAGCGTGCTGCTGGTCGTCAACATCATCACGATCGTCGTCGGGCTGGTGCTGCTGTTCAGCTGGCACTGGGTGCTGGGCGCCGTCTTCCTCGTGTGCTCCGCTCCGATCTGGTACGCGGGGTCGCGGTTCGAGAAGACGTACGGCACCCTCGCCCGCCGCAGCCAGGATCAGGCCGGCGACCTGGCGACCAGCGTCGAGGAATCGGTGCACGGCATCCGGGTCCTCAAGGCCTTCGGCCGCGGCAAGTACGCGCTGCGCAAGTTCGCCCAGCAGGCCGAGACCCTGCGCGAGACCGAGCTCGACAAGGCGCGGTCGGTCGGCTGGATCTGGTTCTGGCTGGTGCTGCTGCCCGACATCGCGTTCGCGCTGAGCCTGGGCACCGGCATCGTGCTGATCATGCTCGGCCAGCTCACCATCGCGCAGCTGATCGCGTTCTTCGCGATGGCCACCGTGCTGCGCTGGCCGATGGAGTCGATCGGCTTCCTCTACTCGTTCACCCTCGACGCACGCACGGCCACCGACCGCATCTTCGAGGTGTTCGACGAGCAGAACACGATCGTCGACCCGCGGCATCCCGCCCACGTGATCGAGCCGCGCGGCAGTCTGGTCTTCGAGGGCGTGCACTTCCGCTACCCGGACGCGATGCCCACCGAGCCCGACCTCATCGACGGCATCGACCTCGTGCTGCGCCCCGGTGAGACCATGGCGCTGGTCGGGCTCACCGGCTCGGGCAAGACGACCCTGACCACGCTCCCCACCCGCCTGTACGACGTCACCGGGGGCCGGGTGCTGCTGGACGGTGTCGACATCCGCGAGCTGACGCTCACCGAGCTGCGCACGCACATCGGCATGGCCTTCGAGGACGCGACGTTGTTCTCGCAGACCGTGCGCGAGAACGTCCTGCTGGGCCGCGAGGACATCGACCCCGACAGCCCCGAAGGAGAGCGGGTCCTGCGCGAGGCGCTCGCAGTCGCCCAGGCCGGCTTCGTCGACGACCTGCCCGACGGGGTGGACACCATCATCGGCGAGGAGGGTCTGTCGCTGTCCGGCGGCCAGCGCCAGCGCCTGGCCCTGGCCCGCGCCGTCGCGGCCCGGCCGGCGGTGCTGGTGCTCGACGACCCGCTGTCGGCGCTCGACGTCGACACCGAGAAGCTCGTCGAGGACGCGCTGCGGGAGGTCATGGCCGACACCACGGCGCTCGTGGTCGCCCACCGGCCGTCGACCGTCATGCTCGCCGACCGCGTCGCGCTGCTGGAGCGCGGCCGCATCACCGCGGTCGGCACGCACTCCGAGCTGCTGCGCACGAGCGCGCACTACCGGCACGTGATCTCGAGTCTGGAAGACGAACAGGCCCGCATGCGGGAGAGGGAGGTGAACCTGTGAGCACCGGAGTCATCGGCACGAGCGGCGAGGACCGCTCCGATTACACGCGCGCCGAGAGCAGGGCGATCCGCCGCCGCTCGCTGCGGCTGCTCGGGTCGCTGCTGAAGCCGCTGTGGCGGCAGCTGGTGCTCGCGGCGGTCGTGCTCGTCGTGTCTACCGTGCTGCGGGTCATCGGGCCGATCCTGATCGCGATCGGCATCGACCGGGCCCTGCCGGCGGTGATCGAGGCGAACGACTGGATGCCGACCTTCGTCATCGTCGCGGTGTACCTGGTGGCCGCCTTCGGCGGCGCGGCCCTCATCGGCTGGTACGTCGTCGTGGGCGCGCGGCTCACCCAGGCCGTCATGCTCGAGCTGCGCATCCGCATCTTCCTGCACACCCAGCGGCTGAGCCTGGAGTTCCACGAGTCGTACACGTCGGGCCGCATCATCTCGCGGCAGACCAGCGACCTCGACACGATCCGCGAGCTGCTGGACGGCGGCCTCAACGAACTCGTCTCCGGGGTGCTCTACGGCGCGTTCACCCTCATCGCGCTGCTGCTGTGGGACTGGCGATCGGGTCTGGTGCTGGTGGCCTCCGGCATCCCGCTGTACTTCCTCATGCGCTGGTTCTACCGACGCTCGCAGGTCGTGTACCGCGAGTCGCGGGTGGTCAGCGCGAAGGTGATCGTGAAGTTCGTCGAGACGATGACCGGCGTGCGCGCGGTCAAGGCGTTCCGCAAGGAGGAGCGCAACGACGACGAGTTCGGCGACCTGTCCGGGCAGTACCGCGAGGTGAACATGCGGGCGATCCGCCTGTTCGGCGCGTTCGAGCCGGGCCTGCTCGCGATCGCCGCCGTCGCCGTCGCCGTCGTGCTGCTGTGGGGCGGCATCCGCGTCGCGGACGGGACGCTCGCGATCGGCGTGCTGCTTTCGGCGGTGCTGTACGTGCGCAACTTCTTCGCGCCGCTGCAGGAGATCGCGATGGTGCTGAACACCTACCAGTCCGCGACGGCGGCGCTGGAGAAGGTCTCGGGCGTCCTCGAGGAGGAGCCCACGGTGCCGGACCCGACGAACCCGGTCGACCTGTGGACGGCGCGCGGCGGCATCCGCTTCGAGGGCGTCGAGTTCGGCTACGGCGACGGGCGGGTCGTCCTGCCCGACTTCTCGCTCGACATCCCCGCCGGGCAGACCGTCGCGCTCGTCGGCACGACGGGCGCCGGCAAGTCGACGCTCGCCAAGCTGGTGTCGCGGTTCTACGACCCGACCCGCGGCGCGGTGACCCTCGACGGCGTCGACCTGCGGTCGCTGCACCCGAAGGACCTGCGCCGCGCCATCGTGATGGTCACGCAGGAGGCGTACCTGTTCAGCGGCACGGTCGCCGACAACATCGCGCTCGGCAAGCCCGACGCGACGATGGACGAGATCCGGGCCGCGGCCCGGGCGGTGGGGGCGGATGCCTTCATCGAGCGCCTCCCGCACGGCTACGACACCGACGTGAACAAGCGCGGCGGCCGGGTCTCGGCGGGCCAGCGGCAGCTGATCTCGTTCGCACGCGCCTTCCTGGCCGACCCCGCGGTGCTCATCCTCGACGAGGCCACGGCGTCGCTGGACATCCCGTCCGAGCGTCAGATCCAGGATGCGCTGCAGACCCTGCTCGCCGACCGCACCGCGATCATCATCGCCCACCGCCTGTCGACGGTGGCGATCGCCGACCGCGTGCTGGTGATGGAGCACGGCCGCATCATCGAGGACGACACCCCGGAGGCGCTCATCGCCGGCACCGGCAAGTTCGCCCAGCTGCACAGTGCGTGGCGGGAGTCGCTCGTCTGACGACGGCGGCCGGGCGTGGGTGCTCGGCTCGACGGCGCGGGAGAACGCAGGAGCTTCGGGCGAAGGTCGGAGGATCTGCCCCGATCCCTCCGACGATCGCTCGAAGCTCCGACGTTCAGCGGGGCCGCTGCAGGCCGGCGGCCAGCGCGCGGGCGATGGCGCGCTCGACCGCGGGCCAATCGTGCAGCACCTGGGCATAGGTGAAGCGCAGGACGGTGTATCCGCGCAGACGGAGCTCGGCGTCGAACGCGACATCCTTGGTGCGCTGCGCCGAGCTCGAGTGATGCGCGTAGCCGTCGATCTGCACGATCAGGCGCTCGCCGATCAGGAAGTCGACCGGCCGGCCGGCGATGATGGGCTGGTGCCTTATCGGCAGGCCCCAGGGCCCGAGGCGGACCCGGAAGTACGTCTCCAGCCCGGAGTCGGACAGTCCGGTCACCTCCTGCGCGAGGCGCCGAGCGACCCGCGTCGTCCAGCGCACGTGGCGCAGCGCCTCGACGGCGATCCCCTCGATCCGGATCGCGGACTCCCAGATCACCAGCGCGGATTCCAGGTCGGCGCACAGCGCGATGTGGGCGAGCGCGTCTTCGACGGACTCCTCAAGGGAGTGTGGGGATGCCGCGCCCACCGGCTTCGTCCAGTGCACGATGTCGCCCTTCCCGACGGCGCCTCGACGCGCATGGGGGCCGATGCTCAGGTGCCGCGCGGTGTCGATGCCTTCCGGCATCCACCACTTCCGCCGTCGCGCGAACGTGAGGCATGCGACCCGCCCGCCGGCCCGCGCCGCGGCCAGCAGATCCGCCGGCGCCCCCTCTGCGGCGAGCCAGTGTCGCCGCACCCGTTCGATCCCGCCGGCACGGACAGCACGGGCGATCGCCGCATCGGTGTACGTGCGGCGCGCCACATCGCGATGCACGATGCCGCCGCGCGTGGTGATCCATGACACGAGGTCCATGTCCCGATGATCGGCGCTCCGGCGGCGATCGCCGCCGCCGCACGTGGCCCGACGTGGACAGTGCACCCGACGCTCCTCCTGGGGAGGGCGAAACGTCGGAGCATGACACGAAAGTCGGTGGATCTTACGCAGATCCTCCGACGTTCCGCACATCCTCCTGCGCAGCGGAGGCGAACGGCGACGTGCGGTACGGCGGGGCGCCGTGAAAGGAGGGCGACGAGGCCTCGGTGGGGGAGGGGAATCCGAGACCCCGCCGCCCGGATCAGGACGGCTTCGAGACAGCCGAAAGTGCGATATTCCCCCAGCGGATCCTAGAGTCGGATCTCAGCGATCACTTCACCGTACTCTGTCTCACCGACCGGTGTGAAGCCCATTCGCTCGAAGAACGCCTCGGGCCCGCCCGCCCCCGCCTCGTAGATGACGTCGACGTGGGTCTCGCCTCGCCGGCGTGCTTCCTCGAGCAGTCCCTCGACCGCGAAGCGGCCGATTCCGCGCCCCTGATCGTCGGCGTCGACGTTGATCCGCCACAGCACGGAGCGGAAATGCTCCTGCGGAAAGTCGGGGTCGAAGTTCGCGCTGACGAAGCCGACGACCTCGTCGCCGTCGAGCACGACGCGCTGCCAGGACGTCGCCGGATTCACCACGGTCGCCGCGACGCCGTACGACACGGGAGCGAGGAACTGCTCCTGCCCGGGCTTCAGCGACAGATTGTTCACGGCGACGATCGTGTCGGCCGAGAGCTCGACCAGTCGAAGTTCAGCCATGAAGTCAGGCTAACGGCATTCGGTCGGCGCGCAACGTCCGCGGCCGCCTTCCGGGCACGGTTCCCCGTGCGACAGGGGGTGCGGCGCGTTTCGTCTCGCCCCTGCGGGGCTCGCTCGACGAGCGGGCGTGCGCGCGTGATTTATCTCGATGTCGAGATAAATCGCAGGCCCGTGCGGTAGGATCGCCGAGTGACCGAGTCGACCATCATCTACACCCACACCGACGAAGCGCCGGCCCTGGCCACCGCCTCATTCCTGCCGATCATCCGGTCGTTCGCCGGCAAGGCGGGCATCGAGGTCGCCACGCGCGACATCTCCCTCGCCGGCCGGATCCTGGCCGCCTTCCCGCAGCGGCTGACGCCCGAGCAGCAGGTGGGCGATGCGCTCGCCGAGCTCGGCGGCCTGGCGACCCTGCCCGAGGCGAACATCATCAAGCTGCCGAACATCTCGGCATCCATTCCGCAGCTGAAGGGCGCGATCGCCGAGCTGCAGGCGCAGGGCTACGACATCCCGGACTACCCCGACGAGCCGCAGTCCCTCGAGGAGAAGGACATCCGCGCCCGCTACGACCGCATCAAGGGCTCCGCGGTCAACCCGGTGCTGCGCGAGGGCAACAGCGATCGCCGTGCCCCGCTGTCGGTCAAGAACCATGCACGCCGGCACCCGCACCTCAACAAGCCCTTCCCAGCAGGCTCGAAGACCCGCGTCGCCACGATGAGCGAGAACGACTTCCGGCACAACGAGCGGTCGTGGATCGCCGCCCACGACGACGTGCTCACGATCCGGCACATCGCCGACGACGGCACCGAGACCGTGCTCAAGGAGGGTCTGAAGGTCCTGCCGCGCGAGATCATCGACGGCACGTTCCTGTCGGCGGCGGCGCTCGACGAGTTCCTCGCCGAGACGATCGAGACCGCCAGGGCCGAGGACATCCTCTACTCCGTGCACCTGAAGGCGACGATGATGAAGGTGAGCGACCCGATCATCTTCGGCCACGTCGTGCGCGCCTACTTCGCCGACGTCTTCGACCGGTACGGCGACCGCATCGCGGAGGCGGGGCTCACGCCGAACGACGGGCTGGGCTCGATCCTCGCCGGCCTCGCCGAGGCCCCGGGCGGCGACGAGATCATCGCCGCGTTCCAGGCCGCGCTCGACGACCCGCGCCTGTCGTACGTCAACTCCGACAAGGGCATCACGAACCTGCACGTGCCCTCCGACGTGATCGTGGATGCCTCGATGCCCGCCCTCGTGCGCAACGGCGGCCGGCTGTGGGGCGCCGACGGGTCCGAGGACGACACCCTCGCCGTCATCCCGGACTCCTCGTACGCCGGGGTCTACCAGGCCGTCCTCGACGACGTCATCGCCAACGGGCCGCTCGACCCGGCCACCATCGGCACCGTTCCCAACGTCGGCCTGATGGCCCAGGCGGCCGAGGAGTACGGCAGCCACGACAAGACCTTCGAGATCGCCGCAGCGGGGGTCGTGCAGGTCGTCGACAGCTCGGGCGAGGTCGTCATCGAGCACCAGGTCGGCGCCGGCGACATCTGGCGGGGGACGCAGACCAAGCACATCCCGGTGATGGACTGGGTGCGTCTGGCCGTCGGCCGCGCCCGGGCGACCGGGGCTCCGGCGGTCTTCTGGCTCGACCTCAACCGCGCGCACGACGCGCAGCTGATCGCGAAGGTGCACCAGGCGCTGGCGACGCTGGACACGAAGGACGTGCAGATCACGATCCTGCCGCCGGCCGAGGCGGCGCGGTACTCGCTGGCCCGCATGCGGCAGGGCCTGGACACCATCTCGGTGACCGGCAACGTGCTGCGCGACTACCTCACCGACCTGTTCCCGATCCTCGAGGTCGGCACCTCGGCGAAGATGCTCTCGATCGTTCCGCTGCTTGCCGGGGGAGGGCTGTTCGAGACCGGCGCGGGCGGATCGGCGCCCAAGCACGTGCAGCAGCTGCTGGCCGAGGACTACCTGCGCTGGGACTCGCTGGGCGAGTTCTTCGCGCTCGCCGCGTCGTTCGAGCACTACGCCGACGTCACCGGCAACGAGAGGGCGCGGGTGCTGGCCGAGACGCTGGATGCCGCGACCGGCACGTTCCTCGAGAACGACAAGTCGCCGGGGCGCAGGCTCGGCACGATCGACAACCGCGGCAGCCACTTCTACCTCGCCCTGTACTGGGCGCAGGAGCTGGCGGCGCAGACGAGGGATGCCGAGCTGGCCGCCGCGTTCGCGCCCGTCGCCGAGGCCCTCGCCGCCGACGAGGAGAAGATCGTCGCCGAGCTGCTCGCCGTGCAGGGCTCGCCCGTCGACATCGGCGGGTACTACCACCCCGACCCCGAGCGGGTCGCACAGGTCATGCGCCCGTCGGCGACGCTCAACGCGATCATCGACGCGGACTGAGCGGCCATGGGCGGGCCCTGGACTCGGGCGGTCGGGCTGGTGCTCGCCCGCACCGGGTTCGACGTCGACTCGTTCTACCTGCGGTTCCTCGAGGGCATCGAGCGGACCCTGGCCGACAGCGCGACCGAGCTGCTGCTGCAGATCGTGCCGACCGCCGCCGACGAGCTTGCGACGCTCGATCGCTGGCGCGAGACCGGGCGGGTCGACGGCGTCGTCATCGTCGACCCGCGCATCGACGACCCGCGCCTGGAGTGGGCCGCACGCGCGGATGCGCTCCCCGCGGTCGTGGTCGCCGACGCGAGCGTCGCGGGCGAGGCGGCCGCTGTCGCTGCCGACGACGCCGCGGCGATGCGCGCGGTCGTCGCGCGGCTGGCGCAGCGGGGGCATCGGCGCATCGCGCGGGTCGCGGGGTTCTCACGGATCGCGCACACGCGGGTGCGCGATGAGGCGTTCCTCGCCGCCGCGGCGGATCACGGCGTCTCGGCCGTGATCGCCCGCACCGACTTCAGCATGGGCCGCAGCGCCTCGGCCACGCGCGAACTGCTCACCGGCGACGATCCGCCGACCGCGCTCATCTACGAGGACGACCTCATGGCGGTCGCCGGGCTCGGCGCCGCCGTCGCGGCGGGCCGGCGGGTGCCCGACGACGTCTCGATCGTCGCGGGGGACGACTCGCAGCTGTGCGTGCACAGCGCGCCCGCGCTCACCGCGTTCGCGACCGACATCCCGGGTTTGGGCGCCGAGGTCGCCCGTCGCCTGCTCGAGCTCATCGACGGTGCCGCGCCGGCGGCGCATGTCGTGCCGGCGCCGCCGCTCGTGGAACGGGCGTCGCTGGGCCCCGCGCCCGCGCGCGCAGCAGCCGCCGACTGAGGGTGCTACGTGGCGCGGCCCATCCGGCCGTCCTGCGCCGTGACGTTGGCGTACGAGCGGCCCAGCACGTCGCGCAGCACCTCGAGATCGACGTCGGCGAGACGGCGGATGTACAGGCAGGCCTTGCCGGTGCGGTGCCGGCCGAGCCGGGCGAGCTCGTCGCGGTACGTCTCGACGCCGTCGGCGAGGTACACGGTGAGCTCGCGGGACCGCGGCGAGAACCCGGCGGCGGCCATGTCACCTTCACGTCCGGATTCATACCGATAGTGGTATGAATCGAAGCCGATGATGCTCGGGCCTCACATCCGCGGCTCGTGGCCGGTGATCTCGCCGAGCACGCCGATGAGGCTGCGGGCGTCGGCCTGCTGCTGCGGATCGGCGATGGCCTCGACGAACGCCTCGACCGAGGCATCCGTCTCGCGGGTCTTGTTCTCGGTCATTCAGCCGTGGATCCAGACGACGGTGCCGTAGGGCGCCCAGTCGTAGAGGAACTTCGCGTCGCTGATGCGCAGGTTGATGCAGCCATGGCTCATGACGTGCCCGAAGTTGTTGTGCCAGTACGCGCCGTGGAACGCCTGGTCGCCGTTGAAGTACATGACCCACGGCACGTTCTCGGTGTAGTAGTAGGGCGACTTGGTGAGGTCCTTGTTGCCCATGTTCTGCATCGCGAGCTTCCAGCCGATGCGGTAGGTGCCCGTGTACGTGGGCGTGGCGGGCTTGCCCGTCGAGGCGAGGAAGGACTTGACCACCTTGCCGTCCTGGCGCAGGTAGACGCGCTGCTCGCTGAGGTCGACCTCGATCGAGCGGCTGATCTTGGTCACGGTCGGCTCGGTGATGGTGACCGGAAGGACATACGCCGCGCTGCCCGATTCGAGCTGCTCGGCGAAGGCGGCGGCGATGCCCGCGGTGGCGCCGAGGGTGCGCCCGGTGCGGCCCTCGACGAGGGTGTTGAGCACCTTGCCGTCGCCGTCGGCGATGACGGTGGTCGGCTGGGCCTCGCGATCGACCTTCTCGGCCAGGGTGTCGACCACCTGCTGGATCGCGGCGACATCGGCGGTGAAGGTGATCACCCCGCGCTCGTCGGTGCCGATCGTCAGCCACGAGGCGAGTGTCTCGGCCGAGATCGGCACGGTGCGCTCGTCGCCGACGTAGAAGCCCGCCTCGGCGATCATGGCGTTGAGGATCTCGGCGGTCGCATCGGCGACGTACGTGGGGGTGCGGGCCTCGATCGGCACCAGCTCCGGCCGCAGCTCGACGACGGGAAGGCCCTCGCCGAACGCGTCCTGCAGCACGGACTCGACCGAGGCGAGGTCGATGCCCTCGCCGGGCACCGCCGGGGTCACCACGTAGCTCTTCGCGGCGGCGTCGAAGGCGACCACCGCGTCCACCGGGTCGGTGTACATCGCCGGCACGGCCGCCCGCAGCGCATCCGTGGCGGCGGCGTGGTCGAGCTGCACGGTCGCCTGGGACGGCTCGGAGAACCACGTCGACGGGTTCCACATCGGCCGCTCGGCGAACACGGCGTCGGCCAGCGCTTCGGCATCGACCTGGGCGCCGAGCTGGGCGCCGGTGACGATGGCGTCCGCCTCCGCGCCGGCGATCACGATCTGCGTCTGGGCGAGGCGGCTGCTGACCGCGTCGGCGGCGGCGCCGGGGGTGAGGCCGCCCACCGAGACGCCGGCGATGGCCGTGCCGGGGGCGATGAGGACGAGGGATGCCGCGACCAGTCCGGCGATCGTGGTCACGGCGATGCCGCCGGCCCACCAGGCGCCGCGATGCGATCGCTTCGACGGCTGCGGGGGAGCCCACTGATAGGTCGGTTCGCCGGGCGCGCCGGGCGTCGACGGCGCACTCGTCGTATCGGCCACGACATCACCCCCCGGTACGTCCTGCAAGCCCCGGCTCCTATGGTACGGGACACGGTGAACGGCGCCATCTCGGTGGGGAGGGCGAATGTAACAAGTT
Organism: Microbacterium sp.; assembly: GCF_044508325.1. Taxonomy (GTDB): domain Bacteria; phylum Actinomycetota; class Actinomycetes; order Actinomycetales; family Microbacteriaceae; genus Microbacterium. Next base: position 85,942 of record NZ_JBIQHX010000007.1, on the reverse strand, counting down.
GGTCAAGGGCTTGCGGATTGTTTGTTCGTAAGCTCTACTAACAAATATGGAACCGCACGCAGGCACCGCCGCCGCGACCGCTCCGGGCGCCGACCGGGTGCGCCGCCGGGGTGCCAAGGTGCTGCCTGAGCACGCGCGCAGCCACAATCGCTCGCTCCTGCTGCAGACGCTGTTCCACGACGGGCCGATGAGCCGGGCCGACCTCGCCCGCATCAGCGGCCTCACCCGCGTCACGGTCTCCGACCTCATCGCCGAGCTGATCGGCGACCGCTACGTCGCCGAGCTGGGCGTGCGCGAGGCATCCGGCCCGGGAAAGCCCGCGATCCTGGTCGACATCGACCGAGCCGGCCACCAGATCATCGGCATCGACCTGTCGGGCCCCGGTGAGTTCCTCGGGGCGGTGCTCACCCTGGACGGCGAGATCGTGGAGCGCCGCCGGATCGCCCACCCCGCCGCCGGCGACGGCGAGGCCGCCGTGGAGGCGGTCGTGTCGCTCGCCCGCGAGCTGCTCGCCGCGGCGACGGCTCCGGTGCTCGGTGTCGGGGTGGGAACGCCCGGCATCGTGAACCCCGCCGGGACCGTGCTGTCCGCCCCGAACGTGGGCTGGTGGCACCTGCCGCTGCGGGGTGTCCTGGAGGAGCGGCTCGGCGTTCCGGTGCTCGTCGCCAACGACGCCAACGCCGCGGCGCTCGCGGAGTACACCTACGGTCACGGCGGAGACGACCTGATGCTCATCAAGGTCGGGCGCGGCGTCGGCTCGGGCCTGCTCACCGGCGGCAGGCTCATGCTCGGCAGCCACTTCGCCGCCGGCGAGTTCGGCCACGTCACCGTCGGCACCGACGGCGGACCGCCGTGTGCGTGCGGGAAGGACGGATGCCTCGAGGCCTGGCTCTCGGTCCCCTCGCTGGGCGAACGGCTCGCCGCCGCCGACCCCCTGGGGCGCGAGGGTGTCCTGCGCGACGCGGGCGAGCGGCTCGGGATCGCGATCGCTCCCATCGTCGGCGCCCTCGACCTTCCGGAGATCGTGCTCTCCGGCCCCTCAGAGCTTCTGGACGGACCGCTCGCCCGGGCGACCGTGGAGACCCTCCGTGCGCGCACGCTCGCCGAGTTCCATGACGGCGTGCGGGTGCGGATGACCGAGCAGGGCCAGGACATCGTCCTGCGCGGTGCAGCCGTCGTGGTCCTGTCAGGAAGACTCGGCGTTTCGTAGACGCGCCACCTCGACCCCCCCCGGATGGGCCGCGCGGCCCTTCCACATCAAGAGAACCAAGGAAGGCACTCATGAACAAGAAGCTCGGAGCCCTGGCGCTGCTCGGCGCGACGGCGGTCGTGCTCGCCGGCTGCGCCGGCAGCGGCGGCGGCACGCCCACCACCGAGGGTCCCGCGGAGATCCGCGTGTGGCTCGTCGGCACCGACACCCCGCAGGAGGCACGCGACTACCTGAAGGAGACCTTCGAGGACGAGAACCCGGGCTCGACCCTGGTCATCGAAGAGCAGCAGTGGACCGGCCTGGTCGACAAGCTGACGACGAGCCTGTCCTCGAACGACAGCCCGGACATCGTCGAGATGGGCAACACGCAGGCCCCGGCCTTCACGTCGGCCGGCGCGCTGCTGAGCCTCGACGACATCAAGGAGCAGCTGGGCGGCTCCGACCTGCTGCCCGGCTTCGTGGAGGCCGGCACCTGGGACGGCACCCTGTACGCGGCGCCCTACTACTCGGGTTCGCGCGTCGTCTTCTACAACACCGCGATGTACGAGCAGGCCGGCGTGGCCGTGCCGACGACGCTCGACGAGTACGTCGCCGGCGGCGTGACGCTCGCCGAGAAGCTGCCCGGCGTCTCGGGCGTCTACTTCCCCGGCAAGGACTGGTACAACGCCCTGCCGTTCGTATGGGAGAACGGCGGCGAGGTCGCAGTCCTCGAGGACGGCACCTGGGACGCGCAGCTGTCCAGCCCCGAGTCGGTGGCCGGTCTCATGCAGGTTCAGGAGCTCATGACCGAGGCCTCGCTGGCGCCCAAGGACGGCGACGAGACCGAGGGCTGGGTGCCGTTCCGCACCGAGAAGGCCGCCACGTACTCGGCGCCCAGCTGGGCGTACTGGTCGATCGTGGCCGATGAGGACCAGCAGCCCACTGCCGTCGCCGAGACCACCGGCTACTACGCGCTGCCGGGCAAGGACGGCGGCGCCGCGCAGGTCTTCGCCGGCGGGTCGAACATCGGCATCGCCGCGAAGTCGAAGAGCCCCGAACTGGCCAAGAAGGCGCTGGAGATCATCCTCAGCGACGAGTACCAGTCGATCCTCGCCGGCGCCGGCCTCGTGCCCGCGCTGACCTCGCTGGGCGACCAGGTCGCCGCCGCCACGCCGGAGCTGGCGGCCGTGATCGCCGAGGCGGCCGCCAACGCGAAGCTCACCCCGGCGTCGCCGAACTGGGCGGACGTGGAGGCCCAGGGCATCATGCAGGACCTCTTCGTGAAGATCGCAGGCGGCGGTGACGTGCAGCAGCTCGCCACGGCCGCGGACGAGCAGATCGAGTCGATCCTCAACGGGTGACCGTCGTGACACGGGGCGCCCTGCATGCGGGGCGCCCCGTGCCATGCCCATAGATTGAACCGAGAGGAGGCGAGCGGTGGCGACCCTTTCCGCATCCCCGTCGGTCTCGCCGTCGGCGACGCCGCCGGATTCCGCCGGTGGACCCGCCGGGCCGGATCCGCGGCGCGCGCGCCGATTCCCGTGGGCGCCGCTGGCGCTGCTGACGCCCGCGTTCATCATGATCGCCGTGTTCGTCGGCTGGCCGCTGGTCCAGCTGGTGATCATGTCCTTCCAGAAGTTCGGGCGCGAGCAGATCTTCGGCGCCCCGCCCGAGTTCATCGGTCTGGGCAACTACCTCGACGTGCTCGCCGATCCGGAGTTCTGGACGGTGCTGGTGCGCAGCATCGCCCTGTGCGTGGTCAGCGTCGTGGCGACCATGGTGCTCGGGGTGCTGATCGCCGTGCTCATGACCAGGCTCGGCGCGGTCATGCGCACCGCGCTGTCGGTGGCGCTGCTGCTGGCCTGGGCGATGCCGGCGCTGACGGCCACCATCGTGTGGGGCTGGATCTTCGACACCGAGTACGGACTGGTCAACTGGGTGCTCACCCAGCTGACCGGCCAGAGCTGGGCCGGTCACAGCTGGCTGAGCAATCCGGTGAGCTTCTACGCCGTGGCGGCGATCATCATCACCTGGGGCGCCATCCCGTTCGTCGCCTTCAGCGCCTACGCGGGCCTTACCCAGGTGCCCGGCGAGGTGCTCGAGGCGGCATCGCTGGACGGCGCCGGCGGCTTCGCGCGCTTCCGCCTCATCGTCATGCCCTACATCCGCTCGATCCTGCTGGTGCTGCTGGTGCTCCAGGTGATCTGGGACCTGCGGGTGTTCGCGCAGATCTACGCGCTGCAGTCGATCGGCGGCGTGCGGGCCGACACGAACACCATCGGGGTCTACATCTACAGCGTCTCGATGGCCTCCGGCGACCTGGGCGGCGGCGGCGCGATCTCGGTCATCCTCGTCGCGATCCTGCTGCTGATCTCGGGCTACTGGATCCGCACGATGCTCCGGCAGGAGAAGGAGTCATGAGCGCCCGCCCCCGCCACGTGGGACGCCGCGTCCTGCTCAACGCCGCCGCGGTCGTCGTGATCGTCGCGTCGCTGTTCCCGGTGTACTGGATGGTCAACACGTCGCTGCTGCCGGCATCGGCGGTGCGCAGCGAGACGCCGCACTGGTGGCCCGACGAGTTCACCCTGCGCAACTACGAGCGCGCCCTGGGTGACCAGGGCCTGATCACCGCGCTGCTGAACTCGGTCACCGTCACCGCGATCACGCTGGTCGCGGCCCTCGTCTTCGCCTTCCTCGCCGCCGTGGCGGTGTCGCGCTACCGGTTCCGCAGCCGCACCGCCTTCATCCTCGCGATCCTGATCATCCAGATGATTCCGGCCGAGGCGATGATCATCTCGGTGTTCCGGGTGCTGGACGGGTGGTACCTGCTCAACACCATCATCGGTCTGTCCTTCGTCTACATCGCCCTCGTGCTGCCCTTCACGATCTGGACCCTGCGCGGCTTCGTCGCGGGGGTGCCTGTCGACCTCGAGGAGGCGGCGATGATCGACGGCTGCAGCCGGGCGGGTGCGTTCTGGCGCATCACGTTCCCGCTGCTGGCTCCGGGACTGATCGCCACCGGCGTGTTCGCGTTCATCCAGGCCTGGAACGAGTTCGTCTTCGCGCTCGTGATCATGACGAGGCAGGAGTCGCTGACGCTGCCGATCTGGCTGCGGGCGTTCGTCCAGGTGACCAAGGCGACCGACTGGTCCGTGGTGATGGCCGCCTCCACGATCATGGCGGTGCCGGTCATCGTCTTCTTCCTCATCGTGCAGCACCGGATGACGAGCGGCATGGTCGCCGGGGCGGTCAAGGGCTGATGCGGATCGGACTGGATGTCGGCGGCACCAAGACCGATGCCGTCGCCGTGACTGCCGCCGGCGAGATCGCCGCGCGCGTGCGCCTGGCCACCGCCTGGGGACCGGAGGGCGTGGTGCGCACGATCGTCGACGCCGTCGCGGCTCTCGGGGCGGAGCCCGCCGTGGCCGGAGCGGCACCGGCGTCGATCGGAATCGGGATGCCGGGCCAGGTCGCCCCGGGCGGCACGCGCGTGCTTCACGCCGTCAACCTCGGCGTCGACGAGCTCGACCTCGCCGCAGCGCTCGGCTCCCGGCCGGGCATCGGCCGGGTGCGCATCGAGAACGATGTGAAGGCGGCCGCGCTGGGCGCATACGCGCTGCGCGGCAGGCCGGGGTCGATGGCCTATCTGAACCTCGGAACGGGTGTGGCCGCGGGCTTCGTCTTCCCCTCGACCGACTCGGGACGACGCGACGGCGAGCTGTGGCGCGGCGCCCGCGGCACCGCCGGCGAGGTGGGGCACATCTCGGTCGACCCCGGCGGGCCGCTGTGCCGGTGCGGTCAGCACGGCTGCATCGAGGCCTTCGCCGGCGGTGCGGCCGTCGCCGAGCGCTGGGGGCGACCCGGTGCGCTGCCGGTGCGCGACGTCTTCGACGCCGCCGACGCCGGAGATCCGGATGCCGCGGCCCTGCGCGCCGGACTCGCCCACGGCGTCGCCGCCGCAGTGCGCGTGCTCGTGCTCACCGCGGACGTCGACGTCGTCGTGCTCGGGGGCGGTGTGTCAGGGCTCGGCGAGCGGCTCGGCGCCGACGTCCGCCGCACGCTGCGGGCCTCGGCATCCGCCTCGGCGTTCCTGCGATCCCTGCGCCTGGACGAGCGCATCGACCTCCTGCCGCCCGCCTCGCCGGCCGCTGCGCTGGGTGCGGCGCTGATCGGCGCTAGCCTCGAGGCGGAGGAGGTGCTGCCGCGTGGCTGAAGTGGTCATCGTGGCCGACCCGGCTGCCGCCGGGGCGCTCGTGGCCGACGAGATCGCCCGCCTGATCCGGAATGACCCCGAGACCGTGCTGGGGTTCGCGACCGGGTCGACGCCGCTGCCGGTCTACCAGGCGCTCGTCCCGCGGCTGGCGGGTGTGGATGTGTCGCGGGTGCGCGGGTTCGCCCTGGACGAGTACGTCGGCATCGACCCGGAGCATCCGGAGGCCTATCGGAGCGTGATCCGTCGCGAGGTGGTCGATCCGCTGGGGCTGGACCCCGAGCGGGTGCGGGTGCCCGACGGGTCGCTGGAGGGCATCGAGCGCGCCGGCGACGAGTACGAGGCGGCGATCCGCGCCGCCGGCGGCGTCGACCTGCAGCTGCTGGGCATCGGGACCACCGGGCACATCGGCTTCAACGAGCCCGGGTCGTCGTTCGCGTCGCTGACCCGCGTGAAGACCCTGACCGAGCAGACCCGCGCTGACAACGCGCGCTTCTTCGACTCGCCCGACGAGGTGCCCGCCCATTGCATCACGCAGGGTCTGGGAACGATCCTGCGCGCGCGTCACCTCGTGCTGCTCGCCTTCGGGGAGCGCAAGGCCGATGCCGTGGCCGGTGCCCTGGAGGGCCCGGTGACCGCGGCGCTGCCCGCCTCGGCGATCCAGCTCCACCCGCACGTGACGGTCGTCATCGACGAGGCCGCGGCCTCCCGCCTGCGGTTCGCCGACTACTACCGGTACACGTGGGACCACAAGCCCGACTGGCAGGGACTGTAGCCGCTCACGAGGTGAAGACCTTGCCCGGGTTGAGGATGCCGAGCGGATCGAACACGGCCTTGATGTCGCGCTGCAGCCGCCACTGGTCGTCGCCCAGCTCCTCGGCCAGCCACCGGCGCTTGAGCACCCCGATGCCGTGCTCGCCGGTGAGGGTGCCGCCCAGCCGCAGCGCCGACCGGAACAGGTCGTCGGCGGCGGCCCAGATGCGGTCGGGCACGCTCTCGCCCTCGAAGATGAAGTTCGGGTGCAGGTTGCCGTCGCCGGCGTGCGCGACCGCGGGGATGACCACGCCGTGCTCGCGCTCGACGCGGGCGATCTCGTCGAACATCGCGGGCAGCCGACTGCGCGGCACCGACACGTCTTCGATGAGGGTCGTGCCGAGAGTCTCCATCGCGGGGTGCATCGCGCGGCGCACCGCCAGGAGGCGCTCGCCCTCCGCCGCGTCGTGCGACACGACCACCGTGCCGCCGGCATCCCGCAGGATCGCGGCGATCGCCTCCGCCTCGATGCGGGCCGCGGGGCCGTCGGTCTGCACCGTCAGCTGCGACGTCCCGGCGGCGGGGGGCTCCAGCGCGAGGAGCGCATGCACGGCGGCGAGCGATGCGGCATCCATCAGCTCCATGATCGCGGGCTGGATGCCGGCCGCCGTCACCGCCGCCGAGCCGACCGCCGCCGCGCGCACCGTGCGGAAGGTCGCCGCGATGGTGCAGACCTCGCCGGGCACGAGGCGCCGCAGCTTCAGGGTCGCGCCGACCACGATGCCGAGCGTGCCCTCGGAGCCGATGAACAGCGCGGTCAGGTCGAGGCCCGTGACGCCCTTGACGCTGCGGTGGCCGAGGTGCAGCAGGCGCCCGTCGGCGAGGACGACGTCGAGGCCGAGCACGGCGTCGCGCACGACTCCGTACTTCGCGCACAGCAGGCCCCCGGCGCCGGTGGCGATGTTGCCGCCCACCGTCGAGATGGCGCGACTGGCCGGATCCGGCGCCCACCACAGGCCCTGCGGGGCGAGCGCCTCGTTGAGGGCGGCGTTGAGGATCCCCGGCTCGACGACGGCGATCAGATCGTCCGGTCGGACCTCGAGGATGCGGTCCATTCCGCGCAGCGACAGCGCGATCTCGCCCGGACCGGCGTTGGCACCGCCGGCGAGTCCCGTCCGGGCGCCCTGCGCGACCACCGGTGTGCGGGTCTCGGTCGCGATGCGCATCACGGTCTGGACGTCGGCCACGGAGGCGGCGTGCACGACGGCGCGGGCCGCCCCATCCGACGCGTGACCGGACTTGTCGGCGCGGGCGGACTCGAGGCTCGCGGGCGCGGTGTCGACGCGGTCGCCCAGCGCCGCGCGCAGGGCGGCGACGACCGCGTCGCTCACGACAGGCGCCTGCGCCCCACGAGGACGCCGGAGCCGACGGCGAACAGGGCGAAGACGAGTCCGATCCAGACCTGCCCCATGGTCCACCAGGCGACGGTCGCCGCCGCGAACACGATCAGCTCGACGGCGGCCCGCACGAACGGATGGACCCGGATCACCGCCCGCGGCGACACGAACAGCGCCCACACGAGGATCGCCACGGCGGGAGCGGCGACGCCCGCGAGGATGTTCCAGGCGAACGGCCACGAGGTGAAGCCCCACCAGGCGAAGGTGAAGAACGCGAACAGCTCGACGAGGAACCGCACGGTGTACAGCACCAGGGTGACCGGGCCGGGGCGCTCCGGCAGCGGCTGCGGCGCGGGCGGCGGCGTCGGCTCGACGGGCGAGGACTCGGGCATGCCCTCAGTCTACGGCGCGCGTTTCACGCGATGAGGGCCGCCAGCCGGGTGGAGACGGTCTCGCCGACGGCTCCGCCGGCGACGTAGCGCAGGCTGAGAGCCGCGCCGCTGTGCACCTCGCCGTTGGACGCCGCGAACGTGAGCGCGGCCGTGCCATCGGCGCCCGCCTGCGCCGTGGCGCGCACCTCGCCGCGCACCAGCGCCTGCACCGTGGCACCCGGCGCCGCCCGCAGCGCGAGGGCGATCGTCCACCGGCCGTTTGCGAACTGCCCGCTCGACGTCGCGATCTCGGGGGCGCCCGCGGGCAGGCCCACCTCGGGTTCGGGTTCAGGCTGCGGTTCGGGCTGCGGCTCCGGCGCGGGCGGCGCGGCGGGGGCGTCCGTGGCCGCGTCGGAATCGGTGGGCGCCTCGACGAGGGGAGCGCGCGGTTCGGGCTCGGGATCCGGAGCGGTGACGGGCGGTTCGCTCGGATCCACCGGTTCGTCCTCGGGCGGGATCGTCGGCTCGCCCTCCACGACGACGTCTCCGGCGGCGGGAAGCTGCCCGGTCGGGCTGACCGCGCTGCTGTGCGCGGGCGGGGGGCCGGCGAGCATGCCCGGAAGCACCAGCGCCGCGGCGACCGCCCCCGCCACCACGACGGCGGCGGCGGCGATGCCCAGGCCCGCGCCCACGCCCGAGAGCGCGCCGCCGGCGCCTGACGCGGCCGCACCGGCGGCCGCTCCGCCTCCGGCAGAGCCTCCGCCGGCCGCGCCGGCCGCGGTCGAGCCGGCCGCGCCCGCCACGACCGCCCCCTCGACCAACGGCGACGGCAGGGCGGCCATCGCCGCGATCGGGGCACCGGCTCCCTGCAGCGACGCGAGATACGACGCGGCGCCGGCGACGCCGACCGTGAGCGGCAGCAGGACCAGCGCGAGCCGGCTGGAGACCTCGCGCGCCTCGGCGGCGACGATCGTGCAGCGCGCGCACTCGGACAGGTGGCCTTCGAGCCGGGCGCCGTCACGGGCGCCGAGGTTGCCCCGGGAGTACGCGCCCAGCCTCTCGATGGTCCACCGGCACGGCGACCCGTCCTCGACCGAGCGCAGATGGGCCTGGATCCATGCCTCCCGCAGTCCCTCACGCGCGCGGAATGCGAGCTGGGCGACCGCGGTGGCCTTCATCCCGAGCAGCGGCGCGACCGCTGCGGGCCTCATGCCTTCGATCTCGGTGTACCAGAGCACCTCCTGCCAGCGGGTGGGCAGACTCCGGAAGGCCTGCACGGTGAGGCTGCGGTCCAGCGCCTCCTCGGTGGCCTGTGCCGTGGACTCGGGGTCCTCGAGCGCCTCGAGCACGTCGATGGTCGTCTCCTTGCGGGCCCGGCCCCAGGCGGCAGCCGTGTTGCGGATGCTGGTGAACAGGTAGGCGCGGAAGGCGCCCGTCGGACCGCCGCCGCTGAGGATGGCCTGGTAGATGCGCGAGTACGCCTCCTGCACGAGATCGTCGGGGTCGAGGCTGGAGGTGATCGACCGGGCGACGGTCATCCCGGAGCGGTAGTGCCGTCGCCACAGCTCGCCGAACGCGTCGCGGTCTCCCGATCGCGTGCGCAGCACGAGGTCGGCGTCCGACAGCTCGCCGACCGACCCCGATCGGCCGCCGTCGTCCTCCGCGTGCGTCATGTTCTCCCCGTGCCCGTCCGCCGGCTCGCGCGCCCGAGCGGCGCTTCGATGATGAGACGCAGAACCCGGGCGGTGGTGACGCGGCTCCGGTCCATTTTCACCCGGATCAGACCGTTCTGCCAGCCAGAGCCCAGGTTCGCAACCCGGCCGAAGCGTCGCGGACGATCCGCTGCGAGAAAAGATCTCGCGACCCGCGTAATAGAACCGCTGCGCCCGCGTCTCATCAGACAAGGAGCTTCTGCCCGTGCAGGGGGGTATCGGGCAGGCGCCGGTGGCGGGGGGATGGATCGCCGCCGGCCGGCGGGGCTCGGAGGGACTTCCGGGGGGAGGGACTCCGAGCCCCCGCCCTCGACAGACGCAGAGGCCGCGGGGACAGCACAGCGGGCGCGGGGCGACCGGTTCGGGGGGACCGGTCGCCTCCTTCTGTGCGGGCCGCCTCTTCCGCTCCTCCGGGCGACGCGCAACGATAGCCCTACGTGAACATCGTCGTCGCGGGAGGGCCCGGATGGAGTCAGCACAGGAGACGATCACGGCGGCGCTCATCGGCGCGGCGGGATCGGGGAAGACGTCCCTCGCCGAGGCGCTGCTGTTCCGCGCCGGCGCGATCCCCCGCAAGGGCACGGTCGAACAGGGCACGACCGTGTGCGACCACGAGCCGGAGGCGATCGCCCGCGGTCAGTCGCTGGGGCTCTCGCTCGCATATCTGGAGTGGACGCCGACCGACGGCATCCCCTGCGGCCTGACCCTCGCCGATACCCCCGGCCATCCCGACTTCGCCGGCGCGCTCGACGCCGCGCTCGCGATCGCCGACGTCGCGCTGGTCGCCGTGAGCGCGGTGGACGGCGTGACCGCCGGCACGCGGGCGGCGTGGGCGGCCGCCCGTGACCTGCCCCGGATCGTCGTGGTCACCCAGGAGGATCGCGCGCGGGCGGACTTCCGCACGGTGCTGACCCGGCTGCGCGAGACCTTCGGTCCCCACCTGTGGCCGCTCGAGCTGCCGTTGGGCGAGGAGCACGACTTCCGCGGCGTGGCGGATGTGCTCAGCGAGCACGCGTTCGTCTACGACGCGGACGGCCGGCATCACGACGAGCCGATGCCGTCCGAGCTGGAGCCGGAAGAGCACCGCCTGCACGTCGAGGTCACCGAGGACGTCGTCTCGCACGACGACGAGCAGCTGGAGGCCTACCTCGAGGGCCGGGAGCCCAGCGCCGCCGAGCTGGAGCGCACGCTCGCACGCGAGGTCGCCGCGGGCGAGGCGGTCCCCGTGATCGTGTGCTCGGCACTGACCGACACGGGCATCGACCGCGTGCTCGACCTGGTCTGCGAGCTGGCGCCGCACGCCGGCACCCGCGATGCGCGCATCCTGGTCGGGGAGGGGGCGGATGCCTCCGAAGTCGCCGTGTCGCCCAACCCGGGCGGGGACGCCCTCGTGCACGTGTTCCGGACGGTCGCCGACCCGTTCGTCGGGCAGGTGTCGATGCTCAAGGTGCTGTCGGGCACGCTGCGGCAGGGCGACCGCCTGCGCAACGCGACGACCGGGACGGACGAACGCATCTCGGGGCTGTTCCGGCTGCGGGGCGCGGAGCACCTGCCGGTCGGGGCGCTGCGGCCGGGCGAGGTCGGCGGCGTCGCGAAGCTCGCGGGAACTCCGTCGGGATCGCTGCTGTGGACGCGCGCGCAGGGCACAGCCCGGCCGCTGGATCCGCCGGAGCGCCCGGCGGTCTATGCGGTCAGCGTCACGCCGGTCTCGCAGTCCGACGATGCGAAGCTGTCGACGGCGCTGGCCCGCGCCGTCGCCGAGGACCCGACTCTCGTGGTCGACCGTCGCGCAGGCCACACGGTCCTGCGCGGCCTGGGCGACGCCCACATCGGGGTCGCCGTGGACCGGTTGGCGCGCCTGTTCGGCGTACACGTCGACACCGCCGACGCGCCCGTTCCCTACCGCGAGACGATCGCCGGGGCCGCAGACGTCGAGGGGAAGGTCAAGAAGCAGTCCGGCGGCCACGGGCAGTTCGCCGTCGTGCAGCTGCGGGTCTCGCCCCTTCCGCTGGGCAGCGGGTTCGAGTTCGTCGACAAGGTCGTCGGCGGTGCGGTTCCGCGCTCGTACATCCCGGCCGTCGAGAAGGGCGCGCAGGACGCGATGAGCGCCGGCGGTCCCCAGGGCCATCCCGTCGTCGACCTGCGCGTGGAGCTGTACGACGGGAAGGCCCACTCGGTCGACTCGTCCGAGATGGCCTTCCGAACCGCCGCCGCGCACGCCGTGAAGGCGGCGCTCGTCCAGGCCGGCACGGTGGTGCTCGAGCCCGTGTCGACGGTGACCGTCGTCGTGCCTCCCGATCTGCAGGGTCCCGTGCTCACCGACCTGTCGGGGCGTCATGGGCAGGTCACCGCGACCGAGACCGCTGAGGACGGACGCACCCGCGTGATCGCCCGGGTGCCGGAGGCGGAGCTGGGCCGCTACGTGCTCGATCTGCGGTCGCTCACCGGAGGTCAGGCCGAGCTGAAGATCGAGCCCGACACCTACCAGCGCATGACCCGCTCCGCCCCGGCCGGCTCGCCCGGTCGCTGAGCGCCTCGCGCAGCGCCGTTCCCGGTCGTCGAGCGAGGCCGCGCGCAGCGCGCTTTCCGGTCGTTGAGCGAGGCCGCGCGCAGCGCGCCCGAGTCGAAACGCGGCTTCGGTCGTGCGGGGTCCGGCGCGTTTCGTCTCGCTGCGCTCGCTCAACGACCGGTGGGTGGGGGTCGTGCGGGGTCCGGCGCGTTTCGTCTCGCTGCGCTCGCTCAACGACCGGTGG
>NZ_JBIQHX010000007.1:68310-73457 GCF_044508325.1 Microbacterium sp. | reverse complement strand
GGGGGTCGTGCGGGGTCCGGCGCGTTTCGTCTCGCTGCGCTCGCTCAACGACCGGATCGTCTCGCTGCGCTCGACGACCGGGGTCAGCGCCTGGAGACCGGACGGCCGTCGCACCACACGCGCTCGACCTGCAGGTCGGGCGACAGCAGCACGGCATCGGCGCGGCACCCGGGGCGCAGCGCGCCGAGGTCGTCGCGGCCGAGGGCGTGCGCGGGGGCACGGGTCAGCGCATCGACGGCGTCTGCCAGCGGCACGCCGGCGGCGACGGCGGCACGCAGCGCGGCATCCTGCGTCAGGGTCGATCCGGCGATCGCGCCGCCGTCGGCGAGCCGGGCGACGCCGCGGTCGACCTCGACCCCGAGCGCGCCGAGCCGGTAGTGCCCGTCCGCCGCGCCTGCCGCGGCCATCGCGTCGGTGATGAGGGCGATCCGGCCCGGTGCGATGGAGAACGCGAGCCGCACGATCTCGGGGTGCAGGTGCACGCCGTCGGCGATCACCTCGAGGGTCACCCGGGAGTCGGCGGCCGCGGCGGCCACCGGGCCGGGCCGGCGGTGGTGCAGACCGGGCATGGCGTTGAACGCGTGGGTGAGGATCGTGGCCCCCGCATCGAACGCGGCGGCGGCCATCGCGAAGTCGGCGCTGGTGTGGCCGACGGCGGCGGCGGCTCCGGCATCCACGATCCTGCCGATCGCCGCCGGCCCGCCGGGCAGCTCCGGGGCGATCGTCACCTGCCGCACGGTGCCGCGCCCCGCCTCCAGCAGCCGTGCGACAGCGTCGGGAGCGGGCACGGTCAGCAGCTGCGGGTCGTGGGCACCGCGATGGTCGGGGTCGAGGAACGGCCCCTCGAGGTGCGAGCCGAGGATGTCGGGGTGCACCTCGGTCAGCTCGGCCACCATGGCGGCGCGGGCGGCGAGGGTGTCGAGCGGCGCCGTGACCAGCGAGATCACCGCGCGGGTCGTGCCGTGCGCGCGGTGCAGGTCGCGGGCCCGGAGCACGGCATCCGGTCCGTCGTCGTACGAGACGCCCGCCCCGCCGTGCCCGTGCAGGTCGATGAAGCCCGGCGCGAGATATGCGCCGCCGGCGTCGACGATCTCGTCGGCGATGAGGCCGAGCCAGGTCTCGCCCGTTCCGGACCGGGCCACCTGCCCGTCGTCGAAGCACACCCAGGCGTCGTCGATCACCTCGCCGTCGACGAGGCGGGCGGAGTGGATGATCGTGCTCACGCGGCACTCCAGTCGATCTCGGAAGAGCGGTGGAAGCGGATGCCTCGGCGCGCCCAGAGCGGCCCGAGCCGCCCGACCCGCGTGCGGAACGACTCCCACGTGCGCAGCGCGCTCGCCCCGGTCGCCGGCGACCACGCCGCCTCCGCCGCGGCGGCGAGGCGAGGGAACGCGAGGGTGTCGATGTCGTGGAGCGTGCGCACCGTCTCGGTCCACAGCGCCGCCTCGACGCCGAGGATGGCATTCTCGCCCACCCCGTCGATGAGGTCGGCGGGCTCCCACTCGTAGGCCCGTCGCACGCTCGTGGGTCCGTCCGCCCATTCGAGTCCGAGCGGGAACCCCGCTTCGGGCTTCATGTCGAGGTACACCGCGTCGGCGGGCGAGAGGATCAGCTGCGAGCCGCCCGCGACGAACGCGCGGGCCTTCTCGTCCATCCCCGCGGTCGGGGTCGTGAAGCCCCAGTACTGGCCGATCGTCGTGTCGTCGAGGCGGGGGGCGGCACCGGCCTCGTGCCACGCGATCGGCGTCTTGCCGAGGTCGGCGATCAGCTGCGAGACCCGTGCGACGAAGACCGCGAAGTCGTCGTCGGAGGTCGCCAGCGACTCGTCGCCGCCGAAGTGGAGGTACGGGCCCGGGGTCATCGCCGCGAGCTCGCCGAACACGTCGGCGACGAAGTCGTAGGTCGCCTCGTCGCCGACCCGCAGCGACGAGAACCCCACCGCGAACCCCGTGTACGGCTCGCCGGCAGTGGGGAGGCCGCCGCCGAATCGGGCCGCGGCATCCTGCACGGCGTCCGAGACCACGGGATCTTCGACGAGCTCGGGGTGGGCCAGACCGACCGCGTGCGTGTGCCCGGGCATGTCGATCTCGGGCACCACCGTCATGTGGCGCTCGGCGGCGTGGCGGACGATCTCGGCGTAGTCGGCCTTCGTGTAGCAGCCGCCGGGGTCGCCGCCCACAGCGCTCGCCGATGCGCGCTCGGCCAGCAGCGGCCGTGCGGCCAGGGCGATCCGCCAGGCCTGGTCGTCGCTGAGGTGCAGATGCAGTCGGTTGAGCTTCAGGCTCGCCGCCCGATCGATGACGGCCTTCACGGTGTCGACGTCGAAGAAGTGCCGCGCGACGTCGAGCATGAGCCCGCGGTAGCCGAACCGCGGGGCGTCGGCGATCTCGACCGCGGGGATGCTCCAGCTGTCCCCGTGGAATGTCTGCAGCTGCTCGAGTGTCTGGACGGCGTAGAACAGGCCCGCCTCGTCGGCCGCGGTGATCTCGATCCCGGTCCCGTCGACGCGGAGCCGATACGACTCCGGCGGACCACCCGGCACGACCCGGAACGAGACCACGTCTTCGATGGTGCTGCCCGGAGCCGCGGTGAAGGGGGCGGCCGCGGCATCCGTTCTCATCTCCGCCGGTGCGGGAACGACGGCAAGGGTCATGTAAGGACTCCTTACAAAAGGATGCCCCAGCATAGCAGTGCCGCGCGATCCGGTATGCTCGGAGCGTCGCAACTGGCGTTGAGGTGGGTGACCACCGGGGAGCGACCGACACGGCATTCGACCGCACGCCTGGGCCGATGCAGGAATCATCCGCACGCCGTCGTCAGGGAGCCCTATGACCGATCCGCTCTTCACCCGTCCCGTCTCCGAAGTCGACCCCGAGATCGCGCAGGTGCTCGATCGCGAGCTGGCGCGTCAGCGCGGCTACCTGGAGATGATCGCCTCCGAGAACTTCGTGCCCGTCTCGGTCCTGCAGTCGCAGGGGTCGGTGCTCACGAACAAGTACGCCGAGGGCTACCCCGGGCGCCGCTACTACGGCGGCTGCGAAGAGGTCGACGTCGCCGAGGAGCTCGCGATCGAGCGAGCCAAGGCGCTGTTCGGCGCCGGGTTCGCCAATGTCCAGCCGCACTCGGGCGCGTCGGCCAACGCCGCGGTGCTGCATGCGATCGCCCGGCCCGGCGACACCCTGCTGGGGCTCGCGCTCGACCAGGGCGGTCATCTCACGCACGGCATGAAGATCAACTTCTCGGGCCGCCTCTACGACATCGTCGCGTACGGCGTCGACCCCGAGACATCCCTCATCGACATGGACGAAGTCGCGCGCCTGGCCCGCGAGCACCGCCCGAAGGTGATCATCGCGGGCTGGTCGGCCTACCCGCGCCGGCTCGACTTCCCCCGGTTCCGCGAGATCGCCGACGAGGTCGGCGCTCTCCTGTGGGTCGACATGGCGCACTTCGCGGGCCTGGTGGCCGCAGGGCTGCACCCGAACCCCGTGCCGCACGCGCACGTCGTGTCGTCGACCGTGCACAAGACCATCGGCGGTCCGCGGTCGGGCTTCATCCTCACCGACGACGCCGAGATCGCCAAGAAGATCAACTCGGCGGTGTTCCCGGGGCAGCAGGGCGGCCCGCTGATGCACGTCATCGCCGCCAAGGCCACCGCGTTCAAGCTCGCCGCGACACCGGAGTTCCGCGAGCGGCAGGAGCGCACCGTGCGCGGGGCGGCGCTGCTGGCCGAGCGGCTGGCGCAGCCCGATGTGGCCGCAGCCGGGATCTCGGTGCGCTCCGGCGGCACCGACGTGCACCTCGTGCTCGTCGACCTGCGCAACGCCGAGATCGACGGCAAGCAGGCCGAGGACGTGCTGCACGACATCCACATCACCGTCAACCGCAACGCCGTGCCGAACGATCCGCGCCCGCCGATGGTGACCTCCGGACTGCGCATCGGCACCCCGGCCCTGGCGACCCGCGGCTTCGGCGATGCCGAGTTCGCCGAGGTCGCCGACATCATCGCGCTGGCCCTGCTGCCCGGCGCGGATCGCGACGCCCTGCGTGGACGGGTCGACGCCCTGACCGCGGCGTTCCCCCTCTACCCGGGGCTGGAGCACGGCTTCGCGTGACGGCCGTGTCGCGGACTGCCCGGCCGCGAGGACAGGAATCCCGGCGCGGACCGGATGCGGCCGCCTTCGTCCTGCGTGACTCGTGTCTGGGCGGGGGAGCGCGGGGCGAGACGCCATTGACTATCTTGATAGGTATCTAGGGAGGAGCCACGCATGTCAGCGCAGAAGCTGGACGGCAAGGCCGCCGCGGCGGCGATCAAGGCCGAGCTGAAGGAGCGGGTCGAGGCGCTGCGCGCCCGCGGCATCGTGCCCGGCATCGCGACAGTGCTCGTCGGCGCCGACCCCGCGTCGCAGCTGTACGTCGGCATGAAGCACCGCCAGTCCGAGGAGATCGGGATGAACTCGATCCAGGTCGAGCTGCCGGCCGAGTCGACGCAGGAAGAGGTCGAGGCGGCGATCGATGCGCTCAACGCCGACCCCGCCTGCCACGGCTACATCGTGCAGCTGCCGTTGCCGAAGCACCTCGACACCGATGCGATCCTCGAGCGGATCGACCCCGCCAAGGACGCCGACGGGCTGCACCCGACCAACCTCGGGCGGCTCGTGCTCAACGTCAACGGACCGATCACGACACCGCTGCCGTGCACGCCGCGCGGGGTGATCGAGCTGCTGCTGCGCAACGACTACGACCTGAAGGGCAAGGATGTCGTCGTGATCGGCCGTGGCGTCACGATCGGCCGGTCCATCGGCCTGCTGCTGACCCGCCGCGAGATCAACGCCACCGTGACGCTCACCCACACCGGCACGACCGACCTCGCCCACCACCTGCGCCAGGCCGATGTGATCGTGGCCGCCGCGGGCGTCAAGCACATCGTCCGGGCCGAGGACGTCAAGCCCGGCGCCGCCGTGCTCGACGTCGGCGTCACCCGCGAGACCGACCCCGAGACCGGCAAGAGCCAGGTGTTCGGCGACGTGCATCCGGATGTCGCGGAGGTCGCCGGCTGGCTCTCGCCGAACCCCGGCGGGGTCGGTCCGATGACGGTCGCCCTCCTCATGACGAACGTCGTCGAGGCGGCCGAGCGCGCAGCCGGCTGA
>NZ_JBIQHX010000007.1:0-68210 GCF_044508325.1 Microbacterium sp. | reverse complement strand
GGTCGCCCTCCTCATGACGAACGTCGTCGAGGCGGCCGAGCGCGCAGCCGGCTGACTTCCCGGCATCCCGTTCCGTCTCGGCCCGCCCGCGAAACGGATCCCGACCGGCTCACCGAGCCGGTCCCGACCTGTCCCCTCCGCCGTCACCCGGACCAGAAATCGGGTCCGTGATCGGACACGCCGGAGTGGGATGCCTCGGGCCGGCGTGTCGTGGTGACCGGCCCGGCTTTCGGCTCGCGGAGGTCGGCTGGTGCAGTCCGCCGGTTCAGTCGGCCGGTGCAGACGCCCGCCTCACGCGGTGAAGCGGGCGAGGAACTCCCGCGTCCGCTGCTCGCGCGCCGCGCCGAACACCTCGGCGGGTGACCCCTCTTCGACGATGCGGCCCCCGTCCAGGAACACGACGCGGTGAGCGACGTCGCGCGCGAACGCCATCTCGTGCGTGGCCATGAGGATCGTCGCGCCCTCCTCGGCGAGCTGACGCACGAGTTCGAGCACCTCGCCGACGAGCTCGGGGTCGAGCGCGGAGGTGACCTCGTCGAGCAGGAGCACCTCGGGGTCGGTCGCCAGCGCCCGCGCGATCGCCACGCGCTGCTGCTGGCCTCCGGAGAGGCGATCGGGATGCTCGCGCGCCTTGTCGGCCAGGCCCACGCGGTCAAGGAGCGCCAGCCCGTGCGCGTCGGCCGCGCGCCGCGGCACGCGCTTGACCACCCGCGACGCCAGCGTCACGTTGTCGAGCACGGACAGGTGCGGGAACAGGTTGTAGCTCTGGAAGACGATGCCGAAGCGCGCGCGCACCCGGTTCGCGTCCACGCGCGGGTCGGAGATGTCGACGCCGCCGAGCAGGATCTGCCCGTCGTCGATCGGCTCGAGCAGGTTCAGGCATCGCAGGAGGGTCGATTTGCCCGAGCCGCTGGCTCCGATGACGGCGACCACGTCGTGCGCGTCGAGCGCGAGCGACACGCCCTGCAGCACGGGCTTGTCGCCGAACGCCTTGTAGAGGCCGTCGGCCTGCAGCAGGGCGCTCACAGCACCGATCCGCTCTGCTCGCGCTCGCGCAGGCGCGCGGTGTACCAGTCGGTGAGCCGGATCGTCGGGATCGCGAGGAGGATGAACAGGATGCCGGCGACCACATACGGCGTGAAGTTGTACGTCTGCGCGGTCACGATCTGGGCGGCCCGCACCGCGTCGACCGCGCCGAGGATGGAGATGAGGCCGACGTCCTTCTGCATCGCGACGAAGTCGTTCATCAGCGGCGGCGTCATCTTGCGCAGCGCCTGCGGCAGCACCACCCGGCGCAGGGTCTGCACGTAGCCCAGGCCCAGGGCGCGCGCGGCGAGCCGCTGCGACGGGTGCACAGCCTCGATGCCCGCCCGGATCACCTCGGCGACATACGCCGAGTAGGTCAGCGTCACGCACAGCGTGCCCAGCACGATCGGCGGGACGCGGGTGTCGATGAGGGTCGGCAGGCCGAAGCCGAACAGGAACAGCACGATGATGAACGGCAGGCCACGGAAGATGTCGGTGTACCCGGCGACGATCACCCGCACCGGGAAGAACACCGGGCCGCGCAGGGTCCGCAGCACCGCCAGCAGCAGCGAGAACAGGGCGACGGTCACCACCGACAGCCCGAGCACCTGCAGATTCAGCAGGAACCCGTCCCATACGCGCGGCAGCGCCGCAAGCGCCACGTCGGGGCTGAAGAACGCCCGCTGCACGTCCGACCAGGCGGGGGTGTTGATGAGGATCGCCCAGACGATCACCGCGAAGGCGACCGACGAGGCGATCGCGACGAGCACCGACCGCTGCGAGCGGCGCCGGCGGTAGGCGCGCCGGTCGAGTTCGAGCGCGCTGGGCTGGTGCGTGGTCACGGAACGACGCTAGCGCGCCGTCACTGCAGCAGCGTGACGCCCTGGCCCGAGCCGAGCCATTCGTCGGTGATCTGCTGCAGCGTGCCGTCGGCGCGCAGCTCGTCCACCGCGGCGGTCACCGCCGGGGTGAGGGGGGAGTCCTTCGGCAGCAGCAGCCCCCACTCGTCCGGCACCCCGGCGCCGGGCAGCTCGCCCACGATGAAGGAGTTCTCGATGTAGACCCCGGTGGCGTAGTAGGCGGTCGGCAGGTCGAGCACGAGCGCGTCGATCTGATCGGCGATCAGCGCCGCGACGGCATCCTCGTTGGAGTTGTACAGCTGCGGGGCGACGTTCGGCTGCACGGCCTCCTCGATCGTCGTCGCGCTGGTGGAGCCGGCCATCGCGCCCAGCAGCAGATCCTTCAGGCCCGCGATGTCGGTCACGCCGTCGGCGGCGCCGCCCTCGATCGCCACGACCGCCTGGCTGGCCTGGTAGTACGGCGAGGAGAAGTCGACCGCCTGCTTGCGCTCGTCGGTGATCGTGTACTGCTGGATGTTGAAGTCGAAGTCCTTCGGCCCGGGGGCGATCGCCGCCTCGAAGCTCGTGCGCACCCACACCACGTCCTCGGGCGCGAAGCCGAGCTTCTCGGCCACCGCGTAGGCGACGGCCGCCTCGAAGCCCTCGCCGGACGCGGGGTCGTCGTCGATCACGTAGGGGTAGTAGGCAGTCTCGCCGGTGGCGATGGTGAGCTTGCCGGGTGTGATGTAGCCCTCGTCGGCGCTCGCGGGGTCATCGGTCGCCGTCGGAGCCGTGCCGGACGCGCAGCCCGCGAGGGCGAGCGCGGTCGCGGCGGCGGCGGCCAGGATCAGGGAGCGCAGGACGGGACGCGACATGGGGATGCCTCCAGGGACTCGGGGACGGCGCCGCACGGGGGCTGTGCGCAGCACCACCGACCATCCTCCCCCGGACGGAGCCGCCCCGGGGCGATCGGTGTCGCATTGTTACACCGGGTGCAACGATGCTTCGCGAGGTCTATCCGAGCTCGTCGAGCATGCGTCGCTGCTCGTCGGTGAGCCCGTCCTTCAGCTCGCGGCGGCCGGCCTGCGCCTCGGGCGACGGCACCGCGGGAGCGGCATCCGCGGACTCCGTCTCGCGCGCTCCACCGGTGGCCTTGTCGTAGATCGCGCCGGCGTGGCCCTCGACCCGGTCGTCGATGGCGTCGTAGATCGCCCAGCCGATGAGCAGGATCACCGGCGGCAGGATGTAGCCCCAGAACCAGCCCGAGACGGTGACTCCCGACAGCACGACGGTGAGGATCCAGACGATGAACGCGATCGCGAGGGCGAGCAGGAACTCCACGAGCTTCTCGCCGAGCTTCGTCCGCCCGCCGGCCGACTTGGCCGCCATCGATGCGAACCACTTCGCGATGAGCGGCTTGACCCAGATGACGAGGGCGGTCATGACGATGCCGGCCCACAGGGCCGCCCAGCCGACGCGGGCAGGGGTCAGGAACCCGATCAGCAGCAGCACCACCACGTTGAACACCAGCAGCGACACGAACCGCACGATCCACTTCTTCATGGACCCAGCGTGTCACGTGCGGGCCCCGAGGGCGAGTGCCGGGGGGTGGGAGGCGGGGCGAGTTCACGCCGCGGGTCAGTAGGACGCGCGCTGCGCGGAGTCGGATGCCGGCACCCACCGCGCCGCCAGGGCCTCCGAGCCGCGGGCGAGCAGCGACACGTCCGCCCCGACCGCGAGGAAGTCGGCCCCCGCGTCGGCGTAGGACTGCGCGACCTCGGGGTCGAAGGCGTTCACGCCCACGGGCTTGCCGGCAGCATGGACGGCGTCGAAGGTGCGCAGCACGGCGGCGGTGACATCCGGGTGCGACTGCTGCCCGAGCACACCCATGGACGCCGCCAGGTCGCTCGGCCCGACGAAGACGGCATCCACGCCGTCGACGGCGGCGATGCCGGCTGCCGCCTCGACGCCCTCGGCGGTCTCGATCTGCACCGTCAGCGACACGTGCGCGTCGGCGTTCGCCAGGTAGCCGTCCACGCGGTTCCAGCGCGCCGAGCGCGCGAGCGCCGAGCCCACGCCGCGGCGCCCGTGCGGCGGGTAGCGCACCGCCTCGACGACCGCGCGGGCCTCATCGGCCGACGAGATCATCGGCACCAGAACGTTCTGCGCGCCCAGGTCGAGCACCTGCTTCATGGTCACCAGATCGCCGGTCGGCACGCGCACCAGCGGCGTGATCGGGTACGCGGCGGATGCCTGCAGGATCGCCAGGGTCGACTCCAGGCCGATCGGAGAGTGCTCGCCGTCGATGAGCAGCCAGTCCATCCCGGAGCCCGCGCAGATCTCGGCCACGAGCGGACTGCCCGTGCACACCCAGATCCCGGCGAGGGGCCTTCCGCGCCCCGGTCCGTCGGGCGCCGCCTCGGCGAGGCGGTCGCGGAAGGTCGGGTTCAGACGAAGCGGCATGTGACGACTCCCATCGGACCGTAGTCGCAGCGCACCCCGTCGCCGCGCTGCACCCACATCGGCCGCGTGAACGACCCGGCGAGGATGATCTCGCCCGCCTCGAGTCTGGCACCGTGCTGGTGGAGCTTGTTCGCCAGCCACGCCACTCCGGTCGCCGGATGCCCCAGCACGCCGGCGGCGACGCCGGTCTCCTCGACCTCGCCGTTGCGGGCCAGCACGCCCGGCACCCACGGCAGGTCGACCTCGTCGGGCCGGCGACGGGTGTCGCCGAGCACCATCGCGCCGTAAGCGGCGTTGTCGCTGATCGTGTCGACGATCGTGCGACCTTCGAGCTCGATGTGCGAGTTGAGCACCTCGAGCGCCGGCACGACGTGATCCGTGGCCGCCAGCGCGTCTTCGAGCGTGCAGCCGGGACCTTCCAGCGCCGTCCTCAGCACGAAGGCGAGCTCGACCTCGATGCGCACGTTCGAGAAGTGGTCGAAGGGGATCTCGCTGCCGCTCGGGTACACGGTGTCGTCGAACATCACGCCGTAGTCGGGCTCGGTGATCCCGGTGGCGTGCTGCATCGCCTTCGAGGTGAGACCGATCTTGCGGCCCACGAGCGTGCGTCCGGCGGCGAGGTTCCGGTCGCGCCACACGCCCTGGATCGCATAGGCGTCCTCGACGGTGGCCTCCGGCCAGCGGGCGGTGATCCTCGGGATCACGCCGTGCGTGCGGTCGGCCTCCGCGAGCTCGGCGGCGATCTGCGCGATGGTGTCGGCGTCCAGCATCCGTCGTCTCCTCAGGTCAGGGGCAGCGTCACAGCTGGTGGCCGAGCTTGTACTCGCCCTGCTTCCACTCCGGCATCGAGTCCTCGCCGTCGCTGCGGCGCGTGTACGAGAATCCGTCGGCGCCGATCGTGGCCGCCAGCTCCGAGGCCTCCTCGCGGGCCACGACCGGCTGCGGGTTGCCGTCGAGGTCGAGCACCAGCGACGCGTCGGTGTACCAGGAGGGCACGACCGGGTTGCCCCAGAAGTCGCGGCGCTGATTGTCGTGCACGTCCCACGTGACCACCGGGTTGTCGGGGTCGCCGGTGTAGTAGTCCTGCGTGTAGATCTCGACGCGGTGGCCGTCGGGGTCGCGCAGGTACAGGTAGAACGCGTTCGACACGCCGTGGCGGCCGGGCCCCCGCTCGATGCGGTCCGAGATGCGCAGAGCGCCCATCTTGTCGCAGATGGCGAGGATGTTGTGCTTCTCGTGGGTGGAGAAGGCGACGTGGTGCATGCGCGGTCCGTCGCCGCCGGTCATGGCGGTGTCGTGCACGGTGGGCTTGCGGCGCATCCAGGCCGCGTAGACGGTGCCGTCCTCGTCCTGGATGTCCTCGGTCACCCGGAAGCCGAGGTCCTGCATGAACTTCGTGGCGCGCGGCACGTCGGGGGTGACCTGGTTGAAGTGGTCCAGCCGCACCAGTGCGCCGGGCGAGTACAGGTCGTAGCGCCAGGCGAGACGCTCGACGTGCTGCACGTCGTGGAAGAACTCGTACGGGAACCCGAGCGGATCGACCACGCGCACCGAGTCGCCGATGCCCTTGACGAAGCCGTCCGGGTTGCGACGCACGGTGCAGCCGAGCTCCTCGTAGAAGGCGACGGCCTTGTCGAGGTCTTCGGGCGTGCGCACGCGATACGAGAAGGCGGCGACGGCGGCCACGGGGCCCTTGCGCAGCACCAGGTTGTGGTGGATGAACTCCTCCAGCGAGCGGAGGTAGATCGCCTCCTCGTCCTCCTCGGTCACAGTCAGCCCCAGCACGTCGACGTAGAACTCGCGGGAGGCGGCGAGGTCGGTGACGACGATCTCCATGTAGGCGCAGCGCAGGATGTCCGGCGGCGGCGAGATCGGGGTCGGAACGGGGTTGTCGGTGCTGATCGGCGCCTCCTGGCTCACGTAGAAGCCGGAGGAGGTCAGCGTCATGTCTTTGCGGTCGGTCATGGCAGCGTCCTTGATCTTGTCGTGTTCTCGGTCCCTGAGCCCGTCCAGGTCAGCGGGGATCGGGGTCGTCCAGGTCGGTGGCCGTCTCCGCGGGGGCGGCCTTGCCGAAGCTCGGGTTGTGCACCTTGCCGAGCGTGATGTGCACCGCCTGCTGGTCGGTGTAGAAGTCGATCGAACGGTAGCCGCCCTCGTGCCCGAGGCCGGAGGCCTTCACTCCTCCGAACGGCGTGCGCAGGTCGCGCACGTTGTTGGAGTTCAGCCACACCATGCCGGCCTCCACCGCCTGCGCGAAGTTGTGCGCGCGCTTGAGGTCGTTCGTCCAGATGTAGGCGGCCAGGCCGTACTTGGTGTCGTTGGCCAGCGCCAGGGCCTCGTCGTCGGTGTCGAACGGGGTGATCGCCACCACCGGGCCGAAGATCTCCTCCTGGAAGATGCGGGCGGTGGGCGGCACGTCGGCGAAGACGGTCGGGGCGACGAAGTTGCCGAACTCGAAGCCCTCGGGCCGGCCGCCTCCGGCGACCAGGCGCCCCTCGGTCTTGCCGAGCTCGACGTAGCTCATGACCTTCTCGAAGTGCTCCGGGTGCACGAGCGCGCCGACCTCGGTGGCCGGATCGTGCGGGTAGCCCACCTTGACCCGCTTCGCCTGCGCCGCGTAGCGCTCCACGAACTCGTCGTAGACCTCCCGCTGCACGAGGATGCGCGAGCCTGCGGTGCAGCGCTCGCCGTTGAGGGAGAAGACCCCGAAGATGGTGGCGTCGATCGCGGCATCCAGATCGGCATCCGCGAACACGACAGCCGGACTCTTGCCGCCCAGCTCCATCGACAGGCCCTTGAGGTGCGGCGCCGCGTTGCCGAAGATGATCTGCCCGGTGCGGCTCTCCCCGGTGAACGAGATGAGGGGGACATCGGGATGCCTCACGAGCGAGTCGCCGGCGTAGCCTTCCTCGCCGAAGCCGTTGACGAGGTTGAACACGCCCACGGGCAGGCCCGCCTCCTCGAAGATGCCCGGCCACAGCGACGCGGACAGCGGCGTGAACTCGGCCGGCTTGAGCACGACGGTGTTCCCGGTCGCGAGGGCAGGGCCGAGCTTCCACGACTCGAGCATGAACGGCGTGTTCCACGGGGTGATGAGCCCGGCGACGCCGATCGGCTTGCGGTTGACGTAGTTGATCTGGCGTCCGGGAACCTTGAAGGTGTCGTCGGACTGGGCCACGATCAGGTCGGCGAAGAAGCGGAAGTTCTCGGCGGCGCGGCGCGCCTGGCCCAGTGCCTGGCTGATCGGAAGCCCGGAGTCGAAGCTCTCCAGCTCGGCGAGGCGCCGGTCGCGCGACTCCACGATGTCGGCGATCCGGTGCAGGATGCGCGAGCGCTCGCGGGCGATCATGCGCGGCCACGGGCCCTCGGCGAACGCCCGCTTGGCGGCCTGCACGGCGCGGTGGATGTCGGCGACCTTGCCGGACGCGGCCTGCAGGTACACCTCGTTCGACACCGGCTCGAGGACGTCGAAGGTGTCGCCGTCCACAGAGTCGACGAACTCGCCGTCGATGTAGTGCTGGATGCGCTCGGGGAGATCGGCGGGCACATGCCGCGTCGTGAGGGAGGGATCAGTCATCGGACTCTCCTTTTCGGGGGGACAGCTTGGGCAGCCCGAGGGTCTCGTCGGGGTGCTCGTGGGTCATGTAGGCGTCGAGCGTTGCGGCACGGTGCCGGCGCGCGGCCTTCTCGATCGTGCTCAGCGGCGCGGAGGACTCGATCAGCTGCAGGATCTCTTCGTGCTCCTGCACCGACTCCTGTGCGCGGCCCGGAACGAAGCTGAAGGTCGAGTCGCGCAGATGCCCCAGCCGCGCCCACTCGGCGTTGACGAGGTCGAGCATGCGCGGATTGGCGCACTTGGTGAACAGCGTCGCGTGGAACTGCTGGTTGAGCGCGGTGAAGCGGTGCGGATCGAAGTGCGCCAGGCTGCTGGTCATCTGCTCGTTGACGGCGCGCGCGGTCCGCACATCCTCTGCGGTGAGGCTGCGCGCCGCAAGGGCGGTGGCGGCGCCTTCGAGGATGCTCAGGGCCTGCATGCTGAAGCGATATTGCGAGTCGTCGACCATCGCCACGCGCGCGCCGACGTTGCGCTCGAAGGTGACCAGGCCCTCGGCCTCGAGTTGACGGATCGCCTCGCGCACCGGCACGACGCTCATGTCGAGCTCGCCGGCGATCGTGCCCAGCACGAGGCGGTATCCCGGGGTGAAGTCCTGGTTCGCGATGCGCGCCTTCACCCATTGATAGGCACGCTGCGACTTGCTCTGCGTGGCCTGGCCCACCGCGTCGCTCATGCTCGCTCCGCCGTGAACCTCGCACGCCATTCGGCGTTCATCGGGAAAAGGCCCTCGACCGGGTGACCCTCCGCGACGCGGGCGGCGATCCAGGCATCCTCGTCCTCCTGGGCGAGCGCGGCGTCGACGACCTCCTCGGCGATGCCGGCGGGGATCACGATGACGCCGTCCGCGTCGCCGACGATGACATCACCGGGCAGCACGGTGGCGCCGCCGCAGGCGACGGCGACGTCGACGTCCCAGGGCACGTGCTTGCGACCGAGCACCGCAGGGTGGGCGCCGGTGGCGTAGACGGGGATGCCGACGGCGGTCACCGCGTCGAGATCGCGCACCCCGCCGTCGGTGACGATGCCGGCAGCGCCGGCGGCGTGCGCACGGATGGCGAGGATGTCGCCGAGGGTTCCCGACCCCGGCTCGCCGCGGGCCTCGATGACGAGGACCTCCCCCTCGCGGACGGCGTCGAAGGCGCGCTTCTGTGCGTTGTAGCCCCCGCCGTGGCTGCCGAAGAGGTCTTCGCGGTTGGGCACGAAGCGCAGGGTCTTGGCGACGCCGACGAGCTTGGCTTCGGGATGCAGCGGCCGCACGCCGTCGATCGACACGTTGTTCAGGCCGCGCTTGCGCAGCTGGCCGGACAGCCCCGCGACCGGGCAGCGCTCCAGCTTGGTGCGCAGCTCGGCGGGCAGTCCGGTCGCCGGTTCCGGTGTGCCCCAGGCATCCGCCCGCTGCGCGTCGTCGACCGACGGGAGCGACCCGACGGACGCGTCGTAGCCGGGGCCGGTGCCTTCGACCACCGTGGTGACCAGCCGGCCGGACGTGGCGCCGGTGGCGGGGGAGTCGACCTCGACCTCGACGACGGCGCCGGGGACGACGACCGACGAGCCGGCCGGCGTGCCGGTGAGGATCACGTCGCCGGGCTCGAGCGTGAAGTGCTGCGACAGGTCGGCGACGAACTGCGCGAGCGGGAAGATGAGGCCCGCCGTGGTGTCGTCCTGCACGAGTTCGCCGTCCACCCACGTGCGCAGGCGCAGCGCGCCCGGATCGACGGCGCGGGCGTCGATGAGGCCCGGGCCGATCGGCGTGAACCCGTCGCCGCTCTTGGAGCGCACATTCGATCCCTTGTCGTTCGCGCGCAGGTCGTAGACTCCGAAGTCGTTCGCGGCGGTCACCCACCCGACGTGCTCCCACGCCCGGTCGAGTCGGACGTGGCGGGCGGCGGTGCCGATGACCAGCGCGATCTCGCCCTCGAAGGCGAGCAGCTCGGTCCCGGGCGGGCGCTCGATGACGCCGCCGGATGCGGCGACCGAGCTCGAGGCCTTCAGGAAGTAGGAGGGGGCCGCGGGCCGGCGGCCGCGCTGATCGGCGCGTGACCGGTAGCTCAGATGAACGGCGATGATCTTGCCGGGGCGCCCGGGCAGTCCCGAGAATCGCGGGTCGCCGGCGGTGTCGTCAATCATGAAGCTCCTTCGCCTCCTGCGTTGTATCCGAAATCGTATATGATCACCGCGCCTTCGGCAAGCAGCGCTGGTCGGCCTCTGCGCGGGACTGGTCGGCCAGTGCGCGTTCGGGTCGCCGCCGTTCCGCGCCGGCGGCCCTGCCTCTAGCGTGCAGAGCAGGCCGCGGAAGGCGGCGAACCCGAGGAGGACGTATGACAGACATCGGCATCGTCGGCGCCGGCACCGCGGGCCTGCATCTCGGCCTGCTGCTGCGGCAGCACGACATCCCGGTCACGATCTACACCGACCGCTCGGCCGAGGACGTGCGCACCGGGCGGCTGCCCAACAGCGTCGCGCACCACGCGGTCACGGTGGCGCGCGAGCGCGAGCTCGGAGTGGACCACTGGCCGGTCGAAGAGTACGGCTACGTGTGCCACCACCATTTCGTGGGCGGCCCGAACCTCTTCTTCCGCGGTGACTTCGCGCAGCCCTCGCGCGCCGTCGACTACCGCATCTACCAGCCCCGGCTCATGGCCGACTTCGAAGAGCGCGGCGGGCGCATCGAGCTGCGTCAGGTGGAAGCGGACGACCTGCCCGCCCTCGGCGCGCGGCACGACGCCATCGTGGTGGCCTCCGGCAAGCGCTCGCTCGGCGAGTTCTTCGGGATCCGCCCCGAGAAGTCGCCCTACCGGCAGCCGATGCGCCGGCTCATGGTGGGGCTGTGGACCGGCATCGCGCGCACCGAGCCGCACGGCGTGACGCTCAGCATCGCGCCCGGCCACGGCGAGCTGATCGACATCCCGATCTTCTCGTTCGCGGGCCACGTGAACGCGCTCCTGTTCGAGAACGTGCCCGGCGGCGACCTCGAGGTGCTCGCCGACGCGCGGTACTCCGACGACCCGGCCGCCTTCCGGCAGCTCGTCCTCGACAAGCTGCGCACGCACCACCCCAGCGTCTTCGAACGCGTGGACGAGAGCTCGTTCCAGCTGACCGGACCGGACGACCTGCTGCAGGGCGCCGTGACGCCGGTGCTGCGCAACGACTATCGCCTGCTCGACGACGGCACCGTCGTCATCGCCGCCGGCGACGTGCACTCGGTGCTCGATCCCGTCGTCGGGCAGGGCGCGAACTCGGCCTCGTACTCCGGCTACACGGTGGGGCAGGAGATCCTCGCCGACCGCGGATTCGGAGAGGACCTCGGCCGCCGGGCCGCCGAGCGTCGGCGCGAGCGCGTCGAGACGGTGAGCGACTGGACGAACCTCATGGTGCAGCTGCCCCCGGCCGACCACATCATCCAGCTGCTGGGCGCGATGAGTCAGAGCAGGTCGCTGTGCGACGAGTTCACCGAGAACTTCAACCACCCCGAGCGGCAGTGGCACGACATCGTCGGCTCGCCCGAGATCGCCGCGGCCGCCATCGCACGGCACGCCCGCGCCGAGGAGCCCGCCAATGCATAAGCTGCTCGTGCTCTACCCGCCGCCCGTCGACCGTGCCGCCTTCGAACGGCACTATCGAGAGGTCCATCTGCCGCTGTGCACGCGGCTTCCCGGCGTGCTCGGCATCTCGTTCTCGCTCGGGGTCGACGAGCCGGACGGCGGTCCGTACTACGCCGTCTTCGAGGCCACCTTCGCCTCCGCCGAGGCCCTGGGCGCGGCGCTGGCCTCCGCAGAGGGACAGGCGGTGCAGGCGGATGTGCCGAACTATGCGACCGGAGGCGCGGTCGTCGTGCCGTTCGCCGTCGAGGAGCTCGTCACGGCATGAGCGCGCCCTCGCCGTCACCCGCGGACCGCGGCCTGCCCTCCTGCGGCGCGGTACGCGGTGGGCGAGGTGCCGACGTGCGCGCGGAAGACCTTGCTGAAATGCGACGCGTCGACGAAGCCCCACGACGTCGCGATGGCGGCGATGCCGTCGCCGCGGCGCCGCGGGTCGATGAGGTCGCGGCGGACGTGCTCGAGGCGGCGCTCCCGCACCCACTGCGACACGGTCGTGCCGCGGCGCTGGAAGAGGGAGTGCAGGTAGCGCGTGGAGATGTAGTTGGCGGCCGCGATCGTCTCGGGGCCGAGGTCCGGCCGGCGCAGGTTCGCATTGATGTAGCTGTCGATCCGGAACAGCAGCTCGGCGCCGGGATCGCCCCACGCACCGCCACGCAGCTCGCTGCCGACCATGGTGGCGATGAGGTCCATGGTGTTGTGCGTGATGCGCAGCCCGGTCGGCCCGTCCAGGGTCGGCAGGGCGGTGGCCAGGCCCGCGAGGAAGTGGCTCACCGCGCGGGCGAAGCCCTCTTCGCCGCGGATGCGGACCGCCGTGAGGTCGTGCAGGGTCTCGGCGTCGACGTCGATCATCCGGTGCGGGAACATCACGACGACGGCGGCGAGGTCTGCGCCGAACTCGAGCGTGTAGGGACGGCTGGTGTCGTACAGCACGATGTCGCCGGGTGCCAGCAGCGCGGTCCGGTCGTCCTGGATGAGGATGCCGGTGCCCGCCAGCTGCAGCGTCAGCTTGACGTAGTCGCCCGGCGAGGTGACGATGTGCGCCGGGGTGCGCTCGACCGCGTGCGCAGTCGCGCGCACCGTGGAGAAGAGGACCCCGTCGCTGACCCGCCCCTCCAGCCGCGCATGGAAGTCGGCGCCGGCCGGGGTGTGGACGGTCAGCGGGACGAACGAGCGGGAGACGGCATCCTGCCACCGCGCGATCTCCGTCGTCGTCTCCTGCACGGCCACGGGAGCGGATCCGGCCACGTCGCACCTCACCTCATCGTGATTCGGGTGTCATCGGCCGGCCCGGCGCGTCGCCGTCGACCCGCGCGATGTGCCGGGGAGTCTACTCCGGGCCGCAACGGCAGCGGCAGGTCGGGGAGGGGTCGCGCGCGGGCGGACCAGTGCTCTGCGCCCGCCGACCGATGCGCCGGCAGCGCCATCGAGGAGGTCACGCCATGATGACGGTCACCGGAAGCGGATCGTTCCGCCCCGACTCCGCCCTCTACCGGCCCCCGACCCACTTCCTGCGGGGGAGCCTGGGGCGGTTCGCCACCGGCGTCGCCGTGGTCACGTTCGACGCCGCCGAGGACGATGGGAGCCTGCGGCGACAGGGCATCACGGTGAACTCGTTCACATCGGTGTCGATGGAGCCTCCGCTCGTGCTCGTCTCGATCCAGCGCAGCGTCCGCAGTCACGATCTGCTCGCGGGGCGGCCGTTCGCGATCAATGTGCTCGGCGCCGAGCAGCAGGATGTCGCGCTGCACTTCGCCGGACGGCCCGTGGTCGACCCCGTCTGGATCGAGGGGCGCTGGGCGCCGCGGCTGGCGGGCGCGCTGAGCCACTTCGTGTGCACGCCCTGGGCGACCTACGACGGCGGCGACCACACGCTGTTCCTCGGCGAGGTGCAGGAGTTCGATTACCGCAGCGGCGATGCGCTCGGTTTCGTGCACGGTCAGTTCTGCACGATCCCGGAGCCGTCGCTGGGGCACGAGGCGCTGTTCTGACGACAGGAGAGGGCATGGGAGCGCGGACCGGGGGCGAGTACCTCGACAGGCTCAACGCGATGACGCCGACGATCCACATCGACGGGGAGACGGTCAGGGGACGGGTCGCCGAGCATCCCGCCTTCCGCGACACCGCACGCACCTACGCGACCCTGTTCGATCTGCAGCACGACCCCGCGCATCGCGATGCGCTGACCTTCGCGTCGCCGACGACCGGCGATCGGGTCGGCATCTCGTTCCTCGTTCCGCGCAGCGAGCACGACCTGCAGCGCCGTCGCGAGGGGATGACCGTCTGGGCCCGGCACGCGAACGGGTTCCTCGGCCGCACCGGCGACTACCTCAACTCGGCCCTGACGGCCCTCGCCACCGCGAAGAGCTTCTTCGCCCGTGCCGATCCCGTGTTCGCGGAGCGCATCGGCGCGTACTTCGAGCACGCCCGCGAGAACGACCTGCTCGCGACGCACACCCTCATCCCGCCGCAGGTCAATCGCGCCCAGGGCAGCGCGCAGCAGGCCGGCGGCGAGGTCGCCGCCCGGGTGGTCGAAGAGCGCGACGACGGGATCGTGGTCCGCGGCGCCCGGATGCTGGCGACGATCGGCCCCATCGCTGACGAGCTGCTCGTGTTCCCGTCCACCGTCCTGCGCGGCACGCCGGAGGACGCCCCGTACTCGTATGCGTTCGCGATCCAGAACGATGCGCCGGGACTGTCGTACTACTGTCGCGCGCCGCTCGGCTACGGCCGGTCGCACTTCGACGAGCCGCTCGCGTCGCGCTTCGACGAGATGGACGCGGTCGTCGTCTTCGACGACGTCTTCGTCCCGAACGAGAGGGTGTTCCTGCTCGGACACCCCGAGCTGTGCAACGCGTTCTACTCCGAGACGGGCGCGGCCGCCCTGATGACGCACCAGGTGGTCACCCGCACGCTCGCCAAGACCGAGTTCTATCTGGGCCTCGCATCCGAGATCGCCGAGGCGATCGGGATCGGCGGGTTCCCGCACATCCAGCAGGACATCGCGGAGCTCGTCTCGTACGTCGAGATCGAGAAGGCGCTGCTGCGCGCGGCCGAGGCGGACGGCGCGCCGAACGACGAGGGCGTGTTCCTGCCCAAGTGGGATGTGCTCAACGCCGCGCGCAACTGGTACCCGACGAAGGTGTCGCCGCGGCTGGGCGAGATCATCCGGAAGTTCTCGGCCTCGGGCCTGATGGCGCTTCCGAGCGAGCGGGACTTCGACGCCGACGAGGCGGGGGCGCTGGAGCGGTATCTCCAGTCGGCGACGCTCCCGGCCCGCGATCGGGCGCGGCTGTTCAAGCTCGCGCTGGATGCCTCGGTGTCGGGGTTCGCCGGACGCGAGGCGCAGTACGAGTACTACTTCTTCGGCGATCCGGTGCGGATGGCGGGGGCCCTCGTCGCCGGCTGCGACCGCGCGCCGCTGCGAGCACGGGTGTGGGAGCTGCTGGACCGCCCGGGACAGTGAGGCCGTCCTTGCGTTGTATCTGAAATCGTATATGATACGACGAAGTCCGGCGCGCTCCGGATGATCCCCACCGACGCAGATGGCGACATCGACGAAGGAGTCCTCCATGAGCGAGACACCGCCTCCCGGATTCACCCCCACCGGCACCATCGCGAGCCCCCGGGACCGCCGCCGCGTGGTCTTCGCCACGGTCGTGGGCACCACGGTGGAGTGGTACGACTTCTTCATCTACGCGTTCGCCGCCGGACTCGTCTTCGCCGAGCTGTTCTTCGCACCCGCGGGCGAGGGGTTCGCGCAGATCCTGGCGTTCATCACCGTCGGCATCAGCTTCCTGTTCCGCCCGCTCGGCGCGTTCCTGGCCGGGCACTTCGGCGACAAGTACGGGCGCAAGGTCGTCCTCATGCTGACGCTCGTGCTCATGGGCGCCGCCACCACCCTGGTCGGCGTGCTGCCGACGTACTCCGCCATCGGCATCGCCGCGCCGATCCTGCTCATCCTCCTGCGCATCCTGCAGGGGATCTCCGCCGGTGGCGAGTGGGGCGGCGCCGTTCTCATGGCCGTCGAGCACGCGCCCAAGCGCCGGCGCGGCATCTTCGGCGCCTCCCCGCAGATCGGGGTGCCCCTCGGCCTGCTGCTGGCCTCCGGCATCCTCGCCCTCATGGCCGCCGTCACCACCGACGAGGGCTTCCTGGCGTGGGGCTGGCGCGTCCCGTTCCTGCTCAGCGTCGTGCTGATCCTCGTCGGCTACTACGTGCGTCGCAAGGTCGAGGAGAGCCCCGTCTTCCAGGAGATCGCGGAACGCAAGGAGGAGTCGCGGATGCCGATCGTCCAGCTCTTCCGGAAGCACACGCTGCTGGTCCTGGTCGCGGCGCTCGTGTTCGCGGGCAACAACGCCGTCGGCTACATGACCACGGGCGGATTCATCCAGCGCTACGCGACCGATCCGGGGGGCGCCCTGCGCATGGATGCGGAGCCGGTGCTGTGGGCGGTGACCGGATCGGCGGTGACCTGGCTGATCTCGACGTGGGTCGCCGGGTGGATCTCCGACCTCATCGGGCGACGCAGCACGTACATCATCGGCTGGATCCTGCAGCTGGCGGGCGTCCTGCTGCTGTTCCCGCTGGTGAACACCGGCAACGTCTGGCTGCTGTTCGCGGGCCTTGCGATCCTCACGATCGGGCTCGGCTTCACCTACGGGCCGCAGGCGGCGCTGTACTCGGAGCTGTTCCCGGCGAGCATCCGCTTCTCGGGCGTCTCGATCTCGTATGCGATCGGCGCGGTGCTCGGGGGCGCGTTCGCCCCCGCGATCGCGCAGGCGCTGGTGCAGGCCACCGGCAGCAGCGAGTCGGTCACGTGGTACCTGGTCGGAATGACCGTCGTCGGTCTCATCGCGACGCTGCTGCTGCGCGACCGCTCCGGGATCCCGCTCGGTCCCGAGCACGAGGCGGAGCAGGCGAAGAGTCCGATCTACGGCCTGGCGAAGGCGTAGCGGCGCGCTGCTACGACCACTCGATCATCATGATCGCGATGGTGGACCCGAGCGCGACGACGGCCATCGCGATCGTGAGCCAGGCGAACGCGGCGTTGCGCCGCGGTGGCGCGGACACCGTCGCGCCCACGATCAGCACCGCCGCGTAGAGCGCCGCGATGATCGCGATGCCGATCACCGCGACCGCGGTCTGACGTACGGCGAGCCAGGCGAGCACGCCGATCGAGACGAGGGCGAACAGTCCGCTCCACAGGAACCACCAGCCCCGTCGCGCCGACCTCAGCGCCGGCTGGTTCCGCACCAGGGTGGGGTCCTGCTCGCGGCGGCGCGCGGGGTCGCTCCGATCGTCCATACCCGCACCGTAGGCGGACGGACACGGCCGCCGCGAGGGGGTTGACACCCCGCGCGGCGGCGCGCAGCTCAGCCGTTGATGACCTGCGGAACCGAGACGGCCTTGAGCCCCTCCACGCCGAACTCCAGGCCGTAGCCGGACTTCTTCACACCCCCGAACGGCACCATCGGATGCACGCCGCCGTGCGAGTTGATCCAGACCGTGCCGGCCTCCAGGCGCGCCGCGATCTCGCGGGCGCGATCGCGGTCCGCCGACCACACCGACGCGCCCAGGCCCACGTCGACCCCGTTGGCGAGCTCGACCGCCTCGTCGAGGTCGCGGTACCGGATGATCGGCAGGGCCGGGCCGAACTGCTCTTCGACCACCAGCGGGTTGTCCGGATCGACGTCTGCCACCAGCGTCGTGGGGTAGAAGTGGCCGGGCGCTTCGCGGTCGGGCTCGCCGCCGAGCACCACCCGGGCCCCCGAGGCCTTGGCGGCCTCGACGAGCCGGTCGACGACGTCGAACTGCATGCGGTTCTGAAGCGGCCCGAGCACATTGGCCTCGTCCAGCCCCACGCCCATCGGCATCTTCCGGGCGACCTCGGCGAGGGCCGCCACGACGTCGTCGTAGACGTCGTCGTGGACGTACAGGCGCTTGAGGGCCGCGCAGGTCTGCCCGGTGTTGATGAACGCACCCCAGAACAGGCCTTCGGCGATCGCCTGCGGATCGACGTCGGGCAGCACGATGCCGGCATCGTTTCCGCCGAGCTCGAGGGTGAGACGCGTCACGTTCCCGGCCGAGGCCTCGATGATCTTCTTGCCTGTGGCCGTCGAGCCGGTGAACATGATCTTCCCGAAGCGCGGGTCGGCCACCATCGCCGCGCCGATGTCGCCGGCGCCGGTCACGACGTTCAGCAGACCCTCGGGCAGGACCTCGTTCATCACCGCGGCCAGGGCGAGGCCGCTCAGCGTCGTGTGCTCGCTGGGCTTGGCGACCACCGCGTTGCCCATGCGCAGGGCCGGGGCGATCTGCCAGATCGCGATCATCATCGGCCAGTTCCACGGCGTGATCGCACCGACCAGCCCGACCGGACGGTAGTGCAGCTCGGCGTAGGTCTCGCCGTCGTCCACGACCACCTCGGTCGGCAGCGGCGTCGCCGCGGTGGCGCGCAGCCAGCCCACGCACGCGCCGACCTCGAACCGGGCGTTCGGGCCGTTCAGCGGCTTGCCCTGCTCACGCGAGAGCACGCGCGCCAGCGGTTCGGTCGCCGCCTCGATGGCGTCGGCGACGCGGTTCAGGGTCGCCGAGCGCTCCTCGTCGCTGAGAGCCGCCCATGCCGGCTGGGCCTGCTGCGCACGGGTGATCGCGCGGTCCAGGTCGGCGGTCGTGTGCACGGGCGCGTCGGCGATCCTCTCGCCGGTGGCCGGGTCTTCGACGGCGCGGGTCTCGCCGCCGGCGGGGGCGATGGCCGCCAGCAGGTTCTCATAGGTGTCCATGGGTCTCCTCCGGTTCTGGGTCATTGTCTCGAATCGCTCCCGCGGGCTCTTGCCGCAGGGCGCACGAACACGTGCTCGCCGCGCACGGTCGCATCACCGTCGGCTGCGCATGTCCGTCGGTGAGCAGCCGAACTCGCTGCGGAAGGCCCGGCTGAAATGGGCGGCGTCCGGGAAGCCCCACTCGGCGGCGATGCTCATGACCGAGCGGCCGTCGCTGGCCGGATCGAGCAGCCGTGTGCGGCACTCCTCGAGGCGCCGGCGGCGCACCCAGGTCGCGACCGTGGCGTCGTTGTCGTGGAACAGCGACTGCAGGTGCCGCGGCGAGATGTAGTGGGCAGCCGCGATGCCCGCTGCATCCAGCTCGCGGGAGCCGAGGTTGGCGTCGATGTACCGCACGATCTCGGCGAACAGGCGCTGGCGGGGGCTGAGCGCCACGCGCCCGAGGGCGAGCTCGTTGGCCAGGAGTGTGACCACGAGGTCGACGGTGTTGCGCGCCAGTCGGGCGCCGGACGGGCCGCGCACCACAGCGAGGTCGGCGGCCAGGTTCGTCAGATGCGGGACCACGAGCGGTCCGATCCCGCCGCTGCGCTCCAGCGACGTGGCGGTGAGCTCGCCGACGGCGTCCAGGGGCAGGTCCACCAGGTGCGTCGGGAACATCATGACCAGGGTGCGGAAGCGGTCCTCGAACCCCAGCGAGTACGGCCGGTCGGTGTCGTAGACGGCCAGCGAGCCGGGGCGCAGGAGGGTCTCGCGCCCGTCCTGCACCAGCAGGCCCGCCCCCTCCAGCTGCAGGCCCACCTTGTAGAAGCGGCGTGGCCGGGTCGCGATGAGCTCCGGCGTGCGCTCGACGAGGTGGTCGCCTGCCTCGACGATCGAGAAGTGCACCGAATCGGCGACCGCGTGCTCGATCGTGCCGCGGAAGGGGTCGGGATGGTCGGTGGTCACCTGCAGCGGCACGAACGACTCGCTGACCGCGGTGCGGAACCGGGCGAAGTCGAGCTGCTCTGTGGGTGCCGACGCCGTTGTCGACATGGCCATGTCGTCATGCCTCCTTCATGGCGCGGAACTCCTCGATGAGTCCCCGCGCCGTCGTGATCCCCGTCTCGATGGCGCCGTCGACGACGACGCCGTTCCAGCCCTTCGCCCAGTCGGCGCCCGCGAAGCGCAGCCGGCTCTGAGTGCCGCGGAACAGGCTCCACCCCTCCAGGAACTGGCCCGATCTCGGGGTGGCCCACGTCTGCCCCGACCACGGGTCCGCCCCCCAGTCGTGCCCGGTGCACTCGACCACCTCCAGGTCGGGCCGCCAGCGTTTGACGAGCTCGTCGACCTGATCGCGATCATCGAGGTCGATGGTCGTGTGATCCGAGCCGAAGCCGACGAGGATCGTGGTGTCGTCATCGAGGAAGTACTCGCTGCGCACCAGCGCGATCGGGTGCCCGGTGGGCGCGTAGGCGATCAGGGAGTGGTGTCCCTTGATCTTGATCCAGATCTTGAAGCCCGTGCAGTTGAAGCCCTCCTCGACCACCTCCTGCGCCTTCTCGGGCAGCGGCGGCGTGAACGAGATGCGCGCGAGGGCACCCAGCGGAGCCGTGACGATGACGGCATCCGAGCGCAGGACCGTGCCGTCCTCGAGCGTCACGGCGGCGCCTCGTTCGTCGTGCTCGACCGCGGTGACGATGCTGTTCAGGCGGATCTGGGCGCGCAGATCCGCGGCGATGGCCTCGTAGATGCCGCGCATGCCGCCGGTGAGCTTGAATCGCAGCGTCTGCTCGTCGAGCAGCGACAGGCGGTGGTCGCTGAGGGATGCCCAGTGCTTGGCCATCAGGGGAGAGGCCGACGCGGTGTAGCCGTTGTAGCCGGCCGACCAGTAGGCATCCGCGAGATCGATCTCCTCCTGGGTGAAGTCGCCGTCGCGCAGCGCGTCGAGCACGCTGCCCTGATCGGCGGCACGGAAGCGCGCGATGAGCTCGTCGTCGCCGCTGCCGAGGATGTGCAGCGGGTCGTGCGGGTAGGGGAAGAAGTCCCGCGAGCCCTCGAAGATCTTCGCCTGCGGCCGCTCGAGCTTCGCGTCCAGCTCGGCCTCGCTGCCGTGGTGGACCTCATCGCCGCTGAGCCAGTAGGCGTTCTCGGTCACCGGGCTGGGGTAGATGGTCTGCCCATACCGGGTGATCTCGGTCCAGATGAACGGCTGCATCCAGTGCACCCAGGTGGCGCCGAGCTCGAGGGTGTGACCCAGGCGCTGTTCGGTCCAGGCGCGGCCGCCGATGCGGTCACGCGCCTCGAGGACGGTGACCTCGACGCCGGCGCCTTCGAGCTCGCGCGCTGCGACGAGTCCGGAGAAGCCCGCTCCGACGATCGTGACCCGGGGTCGTTCGATGACCATGTGAATACCGCCTTCGGTGTTCGGGTGAGCGCCACGAGCGTATGGCTATCCATATGGATAGTCAAGGGTCGTCAGTGGGCGGATGCCTCGGCCACGAGCCGTCGGATGCGGGTGAGCACCCGATCGACGTCGGCGCCATCGCCGAGGGTGAGCTGCTTGAGCACGATGCCGTCCAGGGCGAACCAGATCGCCTCGACGAGCTCTTCGTCGTGCACGCCGAGTTCGTGCAGCCGCTCACGCGTGGCGGTGCGGTAGGTCTCGTAGTAGCGCTCCACGTAGGGCCGCAGCTCGGGCCGGCGACGCGATTCCAGCAGCAGCTCGTACTGGAACGCCTCGATCTCCTCGCTGCGGCGCGCATGAGACTCGATGCCGGAGGCGAAGGATGCGGCATCGGTGGCGGCCACGCGCATGCTCGTCTCGTGCAGGCTCTTCTCGACCGCGAACTCGAGGGCGGCGGCGATGAGCTGGTCGCGCGAGCCGAAGTGATGGCGCACGAGTCCGTGTGAGACGCCGGCCTCTGCGGCGACGGCGCGGTAGGTGAGGTCGCGCAGGCCGCCGCGGGCGACGACGGTGATGGTCGCCCGCAGCAGGGCCTCACGTCCGGGCGAGCGGGTCACACCCGACACGATACGCACGGCGCGGCGCTGTGCCCGAAACGGCAAGGGGTGTGCCGGATCAGTCAAGTGGAGCCGCGGCCCGGGGGCGAGGATTCGAGGAACCTCACCCGAAGGCAGGAGCAACCATGAGCGCGAGCACCGCCACGGACGTGCCCACCCGCGGCAAGCGGCGGCTGGGCGTGCCCGCCATCACCGTCATGATCATCGCGGCATCGGCGCCGCTGACCGTCATCGCCGGGGGTGCCACGACGGCCTACTCGGTCACCGGATCCATCGCCGTGCCCATCGGCTACATCGTGCTGGCGATCGTCCTGGCGATCTTCGCGATCGGCTACGCCGCGATGAGCCGCTTCATCACCAACGCCGGCGCGTTCTACTCCTACGCGGCGCGCGGCCTCGGCCGTGCGACGGGGGTCGGGGTCTCCCTCGTGGCGCTCGTGGCGTACAACTGCATGCAGATCGGCATCTACGGGATGTTCGGCTTCCAGGTGTCGCTGTTCCTCGGCGAGAAGTTCGGCTGGGACATCCCGTGGTGGGTGCCGATCCTGGTGTGCATCGCCGTCATCGCGGTGCTGGGCGTGAACCGCATCGATCTGTCCGCCAAGGTCCTCGGCGTCATCGTGCTGCTGGAGTTCGCGGCCGTGATCCTGTTCGACGTCTTCGCATTCGCGAACCCGGCCGAGGGGTTCACCGCCGCGCCCATCTCGCCGGCCGAGCTGTTCACGCCCGGCATCGGCGCCGTGCTCGTGTTCGGCATCGCCGCCTTCATGGGATTCGAGTCGGCCGCCATCTACGGGGAGGAGGCCAAGGACCCCAAGCGCACGGTCGCCCGGGCGACCTTCGCCGCGGTCATCATCATCGGCGTCTTCTACGCCCTGTCGTCCTGGGCGCTCGCGCTCGCGATCGGTCCGGACAAGATCACCTCGGGCGGCATCACCCTCGACGAGGCGGGTCCGCCGCTGTTCTTCAACTTCGTGGCCGAGCGCCTCGGGGTGATCTTCGTCGACATCATGTCGCTGCTTTTCATCACGAGCCTGTTCGCGGCGCTGACCTCGTTCCACAACGCCGTCGCGCGCTACTTCTTCGCCCTCGGGCGCGAGCGGGTGCTGCCGCACGGCCTGGCGGCGGTGAGGCCGCGCCAGGACGCGCCGTGGGCGGGGTCGCTGACTCAGACGGTGCTGGCCGCGATCGTCGTGATCGGGTTCGCCATCGCCGGCGCCGGGTCTGAGCTGGGCATCCTGTTCCCGGTCGTGACCCTGTTCTCGTGGCTGACCAACACGGGCGCCCTGGGGCTGGTGCTGCTCATGGCCATCGTGTCGCTCGCCGTCGTCGGATACTTCCGCAGGGATCCGCGCGACGTCGGCGTCGGATCGCGCCTCGTGGCGCCGATCGTCGCCTTCCTGGCCCTGACCACGGTGCTGGTCCTCATCATCGCGAACTTCAACGTGCTGCTGGACCAGGCGCAGGTCGACGCGGTGACCTTCATCCTGCCGGCGATCATCGTCATCCCCGGGATCCTCGGGGTGCTGTGGGGGCTGTGGCTCAAGTCGGCCCGGCCGGAGATCTA
Organism: Microbacterium sp.; assembly: GCF_044508325.1. Lineage (GTDB taxonomy): Bacteria > Actinomycetota > Actinomycetes > Actinomycetales > Microbacteriaceae > Microbacterium. Next base: position 45,318 of record NZ_JBIQHX010000007.1, on the reverse strand, counting down.
CGAGAACATCGGCCATGGCGCCGACGACGCCTCGCAGACCCTGACCGAGCTGGGCGACGAAGAGCCGGCGGACGTCCGGCGCTGATCGCGGTCAGCCGCCGAGCGACTCGCGGATCGCCGCGGCCGATCGGTTCAGGCGCTCGGCGATCATCGCGGGGTCGTCGCCGCGGCCGACGTGCACGACGGCGATCGCAGCCGGGCGGTGCCCGCCGCGCAGCCGCAGCGGCACCGCCACCGCCTGGACGGTGGGGATGACCTCGTCGTGGCTGGTGGCGTAGCCGTCGCGAGCGGCTGCGGCGAGGTCGGCCCGCAGGCGGTCGCCGACGCCGGACGGCCACTCGGCCTCGGGCAGCGCCGACAGGATCGCCTTGCTCGGCGCGCCGACGAGGATCGAATGCCGCGCGCCCGGCCGCTGCGCGACGGACGCGACGGCATGGCGCGGCTCGACGCTGGCGAGCGTGATGCACTCGTCGCGATCGAGCACCGCGAGGAAGCACGTCATGCCGAGCTCGTTCGCGATCGCCGTCAGCTCCGGCAGCGCCTCGGCCTGCAGATCGTGGGCGACGCCGGCTGCGAGGGCGGCCATCCGCGGGCCCAGCACCACCCGGCCGGACGAATCGCGGGTGATCAGCCCGTGATCCTCCAGCGTGCGCACGAGCCGGTACGCGATCGAGCGGTGCACCTCGAGCCGGCGGGCGACCTCGTCGATCGCGAGGGGCTCGCGCACGTCGGCGAGCAGCTCCAGGATCCGGATGCCGCGGCTCAGCGTCTGCGAGGCGGGCGCCGCCGCCCGTGCTTTCGCGGTGGCCATCGGCATCCCTCCCGGGTCTTGCGGTCGACGAGCGGCTTCGTATACGATCTGTTCAATAGTAGAACGGCGTGTTCGAATATAGAACAATCCGTCGGCGCAGACAAGACACCGCAGTCAGGACGAGGGATCGACGACGATGCAGTTCCACCACCACGGCTATGTCTCCGGCGACCCCCGGGTCAGCCCCGCCGCCGGGACCGGGATCGACCGCCCCGCCGACCTGCCGGATGAGATCGACGTCCTCATCGTCGGCTCAGGACCGGCCGGAATGCTGCTCGCCGCGCAGCTGTCGCAGTTCCCCGACGTCGTCACCCGCATCATCGAGCGGCGCGACGGCCGGCTGGTGCTCGGTCAGGCCGATGGCATCCAGCCCCGCAGCGTCGAGACCTTCCAGGCGTTCGGCTTCGCCGGACGCATCATCGAGGAGGCCTGGAACCTGGGCTGGATGAACTTCTGGGGTCCGGATCCGGAGAACCCGCAGAACATCATCCGCACGTCCCGCACGGAGGACTACGGGTTCAAGATCAGCGAGTTCCCGCACATGATCGTCAACCAGGCGCGCGTGCTCGACTACTTCGCGGAGGCCGCCGCCCACGGGCCGGGCCGGATCACTCCGGACTACGGCGTCGAGTTCGTCGGTCTCACCGTCGACCGCGAGCAGGATCGGCCGGTCGAGGTGCGCCTGCGCTACGTCGCCGGCGACCGCGCAGGTCAGGAGCGCACCATCCGCGCGACCTATGTCGTCGGCTCGGACGGCGCCCGCTCGCCGGTGCGCGAGGCGATCGGCCGCAAGCACATCGGCGGCATCTCGGCGCACGCGTGGGGCGTCATGGACGTCCTGGTGAACACCGACTTCCCGGACTGGCGCACCAAGTGCGCGATCAACGCCGAGGCCGGCAACATCCTGCACATCCCGCGCGAGGGCGGATTCCTCAGCCGGGTCTACGTCGACCTCGGCGAGGTGCCCGAAGACGACGACCACCGGGTGCGGCAGACGCCCATCGAAGAGATCATCCGCCGGGCGAACGCGATCCTCCACCCCTACTCGCTGGACGTGAAGGAGGTCGCCTGGCACAGCGTCTACGAGGTCGGTCACCGGGTCACCGACAAGTTCGACGACGTGGATGTCGAGGACGACCACGCGCCGCACGTGTTCCTCACCGGCGACGCCTGCCACACCCACAGCGCCAAGGCCGGTCAGGGCATGAACGTCTCGATGCAGGACGGCTTCAACCTCGGCTGGAAGCTCGGGCAGGTGGTCACCGGACTCGCCTCCGAGGAGCTGCTGAAGACCTACTCCGCCGAGCGTCAGCCCGTCGCCCAGGAGCTCATCGACTTCGACCGGGAATGGTCGAGCCTCATGGCCCGCAAGCCCGAGGAGATCACCGATCCGCAGGAGCTGGCGACCTACTATCTCGCGACCGCCGAGTTCCCCTCCGGGTTCGCCACGCAGTACAGCCCCTCCTCGATCACGGCGGCCGGCGCGCAGCAGGATCTCGCCACCGGATTCCCGCTGGGCAAGCGCTTCAAATCGAGTCCGGTGACGATCGTCGCCGACGGAAACGCCGTGCACCTCGGGCACACCGCCTCCGCGGACGGGCGGTGGCGCATCTATGCCTTCGCCGACGCGCCTGCCGCGGGCGAGCCGTCGAAGCTGACCGACTTCGCTGAATTCCTGGCATCGGATGCCTCGCCCCTGGCGACCTACACACCCGCCGGCGCCGACCTCGACGCGGTCTTCGACGTCAAGGTCGTCTATCAGCAGGGGTGGGAAGGGGTCGACATCAACCGCGTGCCCGGCGTGTTCCGACCGAAGGTCGGTCCGTTCCAGCTCCTGAACTGGGAGAAGGTGTTCTCAGCCGGGCCGAACGTGTGGCTGCCGACCGACATCTACGACGAGCGCGGCCTCTCCCGCGACGGCGTGGTCGTGGTCGTCCGCCCGGATCAGTACGTCGCGCACATCCTGCCGCTGACCGCCCACGACGAGCTGAACGACTTCTTCGCCGGCGTCCTGCTGCCCCAGCGCTGAGCGCGTCGGTCAGCGGGGCGACTGCAGACCGTCCAGGGCGACGGCCAGCACGTCGCGGGCAAGTTCGTCCGGGTCGACCGCGCCGTCGGGCCGGTACCACTCGACGAGCGAGTTCACCATGCCGAAGACCAGGCGCGTGGCGACCGCCGCGTCGATGTCGGCGCGCACGAGTCCCTCGTCCTGGGCCGCGCGCACCAGCGCCGTCACCCGCTGATCGAAGGCGCGCCGGCGGCGCAGCGCCTCCTGCTCGACGTCGGTGTTCCCGCGCACCCGCAGCAGCAGCGTCACGGAGGGCTGCCGCGCGGTGAGCACATCCACCGCGCCCCGCACCACCTGGCGCAGGTGGTCGGATGCCGTCCCGGGCTCGGCGAGAGTGCGGTCGAGCACCTCCTCGAGCGCGTCGAGCGCGGCATCCAGCGCGAGCCGCAGCAGCTCCTGCTTGGACGCGAAGTGATGGTAGAGCGCCGACTTCGTCAGGCCCAGGCGGGCCGCGACATCCGCCACCGAGGTCGCGTCGTACCCCTGCTCGTTGAACAGCTGCACCGCGACGGCGAGCACCTGGTCGCGGTCGTGGCCCGGCCGGCCACGGCGGGGGCGCGAGTCGGCGGACATGCACCCCAGTGTGGCACGTGGGCGGGGTCCCGATCGGCCGCTGCGCCTCGATTACTGAACGAGCGGTCTGCTATTCTGGGCGCGGTTCGCACCGGGGCGGATCGAGAGGATGCCGATGTCCGGACAGCAGCGGGACGCCGAGCCCTTGCGCGTCGACCGACGCGACGATCGCGTCATCGCGACCCTGGATCGCCCCGCGGTCCGCAACGCGATCGACCGCGACCTCGTCGACCGCCTGCACGCGCTGTGCGGTGAACTGGAGGCCGATCCGCGGGTGCTCGTCATCGCGGGAGCGGGCGGTGTGTTCGCGTCGGGCGCCGACATCGCCCAGCTGCGCGAGCGCGGCGCCGCCGACGCACTCGAGGGCATCAACACGCGGGTGTTCGCGCGGATCCGGGCGCTGCCGATGCCGGTGATCGCCGCGATCGACGGCTATGCGCTCGGCGGCGGCGCAGAGCTCGCGTACGCCGCCGACATCCGCATCGGGTCGCCGAGCCTGAAGATCGGCAGCCCCGAGACGGGCCTGGGCATCATCGCCGCCGCCGGGGCGACCTGGCGGCTGCCCGAGATCGTGGGGGAGGCGCGCGCCGCCGAGCTGCTGCTGACCGGCCGTGTGCTCGACGCCGAGACGGCGCTGGCGTGGGGGCTCGTATCGGCCATCCACCCCGCCGACGAGCTCGATGCCGCCGCGCACGCGCTGGTCGACCGGATCGTCGCGAACGACCCCCTCGCGACCCAGTACACCAAGCGGGCGCTGCGGGCCGGGCACGACACCGGCGCCGTGCTCGCGCTGCAGGCAGAGCTGTTCGAGAGCCCCGAGAAGCACCGTCGGATGACGCGGTTCCTGGAGCGGAGGCAGCGGCGATGACCCTCCCGCAGCGGGTCGGCGTGCTCGGTGGCGGCCGGATGGGTGCGGGCATCGCGCACGCGTTCCTGCTCGCCGGATGCGAGGTGACGGTGGTCGAGCGCGATGCGCAGGCCGAGGCATCCGCGCGCTCCCGGGTCCTCGAGAGCGTGGACCGCTCGCTGGCGCGGGGAGCAGACGGCACGAGGGAGCGCTTCGAGGCGATGCTGCACACCGCTGTCGACGTGGCGGCCTTTGCCGGCTGCGGGCTCGTCGTCGAAGCGGTGCCCGAGGATCGCGCGCTCAAGGTCGAGGCGCTGCGGCGGGCCGAGTCATCCCTGTCGTCCGGCGCGGTGCTCGCCTCGAACACGTCGTCCATCTCGATCGACGACCTCTCCTCGACCCTGCAGCGCCCGCGCCGGTTCCTCGGGCTGCACTTCTTCAACCCCGTGCCGGCGTCCGCGCTGGTCGAGGTGGTGATGGGCGCGGCGACCGATCCCGCGCTCGAGACCGCCGCGTGCGAGTGGGTCGCGGCGATCGGCAAGACCCCCGTGGTCGTGCGAGACGCGCCCGGCTTCGCGTCGAGCCGTCTCGGCGTGGCGCTGGCGCTGGAGGCGATCCGCATGGTCGAAGAGGGTGTCGCGGCACCCGCCGACATCGACACAGCCATGGAGCTCGGGTACCGGCACCCGATCGGACCGCTGCGAACGACCGACATCGTCGGGCTCGACGTGCGCCTGGGCATCGCCGAGGAGCTGCGCGACAAGCTCGGCGATCGGTTCGAGCCCCCCGCCCTGCTGCGCCGCATGGTGGCCGAGGGCCGCCTCGGGCGCAAGAGCGGCCGCGGCTTCTATGAATGGAGTGAGCAATGACCGACATCCTGCCCAGTTACGTCCAGGACGCCTGGTGGGTGCCCGACGAGGCTCGGGAGCACGACGGGGATTCGAGCGGCACCGTCGTGCGGGATGCCTCCACCGGCGCTTCCGTCACACGGATCAGCACCGACGGACTCGACCTCGCCGCGGCGCTCGACCACGCCCGCACCGTGGGACAGCAAAGCCTCGGCGCGCTCACGTTCCATCAGCGCGCGGTGCTGCTCAAGCAGTTCGCGACGACCCTGGGTGACCGCAAGGAGGAGCTGTATGAGCTGTCCCTGCGGGCCGGAGCGACCCGGCGCGATTCGCTCAGCGACGTGGACGGGGGCATCGGCGTCCTGTTCACGTACTCGTCGAAGGGCCGGCGGGAGCTGCCCAACGCGCGCGTGTACCTCGACGGGCCGGTCGAGCCGCTCTCGAAGGACGGGTCATTCCTGGGTCGGCATATGTACACGCGGCTGCCCGGCGTGGCCGTGCAGATCAACGCCTTCAACTTCCCGATGTGGGGCGCGCTGGAGAAGTTCGCGCCCGCGTTCCTCGCCGGGGTGCCGTCGGTGATCAAGCCCGCCACCCCGACGGCGTACATCGCGCAGGCGTGGGTGCGCATCCTCGTCGAGTCCGAGCTGCTGCCCGCAGGCTCGCTGCAGCTGATCAGCGGCCCGGTTCCGGGACTGTTCGACCACCTCGGGCTGGGCGATCTGGTCGGGTTCACCGGCAGCGCCTCGACGGCCGAGCGGCTGCGCGCACAGGCCTCCCCCGACGTGCGCTTCACGACCGAGACCGATTCGATCAACGCGTCGATCCTCGGCCCGGATGCCACTGCGGGAACGCCCGAGTTCGACGCGTACGTGAAGCAGCTGCTGGTCGAGCTGACGACCAAGGCCGGGCAGAAGTGCACGGCGATCCGCCGCGCGATCGTGCCGCACGGCGCGGCCCGCCCGCTGGTGGAGGCCCTGCGCACGAAGATCGCCGAGCGCGTCGTCATCGGAGACCCGCACGCCGACGCCGTGACGATGGGGCCGCTGGTCTCGGTGGAGCAGCGCGAGGAGGTGCTGCGGCAGGTGGGCAGGCTCCGGGAAGCGGGTGGCACCCTGCTGCTGGGCTCGCTCGACGCCCCCGAGGTCGTCCGCGCCGACGGCAGCACCGGCCCTGCTCCCGAGGGGGCGTTCGTGGCTCCCATGGTGTTCGGCTTCGCCGACGGCGAGTCGCCCGCCGTGCATGAGGTCGAGGCCTTCGGTCCCGTCGCGAGCGTGCTCACCTACGAGACCCTGGCCGAAGCGGCCGACCTGGTCGCCCGCGGCGGCGGCTCGCTGGTGACGAGCCTTGCCACCCACGACCCGGCTGTCGCGACCGAGCTGATGAGCCGCATCGCCGCCTACAACGGGCGCGTGCTGCTGCTGGACCGCACCGACGCTCGCACCTCGACCGGACACGGCGCCCCCGTGCCGCACCTCGTGCACGGCGGACCGGGCCGCGCCGGCGGGGGAGAGGAGCTGGGCGGCATCCGCGCGGTGCTGCACCACATGCAGCGCACCGCGGTGCAGGGATCGCCCGAGATGCTCACCGCGCTCACCGGCGTCTGGCACCCCGGCGCCGGCACGCGCACCGACCGGCATCCATTCCGCAAGTCCCTCGGCGAGCTGCGCATCGGCGACCAGCTCGCCTCGGCGGCACGGGAGGTGACCCTCGACGACATCGAGACGTTCGCGCATTTCACCGGCGACACCTTCTACGCCCACATGGACGAGGAGGCCGCCGCGGCCAACCCGTTCTTCCCCGGGCGGGTCGCGCACGGCTACCTGCTCGTGTCGTGGGCGGCCGGGCTGTTCGTCGACCCCGACCCCGGCCCGGTGCTGGCCAACTACGGCCTCGAGAACCTGCGGTTCGTCACGCCGGTCTCGCCGGGCGACGAGATCCGGGTGGTGCTGACGGCCAAGCAGATCACGCCGCGCGAGACGGACGACTACGGCGAGGTGCGGTGGGACGCCGTCATCCTCAACCAGGACGACGACCTGGTCGCCCAGTACGACGTGCTCACGCTCGTGGCCAAGGAGGCGGCGTGACCGAGATCATCCCCGAGTACGCAGACCTGCGCCCCATGCTGCAGCGCGACCGGGCCTCGGCCGCGCTCGGCATGGTGATCGAGCGCGACGCGCCGGGCGAGGCCGTCGTGAGCATGGTCGTGCGCGACGACATGCTCAACGGCTTCGCGATCACGCACGGCGGGTTCGTGTTCGCCCTCGCCGACACCGCCTTCGCCATCGCGTGCAACGAGGACGACGTCGTGACCGTCGCCGCCGGCGCCGACATCACGTTCCTCAAGGCCACCCGCGGCGGCCAGACCCTGCGCGCGCACGCGCGGCGCCGCATCCGCTCGGGTCGGACCGGGCTCTACGACGTGACGGTGACCGACGACACCGGCGACGTGGTCGCCGAATTCCGGGGACGCTCGATCGCCACACGCGACCGGATGCCGCGCTGAGTCACCGGAGCTCGCGCCGCATCAGCCATCGCTCGCGGTGCCCGGCGTGCGCCGTGGTGAGCAGGACCCGTTCGAATCCGTGCTTCTCGAAGAGCTCGACCGTCCCGACGTAGCCGCTGACCATGTCGGTCCGCTCGCCGCGGGTGTCGGCGGGGTAGCCCTCCACGACGTCGGCGCCGTGCGCGCCGGCGTGCTGCACGGCGCCGTCGAGCAGGTGGTGCATCAGCCCGCGCCTGCGATGCCCCGCCCGCACCACGAAGCAGACGATCGACCACGGATCGCGCTCGTCGACGCGGGGGATCGTGCGGGAGTTCATCAGACGCCGGTAGGTCGACCGCGGCGCCACCGAAACCCAGCCGGCGACCTCCTCGTCCTCGTACAGGAGCACGCCCGGACCCGGCTCGCGCGAGCATTCGTCGCGCATGTACTCGATGCGCGCCGGCGTGGCCAGGCGCGCATCGCGGTACGACATGCAGATGCACCCGCCCGCCCCGGGCTTTTTCGGCACCAGCAGCTCGGCGAAATCGTCCCATCGTCCGGTTGCGGGAAGCACCTCGATGCTCATGAGCCGAGGGTACCCGCGGCATCCGACGCTCCTGGCGGACCCGGGTCGACAGCGCACGCCGATCGCCCCCGCCACGCTGGCGTGGCGAGGGCGACCCGGGCTGCTCGGCGTCAGCCGCCGAATCCGATCGGCACGAACTCGGTCGCAGCCTTGCTCGGGTCGGTCGTGCAGTGCAGGTTGATGATCAGCTCACGACTGGTGAACGGGTCCCAGTTGGTCGCCGTCGCGTTGCCGGCCCGATCGGTCCCGTCCAGGCGGAAGTAGGTGCCGAGCGACGTCTTCTCCGTCGACGAGCTCCGGCTCGTCTGCGGGATCGTCACCCCGACCCCGCCCGGCTCGATCACCTGCACGCCGTGGGGCACGATGCGTCCCGGCGACAGCACCTGATCCTGGAGCCAGCCGGAGGGGCACGTCATGCCCGGAACGTGGATGGATGCGAACCCGCCGAGCGTGTAGCGGAACGCCTCGAAGCTGTACTCGGTCTGCCCGTTGGCGCGAGCCTGCTCGGCGGCGACGTAGCCCGGGTCGGGCGGCCCGGTGATCTCGGGGAAGTCGCCCGCGTAGGCGGCTCCGGTGGTCATGCCGGCCAGGCCCGCCACGGCGACTCCGACCAGGGCGATCTTGGCTGCGAGCCGGGTGCCGGGTCGGGCGGTGCGAGTGGATGCTGAACGGTTCATTTCTGTCTCCTTGTCTGGGGTTCTGCGGGGAGTGCACGGGTGGTGGACTGCGCACTGACAACGCTAGATTTCGGGCGGTCGCGGCTCGATGGCGCGGTCACCCCAATGGCTGTGGTGCAGGCACCACAACCCGTGGGCGGGGGCGCTCAGCGGCGGTCGAGATAGGTGAGCACGGCGCGCACGCGACGGTGGTCGTCGCTCTCGGGCGGGAGGTCGAGCTGCTGCAGGATCGCGTTGATGTGCCGGGCCACGGCCTTCTCGGTGACGAAGAGCCGGCGGGCGATGGCGGCGTTGCCGAGGCCCTCCGCCATCAGCGCGAGCACCTCGAGCTGGCGCGGGGTCAGACGCGCGATGGGGTCGTCACCGCGCCGCTGCATCATCACCGCGACGACCTCGGGGTCGATGATCGAGCCCCGGGCCACGACGAGCCGGCACGCCTCGAGGAAGCGGTCGACGTTCATCACCCGCTGCTTGAGCAGGTAGCCGACACCGTCGGCGCCGTCGGCGACCAGCTGCAGCGCCCCCGCGGCGTCGACGAACTGCGACAGCACGATCACCGCGAGGTCGGGCCGCTCGCGGCGCAGGGTGAGTGCTGCGCGCATCCCCTCGTCGGTCTGGGTCGGAGGCATCCGGATGTCGGTGATCACGAGGTCGGGGACGAGGCTCCTCGCCCGCTCCAGGAGCGCGCGCTCGTCGGCGACCGCCGCGAGCACCTCGAGTCCCTCGTCGGCGAGCAGGCGAGCCAGTCCCTGGCGCAGCAGGGCCTCGTCCTCGGCGATCACGACGCGCACGGGACCTCCGCGAGGACGACGGTGCCGCCGCCTTCCGCATCGCCGACGCTGAAGCGGCCGCCGAGCGCGCCGACGCGATCGGCGAGGCCGCGCAGGCCCGACCCGTCGCGGTCCGCGCCGCCGATGCCGTCATCGCGCACCTCGACGTCGAGCAGATCTCGGGTCAGCGAGATCGTGACGTCGCAGCGTGCGGCGCGGGCGTGCTTCACGGTGTTGGCGAGCGACTCGGAGACGACGAAGTAGCCGGTGCTCTCCACCTCGTCGGGGAGGCGGCGATCGAGCCCCCGTGCGGTGACGGACACCGGCATCGGAATGCGGGCGGCCAGGGCCCGGGCCGCCGCCTCGAGTCCGCGATCGACGAGAGCGGCCGGCATGACCCCGTGCACGAGCGCGCGCAGCTCGTCGAGCAGGGACTCGAGGCCGGCCGACAGCTCGAGCGCCTGGTGGCTCACCGCTGCCGGATCGCCGGGCCGGCGGGCGATCTGCTGGGCCTGCAGGCCCAGGGCGACGATCCGCTGCTGCGCGCCGTCGTGCAGGTCGCGCGCGATCCTGCGCCGCTCGTCGTCGGCCGCACGCACGATCCGGCGCTGGGCCCCGCGCACGGCCCGCGCGGCCTCCTCGAGCTCAGCCGTGCGCGCGCGCAGTTCGACCGTCATCCGGAAGCGCTCGAACGCGAGGGCGGCCACGCGCGCGACCTCGTCGACGAGCTCGGTGTCGGCCACGAGCGTCGAGTCGTACTCGAGCAGACCGATCGCGTCGTCGCCGATCGACACCGCGGCAAGTCCCCGCCCGGCACCGCCCGGTGCGACGGGCGAGCCTGCGCGGTCGACGTGTCCGGGGCCGCGTGCGTAGAGGACGCGCAGGGTCTCGTCGCCGAGCGCGTCGCCCAGCAGACGCTCGAGCTCGTCGACGTCGACCGGGCCGCGATCCAGCCCCGCCAGCAGCTCGCGGACCTCGCCGGCCCGATCGAAGCTGCCGCGGGTCAGTCCGGCGAGGAACGCCAGAGGGAGCCCGGCCAGCGCCGCAACCTGGAGCCAGGCGGCGACGACCGGCCACGGATCGCGGGTGAGCACGTCGGCGGCGACGGCGCCCGCCGCGGCGACCGCCAGGGCGACCGGTCCGTACCAGCGCAGCGGCCCGATCGCGCGCCGGACGGCCGGGGGCGCGGCACGGGCGCGCCGCTGCAGCAGGACGGTCGCGGCGACGAGCACGCTCACGCCCGCCACCGCCTGGAGCACGGTCGATGCGGACTCGAGGAGCGGGCTGCCCCCGCCGGCGAACAGGATCCGCGGCAGCTGCAGCACCACAGCCACGACGTAGCCGGCCGCCACCACCGCGCGCGCCGATGACGAGCCCAGCCGCCCCGACGGATACGCCATCAGCAGGTGCAGCGTGAGGGCGAGGGGGACGGTCTCCACGAGGAGCCCGAGCGTGTCCAGTGCGGCGACCGGCACACCCTGGAGGCCTGCCACGGCGAACGCGAGACCGGTGCCGATCATCAGGAGCCCGCATCGGTTGTGCGGTCGGCGCGCCCAGGCCACCAGGCCCGCCCCGACGAACACTCCTGCCGCCAGGACCATCACCCAGACCTCGGTCGGGCCGGTGCCCGGAGTGGCGGCGACGAGGGCGGCGACGATCAGCACGAGGAGGGCGCACAGCGTGCCCACGACGATCCGGGTCGGATCGACGCTGCGCGCGGGAAGCTGGAGGCGGACGGAGCCCGGACGCACGTCCATGCGCCCCAGTATGGTCCCGCGCTCCGGGCTTGACGAGGGGGGCGGCGCCGCGCGCCTTGCCGCGGCATCCCTCACCTCGTAGACTTACTGAACGGACGGTCTGTAATGTTCGCAGGCTCACGAACCGAACGGAGTCGACGATGACGACCGAGATGCTCATCGACGAAGAGGCCGAGCACCACGCGTTCGACGCGCTCATCGAGGCCGAGCAGCGCATCGAGCCGAGGGACTGGATGCCGGACGCATACCGCCGGACGCTGATCCGGCAGATCTCGCAGCACGCCCACTCCGAGATCATCGGCATGCAGCCGGAGGGGAACTGGATCACCCGCGCGCCGAGCCTGAAGCGCAAGGCGATCCTGATGGCGAAGGTGCAGGACGAGGCCGGGCACGGCCTCTACCTCTACTCGGCCGCGCAGACGCTGGGCATCACGCGCGACGAGATGACCGAGCAGCTCATCGAGGGCCGCGCGAAGTACTCGTCGATCTTCAACTACCCGACTCCGACGTGGGCCGACATGGGGGCGATCGGGTGGCTCGTCGACGGCGCCGCGATCGTGAACCAGGTGCCGCTGTGCCGCTGCTCGTACGGACCGTACGGCCGGGCGATGGTGCGGATCTGCAAGGAGGAGTCCTTCCACCAGCGGCAGGGCTTCGAGATCCTGCTGACCCTGATGCAGGGCACGCCCGCCCAGCGCGAGATGGCGCAGGACGCGGTGGACCGCTGGTACTGGCCGAGCCTCATGATGTTCGGGCCGCCCGACGACGCGTCTCCGAACTCGGCGCAGTCGATGGCGTGGCGCATCAAGCGGTTCTCGAACGACGACCTGCGGCAGCGGTTCATCGGGATGCTCGTGCCCCAGGCGGAGATCCTGGGTGTCACCCTGCCCGACCCGCAGCTGCGGTGGGACGAGGAGTCCGGCCGCTGGCATACGAGCGAGATCGACTGGGACGAGTTCCGCGAGGTGCTCGCGGGACGCGGCCCGATGAACGCCGAGCGGCTGCGCAGGCGTCGGCAGGCGCACGAGGACGGCGCGTGGGTGCGCGAGGCCGCCGCCGAGTACGCCCGCAAGCGGGCCCTGCGATCCCCGGGCCTGCCGAAGGGGGCGGCATGACCACTTCCGGTGCCTCCGAGCGTGAGACCTGGCCCCTGTGGGAGGTGTTCGTGCGGGCCGGCCGCGGCCTCAGCCACGTGCACGCCGGGTCGCTGCACGCGCCCGATGCCGAGCTCGCCCTGCGCAACGCCCGCGACCTGTACACGCGCCGCGGCGAAGGGACCTCGGTCTGGGTCGTGCCCGCCGACGCCATCACGACGAGCGACCCGGACGCCAAGGGCGCGTTCTTCGAGAGCCCGGCGGGCAAGAACTACCGCCACGCGCGGTACTACACCGCCTCCGAGGGGGTGCCGCACCTGTGACCGATCCGGTCGTCGAACGAGGCGCCGCAGACGCCCAGACGAAACGCGACGACGCTCACGGCGAAGTGACCGTCGACGAGGTCGTGCTGTCCGCCGAGCTCGCCGGCGACGACGCGGCCGTCGCGAGCCCGGATGTCGCCGAATACGCGCTCTGGCTGGGCGATGACGCGCTGATCCTCGCCCAGCAGCTGGGCGGCTGGATCGCGAACGCCCCCGAGCTCGAGGAGGACGTCGCTCTGGCCAACATCGCCCTGGACCTCCTCGGGCACGCCCGCAGCCTGCTGCGCTACGCGGGCACCGCGGACGGCCGCACTGAGGACGACCTGGCGTACTGGCGCGACGAGCCGGAGTTCCGCTGCGCGTGGCTGTTCCAGCAGCCCAACGGCGACTTCGCGCAGACGATCGCCCGGCAGCTGATCGCCGCGACCTATCAGTTCGAGCTGTATCGCGCCCTGGCGGACTCCCGCGACGCCACGCTCGGCGCCGTCGCCGCCAAGGCCGTGAAGGAGGTCGACTATCACCGCGACCACGCCGTGCAGTGGACCCTGCGCCTCGCCGGCGGCACCGACGAGTCGCGCCGCCGCATGATCCGTGCGCTCGCCGAGGTGTGGCCCTACGTGGACGAGCTGTTCCGCGACGAGCCGCTCATCGACCGGCTCGAGGGCGTCGCGGTGCGCCCCTCCGCGCTGCGGCCCGCCTTCGACGAGGTGATCGCGGCCGTCTTCGCCGAGGCCAAACTCGAGGTGCCGGAGGGCTTCGTATCCTCCGGCGGCGGTCGCCATGGCCGGCATTTCTCCACCCTCGGGTACCTTCTCGCCGAGATGCAGGTGCTCGCCCGGCAGCATCCGGGGGCGACATGGTGACCGACATCGTGACCGCGGGCGTTCACAATTCAGTCTCTGCGCACGCGCCGGATGCGAGGGCCCCTCATTTCCGGGCACGCGCCGACGCCGAACCGACCGCGGGACTGAATTGCGAACCCGATGCGCGGGTCGCGAGGGCCTGGGAGGCGGCGGCATCCGTCTGCGACCCCGAGATCCCCGTGCTCACCATCGCCGACCTCGGCGTGCTGCGCGAGGTCGCCGTCGACGGCGACCGTGTCACGGTGACGATCACGCCGACCTACTCCGGCTGCCCCGCGATGGACGCCATCCGCGACGACATCCTGCTGGCGCTCGCCGATGCGGGATTCGGGCAGGTCGACGTGCGGCTGACGCTCGCGCCCGCCTGGACCACCGACTGGATGACGGATGCCGGAAAGCGCAAGCTCGCCGCGTACGGCATCGCTCCGCCCACCGGGCGCGCCGCAGCCGGTCCCGTCAAGCTCGCGCTCGCCGTCAAGTGCCCACGCTGCGGGTCGCTGCAGACGCGCGAGGTCACGCGGTTCGGGTCGACCTCGTGCAAGGCAATGTACGAGTGCGGCGCGTGCCTGGAGCCCTTCGACCACTTCAAGGTGCACTGATGTCGCTCGACGGGCGCGGATCCCGCGGCGGGGACGCGCAGACCGAGCAGCTCGCCGAGGCGCTGCTGGCCGGAGCCGTCGGAGGAGCCCCGGGCTCGCGCCGCCGCGGCCGGTTCCACACGCTGCGCGTCGCCGAGATCCGCCCGCTCACCGAGGATGCGATCGAGGTCACCTTCGCCGTGCCCGCCGAACTCGCCGGTGACTACGACTACCTCGCCGGCCAGCACGTCGCCCTGCGCGCGCAGATCGACGGGCACGAGCTGCGCCGCTCGTACTCGCTGTGCCGCCCCTCGACGAGCTCGAGGAGCGGGGGAACGAGCTCGGGGAGCGGGGAAACGAGCTCGGAGGGCGGGGAAACGAGCTCAGGGAGCGGGGACCGGACCATCAGCGTCGCGATCAAGCGGGATGCCGGGGGCCGCTTCTCGACCTGGGCGCACACCGACCTGCGGGTGGGCGCCGAGATCGACGTGATGAGCCCGCAGGGCGGCTTCACCTCTTCCCTGGCCGAGCTCGACGGCGCCCATGTCGCCGGCATCGCCGCGGGATCGGGCATCACCCCGCTCATGGCGCTGGCCGCCACCGTGCTGGGGCGGTCGGAGACATCCCGCTTCACCCTCGTGTACACCAACCGCTCGTCGACCGACGTGATGTTCGTCGAAGAGCTCGGCGACCTGAAGGACCGGTACCCGGCGCGCCTCGCCCTGCACCACGTGCTCACCCGCGAGCAGCGCACCGCACCCCTGCTGTCGGGCCGGCTCGACGAGGAGCGCCTGCGGCGCATCCTCGACGAGCTGGTCCTGCCCGACACGGTCGACGAGTGGTTCCTGTGCGGGCCCATGCCCCTGGTCCAGCTGTGCCGCGACACCCTCGCCGATCTGGGCGTCGATCGCGCGCACGTGCGGTACGAGCTGTTCACCACCGACCGCGACCGCAGCGACCCGCCGCCGCTTCCCGCGGTCGTCGCGGAGGGCGACACGGCGTACACGCTCGACTTCCGCCTGGACGGGCAGTCCTCGACGGTGGAGAGCCCGGCCGGCGCCCACGAGTCGATCCTCACCGCCGCACTGCGCGTGCGCCCCGACACGCCGTTCGCCTGCGCGGGCGGGGTGTGCGGCACCTGCCGGGCACGCCTGATCGAGGGAAAGGTCGCCATGACCGAGAACTACGCCCTCGAGCCCGACGAGCTCGAACGCGGGTATGTGCTCACCTGTCAGTCCCACCCGACGACCGACCGCGTCGTCGTGGACTACGACGCCTGAACCGAGAGGATGGCCGGATGATCCGCCTCCAGCTGGACGGCGACATCGCCGAGATCGTGCTCGACGCGCCCGGCAGGCTCAACGCCCTCGACCGAGCGGGGGTCGCGGAGCTGTCCGACGCCTATCGGGATGCCGAGGCGGCCGGTGTGCGCGCGCTCCTGCTGCGCGGTGAGGGCCGGGCGTTCTGCGCGGGCCGCGACATCTCCGGGGTCGACCCCGAGACCGACGACGTGCCCGGGTATCTGGGCGAGTTCGAGGCCCTGATGCGCCGCATGGCCGCGTTCCCCGCCCCCACCTTCGCGGCGGTGCAGGGCGCGTGCCTCGGGGTCGGGCTCGGCCTCGCCATCGCCACCGACGTGGTCTACGTCGCCGACGACGCGAAGATCGGGTCGCCCTTCGCGGGGCTGGGCGCGCTGCTCGACTCCGGCGGTCACGCGCTGCTGTTCGAGCGGCTGGGCGCGCACCGCGCGCTCGACCTCGTCTACACCGGCGAGCTGATGTCGGGGGCCGAGGCGGCCGCCTCCGGCCTGTTCAGCCGCGCCGTGCCGCGTGACGAGCTGGACGGCTTCACCCGCGAGCGCGTCGCGCGGGCCGCGCAGGGGCCGACGCAGGCGTTCCTCGCATCGAAGCGGATCGTCGCCGGTCTGCGCGATGACACCCTGTGGCCGACGGTGGCCGCCGAGACCGCGGGCCAGGAGGCGCTGCGCAGCACCGCCGACTACCGGGAGGGGTTCGCGGCGTTCCAGCAGAAGCGCCGGCCACGGTTCGAAGGCCGCTGAGTCAGGTCACCGCAGCGGCCGCCATGAACGCGGTCGCGCCGCCCATGAGCAGGCAGGACAGCCGGGCCGCCGCTCCCGGGCTGCGGGTGAAGGCGGCACCCGCGCCGATGACATGCCCGACGGCGACGGCGAGCACGACCGCCGTGAGCAGACCCCCTCCGGCACCGTGCCCGGCATGCGCAGCGGCGTCGTCCGTGCTGCCCGGACCCGACATGAGCGGGAGCAGCGCCGCCATCGCGACCAGCCCCAGCGCGTCATGTGTGGCGACGGCCACGCCCCGTGCCGCGCCCCCGTCCGCGACGACGCAGCGGCGCCGGCTCGACCGGGAGGCGGCGAGGGCGACACCGGCCCCGAGCAGCAGCGCGGTCCAGGCGATCGGACTCACGGTGCCCACATATGCCGCATCCACCATCGCGGCCAGCATGAGAGCGGCCGTGGCGAATCCGGAAGCGGCGCCTCGATCACGGACGCGGGCCAGCAGTGCGCCCTGGGCGACGACGGCGCCTGCGCTGAGCAACACCGCCACCAGGTGCAGGATGCCGTGGGTCGTCACTGTGCCTCCGGTCCGCTGCGGCGGGCCCCGGGCCCGTCCGCTGCGTTGACCGACACCGTACCGGCGACCGGGCGATCCCGCACCAGGGCCGACTCAGCCGGATGCGGCGTCGAGCTCGCGGTGCAGGTACTTCGGCGCCTGGAGGTACCAGGCCTCCGTGACGAGCTCGGCCAGGTGCCGCGGATCGATCGCCGCCAGCCGGAAGGCGACCTTCGGCTCGCCCCACCGCGTCGTGGTGTGCAGGAAGACATCCGGCCTGGCCTGCACCAGCGCGAGCCGGTCGAGCTCGTCGGCGACCTTGACGCTCACGACCGTCTCCGCCGCGATGATCGCGCGCACGTCGGCGGGGATGCTCGGCCAGGGGTGGCACTCCCACGCATACGTCTTGCGGCGCACGAGCCACGTGCGCCCGCCCGTCATCTCGCGCTCCTCGCTGCCGGGCAGGGCCGCAGCGATCCGGGACACGTCGTCGAGGGTGGGCATGCGGTCAGGGTACGCGCGGCATCCGACCCTCCCCGGATGCGGGAGACTGGATGCCGCACCTGCTCGACCGGAAGGGACGATGATCGACAGCTACACGGTCGCCACCGATGGCGCCTGCAAGGGGAATCCCGGCCCGACCGGCTGGGCCTGGGTCGGCGAGGACGGCCACTGGGCCGCGGGCTCGCTGCCCGAGGGCACCAACAACATCGGCGAGCTGCTGGGGCTGCTGGCGGCCCTGCGCGACCATGCCGACGTGCGCGACCTCGTGATCCAGGCCGATTCCAGATACGCCATCGACACCTACGAGCGATGGATGGACGGGCACGCCCGCCGCGGCTGGCGCACGGCCGCCAAGCAGCCGGTGAAGAATCGCGAGATCCTCGAGCAGCTGATGGCCGTGCGCGACGCGCGCCGTGCCGCCGGACTGCCGGATGCCCGCCTCGAGCACGTGCGCGGGCACCGCGGTCACGTGCTCAACGAGTGGGCCGACGAGCGCGCCGTACGCGCCTCCGGGCACGCCGAGAAGGGCGTCACAGGCGCCTGGTCGTCGCACGCCGGCCAGGAGCGGCTGGACGTCAGCGGCCCGCCGAAGCGGTGACGGCCCCTCAGCTGTTCACCCGGATGATCTCCTGCTGATACGGCGCGATCACGGATGTCGAGATGCGCAGGTCCAGCAGCAGGAAGGGGCGGGATGCCGCGGGCTCGGCCGTCCACGTCGCGAGCCGGTCCAGATCGGCGAGCTGGCGCACGACGACCCCCTCCGCGCCGACCGATCGGGCGAGCCCGGCGAAGTCGACCTCCGGGATGAGCATCGGCTCGGGCGCCAGTCCCTTGAGCCCGTAGAGGTTCACCTCGGCCCCGTAGGCGCCGTCGTTCCACACCACGGCAAGCCCCCGGCCCCTGGCGGTGCGCACCGCCGACTCGAGGTCGGCGAGGGCCATGAGACCGCCGCCGTCGCCTGTGGTCAGCACGATCGTCGAGTCGGGCTTGGCCGCGGCCGCGCCCGCCACCGAGGGGAAGCCGAGACCGATCGCCTGATAGGCGGTGCCGACCATCATCATCCGATCGGGGGACGCGACGGGCCAGTACATGTTGGCCCAGCCGATGAAGTGCCCGCCGTCCGAGACGACGACCCGGTCGTGCGGCAGCAGCTCGGCGATGCGCGCGGCGGCCGACCGCGGGTCGAGCCGTCCGTCGGAGGCGACGCCCTCGCCGCGCTCGCGCGCCCGCAGCGCGGCGATGTCGACGCTCTCGCGCCAGCCGCTGGGTGCCGCGCCCAGCGCGCGCAGCTCGTCGACGAGGGCGGACGCGACCACCGTCGCGTCGCCGCGGATGAAACCGCCGACGTGCGGGTGCGTTGCCGCGGGGGCGACATCGACCTGCACCACCCGGGTGCCGGGGGAGAACAGCTCGCCGAAGCGCATCGTGAACTGGTTCAGCGAAGCGCCGAACACGACGGCGACATCGGCCTCGTGCACCAGCGCCATCGCGCCCTCCGCGCCGAACCCGCCCGTGACGCCGAGGTCGAACTCGGCGCGGGGGAAGATGCCGCGGCCCAGCGCCGTGGACGCCGTGACGGCGCCGGTCGAATCGGCCAGCTCGCCCAGGGCTGCTCCGGCGCCGGAGACCCACGCGCCGCGGCCGGCGAGCAGGAGCGGGCGCCGGGCGTCGCGGAGCACGCGGGCGAGCTCTGCCACCGCGACGGCACCGAACGGGGATGGGGCCAGCGGTGCCGGCAGGGTGGGCTCGGGCGCCTGGGGAACCGGACCCGCTTCGAGGTCGGCGACGTCGTACGGGATCGCGAGGACCGTGGGCACCCGGTAGGCGAGGGCGTGCTCGATCGCGATCACCGTGGTCGCCGCGGCATCGGCCCGCCCGACCGTGTAGGTGCGTGCGCCGACGGCGGAGGCCAGGGCGATCTGGTCCACGCCCCACGGCCGCGGGCCGGAGGTGGGCTCGTCGCCGACGACCAGCACGAGCGGCACGTGCGCCTGGACCGACTCGGCCAAGGCGGTGAGGGTGTTCGTGAAGCCGGCGCCGTAGGTCGCGGTGGCGGCGGCGAGCCGGCCCGACGCGCGATGGAACGCATCGGCGGCGACGACGGCCCCCGCCTCGTGACGCATGGCGGTGTAGGCGGCGGAGGTCTCGCGCTCGAGCGCGTCGAGCAGGTAGGCGTTGCCGTTGCCCATCACGCCGAAGACGTGGTCGATGTGTCGGGCGAGTGTGGCGGCGACGTGGGCGGAGACGCTGGGCATGGAGGAGCCTTTCGAGACGACGGCGTGCGATTCCGTATGTGTCTCGCGCCTGCGGCGCTGCGTGCCCCTTTTCCGAGCACCGGCGGGAGGACCGCCGGACAGCATGAGTATAGGACGCCCCGCCGCGTCGGAGGTGCGGGGGATGATGGCGGGATGGATGTCACCGCGCTCCGCGCCCAGCGGCTGCGGTCACATGGGCTCAGCGCACCCGCGGCCTCCGTCGCCGACGCGGCGGCGCACCTGCTCGCGACGCAGGCGCAGGAGTTCTGGGGCGGGCGCTGGGCGCTCGCGCTGCGCTCGAGGGGGGCGCCGACTCTGCGGCAGGTCGACGCCGCCTTCGACCGCGGCGACCTCGTGCGCACCTGGACGATGCGCGGCACCCTTCACATCGTGCCCGCGCGGGATGCGGCCTGGATGCTCGAGGTGACCGCGCACCGACAGCTTCGCCAGGTGAGCCGCGTGCTCGCGCAGGAGGGCGCCGACGACGACACCGTGCGGCACGCGGAGCGGATCGCGCGTGCGGCGCTGCGCGGCGGGGGCCGGCTCACCCGGGCGGAGTTCGCCGCGGCGCTCGAGGCCGGCGGCGTGCGCACGGTCGGTCAGCGGCTGTACCACCTGATCCTCGCGCTCGGGCTGCGCGGCGTGGTGTGCTGGGGTCCGGTCGTGGCCCGCGACGGCGGGCCCACCCGTGAGCAGTGGCTCGTGCTCGGCGAGGACTGGATCTCCGACGCGGCCGCACCGGCGGATCCGCTCGCCGAGCTGTTCTCGCGATACATCGCCGGACACGGTCCGGCCGGTGCCCGCGACTTCGCATGGTGGACGGGACTGCCGCTGACCCTCTCCCGGCAGGCCGCCGCGGCGGCATCCGGATCCCTCCTGGAGGTCGACGAGGGCCTGTTCGTCGCCCGCGTGCAGCCACGCCGCAGCGCGACGGCGGCGGCGGTGGTCGCCCTGCCTCCGTTCGACGAGTACTACCTGTCGTACGCCGACCGCTCGGTCGCGTGTCATCCGGCGCTGCACCGGGCCGTGGGGCCCGGCGCGAACGGCATGGTCAAGGCGGCGATTCTGGCCCGTGGCGAGGTCGTCGGCACATGGACCCACTCGTTGGCCGTGGGACGGCGCGCCGACGCGCCGCTTCCGGAGCTGCTCGTGCCCGATGCCGCTGCGCCGGCCGCGGTCGCGGCGGCGCTCGACCGCTACGCGGCCTTCATCGCGGGGCGATCAGGCGTGCCGGTCCAGGAACGCGTACACCTCGCCGTCGTCGACGCCGGGGAACGCGCCGCGGGGGAGCGGTGAGAACATCTGCATGTGGACCCGGGCGCTCGGCCAGGCCTTGCCCTTCCAGCGCGCCGTGAGCTCCGGGTCCGGGCGGCGGCAGCACGACTCGTCCGGACACGTCGACGACGCGCGCTTGTGCGTCTCGCGTCCCCGGAACCACTTCGCGTCGTCGAAGGGCACGCCGACCGTGATCGAGAACTCGCCGTCCGCCGTCGTGCCGGTCTGGGTCGCGCACCAGAACGTGCCGCTGGGCGTATCGGTGTACTGGTAGTGCTCGGTCGTGCGGTTCTGCTCCTCGAACGCGGACCGGGCGAGGAAGCGGCGGCACACCATCTGACCCTCGACCGATCCGGTCACATCCATCGGCACGGGAAGGTCGTCGTTCTCGTACACGCGGCTGATGGCACCCGTGCCGTCGACCCGCAGGAAGTGCAGCCGGATGTCGAGGTGCTGCGTGAACAGGTTCGTCATCCGCATCGCGGCGGCCTCATGCGTCACGCCGAACGCGTCGCGGAAGTCCTCGACGGCGAGGTTGCGGTCCTTCTTCGCCTGCTGCAGGAAGGCGACGGCGGCCGTCTCGGGCATGAGGCAGCACGCCGCGTAGTAGTTGATCTCGAGCCGCTGCTGCAGGAAGTCGGCGTAGTCGCTCGGCGGTCGGTGACCCAGGAGCCGATGCGCCATCGCCTGCAGCGCCATCGAGCGCAGGCCGTGGCCGCCCGGGATCGACGCGGGCGGGAGGTAGATGCGCCCGTTCTCGAGGTCGGTGACCGAGCGAGCCGAGTGCGGCAGGTCGTTCACATAGATGAGCTCGAAGCCGAGCTGCCCGGCCATGAGGCTCACCGTGCGGTGGGTCAGGGCGCCCGACACGTGCCCCGCCGCGCGCAGCTGCTTCTCGGCGAGCTTCTCGATGTCGGGCAGGTAGTTGTTCTTCGCCCGCATCTGCAGGCGCAGCTCGGTGTTGGCCCGCCGCGCCTCCTCGGGGGTGGCGATGGCCTCGAGCTCGCGGCGCTGCAGCTCGCGATGCAGGCCGAGAATCGACTCGAGGGTCTCATCCGACATCCCCTTGACCACGCGGATCGGCGCGACGCCGAGCCGGCGGAAGACGGAGCCGGCCTGCGCGCGCTCGAGCTCGATCTCGAGGGCCGCCCGCTTGTTCGGCGGTTCGTTGGACAGGAGATCGGCGACCTCCGTGCCCGTCGCCTCCGCGATGGCCTGCAGCAGCGACAGCTTCGGCTCCCGCTTGCCGTTCTCGATGAGGCTCAGCTGGCTGCCGGCGACGCCGACTCGGGCGCCCAGTTCGTCCAGCGTGAAGTCGTTGCGCAGCCGGTGGTGGCGGATGCGGTGGCCCAGGGTGTTCAGCTCGAGCGAGGGGGTCGGCATTCCTTGATGATAGCGAAAGAATTCGGATTCTTTAGGCGACGGATTTTGTAAAGACTGCGTGATTCGCGGGATAGTAGGTGACAGGCGCGGAGTTCCACCGTGCGCGAAAGAGGGAGCGTCATGGCCTTGGCAGAGATCTTCACCCGTCCCGCTGCGACTCGTGACCACTCTTCCCGCCCGTTCGGCGCCCAGCCCGACATCCACGGCCCGGGCATGGATGCCCTGGTCGCCTGGGTCGACGAGATCGCCGCGCTGACCAAGCCCGAGCGGATCCACTGGGTCGGCGGCTCCCGAGCCGAGAACGACGCCCTGCTGCGCCAGATGGTGGACGAGGGCAAGATCATCAAGCTGAACCCCGAGTGGCGTCCCGGCTCCTACCTCGCCCGCTCCCACCCCAGCGACGTCGCGCGCACCGAGGCGCGCACCTTCATCGCCTCCGCACGCGAGGAGGACGCGGGCCCGACGAACAACTGGGCCGATCCCGTCGAGATGCACGCGACGATGACTGAGATCTTCGACGGCTCCATGCGCGGGCGCACGATGTACGTCGTGCCCTTCTCGATGGGCGCCGTCGGCGGCCCGCTCTCGCACATCGGCGTCCAGGTCACCGACAGCGCCTACGCGGTCGCCTCGATCGGCATCATGACGCGGGTCGGCGACGAGGTCACCGAGCTCATCGCCCAGGGGGCGCCGTGGGTCAAGACCGTGCACTCGGTCGGCGCGCCGCTGGAGCCGGGGGAGCAGGATGTCGCGTGGCCCTGCAACGACGAGAAGTACATCGTGCACTTCCCGGACACCCTCGAGGTCTGGTCGTACGGGTCGGGCTACGGCGGCAACGCGATCCTCGCCAAGAAGTGCTTCGCGCTGCGCATCGCCTCGGTGATCGGCCGCGACGAGGGCTGGCTCGCCGAGCACATGCTGCTGATCCGGCTCATCTCGCCCGAGGGCCGCAAGTACCACGTGGCCGCGGCTTTCCCGTCGGCCTGCGGCAAGACGAACCTCGCCATGCTGCGGCCCACGATCCCCGGCTGGCGGGTGGAGACGCTGGGCGACGACATCGCGTGGCTGCGCCCCGGTGAGGACGGGCGCCTGTGGGCGATCAACCCCGAGGCCGGCTTCTTCGGCGTCGCCCCCGGAACCGGCGAGTCGACCAACGTCACCGCCGTCGAGACGCTGTGGGGCAACACGATCTTCACGAACGTGGCCCTGCGCCCCGACGGCGACGTGTGGTGGGAGGGCCTGACCGACGAGGCGCCCGCCGAGCTCATCGACTGGGAGGGCAACCCGTGGACGCCGTCGTCGGGCCGCCCCGCGGCGCACCCGAACTCGCGCTTCACGGTCTCGGCCGCGCAGTGCCCGCAGATCGCGCCGGACTGGGATGCCGCCGAGGGCGTTCCGCTGGATGCCATCCTGTTCGGCGGCCGTCGCGCGACGAACGTCCCCCTGGTCGTCGAGGCGACCGACTGGACGCACGGCGTCTTCCTCGGCTCCACGATCTCGTCTGAGCGGACCGCCGCCGCCGAGGGGACCGTCGGCGAGCTGCGCCGCGACCCGTTCGCGATGCTCCCGTTCTGCGGCTACAACATGGCCGACTACTTCGGGCACTGGCTGACCGTCGGCCAGAAGCTGCGCTTCGACCGTGCTCCGCGCATCTTCCAGGTCAACTGGTTCCGCAAGGGCGCCGACGGCCGCTTCCTCTGGCCGGGCTTCGGCGACAACTCGCGCGTGCTCGAGTGGATCGTCCGTCGCATCGAGGGCGATGCCGGAGCCGTGGAAAGCCCGGTCGGCCGCCTGCCCCGCACCGAAGACCTCAACCTCGAAGGCCTGGACATCAGCGAGGACGACCTCGCGGAGCTCTTCTCGATCGATCCGAAGACCTGGGCCCGCGAGGCCGACCTCACACAGGAGTTCTTCGACACGTTCGACGGCCGGGTGCCGGCGGCGCTGCAGGCCGAGCTCGAGGCTCTGCGCTACCGGCTCGCGAAGGCCTGAGGGCCGAGGCTGCGTCAGACCAGGAGCTGGTGGCGGGCCAGTTCGCGATACAGCGGCGTGGCGGCCAGCAGTTCGTCGTGCGTGCCCTGACCCACCACGCGACCGTGGTCGAGCACCACGATGTGGTCGCTGTCGACGACGGTCGACAGCCGATGCGCGATCACGACGAGAGTGCGGCCCTCGGCCACGGCGTCGATGGCGTCGCGCATGCGCTGCTCGTTGAGGCCGTCCAGCGACGACGTCGACTCGTCCAGCAGCAGGATCGGCGGTGCCGCCAGCAGCGTCCGGGCGATCGCGAGCCGCTGGCGCTCCCCGCCGGACAGCATGACGCCGCTCTCGCCGACCGGCGCGTGGATGCCCAGCGGTGAGCGCTCCAGCACCTCCGTCAGATTGACCTCGCGCAGGACACGCTCGCAGTCGGCGTCGGTCGCCTCGGGCGCGGCCAGCCGCAGGTTGTCGGCGAGCGTCCCGGCGAGAGTCGGCGCGTCCTGCTCGACGTAGCCCAGCTGCGCGCGCAGCACGCGCCGGTCGAGCGCGCGGATGTCCAGGCCGTCGAGCAGGATCGCGCCCTCCGTCGGGTCGTAGAACCGCTCGATGAGCGCCAGGGCCGTGCTCTTGCCGGCCCCGGACGGGCCGACCAGGGCGACGCGAGCGCCCCGCGGCACGGCGAAGGAGACCCCGCGCAGCACCTCGCCTTCGACCTCGGCCGGCGCCGCGGCATCCCGCTCGGGCAGTTCCAGCGCCGAGGTGTCGACCCGTGCGCTCTCCAGCAGCCGCAGCGCCTCGGTCTCGGCGCTGCGTCGTGCGGCGACCACGTTCTCGGGGTAGCGGAAGTGCACGGCGCGGAACTCGATCGCGGGTGCATCGACAGGCTCGGGTGGAGCCGTCGACTCACGCGTCGCGGCGGCCGCGGGGAGGTCATGCTGTGTCTCGGTCGGCAGATCGAGCACCTCCTGGATGCGTCCCAGGGCCCCCAGCGCCTGATTGACCGACGTGATGGCGCCGAAGAACGAGCCGAGCGGGCCGATCAGCAGGAACAGGAACATCACGAACGTGACCAGGCCCGCGACGGCGATCGCGCCGGATGCGACGCGCAGACCTCCCACTCCGAGCACGACCAGCAGCGACACCTGGAGTGCGATGCCGGCGACGGGCACCACCAGGGCCGAGACCTTCGCGATGCGCACGCCGGTCTCGTACGCCTCGGTCGCGCGGGCGGTGACCGCCGCCTGCTCCCGGGCTTCGGCACCGGACGCGCGCACGGTGCGGATCGAGGTGACCGCACGCTCCACGCCCGAGGCGAGTTCGCCCACCTTCTCCTGCTGCACGCGGGTGTGCCGGCGGATGCGTCCGCTCAGCACCCCGACCACCCCGACCGAGGCACCGATCACGAGGACGATCAGCAGCAGCAGGAGCGGGTCGATGAGGGCCATCGCGACGATCGCGCCGACGAAGATGAGGCTGTTGCCCACGGCATCCGCCAGGCCCTGGGTGAGCACCGCGTACAGCAGCGTCGTGTCTGTGCCGACCCGCGAGACGAGGTCGCCGGTGCGTCGCGCGTCGAACTCCGCGATGGGCAGGTGCAGGATGCGGGCGATGAGCTTGCGCCGGCTCGAGTACACGACGGCGGTGCCGGTGCGCTGCAGCAGGTAGTGCTGGTAGCCGGAGATGACGGATGCCGCCACCACCAGCCCCACGATCAGCCACACGAGCACGCCGAGGCCCTCGTTCGCCTGCACGCGCGCGATGACCTCGCCGACCAGGAGCGGCTGGGCGAGCGTCGCCGCGGCGCCGACGACACTGAGCACGGCGACGACGACGAGGACGCGCTTGTGCTCGAAGAGGAACGGCAGCAGCTGCTTCATGCTCGCGCGGGGCCCGTCGTCCTTCGCGGCACGGCGCCATCCCCGGGCGCGCGGGGGCGCGGCGGTATCAGCGGACATGGGCTCTATCTTCTTCCGTACTTCTTGTGAACGGCCTGACGCGTGACGCCCAGTGCGTCCGCGATGGCGACCCACGAGTATCCCTGGCTCCGGGCGCGACGTACGTTCTCGGCCTCGGCGCGTGCGAGGTCGGCCTGGAGTGCCCGAAGCCGTCGCAGCTCGGCGAGCGGCTCGCCGCCGGCGACGGCTCCGATCGCGGTGCGGGGAAGGTCGCTCATGCTGTCAACCCTAGTTGACGGCGATCGACCCTGTCAACTCACGTTGACAGGGTCGATCGTTCGGCGCCCGCGACGTCTGGGTCGCGGGCGCCGCGAGCGGTCAGTGCGCCATGGCGGCGAGGGCTTCAGGATCGATCGTGGCGATCGAGCGGGTGTCCTGGAACGCCCGGATGCCTTCGATGCCCTGCTCACGGCCGAAGCCGGACTGCTTCATCCCGCCGAACGGCGCACGCAGGTCCAGCCGCGTCGCGCCGTGGTCGTTGACCCAGACGTACCCGCACACCAGCTGCGATCCGACCCGCTGCGCCGCCTCGGGCGACGCCGTCCACACCGAGGCGCACAGGCCGCCCCAGCTGTCGTTGGCCATGCGCACGCCCTCTTCCTCCGTGTCGAAGGGGATCACGGGGATGACCGGGCCGAACTGCTCCTGGGTGACGACCCGCAGCGACGGGTCGGGGTCGACCACGATCGTCGGGCGCACGAAGTTGCCGCCGGCGAGATCGCCGCCGGGCAGCGTGCCGAACTCGCGCACGTCGGCGCCGGCATCCTTCGCCTCCTGGATGATCTCGTCGAC
Organism: Microbacterium sp.; assembly: GCF_044508325.1. Classification (GTDB taxonomy): domain Bacteria; phylum Actinomycetota; class Actinomycetes; order Actinomycetales; family Microbacteriaceae; genus Microbacterium. Next base: position 18,303 of record NZ_JBIQHX010000007.1, on the reverse strand, counting down.
GAAGGCCTTCTGCGCAGGCTGGTTCAGCGGGCCCATCGTGGTGCCCTCGTCCAGCCCGTACCCCAGCACGACCTTCTCCAGGCGCGCGACGAGCCCGCTCACGACCTCGTCCATGCGCGACCGGTGCACGTACACGCGCTTGGCGTTCATGCAGATCTGCCCCGTGGTGTCGTAGATCGCCGCGAACAGGCGGTCCAGGTGCACGTCGTCGATGATCGCGTCCTCGAGGAAGACCGCGGGGTCGTTGCCGCCCAGCTCGAGGGTCACCCGAGTGAGGTTCTTCGACGCCATCTCCATCATGCGCTTGCCGCCACCCACCGAGCCGGTGAAGCAGATCTTCGCGATGTCGCGGTTCTGCACCAGCCCGGACATGTTCTCGTCCTTGCCGCTGATCACGTTCAGGACGCCCGCGGGAAGCTTCTCGGCCACCCGCTGCACCACCCGGGTGAGGGCCAGCGGCGTTGTCGGCGGCACCTTCACGATCACCGTGTTGCCCGCCAGCAGCGCGTGCGGCAGCGACGCGCCGAGGATCGCGATCGGCCAGTTGAACGGCACGATGATCGTCACCGCCCCCAGCGGCTGGTACGACACCTCCGTCGAGACCGGGATCTGCCCGGGCACCACCGGGAGCGTGTGCGACGCGTCCACCTCGTCGGCGAGCATCAGCGCCAGCTTCCAGCGGATCTCGAACACCAGGGCGTCGATCCACGCCTCCATGCGGATCTTGCCGTTCTCCTGCGACAGGATCGCCGCGTCCGTGTCGCGGTCGTCCTCGATCCCCGCGATCGCCTCGGTCATCTGCGCGGCGCGCTCCGTGGCCGACAGCGCCGACCAGGCCGGGTACGCCCGGTTCGCCGCGGCCACTGCGTCGGCGACATCCTGGGCGGACGCCGATGCCGCATGCCCGACGATCACACCGGGCTTGCCGGGATCGGCGACGGCGAGCGTCTCTTCGGTGAACCGCTCCTCACCCCCGATGTAGAGTCCCGTGCGCACCGCCGTGTCCACCGCTGCATCCGTCATAGCAACCGCCACCTCTCTGTCTGCTGGCTTCCCTTACAGGGTGCATCCACGAGAATGGAAAGGCAAGGGATCAGGCCGCGCACCGCCCCAGATCGGCGGCGGCGGCTCACTCAGTGAGCATCTGCAGCGGGACGCGGCGGCGGGCGGCGGCGCCGGCCCAGACGAGTCCGCACCCGACGGCGGCGGCCAGCAGCAGCAGCCCGGCCATCACGCCTCCGGTCGCAGCATCCCCCGTGAGGGTCGCGCGCAGCAGCACCAGCCCGTGGGTGGACGGCAGCGGCGCCGCGGCCGCCGCGATGACGGGGGGCACCGTGCCGGACAGCCCCGCGGCGAGGGTGAGCAGGCCGAACGCGAGGGCGATGAGGCGTCCGATGCCGCCGAAGGCGGCGGCGAGCCCGAGGTTCACGGCGCCGGAAACGGCTCCCACGAGCAGGGCGGATGCCGCGAAGGCCACCCACTCCGCCGGCCCCGCGGCGACACTTGCCAGCACGACGGGCGCCACGATCAGCCCCTGCACCGCGCCCAGCACCATGACCGGAAGCAGCGCCGCGCCGGCGATGCGACCGGACGAGACCCCGGTCAGAAGCCGTCGCGGCGGCACGGCCTGGAAGGCGAGCGCCGAGGCGAGACCGCCTGCCCACAGCGCCAGGGCCGCGAACAGCGGCGCCGACTGCAGTCCGGGAGCCGCCGCGTCCTGATCCACCAGCACCGGCTGCGCCACGACGGTCGACAGCGTGGCGATGTCGGAGGCGCTGTAGGTGGGGATCTGCTCCGCAGCCTCGCCCAGGCCCGCCGCCAGCTGCTGGGCGCCCTCGTCCACCTGCGCGCTGCCGTCCGCCGCCGCGCTCGCGCCCTCGGCGAGCGTGCCGGCGCCGGTGTGCGAGGCATCCGCGCCCGCCGCCACCGCCTGCGACCCGTCCGCGGCGGCATCGATGCCGCTCACCAGCGGTGGCATCGCGCGGGCGAGCGCCGCGTTGCCGTCCCGCACGGCGCGCGCGCCGGCCGAGAGCGCCGAGGCCCGCTCGGCCGCCGCGACCAGCTCGTCCAGCGCTCCCTGCGCACGGTCGCAGAGCGGCCCCGCTGGGTCGCAGAGCAGGTCGACCACGATCGCGAGCCGCGCGGTCGCCCGGTCCAGGCGTCGCGCGATGTCTTCGACGCCGGCCGCGACGGCGGCAGAGCCCCGTGCGAGCGCCGCCGTGTCCGCGGGCAGTCCGCTGCTCGACGTCGCGAGGCGGTCGAGCCCGGCGGCGAGGTCCGCTGCGCCGGAGGCGAGCTCGTCGAGCCCGGCGGCGAGGTCTTCTGCGCCCGTCGCGACGCGGGCCGTGCCGTCCGCCGTCTGCGCGGCGCCCGCCGAGAGCTGCTGGGCGCCGTCCGCGGCGCTCCCGATGCTCTCGCCGATCGTGTTGAAGCCGTCGTAGACGCCGCCGAGATAGCTCCCGATCAGCTGACGGTTCAGCGCTGCGGCGGCCTGCTGGGTGACCACGGCGGTGATGGCCGGATCGAGCCAGGCCGACGCCGGCGTCGTCTGCACCTGCAGGGTCGCCTGACGGGCGCTCGATGCCGGCCCGCTGTACGAGGTGGCGTCAGCCGAGAACGTCGCCGGGACCGTCACCACCGCGGCGTAGCGCCCTGCCGCGAGTCCCGCCGCCGCCTCGTCGCCGTTCGTGAGCACCCAGGTGAAGGTCGCCGGGGGGTCGGCGGCGGGCGAGGCGCCGTCGGCGCCCGGCTGCGCGGGCTCCTGGGCGGCCATGAGCCCCGCGGCGAACTGGCGTCCGAGCGGCACGGTCTGCCCGTCGATCGTCACCGGCACGTCGTCGTTGACGATCGCCGCCGTGATGCGGTCGAGGTCGTTCGTGGGCGTGGCGAGGGCCCACGCCAGCAGGCCGCTCACCAGCAGCGGCACCACCGCGAGTCCCACGAGCGCCAGGCGGCCGGGGCGCTCCGCGCCGGAGATCGCCGAGAAGTCGCGTCGCGGCATCCGTCATGCCTCCCGAGCCATGGCAGCCGTCGCGGGCGCTTCCAGAACGAGCGTGCGCACGACGGATGCCTCGGGCAGCGCATCCGCGACGCTCGCCGTGTCGCGGGCCGCCACCACGAGGGTCGTGCCGGTCAGGGCGCTGCGCACCCGCGCCCGCTCCGACGGCTCGGCGAGCGCGTCGAGCGCGTCGATCATGATCACGGACGGACGCGCTGCGGCAGCGTCGGAGAGCGCGCCGGCGGCATCCGTGCTCCGCATGGACACATACGCGGTGCGCGCTCGCACAGCCCCCGACCGCACCGGCAGCACGAGCCCGGTCACCTTCAGCCGTCGTGCGGTCACCGGGGCGCGCCCGCCCAGGGCCAGCAGCAGCGCCGTGCGCTCTGCGGCGTCCCCGCCGGTCACCACGAGCACCTCGCCGGCGCCGAGCCGGATGTCGGCGCCTTCCGGGCTCGAGGTGAACGAGGTGCGCACGCCATCGCCGGCGATGGCGAGCCCGGCTCCGTCCGGCGGCCAGTCGGCGAGCTCACGTTCCCGTGCGATGCCCTCTCCCTCCACGTCGAAGCTCGGCAGCACGCGGTCGAGCCAGCGCGGCATCGCCCAGGCCAGGTCGCCGAACAGCACCAGCACGGCGGGGATGAGCGCCATCCGCACGACGAAGGCGTCGATCACGACGCCGACGGCGAGACTCAAGGCGATCGGCTGGATGTTGGCGTCGCCCTCCGGGACGAACGCGGCGAAGACGGCGAACATGATCGCCGCCGCCGCGGTGACCACCTTCCCCGAGGTGATGAAGCCGTCCTGGACGGCGCGGGTCGCGCGCCACGGCGCCGGTCCGCTGTGGACGTACGCCTCGCGCATGCGACTGACGAGGAACACCTCGTAGTCCATTGCGAGGCCGAACAGCACCCCCATGAGGATGATCGGCATGAAGCTGACGACCGAGCCCACCGCCGCGACGTTCAGCGGCCCGGCGAGGAACCCGTCGACGAACACGAGGGTCGTGACGCCGAAGGCCGCGCCGATCGACAGCACGAAGCCCAGCGCCGCCGTCACCGGGACGACGATCGAGCGGAATACCATCGCCAGCAGCACCAGGGAAAGCCCCACCACGAGGAGGCCGAAGGGGAGCAGGGCGCCTGCCAGCCGGTCGGAGATGTCGATGCCCGCGGCCGTGTAGCCGGTGACCGACAGGTCGACGCCGAACTCCTGCTCGAAATGGTCGTGCATCGCCCGGAGCCGGACGACGAGCTCCTTGGTCGCCTCGGACGAGGGCGCACCGTCGGGGATCACCTGCACGATGCCGGTGTCTCCCGTCTCGTTGGGCGTCGCCAGCGGGACCGACGCCACACCGCGCACGGTCGCGATCTCGGCGCCCAGGTCGTCCATGAGGCCCACCGGGTCGGTGCTCTCGATGACCGACCCGGTCACCAGCAGAGGTCCGTTGTAGCCGGGGCCGAAGTGCTCGGCGATGAGGTCGTAGGTGACGCGGGCGGGCTGGTGCTCGTCGAGCGAGCCCGCATCGGGCAGCGCCAGCCGCAGGTGCGCCGCCGGGATCGTGAGGGCGCTGAGGGCCACCACGATCAGGAGGATGGATGCGATGGGCCACCGCGTCACGCCGCGCACCCAGTACGTGAAGAAGCCCGGCCGGGCGGGCTTCGACGCTGTCTCGGCGCCGGCCTCCTCACGATCCTCGGCATCCTCATCCGCCTCCTGCGCATCGCCGCCGGGCGGCCGATGGCGCCGGGCCACGACCCGCCACCCGGCGAAGCCGAGCAGCGCCGGGGCGAGGGTCAGCGAGATGCACACCGCCATCGCCACGGCGAGCGCCGCCGCCACGCCCATCGTCGTCAGGAAAGGGATGCCGGCGACCGCCAGTCCGAGCAGCGCGATGATGACGGTGGTCGCCGCGAACGCCACCGCCGAGCCCGAGGTCGCGATCGCGAGGGCCGCCGACTCCTCGGGATCCATGCCGGCCTTGAGCTGATCCTGGTGGCGGGCGAGGATGAACAGCCCGTAGTCGATGCCGACCGCGAGCCCCAGCATGAGCGCCAGCAGCGGCGTCGTCGAGGTCACCGTGATGACGGGGGTCACCATCATCACCAGCGACAGCGACGCGCCCACGCCCAGCAGCGCGGTCACCAGCGGCAGCCCGGCGGCGATCAGCGAGCCCAGGGTGAGGAACAGCACCACGAACGCGATCGCGATGCCCAGCAGCTCGGTGATGCTGATGCCGGCCGCGTCCTGCGAGAACAGCTGCCCGCCCACGGCGACCTGCGATCCGTCCGGCAGCGCCTCCTGCAGGTCGGCGCCGGCCTGCTGCAGCGCCGCCGAGGTCGACGGCAGCACCGCGGTCGTTCCCACCGACAGCTGGACGGGCACGATCACGGCGGAGTCGTCGGCGGCGATGTTCGCGCTGGATGCCGATGTGTACGGCGAGGTCGCCGAGGTCACCTGGGGGATCTGCGCGATCGCGGACGCGGTCTCGGTCACGGAGGCTTCGAACCCCGGATCGTGCACGCTCGCTCCGGGCGGTGCGACGGCGACCATCTGCGCGGAGGTGCCGCTGACCTGCGGGAACGTGCGCGCGAGCGAATCGAGCGCCTCCTGCGACTGGGTGCCCGGGATCGTGTAGGTGTTGTCGGTGCCGACGCTGAGCAGTCCCGCGCCGGTGAACAGGACCGCCAGGGCGCCGATCCAGACCACGAGCACGCGGACGCGGGCGCGGAAGGCCCACCTCCCCAGAGCATAGAGAGCCGACGACATGTCGCCCCTCTCGTTCAGCCGCCCCAGGACCCTTCGCACAGGCTACGCCCGCGCCGCGCCCGCGATCAATGCGGAAGGGGATGCCGCGGCTCGCCGCGACATCCCCTCACCGGATCGGATCAGATGCTGATCAGCCGACCGCTTCGATCGACTCGTAGCCCTTTCCGTTGTACTTCTGCACCACGACCTCGGACACGGCGGGGATGCCGTCCTGGGTCGTGTCGATGGCGGCTCCCGGCAGCATGAACGGAGCGTCGAAGTCGCTGATGTTCAGCAGCGCCTCCATGAAGCTCTCCCGCGTGGGCTCCGTCATGTTCTGGAACGCCTGCTCGAGCGTGGCGGCCGCGATCCAGCTCCACACGCAGTGCGGGAAGCCGGGGATGCCGTCCTGGTTGGTGTACTCGGCCAGGGCCTCCATGAACACCTTGCCCTCCTCGCTCTCCTGGAAGGCGGGGCTTGCGGCCGCCTCGGAGAACGCGACGGTGTAGATGCCGGGGAAGGCCGAACCGCCACCGGGCTCGAGGATGGCCACCGGGCTCGACGTGTTCGACGGCAGGAACCAGCTGGGCAGCCAGCCGAGCTGCTGCGACTTCTGCAGCGCCGCGATCACCAGCGGGGTGATCGACATCGCGTTGAAGAAGACGTCGGCGCCGGTGCCGGCCAGCTCCGTGAGCTGCGCGTCGACACTGGTGTCGGTGGCCTCGTAGGTCAGCTCGCCGACGATCTCGATGTCGGGGTTGTCGGCGATGGCCTCCTTGAAGCCCTCGACGTAGCCCTCGCCGTAGTCGTCGTTCTGCGAGAGGATCGCGACCTTGTGCGGCTCACCGGACGCGACCAGCGCCTCGCCGAACGCGCGGCCCTCCTGCGGGTAGGTCGCCACGAAGCCGAGCTGCCACGGGCTCTCCTCGCGGTTGCTGAACAGGGGGTCGCCGGTCTGGGCGAGCACCTGCGGGAAGCCCTCGTCGATCGCGGCCTCGCGCCACGCCCGGTTCGTCGGGGTGCCCAGGCCGATGCCGCCGGCGAAGACGCCCTCGGCGACCATCTGCTGGAAGTTGGCCAGCGCCTTCTGCGGGTCGTACTGGTCGTCGTACGTCTTGATCTCGATCGTCCGGGTCTTCCCGTCGCCGAACGTGATGCCGCCTTCGGCGTTCTTGACGCCGAAGTAGGCGATCGCGCCGTCCGCGGTGCAGTTGCCCGGTCCGGCGGTCGCCCCCGTCAGGGGCGTGGTGATGCCGAAGGTGAGCGTCGTGTCGGTGATGCCCGGGCTCGCCGTCGTCTCGCCGTTGTCGCCTTCGTTGCCGGAGTCTCCGCCGCGCGCACATCCGCTGAGGATGAGCGCGACCGCGGAGGCCATGGCAACGAGACCGACGGCGCCCTTCAGGTTCTTGCGCATGTTCATGCCTGCCTCTCTGTTTCGGAACCCTCCGCCTGCGTTGCGGGCGGAGTGGGCTGTGGGGATGGGGTCTGGTCGGTCCCACCGCTGCGGCGCCGGAAGATGCGCCGGATCACGCGGGGGAGCGAGACCAGTCCGCCGGGGAGCAGGAAGAGCACCGCCACGAGGATGACGCCCTGGCTGATCGCGGTGATCGTGGGGTCGATGGCGTTGGTCACCTGCGGGACGAGCACGTAGTAGATGCCGCCGATGAGCGATCCTGCGATGCTCGCGGCGCCGCCGACGACCATCGCGGCGAGGAGGCTGATGGAGTGATGGAACGCCATCGTCTCGGGCGAGGTGTACTGCACGGCCACCATGTAGAGGAAGCCGCTGGCGCCGCCGAACAGCGCGGCGATCGTGAACGCCATCACCTTGTAGCGGTACGGGGAGATGCCCATCGAGCGGGCGACCGCCTCGTTCTCCTTGACGATGCGCATCGCCCGGCCGTACTTGCCGCGCACCAGGTTGTAGGCCAATGCGAAGGCGACCGCTGCGATCACGATGACCACGTAGTACTGCCACTGGTCGTCGTACAGGCCCGTCCAGTCGGGCGCGGACGAGAAGCGCGCCGACGTCCCCTGGGATCCGCCGGTGAGGTCGGACAGCCGCTTGGCCAGCGGCACGCCGATGATCGGGAGCGCGATGGTGACCATCGCGATCGCGAGGCCGCCGAGGCGGGCCGCGGCGAAGGCGATGATCAGGCCCAGGAGGGCGGGGATGACGCACGCGGCGATGAAGATGACGACGATGTTCCAGTCGTTGACCACCCCGTAGGCGGTCACGTACGCGCCCACGCCGAGGAAGAAGATCTGGCCGAGCATGATCTGGCCGGTGTAGCCCATGATGATGTTCAGCCCGAGGACGGCGACGGCGTAGACGCCGATGCGCGTCAGGGTCTGGTTGACGAACACCGGCAGCATCAGCGGCAGCACCGCGAGCACGACCGCGACGACGAGGAGGATCAGCCAGCGCACCCAGGGCCGGCGGAGGAGATCGGAGACCTGGCTCATCAGACTCGCACCACGACCTTCCTGCCGAACAGACCCTGTGGTCGCAGGAGCAGGACCACGAAGAGGATGATGAAGGGCACCGCGATCTTCAGGTCGTGCCCGATGAACGGCACGTACACCGCGCCGAGGTTCTCGAGGACGCCGATGCCCCAGGCGGCCACGACCGCGCCGATCGGGCTGTTCAGTCCGCCGATGATGACCGCGGCCAGCGCGTAGACCAGGGCCGTGTCCATCATCGTCGGGGTGAGCGTCAGCTGCGGGGCGACCAGGGCGCCGGCGACCGCGCCGAGGGCCGCGGCGAGCCCCCATCCGACCATGAGGAGGCGCCCCACGGGCAGTCCGGACAGGGCGGCGGAGGTGGGGTTGAACGACACGGCCCGCAGCGCGAGGCCGAGCTTGGTGCCGATGAACAGCAGCTGCAGCAGGAGCATGATGGCCACGAGCACCGCGATCGTGCCGAGCGAGCGCACGCTGATCACGGCGCCGAAGACGTTGATGGTATCGAGGGGGAACAGCGATGGGAACTGGCGGTTGTTGTACCCCCACAGCCAGCCGCAGATGCCGGTGAACAGCGTGAGCAGACCGATCGTGACCACGACGGCGGTGTCGGGGTCACCGCCTTCGAACCGGCGGATGAGCAGCCGCTCGACGACCGCCCCGATCACGAAGGAGATGATCAGCGAGATCAGGATCGCCAGGATCGTGGGAACGCCCCAGCCGACGAACACGTAGGCGATGTAGGCCGAGAACACCGCCATCGCGCCCTGGGCGAAGTTGATGAGACCGGTCGACTGGTTCACGAGCACGATGGCCAGGGCGAGCGCCGCGTAGATCGACCCGGTCGACAGCCCGTCGACGACCAGCTGGATGAAGGTACCCACTCACCCTCCCAAGTAGGCTCGGCGGATCTCGTCCATGCCCTTTAGCTCGGCGGACGATCCGGTCAGGACGTTGCGGCCCGTCTCCAGCACGGTGGCGGAGTCGACGACCGTGAAGGCGAGGTTCGCGTTCTGCTCGACGACGAGCATCGCGATCCCGGAGTCCTTGCGCAGTCGCTGGACCGCCTCGTAGACCGCCTTCGCGGTGCTCGGCGCCAGCCCCAGGGATGCCTCGTCCAACAGCAGCAGGCGCGGCTTGGCCATGACGGCGCGGCCCACCGCCAGCATCTGCTGCTCGCCGCCGGAGAGGGCGGAGGCGCTCGAGGAGATGCGCTGCCTCAACTGCGGGAACAGCTCGAGAAGGTAGTCCAGGTCCGCGGCGATCGCCTTGCGGTCCTTGCGCAGGTAGGCGCCCACCCGCAGGTTCTCGCGCACCGTGAGCTGGCCGAGCGTGCCGCGGCCCTCGGGCACGTGGGCGATGCCGAGCTTGGCGACCTGCTCCGGCCGCAGGCCCCGGATGTCGCGCCCCTCGAACGTGATCCGCCCGGTCGTGCGCACGGTGCCGGAGATGGCCCGCAGCGTCGTCGTCTTGCCCGCACCGTTTGCGCCGAGGATCCCGACCGCCCCGTTCTCGGGCACGGACAGCGACACGCCGTCGAGGACCTGCACGTTCCCGTACGAGGCGGTGACGTCCTCCAGCTCAAGCAGCGTCATCGGCGGCATCCTTCCCGATGTAGGCCTCGATCACCCGCGGATCCGACTGCGCCTCGGCCGGCGTCCCCTCCATGAGCTTGCGCCCGTGGTCGAGCACCATGACGCGCTCGGTCAGGGCGGAGATCAGGCCCATGTTGTGCTCGACGACCACGACCGTCACGTCGAAGTCGTCGCGGACGCCGCGGACCAGCTCGATCAGCCGGTCCACCTCCGCGTGCGGCAGCCCGGCCGCCGGCTCGTCGAGCAGCAGGAGGCGGGGCTCCAGCAGCAGCGCCCGCGCCAGCTCGATGCCCTTGTGGAGGCCGTGGGACAGCTCGTCCGGCGTGCGCTGGGCGGCCCACCCGAGGTCGAGCCGCTCCAGCATGTCCAGGGCGCGCTGCCGCTCCCGGCGCTCGTCCTTGCGCGTGAACGGCAGCCGCAGCGACCACTCGACCGGCCCGCCGCGCAGGTGCGGGTGGGCGCCGAGCATGACGTTCTCCAGCACCGTCTCGTTCAGCTGCAGCGCGGCATGCTGGAACGTGCGCGCCAGCCCGAGCCGCGACATCCGCCAGGACGGCTTGGACAGCACCTCGACGCCGTCGATGGTCACGCTGCCGGACGATGGGCGGTAGTGCCCGCTGATGCAGTTGAACAGCGACGTCTTGCCCGCCCCGTTCGGGCCCACGAGCCCGAAGATCTGCCCGGCAGGCACCGTGAAGCCGACATCCTCCAGCACCTTCACTCCGCCGAAGTGCAGGTTGAGATCCCGCACCGTCAGTTCAGCGCCCATGTCAGTCCTTCGCGTCCTCGCGTGCCTGTCGCCTCTGGGACGGGATCGGGTGCCCCCGAGTGGGAGCGTGGCACCGTCCTCAGATTGTGGACGAAATCAGCGTGCGGTGCCACGTGGTTGCGCAATCGTGATGGAACCGACTGCTGCGCGAAATCGACACGCCACTCGTCCTGTCTACATCGTCGCCGGATGCCGGGCGTGGTGGGTCGCGCGATTCGCATGAACGGAAATCCCATCGTTGATATTCGTCCGCCGAGACCTACGCTGACGGCGACCGAAAGGAAGGGTCGAGGATGACGGAGACACTCGCACAGGCGATCGAACGGGTCGGCAGCCCCGTGGAGCTGCTGCGCAACCAGAACTGGCCGGCGTTCACGTTCCCGGTCGCGCCGGAGTTCACCAACTGGCGTGACGAGCAGCGGGCGTGGAGCACCACGGTGGCGGTGATGGACCAGTCGCATCACATGACGCAGCTGTTCCTGCACGGCTCGGACCTCATCGAGCTGCTCAGCTCGATCTCGCCGAACACGTTCAAGACGTTCCGCCCGGGTGTGGCGAAGCAGCTGATCTCCGTCAACAAGGACGGCTACATCATCGGCGACGGCATCCTCTTCTACAACGCCGAGGGGCCGGAGGGCATCGTCCTGATCGGCCACCACCTGCTCATCGACTGGGTGCGCTTCAACATCGAGAAGGCGCAGGGCGCCGGCAAGGACGTGCACGCGCGACTCGAGGCCAACTCGCACATGCGTCAGGGTCCGCCCACCTTCTACCGCTACGAGCTGCAGGGCCCCAAGGCCGACGAGGTCATGGAGAAGCTGTTCGGCGGGCCGGTGCCCGAGCTCAAGTTCTTCCACATCGGCGAATTCCAGATCGCCGGGAAGAAGGTCCAGGCGCTGCGCCACGGCATGGCCGGGCAGCCGGGCTTCGAGTTCTACGGACCGTGGGAGGACAACGAGGTCGTCCTGGCCGCACTGATGGAGGCCGGCGAGGAGTACGGCATCCGCCGGGTCGGAGCCAAGGCGTACTCGTCGTCCCCGCTGGAGTCCGGCTGGGTGCCCACCCCCTTCCCGGCGATCTTCGACGAGGACTTCGCCGAGTACCGCGAGTGGCTGCCGGCGGCAAGGGCCGGCAACATCGCCGGGTCGCTGCACTCCGACGACATCCACGACTACTACATGACCCCGTTCGACCTGGGGCTGGGCAGGTCGGTGCGGTTCGACCACGACTTCCACGGACGGGACGCGCTCCAAAAGCACGCCGAGAACCAGCGCCGGCGCAAGGTCACGCTGCTGTGGAACGCGGACGACGTCGCCGCCGTCGTGAAGTCGCAGGTCGAGCCCGGCACCCCCGGCAAGTACCTCGATTTCCCGAAGTCGCGCTACGGCCTGTTCCAGATGGACGAGGTGCGCAAGGACGGCCGGCTCGTCGGCATCTCGACCGACTGCGGCTACGTCACCAACGAGCAGCTCTACATGTCGCTGGCGACCGTCGACGTCGAGCTCGCCGACGGCGACGAGGTCGTCGTGATCTGGGGTGAGGACCCGATCTCGCGCAAGCACTCCGTGGACCGGATCCACCGCCAGATGGAGATCCGCGCCACCGTCGCGCCGGCACCGTACCAGGAGTATGCGCGCACCGTGTACCGCGCCGACTGAGCGCGCCGTCGCCGGCGGAGGCCCCGGAGGTCTCCGCCGGCGATGCCTCCTCCTCGAATTCCGCTCAAAGGAAGCCAGTACGATGGTGGGCGGGGAGAGGAGGATGCGGTGGCGCGTGGCTCGGCGGGACTGTCGGTGCTCTCGCGGCACCTGCGCATCCTGGAATCCTTCGACGCCTGGCATCCGTTCCTGACCCTCAGCGAGATCGCGCAGGCCGCCGACCTGCCGCGCTCGAGCACGCACCGGCTGGTCGCCGAGCTCGAGAAGGAGGGTCTGCTGGAGCGCCTTCCCGATCGCACCTACCGGCTCGGGGTGCGGCTGTGGGAGTTCGCCAGTCGCACACCGGGAGCGGTCGGTCTGCGCGAGATCGCGCGGCCCTGGCTGGGTGCGGTGCACGAGCGGGTGCGTCAGCACACGCAGCTGGGCGTGCTCAGCGGGACCGACGTCCTCTACATCGAGCGGATGTCGACGCGCGATGCGGTGGTCAACGCAACCCTCATCGGCGGCCGGATCCCCGTGCACGCCTCGTCGATCGGACTCGTGCTGCTGGCCAATGCCGACCCGGGCCTGATCGACCAGGTCGCCGAGGGGCAGCTCAAGGTCTACACCGAGCGCACGCCGCACACGGCGACCGAGCTGCGGGCGATCCTGCGGCGCGTCCGCGGCGACGGGCACGCCGTCACCGACGGGTACATCCATCTCGCCTCGCGCGGCATCGCCGTTCCGGTCATGGGACCGGACGGCACCGTGTACGCCGGAATGGGCGTGGTGGTGCCCAGCGACGGCACGCCCGCCGCACCGTACGTGCAGCTGCTGCGGCGGGCGGCCGCGGGCGTGGCGCGCGACCTGGCGATGGCCTACCGGCCGGACGTGGACGAACGGGCCCACGGCATCCGCTCGCTGGTGACCGGGTCGCGCGCCTCGCTGGAATACCTCGAGAGCCTCGGCTCCTGAGCCCACCGGGGTCGCCGATCAGAGCTTGCCGGTGGTGCGCCAGCCGCCCTGGTACTCGGTGCGTGCCGTCTCGGCGTACGGCACGGGGCTCACCACGGCGCGCACCTCGAACTGCTCGTGGGGCTCGACGGTCGTCTTGCGTGAGCCGCCGTCGGGCTCGCCCCACACCACGCGCACCTCGGCGCCGACCGGGACGTCGTGGTCGACGGTGGCCAGCGACAGGCCGCGCTTCTCGTTCGCGGTGACGCCGGTGAACAGCGACAGACCGACCGTGTTGCCGTCCGCGTCGATGACCGCGTCGTAGTTGCTCGAGCCGTAGTTGGCGTTCGGAAGGTCGAAGAACTGGTAGCCGGGACCCTCGCGGTCGAGCACCGTGGCGAGGATCTTCGCCAGATCCTCGTCGTTCCAGGCGAGGGTGACCTTGCGGCGCTGGTGCTCGGGGTCGAGCTTCTCGAGGGCGTCGCGGCCGATGAAGTCGTGGTCGAACTTCACGAACGAGCCGTAGCCGAGCTCCCACGGGTTGAGGTAGTAGTCCTCGATGTCGTCCGACACGAACGACCCGGCCAGCGCGTTGATCGCCTCGTAGCTGTCGGCGGGCAGCCACTCGCGGTAGGCGCGCTCCGCCTCGCTCGAGTAGATCGCCGGAAGAGGCGAGGGGATCCAGCCCGACTCGAGGGTGTTGGAGGAGTACGCGCGCGAGCCGCAGGGCTCGATGCCGAACTCCCGTCCCGCCTCGAGGATCGCGTCGCGCACCCTGCCGTGCTCGGCGTACGGGCCCCACAGCTCCAGGCCGGGGGCGCCCGCCATGCCGTGGCGCAGCGTGCGCACGGGCGTCCCGGCGATGGTCATGTGGCCCATGTGGAAGAACTTCACCTTCTCGACCGTGCCGCCGGCGAGCTTCTCGATGATCGCCCAGGCATTGGGCCCCTGGATCTGGAAGCGGTAGTAGTCGCGGTGCACCGCCTGCCCGTAGGGGCGCGAGGGGGAGCGGTCGTCGTAGCGGAACTCGACGTCGTAGCCGCCGGTCTCGGCGTGGAACTGCAGCCAGTTCGCGCCCGGCGCGCGACCCACATACACGTACTCGTCCTCGCCCTCGCGGAAGAGGATGCCGTCGCCGATCACGCCGCCGTTGGACGCCGTCGGCACGAACTGCTTCGCCGTGTCGACGGGGAAGTTCGCGAACGAGTTGATGCCCGTGTCGCTGAGCAGCTTCAGCGCGTCCGGGCCGGAGACGAAGAAGTTCACCATGTGGTGGGTCTGGTCGTAGAGCACCGCGGTGTGCCGCCACGCCTTCTGCTCACGGCGCCAGTTCGTGAACTCCGCGGGGACCACCGGGTAGATGTAGGTGCCCAGCTGCGAGTCGCGCAGCATCCGGACCGTGTTCCCCTGCTCGTCCAGCAGTTCCTGCAGGTTGCGTGCCATGTTTCCTGTCTCCTTCGACGCGCGGTCTGTGATGCCGATCGTACGAGCAAAATTTACCTATGTCCAGAGGTATTCTTGGAGTACGCTGACCTCAGAGACGAGGAGGACGAAAATGGCCACTTCCGAGAACTTCGATCTTGCGCATCTGGGCGGCATCGAACTGTTCACGCCGAAGTTCGAGGAGAGTCTGCACTTCTTCCGCGACATCTGCGCCATGCGCGAAGTCGCCCGGATCGGCGACTCCTCGTATCTGCGGTGCTGGGACGAGTACCAGCTGTACACGCTCAAGCTCACCGCAGCCGACACGAACGGCGTCGGGCGCACGCTCTACCGCGCCACGAGCCCGGAAGCGCTCGAGCGTCGCGTCGCCGCCATCGAGGCGGCCGGCCTCGGGCACGGCTGGCGCGACCCCGAGGTCGGGGTGGGGCGCTCGTACGAGTTCGAGGACCCGGACGGGCACCTCATGGGGATCTACTACGACACCGAGCACTACGTGCCCGACGACGAGGACCGCCCCGCGCTGAAGAACCAGGCCTCCGCCTACCCCGGCCGCGGCATCAACGCGCGTCGCATGGACCACATCAACTACCTCGCCGCGGACGTGAACGCCGCCGGCGAGTTCTGGCGCGACGTCATGATGGCCCGCGAGTCCGAGCGGGTGCGCATGGATGACGGCCGCTATGCGGCGTGGTGGTTCCGGTTCCACCAGAAGTCCTACGACGTCGTCTACTCCGAGGACTGGACCGGTGCGCGTGGGCGCTTCCATCACTTCGCGTTCGCGCCGGACAGCCGGGAGGACATCCTCAAGGCCGCCGACATCTGCCTGGAGAACGGCGTCTACATCGAGTACGGACCCTACAAGCACGCCATCAACCAGACCTTCTTCCTGTACGTCTGGGAGCCGGGCGGCAACCGCATCGAGTTCGCCAATGCGCAGGCGCGCCTCATCCTCGACCCGGACTGGCCCGTCGTCGAGTGGAGTCAGGCCGAGCGGGCCAAGGGCCAGGCGTGGGGCATGAAGACCGTGCCCACCTTCCACACCCACGGCACCCCGTACGTCGACAACCAGGAGGAGATCGACCGCAAGGCGCTCGCCGGCGAGCTCTGATCCGGGGAGTTGCCCTTCCCTGACAAGCGGGCTATGGTGCAGGGCACCGGGCACCGGACACGAGCAGCGAAGCTCCACGACCGACCGCCCGGCGCATCGATCCAGCGGGGATCGATGCTCCGATCAGGGGTGATCGAACGGCGCGTCCGGCCGTGATGTGGCGCGCCCGCGTGATCGCTCCGAGGCGATCACTGGAGCGGGCGATGGGCAACGTCGGACTTCTATATGTCGGAGCGGTCCTCTTCATCAACGGCCTGATGCTGATCGGGGTCATCCCCGGCAAGGGCGCAGGCATCCTCAACTTCTTCGTGGGCACGATGCAGGTCGTCTTCCCGACGATCGCGCTCATGCAGAGCGGCGGAGACCCGGGCATCGTGTTCGCCGCCGCCGGGATCTACTTGTTCGGCTTCACCTACCTCTACGTCGGCTTCATCCAGTGGACCGGTCACGGCGGCGAGGGACTGGGCTGGTTCTCGCTGTTCGTGGTCATCTGCGCGATCGTCATCGCCGCCGTGCTCTTCCTGCGCGAGGGTGACCCCTTCTTCGGCGTGGTGTGGCTGCTGTGGGCCGCGCTGTGGTTCCTCTTCTTCGTGCTGCTGGCGCTGCACAGGGAGGAGATCACGGTGCTCACCGGATGGTTCACGATCTTCGTGTCGTTCATCACCGGCACGATCCCGGCGCTGATCCTGCTGACCGAGGCCTTCGCCCTGGACGGAGTGTGGGCGATCGTGCTCGCGGTCATCGGCGTGGCATCCCTGCTGGTCTCGATGTCCCTCGGGCGAAAGCGGGTCCCGAAAGCACCGGAGCCGGTCGCGGAGGTGAGGTGACCCGATGCCCCGCTACGACTTCCGCTGCGGATGCAGCGCCGAGTTCACGGCGACCTACCCGATGAGCGCGGTGCCTGAGGTCGCCGACTGCCCACGCTGCGGAGAGAGAGCGCGCCGTCGGCTGACGGCGCCGCACCTGAGCCGAACCGGATCGGCCGCCTTCGGACTCATCGACCGCGCCGCCAGGTCGGCGCACGAGCCCGAGGTCGTCTCCGGTTCGCTCCCCGGCCGTCGGCGTCGGCCCGGCACGCCGGTCACGAGCAATCCCCTGCACGCCAAGCTGCCGCGCACCTGATCCTCGCGCGACCGGTTCGCGCTTCCCCCAACTGAACACCGACATCAACTCGATTTGGAGAGAGCAATGCCTGAAGTCATCTTCCCCCTCGATTCGAGCAAACCCTTCCATGAACAGGAGAAGCTCGGGCACAACCGCTGGCACCCCGAGGTTCCGCCGGTGGCGACGGTCAAGCCGGGCGACGAGTTCCGCGTGGACTGCCGCGAGTGGTTCGACGGCGCGATCCGCAACGACGACTCCGCCGAAGACATCCTCAACGCGCCGCTGCTGACGGTGCACAAGCTCTCCGGCCCGTTCCGGGTGGAAGGCGCCAAGCCCGGTGACCTGCTCATCGTCGACATCCTCGACGTCGGGCCGATTCCGCAGGAGGAGGGCCCGCTCGCCGGTCAGGGCTGGGGCTACACCGGCATCTTCTCCCGCAACAACGGGGGCAGCTTCCTCACTGACCAGTTCCCCGACGCCTATAAGGCGGTCTGGGAGTTCTCCGGCCAGATCGCGCGGTCGCGCCACGTGCCCGGAGTCTCGTTCGCCGGTCTGATCCACCCAGGCCTCATGGGCACCGCGCCCTCGGCCGAGCTGCTGGCGAAGTGGAACAAGCGCGAGGGCGATCTCATCGCGACCGACCCCGACCGCGTCCCGCCGCTGGCGCTGCCTCCCGAGCCCCGCGAGGCGATTCTCGGGTCGCTTCCGGAGTCGGAGTACGAGCGCGTCGCCGGCGAGGCGGCCCGCACCGCCCCGCCGCGTGAGAACGGCGGCAACCAGGACATCAAGAACCTGTCCAAGGGCACCCGAGTGTTCTACCCGGTGTTCGTCGACGGCGCGAACCTGTCGGTCGGCGACCTGCACTTCTCGCAGGGCGACGGGGAGATCACCTTCTGCGGGGCGATCGAGATGGGCGGCTTCATCGATCTGCGCGTCGACATCATCCCCGGCGGCATGGACACGTACGGCGTGCACGAGCACGCGATCTTCATGCCCGGAAACGTCGACCCGCGGTTCGACCAGTGGATCGCGTTCTCGGGCACGTCGGTGACGCTCGACGGCGAGCAGCGCTACCTCGACTCCCACCTGTCGTACCAGCGCGCGTGCCTGCACGCGATCGACTACCTCACCAAGTTCGGCTACAGCCCCGAGCAGGCCTACCTGCTGCTGGGCGCCGCGCCGATCGAGGGGCGCCTCTCCGGCGTGGTGGACATCCCGAACTCGTGCTCGACGGTCTACATCCCGACGGCGATCTTCGACTTCGATGTCCGTCCGTCGGCGGCAGGACCCCACCAGATCGACCCGGGAATCGGGGCACCGCGCGCCGCCAACGCCTGACGTGCCCAGGCCGTCACCGGCCCCTTCCTCTGGGGAGAGGGGGCCGGTGACCAGGGCGTCCGACCCACCGCACTTCAGAGGAGAGATCTCGGTGGTCGGGATGTCGGTGGTCCGCGAGTAAAGTGGTCCGGTGCCAGAAGCCGTCA
>NZ_JBIQHX010000034.1:0-18894 GCF_044508325.1 Microbacterium sp. | reverse complement strand
TCGGCACGATCCTGGGCGCGGTCAACTTCATCACGACGATCATCACCATGCGCGCTCCGGGCATGACGATGTGGCGGATGTCGATCTTCTCGTGGAACACCTTGATCACCAGCATCCTCGTGATCATGGTGTTCCCGGTGCTCGCCGCCGCGATCCTGGCGGCCGCCTCGGACCGCGTGCTGGGGGCGCACATCTACGATCCCGCCAACGGCGGTGTGCTGCTGTGGCAGCACCTGTTCTGGTTCTTCGGGCATCCGGAGGTGTACATCATCGCGCTGCCGTTCTTCGGCATCGTGTCCGAGGTGTTCCCGGTGTTCAGTCGCAAGCCGATCTTCGGGTACAAGACGCTCGTGTACGCGACGATCGCGATCGCGGCGCTGTCGGTGTCGGTGTGGGCGCACCACATGTACGCGACCGGGGCGGTGCTGCTGCCGTTCTTCGCGCTGATGACGATGCTCATCGCGGTTCCGACGGGGGTGAAGATCTTCAACTGGATCGGCACCATGTGGCGAGGGTCGGTCACCTTCGAAACACCCATGGTCTTCGCGATCGGCTTCCTCACGTCCTTCGTGTTCGGGGGGCTGACCGGCGTGATCCTGGCGTCGCCGCCGCTGGACTTCCACGTCACCGATTCGTATTTCGTGGTCGCGCACTTCCACTATGTGGTGTTCGGCACGGTGGTGTTCGCGATGTTCTCGGGGTTCTACTTCTGGTGGCCGAAGTGGACGGGCAAGATGCTCAACGAGCGGCTCGGGTACGTGCACTTCTGGATGCTGTTCATCGGGTTCCACATGACGTTCCTGATCCAGCACTGGCTGGGTGTGGACGGCATGGTGCGTCGTTACGCGGACTATGCGGAGTCCGACGGATGGACGTGGGAGAACCAGGTCTCCACGGTGGGTGCGATGCTGCTGGGCGCGTCGATGATCCCGTTCCTGTTCAACGTGTGGATCACCGCGCGGAAGGCGCCGAAGGTGACGGTGAACGACCCGTGGGGGTACGGGGCGTCGCTGGAGTGGGCGACCAGCTGCCCGCCGCCGCGGCACAACTTCGTGTCGATCCCGCGGATCCGCAGCGAGCGGCCCGCGTTCGACCTCAACCACCCCGAAGCGGGCGTGCCGGTGGGCGTCGGCCCGGCCAAGGATGCACCGGACACCCCGGTGGAAGACGCCGCGGATGGAAAGGTGAAGTAACGTGCGCTCCAACGTCACCCTGTGGTGGGTGCTCTTCGCCTTCTTCTTCCTCGTCGGCGTGGTCTACACCTGGTGGAACATCATCGCCCACACCGGCGACATCGTGCAGCGGATCGAGTGGGTCGGCACGGTGGCCCTGTTCTTCACCTCGTTCATGGGCATCCTCATCGCGTTCTACCTGCATCGTGTGCACAAGGCGCAGCGGGGCGAACTCCCCGAGGACATCCTCACCGCGGTGGTCGACGACGGCGAGCCGGAGCAGGGTCACTTCAGCCCCTGGTCGTGGTGGCCGATCGTCCTCGCCGGCGCGGCGGGCATCGCGATCCTCGGTCTCGCCATCGGCACCTGGCTGATGCCCATCGGCTTCGCGATCGTGGCCGTCGCCCTCGTGGGCTGGGTCTACGAGTACTACCGCGGGTACTTCGCCCGCTAGGAGTCCGCGCTGCGACTGATCGCCGCCGCGTCGAGCCGGCTGGGCCCGCGACCGACGAATCAGGATGCCGCGTGCGCGGCATCCTGGACGGCGATCGTCGCCGACGGGGTCGGCGGAGGACCTGGGGGAGACCTCGCCTCGGCTGCCATCGTCCACCGCATCGCCGCGGGCCGTCTGCGGGTGCACGATGACATCGACCTCCTCGGCGTGCTGCGCGTGGCGAACTGGGAGCTGCGGGCGCACGCCCGCCGCGATCCCGCACTGTCCGGCATGGCGACCACGCTCACGGGCCTCGTCGTCGCCTCCGACGGGCGGATTCTGCTCGCCCACAGCGGCGACTCCCGGGCGTATCGGCTGCGCGGCGGCGAGCTGACCAGGCAGACGCGGGACGATTCCTTCGTGCAGGCGCTGGTGGACAGCGGCGCCATCGCGGAGCAGGATGCACCGACCCATCCCCGCAGGAACATCGTGACCGCGTCCCTGAGCGGTCAGGCCGACGACGCGATCACCGTCTGCCCGGCTGATGCCCGCAGCGGCGACCGCTGGCTGCTGTGCAGCGACGGCGTCACCGACTATCTGCCTGAGCCGGCGCTCCTCCCGGCGCTGACCCCGGGCACGCCGGCAGAAGCTGCCGACGCGGTCGCCGAGCTCGCTCTGGCGGGAGGTTCGCGTGACAACGTGACCGCGGTCGTCTGCGACGTGTCGCCCGGTGAAGTCGGGGTGCGCGAGGAGCCGGTCTTCCACGGGTCGGCTGCCGAGCGGTTCGCGGAGCCCCTCGACGACGTGCTCTGATCGGTCCGAGGCCAGAGCAGGCCGGTGCTCCGGTCAGCGCCGGGCTACCTGGATGCAGCCGATCGAGTCGCCGCCCTCGTTCGTGAACCAGAGCCGGCCGTCGTCCGGGTCGGCGCCCGGCTTGATGTCGAAGGGACCCTCGACCTCGGGTGGCTCCCCGAAGAAGCTCCACGCCTGCGAACCGGTCGCCGAGGGTGCGAAGCGGCCGATCGCATCGGCCGCGGTGTCGACGAACCACACGGCTCCGTCGATGCCGAACCAGACCCCGTCCGGTGTGCGCAGCCGGGAGCCGGTGAACCAGTCCACCGTCGCGGCGGCGTCCGGCGCTGCCGGATCGAAGGTCATCAGGCCCGGGCGCTCCTGGGTCGTGACCCAGAGGCGCCCGTCGGCGCCCATCGCCCACGCCCGCGGCGCACCGAACTCCGGCCACGGACCCATGGCGACGAGCGGGCCGGGATCTGCCGGGTCGAGACCGCCGATCGTCGAGGTGCCGGCGTTGACCCACCACACGCGCTGCCCGCTGTCGATGAACAGGGCCGAGAGTGCCGCGATCGTGTCGGACCGATGGATGCGGAGGGTGCGCATGGGCTCCGCGTCCCGGGGGTCGATGCTGCCGATCGCACCGCTGCCGCGCAGACTGAACCACAGGCGCCCGTCGGCAGCCGACTCCATCGCGACGGGGCCGCGAGGTCAGGGTGCGCGTAGGTCGTGATGGTGGCAGCCGGATCGGCGGCCATAGGATCGATCGCGCCGAGCCTGTCCGACCCGAGACTCGTGAACCAGACCCGCTCGTCCGCACCGGGGAAGATGTTGGCGGGCAGATCCACGGTGTGCGCAGGGTCGGCGAAGGTCTCGAGAGCTCCGGTCGTCGCGCGCAGCCGGCCGATCCGCGAGCTGCCGATGCTCGTGAACCAGATGTCGTCCCCGACGCCGATGATGCCGGTGGGGGATGCGACCAGCCCCGTCGGGTCGCGGAACACGCTGATCGCACCGACTGCGGGCTCGCTCATGCCCTCTCCTTCTGGCGTCGTCAGGAAGGCAGAATGCCCCGTCCGGCGTGAGCCGGGCGAGGCATTCTGTCAAAGGGCGGCGCTACTGGCCGCGTTCCTTCTCGCGGTTGCGCGGCGGCTTGGTGCCCGGTTCGGGCTCGGCCGTGAGCAGGTGCGAGGGCTTGACCGCCGTCTCGGAGCGCGACCCGGTGTCGACCGGCTCGATCGGGGCGTCCGGGAAGCCCGCGCGGGCGTGCGCCGCCGCGATCTCGGCCTCCTCCTCGTGGTGGATGTGCTCGAGCGTGTGGTGCTGGTGCGCGAGGGCTTCGTCGATCTCCGCCTGCGTGACGGGCACGAGACGGTCCTCGAAGAACCAGCGCGACAGCGCCGCACGCGTGTTCTGCCAGAAGCCGATGCGGCCCTTTTCGTTCGGGCGCACGATCAGCGGCTCGTACGTCTCGTACCCGACCAGCTTCCAGCGCTCGTACTCGTCCACGGGCTGGTGCACCTCGATGTACTCGCCGCCGGGAAGGCGGACGATGCGACCCGACTCGTAGCCGTGCAGGGCGATCTCGCGATCCTTCCGCTGCAGGGCGATGCAGATGCGCTTGGTGACGAAGTACGCCACGATCGGGCCGAGGATCAGCAAGGCCTGGAGGGTGTGGATGACTCCCTCCATCGTGAGCCAGAAGTGCGTCGCCATGAGGTCGGACGACGCCGCCGCCCACAGCACCGCGTAGAACACGACACCCGCCGCGCCGATGGCCGTGCGCGTGGCCGCGTTGCGGGGGCGCTGCGCGATGTGGTGCTCGCGCTTGTCACCGGTGATCCACGCCTCGATGAAGGGGTAGATGAGCACGAGGACGATGAACAGGCCCAGCACGAGCACGGGGACGATGATGTTGAACGACCACGTGCGGTCGAGGAAGACGAACTCCCAGTGCGGCGGCACCAGACGCAGGGCGCCGTCGGCGAAGCCGATGTACCAGTCCGGCTGCGTGCCCGCGGACACGGGGGAGGGGTCGTATGGCCCGTAGTTCCACACCGCGTTGATCGAGAACAGCGAGGCGATCAGGACGATCACGCCGAACACGATGAAGAAGAAGCCGCCCATCTTCGACATGTAGACCGGCATCATCGGGTAGCCCACGACGTTCTCGTCGGTCCGGGCGGGACCGGCGAACTGCGTGTGCTTGTTGATGACCATCAGCATCAGGTGCAGCAGCAGCAGCGCGACGAGGATCGCCGGCAGCAGCAGGATGTGCAGCGTGTACAGCCGGCCGACGATCTGGTCGCCGGGGAACTCGCCGCCGAACATGAGGAACGAGGTCCACGTGCCGATCACGGGGAGACCCTTGATCATGCCGTCGATGATGCGCAGGCCGTTGCCCGAGAGCAGATCGTCGGGGAGGGAGTAGCCGGTGAAGCCCTCGGCCATCGCGAGGATGAACAGGATGAAGCCGATCACCCAGTTGAGCTCGCGCGGCTTGCGGAAGGCGCCGGTGAAGAAGATGCGCAGCATGTGCACGCCGATGCCGGCGACGAACACCAGCGCGGCCCAGTGGTGGATCTGCCGCACGAGCAGACCGCCACGGATGTCGAACGACAGGCGCAGCGTCGACTCCAGGGCCGCCGACATCGCGACGCCCTTCATGGGTGCGAAGCTGCCCGTGTAGTGGGTCTCGACCATCGACGCCTGGAAGAAGAACGTGAGGAACGTGCCGGACAGAAGCACGACCACGAAGCTCCACAGCGCGATCTCGCCGAGCATGAACGACCAGTGATCGGGGAAGATCTTGCGGCCGAGCTCCTTGACGAAGCCGGACAGGCTGGTGCGCTCATCGATGTAGTTCGATGCCCAGCCGACGAACCGGCCGCCCAGCGGCTTCTCGCGCTCGTCCGTCGTGGACGCGCGCTCTTCGGTGACCGTTGCGGTGCTCAATGACGCTCCCAGAAGCTCGGGCCGACGGGTTCTTGGAAGTCACTCTGGGCGATCAGATAGCCCTCGTCGTCGACGGTGATCGGAAGTTGCGGCAGGGGACGGGCGGCCGGGCCGAAGATGACCGCGGCGCCGTTGGCCACGTCGAACTGCGACTGGTGGCACGGACACAGCAGGTGGTGCGTCTGCTGCTCGTAGAGGGCCACCGGGCAGCCGACGTGCGTGCAGACCTTCGAGTACGCG
The DNA here is from genome assembly GCF_044508325.1 of Microbacterium sp. Lineage (GTDB taxonomy): Bacteria > Actinomycetota > Actinomycetes > Actinomycetales > Microbacteriaceae > Microbacterium. Next base: position 13,305 of record NZ_JBIQHX010000034.1, on the reverse strand, counting down.
ACGATCCCGTCGTAGGACCAATCCAGCCGGTTGGTGTCGGGGCTGAGCTGCTCGGGACGCATCCGGACGAGCAGCACGATCGCCTTCGCCTTCTGCTCGAGGTACCCGTCGTGGTGGGTGATGTCCGCGAGAGGCTCGGGGATCACCTGGAAGGCGGAGCCGAGCGTGACGTCCGAGGCCTTGATCGGGCGGCCGGTCGGGTCGTGCGCCAGCCGCATCCCCTTCTCCCACATGGTGTGGCTGAGGAGGGCCACGGGGTCGCCTGCCTCGGGGTCGGCCGGCGTGCTGTGCGGTGCGAGTCCACGGAACAGCACGATGCCGGGAAGGATCGAGGCGATCAGCGCGGCGAACAGCGAGCCGGTGATCATGGGCCGGCGGCCGAAGCCGGACTCCTCGTTGGCATCCGCGAAGGCCTTCACCGCGGCGGCACGGGTCGAATCGCGACCGCGCGTGGGGTGCCGGTATTCGATGAACTCCTTGTCGCTCATGATGGCCTTGGACCAGTGGATGGCCCCGATGCCGAGCGCGAGCAGGGCGAGCGCGATGCCCAGCCCGATGAACATGTTGTTGTCGTGGATGCTCGAGAGCTGGCCGTCCTCGAGCGGGAACAGCAGATAGGCGGCGATCGCCCAGATGCTTCCCGCCAGGGAGATGTAGAACAGCGTGTAGACGGTGCGGACCGCGCTGCGCATCTTGGCGGGGTCCTTGTCGGTCACCCGCTCGCGGTGCGGCGGCAGGTCGGGCACCTTCACCGGGTCGTGAACGGCGACGGCGAGTCCCGGCGACGGTACATAAGACCGGTCGTCGCCGTGCGCCTCTACCTCGTGTGCCATTGTGCTCCTCGTGCGTTCAGTTCTCGGGGACCCATGTCGTCGGTGCGGTGCATCAGTTCGACTTGGCGGTGATCCAGACGGTGACGCCGATCAGCCCGCCGATGCCGAAGATCCAGATGAACAGACCTTCGGAGACCGGCCCCAGGCCGCCGAGGTCGAAGCCACCGGGGGAGGGGTTGTTCTGCAGCCACAGCAGCGAGGAGATGATGTCGCGCTTGTCCTCGGTGGTGAGGTTCAGATCGCTGAACACCGGCATGTTCTGCGGACCGGTGACCATGGCCGCGTACATGTTCAGTGCGCTCGTGGTGTGCAGCGCCGGGGCGTACTTGCCCTCGGTGAGGGCGCCGCCCGCCGCAGCCACGTTGTGGCACATCGCGCAGTTGATGCGGAACAGCTCCGCGCCGTGCGCGACGTCGCCGCCGCCGTCGAGGACCTCCGGGTCCGGATAGCTCGGGCCGGGGGCGACCGACTGCACGTAGGCGCCGAGCGCCTCGGTCTGCTCCTCGGTGAACTGCGGCGGCTTCTGCGCCGCCTGCGGCCCCTGCATCTGCAGCGGCATGCGGCCCGTCGACACCTGGAAGTGCACCGAGAGCTCGCCCACCCCGTACAGCGACGGACCGTTCTGGGTCCCCTGCAGGTCGAGGCCGTGGCAGGTGGCGCAGTTGGCCTGGAAGAGCTTCTTGCCGTCCTCGACCGTCAGCGCGGTGCTGACGGCGGCGGTGTCGGCACTCGACGCCATCGCGGCCGAGGCGCCCGCGTAGGCGCCGCCGGTGATCATCAGTCCGACGCCGATGAGCGCCGCCGCCGCCCAGGGGCTGCGACGTCCGGTGGAGCGCTGCTTTTTCTCACGTGCCATGTCGGGATTCCGCTCCGCTCTCACTTCAGGAAGTAGATGACCGCGAACAGCGCGATCCAGACGACGTCGACGAAGTGCCAGTAGTAGGACACGACGATCGCCGTCGTCTCCTCCTTGGCGCCGAAGTTGCGCACCGCGTACGCGCGGCCGATGACGAACAGGAAGGCGATGAGCCCGCCGGTGACGTGCAGCGCGTGGAAGCCCGTCGTGAGGTAGAACGCGGAGGCGTACGCGTCCGCCGACATCGGCATGCCCTCGACGACCAGCTGTGCGTACTCCCAGACCTGGCCGGCGACGAAGATCGCGCCAAGCGCGAAGGTGAGGAAGAACCACTCGACCATGCCCCACCGGTACTTGGGGGTGCGCGTCGTGAACGGCTGCAGGCGCTCGGCGGCGAAGACGCCCGCCTGACACGTGAACGACGACGCGATCAGGATGAGCGTGTTCACCAGCGCGTACGGCACGTTCAGGTGCTCGGTGCGGTACGCCCACAGCTCGGGCGAGGTGGCACGCAGTGTGAAGTAGATCGCGAACAGCCCGGCGAAGAACATGACTTCGCTGCCGAGCCACACGATCGTCCCGACCGCTACGGGATCGGGACGTTTGATGCCTCTCGGCACGGGGGCATAGGTCGCTGGGGATGTCACGCTCCCCATTATGGCCGATATCGGGCGGCGATTTTCGCATCCGCGCCCACTGATTCGACCGAGTTCGAACTTAGGGCGGCCTAAGAGTCCGCCGAGAAGATGCCGTGAGCGCCGATAGGATCGACGGCATGGCTGAGCGCATCTCCTGGGCCGATCTCATCTCCACTCTGCTGGCGGGCGGCGACCTCAGCGTGTGGGAGTCGACATGGGCCATGCGACAGGTCATGCGCGGTGAGGCGACGCCGTCTCAGCTGGCCGGATTCCTGGTCGCTCTGCGCGCCAAAGGCGAGACCGTGGACGAGATCGTCGGCTTCCGCGACGCGATCCTCGAGGCCGCGCTGCCCCTGCCCGTCGACCCGAATGTGCTCGACATCGTCGGCACCGGCGGCGATCGGTACGGCACGGTCAACATCTCGACGATGGCCGCCGTCGTCGCCGCCGCCTCGGGCATCCCCGTCGTCAAGCACGGCAACAGGGCGGCGAGCTCGGCATCCGGATCCTCCGACGTGCTCGCCGCGCTCGGGGTCGATCTGACCCTCGCCCCCGACCAGGTCGCCGAGGTGCTCGAGCGCACCGGCCTGACCTTCGCCTTCGCGTCCGCGTTCCACCCGGGGTTCCGGCACGCGGGCGCCACCCGGGCCGAGCTCGGCGTGCCGACCGTCTTCAACTTCCTCGGCCCGCTGTGCAACCCGGCACGGGCCGAGGCGAACGCGGTCGGGGTGGCGCAGCTGGACCGGGTGCCCCTGATCACCGGCGTGTTCCGCACCCGCGGCGCCACCGCCCTGGTGTTCCGCGGTGACGACGGGCTCGACGAGCTGACCACCACCGGCCACAGCCGGGTGTGGGAGGTGAGCCTCGGAGACATCCACGAGCACGATCTCGACCCGCGCGACCTCGACATCCCGCTCGCCGACATCGACGACCTGCTGGGCGGCGAGCCGGCCCACAACGCCGCGGTCGTGCGGCGGGTCCTCTCCGGCGAGGAGGGACCGGTGCGCGACATCGTGCTGCTGAACACCGCCGCCGGCATCGTCGCCTTCCGGCTGTCGCAGGATCCGACGCAGTCGGGACGCCCGATCCTGGAGCGGCTCGCCGAGGCGAAGGACGCCGCCGCGGCGGCGATCGACGACGGATCGGCGCTGCGCAAGCTCGACGACTGGGTCGCCGTCACGCAGGAGCTCGGCTCCGCGGCCTGAGCTCAGCGCGCCGCGCCGTCGAGTGCGGCCACGACCCGGGTCATGGATGCGCCCAGTCCCCACCGCTCGGCCAGCGCCGACACCTTCTCGCGCGCGGTCTCGTCGAGCACCGGCAGCCGGGTCTGCATCGGCGCCAGCTCGAGATCGCGCACCACCCGCACGACCGCCGGGGCGACTTCGAGGTAGGGCAGCGCGGCCAGGACGCTCGCGCGCACCCGGGGCGTCATGCCCTCGCCGGCCTCGGCCGCGGCCACGATGCCGGCGAGGTCGCCGTGCGCGACCAGCAGCGCCGCAGCGGTCTTCTCGCCCACGCCGGCGACGCCGGGAAGCCCGTCCGAGGGGTCGCCCCGCAGCGTCGCGAAATCGGCGTACTGCGACGGCAGCACGCCGTACCTGGCGCGCACGGCGTCGTCGGTGACGATCTCGAGATTGGACATCCCCCGCGCCGTGTAGATCACGCGCACGTCCCGCGCGTCGTCGACGAGCTGGAACAGGTCGCGGTCGCCGGTGACGACGTCCACCGGCATCCGCGCGGTCGTCGCGAGCGTGCCGATCACATCGTCCGCCTCGTGCTCGGCCGCGCCGGCGATCGCGATGCCCAGAGCAGTGAGCGTCTCGCGGATCACGGGCACCTGCGCCTCGAGGGGGTCGGGCACGACCTCGACGTCCGGTCCGGCCGCGACCTCCTCGGCGACGCGGTGCGCCTTGTAGCTGGGAATGAGGTCGACGCGCCACTGCGGGCGCCAGTCGTCGTCCCAGCAGGCCACGAGGTCGGTCGGCTCGTACTCGGCGACCAGCCGCGCGATGATGTCGAGGAGGCCCCGCACCGCGTTGACCGGCTGCCCGTCCGGCGCGCGCACGGTGTCCGGCACGCCGTAGAACGCACGGAAGTAGAGCGCGGCGGTGTCCAGCAGCATGAGTCGGCTCACGCCCGTCATCCTCGCACGGCAGACTGACAGGATGGATCCGCTCGATGCCCTGACCGAGATCGCGACGCTGCTCGAGCGCGAGCGGTCGTCGCGGTACAAGTCGAAGGCGTTCCGCACGGCCGCGGACATCGTGGCGACGCTGAGCGCGGACGAGCTGGCCGACACCGCGCGGCTGCGCCGGCGCCCCGGCATCGGCGACACGACCTTCCGCGTGATCCAGGAGGCTCTCGCCGGCGAGGTCCCCGGATACCTCGCCGAGCTGCGCGCGGCGGCGGGCGCCCTGCGCGAGAGCGCCCTGCGCCCGCTGCTGCGCGGCGACCTGCACTGCCACTCGGACTGGTCGGACGGGCTCACCTCGATCGAGCTCATGGTGGATGCCGCGCGGCGGCTGGGTCACGAGTACCTCGCCCTCACCGACCACTCACCGCGGCTGACGGTGGCCAACGGGCTGTCCGCCGAGCGGCTCGAGCGGCAGCTCGCCGTGGTGGCGGGGATGTCGGGCGGCGGCTTCACGCTCCTGGGCGGCATCGAGGTCGACATCCTCGACGACGGCGCGCTCGACCAGGAGGACCGCCTGCTCGCGGCCGTGGACGTCGTGGTGGCGAGCGTGCATTCGAAGCTGCGGATGGACGCCCGCGACATGACCGCGCGGATGGTCGCCGCCGTCCGCCACCCGCACACCGACGTCCTCGGACACTGCACCGGCAGGCTCGTGGAGGGCTCGCGCGGCACCCGGCCGCCGTCGCAGTTCGATGCGGACGCCGTGTTCGAAGCGTGCGCGCAGCGCGGCGTCGCCGTCGAGATCAACTCCCGGCCCGAGCGGCAGGATCCGCCGGACGAGCTGATCGCCCGGGCGCTGGATGCGGGATGCCTCTTCTCGATCGACAGCGACGCGCACGCCCCTGGTCAGCTCTCGCTGATCGATCACGGCGCAGAGCGCGCCGAGCGCTGCGGGGTGCCGGCCGAGCGCATCGTGACGACGTGGCCGCTGCCTCGGCTCCGGGACTGGCTCGACCGCGAGCGCTGATTCACGCCGCGTCGGCGAGCGCGTCGTGGATGCGGCGCAGATCCTCCAGCAGCGAGCCGACCAGCACCCAGTGCTGCGGGGGCGCCGCCACCACCAGCTGCGAGGTCAGCGCGGCGTCGACGGAATCGGCGTGCTCCCGGCGGGCGAGGCGGATGTCGTGGGCGGCGCGGCGCAGCTGCTCCGCGATCGCCCGCACCGCCGGATCGTCGGGCACGGTGCTCTCATAGTGGTCGGTGTACGCCCGCGTCATCCCGATGACCTGGGTGACGATCGGGCCCAGGCGCTCCAGCTCGACGCGCACGACGTCGAGGTCGCTGCGGTGCCGCGATCCACGGGGGTTCAGCGTGAGCGACTCGGCGGCGGCGTCGATGGCCGCATCCGCGGCGTCCCGCATCGGCCGCATCAGGCGCACCGTCAGGATGAGCTCCTGCAGGGCGGCCGGGGACTGCGGTCGCTCGAGCGCGTCTGCGAGACGGTCGAGGGATGCGGCGAGCTCGTCGGCCAGACGCTGCACCGCCTCCCGCGCCGGGGCGACGGCGACCGGGGGCACGAGAGCGACGTTGACGATGAAGCCGACCGCCGCGCCCATCAGGGTCTCCAGGATCCGGTCCACCGCGTACCCGGAGGCGGAGGTCCCCAGCGCGAGGACCAGCATGGCGCTGATCGCGACCTGATTGGCCGTGCCCGCCGTCATCCGCAGCAGCCAGGCCAGCAGCAGCGCGGCCACGATCGCGGCCATGATCACCCAGGTGCCCTCGCCCAGCAGCAGGCCGAGCAGGGCCGCCACGACGACACCCACGATGACGCCGACGCTGCGCTCGATGGCTTTCGCGAACGACTGGTTGAGGCTGGGCTGGACGACCAGCAGCGCCGCGATGGCGGCGAACACCGGGGGCGGACCCTGGAGCACCAGTTCGGCCAGCAGCCAGGATCCGAGGGTCGCCACGCCCGACTTGACGACCTGCAGCAGGGGCGCGCGGTGCGGTGCGCGCAGGATCGAGGACATGCGCATGAGTCGAGCGTAGGAGGGATGCCGCGCCCAGCGCGGGCGACGAGCCTGCGGCGCTCAGCGCGGGCGACGCGCCTGCAGCGCCGCCGCGGCCTCGGCGGGGGAGCGGTCGAGGGCCGTCGCCGGCCAGGTCAGATCCCACCCCGTGCGCGACCGGGTCGCCCGCAGCGACTCGGCGGTGTGCTCGTCGGGCGCGCCCTCCAGCAGCGCGGCCGTGCGGCGCAGCCGCAGTCCGAGATGGGTGGAGTCCGACCCGAAGCGATCCACGTCCTGCCACGGTGCGGTGCCCACGCCGGCGAGGTGGACGCCGTCGTCGTCGGCGACGATGATGCGGCTGCGCCGCCACTGGGTGACGATGGAGATCCCTCCGCCGATGCCGAAGAACGCGGCCGCGGCGACGCCCACGATGAGGTTGAGCGTCTCGGTCGGGGCCAGCAGCAGGATGACGACGCCCATGGCGGCGAACAGGGCGCAGACGACGGCCAGTGCGATCAGCCGTCCGCGCGGCGAGACGATGGCGACCGGGGGAGTGCTCACCGCTCCAGCGTAGACGCGGTTCTGATACCCTGGAGTGTCATTCGTGTGACCGGAACGGCCGCGCGATCACGACATCTGCAACATATCCACCTCGCATGCGCTGCTTCGGCGTGCGCATGCCCGACATCCCCATCCAAGGACAACCCACTACATGACTACCGCAACGACCGCCCCGGCCACCAAGCAGGTCGCCATCAACGACATCGGATCTGCTGAGGACTTCATGGCCGCGGTCGAGAAGACTCTGAAGTTCTTCAACGACGGCGACATCATCGAGGGCACGATCGTCAAGATCGACCGCGACGAGGTGCTGCTCGACGTCGGCTACAAGACCGAGGGAGTCATCCCCTCGCGCGAACTCTCCATCAAGCACGACGTCGACCCCAACGAGGTCGTCGAGGTCGGCGACCACGTCGAGGCGCTGGTGCTCCAGAAGGAGGACAAGGAAGGCCGCCTCATCCTGTCGAAGAAGCGCGCGCAGTACGAGCGCGCGTGGGGCGACGTGGAGAAGATCAAGGAGGAGGACGGCGTCGTCACCGGCCAGGTCATCGAGGTCGTCAAGGGCGGCCTCATCGTCGACATCGGCCTGCGCGGCTTCCTGCCGGCCTCGCTCATCGAGCTGCGCCGGGTCCGCGACCTCACGCCCTACCTCGGTCAGGAGCTCGAGGCGAAGATCCTCGAGCTCGACAAGAACCGCAACAACGTCGTGCTCTCGCGGCGCGCCCTGCTCGAGCAGACCCAGTCCGAGTCGCGCACCACGTTCCTCAACAACCTGCACAAGGGGCAGGTCCGCAAGGGCGTCGTCTCGTCGATCGTCAACTTCGGCGCGTTCGTCGATCTGGGCGGCGTGGACGGCCTCGTGCACGTGTCCGAGCTGTCCTGGAAGCACATCGAGCACGCGTCCGAGGTCGTCGAGGTGGGCCAGGAGGTCACCGTCGAGATCCTCGAGGTCGACCTCGACCGCGAGCGGGTCTCGCTGTCGCTGAAGGCGACGCAGGAGGACCCGTGGCAGGTCTTCGCCCGCACCCACGCCATCGGCCAGCTCACCCCGGGCAAGGTCACCAAGCTCGTCCCGTTCGGCGCCTTCGTGCGTGTGGCCGACGGCATCGAGGGGCTCGTGCACATCTCCGAGCTCTCCGGCAAGCACGTCGAGCTGGCCGAGCAGGTCGTCTCGGTGGGCGAGGAGGTCTTCGTCAAGGTCATCGACATCGACCTCGAGCGTCGCCGCATCTCGCTGTCGCTGAAGCAGGCCAACGAGTCGGTCGACCCGTACGGCACCGAGTTCGACCCGGCTCTGTACGGCATGACCACGGAGTACGACGAGAACGGCGAGTACAAGTACCCCGAGGGCTTCGACCCGGAGACCAACCAGTGGAAGGAAGGCTTCGAGGAGCAGCGCGAGAAGTGGGAGCAGGAGTACGCCGCAGCCCAGGCGCGCTGGGAGGCGCACAAGGCGCAGGTCGCCAAGGCCATCGAGGCCGAGGCGAACGACACCGGCGCCGCCGGCGGCCCGTCGTCCTTCGCGAGCGAGTCCGGCCCTGCCGGGACGCTTGCCGATGACGAGGCGCTCGCTGCACTGCGCGAGAAGCTCTCCGGTCGCTGAGCCGGGATCATTCCGCCACAGGGCCGGGACCTTCGGGTCCCGGCCCTTCGCCGTTCCCGCGTCCGCGGTAGCGTCGTCGCATGGATGTGACGTCGCGCCCCGTCTCGGTGCGGGCACGCGCGGCATCCGGGGTGCGCGCGGTCGCCGACCTCACCCGCGAGCGCGCCGCGGCGCTCAACCAGCTGCTGCTCGCGGCCGTCGTCCTCGTGCTGTGCGCGATGGTCGGCGCCATCGACTTCCCCGGTGACCTGGGGCTGTTCTTCGCCGGGGCGCTGCTGGTGTTCGTCGCCTCGGCCGCGGCGCTGCTGGCTCCGTGGAACAGGATGGCGCCCGGGTGGGTCGCGGTCATCCCGACGGCGGACATCCTGGCCGTCACCATGATGCAGGTCTCCAGCCCGCGCTCCGGCTTCGGGCTGCTCTGGGTGTTCCCGACCATGTGGCTGGCGGCGGCGTTCGGACTGATCGGCGTGTTCGGCGTGGTGGTGACGGTGGGCGTCCTGTTCACCGTGACCGTGCTGGTCGACACGGATCGCTCCGTCGAGTTCAGCACGTTCCTGCTTCCGCTGGTCGTGCTCGCGGTGGCGGCGACCAGTTATCTCACCGCGCGCCGCTCCGACGCGCAGCGCACCCTCCTGGCTCAGCAGGCTCAGCTGCTGCATCAGGTCCTGGAGCGGACCCGGCGGCAGGAGCAGGAGGTCACGGAGGTGCTCGACGCCGTCGACTTCGGGGTCATCCGGGTCGGGGCGGACGGCTCGATCGCCGTGGCGAACGAGGCGCACGCGCGGCTGAACCGCCACATCGCGGAGATCGGCGACGAGGCGGCCTCGGCGCCGTATCGCGACGACGGCGTCACCCCGCTCCCGCCCGACGAGCTCCCCTTCGCGCGCGTGCTGCGGGGCGAGTCCTTCGACGGGGAGGTCGTGTGGTTCGGCGTGCCCGACGGCCCGCGACGTGCCCTGATGGTGTCCGCGCGCAGGCTGCGCGACATCGCCGGCGCCGATGCGGGGGCCGTGCTGGTCTCGCGCGACGTCACCGCGGAGCTGAGTGCGACGAGGGCGCGAGACGATCTGGTGGCCTCGGTCTCCCACGAGCTGCGCACGCCGCTGACCGCCATCCTCGGATATCTCGACCTCGCGATCGACGAGCCCGGCGTGCCCGATGAGGCGCTGCGCAGCCTCGAGATCGCGGAGAGGAACGCCGAGCGCCTCCTCGCGATCACCGCCGACATCCTCGCGGCGTCCAGCTCGTCGTCCACCACGATCGCCTCGGCGATCGCGCCGGAGCGCGTCGACGCGGCCGAGCTCGTGCGCGCCGCCGCCGAGTCGCTGCAGCCGCGGGCGGCCGAACGCTCCGTGCGCTTCGACCTGGACGCCGTGGAGCCCGCGATGGTGCAGGCGGATCCGCTGCGGTTCCGCCAGGTGCTCGACAACCTGATCGCGAACGCGATCGCCTACAACCGGGAGGGCGGCAGTGTGACGCTGTCGACCCGCTCGGACGGCGACACGGTGTGGATCACGGTCAGCGACGACGGCATCGGCATCCCTGAGCCCGAGCAGGCGCGCCTGTTCCACCGCTACTATCGCGCCAAGACCGCCGGGCGCCGCGGCGTCCCGGGGACCGGGCTGGGGCTGGCCATCAGCCGCGACATCATCCGAGCGCACGGCGGTGACATCACCGTGCGCAGCGGGGTCGGCACCGGGACGACCTTCGTCGTGCATCTACCGGTCGAGGGGGGCTCGAATGCAGCTTGACGACTTCTCCGTCGCGGCGGTGACGGGCCTGGTCGTGGTCGTGTGCGGCGTGACCTTCATCGCGGAGACGCTCGTGCGCCGCGACGAGGGCGCCGGCCGGATCTGGGCGGTGGCCTTCCTCTGCGCGGTCGGGACGGCGGTCTCGTATGGCGTCTGGGTGCTCGAGCCCGCCACGTGGTGGGCGGTCGCCGCCGGGAACGGCCTGTTCGTCGCCGGAACCGGGAGCATGTGGCTGGGGTGCCGGCGGTTCAACGACCGCGGTCTCCTGTGGGCGGCGCTCCTCGTCGTCGCCGGCGTCGTCGGCGCCGTCCTCTCGGCGGCGCTTCCGGGGCCGGAGGGCGGCCCCTGGGCGGGTGCGCTGTGGATGTTCGTCGCCCTCCTGGTGTTCGCCGCCGCCGGTGCGGTCGAGGCGATGCGGCCGGAGATGGGCCGGCTGCGCACCGCGTGGGGCCTTGCCCTCGTGCTCGGGCTCCAGGCGCTGTTCTACGTCTCGCGCACCACGGCGTTCCTCGTGTCCGGTCCGGACAGCGCCCTCTTCCAGACGTGGTTCGGCACCACGACGGCGAGCCTGCTGACCGTCGTCCTCACGATCGTCGTCGCCATCGTCGCATCCGTCCTGCGGGCCGCACGGGCGCCGCTGCGCGGGTTCGAGCCGGAGTCCCGGACCACCGACGACGAGATCCTTCCGCCCGGCGAGTTCCGCGCGTCGCTGACCGGCCTGTGCGCGCGCGCCGCGTGGCGCTCGGATGTGATCGGGGTGATCGCGGTGCGCATCGACGACGTCGATCAGATCTCCACCGCGTTCGGCAGCGAGGTCGCCCGCACGGTCCACGACGCGTGGCGCACGAGCGTGCGACGTCACGCCCCCGCGGAGGCGTTCGTGGGCGAGGACGACGACATGGGGCTGCTGGTGGGGGTCCGGGTCGAATCGCCCACCGACGCGCGTCGGCAGGCGGCGCGGATCTACCGCGGGGCGTTCGAGGACCTGGGCGGAGTCACCGGCGGGGTGATCCCGATGGTCGGCGTCGGCGTGGCCCTCAGCGATGCGGTCGGGTACGGGCCCGACGAGCTCGTCGCCGTCGCCCACGAGGCCGCCCGCCGTGCCGCCACGAGTGTGGAGAGCTCGGTCGTCGTGGGCGACTCGGCGTAGCGGATCAGTCCGCGGTCATCCGGTAGCCCACGCCGCGGACCGTCTCGATCCAGCGCGGGAGCGTGGGCGTCTCCCCGAGCTTGCGGCGCAGGTTCGTCATGTGCACCTCGATCGCGCGGGCGTCGCTGTCGCTGACGTACGCCGATCCGTCCGACCTCTCGCCGCGGAGCATGAGGGCAAGCTCGACCTTGGTGCGCACGCGGCGCCCGGCGGCGAGCAGGTCGGCGAGGATGTCGAACTCGCTGCGCGTGAGCTCGAGGGGCGCACCGTCGATCTCGACGGTGCGCATCTGGCGGTGCAGCCGCAGTCCGCTGTGCTCCAGCCAGCCGTCTCCGCCCGCTCCTGCGGGCACGCCGACGTCGTCACGCGCGCGCGGCCGTCGCAGCATGGCATCGATGCGGGCGCGCAGCTCCCGCGGGCGGAAGGGCTTGGTGATGTAGTCGTCCGCGCCCGCGTCCAGGCCCTGCAGCGCGTCGATCTCCTCGGTGCGCGCCGTGACCATGACGAGGTACGTCGAGCTGACCGCCCGGATGCGCTTGGCCGTCTCGAAGCCGTCCATGCCCGGCATGTTGACGTCGAGGGTCGTCACCAGCGGGTCGTGGGCGCGGACGAGGTCGAGCCCCGAGTAGCCGTCGCCCGCGCTGTGCACGTCGAAGCCGCCCTGCTCGAGCACCGTCGACAGCAGCGATCGGATGTCGGCGTCGTCCTCGATCACCACGGCCGTGCGAACCTGATCCACCGGTCACCTCCCCAGAGGCGGACGTCGGTCATGATATCCCAGCCCCACCGACCGAACGCGGCGGCGATCGCCGTGGCATCCTCGTTCCATGCCCTTGATCGCACTCACCGGCGGGATCGCCTCGGGGAAGTCCACCATCGCGCGCCGCCTCGCCGAGCACGGGGCGACGGTGGTCGACGCCGATGCGCTGGTCCGCGAGGTGCAGCAGCCGGGATCGCCGGTCCTGGCCGAGCTGGCCGCGGAGTTCGGCGCCGACATCCTCGGGCCCGACGGCTCGCTCGACCGCGCCGCCCTCGGCACGCGGGTGTTCGGCGACGACGACCGCATCGCCCGGCTCAACGCCATCGTGCACCCCGCGGTGCGGGAGCTGTCGGTCCAGCGGTTCGCCGCCGCATTCGCCGACGACCCGCACGCCGTGGTCGTCTACGACGTGCCGCTGCTGGTGGAGGCGCGGGTCGACGACCCCTGGGCGCTCATCGTCGTGGCGCACGCGCCCGCCGAGACCCGACGGCGGCGCCTGATCGACCTGCGCGGCCTGAGCGAGGCGGACGCGGATGCGCGCATCGCCTCGCAGGTGCCGGACGAGAAGCGGCTGGCCGTCGCCGACGTCGTCATCGACACCGGCGGCTCGCTGGCCGAGACGCTGCGGCAGACGGACGAGCTGTGGGAGCGCCTCCCCGCCCTCGTGTCGGGGACCGCGCATACCCTGGAGTGATGCAGACCACGCGATCCGTGCGGCCGTTCGAGGTCGTCAGCGAGTACGCGCCCAGCGGCGACCAGCCGCAGGCGATCGCGGAGCTGGCGGCGCGCATCAACGCGGGGGAGACGGATGTCGTGCTGCTGGGCGCGACCGGCACCGGCAAGTCCGCGACGACCGCCTGGCTGATCGAGCAGGTGCAGCGACCGACGCTCGTCCTCGCGCACAACAAGACGCTCGCGGCGCAGCTGGCGAATGAGTTCCGCGACCTCATGCCGCACAACGCGGTCGAGTACTTCGTCAGCTACTACGACTACTACCAGCCCGAGGC
>NZ_JBIQHX010000044.1:0-2693 GCF_044508325.1 Microbacterium sp. | reverse complement strand
CTGCTCGCCGGGAAGGGTGCCACCGAACGTTTGGAGGAATCCCCCACAAAAAGGGCGTAGCTTTTAGGGATGCCCGACAATCGCTTCGTTCCGCCGAAGTCCACGGTCGAGGTGCTCGAGAGCGTGCCCGACTCGACGCTGCGCCGGCTGAAGCAGTACTCGGGGCGGCTGGCGACCGAGGCCGTGCACGCCATGGAGGAACGTCTGCCGTTCTTCGCCGACCTCGACGCCTCGCAGCGGGCCAGCGTCCAGCTCGTCGTCCAGACCGCGGTGGTCAACTTCGTCGAGTGGATGCGGGATCCGAGCAGCGACGTCGGCTACACGGCCCAGGCGTTCGAGGTGGTACCCCAGGATCTGCGCCGTCGCATCGCGCTGCGCCAATCGGTCGAGATGGTGCGCACCTCGATGGAGTTCTTCGAGGAGGTGGTGCCGCTGCTGGCCCGCACGGAAGAACAACTGAACGCGCTGACGGCGGGGATTCTGCGCTACAGCCGCGATCTGGCGTTCGCCGCGGCCAGCGCGTACGCGGATCAGGCCGAGGCGCGCGGAGCCTGGGACACCCGCATGGAGGCAAACGTCGTCGACGCCGTGGTGCGCGGTGACATCGGTGCCGAGCTGCAATCTCAGGCGGCCGCGCTCAACTGGGACGCCACCGCCCCGGCCACGGTGATCGTCGGTCTGCCGCACGCCGACCGATTGGACCTCGCGAGTGACGATGTCCGCGACGTCGTACAGCGCAACGACCGCGCGGCACTGTCCGATGTGCACGGCACCTGGCTGGTCGCGATCGTCTCCGGGCCGCTGGCCCCGACGGACCGGCTGCTCGGTGAGCTGCTGTCGGTGTTCGCCGACGGTCCTGTGGTGATCGGCCCGACCGCGCCGACGCTGACCGCGGCGCATCGCAGTGCGACCGAGGCCATTTCGGGCATGAACGCCGTGGCCGGCTGGGGCGGCGCACCGCGCCCCGTGGCCGCGCGCGAACTGCTGCCCGAACGTGCGCTGCTCGGAGACGCCACCGCGATCGCGATGCTCGAGACCGAGGTCATGCGGCCGTTGGCCGATGCCGGGCCCGCACTCACCGAGACGCTCGACGCGTACCTGGATTCCGGCGGCGCGATCGAGGCCTGCGCTCGCAAATTGTTCGTTCATCCAAACACGGTCCGCTACCGCCTGAAACGGATAGCCGACTTCACCGGCCGGGATCCCGCGGTGCCACGCGATGCATACGTGCTGAGGGTGGCGGCGACCGTCGGCCGACTGAGCAAACAGGCATATCAGTCGAGCACGCCAAATGGCTGATCCGATGCTCGCACGCCGAGCCGGGCAGGCGCGGGAGGCGCGCGGAGGAGGCCAAGACGCGGTCACCGCGACAATCACAGATTGCGGCACGGTCTCGCGAATGTCGCATCACATGCACTTTTGTGGAGACCCTACAAAAACATAAGACAAGGTTCATAATCTCTTACACCGCGCAAAACCATCTTCACAGTGTTCTCTTAATGACGTGCCTCAACCACCCGTGCTCGCATTGCTTGCCCCCGGACAGGGCTCGCAGACTCCCGGCATGCTCACCGCATGGCTGGAGCTGCCCGGCGCTGCTGACCGCCTCGCGACCTGGTCGCAGATCAGCGGCCTGGATCTGACCCGGCTGGGCACCACTGCCACGGCAGAGGAGATCACCGACACCGCGGTGACGCAGCCGCTCGTGGTCGCCGCGACACTGCTGGCGCACGAGGCGCTCGTCAAGCGCGGTGCACCCGAAACCACCGAGACCATCGTGGCCGGGCACTCCGTCGGCGAGATCGCGGCCTACGCGATCGCCGGCGTCATCTCCGCCGACGATGCCGTCAAACTGGCCGCGACCCGCGGCGCCGAGATGGCCAAGGCGTGCGCCGTCGAGCCCACCGGGATGTCGGCAGTGCTCGGTGGCGACGAGACCGAGGTGCTGGCCCGCCTGGAGTCGCTCGATCTGGTGCCCGCCAACCGCAACGCCGCGGGCCAGATCGTGGCCGCAGGCGCGATCGCGGCGCTGGAGAAGCTCGCCGAGGATCCGCCTGCCAAGGCCCGGGTCCGCCAGCTCGCCACCGCGGGTGCGTTCCACACCCACTACATGGCCTCGGCCCTGGACGGCTACGCCGCCGCCGCGCAGTCTGTAACGACGAGCGAGCCGACCGCGACACTTTTGTCGAACGCCGACGGGCAGCCCGTCACCTCGGCCGCTGACGCGATGGAGAAGCTCGTCGCCCAGCTGACCAAGCCCGTGCGCTGGGATCTGTGCACCGCGACCCTTCGCGACCGCAACACCTCGGCCATCGTCGAGTTCCCGCCCGCCGGAACGCTCGTGGGCATCGCCAAGCGGGAACTGAAGGGCACGCCGACGCGCGCCGTCAAGTCCCCCACAGATCTGGACGGCCTGGGCGAGCTCTGAGCCCGGCTACAACCGAATATCCAACTCAATCGTCCGGAATAGCGCTCTCCACACGGAGTGCGTATCAACAACAAGAAGGAGCCACCGTGCCCGCCAGTCAGGAAGAAATCATCGCCGGTCTCGCCGAGATCATCGAAGAGGTCACCGGCATCGAGCCGTCTGAGGTGACCCCGGAGAAGAGCTTCGTCGACGACCTGGACATCGACTCGCTGTCGATGGTGGAGATCGCGGTGCAGACCGAGGACAAGTACGGCGTGAAGATCCC
>NZ_JBIQHX010000016.1:49613-70594 GCF_044508325.1 Microbacterium sp. | reverse complement strand
CCATGGTCGGCGTACGCGTGGATCCGGGTGGTGATGCCCTCGACATCCAACTCCGGATGGAACTGGGTCGCATACACATTGACGCCGACGCGGAACATCTGCACCGGGCATCCCTCACCCCGCGCCAGCAGCGTCGCCGACGCAGGCAGCTGCGAAACCGCCTCTTTGTGACCGACGAACGCGGTGAAGCGATCGGGGAGCCCCGCCAGCAGCGGGTCGGCGCGCCCCTCGGGCGTGCGGTCGACCTCGATCACGCTGACCGGCTCGCGGTAGGTGCTGTCGATGACCGCTCCCTGATGAGCGCCCAGGGTGCCGATGCCGTAGCACGCGCCGAGGAAGGGGAAGTCGCGCTTCACGACCTCGTCGAGCAGGGCGGCGAACTCGGCCTCGACCCGGCGCTGCACGGCGGATTTCCACGGGTCGGACGCGTTGAACGGCCCGCCGCCGACGAAGATGCCCGACAGCTCGTCGAGGTCGAACCGCGGCATCGGCTCGGCCTCGAGGCGCACGCGGATCAGGTCACGCTCGTCAAGCCCGCTGTACCGCAGGAAGAGGGCGTACTCCTCATCCGCGGGGACGTCTTCGGGGCGCGTCGCGAGCAGCACGAACGGCTTCATCGTCAGTGAGTCTAGGGCTAGCGGCGCCGCGGCACCGGCCCCCGCTCAGGCGGCGGGCGCCGGCGTCGAGGCCACCAGGATCCCCTGCGCCTCGGAGTACGACTCCAGTGCGAACACGCCGTTGTCGCGGCCGACGCCGCTCATTCCCATGCCGCCGAACGGCATGTCGTCGCGCGGTGTCGCGGTGTTGATGAGCACGCTTCCGCTGCGCAGCCGTCGCGCCAGCTCCCACGCCGTGGGCACGTCGGCGCTGAAGACGTAGTTCGTGAGCCCGAAGCGCGTCGCGTTGGCCAGCTCGACCGCCTCGTCGTCGTCACCGTACGTCAGCACGCTCAGCACCGGTCCGAAGATCTCGTTCTGCACGATCGGCATGTCCGGCCGGCATCCCAGCAGGAGCGAGGGAGACACGAAGTAGCCGCGCGACCGGCCGCCGCGAGGCTCGAGACCCAACACCTCCTCGGCGCCGTCGGCGACCGCGCCGGCGACGCTCTGCTCGATCCTGGTCCGCTGGGCGTCCGAGATGACCGGGCCCAGATTCGTAGCCGGGTCCGAAGGGTCGCCGATCCGCAGAGAGCGGCCGAGCCGGATCAGACGGTCGACGAGTTCGTCGTGCACGTCCCGGTGCACGATCGCGCGCGTGGGCGCGGCGCACCACTGACCCGAGTAGTAGGTCCACACCCTCCCGAGGGCTTCGACCGCGGCATCCAGGTCGGCATCCCGGCGGACGATCAGGGCGCCCTTCCCCCCGAGCTCGAGGAGCATGCGGCGCATCGAGTCTGCGCCCGAGCGGTAGATCTCGGCGCCCGCTGCCGTGCTGCCGGTGAAGCTGACCATGTCGACACCGGGCGCCGACACCAGCGTGCGGCCGACCTCCACCCCGGAGCCGGTCACGATGTTCACCACTCCGTCCGGGACGCCCGCCTCCTCGCAGATCGACGCGAACGCCAGGAGCTCCAGCGGGTCCTGCGGGGCGGGCTTGAAGACGACCGCGTTGCCCATCGCGATCGCCGGGGCGATCTTGCTCGCCGCGCCGATCAGCGGGAAGTTGAAGGGCGCGATCGCGGCCACGACTCCCACCGGACGACGGGCTGTCTGGCCGGAGGTCAGGGACGGGCCGGCCGGCGTGGCCCGGATCTCGATCCCGTGCTCGACCGGCCGCAGCCCGGTGAGGAGGTCGGCGAAGCGCTCGAAGCGCGAGACGGCGCGGTCCACGATCACCGGCGCCGCGCTGAGCAGGCACCCGGTCTCCGCGGCGATGAGGGGGGCGAGCTGCTCGCGTCGGGCGCCGAGCGCACGACCCATCGCCCGCAGGATGCCGGCCCGTTCGGCAGGTGCGGTCGCAGCCCACCCCGGCTGTGCATCCTGCGCGGCCGCGACGGCCTGCTCCACCTGGGAGGCAGTGGCTTCCGGTGCCTGCCCGACGACGTCCTCCGTCGTCGGGTCGATCACCGGATAGGAGTCATCCGTCAGGATGCGGGATCCGCCGATGAAGATCCCGCGGGTGGCCGCCTCGAGTCCCCAGTCATCCTTGGCCTTCATCGTCGACTGCCTCCGTGTTTGACGTACTAATGGTCGGTCTTTAATATACTAGCCAGGTCGTCGAGGTAGATGACAGAGGTGGAGCGCAGCTCCGTGAGGAGATGACTGAATGACGTCCGACTTCCCTGGACTGCTCGCCGGAGTGCGGATCCTGGACTTCACCCACGCGCTGGCGGGTCCGTTCAGCACGCAGATGCTCGCCGACCTCGGGGCCGAGGTGATCAAGGTCGAGCCGCCGTCGGGCGACAAGACCCGGCAGATCCCTCCCCACTTCATCGACGGAACGTCGCTCTACTTCCACGCCATCAACCGCAACAAGCGCAGTCTCGCCCTCGACCTGAAGTCGGAGTCCGGTCAGCAGGTGCTTCGGGATCTGATCCCGAAGGTCGACGTCGCCATGCTCAACTTCAGCCCCGGGGTGGCCGAGCGACTGGGACTCACGCACGAGCAGCTCAGCGCCCTCAACCCCCGGATCGTCACGTGCAGCCTCTCTTCGTTCGGGCCGCGCGCTACCGAAGACATCCGCGGGACCGACCTCGTCGCGCAGGCGATGGCCGGCGCGATGTCGATCACCGGCTACGAGGGGGGCGCACCCGCCCGCGCCGGAGTGCCGACCGCCGACCTGACCGGCGGGTTCTACTGCACCGTGGCGGTGCTGGCAGGCCTGCTGTACCGCCACTCGACCGGGCACGGAGTCGCCCTGGACACCTCGCTGTTCCACGCGCAGCTCTCCCTGCTGAACTACATGGCCGCCTACGCCGCGCACACCGATGTGCCGATCCAGCGGCTGGGCTCGGGCTATCCCGCGACCGTTCCGGCGCAGGCGTTCGCCACCTCGGACGAGCGCTGGCTGGTCATCGACGCCGGGTTCGACCATCACTTCGCGGCGCTGTGCGAGGCGCTGGAGCGGCCGGACCTGGCCGCGACGCCGGCGTACGCCGACCGCGCCGCACGGCTCGAGGCGAAGGCGGAGCTGGTGGCAGAGCTCCAAGCCACGTTCCTCACCCGCACGCGCGACGAGTGGGTGCGTCGGCTGCACGCGCACGGGGTCCCCGCCGCACCGGTCAACGACACGCTGGAGGCCATGCGGGCGCCGATCGCCGCCGAGGGCGGACTCGCGCCGATGGAGATCGGCGACCAGCGGGTCGAGGTGCTGCGCACGCCGATCTGGGCAGATGGATCCAACGCGCACCCGATGACCGAGCCCGAGCGGATCGGGCAGTCGAACTCCCGGGTGCTGGGCGACCTGCTCGGCTACGACCAGGAGCGGGTCGCAGCGATCACGGGGCAGAGCGCTGTGCCACGCTGAGCGTGGAGATCACGATGAGGAGATCACGCACATGACGACCACACGCCTGCTGGAGCAGGAGGATGCGCCCGGAATGAGCCTCAGCGATCGCGCCTACGAGGCGATCCGCGACGACATCCTGTTCCACGTCTTCGAGCCGGGCGCGATCATCACCGAAGGCGCGCTCGGCGACCGCTACGGGATCGGCAAGACGCCGGTGCGGGAGGCGCTGGTCAAGCTCGAGCAGGAGCACCTGGTGGAGTCCCGTCCGCGCAAGGGCTACGAGGTCGCCCCGCTGACGCTGGCCCGGGCTCGGGACATGTTCCTCGTGCGCCGCCTGCTCGAGCCCCCGGCCGCCCGCATCGCGGCCGCTCGCGGGGTGGATGCCGCCGAGCTCGCGACCCTCGAGGAGCTCGCCGCCGAGGAGGCCCGCTGCCGGGGCGCCGTCGCCCCCGCGGACCATGACAGCGTCGTCGCCTTCGTGAAGGCGTCGTCGGCATTCCATCTGCGCGTCGCGAAGGCGAGTGGCAGCCTCATGCTGGTGCGGATGCTTCAGGAGGTCATCGTCAAGCTCGACCGCTACGTCTATCTGGCGATCACGCACTCGACGGGGTTCCCGGGGTACGCGCAGACCCACGCGCAGCTGATCGACGCCCTTCGCAGCCCTGATCCCGATGGGGCGGCCCGGATCGTGCAGGAGCAGGTCGACGAGGCCGAGCGAGCCGTGGTGGACGCGCTGCTGGCCACCCCGTCGATTCAGAACGCCCAGCTTCGGGCGTGACCGGAAGGCAGTGCGGGATCGATCCCGATCCCACGGGCGAGCGCGTGGATGCCGCGGGTTAGGTGCGCGGTGAGCGATCGCGAGACCCGGTACGCCGAGCTTCTGGAGGACCTGCGTGCCGAGGCTGCCGAGCTGGACGCGCTGCTGGCCCCGCTCGGCCCCTCCGACTGGCGGCGCGACACCCAGTCGCGCGGCTGGACGATCGCCCACCAGGTGGGCCACCTGGAGCTCACCGAGCGGCTCATGCTCACCGCCGCCGTCGACGAGGACGAGTTCCGGCGGCTGGCACCGATCACCCGCACCAAGCCCGAGATCGACCCCGTCGAGTTGAGCCGAGACGACATCGGCGAACGGCGCCTGGCGGCGTGGCGCGCATCCCGCGAGGCCCTGCTGAGCGTGCTCGCCGACTCCGGCAGCTCGACGCGGATCCCCTGGGTGGGCCCGTCGATGAGCGTTGTCACCGCCGCCACGGCGCGGGTGATGGAGATCTGGGCTCACGGCGAGGACATCCACGATGCGCTCGGCGCCCGCCGGGCGCCGACCCGCCGGCTGCGCCACATCGCCCACCTCGCGGTGGCGGCGCGGGACTACTCCTTCCTCAACAGGGGGCTGCCGCCACCCGCCGTGCCCTTCCGCGTCGAGGTGCGCGGGCCCGGGGGAGAGCTGTGGTGCTGGGGGCCTGAGGACGCCGCCCAGCGGGTGCAGGGGGATGCCTACGACTTCGCGCTGCTGGCGACCCGGCGGGTGCACCGGTCGGACTCGCGGGTCATCGCCGTGGGCCGCGACGCCACCACGTGGCTGAGGACGATCCAGGCCTATGCCGGGCCGCCCGGACCGCGTCGCCGGCCCACCGGAGTGTCCGGCGGTGCATCGCTTCTCGGCTGAGCGCCGCGATGCCAGCACTGCTGGACTGATGTGCCACAGAGTGATACTGTCATCTCACATTGGCGAGGCTGCCATGAACAAGTCGGCAGCACCACGGAGACGGGAGACTCACGAGTGGGCGTACTCGACGGCAAGGTCGCGTTCATCACCGGGGCTGCGCGCGGCCAGGGCCGCTCGCACGCGATCCGGCTGGCCGCCGAGGGCGCCGACATCATCGGCGTCGACCTGCCCGATCCGCTGAGCAGCGTCGGCTACCCCATGGGCACGCGGGCCGACTTCGACGAGACCGTCCGGGCCGTGGAAGCACTCGACCGCCGGATGCTCGCCTTCGACGGCGACGTGCGTGACAGCGCCGCGATGAACCGAGCCGTGGAAGAGGGCGTGGCCGCGTTCGGCCGGCTCGACATCGTCCTCGCCAACGCCGGCATCGGGTCGTTCGCTCCCGCCGAGCAGATGAGCGACGACGCCTGGGACGAGATGATCGGCATCAATCTCACGGGGGCCTTCCGCGCGGTCCGCCCGGCGATCCCGCACCTCAAGCGGGAGGGCGGCTCGATCGTGTTCACCGGATCGGTCGCGGCCCTGCGCGGGATCCCCAACCTCGCCCACTACACCGCCGCCAAGCACGGACTGGTCGGTCTGATGCGCACGCTGGCGATCGAGCTCGCCCCGCACCAGATCCGCGTCAACGCGGTGCATCCGACCAACGTGGACACCGATCTCATCCACAACGAGCCGACCTATCGGCTCTTCATGCCGGACCGCGATCCGTCCACCGTCACGCGGGAGGATGTCGCGCCGATCTTCGCCCAGGCCCAGCCGCTCGGCATCCCCTGGCTGCAGCCGGGCGACGTCAGCGACGCGATCCTGTTCCTCGTCTCCCCGGCGGGGCGCTACATCACCGGCGTCTCGCTGCCCGTCGACGCGGGAAACCTCATCCGGTGAGGGCGAGGTGAACCGGTCGTGAGCGCTCCGGAGGCGGCCGCCAGGCCGAAGCAGAACAGCTCGCACTGGGGTGTGTTCCTGGCCCGGGATCTCGGGTCGGGCATCGAGGTCACCCCGTCCCCGCGCGATCCCGCACCCTCAGCGGTGCTCGGCAACATCGCCGGGGCGGTGCGGCATCCGGCGCGCGTCGCCCAGCCTGTCGTCCGCGAAGGGTGGCTCATCGACGGGCCGGGGCCGAGCCGGCGCCGCGGCAGCGATCGCTTCGTCGCGATCTCGTGGGACCAGGCGCTGGAGCTGGCCGCCGAGGCGCTCCGTCGCGCCTACGAGAGTCCCGCAGGTGCGCGTTCCGTCTTCGGCGGCTCTTACGGCTGGTCGTCCGCGGGCCGGTTCAACCACGCGCAGAGCCAGGTACACCGGTTCCTCAACACCCTCGGCGGCTACGTCGCCTCCCGGACCACATACAGCTCGGCGGCGGCCGAGATCATCCTGGCGCGGGTGGTGGCCGACTGGCAGGTCGTCGCCAACGGGGTGACCTGGCCGGACATCGTGGAGCACACCGAGCTCGTCGTCTCGTTCGGCGGCATGGCCGTGAAGAACGCAGCCGTCGCCCCTGGCGGCATCAATCGCCATCTCGTGGATCGGCATCTGGCCGACGCCGCCGCACGCGGATGCCGGTTCGTGCTGGTCAGCCCGATCCGCGACGACCTGCCGGACAGTGTCGACGCCGAACAGCTGCCGATCCGGCCGGGCACCGACACGGCGCTGATGCTCGGGATCGCGCACACCCTCGCCGTAGAGGGTCTGGTCGACCACGACTTCCTCCGCCGGTGCACCGTCGGCTACGAGCGGTTCGAGCGCTATCTCCTCGGAGACGACGACGGCCTCGCCAAGAGCGCCGATTGGGCCGCCGCGCAGAGCGGAATCCCCGCCGAGACGATCACCGGTCTCGCGCGACGGATGGCGGCCGGCCGCACCCTGGTCGCCGTGTCGTACTCGCTGCAGCGTGCCGAGCACGGGGAGCAGCCGGTGTGGATGGGCCTCACGCTCTCGGCGATGCTCGGGCAGTTCGGCGCCGCCGGCGCCGGGTTCACCTTCGCACTCGGGGCGATGGGGCACATCGGACGACCGCGCGTGCGCATGAAGCTGCCGAGCCTGCCGCAGGGCGTGAATCCGGTCACCGACGCGATTCCGGTGGCGCGGATCGCGGACATGCTGCTCGCACCGGGGGAGCGCTTCGACTTCGACGGTCAGAGCCTCGTCTATCCGGACATCCGCCTCGTCTACTGGGCCGGCGGCAACCCGTTCCACCACCATCAGGACCTTCGGCGGCTGTCCAGAGCGCTGGCCAAGCCGGACACGATCATCGTCCACGAGCCGTTCTGGACCCCGATGGCCCGGCACGCGGACCTCGTTCTCCCGGCGACCACGACCCTGGAGCGCGAAGACATCGGTGCCGGGTTCAACGACAGCGAGCTGGTGGCCATGCACCGCATCGTCGAGCCCGTCGGGCAGGCCCGCGACGACTACGCGATCTTCACGGCCCTGGCGCAGCGGCTCGGAGTCGCCGAGGCGTTCACCGAGGGCCGGGATCAGCGCCAGTGGCTCGAGCACCTCTACGAGGGGGCGCGAGCGGCGGCCGCGACGGAGGGGGTCCGCTGGCCGTCGTTCGACGACTTCTGGGAGGCGGGCAGTGTTCCACTGCCGGCGGACGGCGACCTGTCGAATGCGTTCCGTGCATTCCGAGAGGACCCGCAGCGGCATCCTCTTCCCACCCCCAGCGGGCGCATCGAGATCTTCTCGTCGACGATCGACTCGTTCGGGTACGACGACTGCCGTGGCCATCCCGCCTGGTTCCCGCCCGTCGAGGGCTGGAGATCGGATGCCGCGGCGCGGTTCCCGCTGCAGCTCATCGCCAACCAGCCGGCGACGCGTCTGCACAGTCAGCTGGACATGGGCGCGCACAGCCAGGACGCGAAGGTGCAGGGTCGCGAGCCGATCCGCATCCATCCCTCCGATGCGGCCGATCGCGGCATCGAGGACGGCACGGTGGTGCGGGTCTTCAACGATCGGGGAGCATGCCTGGCGGGCGCCGTGCTCAGCGATGCGGTGCGGCCGGGCGTCGTCCAGCTGTCCACCGGCGCCTGGTACGACCCGGTCGGACCCGACGGGATGTGCGCCCACGGGAACCCCAACGTGCTCACGCGCGACGCGGGCACGTCCCGACTCGCACAGGGATGCACCGGGCAGCTGACCCTCGTCGAGATCGAGCCCTACCGAGCGCGGCCGCCGGAGGTCGGGGCGCACCGGGCGCCGCCGATCGTCACCGCGGCGGCCGCCACCGAGCCCCCATGGCTGTCGAAGCCGAAGGCACCTGAAGAACGGAGAGAACGTCGTGGCTGAGCTGTATCGCCCGTTGCCGCAACTGGTCGACCTCGTCCCTGATGGGGCGCGGGTCTGCCTGCCGAAGCAGTATCCCTTCGCGCTGCTGCGCGAGATCGTCCGCCAGGGCCGGCGCGATCTCGACATCGTCGCGGCGCCGACCGGCAACTTCGGCGTGGACTTCCTGGTGGCGGCGGGGGTGGTGCGCTCGGTGGAGGCCGGCGCGATCCATCTGAACGAGTACGGACTGGCACGCAATTTCAACAGGGCGTGGGAAGCCCGTGAGGTGACGTTCATCGAGTCCACCTGCCCGGTCATCGAGATGGCGCTGCACGCGGGATCGGCGGGGCTCACCTTCACGCCCGTGCCCGGCCTGATCGGCTCGGACATCCTGCGCGACCGGCCGGACTTCCTCGTCGTCCCCGATCCCTTTGAGCCCGACGCCGACATCGTGCTCGCACCGGCCATCGCGCCCGACCTCGCGCTCGTGCACGGGGTCCGCGCCGATCCCCACGGAAACGTCGTGTGCAGCATCTACAACGACGAGCGACTGGTCGCCCAGGCGGCATCGGTCGTGCTGGCCACGGTCGAAGAGGTGCGCGAGGATGCCTTGGCCTCTCTCGCCGCGGATGAGCAGGTGATCCCGAGCATCTACTTCGACGCGATCGCCGTCGCGCCGCGGGGTGCGCATCCGCTGGGCGCAGAGGGGCTGTACGACGCCGACCATGCCGCGCTGCGGGCCTATGTGAACGCGTCCGCCTCGGCGGAGACGATGCGCGAGTACGTGGACCGCGTCGTCCTCGGCGCCGTGGACGAGGCGGACTATCGTCGCCGCGCTGTGGAGGAGCTGAGCCATGTCTGACGTGAGGACCGACGAGCTGATGGCCGTGCTGTGCGCGCGGCACGTGCACGACTGGGAGCGGATCGCGGCGGGGGCGAACTCGCCGATTCCGGCGGCCGGGGCGCTGCTGGCCCGCGAGCTCTGGGCCCCGAACGCGCGCGAGGCCGGCACCGGCCACGACGCCCCGTTCATCGGGGCGAAGGAGTTCACCGCGCTGATCCAGCGCGGCAAGGTCGACCTGTTCTACTTCTCGGCTGTGCAGCTCGACCGGCACGGCGACATGAACCTGCAGTACGTCCGGACCCCCTCCGGGGGTCGGCGCCGGTTCCAGGGGGCGTTCGCTGCGCCGGTGTACTACTACACCGCCAAGCGCACGGTGATGTTCCGCACCGAGCACTCGCCGCGCTTCCTCGTGGACAAGGTGGACTATGTGACCGCCTCCGCCGCTTCACACCCGCGGCTGAGGCGTCATGGGACCCTCACCGAGGTGATCACGCCGCTCGCGGTGCTGGGCTACAACCCGGAGGCCGGCCACATCGAGCTCAAGTCCGTGCACGAGGGACACACGGTGGCCGAGGTGCAGCAGGCGACGGGGTTCCCGCTTCCGCTCGCCGATGACGTCGGGACGACGGTGCCTCCGACCTCCGACGAGCTCGAGGCGCTGCGGACGGTCGTCTACGACCGGATGTCCCAGCTCTATCCCCAGTTCGTCGAGCGGGTGCGCAAGGAGGTCGTCCGATGAGGTCGGTGCGTGTGGACTGGAGCGGCGAAGGGCTGCGTTTCGAGGCCGGCACCGAACGGCTGCCCGGCGCCCGCATCGACGTGGACGAGCCCGCGCCGCTGGGCGGCGATCGCGGGATGATGCCCACCGAGCTGCTGCTGGGCGCGCTGGGGGGATGCGTCGGGATGAACGCGGTCGCCCTGCTGCGCAAGCGGAAGCAGCCGCTCGCCCACCTCGCCGTGCACGTCGAAGGCGAGCAGGCCGGCGAATGGCCGAAGGCGTTCACCGAGATCGACGTCACCTTCGAGCTCGCGTGGAACGGAACCCCCGACGACGAGATCGTGGGCGTCATGCTCGACCGGGCGGTGCACTCGTACTGCCCGGTGGGCGCGACGATCGCGAGCGGGCAGGCGGTGGTGCGCCACCACCGGAAGGACGTGGTTCTCGATGCATGACGAGAACAGGCTGCGCAGGGGGAGCAGGTGGTGACGCCCGCAGACCTGCACGGCGTGACCATCCTCGACTTCTCACCGACCGTCGGAGCCCTGGCGACCTCCGCCCTCGCAGATCTCGGCGCCGCGGTGATCCATGTGGGGAGGCCTCTGCGTGCAGGTCCGCTCGAACCGGTCGGGCGGGGCAAGCGCTCCATCGCGCTCGACCTGAAGTCACCGGCGGGACGCGAGGTGGCGCTCGAGCTCGCGCGATCCGCCGACGTCGTCGTGGAGGGCTTCCGGCCCGGCGTCGCCGACCGGCTCGGGATCGGCTACGCGGCGCTGTCCGCCGAGCATCCCGAACTCGTGTACTGCTCGCTCACGGGCTACGGCCAGAGCGGCCCCTACGCGGCGTGGGCGGGTCACGATCTGAACTACCAGGGAGTGTCCGGCCACGTGCAGTTCGAGGCGGACGGCCGGCCGGTGATGCCGAGCGGGCCCTGGGCGGATCGCGCGGCCGGCTTCAACCTGCAGATCGCGATCCTCGCGGGACTCGTGGGCCGGCACCTCCACGGCGTCGGCCAGTGGATCGATGTCGCGATGGCCGATTCGACGATGACGATCCCCCTCGACGAGCAGTACTCGGTCCCGGGAGTGGGCCGGATGCCGACCGGTGCCATGTCCGGCTCCTCGCTGCCGCGCACCCCGATGATCGACGGGCAGTACTGCTGGTACGGCATGTACGAGTGCGCGGATGGGGACTGGCTGAGCATCGCCTGCCTGGAGCCGCAGTTCTGGCGGAGACTGTGCCGGCACCTCGGACGGCCCGAGTGGGAGCCCGATCAGTTCGCGCCCGCTGCCCGGCAGGACGAGTTCCGCCGTCACCTGGCCGAGCTATTCCGAACCCGGCCGCGTTCGCACTGGCTCGCCGAGCTCACCGGCGAGGCCGATCTGCCCGTCGCGCCGGTGCTGCGCCCCGACGAGGTGCTCGGCGATCCGCACGTCGCGCAGCGGGGCGCGCTGGTGCCGGCGACCCTCCCCGGCGGGCAGCCGATGCTGCAGGTGGCCTCGCCCCTGCGCTCGGCCGCGCTGCCGCCGGAGCCGTCGCAGCCGGCCATGGTCGTCAGCGGCATGCACACCCGGGAGATCCTCGCGGACCTGGGTCGCACGTCGGCCGAGATCGACGCCCTGCTGGACAGTGGCGCGGCTCAGCAGAACGCCTTTCCGGGAACCATTACGGGATGACGTAAAGATCTTGACAAGCCCGAGCAGACCCTGCAGTATGAGTGGCACGTCACTGGCATATTAGTAAGCCGAACTGGTGGATTAGAACAGGGATGTTCCATATTTCACACGTTCACCCGGCTCCGATTGAATCCTGGAGGATGAGATGAACCGTCGTGTTCTTCCGATCTTGATCACTGCGGCTGCATTGGCGCTGACCGGCTGCGCATCGGCGGGCGCGAGCACCGATCCGAGCGCGGATGTGCCGCCGCCCCAGCCGACGCTGCGGTGGGCCGCGGTCACCGGCGAGCCGCCGATCAGTTTCACCGACGACGCGGGCGAGTCGATCGGAATGGACCCCGACCTGGCACGTGCGATCGCCGAGCAGATGCAGCGCGATGTCGAGGTGATCCCGGAGGCGTTCCAGAACTCGCTGCTGGGGCTCGACGCGAAGCGGCTGGATGTCGTCGGCGGGGCGAGCCTGAACCCCGAGCGTATGGAGAAGTACGAGATGGTGCCCTACTCGCTCGGCGCGTACGGGTTCCTCACCCGCGCAGACGGACCGGACGTCGGCGACGACATGGAGACGGATCTGTGCGGGCTCACCATCGCCATCAACGCCGGCGATGTGTTCATCCCGATGCTGCGCGAGACCGGCGACAAGTGCGTCGCAGACGGCAAGGAGGGCATCACGGTCTCCGAGTTCCCCGACGCCACGGCGAACGGACTGGCCGTGCAGAGCCAGCGCGCCGACGTGTGGGCGGGTCCGACCATCGCGCTGGGCTGGGCCGCCAAGCAGGATGAGGGCAAGTGGAAGCGCACGGGCGCCGAGTGGGGCCAGGTTACGATCGGCTTCGTGACCAACAAGGGCTCCGGTCTGGCCGAACCGATGGCTGCGGCGATCAACGAACTGATCAAGAACGGGACGTACGAGAAGATCATGTCGTCGTACGGTCTCGAGGCGAACATGATCACCGAGTCCTCCGTCAACCCGTCGCTGGACTGAGCCCGCGCCATGTCCTCAACTCCGAACGCGACGGCCGCCGAGCAGGACATGCGCGTCGACACCGCACCCCGAGCGGATGAGACCGCCACCGAGCCGCTGGTTCCGCGACGGCATTATCTGCGGACGGCTGTGGCGATCGTGGTCGGGGTGTACCTGATCGCCGTCATCCAGTCGCTCGTGACCAACGAGCGCTTCAACTGGCCCGTCGTCGCCCGGTATCTGTTCGACCCGATGGTCTTGGGCGGCGTGCTGAACACCTGCCTCCTGACGATCGCGTCCATGGGGCTGGGACTGATCCTCGCCTTCTTCGTCGCGCAGTTCGCGCTCTCCGAGAGCCGGCTGCTGAAGGCCGCGGCGATCGTGTTCGTCTGGCTGTTCCGGAGCGTGCCGCTGCTGGTGCTCCTGCTGCTGCTGTACAACATCGGCGCGCTCTACGATGTCATCCCCATCGGCATCCCGTTCGGCCCTCCGCTGATCGAGCTGCCCACCACCGGGGTGTCCGCCTTCGCGGTGGCGGTCGTGGCCTTCGGCTTCCACGAGGCGGCGTACAGCTCGGAGATCATCCGCGCGTCGATCCTCTCGGTGCCGAGCGGACAGCGGGAGGCGGCCATGGCGCTGGGCATGTCGAATGCGCGGACCATGGTGCGGGTCGTGCTGCCTTCGGCGGTGCGCGTCGCCCTGCCGCCGCTGATGAACCAGCTGATCATGATGCTGAAGGGCACCTCGATCGTGGCCTTCATCGCCTTCCCCGATCTGCTGTTCTCGGTGCAGAAGATCTACACGGTCAACTACGAGGTCATGCCGCTGCTCGTCGTGGCCTCGGTGTGGTACTTCGTTCTCGTCTCGGCCCTCACGATCGTGCAGCAGATCGTCGAGCGTCACCTCGCCCGGACAACCCGGCGACGCGGCGCGGCGGTGAAGGCATCGTGATGCGCCGGCGAGACGTCACAGGGCAATGGTCGAGCATGGATGGGAGGCGGTCGCAGTGACCCCGCTTCTGGAAGCGCATCACCTGCGCAAGACGTTCGGCTCGATCGTCGCCGTGGACGACGTGTCGCTCGAGGTCGCGCGCGGCGAGGTGGTCTGCCTCATCGGTCGCTCCGGCTCGGGCAAGAGCACGGTGCTGAGGTGCCTGAACCACCTGGACCCGCCCGACGAGGGGTGGGTGGCCGTCGAGGGCGAGGTGCTCGGCTACCGTCGTCGCGCCGGCCGGCTGCGGCAGCTGCCCCCGCGCGCGGTCGCGCGACAGCGTCGCCAGATCGGCATGGTGTTCCAGCAGTTCAACCTGTTCCCCTACCTCACCGCCACGGAGAACGTGATCGAGGCGCCCGTGGGCGTGCTGCGTCACAAGAGGGCGGAGGAGATCGAGAACGCGCACCGGCTTCTGGAACGCGTGGGTCTGGGTCACCGGATCGACGCCTACCCGGGGCAGCTGTCCGGAGGCGAGCAGCAGCGTGTCGCGATCGCCCGCGCGCTGGCGATGCAGCCGAAGGTGATGCTCTTCGACGAACCGACCTCTGCGCTCGATCCGGAGCTGGTGCGAGAGGTGCTCGAGGTCATGCAGAAGCTGGCCGAGGACGGGATGACGATGGTCGTCGTCACCCATGAGATGCGGTTCGCGCGCGAGGTCGGCTCCCGCGTGATCTACCTGGACTCGGGCCGGATCGTCGAGCAGGGGTCGGCGGAGGAGGTGCTCGGCTCGCCGCGCGAGGAGCGGACGCAGCGTTTCCTGTCGCGCATGCTCTGACCGGACCGCGCGATTGCCTGATCGGCCGATTGGATGATCGCCCGATTGGCTGGTCGCGCGATTGCCCGATCACAGAGTGCGGCCGTGGCGCACCTGGCCAGTACTCTGTACTCAGAGGAGGAGCCATGGCAATCGCACGCCTACACGGTGGACCCCTCGACGGGCAGCTTCTGCCCCTCGAGCAGGCCGACCTGGAGCAGCTCATCGCGCCCTATGGGGAGGGTCAGATCGTGTACAAGCGCGGCGGCGACCTCCAGAACACGGGCGATCACGACGGGCCGACCACCGCCGACTTCTGGTACCTGGGCTCCACCGAGGACATCAATCCGGACCCCGACGGCCGGGACGAGTGACCCCGAGCGAACCGGCACGCTCGGTCGAGGTCGAGCTCAAGTTCGACGTCGACGCCGACACGGCTCTGCCGGAGCTGGGGGAGCTGCCGGGGGTCGCGGTCGTGACGGCCGGCGAGGTGCGCGACCTGGATGCGCGGTACTACGACACCGCCGAGTTCGCGCTCGCCCATCGCGGCTTCGCCCTGCGCCGGCGCACCGGGGGACCGGACGCCGGGTGGCACCTGAAGGGGCCGCTGCGCGCGGGCGGGCGCACGGAGACCCAGTGGCCGCTGGGGGAGCCGGGTGAGGTGCCGGCAGCCGTGCGCGAAGAGCTCGCGAGGGTGGTGGATGCCTCGCTGCCCGCGCTGCAGCCGATCGCCCGGATCCGGAACCGCCGGGTGGCGGTGCAGCTGCGGGATGCGGCGGGCGGAATGCTCGCCGAGTTCGCCGATGATCACGTGCTCGCCAGGGACGAGCGCACCCGCATGGAGCGACGCTGGCGCGAGTGGGAGTTCGAGCTCGGTCCGGCGGCGCCCGCCGACCGCCGGCCCCTGTTCGAGGCGTTCGCCCGCAGCGCTGCCGCCGCCGGCGCGCGGCCTGCGTCGTCGGCGTCGAAGCTCGCGCGCGCCCTCGGCCTCTGACCCGCGCGCCGTCGCGGAGGGTGGTCTCAATGCCCGGAGCCGCGAACGCGCGCACTCCACCCCACGACGGCGTCGATGCCGCCCTCGATGAACGCGGCGCGCTTGGCGTGACTCCAGCCCTGGATGCGCTTCTCCCACCGGAACGCGTCCTCAATGCGCGGGAACTCGTCCGACCAGACCAGCGTCACGGGCAGGCGGCGCCGCGTGTATGCGGCGCCGTGCCCGCTGCTGTGCTGTTCCAGACGGAGCGCAAGATCTTTCGTGCTGCCGACATAGAACGTCCCGTCGTTGCAGCGCAGGATGTAGACGTATCCCATGGGGCGAAAGTACGGGATGCCTGCCGCCGCCGTGCCGCTTCTCCACAGGCCCCGGTCGTTGAGCGAGCGGAGCGCGGTGTGTCTGCCCCCCGGTCGTTGAGCGAGCAGATCGAGGTGTGTCTGCCCCCCGGTCGTTGAGCGAGCGGAGCGAGACGAAACGCGGTGGGCTGTTGTGCGGAGGTTCGGGGCGTTTCGTCTCGGTCGCGCTGCGCGCGTCCTCGCTCAACGGCCGGGGGCGTCGCGGCGCAGGCCCGCGCGGCTTCGCTCAGAGGTTGATCATGTGGCCGGCGAGGCCGTGGAACGCCTCCTGCAGCGCCTCGGACAGCGTCGGGTGCGTGTGCACGTTGCGCGCCGCCTCCAGGGCCGTCAGGTCCCACTTCTGCGCCAGCGTCAGCTCGGGCAGCAGCTCGGAGACATCCGGACCGATCAGGTGCCCGCCGATCAGCTCGAGGTGCTCGGCGTCGGCGATGAGCTTCACGAACCCGATCGGCTCGCCCAGGCCGTTCGCCTTGCCGTTGGCCGAGAAGGGGAACTTCGCGACCTTCACGTCGTAGCCCTCGTCACGCGCCTGCTGCTCGGTGAGCCCGAACGACGCCACCTGCGGGTTGCAGAAGGTCGCCCGCGGCATCATGCGGTAGTCGCCGAGGGCCATGGTCTCGGCCCCGCCGATCGTTTCGGCCGCGACCACGCCCTGCGCCTCAGCCACGTGGGCCAGCTGCAGCTTCGCGGTCACATCGCCGATCGCGAAGATGTGCGGCACCGACGTGCGCATGAAGTCGTCGATCTCGATCGCGCCGCGGTCGGTGAGCTTCACGCCCGTGTTCTCGAGGCCGAAGCCCTCGACGTTGGGCGCGAAGCCGATCGACATCAGCACCTTGCCGGCCTCGATCGAGCCCTGTGCGCCGTCCTTGCCGGTGTAGGTGACGGTGACCTTGTCGCCCGTGTCCTCGACGGACTCGACCTTCGTGCCGGTGAGGATCTCGACGCCGAGCTTCTTGTACTGGCGGGTGATCTCCTTCGAGACATCCGCATCCTCGTTGGGGAGGGCCCGGTCGAGGAACTCGATGATCGTGCACTTCACGCCGTAGTTGGCCAGCACGTAGGCGAACTCCATGCCGATGGCGCCGGCGCCGACGATGACGATCGACTCGGGGAT
The DNA here is from genome assembly GCF_044508325.1 of Microbacterium sp. GTDB lineage: Bacteria > Actinomycetota > Actinomycetes > Actinomycetales > Microbacteriaceae > Microbacterium. The sequence goes on along the minus strand of NZ_JBIQHX010000016.1, from coordinate 53,744 downwards.
GTCGCGGTCGAGGATCTGCTCCTCGAAGCTGACCACGTTGCCGCCCAGCTCGACGCCCGGAAGCAGCCGCACCTTCGACCCGGTCGCGATGATCGCGTTGTCGAACGTGACCTCCTCGGTGGAGCCGTCGGCCTTGGTGACGGTGATCGCGTTCGGGCCGGTGAACGAGCCGCGTCCTTCGTACTCGGTCACCTTGTTCTTCTTCATGAGGAAGTGGATGCCCTTGACGTGCGTCTCAGAGACCTTGCGGCTGCGATCCCACGCGGCGCCGAAGTCGAAGTGCACGTCACCCGAGATGCCGAACAGGTCGGCCTGGGCCGTGAAGATGTGCGCCAGATCCGCGTTGCGCAGCAGCGCCTTGGAGGGGATGCATCCGACGTTCAGGCAGACGCCGCCCCAGTACTTCTCTTCGATGATCGCGACCGACTTGCCCAGCTGGGCGGCGCGGACCGCCGCGACGTAGCCGCCGGGACCGGCACCGAGGATGACGACGTCGTAATGAGTCATGCCCTCCAGCCTAGTCGCCTGAGGGGCCCTCCCCGCCGGTGTCCGCCTGCTGCCGGAGGCGCTCCTGGGCCGCCGCGCGGCGGGCCCGCGAGACCAGCAGATAGATGACGGCGCCGGCGACCGCGGCGAGCAGGATGCCTCCGGCCACCCAGGGCCAGACGTCGCCGAACGTGGAGTCCTCGTCGGCCGGGGGAGCGACCTCGGTGGGCGTCGGCGACGGCTCCGTGGTGGGCTCGACGGGCGCGGCGGTCTCGGTGGGGGTGGGCTCGGGCTCGGGAGCGCCCTCGACGGTGAACGAGAACTCGCCCGAGATCGGATGCCCGTCGCTGGAGACGACCTTCCACGCCACGTCGAAGGTGCCGTTCGGCTCGGCCACGGCGGCCAGGGGCTGGGTCACCGTGACGCCCTCGACGATCGGGTCGCCGTCGTCGACGCGGGTGCCGGAGGCATCCGTCACCTCGACGACCGTGGCGCCCTCGTCGGCGAGCACCTCGGCGCTGAAGGTGAGCACGACCTGCTCGGGCGCGGCGTCGAGCGTGCTGTTCGCAGGCGGGTCGGAGTCCACGAGCTGATCGTGTGCGGCCGCGGGCGCGGCGCTGGCGAAAAGGGCCGCCGCGGCGATGCCGACGGCGGCGAGGAAACCGGTGACAGAGCGTGCAGACATCCCCTCGACCATACCCCGGCCGCAGACGTACCATGGCCGCGAGGGGCTGGGAAGAGAGGTGTGATGTGGACGCGATGACGCGGGACATGATGTCCCAGGGGATGATGCCCATGGCGGGCATGGAGAGCATGGACATGGCGGTCATGCAGGCCTGTATGGATGCCTGCTCGGCCTGCGAGCAGGCATGCACGGTGTGCTCGGGGCAGGGCATGGCCGACGGCACGATGATGTCGTGCGCGACCATGTGCATGAACTGCGCCGACATGTGCAACACGATGATGCGGGCGATGATGCGCCCGATGGGCATGAGCCTGCCGAGCATGATGGCGATGCTGGATGCCTGTGCCGCGATGTGCCGCGCCTGCATGGACGAGTGCATGAAGCACGCCGAGATGAGCGAGGTCTGCCGCATGTGCGCCGACTCGTGCCGTGCCTGCATGCAGGCGTGCATGGCCATGAAGGAGGCCGTCGCGGCGATGGCCTAGCCGCTACGACGAGACGTTGAACCAGGCCGTGCCCGCCGCGAGCACGTGGTAGCGGGTGTGCAGCGCCACCGGTGCGCCTGCGGCCACCGCGCCGGCCGCGCCCGCGCCGCTCCAGACAGCGAGGAGATCGCCGTCGAGGGTGCGCACGATGACGTGCCCTGTCGCGGGGTCGGCGTGCGCCACGATCGCGTCCACCCAGTCGCGCGGGGTCGCCGAGGCGAGCCGGCGCTGGATGAGGTGCAGCGCGTGGCCCGGGGCGATGCTCGAGCACTCGAACCCGTTCGCGCACATGCACGTCGCGGCCTCACGCACCGGAAGGGGCGGGATGCGGCCGGGTCGATTCGACACGACAGGTCCTTTCGCTCGAAGGGGGTTCCAGGCCAGAGTAGGAGCCGGTGCCCGAGGCGGTCACATCGACCGAGACACGGCGTCATGGATCGGCTCGGACCGATCCGGATTCCGGCCCTTTCGCGAGCGTGTCGATCGGATAGTCTTGTTGGCCAGAGGAGGACGAGCGTGTCAGAAGCTGACAACCGCGGGCCTGAATCCGGGGGGATCCGCCGCGAGCCGGAGGGATCGAACGGGCGCGAGGGCACGTACGACACGACGCAGACGTTCGGGCATGACTCCGACCTGTCGTTCGTGCCGTTCGGGCATGAGCTCAGCGATGTCGAGCTCGAGGCGATCGAAGCGCTGCCGTCCCGGTCGGCGCTGCTGATCGTGCGCTCGGGCCCGACCGCCGGGGCGCGGTATCTGCTCGACACGGACGTGATGACGGTGGGCCGGCACCCCGAGGCCGACATCTTCTTCGACGACGTCACCGTCTCACGCCGGCACGCCGAGATCACGCGCGACGGCGCGATCTTCGAGATCATCGACCAGCGTTCGCTCAACGGCACCTACGTCAACGGCGAGCGCGTCGACCGCGGCGTGCTCGTCAACGGCGCCGAGGTGCGCATCGGAAAATTCCGGCTCAACTTCTTCTCATCCCCGGCCGACTTGTCCCAGCCTGCGGCCGGATGATGGCCGCGCAGCCTGCCCGCGAACGTCCGGCGTCCGCGGTACTTCTCAGCATCGGACAGGTGCTGGCGCGCCTGACGCCGGAGTTCCCCGGGCTGTCCGCGTCGAAGCTGCGGTTCCTCGAGGTGCAGGGCATCGTCACGCCCTCGCGCACCGAAGCGGGGTACCGGAAGTTCTCGCAGGCCGACGTCGAGCGGCTGCGCCTGGCCCTGACCCTCCAGCGCGATCATTTCCTGCCGCACAGTGTGATCCGCGACTACCTCGAGGCCTTGGATGCGGGCCGCGACCCTGCGGCCCCCGCGGCGGTGAGCCTGCCGGCATCCATCGTCGCTCCGCCCCGCCGCTACCGCCGCGCCGAGCTGCTCGCCGCGGCCGGGGCGGCCCCGCAGCTGCTCAACGACGCGGTGAGTACCGGGCTGCTCGCCGCCTCCGAGACCTACGGCGAGGACGCGGTGGCGCTGCTGCGCGCGATGGTGGCCCTCGACCGCCACGGCATCGAGCCGCGGCACCTGCGCGCGGTCAAGCAGAGCGCCGAGCGCGAGGCGTCGCTGATCGAGTCGGCGCTCTCGTCGCTGCTGCGACGCACCGACGCCGCGTCACGTGCCCGGGCCAGTGAGCTCGCGCCCGAGCTGGCACGGCGGCTCGAGGAGGTGCGCGCCGGATTCGTGAAGGCGGCCATCGGCCGCATGGTCGGCTGACGACACGCCGAGGCGTTCGGGCGGATGTCGTTGCCCGCACCCCGTCCCTGATCTAGCGTGGAACACACCCGAGACGTGAGGAGGACCCGACATGGCTGTGGGTGAGCGCGCGGGCGAGCAGTACGGCGCCGACCTCCTCTTCACGGACGGTCTGCCCGAGCTGGATGACCAGGTCGGCTACCGCGGCGCGGTCGCCGCGCGTGCCGCGGGCATCACGTACCGCCAGCTGGACTACTGGGCCCGCACCGAGCTCGTCGAGCCCACCGTGCGCGGCGCCACCGGCTCGGGCTCGCAGCGCCTGTACGGGTTCCGCGACATCCTCGTCCTCAAGCTCGTCAAGCGCCTGCTCGACACCGGCATCTCGCTGCAGCAGATCCGCACCGCGGTCGAGCAGCTGCGCGCCGCGGGTGTGCGCGACCTGGCCGGGACGACGCTCATGAGCGACGGCGCGTCTGTGTACCTGTGCACGTCGAACGACGAGGTGATCGACCTGGTCAGCCGCGGGCAGGGCGTGTTCGGCATCGCCGTCGGCAAGGTGCTGCGCGAGGTGGAGTCCGAACTCGTCGACTTCGACGCGCAGGCGCCGGAGGCGGTCGACGAGCTCGCCGCCCGCCGCGCCGCCCGCAGCGCATGATCCGCCCCGCTTTCCCTGGTCGTTGAGCGAGTCGAAACGCTACTCCCTGGTCGTTGAGCGAGCGGAGCGAGACGAAACGCTACTCCCCGGTCGTTGAGCGAGCGGAGCGAGACGAAACGCGGT
>NZ_JBIQHX010000016.1:42597-49513 GCF_044508325.1 Microbacterium sp. | reverse complement strand
GAGACGAAACGCTACTCCCCGGTCGTTGAGCGAGCGGAGCGAGACGAAACGCGGTTCCCCCCGGTCGTTGAGCGAGCGGAGCGAGTCGAAACGCGGTGAGGCTTTCTACGCAGCGCAGATGCGTTTCGTCTCGGTCGCGCTGCGCGCGTCCTCGCTCAACGGCCGGGGGAGGTGTCGGTCTGCTGTTCTGGTCGTTGAGCGAGCGGAGCGAGACGAAACGCGGTTCCCCGGTCGTTGAGCGAGCGGAGCGAGACGAAACGCGGTGAGGCTTTCTACGCCGGGCACATGCGTTTCGTCTCGGTCGCGCTGCGCGCGTCCTCGCTCAACGGCCGGGAATGGTGTCGCGCGGTGCGTCCTCGCTCAACGGCCGGGAGTGGGGTCGCGCTATGCGCGGTCTCGCTCGGCAGCCGGAGGTCAGGCGGTGCGGTCGCCGGGAAGCGGGATGCGGCCCGTGCGCATGACGCGGTCCAGCAGCGCGTCGAAGTCCGCCGCGAGCTCCTGCGCGGAATCGCCCGGCCAGATGTGCAGGGGCTTCGCGGCGCCCTGCGCCTGCTGCAGCGACGTGCGCTCGGGCAGCTGCGGCGACAGCACCAGGGGGCCGAACATGTCGCGCAGCTCTTTGATGCGGAACTGGTGCTCGATCGACTGCGGGCGCACGCGGTTCACGATGATGCCGAGCGGCTGCAGGCGCGGCGACAGGCCGCGGCGGATCTCTTCGATCGCGCGCAGCGCGCGGTCGGCGGCCGCCACCGAGAACAGTCCGGGCTCGGTCACCACGATGACCCGATCGGACGCGGCCCACGCCGTACGGGTCAGTGCATTCAGCGACGGCGCGCAGTCGACCAGCACGAGGTCGTAGTCGGCTTCGATCGAGGCCAGCGCCTCTTCGAGCTTCCACACGTCGCGCACGCTCGGGTGCGGGCCGTCGTAGTTGATGGCCGACGGGCTGCCGATCATGACGTCGATGGTGCCGGGGTGCACCTTCGCCCAGCCGCTCGAGGTGATCGCCTGGCGGACGATCTTCTCCTTGGGGTTGCCGAGGACGTCCGAGACGTTGAGTCGGCCGGCGATCTGGATGTCCATACCGGTCGACACGTCGGACTGGGGGTCGAGATCGACCACGAGGGTGCGGACTCCGCGGGCGAAGGCCGCCGATGCGAGGCCCAGTGTCACCGTCGTCTTGCCGACGCCGCCCTTCAAGGAGCTGACGCTGAGTACATGCACAAATAGATACGTTACCGTCCCCTAGGCTGAGAGACACCTAAGCCCGCGTTCCCCGCCCCTCCGGCACGGGTCGAGCACGAGAGGTTCTCCATGTTCCAGAAGATCCTGGTCGCCAATCGTGGTGAGATCGCGATCCGCGCGTTCCGTGCCGCATTCGAGCTCGGCGCGCGCACCGTGGCGGTCTTCCCGTGGGAGGACCGCGGGTCGCTGCACCGGCAGAAGGCGGACGAGTCCTACGAGATCGGCGAGCGCGGGCGTCCCGTCCGGGCGTACCTGGACGTCGACGAGATCATCCGCATCGCGCTGAAGGCCGGCGCCGACGCGATCTACCCTGGCTACGGCTTCCTGTCCGAGAACCCCGAGCTGGCCGCACGGGCGGCCGAGCACGGCATCACCTTCATCGGACCAACCGCCGACGTGCTCGAGATGGCCGGCAACAAGGTCACCGCGAAGGAGCACGCGATCGCCGCCGGGGTGCCGGTGCTCGCATCCACCCCCGCCTCGGACGACGTCGACGCGCTGGTCGCGCAGGCCGAGGAGGTCGGGTTCCCCATCTTCGTGAAGGCGGTCGCCGGAGGCGGCGGACGAGGGATGCGGCGGGTCGAGACCGCCGCCGAGCTGCCGCCGGCCATCGCCGAGGCGATGCGCGAGGCCGGTGCCGCGTTCGGCGACCCGCGCGTCTTCCTGGAGCAGGCGGTGGTGCGCCCCCGTCACATCGAGGTGCAGATCCTCGCCGACGCGAGCGGCCACACCGTCCACCTCTACGAGCGCGACTGCTCGGTGCAGCGCCGGCACCAGAAGGTGGTCGAGATCGCGCCGGCGCCGAACCTCGACGACGAGCTGCGCGCCCGCATCCACCGCGACGCCATCGCGTTCGCCAAGTCGATCGGGTACGTCAACGCCGGCACCGTCGAGTTCCTCGTCGACACCGCGGGCGAGCGGGCCGGGCAGCACGTCTTCATCGAGATGAACCCGCGCATCCAGGTCGAGCACACCGTCACCGAAGAGGTCACCGACGTCGACCTCGTCCAGTCGCAGATTCTCATCGCCGCCGGCCGCACCCTCGACGAGCTCGGGCTCGCCCAGGAGCAGATCTCGCTGCGCGGCGCCGCGCTGCAGTGCCGGATCACCACCGAAGACCCCGCGCAGGGATTCCGCCCCGACACCGGGCGCATCACGACCTACCGGTCACCGGGAGGCGCCGGCATCCGCCTCGACGGCGGAACGACCGCCGCAGGATCGCAGATCAGCCCGCACTTCGACTCGATGCTGTCCAAGCTCACCTGCCGTGGGCGCGACTTCCCCGCCGCCGTCGCGCGCGCCCGGCGTGCCCTCGCCGAGTTCCGCATCCGCGGGGTGGCCACCAACATCCCCTTCCTGCGCGCGGTCCTCGACGACCCGGAGTTCGTGACCGGAGACCTGAGCACCTCGTTCATCGACGAGCGGCCGCAGCTGCTGACCAGCAACCCGTCCCGCGACCGCGCCACGAAGCTGCTCAACTGGCTCGGCGACGTGACGGTGAACCGGCCGTACGGCGAGAAGCCGCTGTCGGTGTCGCCGGGCAGCAAGCTGCCCGAGATCGACCTGGCCGCCCCGGCGCCCGCCGGGAACCTGCAGCGGCTGCGCGAGCTCGGACCGCAGGGCTTCGCCGAGGCGCTGCGCGCGCAGACCGCGCTGGCCGTCACCGAGACGACATTCCGAGACGCGCACCAGTCGCTGCTGGCGACCCGCGTGCGCACCCGAGACCTGGTGCGCGTGGGGCCGCACGTGGCGCGCATGACGCCGCAGCTGCTGTCGGTCGAGGCGTGGGGCGGGGCGACGTACGACGTGGCCCTGCGCTTCCTCGCCGAGGATCCATGGGAGCGTCTCGCGTCGGTGCGTGAGGCGCTGCCGAACATCCCGATCCAGATGCTGCTGCGCGGCCGCAACACGGTCGGCTACACGCCGCGCCCCGTCGAGGTGACCGACGCCTTCGTGCGTGAGGCCGCGGCCACCGGGGTCGACGTGTTCCGCATCTTCGACGCCCTCAACGACGTCGACCAGATGCGCCCGGCCATCGCCGCGGTGCGCGAGACCGGCACGGCCGTCGCCGAGGTGGCGCTGTGCTACACGGCCGACCTGCTCGATCCGGCCGAGAAGCTGTACACGCTCGACTACTACCTGCGCCTGGCCGAGCAGATCGTCCAGACCGGCGCGCACATCCTCGCCATCAAGGACATGGCGGGCCTGCTGCGCCCAGCGGCCGCGGCCCGGCTGGTCACGACGCTGCGCGAGCGGTTCGACGTTCCGGTCCACCTGCACACCCACGACACCGCGGGCGGGCAGCTGGCGACGCTGCTGGCGGCGAGTGCCGCAGGCGTCGACGCGGTGGATGCCGCAGCGGCCCCGCTGTCTGGGACCACAAGCCAGCCGTCCCTGTCGGCGCTGGTGGCCGCGCTCGCGCACACCGACCGCGACACCGGCATCGACCTGCAGGCCGTCGCCGACCTCGAGCCCTACTGGGAGGCCGTGCGCCAGCTGTACCGGCCGTTCGAGTCGGGCCTTCCGTCATCCACCGGCCGCGTCTACCACCACGAGATCCCGGGCGGCCAGCTGTCCAACCTGCGGCAGCAGGCGATCGCGCTGGGCCTGGCCGACGACTTCGAGCTCATCGAGGACATGTACGCCGCCGCCGACCGGCTGCTCGGCCGCATCCCGAAGGTCACGCCTTCGTCGAAGGTCGTCGGAGACCTGGCCCTCGCCCTCGTGGCGGCCAAGGCCGACCCGGCTGACTTCGAGCAGAACCCGCAGAACTACGACATCCCCGACTCGGTCGTGGGGTTCATGGCGGGCGAGCTGGGCGACCTGCCGGGCGGCTGGCCCGAGCCGTTCCGCAGCAAGGTGCTCGCCGGACGCACGGTCTCCATCGACATCCCGCCGCTGTCGGACGAGGAGAAGCAGGGGCTCGCCGGGGATGCCGCAGACCGCCGCCGCACGCTGAACCGCCTGCTGTTCCCGGGGCCCGCCCGTGAGTTCGAGCAGAACCGGGAGACGTACGGCGACCTGGCGGCCCTCGGCACGCCGGACTACTTCTACGGCCTGAAGCCGGGGGAGGAGCACGTCGCCGAGATCGACCCCGGCGTGCAGCTGTACGTGGGCCTGGAGGCGATCGGCGAGGCCGACGAGAAGGGCATCCGCACCGTGATGACCACGCTCAACGGCCAGCTGCGGCCCGTCTACGTGCGCGATCGCAGCATCGCCGTGGAGGCGCGCGCCGCCGAGAAGGCCGACACGAGCAAGCCCGGTCAGGTGGCCGCGCCGTTCGCCGGCGTGGTGACGGTCAAGGTCGAGCCGGAGCAGGAGGTGGCGGCCGGAGAGCCGGTCGCATCGATCGAGGCGATGAAGATGGAAGCGGCGATCACGTCGCCGGTCGGCGGGGTCGTGGAGCGGGTCGTGATCGGCGAGACGGCGCAGGTCGAGGCGGGCGACCTTTTGGTCGTGGTCCGCCCGGCGCACTAGCCTGTACTGGTCCCGTCCCCTACCGCCTGGAGCAAGACAGCGTGACACCTGATCGCAACGAGCCGGAGCACCCCGAAGAGCCTGAGCACGGCATCCTCGAGGACACCGGCCGGATCGACACCGCGGCCATCGGCCTCATCGGCGGCGCCACGCACGTCGCCCACGTCGACGTCTCGCTGCCCGGGCAGGGCGGCGACGAGGACGACTTCGACGATGACGGGGTCGTCGACGAGGACATCCACACCGCCGACATCGTGATCGACCTCGACGAGGCCGCCGCCCAGGCGGATGCGCTCGACGCCGTCGCCGCGGACGCGGGGGAGTCGGATGCCGCCGTCCAGCACGCCGACCAGGCCCAGGCTGCCGCGACCGCCGCACCGCCTGTCCCGCCGCTGCCGAGCGAGCCCGCACCCGCGGTGCGGGCCGACCCCGCGGCGCAGGCTGAGCCGGCACCGCAGCCGGCCCCGGCCCCGGCCCCCGCCCCGGCCACGCGCGCCGCCGCCCACGATGTGGAGCGTGTGCATCCGCGTCACGAGCTGACACTGGCATCCAAGCGCCTCGGCGAACTCGGCGCCGACCGCGAGACGCCGGATCTGCTCACCGCCGATCGTCTGCTCGACCCGCACCAGGTCATCCGGCCCGAGCCCGAGGGAGCCTGGCGCCAATTCCTCTACTCGATCACCGGCAAGCGCATCAACCTCGGCGACAGCAAGCGCGCCCGTGCGCGCAAGCTCCTCGACCGTCGGATCGCCGCGCCGCTGTCCGGCGGGGCGCGCTTCGTCGCCGTCGTGTCGCGCAAGGGCGGCGTCGGCAAGACGACCGTGACGGCGCTGCTGGGCATGGCCCTGGCCGACGCCCGCGAGGACCGCGTGATCGCCATCGACGCCAACCCCGACCGCGGCACGCTTGCCGAGCGCATCGCCCGGCCCAGCGGCAAGACGGTGCGCGACCTCGTGCGGGTCGCCGGCGACATCGACGGCTACAACGACATCTCCACGATCGTCGCCCGCGACGAGACCCGCCTCGACGTGCTGGCCTCGGACTCCGACCCCCGCGTGTCGGAGGCGTTCAGCGACGAGGACTACCGCGAGGTCGCCCGCATCGCCGCGCACTACTACTCGGTCGTGCTGACCGACACCGGCACCGGCATCGTGCACTCGGTCATGGGCGCCACCCTCGATCTGTCCGACCAGCTCGTGGTGGTCGCCGGGCTCAGCGTCGACGAGGCGCGCCTGGCCAGCGAGACGCTGACCTGGCTCGAGACCAACGGCTACGCCGACGCCGTGCGCAACGCGGTCGTGGTGCTCAACCAGGCCCGGCCCGGCAGCCCGGTCGTGCGGCCGAGCGAGCTCGAGGCGCACTTCCGCACGCGCGTGCGTGATGTCGTGCGGATCCCGTACGACCCGATGATCGGGGCCGGCAGCGCGATCTCGTACCGCGAGCTGCAGCCGGCCACGCGTGCGGCGGCTCGGGAGCTCGCCGCGAAGGTGATCGAGGGCCTGCGCTCCCTGGCCCCCGCCGCCTGAGATGGCGATCCGGCCCATCCGCCTGTTCGGCGATCCCGTCCTGCGCGCCCCGAGTGCGCCGATCGAGACGATCGACGAGGGCGTGCGCGCGCTCGTGCGCGACCTCATCGACACGGTGGAGCCGCCCGGTCGCGCCGGCGTCGCCGCTCCACAGATCGGTGTCGGGCTGCGGGCATTCAGCTACAACATCGACGGCGACATCGGGTATGTGCTCAACCCTGTGCTCGTCGAGGTGTCGGGCGAGCCCACGGCGATCGGAGAGGGATGCCTGAGCGTGCCCGGCCTGTGGCACGACGCGGTGCGGTACCCGCACGCGAAGGTCGTGGGCATCGACCTGGACGGCCGTGAGGTCGTGCTCGAGGGCGACGGCCTGCTCGCGCAGGCGCTGCAGCACGAGACCGATCACCTGGACGGGAAGCTGTACATCGACCGCCTGACGCCCGAAGGCCGCCGGGCGGCGATGCGCCAGATCCGCGAGTCCGACTGGTTCTGACGCACGTCGGATCACCGCGCGCAGCGCGTGCTTCCGGCCGTTCAGCGAGGCCGCGCGCAGCGCAAAAGCACACCGCGTTTCGTCTCGCTCCGCTCGCTCAACGGCCGGGGGTGAAAACGGCCCCGCGTCCCGGTCGTTGAGCGAGGCCGCGCGCCAGCGCGACCGAGACGAAACG
>NZ_JBIQHX010000016.1:0-42497 GCF_044508325.1 Microbacterium sp. | reverse complement strand
CCCCGCGTCCCGGTCGTTGAGCGAGGCCGCGCGCCAGCGCGACCGAGACGAAACGGGGTTCGCTGCGCACGCTCAACGGGCGGGGGTGAACATGGCGGCGCGTCCCGGTCGTTGAGCGAGGCCGCGCGCCAGCGCGACCGAGACGAAACGCACCGAGTCACCGCAGAAAAGCACACCGGGTTTCGTCTCGCTCCGCTCGCTCAACGGGCGGGGGTGAACATGGCCGCGCGGCCCGGTCGTTGAGCGAGGCCGCGCGCCAGCGCGACCGAGACGAAACGCACCGAGCCACCGCAGAAAAGCACACCGGGTTTCGTCTCGCTCCGCTCGCTCAACGGCCGGGTGGTGGTGTGTGGTTCTGGTCGTTGAGCGCGCAAGCGCGACCGAGACGAAACGCACCGAGCCACCGCAGAAAACTCACCGCGTTTCGTCTCGCTGCGCTCGCTCAACGGCCGGAGGGTTGTGCGTGTCTGGTCGTTGAGCGAGGACGCGCGCCAGCGCGACCGAGACGAAACGCGGTCCGCCCCGTGTGGTGGTTTGCCGCGTTTCGTCTCGCTCCGCTCGCTCAACGGCCGGGGGGCGCTGCGCTCGCACAGCGGCCGGGGGCTGCTGACGCGTCAGCTGATCGAGGTCGTCGTCGTGGACACCGGCACCGCGTAGATCTCCTCGATCTGGCCGGCGAAGTCGTCCAGGATGACGTTGCGCTTGATGCTCAGCTTCGGGGTGAGGTGTCCGCTCGCCTCGGTCCACTCGGTCGGCAGGATCGTGAACTTGCGGATCGACTCGGCACGTGACACGTGCTTGTTGGCCTCGTCGACGGCACGCTGCACCTCGGCCCGGACAGTCTCGTTGCGCGCGGCATCCTCCAGCGTCATGTCCGCGGGCAGGCCGTTGTTGGCCAGCCACGTCGGCAGCATCTCGCTGTCGAGGGTGATGAGCGCCGCGATGAACGGCTTCTTGTCGCCGACGGCCACCACCTGGCCGACGATCGGGTTCGCGCGGATCGGGTCCTCGAGGGCCGCGGGGGCGACGTTCTTGCCGCCCGCGGTCACGATGATCTCCTTCTTGCGTCCGGTGATCGTGAGGAAGCCCTCCTCGTCGAACGTGCCCAGGTCGCCGGTCTTGAACCAGTCGCCGTCGAACGACGCCGCCGTGGCCTCCGGGTTGCGCCAGTACTCCTTGAACACGTTGATGCCGCGGATCTCGACCTCGCCGTCCTCGGCGAGCCGGATTCCGACGCCCGGCAGCACAGGTCCGACGGTTCCGATCTTCGCCTTCGACGGCACGTTCACCGTGGCCGGCGCCGTCGTCTCGGTCAGGCCGTATCCTTCGAGGATCACGACGCCCAGGCTGTGGAAGAAGTGGCCGAGACGCTCGCCGAGCGGCGCCGAACCCGAGATGGCGTAGACCACGTTGCCGCCCATCGCCTCGCGCAGCTTGCCGTAGACGAGCTTGTCGAAGAGGGCGAACTTGATCTTCGTGCCGAAGGGGACCTTCTTGCCCTCCTGCTGCAGCTTGGAGTGCTCGACCGCGGTCTTCGCGGCGGCGCGGAAGATCTTGCCCTTGCCGCCGGCTTCGGCCTTCTGCTCGGCCGAGTTGTACACCTTCTCGAACACGCGCGGCACCGCCAGCAGGAAGGTCGGCTTGAACGACCCGAGCGCGGGCAGCAGCTGCTTGGTGTCCGGCTGGTGGCCCGTCTTCACGCCCGCGTGGATGTTCAGGATCGAGATGAAGCGGGCGAACACGTGCGCGGTCGTGATGAACAGCAGCGTCGACGCACCGGGATACTCGACGACCTCGCGCATCGCGCGGGCCGAGTTGCGGGTGAGCTCGACGAAGTTGCTGTGCGTGATGACGCAGCCTTTCGGCCGGCCGGTCGAGCCGGAGGTGTAGATGAGCGTCGCGATGTCTTCGCCGGCGGCCAGGTTGCGGCGGCGCTCGATCTCGGCGTCCTCGACGCCCTTGCCCTGTTCGACGAGCTTGTCGAGGTCGCCCAGGTGCATCGCCCACACCGAGCGGATGAGGGGCAGGTCGGCGCGCACCTCGTCGAGGCGCGCCTCGTGATCGGCGCTCTCGACGATGCACGCGATCGCACCGGAGTCCTCCATGATCCACTGGATCTGCGCGGGGGAGCTGGTCTCGTAGATCGGCACCATCACCGCGCCCGCGTAGAAGAGCGCGAAGTCCACGAGGGTCCAGTCGTACGTGGTGCGGGCGATGAAGCCGACCTTGTCGCCGGGCTCGATCCCGGCGGCGGCGAAGCCCTTCGCCAGCGCGATGACCTGCTTCTCGAACTCCGCGGCGGACACATCGCGCCACCCGTCACCGTCCGGGAGTCCGAACAGCGGGCGGTTCGGCGTCTCCTTGACCCGTTCGACGAGAAGGTCGGTGACGTTCGCCTGCGGATCGGCGGGGACGATCGGCGGGACTTCGAACTGGACTCGTGTCGGCTTTTCGGACGAGGTCATGTCGGCAACTCCTTCGGTACCGGCTCGGGCGGCTGTTCCTTCGAGTCTAGTGCTGTGCACCCCGGCGGACCCGCTCGAGGCTGCTCGAAAGAGGATGCGGGCGGAGGGATAGACTCCACCCGTGCTCACGGTCGGAATCGACATCGGCGGAACGAAGATCGCCGGCGGCGCGGTCGACGCCGCCGGAGCGATCGTCGAGAGGCTGCGCGCTGACACCCCGTCCGACGCGGCGGCGATCGCCGATGCCGTCGTGGGAATGGTGCAGGCCCTCGCCGAGCGGCACCAGGTCGCCCGGGTGGGCGTCGCCGCGGCGGGGTTCATCTCGAAAGACAGGTCGACGGTCATCCACGCGCCGAACATCGCGTGGCGCGACGAGCCGCTGCGCGACCGGCTGCAGTCCCGGCTGGGCCTGCCGGTGACCCTCGAGAACGACGCCAACGCCGCCGGCTGGGCCGAATACAGGTACGGCGCGGGGCGCGGCCACGACCACATGGTGATGCTCACGCTCGGCACGGGGGTGGGCGGGGCGATCATCCTGGACGGCGAGCTGCTCACCGGCGGCCACGGCATCGCGGCCGAGCTCGGCCACACCCGCTTCGTCCGCGGCGGACGGCTCTGCGGCTGCGGGCAGCATGGATGCCTCGAGCAGTACGCGTCGGGCCGGGCGCTGCAGCGCGCGGCAGGCGAGATCGCCGACGCCGGCGGCGTCGGCGCGCGCCTGGCAGCGCTGCGGGCGGAGCTCGGCCGCATCCCGGGTCGGGAGATCTCGCGCCTCGCGCGCGAGGGTGACCCCGGCGCCATCGAGGCCGTCGAGTGCATCGCGACCGCGCTCGGCGAAGGCTGCGGCGGCCTGCAGGCGGTGGTCGACCCCGAGGTCTTCGTGATCGGCGGGGGAGTGTCCCAGCTCGGCGAGGATCTCCTCGCGCCGGTGCGACGGGCCTACGAGGCATCCGTTCCCGGGCTCGTGGCGCGCCCGCTCGCCGAGTTCACGACCGCGCAGCTCGGCAACGACGCCGGCATCATCGGAGCCGCCGACCTCGCGGCGAGGCGGGACTGACATGTTCTACTGGCTGATGAAGTACATCGTGATCGGCCCCTGGGTGAAGGCGATCTGGCGCCCATGGATCGTCGGGCGCGACAACGTGCCGCGCGAGGGCGCGGCGATCCTGGCCAGCAACCACCTCTCGTTCGTGGACTCGATCTTCCTCCCGCTGATGATCGATCGGCCGGTGTCGTTCCTGGCCAAGAGCGATTACTTCACCGGACGCGGCATCAAGGGCTGGGCCACGCGCATGTTCTTCAAGGCGACCGGCCAGCTGCCCATCGACCGCTCCGGCGGCAAGGCGTCCGAGGCATCCCTGAACACCGGCCTGCAGGTGCTGGGCGGAGGAGACCTGCTCGGCATCTACCCCGAGGGCACCCGCAGCCCCGACGGCAGGCTGTACCGCGGGCGCACCGGCATCGCCCGCATGGCGCTGGAGGCGCGCGTGCCGGTGGTGCCCGTGGTGATGGTCGACACCGACGTCATGATGCCGATCGGCACGCGCATGCCGCGGGTGGTCCGCGTGGGGGTCGTCATCGGCGAGCCGCTGGACTTCTCCCGCTTCGCGGGCATGGAGGGCGACCGCTACATCCTGCGCTCGATCACCGACGAGATCATGGTCGCGCTGCAGCGGCTGGGCGAGCAGCAGTACGACGACGTGTACGCGTCGACTGTGAAGGACCGCCTCACCAAGCGCGTGCCCTGAGGAGCGCACTGCGCAGAGGTCCCCTGGTGAGGGGCCCGGCGCGTGCAGTAGCGTGCGCAGTGGCAGACCTCCCGTGCGCACATCGAAGTCGCTCACCGGCCGCGGCGGCCGGAGAGGATGGCACGGCCGGCGCCCGACGATCGGGGATGGCCCCATGCGCAATCGACGACGGCTCGTGCTCGGTGCCGCACTTGCGGCGCTCGCGCTGACGACCACGGCATGCACCTTCGAGAATGCGGGCGGTGCGACCGCGTCGCCCGACGCCACCGCCGGCCCACCGGAGCACGTCAGCGCGATCCTCGTCCAGCCGCTCGGCGACGGTCAGGTCGTGCGCGGCACCGACGAGATGGACCACGTCGAGTACAGCCTGCTCGTGGTCAACGTCTTCAGCGACCCGGTGACGCTGAGCGCGGTGACCGTCGTGGATGCCGCGGGCGACGAGCTCATGACCGTGGACGGCGACACTCTGGCGGCGGCCACGCAGTCGCTGTACACGCACGCCCCGTCCGCCGTCGTGGAGGCGTCGGCGGCGGTGGCCGTCGAAGTCGACCTGGTGGTGCCGCCGGGCGAGGTGCCCGAGACCGTGACGCACCGCATCGAGTACACCCTGCCGGATGGGATCGCGGGCGCGGCGATCATCGACGGCTACACGGTGAACGGCCCGCAGGTCGCCATCGATCGCAGCGAGGCGATCGTGATCGCCCCGCCCCTGGCCGGCGACGGCTGGCTGGCCACCTCGGCGTGCTGCAGCCCGAACGTGCACCGCGATCTCCGACTCGCGGCCGGCGGCCTGCGGATGGCGACCGCCGAGGTCTTCGCCGTCGACTGGGCGAGGGTCGAGGGCAACCGGGTCTACGAGGGGGACGGCAGCGCCAACGAGATGTTCTACGGGTTCGGCGCGGACGTGCTCGCCGTCGCGGACGGCACCGTCGTCGCCGCGCAGGACGGCGTCGAGGAGTCGATCCCGTTCGCATCGGTGCCGCCGACGACGAAGGCGGGGTTCGGCGGGAACCAGATCATCCTCGAGATCGCGCCGGGCGTCTACGCCGCCTACGCCCACCTGCAGCCGGGCAGTCTCGCGGTGGAGGTGGGCGACACGGTGCGCACGGGGGATGTGCTCGCCAAGCTCGGGAACACCGGGCCCTCGCAGGGCCCGCACCTGCACTTCGGCCTGCTCGACACGCCCGACCTGTTCGTGGGGCAGAGCCTGCCCTTCGTGCTCGAGGCGCTCACCCTCGTGGGCACGGTCGACATCTCCGCGGTGACCGGGGACGAGCTCGACATCGAGCCGGCGTCGGGCGAGCTGCGCGAGGTGTATCCGCTCTATGAGACCATCGTGAACTTCCCCTGATAGGCATCCGTCGCCGGGCGGGCTGGGCGCCTGCGGGCGCCAGTAGACTGATCGGATGCTTCAGCAGATCGACGCACTGGATGCCTGGCGGACGCTGCCCATCAAGCAGCAGCCGTCCTGGCCCGACCCCGAAGAGGTCGCCGCCGTGTCTGCCGAGCTCGCGACGCTGCCTCCGCTCGTGTTCGCGGGCGAGGTCGACAACCTGCGCACCCGCCTCGCGCGTGCCGCATCCGGCCGGGCCTTCCTGCTCCAGGGCGGCGACTGCGCCGAGACGTTCGCGGGCGCCACCGCCGACCAGATCCGCAACCGGATCAAGACGGTGCTGCAGATGGCCGTCGTCCTCACCTATGGCGCGTCGATGCCGGTCGTGAAGATGGGCCGGATGGCCGGGCAGTTCGCCAAGCCGCGCTCCTCCGACACCGAGACCCGCGGCGACGTGACGCTGCCGGCATACCGCGGCGACATCGTCAACGGCTACGACTTCACCGAGGGCTCGCGGCAGGCCGACCCGTCGCGTCTGCTGAAGGGCTACCACACGGCGTCGTCGACGCTGAACCTGATCCGGGCCTTCACGCAGGGCGGGTTCGCCGACCTGCGCGAGGTGCACTCGTGGAATCAGGGCTTCGCGAAGAACCCGGCCAACCAGCGGTACGAGGGCCTGGCCGCCGAGATCGACCGGGCCATCAAGTTCATGGAGGCGGCCGGCGCCGACTTCGACGAGCTCACGCGGGTGGAGTTCTACACCGGCCACGAGGGTCTGCTCATGGACTACGAGCGGCCCATGACGCGCATCGACTCGCGCACCGGCACGCCGTACAACACGTCGGCGCACTTCCTGTGGATCGGCGAGCGCACCCGCGACCTCGACGGCGCGCACGTCGACTACTTCTCGCGCATCCGCAATCCCATCGGCGTCAAGCTCGGGCCGGCGACGACGCCGGAGACCGCGCTCGCGCTCATCGATCGGCTCGACCCCGACCGCGAGCCCGGGCGGCTCACCTTCATCACGCGCATGGGGGCCGGGCGGATCCGCGACGCGCTGCCGCCGCTGCTGCAGGCGGTGAAGGACTCCGGCGCGACGCCGCTGTGGGTCACCGACCCGATGCACGGCAACGGCATCACCACCCCGACCGGGTACAAGACCCGTCGCTTCGACGACGTCGTCGACGAGGTGCGGGGGTTCTTCGAGGCGCACCGCGCCGTCGGCACGTTCCCGGGCGGCATCCACGTCGAGCTGACCGGCGACGACGTGACCGAGTGCCTGGGCGGCTCGGAGATGATCGACGAGGAGACCCTCGCGACCCGCTACGAGAGCCTGTGCGACCCCCGCCTGAACCACATGCAGTCCCTGGAGCTGGCGTTCCTGGTGGCCGAGGAGCTCGAGAAGCGCTGAGCGCGGCTCACAGCCCGAAGCCGGTGATCGTGATCTGCGTGCCGGGCAGCTGCATGGTGCCCGCCTCCGGGCTGATCGAGGTGACCCGCCACAGATCCCACGTGATCTCGGGTGGCAGCGACACGGTCGTCACCGTGAACCGCCTGCCCTGGAGCTCGGCGACGGCATCGCGGATGGTCAGGCCGATGACGTTCGGCACCTCGATGGGCTGGGGACCCTTCGACACGATCAGCTGCACCGTGTCGCCCGGGCGCAGCGCGCCCTCGACGGGCACGAGGCCGATGACGAGGCCCTTCTCGACGTCTTCGCTGAACTCCTCGCGGTTCTCGCCGGCGACCTCCAGGCCGACCGAGGTCAGGGCGTCCCGCGCGTCCGACACGCTCCTGCCCGCGACCGAGGGCACCGGACCCGCCGAGATCTCGAAGCTCACGGTGTCGCCCTGGTGCGCCTCGCAGCCGTCGTTGCAGCCCACCGCCTCGCCGTCGCCGCGCGGGGTGAGCGTCACCGCGAGGACGGTGCCCGCCTCGGTCTCGTGGTAGCGCTGCGCCGACGGCTCGGTGACATGCAGGAGCAGCGCGTCGCCGGTGGCGATGGCGATGGCATCGGCCTCGGGCATCCCGGTGAGCTTCTGGATCGTGATCGGCTGCGGGCCCTGCGAGATGAACACGGTCACCGCGGTGTCCTTGTCGACGCGCTCCCCGGAGGCCGGGTCGCTGCCGACGGCGAGGCCGGCCTCGACGTTCAGGTCGTAGACCTTCTCCTCGACGCCTTCCAGCGTGTGCTCGGCCAGCAGCGCCTTGGCGTCGGCGAAGGTGCGGCCGGTGACATCCGGCACCGCCACGAGCGATCCGGGGCCCGACCCGAACCACCAGCCCGCGCCGGCGGCGCCGCCGGCCAGCAGCAGCACGAGTGCCAGCAGCCAGGCGCCCTTGGCGCGCCGCCGCTTCGCCCGCCGTCGCAGGCGGGTGCCGTTGTCGGCGTCGTCGACGGCGATCGTGGGTGCGGTGACGGCACCCGGCAGCACCTTGGTCAGGTCGCCGGTGTCGATCCTGTCGTCGAGCGGGATGCCGGCGGTCGCCGTGGTCACCGCGGGCTTGATGTCGAGCTCGCGCTCGATCTCCCGCAGCCGGTCGAGCATGGCCTGCGCGTCGACCGGGCGCTCGTCGGGCACCTTCTCGGTGGCCCACAGCACGAGCTCATCGAGCTGCTCGGGAACGCCGGGGTTGCGCGCGCTCGGGCGCGGCACCGACTCGGTGGCGTGCTGGAAGGCGATCTGCATCGGCTGCTCGCCCTTGTACGGCTGCTCCCCGGTGAGCATCTCGTAGAGCATGATCCCCAGGGCATAGATGTCGCTGCGGGCATCGGCCGTGCCGCGGGTCACGAGCTCGGGCGCGAGATACGCGATGGTGCCCAGCAGCTGCGCGCCGCTGGCCGTGTTCGCCGTCGTGGCGCGGGCCAGCCCGAAGTCGCCGATCTTGATGCGGCCGTCCTCGGCCAGCAGGATGTTCTCGGGCTTGACGTCGCGATGGACGATGCCGGCCCGGTGCGCGGCGGCGAGGCCCTCGAGGGTGGCGTCCATGATCGTGACCGCCTGCGGCACGGTCAGCCTGCGCTGCTCGCGCAGGAGCTCGCGCAGCGTGATGCCGGGCAGGTACTCCATGACCAGGTACGCCATGCCGGCGTCCTGGCCCTGGTCGAACACGTTGACCACGTGCGGGTTCGCCAGCCGCGCGGCCGAGCGCGCCTCCTGGATGAAGCGGCTCTGGAACACCGCATCGTCGGTGAGGTGGCCGTGCATGACCTTGAGCGCGACCCGCCGCTCCAGGCGCAGGTCGGTCGCCACGTAGACGGTGGCCATGCCGCCCCGAGCGATGCGCGCCCGCACCCGATACCGGCCGTCGACAAGACGGCCGATCATCGGATCGGCTTGCTGGCTCGTGCTCACGATCCGAGTCTAGGGACGGGATGCTGGGAGGCCGGGGAGCGCCTCACCCCTCAGCCGTAGGCCTTGAGCCAGGCGTAGGCGTCGTCCTCCCACCGCGCGTACCGGTCGGGGTACGCCGAGATCTGCACCGCCTGGGCCGCCTGCGCGAACGACATGCTCTGCCATCCGCGGATGTCGAGCAGCCCTCGCGTGCGGCTCCCGTTGGGGTCGCCCGGACCCCCGAAGAACGCGCGCGTTGCCCGCACCGGGTCGCGCACCTGCGCGGCCGTGCCCCATCCCGTGCTGGGACGCTGCTGGAACAGGCCGAGCGAGTCGCGGTCGCCCCAGTCCAGGTTGCGCAGCCACGACTCCTGCATGGCGGTGCCGAGCGCGATCGCGATGCCGCGCTCCGGGACGCCGAGCTGGCGGCCGACCTGGATGATGAGCTTCGCGTTGCGCTGCTGCTCGGCATCCAGCTTCGTGATCTTCGATGACCCCGACGATGCTGCCGCGGCCTTGGACGACCCGGGGATCACGAGCTTCTGACCGGGGTAGATGATCGACGAGCGGCTCAGCCCGTTCGCGTCGAGCACCGCCTGCACCGAGACGCCCGCGCGTGTGGCGATGGCCCACACGGTGTCGCCCTTGCGCACCGTGTGCGTCGCCGAGGCGGGTGCCTTCTTCGCCGGCGCCGTCGACTTCTTCGCGGGCGCCGGCTGGGCGGGAGCGCTCGACCCGGCCGCGCCGGGGATGACGAGCTTGTGGCCGGGGTAGATGATCGATGAGCGGGTCAGCCCGTTCGCGGAGAGCACCTGGTCGACGCTCCTGCCGTGCCGCTGCGCGATGGCCCAGACGGTGTCGCCGCGCTTCACGGTGTAGGAGGTGGATGCGGCGGCCTTCTGCGCCGGCGCGGGCGCGGCCTTCTTCGCCGCCGGCGCGCGCAGCTTCAGCACCTGGCCGGGGTGGATCACCGACCCCGAGGTCAGGCCGTTCCATGCCAGGACATCGGCCATGCGCAGCCCGTAGCGCTGCGCGATCGCCCAGACGGTATCGCCCTTGCGCACGGTGTAGGTCGCGGGTGGGGATGCGGTCGGCACCCGGATGCCGAGGGCGCTCGTGTCAGCGCGGACCTCTGCGGCCGATGCGGACGGGGCAAGGCCCAGCCCGAGGGCGAGCGAACCGACGATGGCGGCCGGAACCCCCACGAGCACCCCGGGTCGGCGGACGTCACTGTGTCGCACGAGTTCCCCCCTCTGTGACTGCTGAAACGCTGTCACGGATGTGAATTCGTGTCAACAAGTGTTATAGGAGTGACATCTGTCGCAGAAGTGGTGTCGGCGGCGCCGCGCGCGTTTGGCATAGTGGGCATCGTGACCGGTGACACTTCGGCCGCCGCCGTGGAATGGCTGAGCCTGCCCGAACTCGTCGAGGTGCTCGGCGAACCGCTCGGACGCGTGCGGCGCATGCTCGACGAGAACCAGCTCATCGCCTCGCGCCGCCACGGCGGCGGCCCGAAGGTGCCGGCGGCGTTCATCGTGGAGGGACGGCCTCTGCCGGCCCTGCGCGGCACGGTCTTCGTGCTGCACGACGCCGGGTTCTCGGACGACGAGGCGATCGACTGGCTGCTCGCGCCGGAGGACTCGATCGGGACCACGCCGCTGGAGGCGCTGCTGGCCGGGCGCAAGAGCGAGGTGCGGCGGGTCGCCCGCACCCTCGCCTGACGCAGGTCAGGACGTGCGCGCCGTCGCGGCGCGCGCCAGATCGCGCAGCTCGCCGACGGCGGCGTTGCCCAGCTGCGCGCCCGAGAGCGCGCGGTCGGCCTCGCGCACATAGCGCGTGATGAGATCCTCGACGCGATCGAGGGCGCCGGAGTCGATCACGGTGCGCTGCAGGGTCGCGATCTGCGCCTGGTCGAGCCCCGGGTCGCCGAGCAGCTCGTCGACGACGTGCCGCCCGCCCGCAGGGAGCCGCTCGCGGGCCAACGCGATGAGCACCGTCCGCTTGCCTTCGCGCAGGTCGTCGCCGGCGGGCTTGCCGGTGACCGACGCGTCGCCGAAGACGCCCAGCACGTCGTCGCGCAGCTGGAAGGCGAGACCGAGAGGCTCGCCGAACGCGGCCAGCGCGGCCGTCTGCCCGGCATCGGCCCCCGCGAGCGCCGCGCCGATGAGCAGCGGCTGCTGCACGCTGTAGCGAGCGGACTTGAACCGTGCGACGCGCAGGGCGCGCGCCGCGTGCTCGTCGTCGGGGGTCGTCGCCCACGCCGACTCCTCGGCCACGTCGAGGTACTGGCCGACGGTCACGCCTCGGCGCATGCGCCCGTACAGCGTCCGCGCCTGCGCGGCGCGGTCGGCCGGCACCGTGCCCAGGCCGTCCTCGAGCAGATCGTCGCTCCAGCCCAGCAGGAGGTCGCCGAGCAGTATCGCCGCCGATCGGCCGAAGGCCCCGGCATCCCCTCTCCAGCCGCGGTCGCGATACGCGGCCTCCAGCAGGCGGTGGGCTGCGGGGCGCCCGCGCCGGGTGTCCGAGTTGTCGATGAGGTCGTCGTGCACGAGGGCTGCGACGTGGAAGACCTCCAGCGCGGCGGCCGAGGCGACGACGGCCTCGCCGGGATCGGCCGAGCGCCCGTCGGCCTCGGCGACGGTCCGCCATCCGGTATGCAGGAACCGCGCGCGCAGCCGCTTCCCCCCGCGCAGAGCGTCGATTCCGGCCTGCACGAAGTCGACCGCCTCCGGGCCCATCTCGGACGATTCCGCCCGCCGGAGGTCGGCGAAGCTATCGAGTCGCTGGGAAACCGCATCGATCACGGCCATGGAGGCTGCCACGGGCCTAGCCTACTTTCAGGCGCGACGCGTAGAATCGAATCGTCCTTGGAGCAAAGGGGGGGACGGAATGCCACTCTCCGAACAAGAGCAGCGGTTGCTCGACGAGATGGAACGCCATCTCATGCACAACGACGCCGATGTCGTCAGTGCACCCAGAGACGGCCGCACCATCAGCTATCGGAACGTCGTCTACGGGTCGATCACCGTGCTCGTCGGGCTCGGGCTGCTCGTGCTCGGCGTCGCGATCCCGCAGATCATCGTCGGCGTCGTCGGGTTCGTGTTCATGGTCGGCGGAGTGATCCTGGCCGTGACGCCCACCCGCGCCGCATCGGGCACGACCGCGCGCAGCGACGCGCCACAGACCCCACCCAAGAGCTCCGCCTCGTTCATGGACCGCATGAACGACCGCTGGGACCGCCGTCACGAGGGCGGCTGAAACCCGGCATCCAGATCGACACCGGCCTTCGGGCCGGTGTTTTTTTATGCCCGCGCGGGGGTCGCCAGGGAGTGCGATATCGCGAAAGTGGAGCAAAATGGTAGTGGAGTGGAGGAAAATGGAGTAGATTGGAGCAACTTCGAAGCGGCCGGCCGAAGGGGGGCGATCCCGGATGCTTCTGGGCACTCACACCCCGAAACTCGACGACAAGGGCCGGCTGATCCTGCCGGCGAAGTTCCGCCGCGAACTCGAGGACGGCGTCGTCATCACCCGCGGACAGGAACGCTGCCTGTATGTGTTCAGCGCCGCCGAGTTCGAACGGGTCCACGACCGGATGCGCCAAGCGCCGATGGGTGACAAGCGGGCGCGCGACTTCCTGCGGATGTTCCTGGCCGCCGCCAGCGACGAGAAGCCCGACAGCCAGAACCGGGTGACGATCCCGCCGGCGCTGCGCGCCTACGCGGGCCTGGAGCGCGACCTCGTCGTCGCGGGCATCGGCGACCACGCCGAGATCTGGCAGGCCGACCGGTGGGCCGAGTACACCGCCGCCAACGAAGACGCGTTCGCCGAGCTCGAGGAGGAGGTGTACCCCGGACTGTTCTGATCCTCCGGCCGCGATCTCTCGCCGCTCGCGCCCTGGCGCACCTTCCCCGGTGCCAGGTCAGAGCGGAGGGGGACCGGGGCCGAAGGCCCGGAATCCGCACAGATCATGCAAGCCCGCGACCTCCACACCCCCGTCCTGCTCGACCGCTGCGTCGAGCTGCTCGGGCCCGCGCTCACCCGCGACGGCGCCGTGCTCGTCGACGCCACCCTCGGCATGGGCGGGCACGCGGAGGCGTTCCTGCAGCGGTTCCCCCGCGTGCGGCTGATCGGCCTCGACCGCGACACCGAGGCCCTGCGGATCGCGGGGGAGCGGCTCGCCCCCTTCGGCGACCGGGTCGCGCTCGTGCACACGGTGTACGACGGCATCGGCGACGCGCTGACCTCGGTCGGCGTCTCGGCCGTCGACGGCATCCTCTTCGACCTCGGCGTCTCGTCGCTGCAGCTGGACGCCGCCGAGCGCGGCTTCGCCTACTCCAAGGACGCCCCGCTGGACATGCGCATGGACCAGACCGCCGGCCGGACGGCGGCCGAGCTGATCGCCACCGCGAGCGAGGGCGAGCTGCGCCGGATCTTCGAGCACTACGGCGAGGAGAAGCTGGCGGCCCGCTATGCGAGGGCGATCGTGCGGGCGCGCGCCGAGGCTCCGATCGAACGCTCAGGCCGTCTCGTGGAGATCATCACTGCCGCCACGCCGGCCGCCGCGCAGCGCGCCGGACACCCCGCCAAGCGCGTCTTCCAGGCGCTGCGCATCGCCGTCAACGAAGAGCTCGCCGTGCTCGAGCGTGCGATCCCCGCGGCCCTGGACGCCCTCGACGTCGGGGGGCGCATCGTCGTGCTGGCCTATCAGTCGCTCGAAGACCGTCTGGTCAAGCGGCTGTTCGCCCGGGCGTCGGCCTCGACCGCACCGGCCGGGCTGCCGGTCGAGCTGCCGGAGCATGCCCCCCGCTTCCGTCTGCTCGTCAAGGGCGCGGAGCTCGCGGGCGACGCCGAGCGCGCCCGGAACCCGCGGGCGACGCCCGTGCGCCTGCGCGCCGCCGAACGGCTGCGGGAGGCGGCATGAGCGCCGCGCCGGACACGCTGCAGCCGCTCATCGCCGAGCTGCCCCGCCGCGAGCCGCCGCTGCGCCCGGTCGAGCAGGTCGGTCGCCGCCGGCGGCCGCGCGTCGCCTACGCGCTCACGGCGCTGCTGGGCGCGCTGGCCATCGCCGCCGCACAGATGGGGCTTTCGGTCGCCACGACCGAGACGACGTACCGGGTGAGCGAGCTGACCCAGCAGCAGCGCGAGCTGACCTGGCAGAAGCAGGTGCTGTACGACGAGATCGCCGGGATGAGCTCGCCGCAGTACCTCGCCGCCAACGCCGCATCGCTCGGGATGGTGATCAACCAGTCGCCCACCTACCTGCGCCTCAGCGACGGCGCGATCATCGGCAGCGGGAAGCCGGCCGGATACGCCTCGTCGGTGAGCGCTCTGAGCAAAGGGGCGGTGGGCAACGCGCTCGTCGCCGACACACCGCTGGTGACCACGCCGGACGCGACCATGCAGGGCACGCTCGAGACGGCGACGGAATCCGACGTCACGACCGCCCTGCCGCCGCCGATCACCGACGGACTGCCCACCCCGACCACACGCTGAACGGAGCCGAACGCATGACGACACGCACGTCGCGCAGCCCTCGACGCCGCACGGTCGTCGCGCTCGGAGTGGTGCTGGCGGTGCTGGTGGCCTTCGGCATCCGCCTCGTCGACATCCAGATCGTCAACGCCGACCAGCACGTCAAGGACTCGCTCACCAAGATCGGCGAGCGGGTCGCGCTGAAGGGGACGCGCGGGTCGATCACGGATGCCTCGGGCCGGGTGCTCGCCGAGAGCACTCTGCTGTACGACGCCCAGCTGTCGCCGAAGAACGTGAAGCCGCAGCAGGTCGTGCGCGGCGGGGAGAAGATCCAGATCCCGTGGGCGCAGACCGCGGGCGAGATCGCGGCCATCACCGGCCAGACGGCCGAGGAGGTCATGACGATCGTGGCCGACGCCCTCGAGCGCGACCCGGAGTCGCAGTTCGCGTACCTCAAGCGCGGGCTCACCACCGAGCAGTACCGCGATCTCGCCGAGCTCGGCCTGCCGTACCTCAGCTTCACGTCGCAGCCTTCGCGCGTGTATCCGCAGGGGGCCGTCGCCGGGAGCCTCACCGGCTTCGTCGGCGTGGACGGCTCCCCGCTGGAGGGCCTGGAGGTGGCCCAGGACCAGTGCTTGGCCGCCACCGACGGCGAGGAGACGTTCCAGCGCGGGCAGGACGGGGTGGTGATCCCCGGGACCAAGGTGGAGACCCCGGCGCAGGACGGCGGCACGCTCCAGCTGACGATCGACTCCGACCTGCAGTGGTATCTGCAGCAGCTGATCGCCGAGCAGGTGAAGAAGTACAAGTCGATCAGCGGCACCATCACCGTCGTGGAGGCCAAGACCGGCAAGATCCGCGCGGCCGCAGAGTACCCGACGGTCGATCCCAACGACTTCGACGCGGAAGGCGCCTTCCTGCGCAACCGGGTCTTCCAGGACACCTTCGAGCCGGCGTCGACCTTCAAGGCGCTGTCGGCGGCGGTGCTCGTCGACGGTGCGGGCCTGACCCCGCTGACCACGGTGCACGCGCCCTGGAAGGTGACCTTCGACAACGGCGCGCGGGTGCGCGACATGTCGGGCCACGCCACGGTCGACTACACCCTCAACGGCGTGCTCGTCGAATCGTCGAACGTGGGAATCTCGCGGCTGAGCGAGCGCATCGACCCCCAGACGCGCTACGAGTACCTCAAGAAGTTCGGCATCGGGCAGGGGAGCGCGGTGAACTTCCCGGCCGAGCAGAAGGGCATCCTCTATCCGGCGTCCGAGTGGGACAACCAGCAGCTCTACGACACCAACTACGGCCAGGGCGTCGCCACGACCGTGCCCGAGCTCATCGGCGCCTACAGCGCGATCGCGAACGGCGGCGTGCGGGTTCCGCTGCAGCTCATCGAGTCGTGCACCAAGGCGGACGGCACGGTCATCGAGCCGGAGCTTCCCGAGAAGGTGCGCGTGATCAGCGAGGAATCCGCGCGGCAGGTCACCACCATGCTGGAGAACGTCTACATGCAGGCGGGGTACTCCAAGGCCATCCACGTGCCCGGCTACCGCGTCGCGATGAAGTCCGGCACCGGCCAGAAGTCCGACGGCAAGGGCCACTACAAGTCCGGCGTCTGGTACACGCTGATGATCGGATTCGCCCCGGCCGAGGACCCGGAGTACATCGTGGCGATCACGCAGGATGAGCCCACCAGGGTAAAGTCTTCCTCGGCCGACGCCGAAGGGTTCCAGAAGGCCATGACGCAGGTCATGAAGACCTACCGCGTCATGCCCTCGACGACGAAGGCCCCCGAGCTTCCCGTCTACAAGTGAGGCGGCGCGGTTCGCGCCGCCCGGAGGATTCATGATCGCCCTGTCGCTCGCCGAGATCGCCGACATCGTCCACGGGCGGCTCGTGAGCGCCGGCGACGCCGACGACGCCGTGGTGTCGGGGACGGTGGAGACCGACTCCCGCCTCATCGGGCCGGGCGACATCTTCGTGGCCAAGCCCGGGGAGCACTCCGACGGCCATCTGTTCGTGCCGGCGGCCGTCCAGGCCGGAGCAGTGCTGGCCGTCGTCGAGCACGTCGTCGACGCGGACGTGCCGCAGATCGTGGTGCCCGACGTCCTGGTCGCGCTCGCCGACCTCGCCCGCGAGGTCGTCGAGCGGGTGCGCGAGCACGGCGACCTCCGGGTCGTCGCGATCACGGGATCCAACGGCAAGACCACCACGAAGAACCTCATCGCCCGCATCCTGCGGGACGAGGGCGAGACCGTCGCCCCGCGCGCATCGCTGAACAACGAGGTCGGCGCGCCCCTGACGATGCTCCGGATCACCCACGACACGCGCTACCTCGTCAGCGAGCTCAGCGCGCGGGGTCAGGGCGAGTTCACCTCGCTCAAGGGCGTGGTCGGCGGGCTCGCCGAGCTCATCGAGCCCGACGTCGGCGTCGTGCTGATGGTGGGCAAGGCGCACGCCGGCGGCGAAGGGGGCCTGGAGGCGATCGCCGCGGCCAAGGCGGAGCTCGTCGAGCACATCCGCCCGGGCGGCGTCGCCGTGCTCAACGCCGACGATCCGCGGGTGGCGGCGATGGCGTCGATCGCCGAGGATCGCCGCATCGACGTGCGCTGGTTCGGGCAGGGGCCGGCCGCCCAGGTGCGCGCGCAGGACGTCGAGGCGACCGCAGCCGGCACCACGCTCACGGTGGTCGCCGACGGTGTCAGCCGCCCGCTGCGGCTGCAGGTGATCGGCGAGCACCACGTCGGCAACGCGCTGGCGGCCATCGCCGCGACGACGGCGCTGGGCGTCTCGCTGGACGATGCGATCGCCCGGCTGGAGACGGTGGAGATCGCCGAGCGCTGGCGCATGCAGCCGATGGGGTCCGACTCGGTGCGGATCATCAACGACGCCTACAACGCCAGCCCCGACTCGGTCGCGGCGGCGCTGCGCACGCTGGCGCAGATCACCGGACCCGGCGAGCGCACGGTCGCGGTGCTCGGTGCGATGAGCGAGCTCGGCGAGTTCTCCGGCGAGGAGCACGACCGCATCGGCGAGCTCGCGGTGCGCCTGCGCATCCAGCGGATCGTCGTGGTCGGCGAGGACGCGCGGCGGATCCACCTCGCCGCCGTCGCCGAGGGGTCGTGGAGCAGCGAGGCCGTGTACTTCGCCACCGCCGACGAGGCGTACGACTACCTCGTGGGCGAGCTGCGCGACGGCGACCGGGTGATCGTGAAGTCGTCCAACGCGGCGGGCCTGCGCACGCTGGGCGATCGTCTGGGAGGATTCTTCTCGTGAGATCTCTCCTGACCGCGGCGGCGATCTCGGTGGCGTTCACGCTCTTTTTGACGCCGGTGTTCGTCCGCCTGTTCCGCACCTGGGGCTGGGGCCAGGTGATCCGGACGCCGGAGGCGATCGAGAACCCCAGCCATGCCGAGAAGCGCGGCACGGTCACCATGGGCGGCACGATCTTCATCGCCGGAACCGTCGTGGGGTACATCGTCGGGTGCTTCGTGGGCGCGAATCCGCCCACCGTCTCGGGCCTGCTCGTGCTGTGGATGATGATCGGCCTCGGTGCCGTCGGCTTCATCGACGACTACATGAAGGTGCGCCGCCAGCGCAGCCTCGGCCTCAGCGGCTGGCGCAAGGTCATCGGGCAGGTCATCGTCACAGTGCCCTTCGGCATCCTCGCCCTCACGCTCCCGACCGCGAACGGAGGCACGCCCGCATCGGCCTACGTGTCGATCGTGCGGGACGTGCCGTGGCTGTACTTCTTCGTGCTCGGCCCGATCCTCGGGTGGCTGCTCTACCTCACCTGGGTCTCGTTCATCGGGGTCGCCTGGTCGAACAGCACCAACGTGACCGACGGACTGGACGGCCTCGCCGCCGGATGCGGCGTGTTCGTCGTCGGCGCGTACAGCCTGCTCGCGTTCTGGCAGTTCAACCAGTCCTGCACGAACCCGTTCCTCGACCCGGCCACCCGCGATGCGTGCTACCCGACCGCGAACCCGTTCGACCTGGCCATCGTCGCGGCCGCGTTCGTGGGCGCCCTGGTCGGGTTCCTGTGGTGGAACGCCCCGAAGGCCAAGATCTTCATGGGCGATGTGGGGTCGATGGCGATCGGAGGCGTCATCGCCGCACTGTCGATCCTCACCCGCACCGAGGTGCTCGGCGTGCTGCTGGCCGGCGTCTACATCATCGGGCCGGGCTCGGTGATCCTGCAGCGGCTCTACTTCAAGCTCACGCGCGGCAAGCGGCTGTTCCTGATGAGCCCGTTCCACCATCACCTCGAGATGCGCGGCTGGCCGGAGATCACCATCGTGGTGCGCATGTGGATCATCGCCGGGATGCTCGCCGTCACCGGGATCGGTCTGTTCTACGTGGATTGGCTCGCGCACACATGACGAGCCGTCTCGACACCCTCACCAGCTGGCATGCGGACTGGAGGGGGCTGCGCGTCGCCGTGCTCGGGCTCTCGGTCACCGGCTTCTCGGTCGCCGACACGCTCGCCGAACTCGGCGCAGACGTGCTCGTGGTCACCGAGCAGGCAACCGACGAGTACCGCCGGCTGCTGCCGGTCATCGGCGCGCGCCTGTGGGAGGGACCGCTGGCGAGTGTGCCGGACGAGCTCATCGCCTTCGACCCGGAGGTGGTGATCGCCTCGCCCGGCTTCGCGCCGCACCACGCCCTCATCCGCTGGGCCCGGGAGGGCGGCATCGCACTGTGGGGCGATGTGGAGCTGGCGTGGCGGGTGCGCGACAAGGTCGTCCGCACGGACGGCAGCCCGGCTGACTGGATGCTGGTGACCGGCACGAACGGCAAGACCACCACCACGCGGCTGGCCGCGACCATGATGGCCGCAGGCGGCCTGCGCGCAGCGCCGTGCGGCAACATCGGGATGCCGGTGCTCGACGCCGTGCGCGATCCGGCGGGCTTCGACGTGCTCGTGGTCGAGCTGTCGAGCCACCAGCTCTGGTACCTGGGCCTGAGCACCGGCCCGGACGCGATCTCGCCCTACGCGGCGGTGTGCCTGAACCTCGCCGATGATCACCTCGAGTGGCACGGGTCGTTCGAGGCGTATCGCGAGGCGAAGGCGCACGTCTACGACCGCACGAGGGTGGCGTGCGTGTACAACAAATCGGATGCCGCGACGCTGCGCATGGTCGAGGACGCCGACGTCGTCGAGGGGGCCCGCGCCATCGGCTTCGACCTGGGGGTTCCGGGGCCGAGCGACCTGGGGGTGGTGGACGGGATCCTCGTCGACCGCGCGTTCCTCGAGGACCGGCGCACGAGCGCCCTCGAGCTGACCACCGTCGCCGAGCTCGCCGAGCGGGGATTGGCGGCCCCTCATGTGGTCGCGAACATCCTCGCCGCGGCGGCGCTGGCGCGCTCGCTGGAGGTCGCGCCCACCGCCGTCCGCGACGCCCTGCGCGCCTTCCGGCTCGACCCGCATCGCATCGAGGTGGTCGCCGTCGCGGGCGGCGTCACCTGGGTGGACGACTCGAAGGCCACCAACCCGCACGCGGCCGCCTCGTCGCTGGCGGCCTATCCCGGCGCGATCTGGATCATCGGGGGCCTGCTCAAGGGCGTCGACGTCGACGAGCTCATCGCGGCGCGCGGCGGGCAGGCCAAGGCCGTGATCGTCATCGGCACGGACCGCACGGCGCTGGTCGCCGCGTTCGGACGACACGCGCCCGATGTGCCCCTCTTCGAGGTCGAGCACGATGAGACTGAAGACGTCATGGCACGTGTCGTCGCACTGGCGGCGGAGGCGGCCGACGACGGCGACGTGGTCCTCCTCGCGCCGGCGGCGGCATCCTTCGACCAGTTCGCGTCGTACACGGATCGCGGCGAACGCTTCGCAGCAGCGGTGCGGGACTGGATCGGGAGGGGGAACGGTGACCAGCACGGTGCCGCGCCCGGCCCGGTCGGCGGGCGACCCGCCTGAACCGCGTCGGCGCGGGCTGGCCGCGCGCGTGTCGCTGGGGCGCATCTTCGCGCCCGTGCCCAGCGAGTTCCTGCTGATCGCCTCGACGGCGCTGCTGCTGACCGGCTTCGGGCTGGTCATGATCCTGTCCGCGACCTCGGCGAGCTCCGAGCCGTTCGACGCGGTCCTGAAGCAGCTGGTGTTCGCCGTCCTCGGCATCCCGCTGATGTTCATCGCGAGCCGGCTGCCGGTCGCGTTCTGGAAGCGGGTCGCGTGGCCGGCGCTCATCGTCGCGGTGGTCTTCCAGCTGCTCGTGTTCACCCCGCTGGGCTACGAGCTGTACGGCAACCGGAACTGGATCGAGATCGGCGGCATCACCGCGCAGCCCTCGGAGCTGCTCAAGCTCGCCCTCGCGCTGTGGCTCGGGTACGTGCTGTTCCGCAAGCAGACCCTGCTGGGCCTGTGGCGGCACGTGTTCATCCCGGTGGTGCCGGTGGTCGCGCTCGTGATCGCCACGGTCATGGCGGGCCACGACCTGGGCACCGCGATGGTCCTGTTCCTGATCGCCCTCGGCGCGCTGTTCTTCTCGGGGGTGAAGCTGCGGATCTTCATCATCCCGCTCGTGCTGTCGGCGCTCGCGGTCGCCGCGCTCGCCATCGCCAGCCCCGACCGCATGCGCCGGATCACCAGCTTCCTGAACCCGAACTGCCTCGAGGACTACGAGTACAGCTGCTACCAGCCGCTGCACGGCATCTGGGGCCTGGCCAGCGGCGGGATCTTCGGGCTGGGGCTGGGCAACTCGAAAGAGAAGTACGACTGGCTCCCGGCCGCCGCCAACGACTACATCTTCGCGATCGTGGGGGAGGAGCTCGGCCTCATCGGCTGCGCCGTCGTGCTCGCGCTGTTCGCCCTGTTCGCCGTCGGCGCCTTCCACGTCATCCGCAAGACCGACGATCCGTTCGTGCGCATCGTCGCCGGCGGCATCACGGTGTGGGTGGTCGGTCAGGCGCTCGTCAACGTCGGCGTGGTGCTGCGCGTGTTCCCCGTGCTGGGCGTGCCGCTGCCGTTCATGTCCCAGGGCGGCACGGCGCTGCTGTCGGTGCTGCTCGCCTCGGGGGTGCTGCTGTCGTTCGCGCGCACCCTGCCGGTCAAGGAGCGCCCAGCGCCGCTCCGGTAAAGTCGCGGGGTGGCCACGACCTACCTCCTCGCCGGCGGCGGCACCGCCGGACACGTCAACCCGCTGCTCGCGGTCGCGGACGCGCTGCGCGCCCGCGAGCCCGACGCCGAGGTCCTCGTGCTGGGCACCCGGGAGGGTCTGGAGGCCCGGCTCGTGCCCGAGCGGGGCTACGAGCTGCTCCTGGTCGACAAGGTGCCCTTCCCGCGGCGGCCAAACGGCGAGGCGTTGCGCTTCCCGGCGCGGTTCCGCCGCGCCATCGCACAGGTGCGCGGGCACATCGCCGACCGCGGCGTCGACGTCGTCGTCGGCTTCGGCGGCTACGCATCGGCGCCGGCGTACGTCGCGGCGCGGCGCGCGGGCGTGCCCGTCGTGATCCACGAGGCCAACGCCCTGCCCGGCCTCGCCAACCGGCTCGGCGCGCGCTCCGCGGCGGCGGTGGGAGTCGCGTTCGCGGGCACGCCGCTGAAGGGCGCCCGCGTCGTGGGGATGCCGCTGCGCCGCGAGCTCGTCGAGCTCGACCGCACCGCCGCGCGCGCCGAGGCCGCGGCCCGCTACGGGCTCGACCCGGCCACGCCGACGCTGCTCGTGTTCGGCGGGTCGCTCGGAGCCAAGCGCCTCAACGACGCCTTCGCCGACGCGCACCGCGACGTGCTCGAGGCGGGCTGGCAGCTCGTCCACCTCACCGGCGATCAGCGCGAGGGTCTCGAGGCGACCGCGCCCGGGCACGTCACCCCGCGGTACGAGGACCGGATGGACCTGGCCTACGCGCTCGCCGACCTCATCGTCTCGCGCGCCGGCGCGGCGACCGTCAGCGAGATCGAAGCCCTCGGCATCCCCGCGGTGTTCGTCCCGTACGCGGTCGGCAACGGCGAGCAGGCCCGCAACGCCGCCGCCGCGGTGGCCGCCGGCGCTGCCGTGCTCATCCCGGACGCCGAGTTCACCGGCGACCGGGTGCGCGCCGAGGTGATCCCGCTCCTGCACGACGCGGACAGGCGCGCGCGGATGCACGCGGCCGCCGCCGAGGTCGGCACCCTGAGGGGCACCGACAACGTGCTCGCGCTCATCGACGAAGCGCTCGGGCGCTGAGCAGCGCGCGCGGCGTGCGGCGAAGACACAGCCGGCACCCAGCGCGCCGGAGCCTGGGCGGCACCGCGCCAACTTAGGATTGACGGGCCATGATCCGACCCGACCTGAGCCTTCCCATCCCCGACGAGATCCACGCCGCGCACTTCATCGGCATCGGCGGATCGGGGATGTCGGGGCTCGCGCGCATGTTCCTGGCGCGCGGCATCCGCGTCTCCGGCTCCGACCGGGCCGACAGCCCCGGCCTGCGCGAGCTCGAGCGCCTCGGCGCCACGGTGCACGTCGGCCACGATGCGGCGAACCTGGGCGACGCCGACACCGTCGTCCACACCGGCGCGATCTGGCCCGACAACCCCGAGTACGTGCTCGCCAAGGCGCGCGGACTGCACGTGATCCATCGCTCCCAGGCGCTGCACTGGCTCATCGGCGGCCGCCGGCTCGTGTCGGTGGCGGGCGCCCACGGCAAGACGACCTCGACCGGCATGATCGTCACGGCGCTGCGGCGGCTGGGGGCGGACCCGTCCTTCGTCAACGGCGGGGTCATCGCCGAGCTGGGGTCCTCCAGCGACACCGGAGCCGATGAGCTCTTCGTGATCGAGGCCGACGAGTCCGACGGCACGTTCCTGCTCTACGAGACCTCCGTCGCGCTCATCACGAACGTCGACCCCGACCACGTCGACTTCTACGGCAGCGACGACGACTTCTACGCCGCGTTCACCCGCTTCGCCGACGACGCCCGTGACGCGGTGGTGATCTCGGCCGATGACCCGGGGGCCCAGCGGGTGCGGGCGCAGCTGCGGCATCCCGACGTCGTGACCTTCGGCGAGGACGCCGCCGCCGACGTGCGCCTCGAGGACATCGTCGCGGACGGCCCCGTCGCGTTCACGCTCACCCACGCGGGCACCTCGGTCCGGGCGCAGCTGACCGTGCCCGGCGTGCACAACGCCGTCAACGCCGCCGGCGCGGTGGCGGTGCTCGTCGCCCTGGGCCACCGATTCGAGGACGCCGTGCGCGCCGTCGAGCCGTTCGCCGGCACCGCCCGCCGGTTCGAGCTGCACGGGGTGCGGCGCGGCGTCAGCGTCTACGACGACTACGCGCACCACCCGGCCGAGGTCGCTGCGGCGCTGTCGGGCGCGCGCAGCGTGATCGGCGGGGGGCGCATCATCGCCGTGCACCAGCCGCACACGTACTCGCGCACGGCCGTGATGTCGCCGTGGTTCGCCGAGGTGCTCGAACAGCTCGCCGACGAGACGATCGTGCTCGACGTGTACGGCGCGCGGGAGGACCCCGTCGAGGGGGTCACCGGCGCCCTCGTCAGCGACGCCTTCCGCGACCGGTCGCGGGTGCGGTTCATCGCCGACTGGCAGCAGGCGGCCGACTACGCCGCATCGATCGCGCGCGAGGGCGACTTCGTCGTCACGCTCGGGTGCGGAAACGTCAATCTGCTCGTGCCGCAGCTGCTGGAGGCGCTGGCGCCCGGCGAGGGGGACTAGCGGATGCGGCGGCCCACCCCTCTGCCGGCGCCCCCTGAGCGGGTCGCTCCGCCCGCGCACGAGCCGCCCGCGACCGAGAGCACCGAGCCCGCGACGCCGGCCGCGCCGGTCCCGCTCCGGCTGGACGAGGCGGCGGCGACGGCGCGTGCCGACGATCCCGCCGCGGATGCCGCGCCCGTCCGCCTGCGCGACGTGTGGCGTGCCGCACGCGCACGGCGCCGTGCGCTGCGGGCCGAGGTGCGCCGGTTCACGGCGCGATCGCGCCGTCGCCGGGCGCTGTGGATCGGGGCGGCCGCGTCGCTGGCGGTGCTCGTCCTCGGCACGCTCGGCGCGGCGTACAGCCCGCTGTTCGCCGTCGAGCGCATCTCGGTCGTCGGCGCCCAGGCGCTGGATGTCGCCGAGGTCGAGGCGGCCCTGGCCGATCAGCTCGGCACGCCGCTGCCGCTCGTCGACGACAGTGCGGTGAAGGAGGCCCTCGTCCGCTTCCCCCTGATCGAGACGTACAGCCTGGAGGCGCAGCCGCCCCACGACCTCGTCCTGCGCATCGTGGAGCGCACACCCGTGGGCGTGATCGAGTCGGCGGCTGGATACACGCTGGTGGATGCCGCAGGCGTCGCCCTCTCCACGACCCAGAAGCGGCCCTCGGGCCAACCTGTGATCGACGTGCGCGGGGGGACGCAGACCCCCGCCTTCGAGGCGGTGGGCACGGTGATGCGCTCGCTGCCGGACGCGCTGCGGCCGCAGGTCACGGCGGTGCGTGCGACCACCCCGGACGACGTGACGCTCACCCTCGGGAAGACCCGCACCACCATCGTGTGGGGCGGCGCGGAGGAGTCCGCCAGGAAGGCCGTCGTGCTCGAGAAGCTCATGGTCAGCCGGCCCCCGGACCAGGTCGACCGCTACGACGTCTCGTCGCCGGAGGCCGTGGTCGTCGGCTGACCGCGCGGATGTCGCGACACGCCCACGTCGATGCCGTTCGGGGCACCGGCGGCGCATACCGTCTGAATCAACAAATGCATACCGGGCAATTCTTTAACCCTCTGGTAGAGGTTGAAGGTTTCCCGCAGCAGAACGAGTGCAGAGCGCAGTCAAGGGCACGGAGGCCGGCATGAGCCAGAACCAGAACTACCTCGCCGTCATCAAGGTGGTCGGCGTGGGCGGCGGCGGCGTCAACGCCGTCAACCGCATGATCGAGCTCGGCCTGCGCGGGGTCGAGTTCATCGCCGTCAACACGGACGCCCAGGCGCTCCTGATGAGCGACGCCGACGTCAAGCTCGACGTCGGCCGCGAGCTCACCCGCGGCCTGGGCGCCGGGGCCGACCCCGAGGTCGGGCGCCGCGCCGCCGAGGACCACGCGGAGGAGATCGAGGAGGCGCTGCGCGGCGCCGACATGGTCTTCGTCACCGCCGGCGAGGGCGGCGGGACCGGCACCGGCGGCGCGCCCGTCGTCGCGAAGATCGCGAAGTCGATCGGGGCGCTGACGATCGGCGTGGTCACCAAGCCGTTCTCGTTCGAGGGCCGCCGTCGCCAGCAGCAGGCCGAGACCGGGGTCGCGAAGCTGAAGGAGGAGGTCGACACCCTCATCGTGGTGCCCAACGACCGTCTGCTCGAGATCAGCGATCGCGGCATCTCGATGATCGAGGCGTTCGCCACGGCCGACCAGGTCCTCCTGGCGGGCGTCCAGGGCATCACCGACCTCATCACGACCCCCGGTCTGATCAACCTCGACTTCGCCGACGTCAAGTCGGTCATGCAGGGCGCGGGCTCCGCGCTCATGGGCATCGGCTCGGCACGCGGCGCGGATCGGGCGATCAAGGCCGCCGAGCTCGCGGTCGAGTCCCCGCTGCTGGAAGCCTCGATCGAGGGCGCGCACGGCGTGCTCCTGTCGATCCAGGGCGGCTCGAACCTCGGCATCTTCGAGATCAACGACGCTGCACAGCTGGTCAAGGAGGCGGCGCACCCCGAGGCGAACATCATCTTCGGCACGGTCATCGACGACACGCTCGGCGACGAGGTGCGGGTCACCGTCATCGCCGCCGGCTTCGACGGCGGCGAGCCGCAGCTGCGCATCGACCCGGTCACCGCCCAGCGTCAGACTCCGGCGATCCCCGCCGTGGCGGCGGAGGTGGCGGCCGAGCTCGAGCCCGAGAGCGAGCGCGAGAAGGTCTCGGTGGCGGCGCTGGCCGAGCCGGCGGGCATCGACTCGCCGTTCGGCGACGACGACCTCGACATCCCCGACTTCCTGAAATAGCCCCGCTCCGGGCTCAGGAACCGATTCGACAGGCTCAGGAACCCGATGAGCGATCTCTCTGCGCGCCTGGCCGCGGTCGACGCGGCGATCGCCGACGCCGCCCGGGCGGGCGGCCGCGACCCGTCCGAGCTCACGCGCATCGTCGTCACGAAGTTCCATCCACCCGAGCTCGTGCGCGCCCTGCACGGGCTCGGCGTGGCGGACGTCGGCGAGAACCGCCAGCAGGAGATCACTGCGAAGATCGCCGAGGTGGGCGACCTGCCCGGACTGCGCTGGCATTTCATCGGGCAGGCGCAGCGCAACAAGGCCCGCGCGCTGCGGCAGGCCGCATCCCACGTCCCGCTCACGGTGCACTCGGTCGACCGTGACCGGCTCGCGGACGCGCTCCACTCCGCGGCGGACGACGGCGACCCGACCCTGGACGTGCTGATCCAGGTGAACCTCACCGACGACCCCGGGCGCGGGGGAGTCGTGCCCGACGGGGTGGAGGCGCTGGCGACCCATGTGCTGGGCCTGCCCAGCCTGCGGCTGCGCGGCGTCATGGCGGTCGCTCCGCTGGGCGAGCCTGCGGCCCCCGCCTTCGAGCGGCTGCGCTCCTGCGCGGACGTCGTGCGCGCACTCGATCCGGCGGCGGACTGGATCTCGGCCGGGATGACCGCCGACTTCGCTGAGGCGATCGCCGTGGGTGCGACACACCTGCGGATCGGCACGGCAATCACGGGCCCGCGCCCCACGGGCGGTTAACCTCGGAACAGACAGCGATACGGAGGATGCGATGTCGAACCCGCTGAAGAAGACCATGGTCTATCTGGGCCTCGCCGACGAGGAGGAGACCTACGAGGAGCCGCAGCCGCATCAGCCCCGCGGCAGCCGTCAGCAGGAGGTGGACGCCAAGCCCGCCCCGGTGACGCCGCTGCGCCGCCCCGCCGTCGTCCGGCAGCCCGCCGCCGGGCCGCTCAGCGAGATCCTCACGGTGCACCCCAAGCAGTACCGCGACGCCCAGGTGATCGCCGAGAACTTCCGCGAGGGGATCCCGGTGATCATCAACCTGTCGCAGATGAGCGACGCGGACGCGCGGCGCCTGATCGACTTCGCGAGCGGACTGTCGCTCGGCCTGTACGGCCGCATCGAGCGGGTCACCAGCAAGGTCTTCCTGCTCTCGCCGGAGAACATCGCCGTGTCGGGCGAGGGATCGATCGCGCAGGGCGAGGCCGAGCCCGCTTTCGCGCAGTCGTAACGCAGCGTGGACGTGCTGCGCGTCGCCGCTGCGATCCTCAACACGCTCATCCTCCTCTACATCGTCGTGCTGCTCGCGCGGCTGGTGATGGACTACATCCCGCTGTTCAACCGCCAATGGCGCCCGCGCGGGGCCATGCTCGTCATCGCCGAGATCGTCTACACGCTCACCGACCCTCCGATCAAGCTGCTGCGCCGGTTCATCCCGCCGCTGCGTGTGGGCGGATTCGCGATCGACTTCGCGTTCGCGATCGTCATGCTCGCCTGCTTCATCCTCCTCAGCATCACCCGCGCGCTCGCCGGCTGACCCGGTGCCGGGGCTTCGACAGGTCCGCCGGGGCGCGGCTATGCTGGCAGGATGACGTGCCCGATCGGTGGGTGCGCCGCCGACATCGATACGCAGTGACCCCCCGAAAGAGGAATGACAATGGCACTCACGCCCGATGACGTCGTCACCAAGCAGTTCCAGCACGTCCGGTTCAAGGAGGGCTTCGACCCGGACGAGGTCGATGACTTCCTCGACGAGATCGTCGTCGAGTGGCGCAAGACCATCGCCGAGAACGAGGAGCTGAAGGCGAAGCTCGCCGGCTACGAGTCCGGTGCCATTCCGGCGGCGGCACCGGCACAGACCGCCGAGACGCCCGCCGCCCTGGCGCCTGAGGCACCGGCCGACGCCGCCGGCGCCCCTCCGGCCGCCGCCAGCGCCGGCATCATCGAGCTCGCCCAGCGCCTGCACGACGAGCACGTCGCCGAGGGACAGGCGCAGCGCGACAAGCTCATCGCCGACGCCCGCGCGCAGGCGGCGTCGATCGTCTCGGAAGCTGAGGCCAAGGGCCGCGAGGAGATCGCGCGCCTC
Source organism: Microbacterium sp. (assembly GCF_044508325.1). Lineage (GTDB taxonomy): Bacteria > Actinomycetota > Actinomycetes > Actinomycetales > Microbacteriaceae > Microbacterium. The sequence continues at coordinate 14,146 of NZ_JBIQHX010000016.1, read as the reverse complement.
GACCAGGAGCGCTCGAACCTCGAGAGCCGCATCACGGAGCTGCGCAGCTTCGAGCGCGACTACCGTCAGCAGCTGCGCAGCTACATCGAGGGCCAGCTGCGCGACCTCGACGCGAAGGCCACGCCGTCCGGGCCCACGCCCGTCTCGGCCATCGGCCTCTGACCCGATCCCTTGACAGACCGGCCCGCACTGCGTCCCGCGGCGGCCGGCACGATCGCCGCGGTCCTCGCGGTGCTCGTGCTGGCCGCCGATCAGCTGTCCAAGCTCGCCGTCATCCGGACGCTTCCCTTCGAGACGCCGGTGCCGATCCTCGGCGACTTCCTGATCTTCTACTACGTCCGCAACTCGGGCGCCGCGTTCTCGCTCGGTGAGGGCGTCACCTGGCTGTTCACGATCGCGCTGAGCGCGGTCGCGGTGGCCATCGTGTGGCTGCTGATCACCCGCGTGCGCTCGCGCACCTGGGCCATCGTGCTGGGCCTGCTGCTGGGCGGAGTGCTGGGGAACCTGGGCGATCGCCTGTTCCGCTCACCGGGGTTCGCCGTGGGGCACGTGGTCGACTTCATCTCCACGCCCTGGATGATGCCCGCCATCTACAACATCGCCGACATGTTCATCGTGTGCTGCATGATCGTGGTGGCCCTGCTCGTCCTGCTCGGGCTGCACCTGGACGGCACCCGCGACCGCAAGCACGCCGACACCGAGGCGATGGCCGCGCCCGACGCGGACGAAGACCGCTGACATGCCGACCCGGAGCCTGCCGGTCCCGGACGCGCTGGAGGGCACCCGCGTGGATGCGGCCCTGGCACGGATGCTCGGGTTCTCGCGCACGTTCGCCGCGGATGTGACCGATGCCGGAGGCGTTCTGCTCGACGGGCGCACGGCGACCAAGTCCGACCGGCTGCGCGCGGGGTCGTGGCTCGAGGTGACGTGGGAGGACCGGCGCGACCCCGAGGTGGTGCCGCTCGCGGTGCCCGACCTCGGCATCGTGTACGAGGACGACGACATCGTCGTCGTCGACAAGCCGGCGGGCGTCGCGGCCCACCCGTCCGTCGGATGGGAGGGGCCGACCGTCCTCGGCGCGCTGGCGGCTGCCGGCGTGCACACCGCGACGACCGGGGCGGCCGAGCGGCAGGGCGTCGTGCACCGGCTGGACGTCGGCACGAGCGGCCTCATGGTCGTGGCCAAGACCGAGCGCGCCTACACGGCGCTCAAGCGCGCGTTCAAGGAGCGCGAGGTCGACAAGATCTACCACACGGTGGTGCAGGGGCATCCCGATCCGCTCGCCGGCACCATCGACGCGCCCATCGGCCGGCACCCCTCGCACTCGTGGAAGTTCGCCGTCACCCCGCACGGCAAGGACTCGATCACCCACTACCGCACACTGGAGGCCTTCCCGGGCGCCTCCCTGCTGGAGATCGAGCTCGAGACCGGGCGCACGCATCAGATCCGCGTGCACATGGCCGCCCACCGGCATCCCTGCGCCGGCGATCCGCTCTACGGCGCGGATCCGACGCTGTCCGCGCGGCTGGGCCTGACCAGGCAGTGGCTGCACGCGCGCGAGCTCTCGTTCGACCACCCCGCCACGGGCGAACGGGTGCGGTTCACCTCGGAGTATCCGGCCGACCTCGCCCACGCGCTCGACGTGCTGCGCGGCACCTGACGGTCAGAGCCGCGTGGCATCCTGTCTCTGACGGAGGGCAGCCGACATGACCGACCTGATCGCCCTGCTGCGGCGCCGGCACACGATCGCGAACAGCCTCTACCTCGATCTGCTCGACGCCCTCCCGCCGGACCGGCTGCGGGCGCGCCTGCCCGGTGTCCGGTCGAGCCCGGTCTCCAACCACTTCTGGTGCGTGGTGGGCGCGCGGGAGAGCTACGTCCGTGCGGCGCGGGCAGGGTCGTGGCAGGGCTTCGACTGCTCGCTCGCCGACGACGAGGATGCCGACCAGGTGCGCGCCGCGCTCGAGCAGAGCGCGGCCGAGGTGGACGCCTGGCTCGGCGAGCTGGATCCCGGCGACGCCGACAGCATCGAGGTCGCGTTGCGCCTTCTCGAGCACGAGACCCAGCATCACGGCCAGCTCATCCGATACCTGTACGCCGTGCCCCTGCCGGTGCCGGCATCGTGGGTGCAGCGCTACGTCCTCGAGCCGGAGTGAGGGCAGAACCTTCGAGTTCAGGTCGAAGGTCAGGCGGGTTCGCAGGACCCGCCGGTGCCGGACCCGCGGCGTCGGACGGCCTCCATAGAGTGGAGGACGTGGCATCCGATTCCTTCGTCCATCTGCACGTGCACAGCGAGTACTCGATGCTCGACGGTGCGGCCCGGCTCGGTTCGATGGTGGAGGAGGCCGGCCGGCACGGGATGCCGGCGATCGCCATCACCGATCACGGCAACACGTTCGGCGCCTTCGAGTTCTACAAGGCGGCCAGGGCGGGCGGGGTCAAGCCCATCATCGGCATCGAGGCGTACGTCACCCCGGGCACCCACCGCTCCGACAAGGCGCGGGTGCGCTGGGGCTCGCCGGAGCAGAGCGACGATGACGTGTCGGGCTCGGGTGCGTACACGCACATGACCCTGCTGTCCGAGAGCACCGCGGGCATGCACAACTTGTTCCGCCTGGCGAGCCTGTCCAGCATCGAGGGCTACTACTTCAAGCCGCGGATGGACAGGGAGCTGCTCCAGACCTACAGCAAGGGCCTGATCGCCACCACGGGCTGCCCGTCCGGAGAGGTGCAGACGCGGCTGCGCCTGGGCCAGTACGACGCCGCGCGCGCCGCGGCCGCCGAGTTCCAGGACATCTTCGGCAAGGACAGCTACTTCTGCGAGATCATGGAGCACGGGCTCGAGATCGAACGCCGCGTGATCCCCGATCTGCTGCGGATCGCGAAGGACCTCGACATCCCGCTGGTCGCCACCAACGACTCGCACTACACGCACCAGCACGACGCGAACAGCCACGCCGCCCTGCTGTGCGTGCAGTCCGGGTCGACCCTCGACGACCCGAAGCGCTTCAAGTTCGACGGCGACGGCTACTACATCAAGAGCCCCGCCGAGATGCGGCAGATCTTCCGCGACCACCCCGAGGCGTGCGACAACACCCTCCTGATCGCCGAGCGCTGCGAGGTCGAGTTCGACACGAGCGCCAACTACATGCCGCGATTCCCGGTGCCCGAGGGCGAGACCGAGGAGTCCTGGTTCGTCAAGGAGGTCGAGCGGGGCCTGCACGAGCGGTACCCGGGCGGCATCCCCGACGACGTGCGCCGGCAGGCCGAGTACGAGTGCGGCGTGATCGTGCAGATGGGGTTCCCCGGCTACTTCCTCGTCGTCGCCGACTTCATCAACTGGGCCAAGGACAACGGGATCCGCGTCGGCCCCGGCCGCGGCTCGGGCGCCGGGTCGATGGCGGCGTACGCCATGAAGATCACCGACCTGGATCCGCTGCAGCACGGGCTCATCTTCGAGCGCTTCCTCAACCCCGAGCGCGTCTCGATGCCCGACTTCGACGTCGACTTCGACGATCGGCGTCGCGGCGAGGTGATCCAGTACGTCACCGAGAAGTACGGGGACGAGCGGGTCGCGCAGATCGTGACGTACGGCACGATCAAGGCCAAGCAGGCGCTCAAGGACGCCGGCCGCGTCCTGGGCTTCCCCTTCAGCATGGGGGAGCGGCTCACCAAGGCCATGCCGCCCGCCGTGATGGGCAAGGACATGCCGCTGGAGGGCATGTTCGACCCGGAGCACCCGCGCTACCGGGAGGCGAGCGAGTTCCGCACCCTCATCGAGACCGACCCGGAGGCCAAGACCGTCTTCGACACGGCGGTCGGACTCGAGAACCTCAAGCGCCAGTGGGGCGTGCACGCGGCGGGCGTCATCATGTCGAGCGAGCCGCTCATCGACATCATCCCGATCATGAAGCGGGAGCAGGACGGCCAGATCGTCACGCAGTTCGACTACCCGGCGTGCGAGGCGCTGGGGCTCATCAAGATGGACTTCCTGGGGCTTCGCAACCTCACCATCATCGACGATGCGCTCGACAACATCGCGGCCAACCGCGGCGAGAAGCTCGTGCTCGAAGAGCTCGCCCTCGACGACCGCGCCTCGTACGAGCTGCTCGCCCGCGGCGACACGCTGGGGGTCTTCCAGCTCGACGGCGGGCCGATGCGGTCGCTCCTGCGCCTCATGAAGCCCGACAACTTCGAGGACATCTCGGCCGTCCTCGCCCTGTACCGGCCCGGTCCGATGGGCGTGGACTCCCACACCAACTACGCGCTGCGCAAGAACGGGAAGCAGGCGATCGAGCCGATCCATCCCGAGCTCGCCGAGCCCCTGGCGGACATCCTCGAGACGACGTACGGGCTCATCGTCTATCAGGAGCAGGTCATGGCCGTCGCGCAGAAGCTCGCCGGCTACACCCTCGGCCAGGCCGATCTTTTGCGGCGTGCGATGGGCAAGAAGAAGAAGGAGATCCTCGACAAGGAGTTCGTCCCGTTCTCCGAGGGGATGCGGGCCAACGGCTACTCGGATGCTGCGATCACCGCGCTGTGGAACGTGCTGGTGCCGTTCTCCGACTACGCCTTCAACAAAGCCCACACCGCCGCGTACGGGCTGATCTCGTACTGGACCGCCTACCTGAAGGCGCACTACCCGGCCGAGTACATGGCGGCGCTGCTGACCAGCGTGGGCGACTCGAAGGACAAGCTCGCGGTGTACCTGAACGAATGCCGCCGCATGGGCATCCGGGTGCTGCCTCCCGACGTGCGGGAGTCGGGGCGGTACTTCGCCGCGGTCGGCGACGACATCCGCTTCGGGCTGGGCGCCGTGCGCAACGTGGGCGCGAACGTCGTCGATGCGATCGTCGAGGCCCGCAAGCAGGAACCCTTCACGTCGTTCCACGACTTCCTCGCCAAGGTGCCCGTCCACGTCGCCAACAAGCGCACGATCGAGTCGCTCATCAAGGCCGGCGCCTTCGACTCGCTCGGCTCGACCCGCCGGGCGCTGCTGGAGATCCACGAGGATGCCGCCGAGCAGGCGGTGCTCGACAAGCGCCGCGAGGCCAACGGCGAGGTCGGCTTCGACTTCGACAGCCTGTGGGGCGACGACGAGCCGCAGACGACCGCGAAGGTCCCCGAGCGCCCGGAGTTCGCCAAGAAGGACAAGCTCGCCTTCGAGCGCGAGATGCTCGGTCTCTACGTCTCCGATCATCCGCTCGCCGGACTCGAGGTGCCGCTGGCCAAGCATGCGACCCACACGATCCACGATCTGCTCTCCGACGAGAAGATCGAAGACGGCGACCAGGTCACCATCGCCGGCCTGCTCACCGGGGTGAGCCACCGCGTGGCCAAGCAGAGCGGCAACCCGTACGGCATGGTCACGGTCGAGGACTTCGGCGGCGAGGTGACCGTCATGTTCATGGGCAAGACGTACACCGAGTTCCAGCCGGTCCTGCAGCCCGACGCGATCCTCGTGGTGCGCGGCCGCGTGTCGCGGCGCGACGACGGGCTCAACCTGCACGCGCAGTCCGCGTTCGCGCCGGATCTCGGGACGATGGATTCCGGCGGCCCGCTGCTGCTGGTCATGCCCGAGCACCGCGCCACCGAGTCGGTCGTGGGCGAGCTCGCCGACGTGCTCGGCCGGCACTCCGGATCGACGGAGGTGATGCTGCGGCTGCTGCCCGGCCGCGCGAGCGCCGGCGTGGCCAAGGTCTTCGAGGTGCCGCTGCCGGTGACGGTCACTGCAGACCTCTACGGCGAGCTCAAGGGCCTGCTCGGCCCGAACTGCCTGGGCTGAAAGGTCGCGCGGGTAGTATCGGGGACGCGAATCCGCTCAGCGCGCTCCGGCGTGTCCCCCCGACGGAAGGTATGACGTGACCGACGACCAGTTCGCACAGCCCGCAGACGATCCGATCGAGGCCGACGCCGTCGGCGCAGACCCGATGTCGTCGCAGGATCCGCCGCAGTACGGCGTCGGACCGTTCACCATCCGTGAAGTCGCCCTGCTGGGCGTGTGGCTCGCGGCCTTCGTGGTCTCGTTCTTCCCCGTGTACACCGACCTCGTCGGCCGCGCCCTCGGCGGCGGCCTGTCGGTGTGGGTGATGGGCCTGGACTGGATCCTGACCATCGGCGTCCCGACGGTGGCGATGTTCCTCGTCGTTCTGCGCCGATTCTCCCCGCAGGGGATCCGCCGCGTGGGATCACTCGGGATCGACCAGTTCGCCTCGGTCGCGTTCACCGTCTCGGCCACGGTGTGGCTCGTCGCGCTGTGGCACAACGTCGCCGTCGTCATCTCGGACGGCGTCTGGGTGCGCACCTGGGTTGTGTGGGTCGAGTTCTTCCTCATGCTCGCCGGCGTCGTGCTCACCGTCGCCGCTCCGCTGATCCCCGTGCTCGCCGAGGACTTCCGCGGCCGGCCCGAGACTCCGGCGCACCGCAGCGCACGTCCCGTGCGCGCCGTCACCCCGCGGCCCCCGCGCCCGAAGCCGGCGCCGGCCCCGGCGGCCGACCCGTACGCTGCGCCGGATCAGGATGAGGCCCAGGCCGTGCCGCCCGCGGAGGGGACCTTCACCGCCGAAGAGGCCTATGGCCGCGCGGGCGACGAGGTCACCGCGAGCGCCGGGGCGCCGGCCGATCCCACGGTGCGGCCGGAGCCTCTCGACGATGCGCTCACGGTCACCGGCGCCTACCGCGCGCTCGGGTTCGAGGGCGAGCGGCGGGACGAGCCGGTCGCCGACGAGTTCGCCGCCGGGCCGCGGTACGCCCGCAGCGAGCCCGAGCCCGAGCCCGAGCCGCAACCGGAGCCGGAGCCGGAGCCGCAGCGCACCGCGCACCAGGCGTTCTGGGCGCTGGCGCCGGAGGAGCGGGACGTGCACGACGAGCACGGGGTCCCGATCTTCCGCATCGGACCCACCGCGTGGGCGCTGGTGATCGAAGACCGCGGCTCGCTGTTCGTGATCCGTCATGAGGACGGCCGCATCGGCTACCTGCACGACGTGACCGGCGTCACGCGCGGCTGAGCGCCGCCAGTACGCTGGAGGAGTGCGCATCATCGACCTGCGCGGTCGTGCGCTGACGACCGCGGAGCTGCTGGCCGTCGTCCCGCGCGCCACCGGCGCGCGCGCCGACGCCCTGCAGGTGGCCGCCGACGTCGTCGCCGACGTGCGCGCCCGCGGCGAGGAGTCGCTGCGCGAGCAGGCCGAGCGCTTCGACGGCGTCTCGGGTCACCTGATCCGAGTGCCCCGCGAGCACCTCGACGAGGCCATCGCCGCGCTGGACCGGGCGGTGCGGGATGCCCTGACCGAGGCGATCCGCCGCGTGCGGGCTGCGTCGGCCGCGCAGGTGCCCCTGGCATCGGTCACCCGGCTCGCGCCCGGCGCCCGTGTCACCCAGCGATGGCAGCCGGTCGCCCGCGCGGGCGTCTACGTGCCCGGCGGCAAGGCGGTGTATCCCTCCAGCGTCGTCATGAACGTCGTCTCGGCCCAGGTGGCGGGCGTCCGCGACGTCGCGCTGGCATCGCCGCCCCAGCGCGAGCATGGAGGGCGCGTGCACCCCACGATCCTGGCCGCGGCCGCGCTGCTGGGCGTCGACGAGGTGTACGCGATGGGCGGCGCAGGCGCCATCGGGGCACTGGCGCACGGTGTGCCGGGCATCGGGCTCGTCCCGGTGGATGTGGTGACCGGACCAGGCAACAACTTCGTCGCCGCCGCCAAGCGCGTGGTCGCGGGAATCGTGGGCACCGACTCCGAAGCCGGAGCCACGGAGATCCTCGTCGTCGCCGACGACACGGCCGACCCCCGCTATGTCGCCGCAGACCTCGTGAGCCAGGCCGAGCACGACGAACAGGCCGGCGCGGTGCTGGTCACGGCGTCGACAGGGCTTGCCGAGCGCGTCGTCGCGGAGGTCGAGCGCATGGCCGCCGCCACGCGACACCGCGATCGGGTCGCCGCGGCGCTGGCAGGACCGCAGTCCGCCGTCGTGCTCGTCGACGATGCGGCCGCCGCGGAGGCGTTCAGCAACGCGTACGCCCCCGAGCATCTCGAGCTGCACATCGACGGCGCCGCCGAAGCGGCCGCGCGGTACGTCAACGCCGGAGCCCTGTTCATCGGCGCGCACAGCCCGGTGAGCCTGGGCGACTATCTCGCCGGCAGCAACCATGTGCTGCCCACGGGCGGGCAGGCGCGCTACGCCGCGGGCCTGGGCGCCCACACGTTCCTGCGTCCGCAGCAGGTGGTGGAGTACGACCGCTCGGCCCTGGCCGCGGTGACCGACGACATCACCGCCCTCGCGGAGGCCGAGCAGCTGCCCGCACACGGTGAGGCCGTGCGCGTCCGGTTCGCCTGATCCCGCGCAGCACTCCCGTTAGGCTGGTCCCGCCATGCACTGCCCCTTCTGCCGCCACCCCGACTCGCGCGTGATCGATTCCCGCACCAGCGACGACGGGCTCAGCATCCGCCGGCGCCGGCAGTGCCCGGAGTGCGGCGGCCGCTTCTCGACGATCGAGACGGCGAGCCTGAACGTCATCAAGCGCTCCGGCGTGATCGAGCCGTTCAGCCGCGAGAAGGTGGTCGCCGGCGTGCGCAAGGCGTGTCAGGGCCGTCCGGTCACCGACGCCGACCTCGCGCTGCTCGCCCAGACCGTCGAGGAGACGGTGCGCCGGACCGGCTCGTCGCAGATCGACACCAACGAGATCGGGCTCGCGATCCTCGGTCCGCTGCGCGAGCTCGACGAGATCGCCTACCTGCGCTTCGCGAGCGTCTATCAGGCGTTCGACTCGCTCGACGACTTCGACATCGCGATCGCGCAGCTGCGCGCCGATCACGACCACTAGCCGGCGATGTACCCGCTCCTGTTCCGGACCGTGCTCGCGCGCATGGATCCCGAGACCGCGCACCACGCCGCCATGACGGTGATCAGGGTCCTCGGCATCCCGCCGTTCTCCTGGATCGCACGCGGAATCACCCGCCCCGACCCGCGCCTGCGCACGCAGGCCCTGGGGCTGGAGTTCGCCACGCCCTTCGGCGTCGCCGCCGGGTTCGACAAGGATGCGAAGGGCGTGCGCGGCCTGGGCGCACTCGGGTTCGGTCACGTCGAGGTCGGCACGGTGACCGCGATCCCGCAGAGCGGCAACCCCCGGCCGCGGCTGTTCCGGCTCATCCCGGATCGCGCCGTGATCAACCGCATGGGATTCAACAACGAGGGGGCGCAGGCCGCGGCCCGTCGCCTGACCAGGCTCCGCCGGCGTGCGCGGCGACCGGTCATCGGAGTCAACATCGGCAAGAGCCGGGTGGTGGATGTCGCCGAGGCCACCGCCGACTATCTGCACAGCGCCCGGCTGCTCGCCCCGCTCGCGGACTACCTCGTCGTCAACGTGTCGTCGCCGAACACGCCGGGCCTGCGCGGCCTGCAGGCCGTGGAGACCCTCGAACCCCTGCTGACGGCGGTGCGCGAGGCGGCCGGGTCCACGCCGCTGCTCGTGAAGATCGCGCCGGATCTGCCCGACGACGAGGTGGCCGCCATCGCCCGGCTGGCCGTGCGGCTGGGCCTTGCCGGGCTCATCGCGACCAACACCACCGTCTCGCGCGAGGGCCTGGTCACCGATCCCGCCGTGGTCGCGGCCGCGGGCGACGGCGGACTGTCGGGTGCTCCGCTGAAAGAGCGCTCGCTGGCCGTGCTGCGACAGGTGCGGGCGGTCGTGCCGCCGGAGTTCTGCGTCGTGTCGGTCGGGGGAGTGGAGACCGCCGCCGATGTGCAGGAGAGGCGGGATGCCGGTGCCGACCTCGTGCAGGGGTACACGGCGTTCCTCTACCGCGGTCCGCTGTGGGCGCGGCAGATCGCCCGGGGGCTGCTCAGTCGACCTTCGCGCCGCGCTTGACCTGCGGCTTGGGCAGGCGCAGGAAGCGCATCTGGATCTGCCGCATCGCCGCGTACCAGCCCAGGCCCTTCTCGACGCGGTCGGCGCCGAACTTGCGCGCCGCGGCGCGCTTGACGAGCACGGAGGTCAGGATCATCTCGATGATGACCAGGAAGATGATCCCCCACAGCGCCAGGAACGAGTAGGTGACCAGCCATCCGGTGCTGGGCAGGAACCCGATGATGATCACGATGAGCATGAGCGGCATGATCCACTCGCTCAGACTCCAGCGCGCGTCCGTCCAGTCGCGCACGAAGCGACGCTGCGGGCCGCGGTCTCGGGGCGTGAGGAAGCGATCGTCGCCGGCTGCCATGCCGATCCGCGCCTTCTCGCGCTTCTCGGCCATCTCCGCCCGGGCACGCGCCTTCGCCTCCTTGGTGTCCGCGACCAGCGGGCGCCGGCGGGCGGCCTCGCGCTCGGCGCGGGAGGGCGTCGGGCGCCCCTTGCCGACCGTGGCGGGAGCGTCCTGCTCGCCGTCGGGCGCGGAAGGGGAAGGGGTCTTGGCCACAGTGGATTCCTCTGGGAGACGTCGGGAAGCTGCCCCTTAAGATTACCCGCATGATCTCAGCGACTTCGTCTCGGGAATCCGCCGTCCGCGAAGCGGCCGCCGCCGGCCTCCCCGCCGCCCTTGCCGACCTCGGCGCTCTCGTGCGCATCCCCTCCATCGCCTGGCCCGCGTTCGACCAGGAGCAGGTGGTGCGCAGCGCGGAGGCCGTGGCGGCGCTGGTCGAAGGCACCGGCCTGTTCGAGCGGGTCGAGGTCGCCCGCGCCGCGATCCCCGGCACCGACGAGGTCGGCCAGCCGGCGGTGCTCGCCGTGCGGCGGGCCCGCAACGGCAGGCCGACCGTGCTGCTGTACGCGCATCACGACGTGCAGCCCCCGGGCGACGAGGCGCTGTGGGGCTCGCCGCCCTTCGAGCCGACGGTGCGCGACGGCCGGCTGTACGGGCGCGGCGCGGCCGACGACAAGGCCGGGATCATGGCACACGTCGCCGCACTGCGCGCCCTGAAGGCGGCTCTGGGCGACGACATCGACCTCGGTGTCGCGATGTTCATCGAGGGGGAGGAGGAGTACGGTTCCCGCTCCTTCGGGCAGTTCCTCTCCGACCACGCCGACGCGCTGCGCGCGGATGTCATCGTGGTCGCCGACTCCGGCAACTGGGACGAGCGGACGCCGGCGCTGACCGTCTCGCTGCGCGGCAACGCCCGGTTCACGCTGCGGGTGCGCACCCTCGCGCACGCTTCGCACTCCGGGATGTTCGGGGGCGCGGTGCCGGATGCGATGATGGCGACGGTCAGGCTGCTGGACTCGCTGTGGAATCCGGACGGCTCCGTCGCCGTCGCCGGCCTGACCGCTCACGAGGCCGACACGCCGGACTACGACGAGGCGACGCTGCGCGCCGAGACCGGACTGCTGGACGGCGTCTCGCCGATCGGGAGCGGCAGCATCCTCAGCCGCATCTGGTATCAGCCGTCGATCACCGTCACCGGCATCGACGCGACGAGCGTCGCGGCCGCATCGAACACGCTCGCGCCCGAGGTGAGTGTCGTCGTCAGCGCACGGGTGGCCCCCGGCCAGCCCGCTCAGGAGGCGTACGAGGCGATCGCGGCCCACCTGCGCGCCCACGCACCCTTCGGGGCGGAGCTCGAATTCAGCGACGTCGACTGCGGGGACGCCTTCCTGGTCGACACCGAAGGGTGGGCCGCGACGCTCGCGCGCGAGGCGATGCACGATGGCTTCGGCGTGCCGCCCGTGGACGTCGGGGTCGGCGGATCGATCCCGTTCATCGCCGATCTGGTCCGCGAGTTCCCCGGAGCGCAGATCCTCGTCACCGGGGTGGAGGACCCGCATTCACGGGCGCACAGCCCCGACGAATCGCTGCATCTGGAGACCTTCCGCAACGCCGTGCTGACCGAGGCCCTGCTGCTGTCGCGACTCGACCAGCGGTCGGGAGAGTCACGACCCTGAGGGTGGCTCGGGCGGTAGACTCCGAGGGAGGCCGACGCACACTGCGGCCGTGGCCGAAGGAGAAGAAATGACAGACACCGCCCTGTCGCCCGACACCGCGACGCGCGCTCACGGGGTCGCCCTCACGGACGACGCCGCCGCCAAGGTGAAGAGCCTGCTGGAGCAGGAGGGACGCGACGACCTGCGGCTGCGTGTCGCCGTGCAGCCCGGCGGCTGCTCGGGACTGATCTACCAGCTGTACTTCGACGAGCGGCTCCTCGACGGCGACAAGACCGTGGACTTCGACGGGGTCGAGGTCGTCGTCGACGACATGAGCGTGCCCTACCTGGACGGCGCGAAGATCGACTTCAAGGACACGATCTCGGAGCAGGGCTTCACGATCGACAACCCCAATGCGGCGGGCAGCTGCGCCTGCGGCGACAGCTTCCACTGATCAGACCGGGAATCGTGTCGCCGGCCGCCGGTCGACACGGTCTGAACCTGGGTCTACGGCCAGAATCACCCGTGAGGTTGCCCTAGACTGGCGACAGTCACATCCTCGTCCCGGAAAGGTGCGCTGTGCACTCGAAACACCGTCTCCGCTGGGCCGTGATCCCCGTCGGGATCGCGGTGGCCATCGCTCTCGCGGGTTGCACTCCGACGGAGCTGCACGGGTTCATGCCCGGGTTCACCGAGGACGGCCAGCCCGCAACGAACCGCACCGAGTTGATCGCCGGGCTGTGGACCACGTCGTGGATCGTGCTGCTGGTCGTCGGCATCGTGACCTGGGGCCTCATGCTCTGGGCGATCACCGTGTACCGCCGTCGCAAGGGCCAGACCGGCCTTCCGGTGCAGCTGCGGTACAACATGCCGATCGAGATCTTCTACACGATCGTCCCGGTCATCCTGATCATCGGCTTCTTCGCCTTCACGGCGCGTGACCAGACCATCCTCGAGACGCAGGACGAGAATCCGGATGTCTCGATCATCGCCTACGGGAAGCAGTGGGCGTGGGACTTCCAGTACAACGGCGAGGCCGATGACCAGTCCGACGCGGTGTGGACCATGGGCATCCAGGCGCAGGTCGACCACACCACCGGCGACGTCGACCAGGAGGCCCTGCCGACGCTCTACCTGCCGGTCGACCAGAGCGTGCGCATCGACCTGCGCTCGCGCGACGTCATCCACTCGTTCTGGATCATCGACTTCCTCTACAAGAAGGACATGTACATCGGGCACGACAACTCGTGGTCGTTCACGCCCACCCGTGAGGGCACGTACGCCGGCAAGTGCGCCGAGCTGTGCGGCGAGTACCACTCCGAGATGCTCTTCAACGTGAAGGTCGTCAGCGAGGCCGAATACGAGGACTACCTGCAGTCGCTGCGCGACGCCGGGCAGACCGGTCCGGTCACCGACGAGTACAACCGTCTCAACAACTTCCCGGGCACGGGCGCTCCGGACGACGGGGAAGGGAACTGAAAATGACAACGACACTCCCGCCACGGGAAGAACAGGTCCCGAACGCCCGGCCGACCACCCTCCCGCCCCGCCAGGCGGCGCTGCTGAGCGCCTCCCGCACGGAGCAGAAGGGCAACATCATCGTCAAGTGGATCACCTCCACCGACCACAAGACGATCGGCTACCTGTACCTGATCGCCTCCGTGATGTTCTTCATGCTCGGCGGCGTGATGGCCCTGATCATCCGTGCTGAGCTGTTCGAGCCCGGGATGCAGATCATCCCGACCAAGGAGCAGTACAACCAGCTGTTCACGATGCACGGCACGATCATGCTGCTGATGTTCGCGACGCCGCTGTTCGCCGGCTTCGCCAACGTGATCATGCCGCTGCAGATCGGCGCCCCCGACGTCGCGTTCCCGCGGCTGAACGCCTTCGCCTTCTGGCTGTTCCTGTTCGGATCGACCATTGCCACCGCCGGCTTCCTGACCCCGCAGGGCGCGGCATCGTTCGGATGGTTCGCGTATCAGCCGCTGGCTGGGCTCACCTTCTCACCAGGAGTCGGCGGGAACCTCTGGATGCTGGGCCTGGGCATGAGCGGCTTCGGCACGATCCTGGGCGCGGTCAACTTCATCACGACGATCATCACCATGCGCGCGCCCGGTATGACGATGTTCCGCGTGCCGATCTTCTCGTGGAACACCTTGATCACCAGCATCCTCATCATCATGGTGTTCCCCGTGCTCGCCGCGGGGCTGCTCGCGGCGGCGGCCGACCGCATCCTCGGCGCGCACATCTACGATCCCGCCAACGGCGGCGTGCTGCTGTGGCAGCACCTGTTCT
>NZ_JBIQHX010000033.1:0-21581 GCF_044508325.1 Microbacterium sp. | reverse complement strand
GCCGAAAGCGCCGACGTTCGCGGTGATCTGTGACACAATGCGATTCATCTGTATGCAACAGGGGGTGACATGGCTCAGTTCGAGGACGCCGTCGACCGCCTGCGCGCGTGGATCCTGAGCGGCCGATACGAGCCGGGCGTCAAGCTGGGTGCGGCCGAGGTCGCACAAGAGCTCGGCATGTCGCGCACTCCCGTGCGCGAAGCGTTCCGCACGCTGTCGATGGAGGGGCTGATCGAGCTGTCGGCCAACCGCGGCGCCCGCGTCGCGATCTGGGCGGACGACGATCTGGACTCCGTGTTCGAGACGCGCGTCGCCCTGGAGGGGACGGCGAGCCGCATCGCCGCCCATCGCATCACCCTCACCCAGACCGACGAACTCGAAGAGCTCGCGCGGCACATCCTCCGCCTCACTCACGAGGACTCGGCGCGGAACCTGTCCGAGATCCAGCAGCTCAACAGCGACTTCCACAATCTCATCGTCGACGTCGCCGCCAGCGACACACTCACCACGGCAATGTCGGGCGTGGTCCACGCTGCGATCCTGACCCGCACACGGGAGTCCTACGACGAAGAAGCTCGCCTGCGCAGTGCGTATCACCACCTCGAGATCGTGGCGGCGCTGCGCGCCGGCGACGGACGGTGGGCTCAGAGCGTCATGACAAGTCATCTCCTCGCGGCGCGGGCGTCCCTGATCGGCCCGCGACGCGAGCTCGAACCCTGACCGGAACGAAGGATCCGTCGATGCGCGCACTCACCGTCTGCACCGGGGTGGCCATGCCGCTTCCGGTCTCCAATGTGGACACGGACCAGATCCTGCCGGCAGAGTTCCTCAAGCGGATCACCCGAACAGGGTATGAGGACGGACTGTTCGCCGCCTGGCGGGCCGACCCTGGGTTCGTCATGAACCGCCCGGAGTACGCTCACGCGCGCATCCTCGTGGCGGGGCCCGATTTCGGAACCGGCTCATCCCGCGAGCACGCGGTCTGGGCGCTCCAGGATCGAGGCTTCCAGGTCGTGATCTCCTCGCGCTTCGGCGACATCTTCCGCGCGAATGCAGGCAAGGCCGGCCTCTTGGCGGCGCGTGTCGGGACCGACGAGCTGGATGCGCTGCTCGCGCACCTGCAGGAGCGTCCCGGCTCAGTGCTGACGGTCGACCTCGACGCACGCACGATCAGCGGTGACGGGATCGCGGCGAGCGGCTTCGAGATCGACGACTACACGCGGTGGCGCCTCCTGAATGGCCTGGACGACATCGCGATCACACTGCAGTCCGCCGACGCCGTCGCGGCGCACGAGGCGACCCGGCCGAGCTTCACTCCGCGCGTCGGCGTGTAGCGGGAAAGCCACCTGCGCGCCCCAGCATCGCCTCCGGCTCGATGCCGAGCTGCTCGGTGACGAACGTGGTGGCCGAGATGACCGCCTCACGATCGATATCGGCTGTCCACCCGCTGCGCTCGAGCATGTAGAGCAGGTCTTCGGTCGCGATGTTCCCGGTGGCCGCCGGTGCGAAAGGGCATCCGCCGATTCCGCCGGTCGAGGCGTCGAGCGCCCGGACGCCGACTTCGAGGGCTGCGAGGGCGTTCGCGTATCCGGTGTTCCGGGTGTTGTGCAGATGGGCGCGCGTCGCATGCCCGCTCGCAGAGCGCACCACCTCGAAGCGTTCGCGGATGTCGCGGGGCACCGCCACGCCGATCGTGTCGGCGAGGGCGAGCTCGGCCAGCGGAAGGGGCGCGAGTGTCTCCGCGATCATGGCGATGCGCTCGACCGGAACCTCGCCTTCGAAGGGACAGCCGAAGGCCGCTCCGATGGTGACGGTGGTGGCGATGCCCGCGTCATGGAGCTGAGCCACCATGTCCGGCAGGCGGTCGAGCGTCTCGGCCAGCGTCGCGCCCTGATTGCGCTGCGAGAACTCGTCGGTGGCCACCACGACGATGTTCGCCTCGTCGACCGCGCAGTCGATCGCCCGTGTCGCGCCGCGGGGATTCATCACGAGGCCGCTGTAGCGCACCCCGCTCGCACGCGGGACGCCGGCCATGACCTCCTCGGCGCCCGCCATCTGCGGCACGCGGTCCGGCCGGGCGAAGCTCACCGCCTCGATCCGCGTGGCGCCGGCAGCGACGATCATCTCGATGTACCGGACGCGCGTGGCGGGGTCCAGCGCCCTGCGCTCGTTCTGAAGCCCGTCACGTGGCCCCACCTCGACGATTTCCATGCTTCTCCTCATCGTCGACCCAGTGCCATAAGTATGCATCATCACCGCAAGTGCATGCAGTATGGAAATCAAATCTCGACAAAGCGAGGGATTCCCGCTAGAACTGTATGCAATCGATTCGATGACGAACGAAGGTGTGTGCATCCATGGTGGCTGCGGAACATCCGAGCGACGCAGAGGCCTCGGCCGACGACGAGCGTGCGGAACTTCCTCTGGCTGACGTGCGAGTCCTCGAGATGGGGCAGCTGCTCGCCGGTCCGTTCTGCGGTCAGCTCCTCGGCGACTTCGGCGCGGATGTGATCAAGGTCGAGCAGCCCGACACGGGTGATCCGATCCGCGAATGGGGCCAGGCCAAGGCGGACGGGGCGTCCCTGTGGTGGCCCGTTCTCGGGCGGAACAAGCGCACGGTCACGCTTAATCTGCGCGATGCGCGCGGCCAGGACATCGCGCGCCGGCTCATCGCGGAGAGCGATGTGCTCGTCGAGAACTTCCGCCCCGGAACGCTGGAGCGCTGGGGGCTCTCGCCCGAAGCGCTATGGAAGATCAACCCCGGGCTGGTGGTAACCCGCGTCTCCGGCTACGGGCAGACCGGCCCGTACGCGGCGCGGGCAGGTTACGGCTCGATCGGCGAGGCCATGGGCGGCCTGCGCTACGTGACCGGCGATCCGTCGACGCCGCCGTCGCGCGCCGGCATCTCGATCGGCGATGAGCTGGCCGCGGTCTTCGCGTGCATCGGGACACTCGTCGCGCTGCATCATCGTGACCGGACCGGGCGGGGTCAGGTGGTCGACTCGGCGATCTACGAGGCCGTCCTCGGGATGATGGAGTCGCTCATCCCGGAATGGCAGATCGCCGGTTACGTGCGTGAGCGCACGGGAGCGACCCTTCCCGGTGTCGCACCCAGCAATGTCTACCCCACCCGGTCCGGCGCCATGGTGCTCGTCGCGGCGAACCAGGACTCCGTGTTCCGCCGCCTCGCGGCGGCGATGGGGCAGCCGGAACTGGCCGCGGATCCGCGCTTCAGCGACCACAACGCACGTGGCGCGCGCATGGAGGAGCTCGACGGCATCATCGCGGACTGGACACGGGGCTTTGAGACCGACGAGCTCCTGGAGACGCTGCACGAAGCGGGCATCCCGGCAGGTCTCATCTACACCGCACCCGACATGCTCGCCGACCCCCACTTCGCAGCGCGTCAGGCCATCGTGTCGGTGGCGTCCCGCACTCTCGGACGCGACATCGCCATGCAGAACGTGTTTCCGCGCCTGTCGTCGACGCCCGGGCGGGTGCGGCACGTGGGACGCGAGCGAGGCGAGGACAACCACTCCGTGTACCGCGGACTGCTCGGGCTGACAGCCGAGCAGATCGCGGAGCTCGAAGCAGACGGAATCATCTGAAAGAGAGGAAGCCAATGACCTATCGGGTCGGAGTCGACGTCGGGGGCACCTTCACCGACGTGCTGCTCATCAACGAGAACACAGGGGAGACGTGGCGATCGAAGGTCCCGTCCACTCCAGAGGACCAGTCGATCGGTGTGCTCTACGGCATCGAGAAGGCGTGCGAGATCGCCGGGGTTCCCCTGAACGACGTGTCGCACGTGCAGCACGGGACCACGGTGGCGACCAACGCGATCCTTGAGGGCAAGGGCGCCCAGGTGGGACTGATCACGACCGGTGGATTCCGGCAGGTGCTGCAGATCGCCCGCTCGTACGTGCCCGGCGGCCTGGCCGGCTGGATCATCTGGCCCAAGCCCGAGCCGCTGGCGAAGCTCGAGAACACGATCGAGGTGCGTGAGCGCATCTCGACCAAGGGCGAGATCGTCGATGAACTGGACGAGGCCGACGCGAGGGCGCAGATCGCGAAGCTGCGTGAGCGCGGTGTCGCGACGGTCTGTGTGAGCCTCATCAACTCCTTCGCGAACGACGCCCACGAACGGCGGCTCATCGAGATCCTCGCCGAGGAGATGCCCGGCGTCCCCGTCTCCATCTCCAGCCAGGTCCTCCCCGAGATGCGTGAGTACGAGCGGACGCTCACGACCGTCGCCAACGGCTACGTCCAGGTCCAGGTGGGCGACTACGTCCGCAACCTGGAGCGGAAGATCTCGGATGGCGGCGTGGACGGCGAACTCGCCGTGCTCCGCAGCGACGGTGGCCTCTCGGCTCCCATCGCCGCGGTGGAACGGCCCGTCTCTCTGCTCATGTCCGGACCCGCCGGAGGCGTCACCGGTGCGACCTGGGCGGCCCGCGCGGCCGGCCAGGGAGACTTCCTGGCCTTCGACATGGGGGGCACGTCGACGGACGTCGCCTTGGTGCGCGACTACAAGCCGCAGATCGCCAAGGACACGAAGGTCGGCGACCTCAGCATCCGCGTCAGCTCGGTCGACGTGCGGACGGTCGGCGCCGGCGGCGGATCGATCGCCCACGTCCCCGAGCTCACGCGGGCACTGCGGGTCGGCCCGCAGTCCGCCGGAGCCGTCCCGGGCCCTGCGGCCTACGACATGGGTGGAACGCTCCCGACCGTCACCGACGCGAACGTGGTCCTGGGCTACCTTCCTGCAGAGCTCGCCGGCGGCGAGATCCACATGAACGTCGAGGCGGCGCGCGCTGCGGTCGCGTCCATTCAGGAGGCGACGGGTCTCGACAGCGTCGAGGCCGTGGCAGAGGGCATCGTCGACATCGTCAACGAGAACATCCTCGGCGCCATCCGCCTGGTCTCGGTCCAGAAGGGGCACGATCCGCGAGACTTCGCACTTGTCGCATTCGGCGGCGCAGGACCGCTGCACGGCAACTCGATCGGGCGCCTGCTCGGGTCATGGCCGGTCATCATCCCCCCGTCGCCAGGTGTGCTCAACGCCTACGGCGACATCATGACCAGTCACCGCGAAGAGACGGGGCGGACGATCCTGCGCGAGATCGCTTCGATGACGTCCGCCGAGCTCGCCGAAGAGTTCGACCGGCTCGCCGACCTCACCCGTGAGCGGCTGGAGCGTCAGGGCATCGACGGCTCGGACCTGACCTTCTCCCACCGGGCGGATGTCCGCTACCACGGACAGGGCTTCGAGCTCACCGTCGATGTCGATCGCGCGGCCCTCGACAACGGGGGCGGCCTGGATGCCATCGCGGAGGCGTTCGACGCGGAGCACCAGCGGCTGTTCTCCTTCCTGCTCGACTCCGGTCACGAGATCGTCTCGCTGACCGTCGTGGCGTCCAGCCCGGTCACTGAGATCCCCATGATCGAGCTCGAATCGGGCAGCGGAGACCCTCGCGAAGCACTGCTGCGCACCAGCGAGATCTGGGTGGACGGCGGTCCACACACGGCGGGGGTGTACGACCGCGAGCGGCTGCGCGCGGGAGACGTGGTCACCGGCCCCGCGATCATCGTCGAGATGGACTCGACGGCTCTGATCCTGCCCGAACACGCTGCGACGGTCCACGTCAGCGGCGCCCTGCTCATCCAGCCCGTAAAGGAGTAGTCGTCATGGCGACGATCATCGAGACGAACACGACACCGCTCACCCCTGTCGACGTCGATGTGGTCACCCTCGACCTCATCGAGAACAGTCTGCGCAACGCCCGCTACGAGATGGACGAGGTGCTCTTCCGCACCGCCCTGTCGCCGGGGATCCGGGAGCAGCACGACGAGTTCCCGCTCATCGCAGACGCCAAGGGACGCATGGTGGTCGGGCAGTTCGGGCTCTCGGTGCCCGACCTGCTCGAGCACTTCCCCGGCACCATCGAAGAGGGCGACGTCCTGCTCACGAGCGACCCGTACAGCTGCGGCGCGGCCATCAGCCATGCGAACGACTGGCTGGTCGTCACCCCCATCTTCTTCGAGGGGCGGCTGGTCGGCTGGGCGGCGATGTTCGGCCACATGTCGGATGTCGGCGGGAAGTCTCCGTCGAGCATGCCCACGGACGCGAAGACGATCTACGAAGAGGGCATCGTCATCCCGCCGTTCAAGCTCTACAAGGCAGGAACGCTCAACACCGACGCCCTGAACATCATCATGAACCAGGTGCGTCAGCCGCAGTGGAACCGCGCTGACCTCAACGGGCTGGTGGCGGCCACGCGCATCGCCGGCAAACGTGTCCAGGAGATGTGCGCCCGCTTCGGCGTGGACACGTACACGTCGGGCCTGGACGCGCTCCTGGACCGCAACTACCGTGCGATGAAGACCCTGCTGTCGGTGCTCTTCGAGGACGGCGAGTCGATCTCGTTCACGGACTACATCGACGACGATGGCGTCGGCTACGGCCCGTTCGAACTCAAGCTCACCCTCACCCGCAATGGGGACAAGGTGCTGCTGGACTTCGAGGGATCGTCGCCGCAGGCCCCGGGCCCGATCAACTACTTCCTCAACGACAACCTGGTGCGGATGTTCTTCGGCATCTACGTCATCACGGTGGCGGATCCGCAGATTCTGTGGAACGACGGGTACTACCCGCTCATCGATGTCAACATCCCCGAGGCATCCTTCTGGAAGCCGAAGTTCCCCGCCGCCCTGAACGCGCGCAACCACGGCATCGGGCGCCTGTTCGACCTGTTCGGCGGACTGCTGGGGCAGAAGACGCCCGATCTGCTGAATGCGGCGGGCTTCTCATCCTCTCCGCACTTCATTTACTCCGGCGTGTACTCGGAGGGCGAGAAGAAGGGCGAGAACTTCCAGCTCTACTCGATCGGCTTCGGCGGGATCCCCGGTCGCCCCATCGGCGACGGCCCGGACGGACACTCGCTGTGGCCCTCGTTCATGAACATCCCGTGCGAGTATCTCGAGAGCTACTACCCCATGCGCATCGTCAAGTGGGAGACCATCGCCGACTCGGGCGGGGCGGGACTCCACCGCGGCGGTAACGGCGTCGAAGTGGTCTATCACTTCCTCGAAGATGGTCTGATCACGATCCACGATGATCGTTGGCTCACCTACCCGTGGGGCGTGAACGGAGGCAAGCCCGGCGCCCGGAGCCGGAAGTGGATCGATCGGCTGGACGGGACGGTGGAGACCCTGCCGAGCAAGGTGCACGACTTCCCGGTGCACGCCGGCGAGTACCTCCACTTCGGCACCTGGGGCGGTGGCGGATGGGGGGACCCGCTGCAGCGGGGTCCCGGCCTGGTCGCGCTCGAGGTGCAGCAGGGGCTGATCACACGTGACGGCGCGCAGGAGTACGGCGTCGTGCTCACGGATGGGGGCGAGGTCGACGAGAGCGCCACGGAGCAGCTGCGCGATCGGATCCGCGCGAACCGGCCGCCGCTGGAGACGTTCGATCGCGGCGGCGACATCGAGACGATCCTCGCGCGCGCCCTGGAGGAGACGGGCCTGCCGGCCCCCATGGCACCGCCTGTCGCATCATGACCGCCGACCGCCCTGGGCGCGACCGCGTCCTGTCGCAGGCCGAGGCCGGGTTCGAGAACCAGCTCGAGCCCGGTCGCCGGCCGGCGCTGCTCATGGTCGACCTCGTGCGGGCCTACTACGAGCCGGGCGCCCAGCTGTACATGGGCGAGACGGAGAGCCTCCGTGGCGCCGCGTCACTGCTGGCGGCAGGCCGCAGCGCCCGCGTCCCCGTCATCCACACCCGCGTGTCTTACTCAGCGGATGGCGCAGACGGAGGCTACTTCTTCCGCAAGGTGGGCGCGCTGCGGCACTTCGTCGGCGAGACTCCCCTCGGCGAGATCATGCCCGAGGTCACCCCGGAAGGCGACGAGGTCACGATCGTCAAGCAGTATGCGAGCGCATTCTTCGGCACGACGCTCGCCTCGACGTTGCGCGCTCTGGATGTGGACACCGTCCTCATCGCCGGCGTATCGACGAGCGGCTGCATCCGCGCCTCCGCGGTCGACGCGATCCAGAGCGGATTCATCCCGATCGTGGTCCGCGAGGCGGTGGGCGACCGGGACCCCGCCCCCCATGAGGCGAGTCTGTTCGACATCCAGGCGAAGTACGGCGAGGTCTACGCGCTCGCCGATGCGATCGCGTACCTCGAGCGCGTGAAGGAGGTGTGATGACCTCCGACATCCGGATCCCCACGCCGAGGTCGAGGTTCTCGCCGCTGGCTCTGCTGGAGAGGTACGGCGTCATCGTCGCGTGGATCGTCGTCATCCTCGTCTTCTCGATCCTCCGCCCCACGACCTTCCCCACCGCCGGCACCGTCTCGCTCATCCTGGGCACCCAGACCGTGATCCTGGTCGCGACGCTCGGACTGATGCTGACGCTGGCGGTCGGCGAGATCGACCTGTCCGTCGGCAGCGTCGTCGGTTTCGGGGCGAGTCTGGTCGTGGTCCTCAACGGCGTCGTCGGGATCAACGTCTGGCTCGCCGTGCTGCTCACGATCCTCGCCTGCGCCCTGTTCGGCCTCGTCAACGCCGTGCTGACGGTCATCGTCGGCGTGCAGTCGATCATCGTGACCCTGGCAAGCGGCACGCTGCTTGCCGGCATCACCCTCGCGGTCACCGGGTCCAAGGTCGTCACCGGTCTCGACTCGGTGCTGATCCAGCTCGTCTCCACGCGATGGCTCGGGATCCCCATCCCGTTCTACTTCGGTGTCGTCCTCACCGCCATCCTGTGGTTCGTGATGCAGCACACGCCCGTCGGCCGCCGCATGGCCTTCGTCAATGCGAACCGCGTGGTCGCCCGCCTCGCAGGCATCCGCGTCGACCGGATCCGGATGGGCGGGCTGGTGGCGACGTCGGTCTTCGCAGGCATCGCCGGCATCATCCTGGCGAGCCAGAATGGCGCCGCCAACCCGCAGGCCGGTGCCTATTACCTCCTGCCCGCGTTCGCGGGCGCGTTCCTCGGGTCGACCACCATCCGACCCGGGTCGTTCAATGCCGTCGGCACGTGGGTCGCCGTGTACTTCCTGATCACGGGCATCACCGGCCTGGTCTACATGGGCTTCGCCGGATGGCCGGAGCAGGTGTTCTACGGCGCGTCCCTGCTCGTCGCCGTCTCCCTGGGCATCCTCGCTCGCCGGCGTCGCCGCGAGGGCGTCACCTGACCGCCGGGACACCTCCCGGTTATCCGAAAACCGAACACCACCCTTCCGTCCGAGCGATCGGACATCACACGAGAGGCAAGATCATGATCACCCGCAGACTACGCCCGGTCGTCGGCATCGTCGCCGCGGCGGCGCTGGCCGTCGCCCTCGTCTCCTGCAGCGGAGACGGCGGAACGAGCCCCACCGAGCCCGGCGCCGACCCGAACACCGAGGTCGACGCCGCCGGTATCGCAACCGCACAGGCTGAGCTCGACAAGTATCGCCAGCCCCCGACATGGCAGGGTCCGTCCGAGCCGGTCAGCACCGAAGGGCTCGAGGGCAAGCGCGTCACGTACATCAACGTGTCCAGCGGCATCCCGGTCCTCAAGTACTGGGCGGACGAGCTGAAGGCGATCCTGGCCGATCAGGCCGGCGTCATCCTCGAGGAGGTTGACGCGAAGGGATCCGTCGACGAGGCGAACCGCGGCTTCCAGCACGCCATCGCGAGCGGATCGGATGTCGTCGTGCTCGTCGCGCTGTTCCCGGAGCTGTTCCAGCAGCAGTTCGCAGAGGCGCAGGCCGCAGGCATCAAGGTCATCACCGCGCAGTCCGGCGTACCGGGCAACGTGTCCGCGGGGCAGGATGCCGAAGTCTCGTTCGACTACGTGAAGGTCGGCGAGCTCATCGCCGACTGGTTCATCGTCGACTCGGAGGGCACGGGCAAGGCCACGCTGATCTCGTCCGACGACGTGCCGGCGTCGCAGCCGCAGGTCCAGGCGACCCTCGACCGCGTCGCCGAGCTGTGCCCCACCTGCGATGTCAAGGTCGAGGACATCCAGATCCCGCAGTGGGAGACCTCGGTCGCCACGCTCGTGCAGTCCACGATCAACACCGATCCGGAGCGCACCTACTTCCTGCCACTGTACGACGGGCAGGGACTGTCGGGGATCGGTGCCATTCGAGCTGCCGGCGCCGGCGACCGCGTGACCATGGGTGCGTTCAACGCGACCCCCGGCATCGTCGAGATGCTTCTGGACCCCACGAGCGGACTGGGGCTGGACATGGGCGGTCACAACGAGTGGTGGGCATACGCCATGGCGGACCAGATCTTCCGGGTGCTGACCGACACCCCTCCGATCGAGAACTACAACGTCGGGCTGCGAATCTTCGACCGTGACAACGCGGGTGAGCTCATCGTCGGCGACGACGAGTTCGCGTGGTACGAGTTCGACGGCTACAAGGACGAGTTCCTGGCCCTCTGGGGCAACTGATCGCGCTCCGGGGCCCGGCCGCACCGGCCGGGCCCCGGATCGAGGAGGATCATGACGGCAACTGCGACGGCAACAGGGCTTCGCGCGAGCGACGTGTCGAAGACCTTCGGGGCCACGCGCGTCCTCAAGGACGTCTCGGTGTCGATCGCGCCTGGCGAGATCGTCGCGATGATCGGCGAGAACGGCAGCGGCAAATCGACCTTCATCAAGGTGCTCTCGGGGTTCCACGAGCCCGACCGCGGCGCCACCGTCGAGATGGGTGGCGTCGACATCACCGGCGACCTCCAGGACGGTCCCGAGCGCACCGGCATGGGGTTCATCCATCAGGACCTGGCACTCGTGCCGTCGATGACGATCCTGGAGAACCTCCGGATAGGTCGCTTCGAGACCGGGGCTCTCGGGCGCATCCGCTGGCGACGGGAGGCGGACACGGTCCGTGACCTCCTCGCGCGTGTGGGCCTCGACGTCGATCCGTCGACGGCCGTCGGCAATCTCAGCGTCACCGACCAGGCGCTCGTGGCGATCGCGCGCGGACTGGCCGAGATCGAGCGGGCCGACCACCTCGACGCCCGCCTGCTGGTGCTCGACGAACCCACGGCCTACCTTCCCGCAAGCGGCGTGGAGCGACTGTTCCGCGCGGTTGCCCAGCTCGCGAGCGAGGGGGTCGGCATCCTCTTCGTCTCCCATCGACTGGACGAGGTCCTCAGCTACTGCTCCCGCGTCGTCGTGCTCCGGGGCGGGGTGCTCGTCGCGGACGAGCCCACCGCGGGGCGGACCGAGCGCGACCTCGTCACGCTCATGCTCGGACGCGCGCCGGAGGACCTCTACCCGGAATATCGCCTGGACGGTGGGGCGCCTGTGCTGCACGCGTCAGGACTGTCCGGTGGCCTCGTCGAGCAGGTCGACGTCGACGGTGCGGCCGGGGAGATCATCGGGTTCGTCGGCCTTCCGGGCAGCGGCTACGAAGACGTCCCCTACCTGCTGGCGGGAACGCTCCCCGCGACCGCCGGCCGGGTCCGCGTCGGCGACGCCGAGCTGGATGCCACCCGGCTCACACCCGAACGTGCCATCCAGGCGGGCGTCACGCTGCTGCCGGCGGACCGCAAGAGTGCGAGCGGGGCACAGAGCCTGTCGGTCTCCGACAACATCACGATCCCGACCCTCTCGCGCTTCGTGCGGAGAGGGGTGCTCTCCCACGCCCGCGAGCGCCGCACCGTGGACGAGCAGGTCTCGCGCTTCCGGATCCAGCTGCCCAGCACCGACTCGGCCTTGGAGGCGCTCAGCGGCGGAAATCAGCAGAAGGCGCTGCTCGCGAAGTGGGTCATCTCACAGCCGAGGGTGTTCGCCCTGCACGAGCCGACGCAGGGCGTGGATGTCGGCGCGAAGCGCGACGTGTTCCGCCACCTCGCCGAACTCGCGGCGGGGGGCACGCTGCTGGTGATCTCGAGCGTCGAGTACGAGGACCTCGCCAACCTGTGCACCCGCGTGCACGTCATGCGACGGGGCCGCGTCATCCGCACGATCGAGCGGCATGAGCTGTCCGCGCACGAGCTCGCCGTGGCGGTGCACTCATGACCGCACGCACGATGCTCGACAAGATCTGGGACGCCCACGCCATCGCCCGCGAGGGAAAGCCCGATCTCCTCTACATCGACCTGCAGTTCCTGCACGAGGTGTCCAGTCCGCAGGCCTTCGACGGGCTGCGGCTGTCCGGCCGCCGGGTGCGGCGCCCCGACCTCACGATCGCCGTCGAGGACCACAACGTGCCGACCGACACCGTCACCATCCACGATCCCGTCGGTCGGGCGCAGGTGGAGGCGCTGCGACGCAACTGCGAAGAGTTCGGCATCACGCTGCACCGCCTCGGCGAACCGGGCCAGGGCATCGTCCACATCATCGGGCCCGAGACCGGTCTCACCCAGCCCGGCATGACGATCGTGTGCGGCGACAGCCACACCAGCACCCACGGTGCGCTCGGCGCCCTCGCATTCGGCATCGGCACGAGCGAGGTGGAGCACGTCCTGGCGACGCAGACACTGAGTCAGAACCGTCCGCGGACGATGTCGGTCACCGTCGACGGAAGACTGCCCGAGGGCGTATCGGCCAAGGATCTCGCCCTCCATCTGATCTCACGGGTCGGAACAGGCGGCGGGCAGGGACACATCGTCGAGTATCGCGGAGAGGCGGTTCGCAGCCTGTCGATCGAGGCCCGCATGACCCTGTGCAACATGTCGATCGAGTGGGGCGCGCGGGCCGGTCTCGTGGCACCGGATGAGGTGACCTTCGCCTACCTGCGCGATCGGCCTTACGCTCCCACCGGCGAGGCCTGGGACGCTGCAGTGCGCCATTGGGAGAGCCTGCGGACCGACGAAGGTGCGACCTTCGACGCGGAAGTGAACATCGACGCCGCCGACGTGGCCCCGTGGGTGACCTGGGGGACCAATCCCGGGCAGGGGGTCCCGCTGGACGGCCGGGTTCCCGAGGCGGAGTCCTTCGAGGGACAGGTCGAGCGGGACGCGGCCGCGCGGGCACTCGAGTACATGGGACTCGATCCCGGCACGCCGATGCGCGACATCCCGGTCGACACCGTCTTCCTCGGCTCCTGCACCAACGCGCGCATCGAGGACCTTCGCGCCGCCGCGGAGGTCCTGCGCGGCAGGCGCGTCGCCGACACCGTGACGCTTCTGGTCGTCCCCGGTTCGATGTCGGTCAAGGCACAGGCGGAGGCGGAGGGGCTCGACACGGTCTTCACGGCTGCCGGGGGCCAGTGGCGCTCGGCGGGCTGCTCGATGTGCGTCGGTCTCAACGCCGACGCGGCAAAGCCTGGCGAGCGGGTCGCATCCACCTCCAACCGCAACTTCGAGGGACGCCAGGGAGCCGGCGCACGCACCCACCTCGTCTCGCCGGCCGTCGCGGCGGCGACCGCCGTGCGGGGCACGATCTCGTCCCCCGCCGACCTGACACAGGGAGGGACGCGATGACCCGCACGATTCGTGGGGCGGTGCTCGAACGCATCGGAGATGCGCCTCCGTATGCGATATCCCGACCGATCCGGGTGACCGAGCTCGAGCTCGACGACCCGCAGCCGGGGGAGCTTCTCGTGCGGGTGGATGCGGCGAGCGTCTGCCACTCGGACCTCTCCGTCGTGTCAGGCGTCCGCCCGCGCCCGGTTCCGATGCTCCTCGGTCACGAGGCGGCGGGAACGATCGTCGAGGCGGGCGAGGGGACCTCCCTTCCGGTCGGGCAGCGCGTGGTGCTGACCTTCCTGCCCCGCTGCGGGGAGTGCGCCGCATGCCGCACGGGCGGGCGCGCGCCGTGCGAACCCGGCAGCGTCGCGAACGGCGCCGGCGTGCTGCTCGCCGGCGGCTCACGATTGCGCGGACCGCAGGGATCCGTGCACCATCACCTCGGAGTCTCCGGCTTCGCCGATCACGCCGTGGTGGATGAGCGGTCGGTCGTGCCCGTCGACCACGAGGTTCCGCCTGATGTCGCCGCGCTCCTGGGCTGCGCGGTGCTCACCGGGGGCGGCGCGGTGCTCAACTCCGCAGGACTCGAACCAGGCCAGTCCCTCGCGGTGGTCGGCCTGGGCGGCGTCGGGCTCTCGGCCGTGCTCACAGGCATGGCCCTGGGCGCGGGCAGCGTCACGGCGATCGACATCCAGCCCGGAAAGCTCGCCACTGCTCGCGAGCTGGGAGTCGACGCGGCGCTCACCCCACTCGAAGCGATCGAATCCGGTCTGCGTGCCGACATCCTCGTCGAGGCGGTCGGCCGCGCGTCCGCGCTCGAGCAGGCCATGACCCTCACGGCACCCGGCGGGCGCACGGTCACCGTGGGTCTCCCGGCCCCCACCGAACGCGCCGCGCTGTCGCCGGTCGAACTCGTCTCCAAGGGCGCGGCGGTCGTGGGCAGCTACCTCGGCGGCTCCGTCCCGCGCCGCGACATCCCCCGCTTCGTGGACCTCTGGCGCGCTGGCCGACTGCCCGTCGAGAAGCTGATGAGCGCTCGGATCGCCCTCGACGACATCAACGAGGCGATGGACGATCTCGCGGCGGGCAGGCAGATCCGCCAGCTCATCACCTTCGACCACCACTGACATCGGCTCCGGCCCGACTCGAAGAAAGTCCCCGAATGACGCACACCGACCACCTCCGCAGGCGCCTCGCATCCGGGAGTCCCCTCCTCGTTCCGGGCGGCGGGACGCCGCTGGAGGCGCTGCTCGCCCGGCAGGCGGGCTTCGACACCTTCTATGTGTCGGGATACGCCGCAGCCGCATGGAGGCACGGCCTTCCCGACATCGGGCTCCTCGGCATCCGGGACACCATCGATGCACTGGGCGCCGTCGCGAGAGTGACCGACGCGTCCCTCATCGTCGATGCCGACACCGGGTACGGCGACGTCATCGCCGTGAGTGCGAATGTGCGGGAGCTGGAATCGATCGGCGCTGCGGCGATCCAGATCGAGGACCAGGACTGGCCGAAGAAGTGCGGTCACATGGACGGGAAGACCGTGATCCCGCGCGACGACGCCGTGCGCAAGGTCGCCGCCGCGGTGGCGGCGCGCGAGAATCCGCAGACGCTGATCATCGCGCGCACCGACGCGCTGGCGCCGCTCGGCATCGACAGTGCGATCGACCGCGCCAAGGCGTTCGTCGATGCGGGTGCCGACATGACGTTCGTCGATGCGCCGCGCTCGCTGGATGACCTGCGGCGGATCGCGGCCGAGGTGCCGGGGCCTGCCATGGCGAACATGAGCGAAGGCGGCAAGACACCTCCCCTCGCGCTCGGCGAGCTCGGAGCACTCGGGTTCGACCTCGTCATCTACCCGACCTCGGCGCTGCGGATCGCATCCGCGGTGCTCGGCGCGTTCTTCCGGGAACTGCGCGAATCCGGGACCAGCAACCCGTGGCGCGACCGCATGCACGGACTCGACGAGCTCAACGAGGTCGTAGGGCTGAGTGCCTTCCTCGAAATCGATCGCCGGTTCGCCGACGGGGAGTATGCGCCGACATCGTCCTCGTAACCGAGTGCGGCTCCAGCAGCGGCTCGATTAGGCTGAGCGGCACGGCCGGCCGGATGGTGGGGCGGCGACCGCGCGCCCCACGGGAGGGATGCCGATGGCCCGCACGAGCGCAGGCATCCTGCTCCACCGTGCCGCGCCCGGCGGCACCGAGGTCCTCATCGCGCACATGGGCGGCCCGTTCTGGGCGCGCAAGGACGCCGGGGCATGGTCGATCCCCAAAGGCGAGTACGACCCCGCGACGGAGGACCCGCTGTCCGCCGCGCGCCGCGAGTTCCGTGAAGAGCTCGGCATCGACCCGCCGCCCGGCCCCTACCGCGAGCTCGGCACGTTCTCGTACTCGTCGGGCAAGCAGGTGACCGTGTTCGCAGCCGACGGCGCCGACTTCGAGGCATCCGGGCTCTCTTTCGGAGTCTTCGCCCTCGAGTGGCCGCCGCGGTCCGGGCGGATCCAGGAGTTCCCGGAGGTCGACCGCGTCGAATGGATGCCGGTCGATGCCGCGCGCGACAAGCTCGTCGCCGGTCAGCGACCGGCTCTGGACGGGCTGGGCATCGCCTGAGGATCCCGCGCACGCCTTGCCGGTGTCGGACGCGAGGACGAGACTGACGCCATGGCACACGGAGACATCACACACATCGATATTCCGGTCAGCGACCTCACCAAGGGCGCCGCCTTCTACTCCCGCCTGTTCGGCTGGCAGATCGCCGAGGTCCCCGGGTACGAGGGGTACCCGATGTGGCAGGCGCCCAACAAGATCTCGGGCGGCGGGCTCGCTCCCCGCAGCGCCGACTTCACTCAGCCGCGCTCCTATGTGGAGGTGGACTCCATCGACGACACCGTCGCCGAGGCGGTGGCCGCCGGGGGCGCGGTGGCGATGGAGAAGGCGCCGATCAGCGAGACGAGCTGGTGGGCGGTCATCACCGACCCCGACGGCAACGCCATCGGGCTGTACGAGGGCACCACCGACACCAGCGGCAGCTGACGCAGGTCGCGGGCGCCGCCGGGGCTTTTGTATACCCAGAGCGGCGCTCGACGCCGTCATTCGCACTCTCGTCGATCTTATGTATACGCTGATCGGCGGAAGGGGGCGAGATGCGAGCCAGCGACCGCGCGTACCGCACGCTTCTGGACGAGATCCAGTCCGGCGTGCTGCCGCCCGGCGCCGTGCTGGGCGAGGTCGAGCAGGCAGCGCGTCTGGGCGTCAGCCGGACGCCCCTGCGAGAGGCCATCGGCCGCCTCGCTGCCGCGGGGCTCGTCGTGCAGCAGTCGCCGCGGGTCACGGTGGTCAGCGACCTCGACGCGGACGACATCCGCGACCTGTTCACCCTGCGCCGCGCCCTCGAGGAGGCCGCCGCCCGCCTCTGCGCCGATCGCGCGCGCACCGATGCGCGCATCGCCGAGGTCTTCTCGTCCCTCGCCGGCCAGTTCGCCGGCACCGAGCCGTCGGCTGACGCCGACGCCTACTACGCGCTGATCGCCCGGTTCGACGCTGCGCTGGACGCATCCCTCTCCAACGACTACCTCACCGCCGCGCTGCGCACCGTCCGCACGCATCTGGTCCGCGTGCGCCGGCTGGCGCGGGATCAGCCGCAGCGGCTTGCGGCATCCGTCACCGAGCACAGGCTGATCGCCGAGGCGATCGCCGCGGGCGACTCGGACCTCGCCGCCCACGCCACACACGTCCACCTGCACAGCGCACTGCAGAGCGCGCTGGAGAGCATCAACGAACAGGGAGCAGCATGACCGTCACCCACCACCTCCGCGTCCACCGCAGCGAGGAGAACCTCCCGCGCGAAGGGCAGCTGGCCTGGCACATCGCCGAGGTCGCCGCCGACCCGGTCGAGGTCGAGCCCGAGGTCGTCGACATGATCGTGAACCGCATCATCGACAACGCCGCGGTGGCTGCGGCATCTCTCACCCGCGCGCCGGTGAGCGCGGCCCGGCAGCAGGCCCTCGACCACCCGGTGTCGGTGAGCGGCCGCGGCGCCACCGTCTTCGGATGCGCGCTGGATCGCCGTACGAGCCCGGAGTGGGCGGCGTGGGCGAACGGCGTCGCGGTGCGCGAGCTCGACTACCACGACACCTTCCTGGCTGCCGACTACTCGCACCCGGGCGACAACATCCCGCCGATCCTGGCGGTCGCCCAGCACGTGGGCGCCGACGGGCGGGCGCTGGTGCGCGGCATCGCCACCGGCTACGAGATCCAGATGGACCTCGTACGCGCGATCTGCCTGCACAAGCACAAGATCGACCACGTCGCCCATCTCGGACCGTCGGCCGCCGCCGGCATCGGCACGCTCCTGGGGCTCGACGTCGAGACCATCTATCAGGCCGTCGGTCAGGCGCTGCACACCACGACGGCGACCCGGCAGTCCCGCAAGGGCGAGATCTCCACCTGGAAGGCGCATGCGCCGGCGTTCGCGGGCAAGATGGCCGTCGAGGCGGTCGACCGCGCGATGCGCGGCGAGACCTCGCCGTCGCCGATCTACGAGGGCGAGGACGGCGTCATCGCGTGGATGCTCGACGGCCCGGACGCCACCTACGAGGTGCCGCTGCCGGGGCCGGGCGAGCCCAAGCGTGCGATCCTCGATTCGTACACCAAGGAGCATTCCGCCGAGTACCAGGCGCAGGCGCTCATCGATCTCGCGCGCCGCCTCCACGGCGAGCACCCCGAGGCGGCCGACCCGGCCAAGGTCGAGTCGATCGTGCTGCACACCAGCCACCACACGCACTATGTCATCGGCTCGGGGGCGAACGACCCGCAGAAGTACGACCCCACCGCCTCACGTGAGACGCTCGACCACTCGATCCCGTACATCTTCGCCGTGGCGCTGCAGGACGGGGCGTGGCACCACGTCGACTCGTACCTGCCCGAGCGCGCCGCGCGCGAGGACACGGTGGCGCTGTGGCAGAAGATCACCACGGCCGAAGACCCGGAGTGGACGCGCCGCTATCACTCCGAAGACCCCGGCGAGAAGGCGTTCGGCGGCCGCGTCGAGATCCGCCTCACCGACGGGACGGTCATCGAGGACGAGATCGCCGTCGCCGACGCCCACCCGCTGGGCGCCCGGCCGTTCGCGCGCGAGGACTACATCCGCAAGTTCCGGATGCTGGCCGAGCCGGTCCTGGAGCCGCAGGAGATCGAGCGCTTCCTCGAGCTCGTGCAGCGCCTCCCCGAGCTCTCCGCCGACGAGGTGGGCGAGCTCAGCATCGTCGCCCGGCACGGCGTGCTCGCCGGCGCCCCGGCGCCGAAGGGCCTGTTCTGATGTGCGTCGACAGGCTCAGCAGACGAGGAGGCGCGCACTGATGCTGTACTCCCAGGTCCCCGCCGCCGAGAAGCGGCGGCTGTTCCGGGAGCGGCTGGCCGGCGGCGAGCTGCTGCGGTTCCCGGGCGCGTTCAACCCGCTGTCGGCGCGGCTCATCCAGCGGAAGGGCTTCGAGGGCATCTACATCTCGGGGGCGGTTCTCTCGGCCGACCTCGGGCTTCCCGACATCGGCCTGACCACCCTCACCGAGGTCGCCGGACGCGGCCAGCAGATCGCCCGCATGACCGACCTGCCGGCAATCATCGACGCCGACACCGGGTTCGGCGAGCCGATGAACGTCGCCCGCACGATCCAGACGCTCGAGGACGCGGGCCTGGCCGGCACCCACATCGAGGACCAGATCAACCCGAAGCGGTGCGGTCACCTCGACGGCAAGCAGGTCGTCGACACCGACACCGCGATCAAGCGCATCCGTGCGGCGGCCGACGCACGGCGCGACCCGAACTTCCTCATCATGGCGCGCACCGACATCCGCGCGGTGGAGGGATTGGATGCCGCGACAGACCGTGCCAAGGCGCTCGTCGACGCGGGGGCCGACGCGATCTTCCCGGAGGCGATGCGCACGCTCGACGAGTTCGCCGCGATGCGGGCGGCCCTGGACGTCCCGATCCTGGCGAACATGACCGAGTTCGGGAAGTCCGATCTGTTCACCGTCGACCAGCTGCGCGACGTCGGAGTCAACATCGTGATCTGGCCGGTCTCGCTGCTGCGCATCGCGATGGGCGCGGCCGACCGCGCGCTCGACACGCTCATCGACGAAGGCGGCCTCACCTCGAAGCTCGGCGAGATGCAGCATCGCGCCGATCTCTATGACCTGGTGGACTACGAGCAGTACAACCACTTCGACACCTCCGTCTTCAACTTCACCATCACGAAGGAGTGACATGACCGACCCCGAGATCAAGAAGGGCCTCGCCGGCGTCACCGTCGATTACACGGCCGTCAGCAAGGTCAACCCCGAGACCAACTCGCTGCTGTATCGCGGCTACCCGGTGCAGGAGCTCGCGGCCACCCAGCCGTTCGAGGCGGTTGCGTACCTGCTCTGGCACGGCGAGCTGCCCACCGACCAGCAGCTGACCGACCTGCGCGCCGAGGAGCGTCGCCACCGTGCCCTCGAGCCTGACGTCAAGGCAGTCATCGACCTCGTACCGGCCGACGCGCACCCGATGGACGAGGTGCGCACCGCGGTGAGCCTGGTCGGAGCCCGGGATCTGGCGGGGATCGAATCGGTGCTGGATGCCGGCGGCACCCCCGAGGAGAATCTCGCCCGCAGCATCCGCCTGTTCGCGGCGCTGCCCGCGATCGTCGCGTACGGTCAGCGTCGCCGCCGCGGTCAGGAGATCGTCGCACCCCGCGACGACCTCGACTACGCCGCGAACTTCCTCTGGATGACCTTCGGCGAGGAGGCGGACCCGGTCGTGGTCGACGCGTTCAACCGGTCGATGATCCTCTACGCCGAGCACTCCTTCAACGCCTCGACGTTCACGGCACGGGTGGTCACGTCGACGCTGAGCGACCTCTACTCGGCGGTCGTCGCCGCGATCGGCGCCCTCAAGGGACCACTGCACGGCGGCGCCAACGAGGCTGTGCTGCACCTGTTCGACGAGATCGGCTCGGCCGACAACGTGGTGGCGTGGCTGGATGCGGCGCTCGCCGAGAAGCGGAAGATCATGGGCTTCGGCCACCGCGTGTACAAGCGCGGCGATTCGCGCGTGCCGACGATGAAGGCTGCGCTCGACACGCTCGTGGCGCACTACGACCGGCCGGATGTGCTCGCGCTCTACGACACGCTCGAGTCCGAGTTCGTGGCCCGGAAGGGCATCTACCCCAACCTCGACTACCCGTCGGGTCCCGCTTACAACCTGATCGGTTTCGACACGCTCACCTTCACGCCGCTGTTCGTGGCCTCGCGGGTGACGGGCTGGACCGCGCACATCATGGAGCAGATGGCGTCCAACGCGCTGATCCGCCCGCTGTCGGCCTACAACGGGCACGATGAGCGCCACGTCGACGGGTACGTGGCCGACACCGCCGCGATCAGCGTCGCCGAGCGGGCCGAGGAGGCCGTGGAGTGAGCCGCGCCGCCTGAGTCGCGTCTCGCCCGCCTGGCTTCTCCCTCCCCAGCACGCGCAGTCGGCGTGCGTGACGGCGGGCAGCTTCACACGATCGAAACTTCCGCAGTATCTTCGCGCCCCGGCCGGGAGACTTCGGGTCATGCGGCCGCAACCCCTGAATAGGATGAGCGGGTGGCCGGGCCCGACGGCGGTGCGCGGCATCCCCTCACCTTCCTGCGAGGAGCACTGTGTCAACGATAGGAATCGTCAGAGAGCGCGCGCCCGAGGCGCGCGTGGCCGCGACCCCCAAGACCGTCGCATCGATGCGCAAGCTCGGCTACGAGGTCGTCGTCGAGACCGGCGCGGGCGCGGCCGCTTCCTTCACCGACGATGCGTTCGCCGACGCGGGCGCCCAGATCGTCGACACGACCACCGCGTGGGCGAGCGACATCGTGCTGAAGATCAATCCGCCCACCGACGACGAGATCGCGCGCCTCAAGGACGGCGCGACGCTCGTCGCGCTGCTCTCTCCGGCACTGCGCCCCGACCTCGTCGAGGCGCTGAGCACCCGAGGGATCACGGCGCTCGCGCTGGACGCCGTGCCGCGCATCTCGCGCGCCCAGTCGATGGATGTGCTCAGCTCCATGGCGAACATCGCCGGCTATCGCGCCGTCGTGGAGGCCGCGCACGAGTTCGGCCGGTTCTTCACGGGGCAGGTGACCGCGGCCGGCAAGGT
>NZ_JBIQHX010000015.1:73953-75254 GCF_044508325.1 Microbacterium sp. | reverse complement strand
TGCTGGGCGCCCTCGCCGCGGCCGCAGCCCTCGCGCTGACCGCCGCACCGGCGGCGGTTGCGGCGCCCATGGCGCCGGGTGCGACCTTCACATGCGAGACCGGCGACATCCCGTCGGGCACGTATGGCAGCCTGACGGTCGCCGGCCTGTGCGGGGTCGAAGACGGGGCATCGATCCTCGTCACCGGCAGTGTCACCGTCACCAGCGGCGCGATGCTGAACGTCGAAGACGCCGCCTCCTTCACCGTCGCGAAGAACGTCACGGCGATGGAGCACTCGCTGCTGCTCCTCGGCGATGATCTGGGCGATCCCATCGTCTCGGTCACGGGCAATGTCGCGGCCACCGATGCCGTCTCACTCCTCATCAACCGCGCATCCATCGGCGGCAACGTCACCCTCCGCGGCGGCGGCAACGACCTGAGCGGAGGTGCCGCGCTCCCGTGGGCGGTCGCTCACTCCACGATCGGCGGCAACCTCACCGTGAGCGGGCAGAGCACACCACCTACCTCGCCGTGTTCGACAATGTGGTCCAAGGCAACGTGACCCTGTCCGACATCACCGTCGACGAGAGCGGCTTCGTGACCGTCGCCGGCAACGTCGTCACACGAAACCTCTCATGCACCGGGCTCGCGCCTGCAGTCTCGTCGGACGACCCGGAGACCTCCGCGCCCGACCCCAACACCGTGGGCCGCAATGCGACCGGCCAGTGCGCCGGGCTCACCTGACACCATCACCGACGAACTGACGCGGTCACGGTGAAGGTGCGGTCGCGGGCGATCTGCCGCGTCGGCCCGACGAGTCGCTCCAGCGCGGGCCGGTGCCGCAGGTGCGAGTTCCACACCGCCCACAGCTCGCCGCCCGGGGCGAGCACGCGTCCCGCGTCGGCGAAGAGCTTGTGCGCGATGCCGGCGTGGACCGCGGCGCCGATGTGGAACGGCGGGTTGAGCGCCACGAACTCCGCGCTCGCGTCCGGCTGTGCGCTCAGCGCATCGTCGCGCACCACCTCGACCCGGTCGGCGACGCCGTTCGCCGCGGCTGTCTCCCGCGCCGAGGCGACCGCGGCGGCGGACTGGTCGGAGGCGAGCACCCGCAGCCCCGGCCGCCGGCGCGCCAGCTCGACGGCGATCACCCCGGTGCCGCAGCCGAGGTCGATGGCGTGCCGTGCGGCCGGCATCGCCTCGTCGAGGTGCGCGAGCAGCATCCGGGTGCCGACGTCGACGGCGGCCCCCGCGAAGGCGGCGCCGTGCGCGACGATCACCAGCCCCGTCGCGGTGTCGACCCGGCTGCGCGGCCAGCCCGGCT
>NZ_JBIQHX010000015.1:0-73853 GCF_044508325.1 Microbacterium sp. | reverse complement strand
GCGACGATCACCAGCCCCGTCGCGGTGTCGACCCGGCTGCGCGGCCAGCCCGGCTTGCCGGGCGGAAGAGGATCGGATGCCACGAGCACCCGCGCCTTCTGGCGCCCGTGCGTCACATCGATCCGGCCGAAGCGGCGGCGGAGCACGTCGTTCATGGTGGTGGACATGTGCTTGACCATTCCGCCCGCGTACACGCGCACATCGTGGGCCGCCCAGCGGGTGATCGCCTCGGCCGCCTCGTCGAGCGCGTCGAGCGACCGGGGCAGCCGCAGCAGGACGACCCGCGCGCCGTCGAGCAGTGCCGCGTCGAGCGCATGCGAGCGGTATGCGCCCACGAGACCGGCCCGGGCGGCGTTGGCGGCGAGCGCGCGCTCCCCGGACAATGCATCCTGGTGGGTGCGGATGCCGGTGGCCCCGTGCAGCGCGGCGGCTCCGAGGGTCAGGGCGCCGTAGGCATCCCCCACCACCGCGACCGTCCCGGGGCCGGCGGCCGCGATCGCCTCAGCGGCCTCGTCCAGCAGCAGGCGGTCGGCGGCATCGGAGGCGAACAGGTTCGGGGCCTCGACATCGGGATGCCGCCGCAGCGCCGCGAAGTCGAAGCCCTCGTCCATTCCCCCACGGTACGGCGCGCCCGCACAATGGTGGAGTGAGCCTGCCGTGGGAGTTCCACCCCGTCCAGGGCGACCGGGTGCGCCTCGACCTGCTGCGCGACGACGACCTCGACGCGCTGCACGCGATCCAGTCGGACCCGGAGGTCTGCCGGTACCTGCTCTACGAGCCGCGCACGCGTGGCGAAGTCGCCCGGCGGCTGGCCGAGGATTCGGCGGCGACCCGGCTGGAGAAGGTCGACGACTACCTGCAGCCGGCGATCCGCGATGGCGCCGGGATGCTGCTCGGGACGATGTACCTCCGGCTGACGAGCGTGGAAGACCTCACCGCCGAGATCGGCTGGCTGCTCGCGCCGCAGCACCAGGGCCGCGGCTACGCCCGCGAGGCGGCGGCTCTGGTGCTCGACCTCGCCTTCGGCGAGCTGGGCCTGCACCGGGTCTACGCGGAGCTCGATCCGCGCAACGACGCCTCCGTCGCGCTGTGCGAGCGGCTCGGGATGCGGCACGAAGCGCACTTCGTGGAGCACATGATGTTCAAGGGCGAGTGGGCCGACACCGGCGTCTACGGCATCCTCGCCCGGGAGTGGCAGCGCCGCGGCTGACCCGCCCGCGCGGCTGTCCCGGTCGGCGCCGGGCACCGATAGCCTGGGCCTGCGCCGCAACGCCGCGGCGCGGCATCCGTCTTCCCGGAAGGACCCCGCGTGCCCTCCTCCGATCGCGAACCCGCCGAGCCCATCCTGTCGACCGGGGCCCTGCAGACCGACGGCCTCGACGACACTCCGGTGCCGCGCAGGCAGGTCTTCTCGTGGGCCCTGTGGGACTGGGCGACGCAGCCGTTCAACTCGGTCATCCTCACGTTCGTCTTCGTCTCGCTGTACCTGGTCTCGGACGCGTTCCTGCCGCCCGAGGTCGCCGCGCAGAACGCCGACGGCACGCTGGTGTGCGCGACTGCGGCCGACGCGGCGACCGAGTACTGCCGGGGCTTGTCCGACCTGTCGGCCTCGTACGGCTGGATCACGTTCGCCGCCGGCATCCTGATCCTCGTCCTCGCCCCGGTGCTCGGGCAGCAAGCCGACGCCCGCGGCAGCAAGAAGCGCTGGGTGGTGGGGGCGACGGCGGTGCTCGCGCTGCTGCAGTTCGGGCTGTTCTTCGTCTACTCCGAGCCCGCGTTCTTCTGGTTCGGCGCGGTGCTCGTCGCCCTCGGGTCGGTCGCGTCCGAGATCGCCGGCGTCAACTACAACGGCATGCTCGTGCAGGTGTCGACGCCGAAGACGATCGGCCGGGTGAGCGGCCTGGGCTGGGGGCTCGGGTACATCGGCGGGATCCTCGCGCTCGTGATCGTCGTCGTGCTGACGCAGCTGGACTGGTTCGGAATGGATGTCTCCGACGGCCTGGCCTACCGGCTCATCGCCCTGGGCGCGGCGGTGTGGACGATCGTGTTCGCCCTGCCGTTCGTGCTCTACGTCCCCGAGTCGCCGGCGCGGCGCGAGAGCGCGCGGGTGGGCTTCTTCCGCAGCTACGCCGTGCTCGCGCGCGACCTCGTGGCGCTGTGGCGCGAGCACCGGCCCACGTTCTGGTTCCTCATCGCGAGCGCCGTCTACCGCGACGGGCTGGCCGGCGTCTTCGCCTTCGGGGGCATCCTCGCCGCGGTGTCGTTCGGGTTCTCGGCGACCGAGGTCATGATCTTCGGCATCGCCCTCAATCTGGTCGCGGGTGTGTCGACGATCCTGGCGGGCTGGCTGGACGACCGGTTCGGCGCGAAGGCGGTCATCGTCACGGCGCTCACGATCCTCATCCTGAGCGCGCTGTTCATCTTCTTCTTCCGCGACGGCGGGAAATCGGTGTTCTGGATCGGCGGCATCATCCTCTCCGCCGCGGTCGGCCCGGCGCAGGCCTCGAGCCGGGCGCTGCTGGCCCGGGTGTCGCCGCTGGGCATGCAGGGCGAGATCTTCGGGCTCTACGCCACGACCGGCCGGGTCATGAGCTTCCTGGCGCCGTGGCTGTGGGCGGCGTTCATCGGCTGGTTCGGCGCCACCCACTTCGGCATCCTCGGCATCACCATCGTGCTCATCGCCGGGCTCGTGCTGCTGCTGTTCGTGCGCCTGCCCAAGCACACGCGGACGTAGCGGCGCGGCGGCGCGCGGCGCGCCACGGCGTGCGTCGGTCACAGATTTCGCAGATGTGCGCGAAGTCCGCACGCAGAGGGTGGATGCCTGCGAATTCGGCGCGAGACTG
Source organism: Microbacterium sp. (assembly GCF_044508325.1). Classification (GTDB taxonomy): domain Bacteria; phylum Actinomycetota; class Actinomycetes; order Actinomycetales; family Microbacteriaceae; genus Microbacterium. The sequence continues at coordinate 71,010 of NZ_JBIQHX010000015.1, read as the reverse complement.
CGAAGCCTGTGTGCCGCCCGGGCGGCGCGTCAGCGCGGCCAGGCGTCGGCGAGCTTGGTGAGCAGGCGGGCCAGCTCTGCGCGCTCCTGGTCGGTGAAGCCGGCGAGCGCCTCCGCGACGGCCTCGCGACGGTCGCCACGGAACCCGCGGACGATCTTGGCGCCCTCGTCGGTGAGCACGACACGCGTCCGGCGCGCGTCGTCCGGGTCGGCCTCACGCCGTACGAGGCCCATCTCGACGGCCTGCTGCACGAGCCGGGACGCCCGCGGCTGATCCACGCCGATCGCCTCGGCGATCTGGCTCACTGACAGAGGGTGGGATGCCGCGCTCAGCGCCTCGAGCAGGCGCAGGCGTGCCGGACCCGCGAAGCGCGGATGCGGCCCCCAGAACGGCATGCCGTGCGGCCCGTGGCCGGGGTGACGACCGCGCCCGGCGTGCCCGCCGCGGTCGCCGTGCGGCCCGGCCCAGTGCGGCATCCCCTCCGCGCCCGCCGCCCATGGGCCCCGCGGTCCTCGGCGCCCGCGCAGGCGTGCGATCGCTGCGGCGATGGCGTCGGCGGGATCGGGTGTCGGCATGCTTCCAATTTACATGTGACTTGACAAGCATCCATTATTCATGTCAGAGTACATGTACTTGCTATATGACAAGGAATCTCCACGAAAGGACGTCTCTCATGACGAACGAAGACTTCACCCCGGCCGCCGAGGGCGGCCACGGTCGACTCCCGCTGGGCTACTGGCTGCGCGCGGTCGACCGACTCATCACCCGCGAGTTCGCAGAAGCCCTCGCCGGCGAGGACATCTCGCGCCGCGACTGGATGCTGCTGAACGTGCTGTCCGGCGAGGTCGACGCCCCCGGGCTCGCCGCCCGCCTGGAGCGTCGCGGGAAGCGACTCCGCCGGCTCGAAGAGCGCGGCTGGGTCACCCGCAACGACGACGGCTGGCAGCTCACCGACGAGGGGCGCGCCGCCAAGGACCGCCTCGCCGAGATCGTCGAGGGCGTGCGCGCGAAGGTCTCCGGTGCGGTGTCGCCCGACGACTGGGCGACCCTCACCGCCTCGCTCGAGGCCATCGCCCGGGAACTGGGCTGGAACGAGCAGATGCGGATGCCGCGTGGCCCCCGCGGACGCGGGTTCGGCCCGGGTCGCGGCTTCGGGCCCGGATTCGGCCTGGGTCGCGGCTTCGGCCCCGGCCACGGGCATGGCCACGGCGACGGGCACGACCACCACTGCGGGCACGGGCACGACCACCGTCACTCCGAGTGCGCGACCGAGCGCGCCTACGAGCGCGGGTTCGACGCAGGCTACGCCCGCGGCCGGGAGGCGGCGTCCGCCGCCTGATCGAGCGGAGCCAGGTCGGCGGGGTCGGCACCGGCGGCGATCAGCCGCTCGCGGATCGCCCGCGCGGCCAGCGCGTACGGCCGGTCGCTGCGCATCAGCAGCGACCGGCCGTTCGCCTCGTTGTTGAGCGAGATGAGCTCGAAGGCGAGCTGCTCGACGCCCTCGGGGTCTAGGGCGAGCTGTCCCGCCTCGACCGCGTGGCGCAGCTGCGCCTCGAGGTAGCCGTACCAGGTGCGCAGATGCCCCTGCACCGCGTCGCGCACGGGGCCCGGCTTGGAGTCGACGTCGGCTGCGGTGGCCATGAAGAAGCATCCGCCGCTGAACACCCGCTCTCGCGAGTAGTCGAGCACGCGCCGCAGCATCGTCGCGATCCGGCGGACGCCGCGGGGCTCGGCGCGCGCCGGCTCCACGACGTCGGCCGTGAACACCTCGGCCGCCGCGGCGACGGTGGCGAGCTGGAGCCCTTCCTTGCCGCCGAACAGGGCCGCGACGCTGCTCTTGCTCATGCCGGATGCCTCGGCCAGCCGCCCGATCGTCAGCCCGTCCAGGCCCTCGACCGAGGCGATGTCGGCGGCGTGGTTCACGACGAGGCGGCGCGAGGCATCCCCTCGGGCGCGGCGCCCGTCTTCGACGATCGTGGACATGCCTCTAGTATATGCACGATCGTTCGTGTATTCTCTGTACGATCGTTCGTATTGTTGCAGAGGAGCATCCCATGTCTGATTCGCTCAGCGCCGCCCGCTCGGTCGTGGCGATGGCATCCGCTCTCTCCCCCGCCCTCGGCGCCCGCGCCGCGCTCACGCTCTTCTTCGAGACGCGGCCGCGCATGAAGGTTCGCGAGACCGACAGGCCGACGCACGATCGCGCGCGGCGCGGCACCGTGCACGTGCGCGGCCGCGACCTCGCGACCTTCGAGTGGGGCCGAGGCGACGACACCGTGCTGCTCGCGCACGGCTGGCGCGGGCGAGCCTCGCAGTTCGCGACGCTCGTGCGCGACCTCGTCTTCGAGGGACTCCACGTGGTCGCCTTCGACGCGCCCTCGCACGGTGATTCGCCCGGCGGGCGCACCGACATCCGCGACTGGGTCGGCGCGATCGAGCAGCTGCAGCGCCGGCATGGCCGCTTCCGCGCCGTCGTCGGGCACTCCTTCGGCGCCTTCGCGGCGCTGACCGCCGTGCGCCAGGGGGTCGTCTCGTCGTCGGTCGCGACGGTCTCGGGTGCGGGAACGCCCGCCGCGTTCCTCGACCAGTTCGCGCGCACGATGCGCCTGGATGCGGCGACCCGGCGTGGCTTCGAGCGCGCCTTCCTGCGCCGGATGGGCGAGGACGAGGCATCCCTCTCGCGCGCGTATGACGCGCTCGCTCACCCGCTGCCCGAGCGCGTGCGACTGCTCGCCGTCCACGACGACGGCGACCGCCAGATGCCGGCGAGCTGGTCGGCGCGACTGGTGGCCGCGCACGGCGAGCGCGCCCGGCTGCTGCGCACGAGCGGACTCGGGCACACCCGCATCCTCACCGCCGACCCCGTGCTGGATGCGCTGGTCGCGCTGTGCACGGCCGAGGCGCCGGCGGCTCAGGCGCCGCGCGACCCGGCGTCGGTGGTGCCGACGTCGGTGACGTGGAAATTGTGGAAAGAGCGGGATGCCGTGGGCCCGCGCTGACCCTGGTAGCGGTTGCCGTACGGGCCCGAGCCGTAGGGGTTCTCGGTCGCCGACGAGAGCCGGAAGAAGCAGAGCTGCCCGATCTTCATGCCCGGCCACAGCTTGATCGGCAGGGTCGCGACGTTCGACAGTTCGAGCGTCACGTGCCCGCTGAACCCGGGGTCGATGAACCCGGCGGTCGAGTGCGTCAGCAGCCCGAGGCGGCCGAGCGACGACTTGCCCTCCAGGCGGGCGGCGATGTCGTCGGGCAGCGTCACCTGCTCGAACGTCGACCCGAGCGCGAACTCGCCGGGGTGCAGGATGAACGGCTCGTCCGGCGACACCTCGATGAGGTGCGTGAGGTCGGGCTGGTCCTCCGCGGGGTCGATGAACGGGTACTTGTGGTTGTCGAACAGCCGGAAGTACCGGTCGAGCCGCACATCGACGCTCGAGGGCTGCACCATCTCGGGCTGCCACGGATCGAGGCCGATGCGCCCGGCGCCGACTTCCAGCTTGATGTCGCGGTCCGAGAGCAGCACGCGTTCAGCCTAGCCGCGGCGAGTGGATGCCGGTTTGCTAAGCTTGCCGCGCGCCATCCGGCGCTCGGGGATGTAGTTCAATGGCAGAACATCAGCTTCCCAAGCTGAGAGCGCGGGTTCGATTCCCGTCATCCCCTCCAAGTCCCTCATGAGCGACCAGCGGTCGCGCAGGAGGGACTTCGTGCGGTTGACGTCGGATCGGATCCGCTTCGGGGGGTCCCGCTCCGCCCGGCGGCCCCTGAGCCTGTCGAAGGGCCGCCGGGCGGAGTGGCCGATTCCCGTCATCCCCTCCGATGGCCCGACGTGCCCGACTCGATCAGACGACGGCGTTCCTGCGCGCGGCTTCTCTGAACCACTCGGCGCTGAGCTTTGGAGTCCGCTCGAGCGTGTCGAAGTCGACGTAGACGAGTCCGAATCGATTTCCGAAGCCTTCCATCCATTCGAAGTTGTCCTGCGCGGACCAGTGGAAGTATCCGTGCACGGGGACGCCTTCCGCGGTCGCGCGCTGCAGCTGGGTGGGGTACGCCCGCAGGAACATCACACGGTCCGAGTCGTAGACGCGGCCGTCGGCAGCGAGGACATCAGAGGCGGCGCATCCGTTCTCCGTGATGTAGATCGACGTGGCGCCCCAGATGGATTGCATCTGCCGCGGCGCCCAGTAGAGGACTTCGGGGTCGAGCACATGCCAGCTCGACTGCATCTTCGGGTGTGACGCGTTGATGGGGATGTCGCGGTAGCCGGGTGCCTCGTCGGCGGGCTCGACGTACCAGCCCGGCTTGTAGACGTTGATCCCGACGAAGTCCAGGGGCGAGGCGATGATCGCGAGCTCGTCGTCGGTGAAGACCGGGGTGGTGCCGCCGGCGGACTCGAGGTACTCGTCTGTGTAACGGCCCTCCATCATGACGGTCATGAACCCGGCGTTGCGGTCGCGGGTGGCGGCTTCTGCCGCCCTCACGTGTTCGGGCGTATCGCGGGTGGGCACGGCGACGCGGATGTTCTCGGCGAAGCCGACCTCCGTCCCGGCCGGTGCGCGCGCGGATCGCCTGGACGGCGAGCCCGTGGCCGAGGACGGCGTGATGACGCACCTGCTTGAGCTCGGCGTCCGACACGGACACACCGGGTGCGGCGCCGAGGTGAACGGTCTTGCCGCCGCCGACCTGCACGTCGACGCCTTGAGTCGGCTGCTCGACCACTCACAGAATGGCCCCGCGATCCGACTCCGGCAAGACCTGTGCCCGTGGATCGGGTCATCGACCACGTCCACGACGGTTCAGATCGCCGTCGCCATCTCCCCGTACCCCATGGCGATCAGGAACGCCAGCGACGAGAGCACGACCGACACCGGCACCATCGTGTAGCGCTCGGGCTTGCTGCGCGACGCCGCGTTCATGATGATCCCGAGCACGAGATAGGCGAAGATCACCCACATCGCGACCTGCGTGACCACGTCCGGGAAGACGCTGATCACGCCCACGCGGTCCCACGCGACGACCACCATCACCCCGTAGAGGAGGATGGCGATCGCGCTCCCGATGCGCTTGCGGGACGGCAGCACGCGGTCGCGCCCGCCCCACGCGAAGCGACCCAGAGGTGCGCCGAAGATCAGCGCCAGTTGGAACACGGCCAGCAGCGCGAGGATCACCGTGAACAGAAGGGCGAACGGCATCGCATCACCGTAGCGGCAACGGCCCGGATCTGCCCACCGCTTGCAGAGGTTCGAATTCGGCACCCTCCGCGTTAGAGTTCCCTGGTGCAAAGGCGTATGGCGTGATCGGGGGTTTCCGCTTCGCGCTCGCCCGTGCCCGCGCCGCGCTGCCGCCGCTGATCACCCTGGCGATCGTCGCCGCCGTCGCGGCCGCCCTGCTGGCGGGTGTCGCCGGCGCGATCGGTGCGACCGAGGCGCAGGAGGTCCGCGCGGGCATCGCCGGCGTCGCGGGCGATCAGGGCCGCGTCGTCGTCGCCGTCCGCGACGGCACCTCGCCCGACGAGGTGGCCGCGGCCGCCGGAGAGCTGATGGCGGATGCCGGGGCGTCCGGCGCGGTCGAGATCGACGTCATCGACGGGGACGTCGTCATCACGCCCGACCTGTCGACGATCTCGGCAACGCACCTCCCCGGCGTCATCGACGCGCTGGCGAGCCTGCTGCGCGACCTCGAGCGTGCCACAGGCGCCGACATCCAGGTCTCGGGCGCGCTCGAGGGAACCCTGCAGCGCATCTCCGACTCCCTCGAGGGCCGCCGGGGCCCCACCGCGGTGGCGATCGGGCTGCTCGGGCTCATCACCGCCGTGGTGGTGGGCGCGGTCGCCGTCGAGAGCGTGCGGGTCCGCGCCGACGAGAACCGGCTCCTGCGTGCCCGCGGGGCGCGCCGTCGCAGCCTGTTCTGGGGAGCCGCGCTCGAGTCGTTCGCCTTCGCCCTCGTCGGCGCGGCGATCGGCGGCGCGATCGGGGCGGCTGCGGCATCCCTCATCGCGTCGGTCCCCCTCGACCTCCTCTTCTTCCTTCTCGCCGCAGCCGCCATCGCCGTCGTGGCGGCTCTTGTGGCCGCGCTCGCGACCGTGCGCGGCGTCGACCGCCGTGCCACGCGGGTGCGGGCCGTCGCCGACATCGGCGTGGTCGTGGTGCTCGCGATCCTCACCGGGGTCGCGGTGTGGCAGTTCGTCCAGGCGGGCACCCCGGTCGTCGCGCAGGGCGGCGGCGGCACCACCATCGACCCGCTCGTCGCGATCGCGCCGGCCCTCGCGCTCGGGTTCGCCGCGCTCATCGCCGTCGCCGTGGCCACCCCGATCGCCCGCGGCATCGCCGCCTCTCTGCGCGGCACCCGCGCCGTCTCGCCCGTCACGCCGCTGCGTCTGGCCTCGCGCCGCCCGGGGCGTCACGTCCTCTCGATCATCGTCGTCGCCTTCGCGGTGGGCACCGTCACCGTCGCCGGCGCCTATCAGGGCACGGTCACCTCGCTCGGCGATGCGCCCGAGCAGCTGCGTGTGGGCGCCGATGTGCGGGTGGGCACCATCCCCGAGGATGTCGACACCGCGGCGGTGGCCGCATTGCAGCCCTCCTCCGCGGCGATGCGCGCCCGCCAGCTCATCGCGCGGGTGACCGGCGGCAACCGCCCGCTGCTGGCGGTCGAGAGCGGGCGGCTCGGCGACGTCATGCTGGATGCCGACGGCACCATCGACCCGGCGGCCCTCGGCGACGTGCTCGCCGTCGACGACACCGCGCTGCCGATCACCGAGGACACCGTGTCGATCACCGTGCGGGCCCCGCTGCTGACCGGCATCCCGCAGGACGAGGGCGTGACCGCCCCGCCCCTGCGCGCCGCCGTCACGGTCCTTGCCACCTTCGCCGGACCGACCGGCACCACGACCCGCCAGTTCCAGAACTTCGAGCCGTTCGACGATGCATCGCTCGAGCCGGCGACGCCGCCGGCTGCGGAGCAGCGGTTCGACCTCGAGCTGCCCGGAGAAGGCCCGTGGGCGCTCACCGCGATCCAGGCGATGCCTCTGGGCTACTACTTCGAGGCCGATCCCATCGTGGTCGTCACGGCCGAAAGCGGCGGCGAGGTGATCGACCTCTCCACGTTCGCCCTCGATCCGCGCTCGGGCGGGGCGGTGGGCCCGGCCCCCGACGGCGGCGTTCAGATCACGATGGAGGTCGAGCGGTTCCTCAACAACCACTGGACGAGGGGCGTGGCCACGGACCTCCCCGCAGCGGTTCCGGTCGTCGTCACCGAGGGCGTCGCCGACGCCATGAGTCTCACCGCGGACGAGCGGTTCGCGCTCGAGCTGGACTCGCCGCGGTTCGACGCCGAGTTCGTCGTCGCCGGCATCATCTCGGTGCTGCCGGGCACGCCCACGGGAGAGGGGATGCTGGCCGATCTCGCGATGGTGGCGCTCGTCAGCCCTGAGCCCGTCGTGCCGAACCAGGTGTGGTTCGCCACCGACGCACCCGCCGAGCTGGCTCTGACCGCCGAGCAGGAGTTCCCGGCGACCGTGACGGTGCTCGCCGACCCCCGGGCGGCGCAGAACGCCGCCGGCACCGCGGTGTCCTTCGCCCTGGCGGCGGCCGGCGCGGTCGTGCTCGCGCTCATCGTGCTGCTGCTGCGACGCTCCCGCACGCGTGCCGACTCCCGCGAGCTGGCGCTGTTCGCGGTGATGGGGCTCGGCCGCGCCCGCGCTTCGCGGGTGCGCGCTCAGGAAGACCTGTTCGCCGTCGCGATCGGCGTGCTCGGCGGGCTCGCCGCCGGTGCCGCGACGGCATGGCTCGCCGTGCCCACCCTCGTGCGCGCCGCCTACGAGAACGTCCCCGCCGCCTTCCCGGTCACCCTGCAGGCGCAGCCGTGGCCGCTGGCCGCCGGCCTGGCGATCGCGGTCGCCGCGTTCTGCGTGATCGTGGCCACAGTGCGCGCCCCGTCGCGGCTGGCCCCGCTGCTGCGGGAGGACGAATGAGCACTTCACCGGGCCTGTTCACCCTCACGCGACGGCGCTTCGCCACCCCGCGCAGCGCGGCGCTGGTCATCGTCGCCCTGACGCTCTTGGCGGCGTTCGTCATCTCGGCCGCGCCGCGCGCCCTCGTCGGCGTCGTGCGCGACGAGGTGGCGCACCAGATCGCCGATGTGCCCCCGACATCCCGCGACCTGAGCGCCCGCGTCATCGGCGTCCCGGCATTCGGCCCCGCCGCCGACCCCGCCGTCACCGACGGGTGGGATGCCTCGGCCGTCGACGTGTTCGGCGAGGTCGGGCAGGCGCTCGCCGACAATCGCGCCGGCTTCGAGCCCTCCCTCCAGGATCTGGTCGGTCCCGCCCGCTTCGCGGCGTACGCCGAGGCGTTCCAGGTCGACCCCGCCGATCTCGGGCCGACGGCGCCGTTCAGCGCTCTCCAGCTGCTCGCCGAACCCTGGATGAACTCCGACCTGGAGCTCGCCGACGGCGCCTGGCCCACGGCGTGGAGCGGCACCGGCCCGGTCGAGATCGTGCTCAGCGAAGACGCCGCGGCGACCATGCAGTGGCCGATCGGCGAGGTGCGGGGCACACCGATGCCGGGCGGCGAGCGGCGGGGCGGTCCGCCCGCCGATGCGCAGCCGACCGTCGACGACTGGCACGCCGGCGACGCGACCGTCGTGCTCACCGGCACCGTGCGCGCCGTCGACCCCACCGCCGACCGGTGGCTGCACCTTCCGACCTCTCTCATCGCGACGGTCTTCGACGACGGCAACCGCCGTCCCACCGCGACGTCGGTCGCGTGGGTCGACCCCGCCTCGTGGCAGCAGATCGCACCGGCCCTGCGCGCGTATCTGCAGGCGTGGTACCCCGTCGATGCGACCGCGGCCATGAGCGAGGACCCGCGTCGGCTGCTGTCGGCCCTGCGGGGCGCGACCAGCACACCGGTCGCCTTCGACTCCACCGGCCAGCTGCGCATGCGGTTCGAGAGCGAGATCGTCGACGTGCTGGCGTCGGCGGTGTCGCGGGCCGACTCGGCGAGCGCGATCCTCGCGGTCGCCGCCGTCGGGCCGCTCGCGGTCAGCATCGCGCTCGTCGTGCTGGCGAGCGCGCTCATCATCCGCAGGCGCCGCACCGACCTCGCCCTCCTGTCGGCCCGCGGCGCGCCCCTGGACCGGCTGCGGCGGCTGCTCGCCGGCGAAGGGCTGCTGCTGGGGCTTCCCGCCGCCATCGTAGGGGCGGGGGTCGGCGTGCTGATCACCCCGCACGATGCCGGGCCCCTGCCGATCGTCATCGCCGTGCTCGTCGGGGCGGTGCCGGCGGTCGCCCTCGCCTTCACCCTGCGCCCCGCCATCCTCACCCGGGCCCGTGCCGACCTCGACGCCCCCGTGCGCAGCCGTGCCCGCGGCATCCTTCAGCTCGTCGTCGTCCTGCTCGCGGCCCTCGCCGTCGTCCAGCTCGCGGTGCGGGGCGTCGGCCCGAGCACGGCGGGCATCGACCCGCTCGTCATCATCGCCCCGCTGCTGGCCACGGTCGCCCTGGCCCTGATCATCGTGCGGCTGCATCCGCTGCCGATCGCCGCCGCCCTGCGGGTCTCGCGGCGCGGGCGCGGCGTCGTGGGGCTGGTCGGCGCCGCCCGCAACCTGCGCGACCCGGCCGCGGGCACCACGGCCGTGCTGGCGATGCTCGTCGCGGTGGCGATCGCCGTCTTCTCGTCGGTGGTGCTGGCCACCGTCGACCGTGGGGCTGTGGTGGCGGCCGAGCGCGCCGTGGGCGCGGACATCCAGCTGTCCGGCCCGGTGTTCGACCAGACGATCGTCGACGAGCTGCGCGCCGTCGACGGCGTCGCGCAGGCGACGGGCGTGATGCGCGGCGACTACCTCGCCCTCGGCGGCGACAACGGCCGGATGAGCGCCATCACGATCGTCGCCGACACGGCCCGGCTCGCCGAGGTGCAGCGCGGCATGACCGGCGCGCTGCCGTCCGGGCGCATCCACGCCGACGCCGACCCGGCCGAGGTGATCCTGTCGACGGCCGCGGCTGCCGAGGTCGGCACTGATGGCAACACGATCGCCAACGTCCCGGTCGAGACGGTCGCAACGATGGAACGGCTCCTGGGACTCTCCGTCGGCGACGAGTTCGTGGTCGCCGACGTGACCGCGTACACCGGCCTCAGCGGCCGTGGGTACTACCCCCGCTCGGTGTTCGTCTCGCTCGAAGACGGGGCCGACCCGCAGGCCGTCGCCACCGCCCTGAGCGCGGTGGTGCAGCAGGGCCACACCGTCAAGCTGCTCGAGGCGTCGACCGCCGAGATCCAGGCATCCCCTGCGGTCACCGCCCTGCGGGTGGTGCTCTTCGCCGCTCTGGGATTCGCCATCGCGCTGTCGGTCATCGCCGTGCTGCTGGTGGCGGGCGTCTCGCAGGAGGCCCGCACCCGCGTCATCGCGCTGCTGCGCGCGATGGGCCTGGACCGCCGCCGCGCGCGCGGCATCGTGGCGTGGGAGTTCGCACCCCTGGGGGTCACGGCGCTCGTGGGCGGCGTGCTGCTGGGCGCCGTGCTTCCGCTGCTGGTCGTGCTGTCGATCGACCTGAGACCCTTCACCGGCGGCGGTGCACAGCCGTCGCCGACCATCGACCCCGTGCTCAGCGGGGCGCTCATCGCCGTCGTCGTCGTCGCGCTCGCGCTCGCGGTCGTCGTCGGCATCCTCGGAGCGCGGACGGCGTCACTGGCCGACGTGCTCCGGACGGAGGAGGACTGACATGGCAGAACCCGACATCCTCTGCGAAGGACTCGTGCGCATCTTCGCCGTGGCCGACATCGAGGTGCAGGCGCTGCAGGGCCTCGACCTGCGCGTCGACCGGGGCGAGCTCGTGGCGCTGGTGGGAGCGTCGGGTTCGGGCAAGTCGACGCTCCTGTCGATCCTCTCCGCGCTCGACACGCCGACCGCAGGGCAAGCCGTGGTCGCCGGGCGCGACCTGCCGTCGCTGTCCGCCCGCGCCCGGGTCGCCTACCGGCGCTCGGTCGTCGGCTTCGTGTGGCAGCAGACGGCCCGCAACCTCCTGCCCTACCTGTCGGCCCTCGAGAACGTGCAGCTGGCCCGCGCCATCGGCGGCGATCGGCGGCACCCGGCGAAGGCGAAGGAGCTGCTCGAGCTGACCGGCGTGGCCGACGTCGCCGCCCGCCGCCCCGCCGAGCTCTCCGGCGGTCAGCAGCAGCGGGTCGCGATCGCCGTCGCGCTGGCCAACGACCCGCGGGTGCTGCTCGCCGACGAGCCGACCGGAGACCTCGACGAGGAGGCGTCGGTCGAGGTGCTGTCGACGTTCGAGGGCGTCAACCGGGAGCTGGGCACCACGGCCCTCATCGTCACGCACGACCCCGCCGTGTCCGAGCATGTGCAGCGCACCGTGCAGATCCGCGACGGGCGCACCTCGACAGAGGTGCTGCGCTGGACCCACACCGACGAGGAGGGTCAGGAGCACGCCATGGCCGAGGAGTTCGTCGTGCTCGACAAGGTCGGTCGCATGCAGCTGCCCGGCGAGTACATGGACACCCTGTCGCTGCGCGAGCGGGTGCGGCTGCAGCTGAACGCCGACCACGTGGGCGTGTGGCCGGGCGACTCGCGACCGGCGCCGTCGCAGAAGAAGGATGCCGCGGCCGACCCGGCCGAAGCGCCGCCGACTCGGCGCAGCCTCAGACGGCGCCCCGATGCGGAAGGAGACCACCATGAGTGAGGCGGTGCTGCAGGCATCCGGTCTGTCGGTCGTGCACCGCACGCCGGCCGGCGACGTGCACGCGCTCAGCGATGCGACGCTGGAGGTGCACGCCGGCGAGTTCGTCGTGCTGATCGGGCCGTCCGGGGCGGGGAAGACCACCCTGCTGCACGTGCTCGGCGGCATCCAGCCACCGACCACGGGCACCGTGCGCATCGGCGACGTCGTGCTCACCGAGGCGCCCGAGCGCGACGTCGACCGCGTGCGCCGCGACGACATCGGCTACGTGTTCCAGTCGTTCGGCCTGATCTCGGCGCTGTCGGCCGAAGAGAACGTGGAGCTGCCGCTGCGCATCCGCCGCGCCGACCCCGGTGAGCGCGCGGAGCGCGTGGCGCAGCTGCTCGAGCGCGTCGGGCTCGCCGACCACGCCAAGCAGCGGCCGACCGAGCTGTCGGGCGGCCAGCAGCAGCGGGTCGGCATCGCACGTGCGCTGGCGGGATCGCCGCGGATCCTGCTCGCCGACGAGCCCACCGGTCAGCTCGACTCGCACACCGCGGCGAGCATGATCGAGCTGATCGCCTCGATCGCCCGCGACGACGGCGTCGCGGTGCTGCTGTCGACGCACGACCCGTCGATCCGCTCGCGTGCCGACCGGGTGCTCGAGCTGCACGACGGCGTGCTGCGCGAGGGCGCGGTCCACGCCGTGGCGAGCCCTTGACCCCGTCTCCTCACCGTAGGACACGCTGTCTGCGCTGAGACACACCGTGTGCCCCGGTGTCTCAGCGGAGAAGGTGTGTTGTCGCGCTGCTGGGACGCCGAGTCACAGCGACGCGCCCAGCCACAGGCCCAGCGCAGCGGCGGCGAGGGCGGCGAGCAGCTGGCCGAAGGCGTTCAGCAGCGACGGACCCCAGCGGCCCTCGAGCGCCAGGCGCACCGTCTCGAACGAGGCCGTGCTGAAGGTTGTGTACCCGCCGAGGAACCCTACGCCCACGATCGCGCGCCACTCGACCGGCAGCGCATGCACGGTGGCCAGACCCGTGACCAGTCCGAGCAGGAACGATCCGGACAGGTTCACGACGGTGGTCCCCACCGGGTACGAGCGACGGATGCCTGCGCTGATCGCCCCGTCGACGACGAAACGCGCGGCGGCGCCCAGCCCGCCGGCCACGGCGAGCGCGAGCACCGCCCACAGCGGCAGCATCACGCGGCCCCTCGCCGGCGCGGCAGCATGAACCCCAGCGCGAGGCCGCCGAAGCCGGCCGCGGCGCCGACGACGACGGTCGCCAGCCCGTACAGCACCGCCGCGCCGACGTCGGAGGACGCGATGAGCCCGTCGACGTCGAGCGCGAACGCGCTGTAGGTCGTATACCCGCCGAGGAATCCTGTGCCCGCGAACAGCCGCACCGCCCGCCGCGCGCCGTGGTCGGGTCCGCGATGCGTCAGCGCCCGCAGCAGCCACCCGAGCAGGAAGGCCCCGGTGACGTTGATGACGAAGGTGGGCACCGGCATCCCGCCCCACGCCGGGATCACCAGCGACAGCAGATGCCGGGCGAGCGTGCCGAGCGTGCCGCCTGCGAACACCAGGCCGATGCAGGCGGGGCGCAGGTGCACCGGGCGCGGACGCGGCGTGCGCGTGTCGTCGACCTCGACGTCAGGGTCGAGCGGCAGGTCTTCGTCGCGGTCCATGTTTGCTCCTCGGCCAGTATGCCGATCAGGCGACCGGCTCGGTCACCGGGACAGGTATCGGATCACGGCAAGGACCCTCCGATGATCGTCGGCATCGACGGCGAGGCCGAGAGCATCGTAGATGTGCGAGGTGTGCTGGACCACGGCCTTCTCCGACACAACGAGCCTGGACGCGATCCATGCGTTGCTCCGGCCCTCGGCGATGAGAGCGAGGACCTCCTGCTGCCTGGGCGTGAGCCGGGAGACGTCGCCCTCGGCCAGCTTCGCCCGGTTCATCATCACCTCGACCACATCCGGATCGATAGCCGTCCCGCCGGCCGCGACCTCGCGCAGATCCCCCACGAACGTCTCGACGTCGGCGATCCGCTGCTTGAGGAGGTAACCGATCTTCGTCGAATGATCGGAGAGCAGCTCGGTGACGTACCGTCGCTGCACGTACTGCGACAGGACGACGATGGCGATCTGCGGATATCGCTCGCGGATCCGAAGCGCCGCGACCAGACCGTCGTCGGTCCGTTTCGGCGGCATCCGGATGTCGGTGACAACGAGATCCGGGCGATGCAGGTCGACCGCTTCCACGAGCTCGAGGGCATCGGCTGCAGCCGCGACCACGTCGAAGCCGTTCTGCTGCAGGAGCAGGGTGAGCCCCTGGCGCAGGAGCACCTCGTCTTCGCCGATCACGACGCGCATGGCAGCTCCGCCATCAGTCGAGTGCCGTCGCCGGGGGCGCTGAGCAGCTTGAGTCGTCCTCCGACGACGTCGACCCGGTCGGCCAAGCCGCGCAATCCGCTCCCGGCCTCGAAGGATGCGCCACCGACTCCATCGTCGGAGATCTCGACCAGAAGCAGATCGCCCTCGCGTTCGAGGCGCACCGCGAACGACTGTGCGCGAGAGTGCTTGAGCGCGTTCACCAGTCCTTCGGCGACCAGGAAGTACGCGGTGCTCTCGATCCACGGCGGCACCGTGCCGTCCTCGACATTCAGCTGCAGCCGGGTCGGCACCGGCATCCGGTCGACCAGGTCTTCGGTCGCGGCGGCGAGCCCGCGCTCGATCAGCGTGGACGGCATCACCTCGTGCACCAATCGACGCAGCTCCGCAGCGGCGGAGTCGATGCCCTTGCGCAGCGCGGTCGCGTGCTCTCTCGTGCTGTCCGTCGAACCCGCCGCAATCGCGATCTGCTGGGCTTCCAGCGCGAGCAGAACGAGCTGGACCTGCAGTCCATCGTGCAGGTTGCCGGCGATCCGGCGCCGCTCCCGATCCGCCGCTGCGACCAGCCGGGCACGCGAGCTGATCAGCGCCTCCTGGCTGGCCAGCAGCGCGGTGAGCAGGCGCTCCCGCTCCACCGCGATCGCGATCACCCGCCCCGCCGCGCTCACCCGCTCCGGATCGCCGATCAGGGCCGCGTCATAGACGATCGCGCCGACCCGTTCGCCGGCGAGCAGGATCTCGACGCTCGAGCGTCCGCTGGCAGGATCCGGCAGGGCGGTCGACGCACCGGCCGCGTCCACCCAGCGTTCGCTCTCCTGCAGCCAGAACACGAGCTCGACGGAGTCGTCGCCGAGGAACCGACCCAGCGCGTCGACGAGCGCCGGCCGGGCGCCGCCGGTGTCGCCCAGCCAGGCGCTGAGCTCTTCGAGCTCACCGGTCCGGGCGAATCCTCCGCGAAGCACTCCCAGCGCGAAGGCGATCGGCACGCCCGCGAGCACGATGAACTGCAGAGCGGTGCTCGTGATCGGCGACAGACCGAGCAGCGGCTCGATCACCGTCGACCGAGCCGGGATGAACAGCACCGCCAGCATCCCGTACGCGAAGAGCGGGCCGAGCACCCTGCGATGCGCCGGGTCGGCCCTGGCCAGGCGCCCCGCAAGGATCACCGCGGTGGCGACGGCGACCGCGAGACCGGCGGCGCGCTGGACCCACTCCCCGGCCAGGATCAGGTCCGGGCGATCCGCGATGACCAGCGGCTCAGGAGCGGCACCGTCGAAGAGGTAGAGCGGCGCCTGCAGCACCAGCGAGACCCCGTACGCGGCGATCACCGTCACCAGGGACGCGCGCCCCCGGAGCCGTCCGGACGGGAATGCGTGCAGCAGGTGGATGGTGACGGCGAGGACCGTCGTGGCGAAGATCACGCCGAGGACTTCAAGGCCGGGGATGCCGGTGTTCGCCAGGCTTGCGGCGTAGACGGCGAATCCGCCGATGACGATGAGCGGACCCATCCGGTTGCTGGGGCGACGCCGCCAGGCCAGGATCCCCGCCGCGACGTAGACCCAGAAGTCCACCATGAGCAGCAGGTGCAGCCACCACAGATCGCCAGCGGACGGCAGCACCAGGGCCAGCTGGACGGCGCCCAGACACGCGACGCAGCCGGCCAGCAGCCACAGTGCCAGGTTGAGCGATCGCGCGCGCTGCGAGCGTGCGGCGCTGGGGTTGCCCATCTGACGAGCGTACGGCGCATGCCGGTGCGCAGACGATAGACCCAGGCCGCCAACGACTGGCGACTCAGGTCTATCGCGCGTCATCCCCGATCCGCGGACGCTGGAATGGCCGGGACCGAACACGATCATCAAGGAGCGGTGGAACCATGAGCAAGCAGCGGACGGGCCTGGTGCGACGGAACTTCCTCCGCGGTGCACTCGCCTCGGCGGTGGTCCTGCCGATCGGGACGGCATTGGCTGCCTGCACGGTCAGCGCGTCGGGATCGACAGCGCCTTCCGCATTCGGCGCCACAGGCACGGCTGCGGCGCTGAAGCGCCCGCGCGGGGCCCTCTTCGACAGCGCGTTCCACGATCGCTTCGGGCAATGGCCGCTGGGCTACATCTCCAGCGGCGGGCCGGAGATGGGTGACATCATCGCCGTGGCAGACGTCGTCGGCGCCGGTGACGATTCGGCCTTCTACGACGCCTGGATCGCCTCCGGCGACACGTACAACGCTGACGCAGAGGCCGCACTCGCCGCCGGGCATCGAGTGAGCGCCAGAGCCCTCTTCCTGCGCGCCAGCTGCCTGTACGCCGCCGCGTACCACCCGCTGTTCGGCACGCCAGTCGATCCGCGCCTGCTGGCGGCGTTCGACAAGCAGATGACAGCCTTCCAGCGGGCGATGGAGCTGTCCGCGGTCCCGGTGCACCCGATCGAGATCCCCTACGAGGACACGAAGCTGCCGGCATATCTGATTCCCGCCGTCGGCCACGAGGCCGAGGTGCGGCCGCTGCTCATCCTGAACAACGGCTACGACGCGACGATCACCGACATGTACTTCGCGTCGGGGGTCGCCGCGCTGCGGCGCGGGTACCACATCCTGATGTTCGATGGCCCGGGTCAGGGGGCGATGCTGTACAAGCAGGGACTGCCGCTGCGACCAGACTGGGAGGTCGTCGTCTCGGCCGTCGTCGACTACGCCGAGAAGGTCAGCGTCGTCGACCCGAAGAAGATCGCGCTCAGCGGCTGGAGCCTCGGCGGCTACCTCGCCCCCCGCGCCGCAACCGCGGAGCGCCGGCTCGCGGCATGTGTCGCCGACCCCGGGCAGTGGGACATCGGCGAGGCGTTCCAGGGCTTCGCACTGAAGCTCGGCACCAGCAAGGAGGCGGTCGCCGACCTCGACAAGCTGGAGGACAAGACGATCGATGCCATGTGGTCGGCTATCCAGGAAGACCGCGAGCTGTACTGGAGCATCGTGCAGCGCGGATTCTGGGCCAACGACGTCTCCGATCTGCGCGCATTCATCCATAGGTCGATGCAGTTCACGCTGAAGGACAAGGTCACCGAGATCCGCTGCCCGACGCTGCTGACCTCGGCGGAGAACGATCCGCTCGCCGACGCCACGAAAGCCTTCTACGACGCGCTGACCTGCCCGAAGAAGCTGCTCGCGTTCACCGCGGCCGAGGGGGCCGGCGAGCACACCGAGATGAACAACCGCTCGCTGGTCAACCAGCGGGTGCTGGACTGGCTCGACGAGACATTGGAGATGCGATGAGATCACCGCTGGACACGCGGCGCCACGCCCGACTGGCAGCGCTGGCCGTGGCATCCGCGCTGGTGCTGGTGTCCGCAGGCTGCAGCGCTGAGCCCACGCCCGCGGACTCCGACTCCACGACGAGCCCCACCCACACCCTCGACGCCGCGACGATCGAGCAGTTCCAGAAGGCGCTGGACGACACCCGCGCAGCGGGAGGCTTCCCCGGAGTCATCGCCACGGTGATCTCGCCGCAGGGAACCTGGATCGGCACTTCGGGCGTCGCGGCGGCGGGCACGGATCGGATCCCGACGCCGACCGACAGAACCCGGGTCGGGAGCCTGACCAAGACCATGACCGCCACCATCGTGCTGCAGCTGGTGGAGGAGGGCGAGGTCTCCCTCGACGACACCATCGAGGAGTACGTCCCCGGGATGCCCAACGGCGACATCGCCACACTGCGCCAGCTCACCGACATGAGCAGCGGCATCCCCTCGTACACGGGCGACCCGCAATGGCAGCAGCAGGCGTTCGCCGACCCCGAGAAGCACTGGACCCCTGAGGAGCTCGTGGGCTTCGTCAAGGACGCACCGGCCGACTTCGCGCCCGGCCAAGGATGGGCGTACTCGAACACCAACTACGTGCTGCTGGGCATGGTCATCGAACAGGTCACCGGGCAGCCGATCACCGACGTCTTCGCACAGCGGATCTTCGAGCCGCTCGGGATGACCGACACCTCCTTCCCGACCGACACGAATGCTCTCCCCGATCCGCACCTGGACGGCGTGACCGGCCAGGGCCAGCCGGACGGGCAGACCGCCGATGCGACGAACTTCAGCCCATCGATCGCGTACACCGCAGGTGAGGTGATCTCCACCCTGGAGGACCTGCAGAAGTGGGGGGATGCGCTGTTCACCGGTGAAGGCATCCTGAACTCGGACACCCAGCAGCTGCGCCGCGAATCGGTCATCCGCGACATTCCGCCCGCCTACTCGGACACCGTCGGCTACGGATTGGGCATCGGCGTCCACGGCGATTGGTGGGGCCACGACGGGGCGATCCCCGGATACACCACGTCGCTGTCGTACAGCGACGCGCTCGACACGACCATCATCGTCATCACCAACAGCGATGTGCCGTTCGACATCGCCGGTGCGACGGCGACCCCCGCGCCCGCCGTGCTCGCGGCCTTGACAGCCCTGCTCGACTGAGGCCGATCAGGCGACCGGCTCGGCGAAAGGCTCGTCCGGGGTCTCGGTGGCGGCACGGCGGCCCGCGGCATCCCGCTCCGCCCGCGCCGCGGCACGCACGGCGCCCATGCTCGCCGCGATCACCAGGCCGATGCCGACGAGCTCCAGCCAGTTCAGGTGCTGAGCGAGCAGCACCCACCCGGCGAGGGCTGCGGTGGCAGGACCGAGGCTCATCAGGATCGCGAAGGCGGATGCCTCCAGCCGCCGCAGCGCGATCAGCTCGAGCGCATACGGGATCGTCGAGGAGAGCACCGCGACGGCGGCGCCGAGCCCGATGAGCACCGGATCGAACAGGGCGGGCCCGGCATCGGCGATGCCGAACGGCAGGGACAGCAGCGCACCGAAGGTCATCGCCCAGGCGAGGCCGTCGAGCTTCGGGAACTCCCTGCCCACGCGGGCCGAAGCGAGGATGTAGAAGGCCCAGCTCACCGCGGCGCCGAGCGCGTAGAGCACGCCGATCGGGTCGAGCCGCTCCCAGCCGCCGCCGGCCAGCGCCGCGACGCCGGCCAGGGCCAGGACGGCCCACAGCCACGCCGACGCGCGGCGGCTCGCCACGATCGACAGGGTGAGGGGTCCGAGCACCTCGATGGTCACCGTCACGCCGAGGGGGAGGCGCTCGAGCGCGAGGTAGAAGAGCCCGTTCATCACGGCGAGCACGAGCCCGAAGCCCAGGACCGCGAGCCATCCCGCGCGGGTCCGGCCGCGCAGCGACGGCCGGGCGATGATCAGCAGCAGCACCGCCGAGAAGACCAGCCGGAGCATGACCATTCCGAGCGGTCCCGCCTGCGGGAACAGCTTCGTGGCCAGCGACGCGCCGACCTCCTGGCAGGCCAGGCCCACGACGACCAGCGCGACGGCGACGCCGGCGCTGCGGGTCACGACTCCGGGACGGGGCAGATGGCCGCCTTCGCGATCACCTCGTGGTACTGCTCTGCCGTCCACGGCAGGCCGAACTCGGGGGCGGTCTGGCCGGCCGCCGCCGGCGCCTTGGAGGCGATCGCCGCGAGCTCCCAGGCGAGGTAGGCGGGGGTGGCCGACGAGGCGGCGGAGTTGTTCAGCACCACGGCGACCGTGAGTCCCGTGCCGGGGTCGGCGAATGCCCCGGTCAGGTAGCCGGGGACCGAACCGTACTGGCCGATGAGCGATCCGGCCTGGAACGCTCCACCGGTGTAGGTGAACCAGGAGGCGCTGCTGACAGGCTTGGGGTCGGACCAGCGGTCCTGCGCGGCCGATCCCTCCTCGGCGAGGGCACCCACCGCGAGAGCCTGCATGTAGCGGCCCAGGTCGTCGATGGTGGAGACCACACCCGAGTCGGTGAAGCCGGTCGTGGTGGACACCGGCGTCATATCGAGCGGCTCGGTGCAGTTCATCACGCCCTCGGCATCCTTCACGGTGAGGTTGCCCGACAGCGCGCTGCGACCCGCCCACTTCCCCTTGCCCTCGGGGAGTGTCGTGTGCTCCAGGCCCAGCGGCTCGAAGACCACCTCGGCGAGCAGCTCGGAGGCCGGCTTGCCCGTCACGCGCTCGAGCGCGAGCCCCAGCAGCACATAGCTCGCATCGGAGTCGCGCCAGGCGACCCCGCGCTCGGTGCGCTCCTGTCCGAGTCCGTAGGCGGCGAGCTCACGGGGGTTCCACGCGCGCGTCGGGTTCGACAGCCACAGCGGCTGCAGACGGGCCTGGTACGAGCCGATGCCGGCCGTGCCGTTGCACAGCTCGAGAAGCGTGACGTCGATGTCGGGGATGCCGCTGACATAGTCCGACACCGGGTCGTCCAGCGCGACCAGCTCGTCGTCCACGGCGGCGTAGAGCGCGTCGCAGGTCATCGCGCGCGTCACATCGCCGATCCGGAACGTCATGTCGGTGCTCACCGGGGTCTCCGAGGTCGGCGAGACCGTGCCCACTCCCGTCACCCAGGTGCCGCTCCACGGCACCCACACGCCCACGATCGCCCCCGACGAGCCGGTGGCCGCCATCGCGTCGGCCACAGCCGTCTGCAGCTCGGTCAGCGTCGGCTCGGGGAGCTGGCCCTCCACCTGCGACGGCGCGGGGATCTCGATGGCCGGATCGGGCGCGCAGGCGGACAGCGCGAGCCCGGCGACGGCGAGCGCTCCGAGCGCGGCGACGGCGCGTCGCTGCAGAGTGCGTGCACTCGAGCCTGCCGCCATTTCACCCCCGTGGATCTTCATCGAGTGTAGACGAGCGCGGGCCCGTTCCCCGCCCGATCGCTACGGTTGGAGGATGCCCCACAGCTTCGAGCCCGCCGTCGTCGCCGCCGTCCTGCGGCACATGAACGACGACCACACCGACGACAGCATCCTCATCACGCGCGCCTTCGGTCCCTTCGACGACGTCGTGACCGCGACGATGGTCGGGCTCGACGGCGATGGAGGGGACTGGGAGGTCGAGCGTCTCGACGGCACGCTGGCGCCGGTGCGCGTGTCCTGGCCGAGCGGCTCGATCACCGAGCGGCCCCAGATCCGCCGCGAGGTCGTGGCACTGTACGACGCGGCCTGCGCCCGCCTCGGCGTCGAGCCGCGACCACACGACTAGGTGCCGGACACCGGGCGGGGCCGCGGAGTTAGGTTCTGCTTACCTGAAGGTATAGTGGGCTCCATGGCCGACCCGATCCCGTTCTCCACCGCGCTCCGAGAGCGCTCGTCCCGCGCCCACTCCGGCAGCGAGAGCGCCGGCTTCATGGCCGGTCTGCTCAAGGGCGAGGGCACGCGCGAGGACTACATCGCGCTGGTGACCCAGCATTACTTCATCTACCAGGCGCTCGAGGCGGCGACCGACCGCATGCGCAGCGACCCGGTGGCATCCGCCTTCATCACCGACAAGCTCACCCGCCTCCCGGCGCTCGAGGCCGACCTCGAGTTCCTCGTCGGGCCCGACTGGCGCGAGCAGATCCGGCCTCTGGAGACCACCACCCGCTACGTCGAGCGCATCAACCGCGTGGGCGCCACCTGGCCGGGCGGATTCGTCGCGCACCACTACACCCGCTACCTCGGCGACCTGTCCGGCGGCCTGCACATCGGCAAGGTGATGGCCCGCCGCTTCGGCTTCGAGACCAACGGCATCGGCTTCTATCTCTTCGACGAGATCGCCGACCCGCGGGCCTTCAAGGACGTCTACCGGGCGCAGCTGGACGCCGCGCCGTGGGACGAGGCCGAGAAGGAGCGCGTCATCGACGAGGTGCTGCTGGCGTACCGCTTCAACACCGAGCTCTTCGAGGAGCTCGCCCGCGCCGGCGATCAGGCCATCGCCGTCGCGTGACGACGCGTCGGCTGCGACTGCGTATCGACTCGCGTCGGCCGCTCAGCGTCCGGGAGCGGCGGACATGAAGCGCTCGACGTCGGGGTCGACCCGGATGTCGCTCGGGCGCAGCGGGCGGGTCAGGTACAGACCGTCGAGGGATGTCAGCCGGCTCAGCGCCACATAGGTCTGGCCCGGCGCGAAGGCGCCCGACCCGAGGTCGATGACCGCGCGATCGTAGGTCTTGCCCTGCGACTTGTGGATCGTGACGGCCCACGCCAGCCGCAGCGGGAACTGCGTGAACTCGGCGACGATGTCGCGGCTCAGCGACCGCGAGCCGGGGTCGTACGCGTAACGGAACCTCTCCCACACGGCCGGCTCGACGTCGTGCTCCTCACCGTCGAGCTCGACGCGCACCGTGCCGCCGCGGATGCGGGTGACGGTGCCGATCGACCCGTTCACCCACCGCGGAGGCTCGCCGAACGAGTTCGTGTCGTTGCGCAGGAACATGACCTGCGCCCCGACCTTCAGCTGCAGCTGAAGGTCGGCGGGGTACACGTCGCCGCGCCCGAAGTCGCCGTTGATCTCCGCCACGGCGGTCTGGGCGCGCCCGGGCAGCGCGTCCAGATGCCGGCGGTTGATCGCGTTCACGATGTCGTTGCGGGTCGCCAGCGTGATGATGGGCGGCTCGTCCGGGCCGGGCTCCGGCGGCCGCCGCGCCCCGGTGTCGTTCAGGATCTGCGCGATGTCGGCGGTGACCCGCCCGTGCCGCACCGCGTTGAGCATCGCGGTGAAGCGCGGGTCGGACTGGCGATGGATGTCGCGCAGCTCGCGGATGTGGAGGTCTGCGCCGTACGTGCCGACCTCCAGCAGGCCGTCTCCGCCATCGGCCGGGTGCCCCGCCCACACGTGCGCGTCGAAGAACCAGAACGAGCGGTAGTGGTCGCGGACGTAGCGCGCCTCGTCGCCGCGCGGCGGAACCGGCGCGAGCTGGTACGGGTCGCCGAACATCACCACCTGTACGCCGCCGAAGGGCTCGCCGCGCCGGCCGCGCGCCCGCCGCAAGGCGGAGTCGACCGCGTCCATGAGGTCGGCGTTGACCATCGACACCTCGTCGATGACGAGGGTGTCGATCGCGTTCAGCAGCTTGCGGGTGACGTCCGACTGCGGCTGCTCCGTCCGGCCGATGAGGCCGATCGGCAGCCGGAACAGCGAGTGGATGGTCTGCCCCTCGACATTGAGGGCAGCCACCCCCGTGGGGGCGCAGACGGCGATCTGCTTCGAGGTGTTCCACGCCAGATGCTGCAGCAGCGTCGACTTGCCGGTGCCGGCGCGACCGGTCACGAAGACGTGGTCGCGGGTGTCCTCGATGTGGCGGAACAGCGCCTCCTGCTCGGGAGCGAGGGCGGGCACGGTCACCCGATCCATGCTTCCACAGCATTCCACGAGCCGGCGCTTCCTAGACTGGGCCTGTGGACCAGGGGGCGGTTGGTGACGCGGGCGCATCGCGCCCGCGCGGCCGTCTCGCCCTCGACCTCACGCTGCTGGCCGTCGCGGGGGCTCTCCTGCTCGGCGCCTTCGGCGTCGGAGTGGCGTTCCTGTACCAGCAGCTGTACAGCCCCAAGGCGTTCGTCGAGAACTACCTCTCGCTCCTGAGCGAGGGGCTCGCCGCCGACGCGCTCGCCGTGCCCGGCGTCTCGGTGAATTCGGCCGACCTGGAGTCGTCGGGTCTTCCGCGGTCGGCATCTGATGCGCTGCTGCGCCAGGCGGCTCTCGGATCGCTCTCCGACATCCGCACCTTCGCCGAGACCACCGAGGGCGATGTCACCGAGGTGCGCGTCTCGTACACCGCCGGCGGCCACCCCGGATCGACCACCTTCCTCGTCGAGCGCAACGGCTGGATCGGCGTCGCACCGGCGTGGCGCTTCGCCCGCAGCCCGCTGGCGGTGCTCGATCTCACCGTGCGCGGCTCGATGCAGTTCCAGGTCAACGGCTTCGAGGTCGACAAGCGTCAGGTCTCGCCCGACGGGGTGGATGCCGCGCCCCTCGACCCCGTGCAGCTGCTGGTGTTCTCGCCCGGCGCGTACCGCATCGCCGTCGACACGGCGATCTCTGCGACCTCGGGCGTCGATGTGCTCGCCGACCAGCCGCTGGCCAACGTCCCGGTGCAGATCCAGGCCGAGCCCACCGAGGAGTTCGTCGCGGTCGTCCAGCAGCGGGTCGACGAGTTCCTCGCCGAGTGCGCGACGCAGCGGGTGCTGCAGCCGACGGCGTGTCCGTTCGGATTCGTCGTGACCGACCGCATCGAGGGCGACCCGGTCTGGAGCATCGCGGAGAATCCCGTGATCACCCTCACGCCCGACGGTGGGAACTGGACCATCCCGGCGACGTCCGCGAGCGCACACATCGACGTCGACGTCGTGTCGCTGTTCGACGGCACGGTCAGTCACGTCTCCGAAGACGTGGAGTTCCTGCTCAGCGGCACGATCACCGTGCAGCCGGACGGCTCGGTCTCGATCCGGGTGGCCGGGGCGTAGCGCCGGCGGCGGCATCCCGATCACTCGCCCCGGCGCGCGTCCTCTGCTGCCAGCTTCGCGAGGTAGGCGTTGTACTCGGCGAGGTCGGCATCGCCTGTGCGCTCGGCCTGCCGGTCGCGCCGGCGCTGGATGCGCTCGTCGCTGCGACTCCACTGGATCGCCACCGTGACCCCGAGCACGAGAGTCGGCAGCTCCCCGATCGACCAGGCGATGCCGCCGCCGACATACTGGTCCTCCAAGGGCGGCGCGCCCCACGTGCGACCCATCGCGCCGAACCATTCGGCGAGCATGAGCCCGGACTGCATCATGATCGCGATGCCGAAGAACGCGTGCATCGCCATGATCACCAGCAGCAGCGCCAGTCGGCCCGGATACGGCAGGCGGTAGGGCACCGGGTCGATGCCGATGAGCGTGAGCACGAACAGGTACCCGGTGACGAGGAAGTGCACGATCATCCACTGGTGGCCGAGGTGGTCGTACATGGCCCAGCGGAACAGATCGGTGAAGTAGAACATCCACAGGCTGACGATGAACAGCCCCGCGGCCACCCACGGGTTCGTGATGACGCGCGCGTATGGGCTGTGGACGGCCCACAGGGTCCACTCGCGTCCGCCGCGGGTGCCGTCGTCGCGCTTGCGGATCGCCCGCGCGGCGAGGGTGATCGGCGAGCCCGGCACGAGCAGCACCGGGATGACCATGCCGAGCAGCATGTGGCCGATCATGTGCACGCTGAACAGGTACTCCTGGTACACGTTCACCGGCCCGCAGGTGACCCACAGCAGAAGCAGCAGACCCGCCGTCCACAGCACGGTCCGGTAGAGCGGCCACCTGTCACCGCGCTTGTGCAGGCGGCGGACGCCGGCGTAGTAGAAGAAGAGGGCGAACGCGACGAACAGCAGCCAGAACAGGTCGATGTCCCACGCGGTGAGCCAGCGGTCGATGGTGAGCTCGGGCGGAACCGGCTTGCCGGTCAGCAGCTGCGCCGGGCTCGGGATCGCCGGCAGCGTCTCCTCCAGCGGCGGCGCGGTGCGGCTGAGGGCCACCGCCGCGCCGCTGGCGACGCCCATGAGGGCGAGCTCGAGGGCGACCAGTCCCCAGAACGGACCGCTGCCGGACGCGCCGGACGAGGGCGCCAGACGCCCGAGCAGCCGCCGGCGGTACCAGGCGCCGAGGGCGCCCATCGCCACCAGCGCCGCCACCTTGACGGTGAGGATGAGACCGTACGGCGAGAGGAGCGCCTCCCACTCCTGCAGGGCGATGATCGAGCGGGCGACGCCCGAGACGGCGACCACGATGAACGCGAACAGGGCGATGCTCGAGTAGCGCGCCATGAGGGTGGCGAGCACCTGGCGGTCAAGCACCGGGCGCACGATGACCGCGAGCACGAGGCCGCCGAGCCACAGGGCGGCCCCGACGGTGTGCAGCGCGAGCGAGGTGACCGCGGTGTCGTGGGTGCCGAGGTCGCCGCTGTGCCCCTGCGTGGCCATCGGCACGAGCGCGACGATCGCCAGGATCGCGACCAGCAGGGTCGGCGTCCACGACCGTACGGCGAAGGTGAGCACCGTGAGCACGGCACCGGCGATGACGGTGATCAGCCAGGCGCGCCCGAGCTCCTGCTCGGTGAGGAAGCGGCCCAGCTGCGCTCCGAACTCGGGCCCGGCGTCCAGCTGCGGGTTGAAGACGTTGAGGAACGTCAGGAAGGCGGTCAGGCCCGCAGCGACCGTGAAGATCGCGGCGGAGAGGGATGCCACGCCCAGCGCGGTGTCGAACGCCCTTGTGCCGGCCTTCAGCGCGAACAGGGCGAGCACGAGTGAGCCGACCATGCCCGCGGCGGTGAGGTTCACGACCAGCTGCGCGATCGGCAGACCCCAGCGCACCACCGGACCCGGGTCGTCCAGGCGCAGCGGCGCCGCGCCCCCGCCGTAGGCCAGCAGGATCAGGAGCACGACCAGCGCGACGACGACGAGGATCGCAGGGCCCAGGGCGCGCAGCGCGCGGGGCCGGTTCGGCGACGCCGTCGGGTCTCCGCCCGGCGCGCTGACGCGGGGCGGAGCGGCTGTGGGGATCACCCCTCCAGCCTACGTTTCCGCCGGGCGGCCGGTGCCACGCAGAAGGGGGATGCCTCGCGGCATCCCCCTTCCGGTGGCTCGGGTCTTACTTGACCGCGGCCTTGAGCTTGGAGCCTGCGGTGACCTTCACGCGCTTGCCCGCCGGGATCTTGATCTCGGCACCCGTCTGCGGGTTGCGGCCCGTGCGCGCAGCCGTGGCGACCTGCTCGAAAGCGATCCAACCGGGGATCGAGACCTTCGAGCCCTTGGCGACGGCCTCCGCGACCGTGGAGAAGAGGGAGTCGAGCACGCCGGACACTGCGGCCTGGCTCTGACCGGTCGCGCTGGCGATGCTCGCGACGAGTTCGGTCTTGGTGATGGACTTGTCGGCCATGTGATGTCCTCCAAGGCGGCGGATCCGCCGCCTCTGTTCAATGCGGACCGGATGAACGTTCGCCCCCCGGCTGGTCGATCGACCGCGTCGAATGTATCAAGAAACCGCGGAATCACGCGGATTTTCAGGCATCTCCGGCCATCTCTCGGGCGTGTCGCGGTGGCCGTGTGGCCGATGTGACGAATGTGACGAACGCCTCGGGCACAGACGCCGAAGGCCGGACCCCGATGCGGGGGTCCGGCCTTCGTGAAAGCGATGGTTTCGCCGCGGTGCTTACCAGCTCGACTTGGTCACACCGGGCAGCTCGCCCTTGTGCGCCATGTCGCGGAAGCGGACACGCGAGATGCCGAACTTCGACAGCACGCCGCGGGGGCGGCCGTCGATGACGTCGCGCGAGCGCAGTCGCACCGGCGACGCGTTGCGCGGGAGCTTCTGCAGGCCGATGCGAGCGGCCTCGCGCTCCTCGTCGGTCGACTTCGGGTCGACCAGGGCCTTCTTCAGCTCGGCGCGCTTGGCGGCGTAGCGGTCCACGACCTCCTGGCGCTGCTTGTTGCGGGCGATCTTGCTCTTCTTCGCCATGAGCTCAGCGCTCCTCTCGGAATTCGACGTGCTTGCGCACGACGGGGTCGTACTTCTTCAGCACGATGCGGTCGGGGTTGTTGCGGCGGTTCTTGCGCGTCACGTAGGTGTACCCCGTGCCGGCGGTCGACCGCAGCTTGATGATCGGACGGACGTCCTGAGCCTTCTTCGCCATCAGAGCTTCACACCCTTCGCGATGAGGTCCTTCACGACCGACTCGATGCCGCGCGCGTCGATCACCTTGATGCCCTTGGCGGACACGTTCAGGGTGACCTTACGACCGAGCGAAGGCACGTAGTAGGTCTTCTTCTGCACGTTCGGGTCGAAGCGGCGCTTCGTCCGGCGGTGCGAGTGCGAGATGTTGTGACCGAAGCCGGGAACTGCTCCGGTCACCTGGCACACTGCTGCCATGAGTGATGTCTCCTCTGTACCGTGACACCGGACGATGCCACCCAAGATCCCTTGTCTGCACCCCCGGGCGCCTCGTCTCACGGAGACCCGCTGAACGACCGACAGGGGTACGAACTGCACGCTGGAGTGCGTGCAGACAAAGAGTCAGTCTAGCATGCGTGCAGCATCGGCCGCGCCGCGGCCCCAGCGGAACGCCGACACGGTCGGGTCGCCGGGGATCCAGAAGCGCCAGGGGTAGGCGTCGGTCCCCGCGATCCCCGCCACGCCGACGCGGGGCCCGGTCGCGAAGTCGGCGACCGGCTCGGACCGCAGCCACAGCCGGGCCACCGCGCCGTCGCGCGGCTCCCCCGCCACCGCGTCGATGCCATCGTGCAGGGCGTGCCGCAGACCCAGCGCATCGCCGACCCGGCCGGGCCCGCGCGCCAGGTCGCGGTCGACTCGGGCCGCCGGGCGGCGGGTGCGCGCGACATCCACGCCCTCGACGATCTGTCCCGCACGCAGCAGCACTCCGCCCGCCTCGCCCTGGGCGCCGCACACGACGTTCACGCATGAGTGGATGCCGTGGCTCAGATACACGTACAGGTGTCCCGGCTCACCCCACATCGTGGCGTTGCGCGCGGTCGGGCCCATCCGCGCGTGCGAGCCCGGGTCCGGAACCGGTCCCGTGCCGCGGCCGTGGTACGCCTCGACCTCGGTGACCCGCAGGGTGACCTCGGCGCCGTCGACCGCCGTGCGCAGGTGCGCACCCAGCAGCAGCGGTGCGACCTCGAGCGGCAGCGGCACGAGGTCGGCGCGGCGGGCCGGGCGGAGCCGGTCGCCGCGCCCGTCGACGGGGAGGGATGCCTCGCTCATTGCGACAGCGGGGGCGGGGTCAGGCACCACGACAGGTCGAACCCGGCGAGGGCGGGCAGGGCCGTGCCGTCGGCGAGGTCGACGATGTGCGTCTCGACGGAGCGGGGGATCGGCATGAGGTAGGCGTCGTACGGGTTTCCGACGAGATCGGGCGCGACCGTGATGGCGACGTAGCGGCCGCTGGGCGACACGCACGTCTGCAGCACCGCGTCACCGGCCGGGGCGGTGAACAGCCTGGTCGGCGTGCCGTCGCCGGAGACCCGGTGCACGTGCGTGCCGGCGTCGTCGCCGTCGAGCACGAGGTGCTGGCGCACGGTGTCGGCGCCGAGGCCGGTGCCCGCGGTCGGGATCGGCGTGACGACTCCCTGCAGTCCGTCGACCGCGGCGTCCACGAGCGGCTGCGACGTGCCGTCGGTGAGGTCGACCTCGACGAGGCCGTCGGGGGTCTGCACGACCGCCACCGAGGAGCCGCGGGCGATGCCGTCGATCTGGATGCCGGTGCCCAGGTCGACGGCACCCGATCCGTCGGCCGCGCTCAGCAGCAGCCGGCCGTCGTAGGGAAGCATGAGGATGCTGTCGGTGTCGGGCACGAAGCGCCAGTCGGCGATGCGCTGCTCGTCGCCGGGCACCGTCACCGCAGTGGGCGCGGCATCCGCGTCGGCGTCCCTGGCCGAGGCGATGTAGAGGGCGCTCTCGAGCGTGCCGCCGCTGCCCAGGTCGGCGTCCGAGAACGTGTAGCCGATGAGCTCGCCGCGGTCGGCCGCCTGCAGCGACATGACCAGTCCCTCGCCGGGCAGGGCGAGGTCACGCGGGTTCTGCCCGTCCAGGTCGGTGACGATCAGCCGCGCGTGACCGGCGTCGTCGAGGGTCGAGATCACGAGGTGGGCGCTCGTGGCCCGGTAGTCCTCGATGTGGTCGGCCTCGAAGATCGTGTGCGCGCTGCCGCCCAGGTCGGTGCGGAAGATCGTGTCCATCCGATCGGTCCGCTGCAGCAGATACGCGGTGACCGGCGGAGTGGTGAAGGTGCGGGTGATGGTGGCGGCAGGTCCGCCGCCGACGCCGGTGACCTCGCGCACCGTCACCGTGTAGTCGGTCTCGTCGTGCAGCGGCAGCGCGAAGCGAAGCCCGATGTTCCGGCCGGAGGTGTCGACGGTGAACGGCGCGTCCGGGGTCACCTCCACCTGAGTCGGATCGATCTCGCGCAGCGCCTGGTTCGTTGTGATGATGAGGCGGGAGCCGGAGGTCGCGACCGCCGCGGCCGGATCGACCTGCACGTCGGTGACCCGCGGACCCTGGACGGCGCTCGCCGCGGCACCGGCCAACCCGAGCACCGCGAGGACCCCGAGCACCCCGGCGAACGTGCCGAGGTACGCGCGCCGGCGCCGCGCGTCGCGGCGGCGCCGCCGGGTCGGCTCAGTACTCATACGGGTCCTTCGGCTCATCGATGAGCGTGACCTCGGCGGCAGCGACCTGCAGGGTGCCGTCGGTCGCCGAGCGCACGGTGCCGGTGACGGTGACCCACTGCCCCTCGACGAACTCGGGGGCCGCGCTTCGCTCGGAGGCCGCGCTTCGCTCGGAGGCCGCGCTTCGCTCGGGGGCCGCGGCGATCGGAAGGCTCGCCACTTGGGCGTCGATGACGCAGTGGGTGATGACGAGGCGCGTGAGATCGAAGGTGCCGTCCTCGCCCGGCGTCACGAAGCCGGTGAGCGTCACCTCTGTGCCCTCGAAGGCATCCGGATTCGTCGCCGTCGCGAACACGCTCGCCCAGTCTCCGACGCCGAATGCCGACGTGTCGCCTCGCGTGGCCAGGGTGACCAGCTCGGTGTCGCCGAACAGCGGGGCCGCTCCCACGTCGCGGCTGGCCGCGACCTCGGCGGAGAGGGATGCCGGCGGCACCAGCAGCGCCGCCACGACCACGCCGCTGGCGACCACGCCGCCCGCCACCGACGCGGCGAGTCCCACGCGGCCCGAGGCCGAGGCGGCGTGATCGTGGCTGTGATCGCCGCCGTGGTCGTGGCCGTGGTCCTGTTCAGCGCCCAGCGGCAGCGCGAACGACGCCACGGCGCCCACCAGCAGCAGCACCGCCATCGGGATCGCGAACCAGTTCGACGAGGGACTGATGTACAGCGCGAGCCGGTCGGTGAGAGCGAGCACGATGGTGACCACGGCCAGGGCCGAGGCGAGCCCGACGCCCAGCCAGCGGGTGGCGACGCTAGACAAGGAGGTTCACCCCCACCCCGATCGCGAAGGCGGACAGCAGCACGATCGCGACGACCCCGGCGATGAGCCGGGTCGTGAAGGTGGTGCGCAGCAGGGCGATCATCTTGACGTCGACGATGGGGCCGACGATGAGGAAGGCGACGATCGCGCCGGGCGTGAACGTCGAGGCGAACGACAGCGCGAAGTACGCGTCAACGTTCGAGCAGATCGCGACGACCATCGCGAGCGCCATCATCGCGGCGATCGAGTAGACGGGGTTGGAGCCGATCGCGAGGAGGGCGTCGCGCGGCACGAGGACCTGGATGGCGCCGGCCAGCGCCGACCCGATGACCAGCGCCGGCATCACCGCGCGCAGCTCGATGATGAACTGCGCGAGCGTGCGCCGCCACTTGGTCCCCGGCGCCCCTCCCGGTCCCTGGGCCTGTTCCAGGGCACAGGTGTCGCGGAAGCGATCGGTCAGGAGCGCATCCGGGTCGGGATGCCGGCTGTACAGCCAGCCGATGAGGTTCGCGATCGCGTACCCGCCGAGCAGGCGGGCGATGAGGATGCCGTCGCTGAACCCGAAGGCCTGGTGCGTGGTGATGATGACGATGGGGTTCACGATCGGCGCGGCGATGAGGAACGTGAGCGTCTCGGCCGGCGCGAACCCGCGCATCAGCAGACCGCGGGCGAACGGCACGTTGCCGCACTCGCACACCGGGATCAGCATGCCCAGCAGAGACAGCACCATCCGCCGCGCCCATGCGCGTTTGGGCATATACCGCTCGATGACGCCGGCCGGCACCCACACCTGGACGACGATCGACAGCACGACGCCCAGCGCGATGAACGGAAGCGATTCGATGAGGACGCTGAGCGCGAGGGTCAGGCCGTCCTGTGCGCGGGTGGGCAACTCGGGCATGAACCCGGGCACGACCGCCACGATGCCGAACAGCACGGCGAGCACGCCCGCGCCGACGCCCACCGCCATCCAGCCCCGCGACGAACGCCCGATGCGGGGCGGCGTTGCGTGCGGGGCGCCGGCCTCAGCCGTGCGCACGCTCGGTCACCGGGGCATCCGCCTGCGCACGGGCGCAGGGCGTGCACAGCCCGAAGATGTCGACCACATGCTCGGCCTGCGTGAAGCCGTGCTCGGCGGCGGTGCGCCGCGCCCACTGCTCGACCTCGGTCGCCTCGATCTCGACGGCACGGCCGCACGAGCGGCAGATCAGGTGGTGGTGGTGGCCGGGGGTCACGCAGGCGCGGTAAAGCGCCTCGCCCTCGGGGCTCTGCAGCGAGTCGGCCTCGCCTTGCGCGGCGAGCCCGGCGAGCGCACGGTACACCGTGGCCAGGCCGATCCCCGTGTTCTCGTCGCGGAGCGCGGCGTGCAGGGACTGCGCGCTCACGAAGCCCCGCGCCTCGGCGAGGGCCTCGCGCACGCGCTCACGCTGCCACGTGTTCCGCTGCACCTTCTGCTCGACCACGGCCCCCACCCTACCCGCGGCCACCTGGGCGGCGGCGGAGAGCTCCGGCATCCCTCATCCGGCCCGGGTCACCCCAAGTCGGACGCGAGCTGCTCCGCCGCGCGCCACGCCAGCGCCTCGACCGTCTCCACCGGTCCGCGGCCGCCCGTGGTGGGGAAGGTCGAGGACCCGACCACGACGAGCCCCGGCACCGTATGGAATCTGCCGTATGAATCCACCGAAGAGGTCAGTGGATCGGTGCCCATACGCACGCCGCCGTACAGGTGGGTACCCACCGGCTGCGGTGTCAGAGGGGCGCCCCAGGTGTGTGCGGCGCCGGCGGCGCGCAGCCATTCCGCCATCCGCTCTGACAGAAGGCTCCATCGCTGGTGGTCGTCTGCATGCAGCTGGTAGGTGATGCGCGGAACTGGACGTCCGATCGGATCGCGGTGCTCGGGGTCGAGGTCGACCATATTGCTGGACCTCGGCAACTGATCGGGTTGTGCCCACACCGCCCCTATCGACGCGTGACGCTCCCGCACCCATGTGCGCGGATCAGCGCGGACACCGAGCTGCAGCCCCGCAGCCATGCCCTCCGCTCGAGCGGAGTCCCAAGGCCCGGTCATCGCCGCCTGCAAGATCGAACCCCCGATGACATCTCGACCGGCCGCCAGATTCCGGTCCCCTTCGAAAACAGACACCGCGGTGGCCGTGGCGGGCCCGGCGGCATCGCGCCCCAGGTCCAGACCGGGAAAGAACCCATGAACGACGAACGTATTGTGAGACATGAACCAGCGGCCCACGGTTCCTTGCCCATCGATGCCGGAGAGCAGCAGAAGCCGGATCGATGGAATCACCGAACCGGCGAGCACGACCGCATCGCACTCGAGCGTCCGTGATGCGCCGTCAGCATCCACATAGCGGACACCGGATGCCGCGCCGGAGGAGCTTCTCAGTATCTCTGTGGCGACGCCCGGGATCCGCTGAATCGGGAGCGGCTCCAAGAGCGGCGACATGTCAGTCTCAGCCGCAGCAGGCGCCGCGAAGGGCCGCCATCCGAGGCCCACCGCTGCGGCCGCCATTCGGTCGGTCCAGCCGGTCCCGGGGCGGGGCCCTACCCTGGTGAGATCCTCGACGCGCTCGTAGTATTCGTCCAGCTCATATGGCTCGATCGGCCAATCCATCAAGTCCACATCCGGTGGCATCTCCGGGCCGTCCGCGCTGCGGTTCAGACTCAGAGCGCGTACGGCCCACGCATCGAGCCGATAGGCCTGCGGCGCCGCGAGCCGCTTGGACCCGCCCACACCATCGGCACCTGCCGGCCAGGCACCGAGTTGGGCGACGTCGCCGGCGTGCGACCGAACCGTCGGTCGCGGAGAGATCAGCCGAGACCGGGCGCTGACTCCCATCTCGGCTTGGATCGCCACCACGGACCGCCCCGCCCGCGCGAGGATCCGTGCCGCGACGATCCCTGCCGGACCGAGACCGATGACGACGGCGTCAGGCACTTCGCATCCCGGTCATTCCCGCGTCGAGCAACGACTTGGCGCCGACTCGCCGTCGCTTGACGGACTAGTCCTCGTCGCCGGGTCCGAGCGGCAGAAGCACTGTCGGCGCAGGCGCTGCCTCTCGGCCTTCGAACGGCACGGGCAGGCAGACCATGCGGTAGTCGCCGGCCTCCACGTTCGCAAGGTTCGCGTTCTCCAGAATCACAACCCCCGCCGAACACAGGATGATGTGTGTCGGCCAGTCGTCTGTATGCTTCGGGGCCTCGATCGTCATGTAGTCATTGCCGGCGAACCGCACACCGCGGTCTACCAGCAGCTGCGCTCCCGTCGGACCCAGCCCGACCCAGGTCTCCGACTTCTCGTTCCTGGTCAGGGCGTCCGAGGAATTGCGGGTCTTGAACAGCACGCGCTTCGCATCGCCCAGGCCGGCCGACTCCAGGTCCTCCGCAGTGATCTCCTCTTCGACGTGCTGGAGATCCAGCACCCGCACCCGCCCGACCGTGTCGTCGAGGCTGAGCTGATCAACCGTCGCCGAATCATCGATGAAATGCGACGGCGCGTCGACGTGCGTACCCGTGTGCGCACCGATGAGCCACCGGGATACATCGGAATAGAATCCGTCCGCCCTGGTCTCGACCATCTCGTAGGTCGGCCGCCGCCCCCAGTGGAGCATCTCCGGATGGATCGGAATATTGATATCGATCGGCTCCATCTCCTGGATTCCCTTCCCTTCACTTTGCATCCTATTCTACATGCAATGCATCCAATTTCTATCGAACTGCGGTGCCCCCGAGCACTGCCTCCACTCGAGCGATCTGACCATCCGGGCCGAAGCTCCCGAGGAGCAGGTCCGCCCGAACGCCCGGCGAGAGCTTTCCCGCGTCACGGCCGATCACGGCGGCGGCGTCGCCGGTATAGAAGCGCAGCGCCGCGTCCAGCCCCGTGCTCGGAACGAGTTCTCGGATAGCCACCAACGGGTCCAGTTCGCACCCCGGCCCATCGCTGCCGCCGCCCACGAGCGCGCCGCTGGCGAGCCAGTCTGCGACGCGCACGATCTTCTCATCTGCCTGGGGGCCGAATCGAGCCTGCAGGCCGCTACGCGCATTGTGATGAAGTGCCGGATGCACCGAGACCCCGATCCCGAGGCGTGCCGCTCGCTGCATCGACGATCGCTCCTGTTCGAGGTATGCGTGAATCAGGTGCATTCGTCCCCGGGGCCACGGCGCCCCGGACGAGGCGCTCTCGAATGCGTCAAGGGCGAGTTCGACAGCCCGTGGTCCCACGGTGTGCACGGCGAGCCCCTTTCCCCGCTTCCAGGCCCAGTCGGCGTAGTCGTGGAGAGTCCTCGACGAGGTCACCTGCATTCCAGGGGAGCCGGTGTCCGGCCAAGGATCGCGCCGCAGGGCTGTTCCGAGGCCTCCGGCCCCGTCCAGGAACAGCTTCACCGGCCCGAGACCCAGCTGCTCGGGCGCGGCCTCCGCCGCTCCCGTCTCGAGCGCCTGCTGCCACAGTGCGTCGGGGTCGATGTGGTCGCCTCCCAGCGGGAAGACGACGGTCCGCACGCGAAGCACCCCCCGCCGAGCGGCTTCGGCATACGCCGCGATCTCATCGATCGAGAGCGCCGGATCCGCCACCGTCGTCACACCTACCGCGAGCAGTCGCTTGTGCGCCGCGCTGATCCAGGCGCACACCTCGTCGAGCGAAGGTGAGGGGATGACACCCTCTACCAGAGCGGCTGCGGGGCGCTCGCACAGCAACCCGGTCGCTTTGCCGTCCGGCCCACGGTCGATGTGTCCTCCGGGTGGGTTCGGCGTATCCGACCCGATCCCCGCCAGTTCGAGCGCGGCGGAATTGGCGAGGGCGTCATGCCCGCGCCGGTCCAGGTACAGCGGACGCCCGGCTGCTGCCGCATCGAGCTCCGCGAGGCTGGGGAGTCGGCGCTCAGCGAGATCGCTCTCGGCGACGCCGGCGGAGCCGAGGATCCATCCCCCCGGCGGCACCGTCTCCGCCCGTTCCCGTATCGCCTGGCACATCGCGGCGACGCTCGGAGCGCGATCCAGGTCCAGACGGAACTGGGCTCGCCCAAGCCAGAGCGCGTGGATGTGCGAGTCCACGAACCCGGGAAGCACGACATCCGCCTCCCGGACTTGTGAACTGTCGGGCGCCTCCGCGAGAACCTGCTCGCGCGAGCCCACGGCACGTACGACACCGCCGGCGACCGCGACTGCTTCCGCCCATCCCGATTCCGTGCCGGTGAACACGCGACCGACGTAGACGTCGGCAGAGCTGCTCTCAGACCCGCTCATCTCGCCGTTCACGCCGCGGTCATGCGCGGTTCGCGCGATCCGGGGCCGGCTCGCGGATCGCCGCACTGATCGCACGCGCAGTGGTGAGCACGCAGCGATCGAACTCGGCCCGACCGTGCTCGGCGTTGGCCTCGTGCACGTCACGCCCCCACACGCCGGTCTCACTCACCTGATCCATCCGGTAATCCCAGAAGGAGTCCACATCCCGGTGGCCGACGGCCACGCTCATGTCCACCAGGTCCGGGCGGAGGTGCAGCATGACGCTCGTTTCGAAGTAGTTCGCGTGCATGAGGGCCCGGCCGAACTGCACCTTGCCGTCGACCTCCGGACCCGGATACATCGTGACGTAACCGAGAGCGCGAACGCGAGCATCCGGATGCCGCACCCGCAGTTTCTCGGCCGACACATCGAGCGCACCGTTGTTCCAGATGTGTCCGTTCAAGAGGATGAACTGCCGGACTCCGCTCACGTAGAGGGAATCGATGAGATCCTCCATGACCTGAATCATCGTCTCAGGCCGCAGCGACAGCGTGCCGGGGTAGTCCCCGTGTGATCCGGACACGCCATAGGTCACCGTGGGTACGACCGGTACGCCGGTCAGCGCGGAGACCGCATAGGCGACGGCCGTGTCGATCTCACTGTCGACGCAGAGCGGCAGGTGCGGGCCGTGCTGCTCTGTCGCTCCGACCGGAATGATCACCGCGCCCGTCGCATCCACGACCTCTCGGATCTTGGGCCAGGGGATCTCACCCCAGACAACCGGCTCGCCAGAGCCGCCCAATTGCGCAGCCAGCTTCTCGACGTCCAACCCCGTAGCCGGAAGCCTTCCTCCGCCAGCGTGTGCGTTCACCACATTCTCCTTCTCTTCATCGGCAACAGCTCGCGCGCGAGCATCGGTTCGACCTCTCCGTCGCTGTCCGTCGGCGCCGCCCAGACTCGCGCTTCGGGGGCGTAGTCGGTGATGAGCTCGGCACATACTCCGCACGGCTCGATGAGGTGAAGCGTTCCGGTGGGACGACGCAGCACGCTCACGATGGACGCGACTTCGAAGGGCTCGCCCCGAGTCGCGCACCCAGCCAGGGCCGCTCCGAGCGCGACACCCTCGGCACAGACCGAGCTGCGTCGCGAGGAGCCTTCGACATGCACACCCGTGTAGATCCGTCCCGAGGACGTGCGAACCGCGGCAACGACCTCATGCCGGCCTGAGACATAGATCCTCTCGAGGAGGTCTCGGGCCACGATGACCAGTTCGCGGTCGTCCGGGGTCATGCTCCGGGGCGGGTCGCGCAACTCGGGTCGAGTCTGGGGCTGCGGGGTGCTCACACCTCCATCCTCAGGATGCGCGCGAAGTTCAACCCCTCCACCAGTGCGCGATCCGCTTCATCCGGAATGGCCTTCGCGATCTTCATGCGCTCCAGGTCGAAGTCCGAACCGGGCCACTCCGAACCGAGGAGGATCTTCTCGGGACCGACACGGGCATATGCTCGCTTCACATCGGCGATCAGGGTCGCCGATGTCTCCAGGTAGATGTTCGGACGGCGCTCTGCCACGATGATCGCTTCGGGAACATTCCACACCGCGCCCATGTGAGCGATGATCGTGGGCACGTCAGGGTGGTCCTTTGCGATCTCCTCGATCGCCAAGGGTGCGCAGAACGCGTCGTCAAGAGCGTTGATCAGCACCGGCAGGCCAAGACGAGCACAGGCGCGGAACACGGGATCGAGCAACCCGTGGTCTGCGACGTGGTAGCCGTGCATGCTCGGGTGGAGCTTCAGGCCCTTGATGCCCATCTCGGCCATCCGCTCGATCTCCTGGATGGCATCATCAGCCTGCGGCATGACCTGCCCGAAGCCGATGAAGCGGTCGGGGTGATCGGCCACGAGTCCCGCGATGAAGTCGTTCTCGATGCGCTGGGCCAGGGAGCACACCATCGCCATGTCGACGCCTGCAGCATCCATGCGATCCAGGATCCGGCGCGGGTCGAACGGCACATATGTCGGCGGCTCTTCGCCGGGACGGGCGCCGGTCAGGTAGTCCGAACGACCCCGCACGTCTTGGGTGGTGTTGTAAGCGTCGATGATCATCGAATCACGTCCTCCTTGTATCTCTTGGTCTTCCACGCGTCGGCTTGCTCGCCGTCTGCTTGGCGCGCCGCCGCGGTCTGGATCTGGAGCGGGAAATGGCAGCTCACCTGTCGC
Source organism: Microbacterium sp. (assembly GCF_044508325.1). Lineage (GTDB taxonomy): Bacteria > Actinomycetota > Actinomycetes > Actinomycetales > Microbacteriaceae > Microbacterium. Next base: position 32,713 of record NZ_JBIQHX010000015.1, on the reverse strand, counting down.
CCGTTCGCAGTCATCCGAAGCTCCGGCGTTTCGGTGACGCAGCGCTCCTGCGCATACATGCATCGGGAGCTGAACCGGCACCCAGGCGGCGGGTTGCCGGGGTTCGGAAGTTCGCCGCGGAGCACAATCCGCTCGCGCTTCTCTTCACCGGGAGCGCCGAGTTCCGGCACGGCAGACAGCAGGGCCTCACTGTACGGGTGAAGCGGGCCGGCGAAGAAGGCGTCTCGATCAGCGATTTCGACGATCGTCCCCAGATACATCACCGCGATGCGGTCGGCGACGTGCCGAACGACTCCGAGATCATGGGAGATGAACAGGACGGTGAGCTGCTGCTCCCGCTTCAACTGGACCAGGAGATTGATGACCTGCGCCTGCACGGAGACGTCGAGCGCGGACACGGGCTCGTCGGCCACGATGAAGCGCGGGTTCGGTGCGATCGCTCTGGCGATTCCGATGCGCTGCCGCTGACCGCCCGAGAACTCGTGCGGACGGCGATCACCCAGCCCCGACAGTCCCACACGGTCGAGCAGTTCCGAGGCCTCGGCCAGCGCCTCCTTCTTCGTCCGCTTCCGCAGGTGCCGCAGCGGGTCAGCGACGATGTCCCTCACCGATCGGTGCGGGTTCAGCGAGCCGAGGGGATCCTGGAAGATCATCTGCAGGTCAGCGCGGGTCTTCCGCAGCTCGGCACCACGCATCTTGGAGAGCGCCTTGTCTCCGATGCGCACCTCGCCAGACGTTATCGGCTCAAGCCGCAGCAGCGCCCGGCCGAGCGTCGACTTTCCGCATCCCGACTCTCCCACGAGCCCGAGCGTCTCACCCTCGAGGATGCTCAGGTCCACGTCGGCGACTGCAGTGAGCGACTTCCCGTACGTCACTCTGAGCTTGTCAACACTGATCAGCGGTGAACTCATGCTTCCCCCATCACTCGAACCGATGCCGTCGATCCAACCGGCACCGTCTCGCCGAGCCAGCAGGCGGTTCGATGACCCTCACCGTCACGGCTCTCCAGTGTCGGAGCTTCGCGACACTTGTCGTGGGCGAAGGCACAGCGAGGGGAGAACGAGCATCCTTGCGGGCGTTGCGCGCCGAGGGGCGGTGCGCCCGGGATGGCGGGCAGCAGGTCGGGCACCGCACTGGAGATCTTCGGCGTCGACGCCATGAGGCCCTGCGTGTAAGGGTGCTGAGCGTTATAGAGCACCTCATCGCGCGGTCCGATCTCGACGATCCTGCCCGAGTACATCACGGCCACACGATCAGCGATGCCGGCGACGACGCCAAGATCGTGCGTGACCAGAATGATCGACGTGCCGTGCTCGCTCTGCAGTCGCTTCAGGAGGTCGAGGATCTGCGCCTGAATGGTGACATCCAAGGCCGTCGTCGGCTCGTCCGCGATGAGAACCCTCGGATCGTTTGCCAGCGCGATCGCGATCATGGCGCGTTGACGCATGCCGCCGGAGTACTCGTGCGGATATGCGCTGAAGTTCTGTTCTGGGCGCGCGATGCCCACTTCCCGCAGGAGGTCGATCGCCATCGCTCGAGCTTCTGACTTCGAGACCCGCTGGTGCTGGCGGATCATCTCGACGACCTGGTCTCCTACACGTTTGAGCGGGTTCAGCGCCGCCAGAGCATCTTGGAACACCACTGCGATGTCGCGCCCACGAACGTCGCGCATCTCACGTTCCGAGGCAGCCACGAGGTCACGACCTGCGAAGTCCACGGACCCCTCGATCCGGGTGCGCCGCCCGCGATTCAGGCCGACGAATCCCATCGACATGGCCGACTTGCCGGAGCCGGACTCACCCACGAGCGCAAGCACCTCACCCGGATACAGCTCGAGATCGACGCCATCGACCGCCGGGATCACCCCTTCCCTCGTCGCGAAGCCGACTTTGAAGTCCCGTACCGTCATGATCGGCTTCGCCGCGGTGTCACTCTGTGTGCTGGTCTGCATAGCGCACCTCCCCGATGGCCCGCTCGATCACATCGACCACGACCTGCGGTGCGACATGCGGCAGGAAGTGACTGGTTTCGACTTCGACCGTCCGAGCTCCTGCGCGGCCGCTCATGTCACGCTGGATCTCGGCGGGAAGCGTCCTGTCAGCGGTCGCGATGATGCTCCAGGTCGGCTTCCGTGCCCACGCGGGCGATGCCACCGATTCCGTGAATATCGCATTCTCGGAGAGTCCGAGTTCAGAGCTCAGCGCCTCGCGCAAGCCTTCCGGGACGTCCGGTGCGATCTGCTCCCAATACTCGGGTGAGCGGTGGGTGAACCAGCCGCCATTCTCCGTCCGCCGCATGTAGCGGGACGCCTCGGCCGGCGCGTACCGCTCGACGATCCCATTGACGGTCTCCCCGGCATCCGGCATGAACGCCGCCACGTAGATCAGCGCCTTCACCGACTGATGATTGCCCGCCTCGGTGATGACCGCGCCACCGTACGAATGCCCGACCAGGATCACGTCTGCGTCCAGGCTGTCGATGTGGGCGGTCGTGCCTCGGACGTCCTCGGTCAGGCTGGACAGACCATTCTGTATCGCAGTCCATGAGTGTCCGCGGCTCTGAAGCAGCGGGATCACCTCGCTCCACGTCTGCGGTGTTCCGCCAGAACCATGGATCAACAGGATGTGCATGCCTATGCCTTCCGGAGCCTGGGGTCGAGCACCAGATACAGGAGATCGACGATCACGTTCGTGAGGATGAACAGGAACGCGACGATCAGCACAGCGCCTTGGACCAGCATGTAATCGCGCTGGTTCACAGCACTGACGATGAGGTTGCCCACCCCCGGGTACGCGAACACCATCTCTGTGATCACCGAACCGCTCAGGAGTGCCCCGAACTGGAGACCGAGCACCGTGACGACGGGGAGGGCCGAGTTGCGAAGGACGTGTCGACGGAGGATCACCGGCTCGGACAGGCCCTTCATCCGAGCTGTGCGGACGAAGTCGTCGTTGAGAACTTCCAAGACCGATGCGCGCGTCATGCGGGTGATGAATCCTGCCATCGCTATGGCAAGCGTGGTCGCCGGGAGTATCAGGTGAACCAGCCAGGGCCCGATGAGTTCGGGGCGGCCCTGGATGATTGCGTCGATCAGAACGAAGCCGGTCGTCGGCACATAGCCCAGAGAGGCGGGCATGCGCCCGAGCACGGGGAGCCAGCCGAGGCCCACCGAGAAGATCATGATCCCCAGGATCCCGAGCGCGAACCACGGGAGTGAGAAGCTCACCGTCGAGAACCAGAGGATCACATTGTCGGTCGTCCGCCCGCGTCTGACTGCGGCGATGATTCCGGCGATGCCCCCGACCAGCACGGCGATGAACATCGCCGCGATCGTGAGTTCGAGCGTTGCAGGCAGTCGAGTGGCCAGCACGGTGGTGACATCTTGACCCGCGAAAGCGGAGTACCCCAGATCGAGCCGCAGAACCGCGCCGATGTAGTCGAGGTACTGCAGCCACAGTGGTTTGTTGAGCCCGAGCTGCTCGGCGATGTTGTCGATGTTCTCCTGCACCTGCTGCTGAGTGAGTCCATCGGTGCCGGCGGTTCCCAGTGCCGTCGCGGGCGAGCCGGGCACGAGGCGCATGCAGAAGAACACCACGGTGATCACGGCAAGAACCAGGAAGGGAACGACGAGCAGGCGACGGAGGATCACGCGGCCCAGCCCGCTCCGTCGGCTGGCAGCCTTCGGGGCGCGGAGCAGCAACGTCTTCGTCTGGGACGCGGTGCTCACAGATCCCTCCGAACGTCGAATCGATCTCTCAGGTCATCGCCCACGAAGTTGCAGGCGACCACGAACATGAGCGTCAGGAGCGCAGGCAGAAGCACCAGCGACGGCGCACTGTAGATGAACTGCTGTCCGTCCTGCACCATGTAGCCCCAGTCGGCAGTCGGCGGCTGGATTCCCAGGCCGATGTACGACATGCCGGCAGAGAACCCGGCGGCGATCGCGATCGTGGTCATGCACTGCACCAAGAGAGGGCCGGTCAAGTTCGGCAGGATCTCTGCGAACAGCATCCGCGGGGTGCGCACTCCGGACAGTGCCGCAGCCTTCGTGTAGTCCTTGGCCGCCTCACGGGCCGCCAACGCGCGAACGAGTCGGGCGAAGTTCGGGGCCATGGCGATCGCGATTCCGATGATGAGAGCAGTCGGCCCCGGCTGCAGCATGGATACAAGGAGGATGATCAGCAGGATCGATGGGAACGCAAGCACCAGGTCCGTGCCGCGCATGACGGCCTGCTCCGTCCATCCCCTCGCGTAGCCCGCGATGAGCCCCATGAGTGTCCCCACCACCGCCGCGATCGCCGTGGACGCGAGCGCCACGCCGATGAGGGGGCGAGCGCCATAGACGAGCCGTGTGAGCACATCACGCCCGAGGTCGTCTGTCCCGAGCGGATGACCGGGACTTCCGACCGGCAGGAATGGGTCGCTTGTCTGCGCGGTCGGGTCGGTCGTCACCAGAATCGGGCCGATGAGAGCGACGAGGATCAGGCCGACCATCACCACCCACGCCACCAGGGCGGTCCAGGTGGAGCCGAACGGCCGGCTCCACCCGGACCTGCCGACCCGAGCCGGCGACGCAATCGATGCTGTGTTACTCACTTGCGAGTCCTAGCTGCAGGCATACGCGCGATCCGAACGCGCCTCCGGGTTCGGATCAGCCAATGCTGGCCTTGTCCATGTAGCAGCGGTGTGCAGCCAGCGCATTCACGTTCATGCCCTTGACGTTGTTCTGGCTTGCGACCGGGTTGGTGAATGCGACCAGCGGGGCAACCGCGGCAACCTCGTCGGCGAACCGGCGCTGCATCGCGGTGTAGAGCTCCGTGCGCTCCGGTCCGTTCGGAGTCTGACGCGCCAGCGAGGTCTGCTCCCGCATGAATTCCGCCATCTCCTGGTACTCGTCGAGCGTCCCCCACCCGGCGACAGCCGTGCCGTAGATGCTGTCGGGTCCAGCCACCGCACCGACCATGTTGTCGGGGTCCGGGACATAGGAGTTCCGCTCCCAGATCATGAGGTCGTGGTACGGGTCCTCGGCATCCATCAGGCGCGAGAAGTAGGCCGATGGCTCCACGGTCTGCGTCTCCACCTTGAGACCGATCTCGATGAGGTTCTGCTCGATGATCTGCATCGCGGTAGGGTGCCAGCTGTCGCTCGCTGCGAGGATGCGGACGGTTCGACCAGCGGCCCCGGCCTCTTCGATCAGGGACTTCGCACGCTCGACGTCTCGCTTGGTGAGATCCGCGAGCGACGCATCGAACGACGGCTGCGGAGGCGGGATGAGGTACCCCTCCGGCTGGACCGCGGCCCCATAGAAGGCACGGGCGATGAGCGCGTCGCGGTCGATCGCAAGGTTGATCGCCTGACGCACCTCGAGTTCCGCCAATGCGGGCCGCCGGACATCCATCATCATGATCGCGTCAGCACCGAAGGTCGATTCCTGAAGGGTGATGGTGCTGCTGCTGCGGATCTGGTCGAGCGAGGAGAAGGGGGTGAACTGCGTTGCAGAAAGCTCCCCGCTGTTGAGCGAGCTGACGATCGTCGCCTGATCTTGAACCTGCTGGAAGACCAGGCGGTCCACGAACGGCTTTCCGTCGATGAAGTCCTCGAACGCCTCGAGCACAACCTGCTGTCCGGCCGTCGCAGACGAGAACTTGAACGGCCCGCTGCCCACGGGCGCCTTGCCGATATCGGCACCGAGCTCCTCGATGGCGGCGGCCGACAGAATCCGCCCGCCGACATCCGACATGCGTGCGGGGAAGGTCAGATCGGGGTTGATCAGGGTGAACTTGATCACCTTCTCGTCAAGGGCCTCCATCTTCGCAACGTTGAGTCCCGTGGCGGCGAGCTGGCGGGAGGCACCCGTAGGCAGCGTCGGGTCATCGGGATCCCACTGCCGCTTCAGCGAACGCTCGACGTCCGCTGTCGTCATCAGATTTCCGTCGTGCATCATGATGCCGTTACGAAGCGTGAAGACGTACTCCATGCCATCCTCGGAAACCGTCCAGTCCGCGAGGTCCGGCTTCGCCTCCGGCGAGTCGAAGTCGATCTTGGTCAGGCCGCGGCAGACACTGTCGACGACCATCCAGTCTCCGAGGCTCGTGTAGAACGCAGGGTCGAAGACGGCGTTGGTAGCATCGATGCCGAGGGTGAGGGTGCCTCCGGCGGCTCCCGTTGCCGCGCCGCCACCGGTCTCGGGATCTATCCCGCACGCGGAGAGAAGCGACGCGAGACCGAAGGAGAGCCCGACGACTCCGGCACCCTTCAGGGCATCACGTCGGCTCAGCTTATAATCCTTCATCGCCACGATGAGGCCACCGGGAGAACTCTGCGGTCCTGTCATTTCAAGCTCCTTCGCTTAGAACCAACTACTGGAAGCGCCACGGCTTTCGAAGAGTGTATCCGAAACGTCACAGGTATAATACATAATTGGCGAGATTGCATCCATTTGGTGTCGCATTGGCGCGCGCGGGTGTCGCTCGCAGGTGCGCGAGCAGGTGACATGCGTGGCCGGCCCGCATTGCGCCCGTAGTGCACTCAGCCCACCGCGACATCGAGTTGCCAGCGAACGGCGCGGCGGGCATCAGGGGCGACGTCTTGCCGCGATATCACGGCCGACGAGTCCGCGATGATCAGCACATCCGCCACTCGCCCGCTGAAGGCGAATTCCGGGTGGATGTCGTCGAAGAGCGATCGGCATCCCCAGAGAAGGGGCCCGCGCGCGTTGAGGACAGGGGCCCCGATGCGGACCGAGCCCTCAGCATCGCCGTCAGCCCGGCCACGGCGACGAACCGCCAGCGTCATGCGGGGCTCAGACAAGGGTCCGGGAATCCGTGCGACGAGTTCGTACCACGTGCCGCCCTGCAGCGGCGGGGTCAGGCGCAGGACCGCCGGCCCCGACTCCGTGCCGACGACGAGAGAGGCGCGTCCCTCGGGATCCAGGCCAAGAGACCACCCCGTCGCATGCTCCGCATGCGCGAGGGCGACCTGCGGGAGTCCGTGTGCGCCTGCGGGCTCTCCGGCCTGGATGAATGCGCTCACACACAATCCCATTGGGCCGACGCGCGGTGCCGGCTCGATTCGCACATACGCGGGGCGGCTCGCCTCGACGATCAGATGCGCCTCGGGGGGGTGCGCCAGCAGGTGCTTGCTCATCACTGCCGCACCGATCAGTATCGGAGGCTGAAGATTACCTCGACCTCGACCGGCGCATTCATCGGCAACGCGGCGACACCGACCGCCGACCGGGCGTGCGCCCCGTCGTCGCCGAAGATCTCCGTGAGCAGCTCGCTGGCACCGTTGACCACGACGGGCTGCCCGACGAACTCGGGATCGCTGGCGACGAAGCCGGTCACCTTCAGAACTCCACCGAGCCGGTCGATGCTGCCGACTGCCGCGCCCGCCGCGCTCAGGGCATTGAGCGCGCACTGGCGTGCCAGCTGCCCGGCCACCGCCGGGGGGACAGACCCCTCACCGTCCCCCACCCGACCGGTCGCGAGGATCACTCCGGAATCCATCGGGAGCTGACCGGAGGTGTAGACGAGGTCACCGTGGACCTTGGCCGGTACATAGGCCGCCACTGGCGCCGCGACCGCAGGCAGCACGATGCCCAGTTCGGCAAGTCGTAGCGAGAGGATCATTGTCGCTCCTTGTTCCCGGGGTCCGTTTCGGCAGTCGCACGCATGTCACGCCTCCGGGACGGCGATCACGACGCTCTTGGGCTCGAGGAATCCGCGCAGACCCTCGTCGCCGAGATCCCGTCCGAGGCCCGACACGCCCACCCCGCCGAACGAGAGAGCGGGGTCGAAGATGTTGTAGGTGTTGACCCAAACGGTGCCGACCTCCAACGCCTGGGCCATGCGGTGCGCGCGTCCGAGGTCTCTGGTCCAGACGCCCGCCGCCAGGCCGTAGTCCGTGTCGTTCGCGATGCGGATCGCGTCCGCCTCATCGTCGAAGGGGATGATGCCCACGACCGGACCGAAGATCTCCTCGCGTGCGATGACCATGTCGTTGGTCACATCCGTGAAGAGCGTCGGCTCGACATAGTAGCCCGTCTCACGGGTTCCTCCGCCGTGGACGAGAGTCGCCCCCTCGTCCACACCGGTGCGGATGTACTCCAGGACACTGTCGCGCTGCTGCGCAGAGACGACGGGTCCTACCGTGATTCCCCCGGCCAGCCCATCGCCGACAGGCACCTTCGCGACCGCTGCAGCCATCCGCTCGTTCATCTCGGCCAGGATCGAACGTTGCACGAGCAGGCGACTGCCTGCGGTGCACATCTGACCGGAATGGCCGAACGATGCCCGCATCGCGGTGAGGACTGCGGCATCGAGATCTGCATCTTCGAACACGATGTTGGGATTCTTGCCACCGAGCTCGAGGGTGATCCGCTTGAACTCCTCCGCCGCAGCATGCGCGACGGTGCGTCCGACCTCGGTCGACCCGGTGAAGGTGATCTTCGCGATCCCCGGGTGCTCGGTCAGAGCAGCGCCGATACGGCTGTCACCGGTGAGCACGCTCACCACACCGTCGGGCACCCCTGCGCGCTGCAGGATGTCGGCCATCTTCAGAAGCGTCAGCGGTGTGTACGAGGCAGGCTTGGCCACCACCGGGCAGCCTGCCGCCAGCGCCGGTGCGATCTTGAAGGCCGCGGTCATGAAGGGGAAGTTCCAGGGCAGGATCACCGCCACCGGCCCGACCGGCTCCATCGTCGTGTACACATGGTGTGCGCCGCCGTCGATCGGGACGACCGTGCCATCGATCCTGGACGGTGCCCCGGCGAAGTGACGGAACGTGCGCGCCGCGTTGCCCACGTCCGCGCGCGAGCGCTCGATGGGCTTGCCGTTGTCGCGGGTCTCGAGGATCGCCAGGTCTTCGAGTTCCTCCTCGATGAGGTCCGCGACCCGATGAAGGATGCGTGAGCGCTCAAGGGGTGCGATGCCTCGCCACCGCTTGTCCGCATGCGCCGCGACGGCGACCTCCACCGCTCGATCCACGTCCTCCGAGGTCGCCTGGGCGACGGTCGTCAGCACCTCGCCGGTTGCCGGGTCGGTGACGGTGTGCACCTGGCGGTCGCCGGCCGGCACCCATTCTCCCGCCAGGAAGAAGGGCTCGTAGTCGGGCAGCGCCTGGACTGTCGATCGGATGCTCATGCGTACTCCTCGCTTCTCAGAAGATCCCGATGTATTCGCGCTGCTCCCAGTCGGAGACATGGCGCAGGTAGCGGCCGAACTCGGCACGCTTGATGGTCGCGTACCACTCCACCACGGTCGTGCTCAGCGCCTCACCGAAGACAGCGTCGGCCACAAGCGCGTCGACGGCCTCGCCGAGCGTGGCTGGAAGTGCCGCTGCGTCGGCGCTGTAGGGGTCGGTCGTCGGCTCCGGAGGAGTCAGTGCGCGATCGACGCCGTCCATGCCGGCGATGAGCTGCGATGCGATGTAGAGGTACGGATTCGCCGCGGGCTCGCCGGATCGGTTCTCCAGGCGCGTGGCGGGATCCCCCATTCCACCGACCACGCGGATCATCGCCCCCTTGTTGTCGACACCCCACGCGATGCGGTCGGGTGCGAGTGAGTTCGGCTGATACCGCTTGTAGCCGTTGACGGTGGGCGTCGTGAAGGCAGCCGCAGCCGCGGCGTGCGCGAGAAGTCCCGCCAGATACGACTGAGCCAGCGGCGAGATCGTCGAGCCCGGCTCTTCAGGCATGAACACGCTCTCCCCTGTGTGCAGATCCGCCAGGGACTGGTGCAGGTGCCACCCCGTCGAGGCTCCCTGAGCACCCTGCGGGCGCGCCATGAACGTCGCGTGGTAGCCGAGGCTCGCCGCGATCGATCTCACCGCGGACCGGCACAGGATGATGGCGTCCGCGGTCTCCGCGGCGCCGGCGGCATCCATCGTGATCTCGAACTGACTCGGCCCGAACTCGAGCTCGATCGATCGGAGGGGAAGATCCAGCAGGGTGAGGCCACGATACAGCGCGTCCACAAGGGGCTGCATCTCGTCGAGACTCGCCTCGTGGAGCAGCTGCGAGCCCCGGGTCGTGGGCGCGACGGCCATGGAGGCGCCGGGCCTGCCCGGCACCGACAGATTGTCATCCGCCAGCGGTTCTCCGGCGGCGCGGAACACGTGGAACTCCAGCTCGGCGCCAACGGTCATCGAGTAGCCCCGCGAGGCGAGTGCGACCAGCTCGTTGCGCAGGATGGTGCGGGTGCAGAACGGCACCGGTGCCCCGGTGGGGAAGTACAGGTCGCACAGCATCCACCCCGTCCGGGGCGCCCACGGCAGTACGCGGAAGGTCGTGGGGTCTGGGACCAGGACGATGTCGCCGGCGCCGCGGAAGCCGGGGACGCCGACACCGGTCTCGGAAGAGAAGACCGCGAAGACGGACTGGCCCGAGGTGTCCTTCAGCAGGAGCGAACTCGGTGCGGTGACGCCGTTCTTCAGAGCACCGGTGAGCGCACCCCGTGCGATCGTCTTGCTGCGCACGATCCCGTGCTGGTCGACGAAGGCGAAGCGCACCATCTCGATGCCCAGCTCATCCACGACACGGCGCATCTGCCCGAGGGCCGCGTACTGCGCCTCGGTCCACAGCCCGTGGTTCCCGATGAATCCCGCGACGTCGACGGAGCGCATCGGGCGAGCAGAGACGCCTCCTCCTCCCTCGAAGACCGGGCGCTCATCGGCGTTGCGCTCATGCATCGACCGCGACCTCAGCATTCTGTCGTCCGCCGGCCCACGGCGAAGCCTCGCGGCGCTGTCGCTCCCGTTCCATCCAGCGCGTCTCCCACGCATCGTTGGCCGCGACGGTGTCCACCGCCATCGGCCCGGTCAGCTGTGCGGCCTCTTCCTCGCTCAGCGGGTGAGAGGGCGTCTCCCCTCCGGCGGCGAACGCGTCGATGGCGCGCAGGAGCATGCGGCGGTTCGCGGTGACGGCGCGGTCGGAGACGCCGAGACGCTCGACGGTCCGGTCCTGGACGGGGCCCATCGACTCCACGGCCCACTGGTCGTGCACGTTGATGTCCAGCCCCATGCCGGTATAGGTGAGCTCGTTCTGCTCCTGAGGATCGAATCCCCAGTTGTTCGAACGGTTGCGAACCGGACGGTACTCGGGCAGGGTCACACCCTCGAGTCGCTGCTTGAGCAGCGTGTCCTTATCCGTCTCCTCGGCGAAGTCGTACCAGATCATGTACCAGTAGTGATGGTGGTCGTCGATCGGCACATGCCATTGGGTGAAGACCTTGGTGTTCCCGAACGGCACGACGAAAGCGTTCGGGAACATCAGGTTCGTGATGCGCACGTGCTTGATGTCCTCGGTGAGCTGGCGGAGCGCGAACACGCGCAGTCCGTGGTCGGCGGTCTCGACTTCGATGTCGGGCCGGTAGTTCTCGCCGACGAGCATCGACAGCTTCTTTCCGGTGCCGGCGACCTCTTCGGCGAACTGCTGGCCGTACATCTCCCGGGGGTCCTCTTGGATGAACCGGTGGAGGAACGACACATGGCTGGGATCGATGCCGCCCTCGAGGCCCTGCAGCCAGTTGCACTCCCAGAGACCCTTGAAGGCGAAGGTGTACTCCTCGGGCGCGATGAAGCAGTCGTAGTGCGGGAACGGCGGGGGGTCGCCGGCGCCCATGTAGGTGAAGATGATGCCGTTGCGCTCGACGCACGGGTAGTTTGCGATGCGGATCTTGCCGAGGAACTGGCTGTGGTCCGGCTCGGCGGGCTGCTCGATGCAGCGTCCCTCACCGTCGTACAGCCAGCCGTGGTAAAGGCATCGGATGCCGTTTTCCTCCAGCCTGCCGTAGGACAGATCCACTCCGCGATGCGCGCAGAAGCGGCTGATCAGGCCCCAGCCCTCGCGCTTCTTGAACAGCACAAGGTCCTCGCCCATGATGCGCACCTGCTTGACCGGCCGCTCGCCGGGCATCTCCGAGACCAGAGCGGCCGGCTGCCAGTAGGACCTCAGCAGATTCCCCAGCGGCGTCCCGGGACCTGACTGAGTGATCTTGTCGTTGTCTTCCTGCTTCAGCATGCCGGTGTCGCCTTTCGGTATCCGATATGGAGATTATTGTATCCACTTCTCGTGATATGTCCATGCATCGAGCGAGGACTCCTACGCGTCGAGCACGAGCAGAGGGCATGCTGCCCGGGAGACGCACACCATCATGCAGTCGCCCCGCTCGCGCTCCTGCTTGGTGAGGACGAAGTCGCGGTGCTCGATCTCGCCGTCGATGACCCGGGTCTCGCAACTGCCGCAGATGCCCTCCTCGCAGTCGCTGAGGACGTCCACTCCGGCCTCGCGCATGACCTCCATGATCGACTGGTGGGGCCGGACCTCCGCCTCGAGGCCGGATCGCTCCAAGCGGATCATGAACGGCCCCCCGGGCTCGTACTCGACCTGCGGCGCCTGGAAGTACTCGATGTGGAGGCGGTCGCTGTCTTCGCCGACGATTTCCCGCAGGGCGGCCAGCATCCGCTCGGGACCGCACGCGTACACCATCGCAGTCGGGTGCTGCGCCAGCTCGACGGCGAGGTCGGCGCGCTCGTCTTCGTCACGGGCCACGATCGTCACGGTTCCGCCGTCCAATGCCGCGATCTCGTCGAGGAAGGCCATCCGTCGGCGCGACGCCCCCAGGTACAGGAGCCTCCACGTCGCACCCGCCGCCTGCGCTTCCCGCAGCAGCGAGACAATCGGAGTGATACCGATCCCACCGGCGACGAAGAGATACTCGGGCGCCGGCTCGAGGCGGAAGTGGTTGTGGGGTCCCCGCAGGACGACGGTGTCGCCGGGCCGCAGCCGCTCGTGCACCGCCTGTGACCCGCCGCGACTCACCGCCTCCCTCAGAACCGCGATGCGATACCGACCTGCGTCCGGTGGGCCGCAGAGGGAGTACTGTCGCGTGGGAGCGCCCGGAATGGCCACATCGACATGGGCGCCTGCTGTCCACTCCGGAAACGGGCGGTCGATCGGCTCCAGTTCGAGCGAAAGGATGTCGTCGGCTTCGAGCACCATGGCACGAACCCGTGCGGTGAAGCCGTCCGTCGCATCTACACTGGCCATGGTTGGATCCTATCACGCTCTGTATGGATCCAATATTGAAAAGTTGTGCGCCATCTGTCGACAATTGGCTTGGGAAGTGTGTGGTTCTGCTACGGTTGCGACGCCGCCGCCTCGGGGGAGAAGAACAGGAGATCGCATGTCAACGCTGGCAGAGCTTTCGTCGGATGCCTCGGGCCGTGCGCTCGTCGACAGCATCGCGGTGTCGATCCGTGACCGGATCATGTCCGGCCAGATCCCCATCGGCTCCCAGCTGCGCCAGGCGGAGTTGGCGAAGGACTTCGGGGTCAGCAGGACTCCGATCCGGGAAGCCCTCCGCCAACTGCAGGCCGGCGGGCTCATCGATGTCGTGCCCAATCGGGGCGCCGTCGTGCGGATCCCCTCCCCCTGGGAGGTACGGGAGGCATACCAGGTCCGGGCCGAACTCGAAGGCCTGGCCGCAGCGCTGGCCGCGGGCCAGATCTCACGCTCGGACGTCGAGACCCTGCGCAAGGCGAATCGCGCGATGTACGAGCGCTCCGCGGAGGAGAGCGCGAACCCTGCGGAGGCGACGACCGGCAGCCGGCGCGAGAACGACCTGTTCCATCACACGATCGCTCAGCTGTCGGGTAACTCCCGCCTGTCCCGCTCCATCGACGAGATCAACGAGACGTTCCCGCGCAACGTCTCGGCACAGCTGCTCGTGGGCGACAGCCGCCACCGTGAGGCCAACTTCGACGAACACGAGCGGATCCTCGACGCCCTCGAGCGCGGCGATGACGAGACCGCGCGCGCGGAGATGCGCGACCATGTGCTCAAGGCCGGCGAGCAGCTCGCGCGCTGGTATGAGCGCCGCTCGTCGACCGTGTTCCGCGGCTGACGCCGAACCGAAGGCGAGGACCCGCGCACTCTGCGTGCGCGGGTCCTCGCTGTAGATCCCGGCGGGTCAGCCCGCGGAGACCGGCTGCGCGACGTCCGCACGACTCCAGCCCTGAGCTTCCGCGACCTGTCCGAACACGTCGCGGAGATTGTCACGGAGGAACTCGAACTCGGATGTGTCGGCAACCAGAGGCAGTCCGATGAACATGAGCGGGCGACCTCCCTCGACCATCACACGACAGAGCACACCTCTGGCGGCCAAGGGGGCGGCGACCGCCGACGGGCCGTACACCTCGCCGAGTTCCGACTCCGCATACTGCGTGCCGTCCGGACGGAAGCGGGTCAGCTCGATCGCGTAGAAGAACCCTGCACCGCTGACGGAGACGACGTTCGGGATGTCCTGGAGTGACTCCAGCGCCGCTCGCAGCTCGCCTTCCTTGGACGCGACATACCCCGGCAGATCGAGGCGCTCCATGATGTCGAAGGCGCGCAGGGCGATCGCACAGGAGACCGGGTGTCCGCCGAAGGTGTTCCCGTGGTTGACGATGACGCCCGGCTTCGAGAACTCCTCGTGCAGCTTCTCGGACAGCAGGACCGCTCCCATCGGCGCATTCGCCGCGGAGAGGCCCTTGGCGACCGTGATCATGTCGGGCTCGAACCCGTACCGGGTACTGGCGAACCATGCGCCCACGCGGCCGAAGCCCGTGATGACCTCGTCGGTGACGAGGAGAATCCCGTACTTGTCGCACAGGGCGCGGACACCTTCGCCGTAGCCTGCCGGCGGAACGAGGCAGCCACCGTGGTTCTGCAGCGGCTCCACGATGATCATCGCGATCGTGCTCGGATCCTCCTCGAGGATGCGCTCCTCGAGGTCAGCGAGCAGGAATGCCGTGAACTCCTCCTCGGTCTCCCCTTCGGGCCGGTCCCCACGGTAGGTGTTGCGGAACCGCGTGCCGCCGGGCACCACGGGCTCGAAGGTCGTGCGGTAGTCGTCCAGCCCCATGAGGGCGAGCGCCCCGAGCGTCGTTCCGTGGTAGGCCAGACGACGCGAAAGAGCCTTCCACCGCTTCTCGCCGCGCAGCTGGAAGTATTGCCGCGCGAACTTCCACGCGGCCTCGACGGACTCACCGCCACTGGGTGTGAAGAAGACGTGCTCGATGCCCTCCGGGGCGTGGGAGATGATCCGCTCGGCCAGTTCGATCGCGACCGTCGATGCACTGCCCCAGATCGCCTGGTAGCCGAGTGTGCGCAGCTGCTCACCCGCGGCCTCGGCGAATTCGTCTCCGTACGAGTAGCCGAGGTTGGCGCAGAACATGTTCGACACACCGTCGAGGAATCGCTGGCCGTCGGAGTTGTACAGGTAGCAGCCCTCACCGCGAACCATCACGTTGATCGCGGACGCATCCGGATTCGCGAAGTGTCGCCACAGATGGCTGGTCGCCGCGGCGCGATACTCCTCAGTAGTCCTTGCCATGTCACTCTCTCCTCGCTTACGCACACGACGACGTGCGCACTCTTGGATCCAATCCTATATGAAATGAATCCCATTCGGAAGGCGTCAGCCGCAGATCACGCCGCTGCCGTCTGCTCGCGGATCGCTGGCGGCCTGGAGTCCACCGGCGGCTGCCCGGACGATCTGGACGTGACCCGCCTCATCGACGCGGCCCGGCAGATCGACGACCGGAAGCCCGACCTCGGCGGCACGCTCCCGCACGTCGTCGCCCACCCCGGCTTCCGCCACGAGCGACAGCTCGGGCTGGCCGAGATCCTTGTCTCCGACGATCCACCGCGGACGGGCAAGGATCTCGTCCAGCGACTGCGCGGGATCGGCTGCTGCGGGAAGCAGCTGGGCGAGGATCCACGGCTGCGCACGCCCGCCCTGGCAGCCGGCGACGACGAGCGTTTCGCTCGACTCCACGATCGCGGGACACAGCGTGTGCGGCGGACGCGCGCCGGAACGGATCACCGCGGGCGAGGCGGGATCGACGCTGAATGCGCTCCCGCGATTGTGGAACAGGATGCCTGTCTGCGGATCCATGAGGCCGGATCCGAAAGTCTGGTACACGCTCTGCACGATGGTCACCCCCCAGCCCTCGTCGTCGAGCGCTGTCACGGCAGCTGTGTCGCCCAGCGGGCGTGGCTCGGTGAACGGAACCGGCGGTGCGTCGGAGCTCAGCGAGAGGAGCGCCTCCACGTCGACATCGGTGACCCTCGGGTCGCCGAGGAGCGCGCCGCGTGCCTGCACGCCTCGGACGGCCGCATCGACCAATCGCGATCCCGTCGGTCGCGCCGAGGTGCCGGTCGACGCGTGCGCGACGACGCCCAGGAGCACGGCGCCCACCGACGGGGGCGGCGCAACCGACCAGGTCCGGTCGCCCACGCGCCTGGTCAGCGCGTCGACGACCTCTGGCTGGAACGCAGCGAAGTCCTCGGTCGCGTGGGTGCCCCCGGCGGCACCCAGCGCTTCGACGAGCGCTGCCGCCGTGGTGCCACGATAGAAGTCTTCGGGATCCTCGGCGAGACGCGACAGCGTTGCGGCCAGCGCAGGCTGCGTGAGGGACTCACCCTCTTCGCGCACCCGCCCGTCGACGGCGAACACCTCGCGCATCCCCCGATCCGCCAGCACCGCGTCGGCCCGGGAGGCCAGCGCACGCGCCAGTCCCGCGCTCACCGGCGAACCTCGCCGTGCCGCCTCCGCGGCTTCGGCGAGGGCCGGTCGCAGACCGCGCCTTGCGCCCATCCCTTCGATCGCCCTCCACCCGGCGAGCATCCCCGGCACTGTCACCGCATGAGGACCCTGACGTGGCACCTCAGACCATTCCCCGGCGACGTCGTCCACCCCTGCGGGCGCAGTCCCGACCGCGAGTAACGCCGTTGTGTGTCCCTGAGGGGATCGCACCAATGCGATGAGATCACCGCCGAGAGCGCACTGATGGGGATAGACGACGGTGAGCATCGCCGCGGCGGCGAGCGCCGCGTCCAGCGCGTTGCCTCCTTCTCGGACGGCACGCTCGCCCGCCGCGAGCGCTTCCATGTGCGGGGCGGCAACTGCGACAGCCATTCTCAGACTCCTCGTCGGGCGGTGGAAATGAACTCGAGATCGTCGCGCACGGCGCCGACGGCGAGATCGGCGAGCGCTTCGCCCACGGCCGGTGCGAACTTGAATCCGTGTCCGGAGCAGGCTGCGGCGACGATGACCTCCGGGGCGCGCCGCAGCTCTCCGATGACGAAACGCATGTCCTTCGTCATGGTGTAGAGACAGCCGGCCAGCTCATCGGGAGTCACGTCGATTCCCGGGACGAAGGTGCTCATGAGCGTCTGCAGGTGCGCGGTCTCGGCAGCGGTGGGCGGTTCAACCGGCAACCGCGGGTCCCACACCGCCCCCGCGTCGACTCCCATCTTGACACCGTTGCCGGCGGCGTCCGGGAGGCAGAAGGTCAGCCCCTCGTCTCTGTCGACGGAGAAGGCTCCGAGCGACGGGGGCATGCCGATCGGCTGTCCTGGAGAGACGGTGAGCGTGAGGATCCGCCAAACCTCCAGGAACGGCGCGAGCTCCGGCACGAGCGTGCCCATCCAGCTGCCGGCCGCGATCACGAGCCGCCGGGCACGCAGCTCGCCGCCGTCGGTGCGGATCACGGCGATCCCATCACGCGTCTCCCAGGACTCCACGACGACGCCCCAGCGCAGATCGGCGCCGCGGGACTGCGCGACGTCGCGGAATGCGCCGAGCGAGCGCTCTGCTTCGAGGATGCCGGCGGAGGGGTCGTAGACCGCGCGATACCCGGCGGGCACGGCGAAGCCGGGCATCAGCTCGCGCATCTGCGCAGGGTCCTCGACCAGGATGCAGCCCGGCCCCTGCAGCTGAGCCTCGCCCCGATGCGCATAGAGCCCGCCGGTCTGATGGATCAGGGTCTCGCCGACTTCCTGCGCCAGCTGGTCCCAGCCCTCGAAGGTGCGAGCCACGAAGTCGTTCCACACCGGATTCGGGTAGGCGCGCCGAATCATCCGCGTGCGGCCGTGCGAGGAGCCGCGGGTGTGGTCGGGGCTGAACCGGTCCAGACCGATGACCTCCACGCCGCGACGGGCGAGGCTGGCAGCCGCGGCGCTGCCGTGGACTCCGAGTCCGAGGACGACGACCTCGGCATCGAGTGTCGTCACGCCGTCCCCGCCTCTCCCGCACTGATCGCCGCGATGCTCGAAATGAGCGCATCGACATCATTCTGATCGTTGTAGACGTGGGGAGAGATCCGGACCACTGACGGGATGCCGCGATCGCCGAGATCCCACTGCCCGTGCGTGGCTGGGACGGAGACCGCGCTGATCTGCTTCGCGGCGAGTTCGCTGACCACCTGTGCGGGCGCGACTGCGTCGATGACGAACGTCACGATCGCCGCGTGTGCGCCGACGGGGTCGGCGACCGTCACGCCCGGGATCTTGCGCAGCGCCTCGCGGATGTCGGACGCCGTCTCGGACAGCCACACCTCGGTTGCCGGCATCCCGCGAGTGATTGCCTGGCGGAGTGCGACGCCCATCCCGAGTCGCGCCGCGACGTTCGCCTCCCAGGTCTCGAATCGACGGGCGCCGGCAGCGACCTCCCAGTCGAACGCACTGTGCCATTGGGCTCCCCGCACGTCCGGAGCCGTGGGGAGGTGCTCTGCGGCGAAGGCGGCGTCGACATACGCCAGCGCGGTCCCGCGAGGAGCCCTCAGAAACTTGCGCCCTGTGGTCGCCAGGACGTGACAGCCGATCGCCTTGACGTCGATGTCGAGCTGCCCCACGGACTGGGTCGCATCGAGGATGTACGTCGCACCGTGCTTGCCGGCGACGCGGCCGACCTCGGCGGCCGGCTCGACCAGTCCCGACGATGTCGGGACGTGCGCCACGGTGACGATGGTCGGACGCCCGTCGGAAAGCATCTCGTCCAGCGCCTCGATGCTGATCCGGCGCCCTTCGTCCGTCGGCGCGACGACCAGTTCCACCTCCGTCGCGCGATTCATCGTCATGAGATGCAGCGCGTGGCTGACATAGGTGCTGCGTGATGCGACGAGGCGCGTGCCCGGCGCAGGGGCGAGCGCATCGAGCAGGACGCGGAGCCCCGTCGAAGCGCTGTCGAAAAGGGCGATCTCGTCCGCCCGTGCGCCGAGGAGCTGCGCGGCCGCGCTGTAGACGTCCTCCACCTCGTCTCGCGCGCGTGCGGCCGCCTCGTAGCCGCCGATCTCCTCTTCGAGTCGCAGGTGGGCGATGACCCGCGACACGACGGGAGCCGGCGGCAGTGCCGATCCCGCCGCATTGAAGTGGTGGGAGCGAATCGCTCCCAGTGTCTGTGCGCGCTCGTATCCGACATCGATGCTGTCGGGGAACGCGGGAGATGCCGCGTGGTCGGAGCCGGCGTCGGCCGTGGGCACCGATGTCATGCGCTCTCCCTCTCTGAATCAGCGGATCCAAAACTATCACATGTGGATCCATTATGCTCGCAGTCGCGCCGTTCCGACGATGGGAGTCTCCGTGTCACGCATGATCGCCTCCGTCCGGACCGTTGCGACGAACGAGACGGCCGCGCTCGGCCCCGACCGTCTCCGGCAGTTCCTCGCCCTCTCCCGGCTCCACTCCGACGGGTGGGGAACGGCATGGACGGATCCGCAGAGCGGTGAGGTGCGCGTCGCGGGCTCGGCCACCGAATCCGCGTCGACCGG
Organism: Microbacterium sp.; assembly: GCF_044508325.1. Classification (GTDB taxonomy): domain Bacteria; phylum Actinomycetota; class Actinomycetes; order Actinomycetales; family Microbacteriaceae; genus Microbacterium. The sequence goes on along the minus strand of NZ_JBIQHX010000015.1, from coordinate 13,117 downwards.
GCTCCCCCCGCAGCTTGATGTCGGCTCCGCGATGCGCGTGTCGTATCTGCGCTTCGCCAGCCGCGGCGCACCACCCGCGCCCGACAACATCCAGCCGTTCCTGCGCGACGGACTGGCTTTCGCCCACAACGGGCTCCTGGCTCCACGCGACACCGCGCTGCGCCTCCTGTCGCCCACCGAGCGCAGGGGCCTTCGAGGAACGACCGACAGCGAGATCTACTTCGCACTCGTGCGACGCGCCCTCGGGACTGCCCTCGTCGCCGACCGCATCCACCCCGCCGCGCGGCTGGAAAGCCTCGCGAGCGCCGTCGCGGGACTCCGCGAGGGCTTCCCGGAGGCTTGCCTCAACGCCCTGCTGCTTGCTCCCGACGGACTGTACGTGATCTGCTCGGCAGGATCGGCCGCACCACCGCTGGCCGCGTTCGCCGCGCGCGGCTTCGGGCCGGAACGTCTTCCACCCGGTCACGATGGGTCCTACAACACGATGTGGACGACCGTATCGTCGTCGGGGGCGCGCCTGGTCACCACCACGGGAATCGATCTGGAAGGGTGGCAGCGTCTACCCGCGGACACCGTCTCGCTCATCACGGCTCACGGAGACCGGCAACTCCCCATCCCCCCAGCCCCGTGACTGATCGGCGCGACTGCCGGGCACGATCCGGACGCGCCCGGGTGAGAGCTGCGCCTGGCAGGTGAGGGCCTCCAGAGCGGCGGGATGCACGCGTCGCGGTCTGCGCAGCTCCACAGTCACCACGCGTCCGTTCTCGAGCTCCTCTTCGATCATGACGAGCACGCGGCCGACGGAGCTGAACGTCAGTTGACCGCCGATGACCAGCACGCGCTCGTCCCCCACCTCCCGCACACGGATCCGGGGCTCGGAGAGACCCTCGTGCTGCTCGAACGCGTGCATCCCGAGACCCCGCGACAGGGACTCGAGAAGCGCGACCGCGCGGACGCTGTTCCCGTGGCGATCCAGACGCGGACTGAAGGCGGCCACGCCGAACTGCGACGGCGCGGTGGCGAGAACCGCTCCGCTGATGCCGCTCTTCGCGGGCACGCCGACACGAAGCATCCATTCGCCGGAGTAGTCGTACATGCCGCAACTGGCCATGATCGACATGACGTCCCTGGCCACGGACTCGGACACCACCCGCGCTCCGGTGACGGGATTGACCCCGCCGAAAGCCATGGTGGTGGCCATGACGGCCAGGTCGCGCACGGTCACACGCACCGAGCACTGTCTGAAGTACGTCGTGACCGCCGCATCGACGTCGCCGTCGATCACCTCGTAGGAGCGCAGCAGATGCCCGAGCGCTCGATTGCGATGCCCCGTCGCACGCTCCGAGGCGTAGACGCGCTCGTCCACCTCCAGCGCCCGGCCGGCGAAGCGCTCCAGCGCGGTGATGACCCCGTCGGTGCCGAATGCGTCGGCCATGAGACCCGTCGTGGCGATCGCCCCCGCGTTCTGCATCGGGTTGGCCGGCCGTCCGGTCCCCGGTTCGAGACTGATGGCGTTGAACGGTTCGCCGCTCGGCTCGACCCCCACCACCCGCAGCACGTGTTCGCGGCCGAACTCCTCGAGCGCCTGCGCGAGGATGAACGGCTTGGACACGGACTGGATGGTGAACACCGCTTCGTCGTCCCCGGCCGAGGCGATCCGCCCCCGCGCGCCGCCGATCGCGGCGCCGAGCAGGTCGGGATCCATCTCCGAGAGCGCGGGGATGTAGCTCGCGACCTCTCCGTCCGTCCTGTCCCTCACCGCATCCAGCCGCAGCTGCAGCATCGTCTCGATGGCTCGCATGCCCGCCCTAACCGCCGACGGCGACACGTGCCACGCGCCGGCCGACGCGGGTGACGATGTCGTAGTTGATCGTTCCCGCGGCGTCCGCCCAGTCCGTCGCGGATGCGACACCGTCGGCCGGGTCGCCGAAGATGACCGCGACGTCGCCCACCTCGACCGGGGCGTCCCCGACATCGACCACCAGCTGGTCCATCGCGATGCGGCCGGCCACCCTGTGCCGGCGACCGCGGATGGTGACCGAACCGCCTCCAGACGCCTGCCTGGGCACGCCGTCCGCGTAGCCGAGCGGAACCAGGGCCAGTGTCGTCGGCCGCGGCGCGCGGTACGTGTAGTCGTACGAGACCCCCTGTCCGGTCGGAACCCGACGCACCGCGCTCACCGCCGCGCGCAGCGTCATCGCCGGCCTCAGGCCGAACTCCTCTGCCACGCGACCGGTCAGCGGCGACAGACCGTAGATGCCCACCCCCACACGCACCGCGTCGAGCCGGGTGGGCGGCAGTGTGAGCGTCGCCGCTGTGGCCGCGAGGTGGGTCAGGGCGGGGCGAAGTCCCTGACGCCGGGCTGTGGTGAGCGCCCGCTCGAACGCCGACAGCTGCGCCAGGTCGTCCTCCGGCGAGGCGCCGGACAGATGGCTGAGTATGCCCCGCACGCGAACGCGGCCCGCCACCTCCTCGGCCCGAGCGCATGCGCAAAGTCGGCTCCAGGCGGAGAGAGCAGCACCCGAGCGCGACAGACCGGTGTCGACCTTGAGGTGCACGAGCGCGGGAGCCGCGGACGTGGCCGCCGTCGCCGCCGACCGCAGCTGGCTCTCGGATGAGATGCCGAGCTCGACTCCGGCTGCGACGGCGTCGTCGAAGCCCGACTGCGGCCCGTGCAGCCACGCCAGGATCGGGACATCGACCACTCCCGCCGAGATCAGCTCGAACGCCTCGTCCAGGTCAGCGACACCCAACCGTGTCGCTCCCCCCGCGATCGCCGCACGTGCGGCGATCGCGGCTCCATGTCCGTAGCCGTTCGCCTTCACGACGGCGATGAACTCGCCGACGCCGGAATGTGCCTTCAATCGGGCGACGTTCGCGCTGATCGCCCCTGTGTCGATCAGCGCCTCGCGCGTGCTGGTGAGCGGTCTCTCGCTGCCCCTCATCGCAGCGAAGCGAGCACGTGGGCCGAGTGGGCGCCGACCAGATGAACCATTGCATCCTCCTCGGTACAGGTTCGTTCGCCTAGTATGCGAAAATCGGTTGATGCGAGCGATATCTCGGCGGTTTCTGTCTCCGTTCGCCACAGCGAGTTCGGTTTCTTTCGCTCTCGCCGGGGTTGAGCGATGACCGGGGGGAATCCTGCATCCGAGATCCGGCTCGACGGATTGGATCATGCGATCCTGCGGGTCCTCGAACGAGACGCCCGGATCTCGAACCGCGAGCTCGCGGAGCGTGTGCACGCTCCGGAGTCGACCTGCCACAAGCGAGTGCGCGCACTGGTCGCCTCCGGAGTGATCACGGGGTTCCACGCCGAGATCGACCCGGCGGCGCTGGGATTGGCGATCGAGGCGATCATCATGATCCGCCTTCACGCCCATGCGCGCGGAGACCTCCGCGGGTTCCAGCGTTACCTTGAGAGCCTCCCCGCGACTCGTCGCGTCTACTTCGTCGCCGGCGACCGCGACTTCCTCCTGCATGTGGCGGTCCATGACGTCGACGACCTGCGCGCTGTTGTCTCCGACACGATCAGCGTCCGCCCCGAAGTGGCCGCGACGAACACCAGCCTCGTCTTCGACTACGCGCTCAGGCGGCGCACGCGGGACACGGTCGGGTGATCTCCCTCATCCGGCCCGGGTCACCCGGTCGCGACGCCCCCCGGCGATGCGGCAGACGAGGTAGATCAGAAACGAGATGGTGGTGATGTAGGGGCTCACCGGCAGGGTGCCGGCGACGGCGAGCAGGATGCCGCCGACGGCCGAGACGACGCCGAACACCGCCGCGAGAACCGGCACCGCGACCGGCCCGCTCGAGACGCGCATGGCCGCGGCCGCCGGGGTGACCAGGAGAGCCATCACCAGCAGCGCCCCGATGATGTGCACCGCGACGGCGACGATGAGTCCGAGCAGCAGCATGAACCCGAGCGAGATCCAGCGCGTGGGCACACCGCGGGCAGCCGCCGACTGGGGATCGAGGGAGTCGAACCGCAGGGGGCGCCAGACGAGCAGCAGGGCCACGAGCACCACCGCGCCGATGCCGATCAGCCACCCGAGGTCGCCCGACTGCACCGACACGATCTGCCCGGTCAGCAGGCTGAACCGGTTGGCACTGCGCCCGCTGTACAGCGAGAGGAAGAGGATCCCCAGGCCCAGCCCGAACGGCATGAGCACGCCGATCACCGAATTGCGGTCGCGCGCCCGCGCGCCGAGCACGCCGATCACGGCCGCGGCGATGAGCGACCCGATGATCGACCCCGTCACGACGTCGAATCCGACCAGCAGCGCGAGTGCGGCCCCGGCGAAGGAGAGCTCGCTGATCCCGTGCACCGCGAAGGCCATGTCGCGCTGCATCACGAACACGCCGATCAGCCCGCCCACGAGCCCGAGCACCGCACCGGCCCACACCGAGTTCTGCACGAGCGCGAGGATCGCTCCGTAGTCGGCGAGCCCGCCGACCATCGCGTCGAGGATGTCGTCCCAGCTCATTCGTGCTCGTCATCGTGATGGTGGTGGGATGCCTCGGCGTCCGGCGCACCGACGACGACGAGCCGGTCCCCCGCGCGCAGCACGAACACCGGCGCGCCGTAGAGGTCGGTCAGCACCCGGGAGTTGAGCACCTCGTCGGGATCGCCCAGCGTGAACCGCCCGCTGGCGAGGTAGAGGATGCGGTCGACCTTGCCGAGCACGGGGTTGATGTCGTGGGTGACCAGCAGCACGGCCGCCTGCGTCTGGCGGCGATGCCGGTCGATGAGATTGACGACGGCGTGCTGGTTCGCGAGATCGAGGCTCGTGAGCGGCTCGTCGCACAGCAGCAGCCGAGGGTCGTCGGCGAGCGCCTGACCCACGCGCAGGCGCTGCTGCTCGCCTCCGGAGAGGTCGCCCACCGGCCGGCCCGCGAAGCTCTCCGCACCGACCGCGGCGATGAGCGCGTCGACCCGCTCGCGGTCGCCGCGCCGGGGGATGGGAAGGCCGAAGCGGTGCCCGTCCACGCCGAGGGTGACCAGGTCGCGGCCGCGCAGGGAGGTGTCGCGCGGCAGCGGACGCTGCTGCGGGATGTACCCGATGCGCCGGTTGCCCGGGCGCTGCACGCGCTCACCCAGGGCGACGATCTCGCCGCCGCTGAGCCGGTCCAGGCCCAGGATCGCCCGCAGCAGCGTCGTCTTGCCCGATCCGCTGGGTCCGAGCACCGCGATGAGCTCGCCCGGTTGGGCTGTCAGGTTCAGGCCGCTCCACAGCTCGCGTCCGCCGCGGTGCAGCGAGGCATCCCGGATCTGCAGCGGTGACGACGCCGTCACTGCAGGGCCGACCGCAGAGCGTCGATATTCTGGGCCATCCACTCAAGATACGTGGTGCCGGCGGGCAGCGTCTCGGTGAACTCGACGACGGGGATGCCGCGGGCCTCCGCCTCGTCGATCACCTGGGTCGTCTCGGCACCGCCGGTCTGCGCGTTCGCGATCACGACCCGCACCTCGCCGGAGTCGAGGAGCTCGAGCGCTCGCAGAAGCGTCGCCGGGGCGACATCCAGCCCCTCCTCGACTGCCTCGCTGAAATCGGGCGGGGCCACGTCGTCGAGCCCCGCCGCGGTCACGAGCCGCAGCGCGACGGGCTCGGTGACGAACACGTGGGCGCCGGCGTGCTGGTCGGCGAGGGCGTCGAGCCGGTCGTCGAGCTCGGCGATGCCCGACCGGAACGTCTCGAGGTTCGCGGCGAACGTCTCCGCGTCGTCCGGGCTCAGCGCCTCGAGCTGCGATGCGATGCCGGCTGCCAGGCCCGCCATGGCCGCCGGGTCGTACCAGACGTGCTCGTTGAAGCCCTCGACGTGATCGTGGTCGTGGCCGGAGTGCTCGTCGTGGTCGGAGTCGTCGTGCGCGGAGCCGCCGGGCCAGTCTGTCGAGAACTCGACCGCCGTGAGCACGGGCGCGGTGGTGCCGCTCGCCTCGATGAGCTGGTCCATGAAGGCGTCGTAGCCGCCGCCGTTCTCGATGATGAGGTCGGCACGGCTGACCGTCAGCTGGTCGCGTGCGCTCGGCTCGAACTCGTGCGGATCCTGGCTCGCCTTCGCGATGATCGCGGTCGCGTCGATCGCGTCGCCGCCGATCTCCTGTGCGATCTGGGCGTACACGTTCGTCGAGGCGACCACGGCGATGCGTCCGCCGTCGGCGCCGGAGGCGTCCCCGCCCGCGCAGCCGGCGAGGATGAGAGCGGATGCCGCGAGCGCCGCGATGCCGAAGGGTGGGTGTTTCACGAGCTCACTCTACAGCCTAATGAGAATCATTCTCAACACTGACGGCGGGCTTCGGCTTGGGCGGTCAGTCCAGGAGGAGGGCGGGCTCCTCGAGGATGGATGCCACGTCGGCGACGAACCGGCTCATGCCGTCGCCGTCGACGACCCGGTGGTCGAACGACCCGGCCACCGTCGTCACCCAGCGCGGGCGCACCTCGCCGTCGACGACCCACGGCTTCTGGCGGATCGTGCCGAGCGCGATGATGCCGGCCTCGCCGGGGTTGATGATCGGGGTCCCGGCATCCATCCCGAAGACGCCGATGTTGGTGATGGTGATCGTGCCGCCCTGCTGCTCGGCCGGCGTGGTGCGTCCTTCGCGCGCGGTCAGGGTCAGCCGCTCGAGCGCCTGGGCGAGCTCGCGCATGCTGAGCTCCTGCGCGTCCTTGATGTTCGGCACCAGCAGTCCTCTGGGCGTGGCCGCCGCGATGCCGAGGTTGACGTAGTGGCGCACCCGGATCTCGGCGCCGTCGTCCCCGTCGATCCACGCCGCGTTGACCATCGGCGTGCGGCGCACCGCCCAGATCACCGCGCGCGCCATGATCAGCAGCGGAGACACCTTCACATCGGCGAAGTCGGGCGATGCCTTCAGGCGCCGGACGAGCTCCATCGTGCGGGTGGCGTCGACGTCGGTCCAGACGCTGACGTGCGGCGCGGTGTACGCGGAGCGCACCATGCCGGAGGCCACCGCCTTGCGCACACCCTTGACGGGGATGGTCTCCTCTCGCCCCTCGGCGGGCTCGGAGAACTGGGCAGGCTCCCGCCCCTCGGCAGGCTGGGGGGCCGCCATGTCCTCACCGCCGAGCGCCACCGGCTCCGACGGCGTCACCACGGGCACGGGGATGCTCTCCTCGCGGACATCCGGCCACTCCGGCGTCTCGATGTTGCGGAACACGCTCGCCTGCGACGCGTGCCCCAGCACATCCTCGCGCGTGACCTCACCGGCGGGGCCCGTCGGTGAGACGTCCGCGAGGTCGACGCCGAGGTCACGGGCGAGCTTGCGGATCGGCGGCTTGGCGACGACGCCGACGGAGGCCCGGACGATCCGTTCCGGCTGCGGTCGCCGCCGCGACTTCACGGCACCTCCGGTGCCGTAGCCGACGAGCACGGCGCCGTTCTCGGCGGGTTCGGCGGCGGACGGGGATCCGTGCGCGGTCTGGCCGACCGAGGCATCCACTCCCTCGGCCGCGGCGATCGTGATGATCGGAGCCCCGACGTTCACCGTCGCGCCCTCGGCGACCAGCAGCTCGCCGACGACGCCCGCGAACGGCGACGGCAGCTCGACGAGCGACTTGGCGGTCTCGATCTCGACGATGACGTCGTCGACGGCGACCTCGTCGCCCGGGGCGACGCGCCATGAGACGATCTCGGCCTCGGTGAGTCCTTCCCCGACGTCGGGGAGGAGGAAGGTCTGTGTGCTCATCGGGTCATCCGTTCTTGCGGGGCCTGCACAACTCCTCCAATTCCGGCACGAGTCCGGCCGAACCGCCGGCTTCGGCGCCCATCGCACTCAGATCGAAGGAGTTGTGCGTCGTCACGTCAGTACGCCAGGGTCCGGTCGACCGCCTCGAGGATGCGGTCCGGGTCGGGCAGGTACACGCCCTCGAGCTTGGCGGGAGGGAACGGCGTGTCGAAGCCCGACACCCGAAGCACCGGGGCCTCGAGCGCGAAGAATGCGCGCTCCATGACGGTCGCCGCGACCTCCGAGCCCAGCGAGGTGAACCCGGGCGCCTCCTGGGCGTAGACCATCCGGCCGGTGCGGCGCACCGAGTCGAGGATCGGCCCGTAATCCACCGGCGACAGCGATCGGAGGTCGATCACCTCGCACGATGTGCCCTCCGACTCGGCGAGCGCGGCGGCCTGCAGCAGCGTCGTGACCATCGCACCGTGGCCGACGAGGGTGACGTCGGTGCCGCGGCGCACCAGACGCGAGGCGTGCAGCGGCATGGCGCGGGCGTCGGTGTCGACCTCGCCCTTGGTCCAGTACCTCGCCTTCGGCTCCAGGAAGATCACCGGATCGGGCGAGGCGATCGCATCCTGGATCATCCAGTACGCGTCGTTGGGCGTCGAGGGGGAGACCACCCGCAGCCCGGGCGTGTGCGTGAAGTACGCCTCGGGGCTCTCCTGATGGTGCTCGACCGCGCCGATGTGCCCGCCGTAGGGGATGCGGATCACGACGGGCATCTGCACCGCGCCCTCGTGGCGGTTCGTGATCTTCGCCAGCTGGGTGGTGATCTGGTCGAAGGCGGGGAAGACGAATCCGTCGAACTGGATCTCCACGACCGGGCGGAACCCGCCCATCGCCAGCCCGATCGCCGTGCCGACCAGACCCGACTCTGCCAGCGGTGTGTCGAGCACCCGTTGCTCGCCGAACTCCGCCTGCAGACCCTCGGTCACCCGGAAGACGCCGCCGAGCCGGCCGATGTCCTCACCCATGAGCAGCACCCGGTCGTTCTCGGCGAGAGCACGGCGAAGGCCCGCGTTCAGGGCACGGCTGAAGGGGAGAGTGGATGCCGCGGGCACAGGTGCCTGCGGGTCGGTGCGTTTCGTCTCGGCGCTCCGACTCGCCTGCGGCTCTGCGTTTCGACTCGCCTGCGGCTCGCTCAACGACCGGGACGACCGGGCGGGGTCGGTGCGGATCTCCGTCATGCGCCCTCCTCGAGTGACGCCTCATACGCGGCGAGCCACCGCTGCTGCTCCGCGACCAGCGCATGCGCGTCGGCGTATACATGGTCGAAGACGGTGTCCCGCGGGATGTCGCCCAGCGCGTTCGTGCGCTCACGGGTGTCTTCGGCGACGGCCTGGGCCTCGGCATCGACCTCCTGGAAGAACCCTCCCGACGCCCCGCGGCCCTCGAGGTATGCGCGCATGCGGGCGATCGGGTCGCGCCCCGCCCAGGCGGCCTCCTCCTCGGAGGTGCGGTACTTCGTCGGGTCGTCGCTCGTGGTGTGCGCGCCCATGCGATAGGTCACGGCCTCGATCGCCCGTGGCCCGCCGCCGGCTCGCGTCTCGTCGAGCGCCTGCCGGGTGACCGCCCAGCTGGCCAGCACGTCGTTTCCATCCACCTGCAGGCTCGGCATGCCGTAGCCCTCGCCGCGGTGATAGAGGGGCGCCCGCGCCTGCGTGGACACCGGCACCGAGATGGCCCACTGGTTGTTCTGGAGGAAGAAGACCTCGGGGGTCTGGTAGCTCGCCGCGAACACCATCGCCTCGTGCACGTCCCCCTGGCTGGATGCGCCGTCGCCGTAGTAGACGATGACCGCCTCGTCGCGGCCGGGGTCGCCGGTGCCGCATTTGCCGTCGAAGACGAGCCCCATCGCGAGCCCCGTCGCGTGCAGGGTCTGTGAGCCGAGCACCAGCGTGTAAAGGTGCGTGTTGCCGTTCTTCGGGTCGTACGGGTCCCACCCGCCGTGGGTCATGCCGCGCATGAGGCGGATGATGTCCATCGGATCCACGCCGCGGATGCGGCACACGACATGCTCGCGGTACGCCGGGAACACATGATCCTGTGGGCGGGCGGCGTGCGCCGAGCCCACCTGTGCCGCCTCCTGCCCGAGGCTCGGCGGCCACAGGGCGAGCTGGCCCTGGCGCTGCAGGTTCGTCGCCTGCTGGTCGAAGGCCCGGATGACCACCATGTCGCGGTAGAACTGCTCGAGCTCGGCATCCGTCAGCGCCTCGACGGCCGCGAGGTATGGCTCGGCGGCGGGGGTGGGCGTGAGACGGCCGTCCGCGGCGAGCACACGCACCAGTGCTGGATCGTCCGGGGTCACCGTTCTACGGTAGCTTCCGCCCGGGGTGGTCCTTTGGAAGAGTTCCGACAATGGATGCCGCGACCTGTAGGACCTTCTCCACAGCCTCGTGCTCGCCCACGGAGATGCGGATGCCGTCACCGACGAACGGTCGCACGATGAGACCGGCCGCGTCGAAGGCCTCGGCCGCCGCCATGGTCTCGGCACCGGTCGGCAGCCAGACGAAGTTGCCCTGCGCATCGGGCACGTCCCAGCCGGCCTCGCGCAGCGCGGCCGCGAGGCGATCGCGGCGCTCGCCGATGGTGCGCACCCGCTCGAGCAGCTCGGCTTCGACCTCGAGGCTCGCCAGCGCCGCCTCCTCGGACTGCGCGGTGACCGACAGCGGGATCGCCGTCGTGCGTGCGGCGTCCAGGACGCGGGGGTGCCCGATCGCGTAGCCGACGCGAAGTCCGGCGAGCCCGAAGGCCTTCGAGAAGGTGCGCAGCGCCACGACGTTGTCGTGACCGGCGGTGCCCAGCACCCGCATGCCGTCGACGGCATGCGGGTCGGTCACGAACTCCGCGTACGCCTCGTCGAGGATCACGAGCACATCGCGCGGCACGGTCGCGATGAACTCCTCGAACTCCCGCTGCGTGACGATCGGGCCGGTCGGGTTGTTCGGGCTGCAGACGATGACGGCCCGGGTGCGGTCGGTGACCGCGGTCGCCATCGCCGGCAAGTCATGCCGCGCCTCCCCGGCGAGCGGCACCTCCACGGGCGTGGCGCCGGCGACCAGCGCGAGCCCCGGATACGCCTCGAACGAGCGCCACGCGTAGACGACCTCGTCCCCCGGCCCGCACACGGCGAGCAGCAGCTGGGCGAGGATCGACACGCTCCCTGCCCCGACGTGCACGCCGTCCACGCTCACGTCGAAGCGTGCGGCGAGGGCTTCGCGCAGGCGGCCCGCCGTGGCATCCGGATATCTGTTAACGTCCATCCGCGCCCGCAGCCGGTCCACGACACCGGGCAGCGGGTCAAAGGGATTCTCGTTGCTCGACAGCTTGAAGGCGGCGGCACCGGCCTGCTTGCCCTGCCGGTACGGGGGCAGGGCGGCGATCTCGGGGCGAACGCGCACGGGGATGTCGTCGGTCACCCTCACGAGTCTAGGATGCGGTCTGCGCCGTGTCGGCTGTTGCGGGCGGGTTCATGCGACTGCGAGAACCCGCAGCCCCGCCTCCTGGCAACCGCGTGCCCCGATTGCCTTCACCGGGCGCTTCTGTCCCCCAGTGGTTGACAGCGCCGGGCGCCGTCATCCGCGTACTCTCTCATGGAAGCTGCCGAGGAGGCACCGAGTGCGCCGAATGAGTCGAACAAGCCGAGCCCTATTCCGCGGATCCGCGGTTCTATCCCTCGCCTACCCTTGTTGAGCGCGATGCCCCATCCTCGAGAATCGAGCTACGCCTGGGTACGTCCCGCAGTTGGGCTGGCGACGATCTTCGCGGCGTGGATCGCCGCTCTATACGCGGCGGTCAGCATGTGGATCGACACCCGCGGCGATGCGTTCACTCGTTGCTTCCTGGACAGTCAGCATCCCGGAGCCGTCATCGACGTAGACGTCCCGGCCGCAGCCTACGCGACGGCGTTCCCGGCCGGTCGATATTGCTGGTGGAGGGCCTCTGACGGCACGATCGCCGTTGAGCAGACCGGCTGGATCAGTACCTGGGTTGCGTTGGGTTTCCTCGTGCTTGCGTGTGTCGCTGTCTTGGCATTGATAGGGACCGAGTGGTGGTTTCCGGCTGCCCTGGGCATGCTGGTCGTCATCATCGGGTGGGTTGGGATCATCGTCGCGAGCGACACGATCGTCAGCCCCGTGTTCTGGCCCGAACTGCCGCCGACTCAGTATCCCCCTGGGTGAGAGAGTGCCATCAACACCGTCACGTGCCCGAGATCATCTTGACGAGCAGAGCGATCATCCGATCCTTCTCCTGTGGATTGCTCATTGCGACCATGAGAGCAATTGCGGCAACGGCGTTGTTCGAAACACGGGGGGCGCCTGTGGAGTCCGCGAGAATGCCGTTGCGGGCCAGGAAGACGACGAACAGAGCCGCGGCGCTGCGCTTGTTGCCATCGGAGAGCGGGTGGTCCTTCACAACGAGGTAGAGCAGGTTCGCGGCCTTCTCTTCGACCGTCGGATAGAGATCCTGGCCGCCGAAACCCTGATAAATCGCCCCAACGACGGCCGCGAGTGCGCTTCCGCGCTCCGAGCCGAAGAGCGAGTCTGACGGGAACTCGGCTGCGACATCTGCGATCACCGCGCGGGCCTCGTCGACCGTGAGCCCAGTACGGAACCGCAACGGGCGATGAATCCCTCGTCGTAGTCGCGCAGCATCGTAAGACCCGGGAGATACGACGCCAGCACATCGGCGGTTCCCGCGACGAGCTCGTCGGCAGATCGAGCCAGGATGCTCACGGCCTGGCCGAGCTGCGCGAGCCGCTGCTCGTTGAGCGCATAGCCCTGCATCAGGTATTCCCGCAGCCGGTCGGTCGCCCAGACCCGGAACTGGGTGGCGACGCTGCTCTTGACCCGATAGCCCACCGAGATGATGGCGTCCGGGTTGTACAGCTCCACGATCCGGCGCACGGTCCGTGTGCCCTCGCGACGAACTGTCAAGGAATCCTTGACAGTTGCCTCCCGAGACAGCTCGCCTTCACGGAATATGTTCCGCAGGTGAAGACTGATGTTCTGCTTGGTCGTCTGGAAGAGCTCAGCCACCTGGTCCTGGCTCAACCAGACGGTATCGCCCTCGAACGTCACCTCGACCGCAGGGCCATGACCCTCGCGCCGATAGACGACAACTCGTCCAGTGCGCAGTTCGGTCACGGGCGGCGGACTTTCGTGCATGTCACTCCAATCTTGCCCAGGAGGAACGGCGGTCGAATCATCGACGCATGATCACGGGCCACGGGTGGGCACAGCCCCAAAGCTACGGGCGCTGACACGCGGGCACCTCCCATCGATTGGCATCAGCGTGCGACACTGGCACGCATGGGCTTTCTCATCCGCGTCGTCATCAACGCGTTCGCGATCTGGGTCGTCACCCTGATCCCGG
>NZ_JBIQHX010000032.1:0-22078 GCF_044508325.1 Microbacterium sp. | reverse complement strand
CGTGATCGCCTCGACGTCGGGGATCACCGGCCGCGACGCGTGATCCCCTCCGCCGCCGCCGGTCGCGTCGAGCGGATCGGGTGGGGCCGGGTGAGAAGGTAGGCAGATGAGCGAATCCGTATGGGGGCGACTCGTCCTGCTTGCGGGGGCGACGAGCGAAAGCGGCCACGCCGCGACCCGGGCACTGATCGACGCGGGGGCGAGGGTCGTCGCCGTGGGGCGTGATGCCGCCAAGCTCGAGGCCCTGGCGGCGCTGGGCGCAGCCACCGAGCTGTGCGACGTGACCGACGAAGCCGACGTCGCCCGCCTCGCCGATCGCGTGCATGCCGCGCACGGCCGCGTGGACGGGGTCCTGCATCTGGTCGGCGGGTGGCGCGGGGGCGGCGGCCTGGCGGGGCAGACCGACGCCGACTATCGCTTCCTGGAACGCGCGCTCACCGCGCTCCGGTACGTCAGCCGCGCGTTCGACGACGACCTTCGCGCCTCGGATTCCGCACGCACCGCGATCGTCTCGTCGACCGCCGTGGATCGCCCGCTCGCGGGTGGGGCGAACTACGCGGCGATCAAGGCGGCGAGCGAGGCGTGGATGCGGGCCGTCGCCCAGGGCTTCGCGAAGCACGCCCGCGACGCCGCCGCCCGGCAGGATCGGGAACCCGCGCTGCGCGCGGCCGCCGTCATCTTCCGCGTCAAAGCCCTGGACGGTCTCGAGGACGCGCTCGGCGCCGCGTTCGTGGACCTGTGGGGCGCACCGGCCGACGCGGTCAACGACACCGTGGTCCCGCTCTGACCTCGCCTCCTGCGGCGGACAATTAGGCTGGATGCTCGTGACCACCCTGCACGATCAGTCCGCGCGAGGCTTCGCCTCGGACAACTACTCCGGCGTCCACCCCGAGGTGCTCGAGGCGATCGCGGCCGCCAACGGCGGCCACCAGATCGCGTACGGCGAGGACGACTACACCGCCCGCCTGCAGGAGGTCGCGGCCCACCACTTCGGCGAAGGCGTCACCGCCTGGCCGGTCTTCAACGGCACGGGTGCGAACGTCGTGGGCATGCTGTCGATGCTGCCGCGCTGGGGCGCGGTGATCTGCGCGAAGACGGCGCACATCCACTCCGACGAGGGCGGGGCGCCCGAGAAGTCGGGCGGCATCAAGCTCTTCACCATCGCCACCCCCGAGGGCAAGCTCACCCCGGAGCTCATCGAGCAGGAGGCGTGGGGCTGGGGCGACGAGCACCGCGCGCAGCCGCTCGTGGTCTACATCACGCAGTCCACTGAGCTCGGTACCGTCTACACGCCCGACGAGGTGCGCGCGATCACCGAGTACGCGCACGAACGCGGAATGCTCGTCTACATGGACGGCGCGCGCCTGTCGAACGCCGCCGCCACCCTCGACCTTCCCCTGCGTGCCTTCACGACCGACGCCGGAGTGGATGTGGTGAGCTTCGGTGCCACGAAGAACGGCGCCCTGGGGGCCGAGGCGGTCATCGTGCTCAATCCCGCCGCCTCAGCGGGCCTGGTCTATCTGCGCAAGCACCAGATGCAGCTCGCCTCGAAGATGCGATTCGTCTCGGCGCAGCTGCTTGCCCTCCTCGAGGGCGACCTCTACCTGCGCAACGCCCGGCATGCGAACGCCATGGCGGGGCGACTGCGCGGCGGCATCGAGGCGGGTCTGGCCGACGGCACGCTGCACGGGGTCACCTTCACGCAGGCCACGCAGGCCAACGCCGTGTTCGCCGCGCTGCCGCCCGGCGTCGCGGACCGCCTGCGCGACCGGTTCCGCTTCTACGACTGGGATGCCTCCAAGGGCGAGGTGCGCTGGGTGTGCAGCTTCGACACGACCGAGGCCGACGTCGACGCCTTCCTCACCGCGCTGCGCGCCGAGCTCGCCTCCTGAACCATCCGGCGGCGATCACCCGCCGGCCAGCCACGCCCGGTACGCGTCGAAGGCGAACGGCCGGCCGAGGAACGCCTCGACCATGTCGGCGGCGTCGCGGCCGCCCCCGGGCCGCAGCACCTCGTCGCGGTAGCGGGCCGCGGCATCCGGGTCCATCAGCCCGTGCGCGAATCCCGTGAGCAGGTCCCGCGCGATGACCAGGCTCCACTGGTACGTGTAGTAGCACGAGCCGTAGCCGGTCAGGTGCCCGAAGCCCGCGTACGGGTGCTGTCCCGGGACGGGCCGCACCGGTGACGACACCCGGTACCAGTGCTCGGTGGCCGCCTGCAGATCGGCGGGGCGGTCGACGTGCAGGTGGTACGAGACGTTCGCGTGCCCGAGCTGACGGCTCACCTCCAGCGCACGGCCGAACGCGTCGGCCGTGCGCATGCGTGCGACGAGCTCGGCGGGGATCGGCCCGCCGTCCGGTCCCCGGGTGAAGGAGGCGAGCACCTCGGCATCCCACGCCCACTCCTCGAGCAGCTGGCTGGGCGCCTCGACGAAGTCCCACTCGGTCTCGAAGCCGGTGAACGCCGCGAAGCGCGCGTCGACGCCGCCGAGGATGTAGTGCACGAGGTGCCCGAACTCGTGGAAGAACGTGATCACCTCGTCGTGCTCGAGCAGACCCCGCGAGAAGTTGCACAGCAGCACGCCCTCCGGCAGCACGCGGCCGGCGATGCCGGGGGCGAGCGGGAAGCAGGCGGCATGGCTGTACTTGCCCTCGCGCGGGTGGAGGTCGAGGTGGATGCGCCCGATGCGCTCGCCGTCGCGCAGGACGTCGTAGCTGCGCACATCCTCGTGCCAGGTCGCCACGTCGACCGGCGTGTACTCGAGCCCGAGCAGGCGGCCGGTGACGTCGAGCACGCCGGGCAGCACGCGGTCGAACGGGAAGAACGAGCGCACCTCCTGCGCGTCGACGGCGTACTCCTCGCGCTTGACGGTGCTGATGAGGTACCAGAAGTCCGCGGTGGTGACGCCGTCGGCGTCCGGCTCATCCTGCCGCAGGCGGGCGAGGAGCCGGTCGTGCTCGCGCAGCGCGGCGGGGCCGGAGGCCTCGGCCAGCCGCGTCAGGAACTCCGGGATCGCCGCCCCGGAGCCGATCATGCGCGTCTCGGTCTCGTATTCGGCCCAGTCCGCGTAGCCGAGCAGCGCCGCCCGCTGTGCGCGGATCTCGAGCAGGTCGGCCAGCACGGTCTCGTTCTCCGGCCACGCGAGATCGTTGTACGCACCGACGAGCGCGAGCCGGGTGGCCCGGTCACGCGCGTATTCCCGGACCGGCATGAGGTCGGTGTACTCGGTCGTGAGCACGACGAGACCGTCATCGCCGACCGGGTGCGCCTCGATGAAGTCCTGCGGCAGGCCGGCGAGCGCCTCGGGCGCCACGCGGATCTCGCGGCGACCCTCGCGCACATTGCGCGAGAAGGTGAGCGACAGTTCGGTGTCGCGCTCGGCGAGCCGCTGTGCCTCGGCACGGCCCGCATCGTCGAGCTCGACCCCTGCGCGGCGGAAGTCGCGCAGCGCGTGCTGGAGGAGGCGCGTTTCCGACGGGTCGAGCTGCGCCGCATCGATGTCGGCGAGGGCGCGCCACAGACCCCGGTCCACGGCGCGCTCGGCCGCGAGCGACTCGGCGGCCTGCACGCGCTGCTCGGCGGCGGACCGGATCCCGGAGTCCGGGTGCGCCTCCGACAGCAGGTAGGACTCGCTGAGCACCTCGTCCAGCGCGATCGCCGCATCGTTCCACAGATCGAGCCGCGCCGTGCCGGAAAGATCCGATCCGGCCCGCAGTCGATCGTCGACGGCGCGCACGGCGGCGAGCCGGTCGTCCTGGCGCGTGGTCGCGAAACCGGTCCAGCCGGCGGCGTCGGCGGGGAGAGCGAGCGGAAGCGGGATGCCTGAGGTCACCGGACGAGCCTACGTCGTCGCCGTGCGCCCCCCATCGGCATCCTGAACAGATTTATATTCACAGGAATAGATCTATGCCGAGCCCCGTTGAGGACGGTATGCGCCGATCGGGCGCAGAGACGCAGAGAGAGGATCGAGCAATGGCACGTTTCGACGGACGCGTGGCCCTCATCACGGGCGGCGCCAGCGGAATCGGAAAGGCGACCGCGCAGCGGATCGCCGCGGAGGGCGGCACGGTGATGATCGCCGACCTTCAGGACGAGGCGGGAGCCGCCGTCGTCACGGAGATCGAGAAGGCGGGCGGCACCGCCGGCTTCGTGCACCTCGACGTCACGGACGAGCGCGAGTGGGCCGATGCCGTCGATGCGACCGTGTCGAAGTTCGGCAGTCTCGACATCCTCGTCAACAACGCGGGCATCGGCGACACGGAGCCGCTCGAGGTCACCACCGTCGAGACCTGGGACAAGGTGGTCGCCGTGACCCAGACGAGCGTCTTCCTCGGCATGAAGGCCGCCGCGGACGCACTGAAGAAGAGCGGCAACGGCGCGGTCGTCAACGTGAGCTCGATGTACGGCATCGTCGGCTCCGGCGTCAGCCCCGCCTATCACGCGGCCAAGGGCGCCGTGCGGCTTCTCACGAAGACCACCGCGCTGGGATGGGCCAAGGACGGCGTGCGCGTGAACTCGGTGCACCCGGGCTTCATCGACACCCCGATCCTCGGCGACACCGATCGCGACATGCTGATCGCCGGCACCCCGATGGGGCGTCTGGGAAGGCCCGAGGAGATGGCGGCCCTCATCGCTTTCGCGGCCAGCGACGACGCCAGCTTCGCCACCGGATCGGAGTTCGTCGCCGACGGCGGCTACACCGCCGGCTGATCGGCGTCGCGCAGAGACGCAGAAAGCGCCGGGGTCTCCCCGGCGCTTTCGCGTGCGCGGCGGCTCAGCTCTCGACCGACTCCGCGTCGACGGGCTCTTCGACGTCCTGGTCCTGGTCCGCGTCGTCGGCGTCCTCGTCCGAGTCCGCGACGTCGGCCGCGGCGATGTCATCGGCGTCATCGGCGTCGACGTCATCGGCGTCCACGTCATCGACGTCGGCGGGGCCGGCGTCATCGGCGTCCGGCGAGGCATCCGTCTGATCCGTCTCGTCGACCGCGTCAGCGCCCGAGCCGGCCAGCAGCTCCTCGAGCTCGGCGACCGTCGCATCGCGCGGCTCGTCCGCGGCATCCGTGGTCTCCGAGTCCTCGTCGATGCGGGTCTCGGGCCGGATCAGCTCCTTGACCTCCGCCATGAAGCTCGTGAGCTGGTGCTGCTGCCAGCGCAGCTGACGCGTGCGATCCTCGGCGTCGCGCAGCACCGCCTCGGAGTGCGCCGTCACGGTGTCGATGATCTTCTGGGCCTTCACCCGCGCCCGGTCGAGCTGCTCACGGGCGCGCACCTGGGCCTCCGCCTCGATCTGCTGCGCCTGGGCTCGCATGAGGCGGTCGAAGTCCTCCGCCTTCGCCGAGACGCGCTGCGCGTGCTCGATGGCCGCTGCCACCTGCTCGTTCGCGTCCTGGGTGATGCGCTCGGCGTGGGCGACGGCCTGGTTGTGCAGCATGAGGAACTCCTGCTGCGCGTCGTCCTGCCGGCGGGTCAGCGACTCCTCGAAGTCGAGCGCGCGCAGGCGCAGCTCGCGCACCGCCTCCTCGGCCTCGGCGCGGTCCTGCGTGGTCTCGCGGGTGACCATGGTGCGCAGCGCGGCCGCGCCCTTCTCCGCCTCGGTGCGGATCGCGGCGGCCTCCTGCTCGGCCTGCGCCACCTTCTCGGCGGCGTGGGCGGCCTCGCGCTCGAGCAGCGCCTTGTGCGCCGTCAGCTCGGTGTCGATGCGCAGTCGCACCTGCTGGGCGTCGTGCTCGGCCTGGGCCCGGATGGCCTCGGCCTCCGCCCGCACCTCGCGGCGACGGTTCTCGATCTCTTCGCGCGCAGCCTCCAGCAGGCGGTCGCCCTGCACGGTGGCGTTGCGGATCAGCACACTCGCCTGCTCCTCGGCCACGCGCAGGATCTCTTCGAAGCGGTGGCGGTTCGCGGACTCGCCGGTGGCTCCGAGCAGCTCCTCGGTGAGCGCCTCGATCTTCTGGTCGGCGGACGCGGCCTTCGCGTTCGCGGCGACCAGCTGCGACTCGAGCTCGGCGGTCGCCTCAGCCTGCGCGGATTTCAGCTCGGCGAGCTCGGCCTGCAGACGCTCGATCGTCTCGCGGCTGTCGGCCTTCGCGGCTTCCACTGCGCTGTCGCGCTCGGCCTCGACGCGCTGCAGCACCTCGGAGGTCTGTGCGTCGGCGGCCTCGGTGACGCGGCGGTAGCGCTCCTCGAAGGAGGCGGCGCGGTCGCTCTCCGCGCGCAGGCGCACCCGCAGCTCAGACAGCGCGTCGTCGACCTCGGCCTTGTCGTAGCCGCGGAAGACGACGGTGAACGCGCCGCTGGAGCCGGGCGCGCTGGATGCGGGGCGCTGGCCCGCGCTGTTGAGCAGCTCTTCGAAGGCTGACACGTCATTGTGGCCGGGCTCGCCGGCGGGCATCCGCTGGTCGGACATCACTTCTCCTGGGGGGCGGGTGCGCGGCGCCCTCGACGGTTCGTCGTCGACGGAGGGAAACAGGGACGTCCGCGCAGGGTGGCTGCGTTTCGGGCACCCGCACTCTACTCCCTCGGCCGCGGGGGAACCTGAGTGCCTGTGGACAACCGCTACCGCAGGGCGCCGACGCTGGCCAGCGCGAGCCGCACGAGAGTGCCCCGCCCACCCTCCATCTCGGCGGAGAGGGAGTCGGATGCGGCCTCCTCCGGCGTCATCCAGGTCACCTCGAGGGCGTCCTGACGGGGCTCGCACGTGCCGGTGACCGGGACCACGAAAGCGAGCGACACGGCGTGCTGCCGGTCGTCGTGGAACGGCGTCATGCCGGGAAGGGGGAAGTACTCGGCGACGGTGAACGGCACCGGCTGCGGCGGCAGCAGCGGGAACGCCATCGGCCCGAGGTCGTTCTCGAGGTGCCGGAACAGCGCGTCGCGCACGGTCTCGCCGTACCGGACGCGCCCCGAGACGATCGTGCGCACGATCTCGCCCAGCGGCGTCGCCCGCAGCAGGATGCCGACCTCGGTGACCTGGCCCATCCCGTCGACGCGCACCGGCACGCCCTCGACATAGAGCATCGGCAGCCGTCGCCGCGCCTCGGCGAGCTCGATGTCACTCAGCCATGCCGGATTGGACGCGCTGCCCTGCGGCGGGCCGAAGGGCTCGTCGCCGGCAGGCTCGGGATCGGGCGTGCGGACGGCCATGCTCCTGTTCTACCGCACGACAGGGCGCCCTCGGCATGGGCCGTGCCGCGGACGGCCGGCAAGACCACGGGCACGGCACGACCCCGGGCACGACCGCGGGCACAATGGAGCCGTGAGCGACATCATGATCGACCCCGACCCGGTGCTGTGGTCGGCCGAGCCGGAGTCCCGCGCCGGGCGCCCGCTGCTGGTGCTGCTGCACGGCTACGGCGCCGACGAGCGCGACCTGTTCGGCCTCGCACCGCACCTTCCCGAGGAGTTCGTCGTGGCCGCCCCGCGCGCGCCGCTGGCGCCGCCCTGGCCCGCACCCGGCTACTCCTGGTATCCGATCGAAGGGCTCGACAGCCGCGACCCCACGCACGTCACCACGGCGGCGGAAGCACTCGTCTCCTGGCTCGACGCCGCCGCCCCCGACGCCTCGCAGGTCGGCCTGCTCGGCTTCTCGCAGGGCGCGGCGATCGCGCTGCAGGCCATGCGCCTGCAGCCCGCCCGCTTCGGCTTCGTCGTGAACCTCAGCGGATACGCCACGCCGGGCGATCTTCCCGGCGACGCCGAGCTCGCCGGCATCCGTCCTCCCGTCTTCTGGGGCCGCGGCACGCACGACGACGTGATCCCGCCCGAGCTGGTGATGCACACGACCGAGTGGCTGCCCGCGCACTCCGACCTCAGCGGCCGGGTCTACCCCGGCCTCGGCCACAGCGTCTCGGAGCAGGAGCTGCACGACATCCGCGTCTTCCTCGACAAGCGCCTGGCCGCGCCGCGGCCCTCCGGTGAGTGAGAGAACAGCGGCTCGCCGGGTGGGGTTAGGCGATACTAAGTCCGTGCGGGATCGTCCCAGCCTCGCTGGGTATACTCCCGGAGGCGAACCCGGCAGCGGATCCGGGATCAGCGGAAAGGAAGTCTCGTGATCGAACGGCAGATCAAGCCCGAGGTAGCAGCGATCTTCACCGAGGTGGCCCGAGGGCGACGAGGAATCTACCGGGATCACGACGCATTCGAGAGCCTCCTGCAGGACGCCAAGGCGGCCCTGGTCGAGGCCGACCCCGAGACCGTCGAGCTGATCGAGCAGTTCGCGCGCGCCGAGGTGCCCGACGGCGGCATCCTCTTCCACGGTCTGCTCGTCGACCAGGGCGCAATGGGCGAGAGCCCCCAGGACGAGGAGGCCTTCCAGGAGAAGGACCGCGACCCGTCCACCGAGGCGGCCCTGCTCGCGTTCGCGGCCGTTGCCGGCGAGGTCTTCGCCTTCGCCCGCCAGCACGGCGGCGCCCTGGTCCAGAACGTCACCCCGGTCAAGGGCCACGAGTACGACGCGGTCGGCACCGGCAGCCGGAGCCTGCTCGACTGGCACTCCGAGGACGCGTTCGACGACGCGCACCCCCAGTTCGTGGGCCTGTTCTGCGTCCGCGGCGACGAGCGGGTGCAGACCGCGCTCGCCCCGGTGGACCGCATCCCGCTGACCGATGAGGAGGACGCGGTCCTGCGTCAGCCTCGCTTCATGCACGGCATCGACAAGGCCTCCGGCGGCACCGGCCGCCCCGAGGACGGCGTCCAGGGCCCGGCGCTCTACGGCGAGAACGGCAAGCGCTTCGTGCGCATCGACATGGACTGCGCCGCCGCGGTCGCGGGCGACGACGAGGCCGCCGCCGCGCTGCAGAAGTTCCACGACGGCGCGAACGCGGCCGGCCTGTACGTCACGCTGCGCGAGGGCGACATCTTCCTCTTCGACAACCGCCGCGTCATGCACGCGCGCACGCCGTTCGAGCCGCGCTACGACGGCACCGACCGCTGGCTGCAGCGCGTCATCATCTCCGACGACCTCGGCCGCTCCGCCGATCGCCGCACCAACCACCTGCGCGTCGTCGAGAACGAGCTCGTCGACGCCTGACGTCGTCAGCGCCGCCCGGGGTCCTCGCGCCCCAGGCGGCGCTGCCTTGTCCGAGGAGCTGAGATGGCCGACATCGGCCCGCTGCGCGTCGCGGTCTCCCGCGGAGCGCTCGTCGCCAACGCGCGTCTGGCCGGTGAGGACGCGATCGCCGATCTGCGGCGCGAGGCATACGGCCACGGCATCACGGTCGTCGCACAGGCGCTCGCCGAGGCCGGCGTGGCCGCCGCGATCGTCGACGAGACGGGACGAGCGGCGGCCGAGGCCGCTGGGCTCGCGGTGACGGATGCCTCCCCCACCCTCGACAGCCGCACCCTCTACGGCCTCCCCGGCGGCGCCGGAGCCCCGGCGATGCGCCTGAGCGGCTCGATCCTGTCGACCAAGCGCCTGCTCGCCGGCGAGGGCGTCTCGTACAACGCCACCCACGTCGCCGCGCGCGACACACGCATCGCCCTCGTCTCCGGCGGCTTCGGGCAGGGCGTCGTGCGGGCCCTGGGCAACAGGGTGGACGTCGAGCTGGCCGGCCGCAGGCATCCCATCGTCGGCCGGGTCGCGATGGACGTGTGCGTCGTCGACATCGGGGACGAGGATGCCGCACCCGGCGACGAGGTCGTGTACTTCGGCGGCACGGGGCCGCTGCGCGACGGGCTCGCCGCGTGGGAGCAGGCGACCGGCCTCACCGGTGCCGAGCTGGTCTGCGCGCTCGGCGTGCGCGCGGCCACCCCCGGCCTGTGGCTGCGACGGGAGGTGGTCGGATGACCGCCGCCCACCTGCGGGTCGACCTCGGTCGGCTGTGCGCCGACATCGACACCCTGCGGGCGCGCATCGCGCCCGCGCAGCTGATGTGCGTCGTCAAGAACGACGCCTACGCACACGGCATCGAGCAGGTCGTGGCCGCTGCCCACGCGCACGGCGTGCGGTGGTTCGGCGCGTTCGACGTGCCGATGGGCGTGCGTGCCCGCGCCGCCGCCGGCCCGGACGCGCGCGTGTTCTCGTGGGTGACGGTGAGCCGCGACGAGATCGCGACCGCGCTCGACAACGCCATCGAGCTCGGCGTGGGCGATGCCCGCTACCTCGACGAGGTCGCCGCGGTCTCGGCCGGGCGCGGCGCCGTGGTGCACCTGAAGATCGACACCGGGCTGCACCGCAACGGCGTGCGCCCCGAGGACTGGCCGGCGTTCGTCGCGCGGGCGGCCGAGCTGGAGGCCACCGGGGACATCCGCGTCGCCGGCATCTGGAGCCACATCGCCGAGACGAGCGACCAGGACGATGATCGGGCGCGCGCGCAGTACCACACGGCGGTCGACGCGGCCCGGGCGGCCGGGCTCGCGCCCGAGGTGCTGCACCTCGCCGCGAGCGCGGCGGGATACGCACGGCCGGAGTTCCGGCACGACCTGGTGCGGTTCGGGGCGTTCTGCTACGGCATCCGCTCGACCGACGGTCCGGAGCTGGACGGCATCGTGCCGGCGGCGACGCTCGTCGCGCCGGTGACCGGCGTCGACGGCGACACCGTGCAGGTGGGCCTCGGCTCGCTCGACGGGCTGCCCTCGACGCTGGCCGGCCGGGTGACGGTGGGGACACCCGGCGGTGCACGGGCTCTGCTGGCCGTGACGGAGACGTCGCTGACCGTCGCCGCATGGCCCGGTGCCGCCGCGGGCGACGAGGTCGCCGTGTTCGGGCCCGGGTCGCGGGGCGAGTCCTCGGCGACGACCCTCGCCGAGGCGATCGGCACCGTGGGCGAGGAGATCATGGTGCGCGTGAGTCCGCTCATCCCCCGCGTCTACGTCTGATCGATCCTCGGGCGGTGCGCCGCGGCATCCGCTACACTCGACGGGTTCCCGAGCAAAGGATGACCCCGGTGAAGCTCCACGACGGCTCCGCGTCCATCTCCACGCGCTGACACCGTCGACTCGCCGTATCTCGGCAGGCCCCGCGGGGCCTCGGTGTCCGCGCACCCGCAGACACCGAGGAGGCTCCATGCCCGCGCACACCCTCATCCCTTCGCTCACCCTCGACCGCGTCTCGTTCGCCTGGCCCGACGGGACGGTCGCGCTCGACGGCGTCTCCGGCTCGTTCGGATCCGGCCGCACGGGCCTTGTCGGGCGCAACGGCTCCGGCAAGACGACGCTGCTGCGGCTGCTCGCCGGCGAGCTCGCCCCCGCCGACGGGCACATCGCGGCGACCGGCGCGGTCGCGCACCTGCCGCAGCGGCTCACGCTCGACGTCGACCGTCCGGTCGCCGACCTGCTCGGGGTCGCCGAGACCCTCGCAGCCGTCCGCGCCATCGAGCGCGGCGACCCGGACCCGCGCCATTTCGACGCCGTCGGCGACGACTGGGATGTCGAGGCCCGCGCAGCCGCGGCGCTCGCCGAGGCGGGAATTCCCGCCGACGCCCTCGACCGACGCATCGGCGAGCTCTCGGGCGGAGAGGCCGTGCTGGCGGCGGTCGCCGGCATCCGGCTCGCGGCGGCGCCGATCACGCTGCTGGACGAGCCGACGAACAACCTCGATCGGCGCGCCCGCGCGCGTCTGTACGAGCAGGTGCGGTCGTGGCGCGGCGCCCTGATCGTGGTGAGTCACGACGTGGCGCTGCTCGAGCTCATGGACGACACCGCCGAGCTGTACGACGGCGGCCTGTCGACCTTCGGCGGGCCGTACAGCGCGTGGCGCTCCTGGCTGGATGCGGAGCAGGCGGCGGCGCGGCAGGCCGAGCGCACCGCGGCCCAGGAGCTGCGCCGGCAGAAGCGGGAGCGGATCGAGGCCGAGACCGTGATCGCCCATCGCGAGCGCACGGGGCGGAAGGCCTACGCCGAGAAGCGGCTGCCGAAGATCGTGATGGGGGCGCGCATGCGCGCGGCCGAGGTGTCGGCGGGCCGGCTGCGCGGTGAGAAGGCGGATCGCGAGGCGGCGGCTCGGGCCGCGCTGGATGCCGCGGGTCGCCGCGTGCGCGACGACGGCGCGGTGCGCATCGATCTGCCCGACCCCGGCGTGCCGGCAGGGCGCCGCATCGCCACGCTGGGCGACTGGATCGTGCAGGGGCCGGAGCGGGTCGCCCTGGTCGGCCCGAACGGCATCGGCAAGACCACCCTGCTGGAGCGGCTGCTCGCCGGTGGTGCACCACCCGTCGCCGTTCGCAATTCAGTCTCGCCGGAGCCGGTGGCCGCCGGCACGCCCGGAACGTCGCCGAACGTGCCGCCCGCGGTGACGCCGGGACTGAATTGCGAACCGGTCGCGCTGCACACCGACCGGGTCGGCTACCTTCCGCAGCGCGGGGACGGGCTCGACGACGCGGCGACGGTGCTCGAGAACGTCCGCGCCGCGGCGCCCGAGGTGCCCCCGGGCGAGGTGCGCAACCGGCTCGCCCGGTTCCTCATCCGCGGGGCCGCGGTCGACCGTCCGGTCCGGACGCTGTCGGGCGGAGAGCGCTTCCGCGTGGTGCTGGCGCATCTGCTGCTGACCGACCCGCCGCCGCAGCTGCTCGTGCTCGACGAGCCGACGAACAACCTCGACCTCGACACGGTCGATCAGCTCGTCGAGGCGCTGTCGGCCTACCGCGGTGCGGTGCTCGTGGTCAGCCACGACGACGCGTTCCTCGCGCGACTGGGAATCGACGTGACGCTCGAGCTCGGCGACGACGGCCTCACCGCACGACCCGGCTGATCCGGCGGCGGATCACGAGCGTAACCCCGATGCCCAGCAGGGCACCGCCGAGCAGCGCCAGCACGGCCGGTTCGCCGAGCGTTCCGCCGGTCACCGGCAGCGGGAAGGCGTTCACGACATCGAGGGTCGACGGCATCTGCGCGGAGAGTGTCACCGCGGCGCCGGAGCCCAGCGGCTGCACCGCGCCGCCGTCGAGCGCAGCGGTGGTCGCGACGGCGCCCCCGTTCCCTGGCTCGGAGACGATGCACGTCGCCCCCGCCAGCGCGGTGACGGAGTGCTGCGCGCCGGGGGCGAGCGTGAACCGCGAGTCGCCGGTGAGCGGGATCGGCACCGTCACCGGCTCCGGTCCGTCGAAGTCGACCGCCGTGCAGGTCGCGGCGAAGCCGAACGACGCGGCGGTCGACGACCCGTGCACCCGCTTTCCGACGACGACGGTGCCCAGCTGCCAGTCGTAGAGCACCTCGAGCGCGGCCTGCGCGCCGGCCTCGATCACCGCGGGACCGCCCGGCGCCACGCTGGTGGCCAGGCCCAGGCTGCGCGGCACGACGGCGCACTGCCATCCGGCCGGCAGGCCGTCCAGGATCGCGGTGTGCCCGTCGGCGGGGTCGAGCGTGAGCCTGCCGTCGTCGGGCAGCTGCAGCTCCACCCAGCGCACGTCCACATAGAGGCGGCAGGTCACCTGCACGTCGAACGAGCGCGCGGCGCCGTAGAGGTCGGCTCCAGGGCCGATCAGCCGCGCCGAGGCCGCGACGGCGCCGACGTCGAACGAGTTCGTGATCGTGACGGTGTTGGCCGCGTGGGCGAGGACGGTGATCTCGGCGGCGAACGGCGTGATCGTCGCGTGCGGATCGGTCGCGGTGTACGCCGTGCCGGTGGCGGTGCCGGGATCGGTCTGCGCCACCGTGCACGTCGCCCCCACCGGCAGGTCTGTGATGACCGCCGCGTCGCCGCCGGCGAGCAGGAAGAACATGGGCTGCCCGGGCGGGGCGACGTGCCGCCCGTCGAGGATGCAGTCGAGCTCGACCGGGAAGGACTCGCCCACGTGGGCGGCGCGGTCGTTGCCGGCCAGGGCGCTCTGGATGTGCAGATCGGCGCCGAAGTACGTGTTGGTAACCGTGACCGACACCGGTGCGCCGTCGATCGGCACGGTCACCTCGCCGTCGGCCGGATCGAACGAGACGGCTCCCGCGCCGGCCGGGTCCGGCTCGGTCACCGTGCAGACGCCGCCGCCGGGGACGGTGACGTCGAAGCCGCCGCCGGTGGCCGGCAGGGTCACGACCAGCCCGTCGATGACGGTGCGGTCGCCGAGAGTGCAGTCCACCCTGATCCGCGGATCGGATGCCGCGTACGTGGCGTCGCCGTCGACCTGCTTGACCACGCTCAGGGTGGAGACGGGGAAGTGGTTCACGAACTGCGCAGTGGTCGGGGTGGCGGCCGGGGGCAGGATGCCGAACTGGAAGCCCTCGTCGGTGGGCACCGGGTCCGAGCCGTTCTCAACATCGCTCTCGACCCATGCGGCGCCTCCGTCGACCTCCTGCCCCACACTGCAGGAGGCGCCGACGGGAAGTCCGGGCACGGTGAACACGCTCCCCGCGGGCGGGAACTCGGCGGTGCGCTCGACGATCTGCTCGCCGTTGAACGAGCACACAGCCGTGAGCTGCTGCTCACCGGCGAACCGCAGCCCCTCCCCCACGCTCCAGGCTTGCACCACCAGCGGTGCGGCCTCGAAGTCATTGACGACACCCGCTCCCACCGTGGTCGTGTCGCTGATGGTCACCGTGACGGAGTCGGCGGTGAACGTCGCATCCGGATCGTCGAAGGCGAAGTATTCGCTCGAGGTCGCTCCGCCGTCGGCGGTCTCGCTCACCGTGCAGGCCGAGCCGACGGGGACGCCGGTCACGAGCACCGTCCCGCCGGTGACGGGGAACGAGTAATCCTCGTGCCAGGTGGTGGTGCCGTCGAGCACGCACAGCACGGAGAAGGTGAACGGCACGTTCGCGTAGCCCGCGGCGGCGCCGCCGACGGTCTTGGTCAGCGCCAGGGATCCGACGTCGAAGGCGTTCGTCACGGTGACGGCGACGGGGTCGTCGGCGTTCACGGTGACCGTGCGCGCCGGCGCATAGGTCGTGCCGGTCGCGTCGCCGGTGTCGGTCTCGGTGACTTCGCACACGGCGCCGACGGGCAGGCCGGTCACCGGGTGCACCTGCCCGGAGCTCACGCTGAAGGTGACCGGGGCGAGCGCCGCGCCGTCGAGCGTGCAGGCGACGCTCATCGGGAACTGCTCGTCCACCGGCGGATCCGGGGCGTCGCCGCCCAGCGCCTTGCCCACCGAGACGCTGCCGGTCTCCCACGTGTCGTACACGGTGAAGAAGGTCTCGTCGCTCAGCAGCACTCCCGCCGGCGGATTCGGCGACCGGGCGACATCCGGATCGCTGACCTCGTACTCGATCTGCGACGCGGATCCACCGAGTTGGCGCAGCCCGCAGAGGGCGCGGGCCGGCAGTCCGGGCACCTCCTGCCGTCCGCCCGCGGCAGTGAAGGTGAGGATGCCGCGATCCGGCAGCGCCGACGGCGCGATCGGCCGCCCCGCCAGCGTGCAGGCCAGCTGCACGTGGATGTCGGCGGTCGAGTACTGGGTCGCGCCCTCGAGCTGCACCGTCACGTCGATGGGGACGAGCGTGAACGTGCTGGTCATGGCGATGTCGTTCGTTCCGGGGTGCAGGACGACGGTCTGGTCGGGGGCCTTCACGGCCGCGCCTCCGTCGCCGTCGGCCGGCACATGCACGACGCAGGAGGCGCCGACAGGCAGCTCAGGGTACGACAGCGTCCCACCCGGCTGGGCGAACTCGGACGTGTGGAACACCGCCTCGCCGGCCCTGGTGCACGTCGTCTCGAGGAGGAAGGGACCGATGTCGTAGGGGTATGAGACGGGTGTCGACGCCTCGGCGGTGATGGCGAGAGTCGCCTTCTGCTCGAGTGCGATCAGGATGACGAGCCCGTCATCGTGCTCCGCCCCGGCGAAGTGCACCACATCGCTCGGGTTGACCACGGCGCCGGTGACCCGGGTCGCCGAGTGGTACGACGAACCCGCGCCGCCGCCCCCGCCGCTGGTCAGGCCGCCTCCGCCGTTGCCGCCGGCACCACCCTGGTAACCGCCCCCGCCGCCGCCACCGCCGCCGCCGGGCGTGCTGGCGTGGCCGGTGCCACCGGTGATCTTGTTGTGGCCGTCGTCGCGCTCGCAGCCGCCGCATCCTCCCGACGCCGCGCCGCTGTGCCCGGCCCCCGCACCGGCCTGTCCCCAGCCCAGGCCCGCGGTCCCGCCGTCGCCGCCGTTCGCGCCGCCGGACGAGCCCCCGGCGCCGCCGCCGCCGCCCGCCACGAGCAGGACCGTGCCGTCGCTGCTGACCAGAGCGGTGCCGCCGCCTCCTCCGCCGCCGTCGCGTCCACCGCCGCCGGTGCCGCTGTCGCCGCCGTGGCCGTAGCCGACCCGGCTGTGATCACCCGAGCATCCGACGGCGACGTCGAAGGTCTCCCCGGACGACACGTCGATCACGCCCAGAGCGAGCGCCCCGGTCGCCGGGGTGTTGTCGTTGCTGCCGTGCCCGCCGTTGGCGCCGATCAGCACTGCGACCAGCTCGGTCGCGGTCGCCGGCGGGGTGTAGTGCTCCCAGACCGGGTCGCTGCGGTATCCGCCTGGCGGGCACTGGAAGGTCTGCTCCGCTCCGGCGGGCATCAGGGTGACCTGACCGTCGGCGATCACGCCCGCGCCGCTGAAGATCTCGCGGGCGTCCGACGCGATGTGATTCGACCCGCCGCCGCCGGCACCGCCCGCCTGGGCCCAGGGGCCGCTCGGGCTCTCTGCCCAGGTCTGGCCGAACCCGCCGGCCTGACCGCCCTCGTAACCGCCTCCGCCGCCGCCCCCGGGCGGCAGCACCTCGGTGGACCAGCTGCTCTGGCCGCTCTTGCTGTCATTGCACCCGCCGCAGCCGCCATTCGCCATGGCGCTGCTGCTGGCGCCCCAGACCCCACCCTCCGCTCCGGAGCCACCGTCAGGACCGGCCGCACCCCCGCTGCCGCCTTGCACGTCGTAGGCGTCGTAGTTGCTCCCGCCGCCGCCACCGCCGCCGCCGACCAGGATGGGCTTGCTGTCGGCGTCCACGATGGCACTCGCACCGCCGCCGCCGCCCCCGTCGTGGAAGGGGCCGCCCAGACCCACCCCGCCATAGCCCCCGGTGCCCCATCCTCGGCCCCCTTCGTGTGACGTGCCCTGCGTGGCCACGTGGATCGTGAGCTGCTCGCCCGGGGTGAGCGGGACCTCCGCGATGACCATGCCGCCCGCACCCGGCGCGCCTGTGTGCGTGCCGACGGCGCCCGATCCGCCGCGGACGACGGCGATCATGCTCGTCAGCCCGGCCGGCACCGTCCACACGTACGGCACGTCATCCGCCGTCGGACCCAGCGTGCAGCTGCCTCCTGAGGCCACCGCGTCGCAGGCGTCCGCCGGCACCGGTGCGGATGTCGCCGCAGGCGGAGCCGGCGCGGCGATCGCGGAATCAGCGGCCGCGGGCTCGGCTCCGCCTGCGGTCGGTGCCGGTGCGCCCAGCAGCGCAGCGAGAGCCAGCGCAGGCGCCAGCGCCGTCGCGCTCAGCGCCGCCGTCGGGCGCGTCCTCAGGCGCGCCCCGTGCGCATGCATGGGATTCCTGCAGGCACCGACTGCCTGCCTTTCCCCGCCCCCTGGTGTCCCCGCCTGGCGACGGGTTCGATGCGGGGCATGCTAGCGTCCCGAAACGCCCGACACAAGGGCGTCAGCCGACCGGGACGAGCCCCTCCTCCAGCCGCTCCACCTCGTCCGCCTCGCACAGCGCGGTCGCCGGCAGCGCCGCGCTGGCGCTTCCGGCGGCCACCGCCGTGCAGAATGCGTCGCGCAGCGTCCGGCCCTGAGCGAGGCGCAGCACGAGTCCGCCGAGGAAGCTGTCGCCTGCGCCGACGGTGCTCTGCACCTGCACGTGAGGGGTCGCCAGCCGCAGCACCTCGTCGCGCGTGACCAGGGCCGCGCCGGCCCCACCGAGGGTGAGTGCGACGACCTCGCACGCGCCCCGGCCGACGAGCTCACGCGCGGCCTCGACGAGCTCGCTCTCGTCGCCGACCTCGGCGCCGACAAGCTCGCCGAGTTCGCGCCGGCTGGGCTTGATCACGTGCACGCCCTCGTCCAGCGCAGCCCGCAGCGGCTCGCCCGAGGTGTCGACGATGCTCCGGCCGCCGTGCGCGTGGGTGATCCGGGCGATCTGCGCGTAGAAGTCCACCGGGACGCCCGGCGGCAGGCTGCCGCTGCCCACGATGAAGCCCTCGCGGGGCAGATCGTCGCCGACGGCGGTCAGCAGCGCGCGCCACTCCGGTTCGGACAGGTGCGGACCCTGGAGCACGAACCGGAACTGCTCGCCGGTGGAGGTCTCGTCCACGGTGAAGCTCTCGCGCGTGCTCTGGCCGATCCGCACCATGCGGCTGGCGATGCCCTCGCGGTCGAGCAGCTCGCGATATGCCTGCCCCGTCGGCCCGCCCGCCGCGTAGACCGCCAGCGAGTGCCCGCCCAGGTTCCGCACGACCCGCGAGACGTTCACGCCTCCGCCTCCGGGGTCGAGGCGGGTCGGTCCGCAGCGCAGCTTGTGCTCGGCGACGACCCGCTCGGTCGAGGTCGACACATCCAGCGCCGGGTTGGGCGTGACGGTCAGGATGGGCGCGTGCGGCAGGGCCATGGCGACAGTGTAGGGAGCCGGTGTCGGCGGGTGCGACGAAGATAGAGGGATGCCGGATGTGCTCGAGCGGTTCGGTCCCGCCACGCAGGACTGGTTCCGCGGCGCGTTCGAGAAGCCGACCGACGCGCAGATCGGCGCCTGGGAGACGATCTCGTCCGGGCGGCATGCGCTCGTGGTCGCCCCGACCGGGTCGGGCAAGACCCTGTCGGCGTTCCTGTGGGCCCTCGACCGGATCTTCCGCGAGAAGGATGCCGAGCCTCTCGCGCCGGCGACGGGCCGCCGGACCAGGAGAACGGATGCCACCACCACCCGCATCCTCTACATCTCTCCGCTGAAGGCGCTCGGCGTCGATGTCGAGCGCAACCTGCGGTCCCCGCTGGTGGGGATCGGACAGTCGGCCCGGCGCCTGGGCATCCCCGTCCCCGAGGTCACCGTGGGCGTGCGCTCGGGCGACACCACGTCGTCCGACCGGCGCCGGCTGGTGGCCGATCCGCCGGACATCCTCATCACGACGCCGGAGTCGCTGTACCTCATGCTCACCAGCCAGGCGGGCCAGACGCTGCGCGACGTGCACACGGTCATCGTCGACGAGGTGCACGCGGTCGCCGCCACCAAGCGGGGTGCGCATCTCGCGGTGAGCCTGGAGCGACTGGACGCCCTGCGCCGCTCCTCTCGACAGGCTGGGGGACCGGAGGGGCGAGAGACCGGAAGACCGGACGACCGGAAGACCGGAGGACCGGAGGACGAGACGGTCGAGCCGGTGCAGCGGATCGGGCTGTCGGCGACGGTGCGGCCGATCGACGAGGTCGCCCGGTTCCTCGGCGGAGCACAGCCGGTCGAGATCGTCGCGCCGCGCGCCACCAAGACCTTCGAGCTGAAGGTCGTGGTGCCCGTCGATGATCTGTCCAACCCGCCGGCCCCTGCTCCTGCTCCCGCTCCCACTGCTCGCCAGGGTGCGGATGGCTCCGGCGATGCTGCCGCGCAGCCGGATCAGGAGGGCGACGACTGGTTCAGCGGCGGCAGCACCGAGGCGACCGGGTCGGTGTGGCCGCACGTCGAGGAGGCGATCGTCGACCGGATCCTGCAGCACCGCTCCACGATCGTCTTCGTCAACTCCCGCCGGCTCGGCGAGCGGCTGACCGCTCGGCTCAACGAGATCTACTCCGAGCGGCTGGGCCTGGAGCTGCCCGAGTCCACCGTCCCGGCCGCGATGATGGCGCAGGCGGGAGCCACGGCGGGGGCCGAGCCCGTCCTCGCCAAGGCGCACCACGGCTCAGTGTCGAAAGAGCAGCGCGCCGAGGTCGAGGACGAATTGAAGTCCGGGCGCCTGCGCTGCGTGGTGGCGACCAGCAGCCTGGAACTGGGCATCGACATGGGCGCGGTCGACCTCGTGATCCAGGTCGAGGCGCCGCCGTCGGCGGCATCCGGGCTGCAGCGGGTCGGGCGCGCCGGCCACCAGGTCGGCGAGATCAGCCGCGCCGCCCTGTTCCCCAAGCACCGCGGCGATGTGCTGCACACCGCCGTCGTGACCGAGCGGATGCTCGCCGGCAGCATCGAGGCCGTCCGCATCCCGCAGAACCCGCTCGACATCCTCGCGCAGCAGACCGTCGCCGCCGCCGCGATCGGCCCGGTCGACGTCGAGGGCTGGTACGAGACCGTCAGACGCAGCGCGCCGTTTCGGACGCTCCCGCGCAGCGCCTACGAGGCGACGCTCGACCTGCTGGCGGGTCGCTACCCCTCCGACCGGTTCGCCGAACTGCGCCCGCGCGTGATCTGGGATCGCGATCTCGGAGTGATCACCGGCCGCCCCGGCGCACAGCGCATCGCCGTCACCAGCGGCGGCACCATTCCCGATCGCGGCCTGTTCGGCGTGTTCGTCGCGGGCGAGACCCGCAACGCCCGGGTCGGCGAACTCGATGAGGAGATGGTCTACGAGTCGCGCGTGAACGACGTGTTCACCCTCGGCACCACGAGCTGGCGCATCGTCGAGATCACCCACGACCGCGTCAACGTGGTCCCCGCATTCGGCCAGCCGGGGAAGGTGCCGTTCTGGCACGGCGACGGCCTCGGGCGCCCGGCCGAGCTCGGTGAGGCGCTCGGTCGCTTCAGTCGCGAGGTCTCCTCGGCCGAACCGGCCGAGGCCTCCCGGCGTCTCGCCGAGGCGGGGCTCGACGAGAGGGCGACCGCGAACCTGCTCGCCTACCTCGCCGAGCAGCGCGAGGCCACCGGCACCCTGCCCACCGACAAGAGCCTCACCGTCGAGCGCGGCCGCGACGAGGTCGGCGACTGGCGGGTGATCCTGCACTCCCCGTACGGCATGCATGTGCACGCGCCGTGGGCGCTCGCTGTGAACGCCCGCATCCGCGAGCGCCTCGGGGTGGAGGGATCCGCGGTCGCCAGCGACGACGGGATCATCGCCCGGGTTCCGGATGCCGACGCCGAACCGCCCGGCGCCGAGCTCTTCGTCTTCGATCCCGATGAGCTCGATCAGCTGGTCACCGAGGAGGTGGGCGGGTCGGCGCTGTTCGCCTCGCGATTCCGGGAGTGTGCGGCACGTGCCCTGCTCATGCCGCGCATGAACCCGAGTCGTCGCAGCCCGCTGTGGCAGCAGCGGCAGCGCGCCGCGCAGCTGCTCGAGGTCGCCAAGGAGCACCCGAGGTTTCCGATCATCCTCGAGACGCTGCGCGAGGTGCTGCAGGACGTGTACGACCTCCCGGCACTGCTGCGGGTGGCGCGCGGCATCGCCGACCGGCGCATCCGGCTCGTCGAGACGACGCCGCAGCAGCCCTCACCGTTCGCGCGCGACCTGCTGTTCGGCTACGTCGGCGCGTTCATGTACGAGGGCGACTCGCCACTGGCCGAGCGACGCGCCGCGGCGCTCTCGGTCGACCCGGCGCTGCTGAGCGAGCTGCTCGGCAAGATCGAGATGCGCGAGCTGCTCGACCCGGCCGTGATCGCCCAGTTCGAGCTCGAGGTGCAGCGGCTCGACCCCGACCGGCGGGCGCGCGGCAGGGAGGGGGTCGCCGACCTGCTCCGGATGCTGGGACCCCTGGATGCCGCCGAGGTCGCCGCACGCCTCGACCCCGGCGACCCCACCACCCGGTCGTCGAGCGAGGACCCCGGCGACTCCACCACCCGGTCGTTGAGCGAGGACCCCGGCGACTCCACCACCCGGTCGTTGAGCGAGGAGCGAAGCGACGAGACGAAACGCCCCGAGCCCTCCCAGGACCCGGGGTCGACGGCTTCCGTCGCGGTCGCACAGGAGCACCTCGATGCGCTGGTCGCGGCGCGCCGTGCCATCCCCGTGACGATCGCCGGCATCGCGCGCTTCGCCGCGATCGAGGATGCCGGGCGCCTGCGCGACGCCCTCGGCATCCCGCTTCCGGTCGGCATCCCGACCGCGTTCCTCGAGCCGGTGGCCGACCCGCTCGGCGACCTGATGGCCCGGCACGCCCGCACGCACGGCCCCTTCCGGGCGGGGGATGCCGCGGCCCGCCTGGGCCTCGGAGCCGCCGTCGCACGGCAGACCCTGCAGCGCCTGGAGACGCAGGGCCGCGCCACGAGCGGCTTCTTCCTGCCCGACCCCTCGACAGGCTCGGGGACCGCGACAGGCTCGGGGACCGCGACAGGCTCGGGGACCGC
>NZ_JBIQHX010000006.1:3301-199606 GCF_044508325.1 Microbacterium sp. | reverse complement strand
GCATCCATGAGCTCTTCGCCGAGTGGGCTTAACGCCGATAATGCACATTATGTCAGTTCAAGGGATGAGACTCTGCATGGGGTGTGGACCATTCGGTCCCCCGACCTCCGTGACCCGGCGCCGATCCGGATATCGCTGCCTTGAACAGTCGTCACTGGTGCTGCGACTTGATGGTCTTCATCGGGAACCGGGATTGCATCCTGCCGAGCCCGGGCAGCGCCGTGAGCTGCTGGGTCATGAAAGCCTCGTAGGCGGCTCTGTCCGCGACCCTGACGAGGGCTTCGTAGTCGGGTGAGCCGAACATCCGCCGTGCTTCGCTGATCTCGTCGTACGAGATCAGCGCGGCCTCGAATTGCTCCACAGTGGCCTGCTGCATGTCGGCCAGCTCCACTTCGATCCAGACCTCGAAGCCCTGGTTGATGGCGTCCGGATCGATCCGTGCGTGGTATCCGAGGATGACGCCCTCCTCCTCCAGCCGCCGCACACGCCGAAGGCACGGTGACGGCGTCAACCCCACACGATCCGCCAACTCGTTGTTGCTGAGGCGCGCATTCCGCTGAAGATGCCCGATGATTGCGCGGTCTATCGAGTCCATAGAACAATATTGCCAGTGGGTGGCATTTAGTGGCAATATTCGCAATCGTACACCGACCCGATGCACATAGTCTGCCCTCATCGCATCCGGATCGGGAGGAACTGAAATGATCGCGCTTGTGCTGCTCAGCATCATTCTCTGCGGCGCAGCGGTTCTGGTGACGCTCACCGCATCAGTGGTTCGACGGGACGGCTACCGGCAGCGTCCCGCCCACGGCGGCTACGACACCCGCCACCCGCACCCCTGAGTCCGCCGTGGGCTCACCGCCTCGAGGGTCAGCAAGGGCGGTGTCACCATAGACATCACCGCGCTCACCGCTTTTGTCGGCATCGCCGCGCTGGCCCTCGTGATCCCTGGACCCGACTGGGCGTTCCTTCTCTCTGCAGGCTCCACTGCGTCTCGCGTCGGTTCAGCAGTCGGTGGACTGATGATCGGCTACGCGATCATCACGATCGCTGTCGCCGTGGGCCTGGGCACCCTGATCGCGACTGTGCCTATCGCCCTCACGGCCGTGGCGATCCTCGGAGCCGGCTATCTCGTGTACCTCGGCGCGGCCATCCTCAGAGCGCGCCCCGCCGCCCCTGCAGCACTCCAGGCCGGCAGATCCAGCGCGCGCCGACGTGGGGGCCCCACCCTCATCCGCGGAATCGGCGTCAGCGCGCTGAACCCGAAGGCGCTGCTCTTCTTCCTGGCCATCCTCCCGTTGTTCGTCCGCTCCGAGTCCCCGCTGCCGGCGACCATGCAGCTCGGCGTCTACGGCGCGGTCTACATCATCGTCGGCTCAGCCTTCTATCTGCTGCTCGGAACCCTTGCGAAACGTCTCTCTCGCACGGCGCGCACCGGGATCGTCGTGAACCGAATCTCCGGCGCGCTCATGATCCTCATCGGTGTCGCCATTCTCGTAGAACAGGTCATCACGATGACTCCCGCCGTCTGAGCTCCGCGCACCACGACCGGCGGGAACTCCCCTTGGTACGCGAGCGGAATCCTCCCGGTTGTGGTGATATAGGCACAGGAACGGGCGTCGCTGCCTGGGCGGCAGGGTCCCGTTGCCCGATCGGAGGTCCTGTGCAGTCAAGGGCGAACGCACTGCTCGCGCGCGTCGGGCTCCTGCTGGCGATCACCTGCACAGCTCTGCACGTGGTCATCCTCCTGCAGGCCCCGGACCTCGGCTCATGGAGCATGCTGGCGATCGCTGTCGCCTGCTCCCTGTGCATGTGGCACGGGCGCCGAGCACCGGACACCGACATGTGGGTCTGGATGTGCCTGGGAACGCTGGCGATGTTCGTTCTGCACTTCTCGCTGCACGGCGGCGCTCACACCCACGGCCCCGGCGCGGGCTCTCCTGCTCTTGCTGCGGCGCACTCCTGGGCCTCGCAGCTGGCGCTTGCCGTGGTCTGCGCGGAGCTGACGGTGAGCGTCACGGCGCTGACCCTCGCCGGCATCGGGCAACGCCTCGCGAGACGCCGGATGATCCAGCGGGAGTCAGCCTGATCTGAGGCGCGCATGACAGAGGAGTCCCGCCCGGCGTCGCCCACCACCGTCGTGCGGTGGGTGCTGCGCGGCGCACTGCAGCTGATCAGCGGTGTGATCGGGCTCCTCGTGGTGATCCTCGCGGTCACCATGGCCCAAGGCTTGTTCGTGCGGGGCCGTCTGGTGCGGACCCGGCTGGACGACGTCGACGCCTTCAGCGGCACCGTCGCCGCCGGCAACGAGGGCCCTCCCCTCTCGCTCGGCGTCATGGGTGACTCGCTCGCGGTCGGCTACGGCGCGGAGAGCCTGGCGGCGGCGTCCGTGATCCTGCCCAGCGTGCGCGTGGCCGCTGGTGCCCCGCTCCCGGAGGACGCCGACGTGCGGCATCGGGTGTACCGGAAGGGCAGCCATCATCCGCTCGCGTGGTGGGCGTTTCGCGCCTCCCGCCGGGCCGGTATGCGACTCACCGCGCACTCGAGCGCTGTGGACCGGAGCGTGGCACCCGCGGCCGACCCGCGCGCTCCGGAACGACCGGCCGCGGCTAGCCTGGATCGGTGACCGCTTCGTGGCCTTTCCCGCACCGGGCGCGGGCGTGGCTCATCTGGGGCGTCGGCGTCGCCGCGTACGTGCTGGCCGTGACCAACCGCACGTCGCTTGCCGGGGTCGGCGTCGACACCGCTGACCGCTTCGAGGTCGACGCGTCGACGCTGTCGATGTTCGCCGTCCTGCAGCTGGCCGTGTACGGCGCCATGCAGATTCCGGTCGGCGTGTGGCTCGACCGCTGGGGTGCGCGCCCGATCATGACGATCGGGATGGTGCTGATGGCCGCGGGCCAGCTCGTCATCGCCTTCTCCCCCGACGTCGGCGTCGCCATCTTCGCCCGGATGCTGCTGGGCGCCGGCGACGCGGCGATCTTTCCGAGCGTGCTGCGCCTGATCGCGACCTGGTTCCCGGCCCAGCGCAACCCGGTGATGGTGCAGCTGACCGGCATCGTCGGCCTCTCCGGCCAGCTCATCGCGCTCGTACCTCTGGCCGCCCTGCTGCACAGCACGAGTTGGACGATCGCCTTCGGCAGCGTTGCGGGCCTGGGCATCCTCTTCGCCATCCTCGTGTTCTTGATCGTGCGGAATCATCCGCCCGAGCGGGATGCGGACGTCTCGGTCGACACCGACACCGGCGCCATCGTCGTCGTGACCTCGGCCGTCGACGACCGCGTCGGCATCCGCGCCGCCTGGGCGCACCCGGGCACCCGTCTCGCCTTCTGGTCGCACTTCACCACGCCCTTCGCCGGCACGGCGTTCATCATGCTCTGGGGCGTGCCCTTCCTCACCGCCGGCGAAGGGCTGAGCGCTCCCCTGGCCGCCGCGGTCACGACCGTCTACATCGTGGTCGGAATGGCGCTCGGGCCGGTCCTCGGTGCGCTGTCGGCCCGCAACCCGCTGCGCCGCTCCCGGGCGCTCGTGCTGCCGATCGTCTTCCTGCAGCTGCTGGTCTGGCTCGCCGTCATCGCCTGGCCGGGACCGGCTCCCCTCTGGCTGCTGATCGCACTGGCGGTCGCGCTCGGGACGGGCGGTCCGGCATCCATGATCGCGTTCGACCACGCCCGCACGCACAATCCGCGACACCGGCTCAGCACGGCGACGGGCATCACGAACGTGGGCGGATTCCTCTCCGGCCTGATCGCCATCTTCCTCATCGGCGCGGCGCTCGACCTGCAGGGCGCCGGGACGCCGGAGACCTACTCGCTCGACGCGTTCCGGATCGCCTTCCTCACCCAGGTGCCGATCTGGCTCGTGGGCGCGTTCTTCATCGTCTACGAACGGCGCCGCACCCGCGTGCTTCTGGGACTGGATGAACCGCGGGTGCGGCGCCGGCGGGGCTGACTCAGAGGGGCTGGTCGTCGGCGGATGTCGTGCGCCGGGTCAGCTGCTCTCCGTTTGCCGGGTCGACGGACGTGTGCGTCGTCGAGATGGACTGGCGCTTGCGCACCAGCAGGATGATGCCGATGAGGAACACGACGACGCCGGCCCCCATCAGGATGTATCCGATCAGGTCGAGATTCACCCATTCCACGTCCACGTTGACGGCGAACGCCAGAATCGCTCCGATCACGAACAGCACGACACCTGTTCCGATGCTCATGTCTCGTCCTTCCTCCAGACGCGTCCGCGCCTGCACTCCCCCGAGCATGCCCGGTCGGATCAGTTCCGGGCACACGGTTGACAGAGGGGTGCTTCGTCCAGTACCCGGTGTCGGAGCAGGTCGCTACCGTGGACGGATGCCGCGCACCATCTACAACACGGCGACGACGCTCGACGGCTTCCTCGCCGATGACTCGGACTCACTCGATTGGCTGTTCGTCGTCCCGCAGGGGCATGACGGATTCCCGGCCTTCCTCGACACGATCGGCGCGATCGTCCAGGGCTCGACGACGTACGAGTGGGTCGTGCGACACGAAGACCTGATCGCGCACCCCGAGAAATGGCCCGCGTTCTACGGGGCGCGCGCGAACTGGGTCTTCACCACCCGTGATCTTCCCGCGATTCCCGGCGCTCATCTGCGATTCGTCTCGGGGGCGGTGGCCGAGCACTGGAGTGACATCGCCGAGTCCGCGGGCGATCGCGACGTCTGGATCGTGGGTGGCGGAGACCTCGCCGGCCAGTTCGCGGACGCTGGGCTGCTCGATGAGGTGCGCGTCTCGGTCGCACCCGTGACGCTGGGGTCGGGGCGTCCGCTGCTGCCCCGGCGGCTGGAGTCCGACCGCCTGAGGCTGGAGTCGGTGACGCAGAACGGCCAGTTCGCCGAGCTCGCGTTCTCGGTGAGGAGCCCGGATGCCGCGTGACCGGCGACCCCGCGTCTCGCTGCAGGGGGTGACCGACGTCGCGGAACTCGGCGAGTTCGGCCGCTTCGTCACGCGAGGTGGGGATGCCGCACGCCCGCGCGGCTGGCGGATCGTCGCCGATGGCGCCTCTGCGGGCGCCGTGACGGCAGCGCCGACAGGCGATCGCGTGGAGGTCTGCGTCTTCGTCGATCCTGCGGTGCGCCGGCGGGGCATCGGAAGGCAGGCGCTGGGCCGGGTGATTGGGGCGCGGCCGTTCGGCGCCGAGGTGCTGTCGGTGAGCACGGATGCCCGCGATGACGCGATGCACGGCCTGCTGCGGGCAACCGGCTTCACCATCGTCGATGACCGCGGCGGTGTGCGCTGGGAGCGCGCGACGGGTTCACGCGCTCAGCACGGACCGCAGCGATTTCTGACACCGGACGGGCGCATCGAGCGCTATCCCGTACGGGCGGACGACCTGCAGGCTCTGCTGGAGCTCGTCCTGCCGCGCGTGCTCTCCCCCGGCGAGGTGCTCACCGAAAGGGAGCTGAACGCGCGCCTCGCCCACCTCACCGACGACACCGCGCTGCTGCGACGCAATCTCGTCGACCACGAGCTGGTCGAGCGCACACCGTCGGGCACCGAGTACGCCCTCGCGGAGCCTGTGGACAACTCGTGAGCGCCCCGGCGCCCTCGGTTAGCGTGGACGCGTGAGTCGTCGGCGCCGGGGTCTGCTGGTCGGCGTGGCGTGCGCGATGCTCGTGCTGAGCGGCTGCGATGGATCCCCCGACCCGGCGCCGACGACCACCGCGCCCCTCTTCGCCACAGAGGCGGAGGCCTTCGCCGCGGCCGAGGCGACCTACCGCGCGTACGTCGACGCGCTCAATGCTGTCGATCTCAGCGACCCGGCGACATTTGAGCCGGTGTTCGCCTTGACGACGGGCGAAGCAAACAAAAGCGAGCGGCAGACCCTTAGCAAGATGCACGCCGACGGCTGGATGGTGAGCGGGGATTCAGTTATTTCGCTCCTAGACCCGCTCACGTTCAGGCCAGAGACCGGGTCTGTTGAGCTCGCAATCTGCCTGGATGTGAGCGAGGTGGACGTCGTCGGAATCGACGGGAAGTCAGTAGTCGACCCAGATCGTGTCGACGTCCAGGTCGTCGAGGCAACCGCCGTACCCTCCTCGACGAGTCCCACTCGAATGGCACTTGCAAGCCTTGAGGGGAGATCGGGAGGGCCCAATTGCTAGGCGTTGCCGCAACCGTCCTTCTCCTGTTTGGCGCGCTGGTCCCGATGACGACTGAGGCGAGTTGCGAGGGATCGGTGGGATGGGTCTCCACGTGTGTGTCGAATTCGGGGTCGCAGGTCGACATCTCGGGGACGCAGCATGAACCCGGCGGTGCGTCCGACGCGGATCGCGGTGGTGGGCGCCCGAACCCCAGCCCGGAGCAGCCGCCGGCGGGGTGCGCCGCAGATCCCGATCCGATGTGCCGCGACAGCTACGCCGTCGGCATGCTGCCGGACGTGACGCTCGCCGATCTCGCGAGCTTCGTGCCCGCTCGTCCCGCGCTCACCGGCGAACCCGCCGGGCTGGGCGTGGTGGGCATGCCGACGAACCTCGTGGCGCAGGCATCCGTGCAGCACCTTCCCGGGACCCTCTTCGACTATGACGTCGTCGTCCGCTTCATCCCGGTCGCGTTCCGCCTCGATCACGGCGACGGCACGACGCAGACGGCGTCGACCGGGGGTGCGACGTGGGCCGCGCTGGGTCAGGCCGAGTTCACTCCGACGCCGACCAGTCATGTGTATGAGGCGCGCGGCACGTACGACGTGTCCGTGACCGTGCTCTACCGGGCAGCCGTCGATTTCGGCACCGGCTGGCGGCCCGTGGACGGCTTCGTGGAGGCGACCACGTCCGGCTACGACGTCCGCATCGTCGAGGTGCACACGGCGCTCGTCGACAGGACGTGCCTCGAGAACCCGGGTGGCCCCGGCTGCTAGGCAGGCGGCACCGTCACCCAATCAGGATGCTTGGGCTCACGCCCGTCTCCCGACGATGTGCGGGTGATGCGCCGGCGCACCCACGGCCCGACGTGCTCGCGATAGTACGAGACACCCCGGGTGCGTGCGAGGTCCGGGATCTCGGGCAGCGACCACCACTCCCCGGGCGCATCCACGCCCAGCTCCGAGAGCACCCGCGCGGCGACCCGATGATGACCGCGGGCGTTCATGTGCAGGCGGTCCTCCGACCAGTACGGCGGGGTGCTGAGTTCGAAGTCGTGCCAGTTCAGCGCACGCACGACGTCCGGTCGATCCTCGATCCGCGCCTCCACGGCCGCCGACAGCAGGTCGCCGCGCCGCTGGATGACCCGGCCCAGTGGCAGCTGCGGCGACGGGTTCGCGCCGGAAAGCACGATGAGCTGCACCCCCTCCTGGTCGCAGCGCTTCAGGACGAGTGAGAACGCGTCCGCCACCGACTGCACCGAGGTGCGCGGACGCAGCATGTCGTTGCCGCCGCCGTTGAAGGAGAGATGCGTGGGTCGCAGTGCCAGTGCGGGCTCGAGCTGCTCCTGAACGATCGGCCAGACCAGCTTTCCACGGATGGCGAGGTTCGCGTACGCGATCGCCTCGCCCGTGGCATCCGCCCACTGCTGGGCGACCAGATCGGCCCAGCCGCGCACCCGGCCGTCGGGCAGTTCGTCGCCGACGCCCTCGGTGAACGAGTCGCCGATGGCGACGAAGCGGACCGGTGCCATGGCTCCAGACTAGGACGACCCGGGCAGACCCACCGGCGCGATCACGACCTGCCGCGGCGTCCGGATCCAGCGCTGACGCGTGCGGCGGAACTCGGCGCGCGTCGCGAATCGGTAGTGGTACGTGCGCACCCGCACCCAGCGAGGCCGATCACGGTCGAACGGGTCGATGCGCAGCAGCCGAAGCGTCGCCGCATCCGCCTCGAGGAGCTTCTCGAGCAGTGCGTAGAGCCACCGTTCGTGCACGGTCCCCAGCGGCAGGAACCACATCAGCCAGTCCAGCCGCAGATGGTACGGCGCCCATTGGCGCGGCACGCGGTGCACCTCGCCGGGCTTTCCCTTGAACTCGTACGGTCGCCAGTCCTCGGGGCCCGGGTCTGCCGCGGCGGTGCCTTCTATCACGACCTCGATGCGCTGCTTGGTGACGGTGCCGAATGCGCCATACGCGTTCGCGAGCTGCCAGCGGTTGAACGACGCGTTCATCAGCTGCCGGCGTGCGAACAGGTTGCGCAGCGGCCACCAGCTGAGCACGACGAGAAGCAGCGTGATCAGCAGGGTCACGATCAGCCACCACAGCGGGGGGTCCGCGACATCGGCGCCGCTGATGCGCACCCACGGCAAGACGGCCTCGATGACCCGGTCGCTGATCGCCCCGCAGGCCAGCACGATCGTGATCCAGTTCAGCCACGCGAAGTTGCCGGTGAACACGAGCCACAGCTGCGTCAGCACGATCACCGCCGCCGCGATGCTCGCGATCGGCTGGGGCGCGAACAGCAGCCACGGCACGACGAGCTGGGCGAAATGGTTGCCGAGCACCTCACCGCGGTGGAACCAGGCCGGCAGCAGATGCGCCTGCCGGCTGAGCGGCCCGGGCATCGGCTGGGTCTCATGGTGGTACATGAGGGCGGTCAGGTCGCGCCACTCGCGCCCTCCGCGGATCTTGATCATGCCCGCACCGAACTCCAGGCGGAACACGAGCCACGCATTCAGCACCAGGATCGCCGTTGCCGGCGGCTGGTCGTTCGAGCCCAGGAACGCCACGAGGAAGCCAGCTTCGAGGATGAGCATCTCCCAGCCGAAGCCGTAGAAGGTCTGCCCGATGTGCACGATCGACATGTACAGGCCGTACAAGGCCAGGAACGCGAGCATCGGCACCCAGGGCGGACCGAGCTGCGGAAGGCCGAGG
The DNA here is from genome assembly GCF_044508325.1 of Microbacterium sp. GTDB lineage: Bacteria > Actinomycetota > Actinomycetes > Actinomycetales > Microbacteriaceae > Microbacterium. The sequence goes on along the minus strand of NZ_JBIQHX010000006.1, from coordinate 190,777 downwards.
ACCAGCGCTCCGGCGATCACGATCCCGATCACGCAGATCGCACGAAGGCGCCCGTCGGTGTAGCGCACGCGGCGGAACAGGGTCGGCCCGCGCAGGTACCGAGGATGCTTGAGCAGCTCGGTGGCAGGCAGCAGGCCCCGCTCCCCCAGCAGCGCCGGGAACTGGTTGAGGCTCGAGACGAAGGCGACGACGAACAGCGCTGCGACGCCGCGCTGCAGGATGAAGCGCGCCACCTCGTAGTCGGTCGCCCAGAGTCCGTCGGTGAACCACCAGCCCACGGGCGTCAGGCTACCCCTGCCTGCGCATCGTGCACGGGGTGGAGGTGGTGGCGTGCGCTCTGAGCGGCTTCCTCAGCCGGCGAGCAGTTCGCGCACGCGGGGCACGACCTGCCTGCCGTACAGCTCGATCGAGCGCATCATCGTCTCGTGCGGCATCGTGCCGTTGGCGTACTTGAGGTCGAAGCGGTCGAGCCCGAGCGTGGTGATGGTGTCCGCGATCTTCCGGGCGACCGTCTCCGGCGATCCGGCGAAGACGGCGCCCTCCGGCCCGACGTCGTGCTGGAACTGCAGGCGGCTGTACGGCGGCCAGCCGCGCTCCGCGCCGATCGCGTTCCGGTTCGCCTCCATCGCCGGGTACATCTCATCCCACGCCTGCTGGTCCGTCTCGGCGATGTGCCCCGGCGAGTGCACGCCGACCGGTGAGGTGGGGTGGCCGAACGACTCCAGCGAGCGGTGGAACAGATCGACATACGGCCGGAAGCGCGCCGGAGCGCCGCCGATGATCGCGAGCATGAGCCCGAAGCCGTACCGGGCGGTGCGCACCACCGATTCCGGGCTCCCGCCCACACCGACCCACACCGGGAAGCCGTTCGCGGTCTTCGGGAAGACGTCGGCGTTCTCCAGCGCCGCACGCGTGGTGCCCCGCCAAGTCACCGGCTCTTCGCGGGTGAGCAGGTGGAACAGTTCGAGCTTCTCCTCGAAGAGCACCTCGTAGTCGCTGAGGTCGTAGCCGAACAGCGGGAACGACTCGATGAACGACCCCCGCCCGAGGGTGATCTCGGCGCGGCCGTGCGAGAGGGCGTCCAGTGTCGCGAACCGTTCGTACACGCGCACCGGGTCGTCCGACGACAGGACCGTCACCGCGGTGCCGAGGCGGATGCGCTGCGTGAGCGACGCCGCCGCGGCGAGCACCATGTCCGGGCTCGAGATCGCGAACTCCTTGCGGTGGTGCTCCCCCACGCTGAAGGCGTCCAGGCCGACCGAGTCGGCCAGCGCCGCCTCCTCGACGACGTCGCGGATCGTCTGCGCCTGCGTGACCGGATTGCCGGCGGCATCCGTGGTCACGTCGCCGAACGTGTCGAGACCGAACCGGACCTCTGTGGGACTGGTCATCATCGAACCTCATTTCTATGCTGATGCATAGAACGGTCGCCTCCTCTGCCGCATTCCCGGAGAGCGGATCTCCGCGTACGGTGGCGGTATGGCACGCCGAACCGACCGACTCTTCGCCGATCGTACAGCGGCCGGTCGCGCGCTTCTCCCGCTGCTCGAGAAGTGGCGCGGCTCGGACGCGATCGTCTGCGCGATCCCGCGCGGCGGTGTCCCGGTCGCCGCGGTGGTCGCGGGCGAACTGGGCCTGCCGTTGGATGTCGTCGTCGTCCGCAAGCTCGGCTCGGCCTCGAACGAAGAACTCGCCGTCGGCGCGATCGCCGATGGAGCGCGCGTCATCGAGGACGCCGCGGTGCGGTACGCGGGAATGGATGCCGCCGACCTCGCCGCCGTCGAGGAGCGCGAGCGCGCCGAGCTGCAGCGCCGCGAAGCGGCGTTCGGGATCGCCGCCCACGACGTCGCCGGGCGCACGGCGATCGTCGTCGACGACGGCGTCGCCACCGGCGCGACCGCCGTCGCCGCCTGTCGTGCCCTGCGCGTCCGGGGCGCCCGGCACATCGTGCTGGCCGCCCCGGTCGCACCCGAGACCTTCTCGCCGCCGGCGGATGCCGTCGATGAATACGTGTGCGCTCATCCGCAGCGCGACTTCTGGGCGGTCGGGCAGTTCTACCGCGACTTCACGCAGACCACCGACGCCGAGGTGATCGAGCTGCTGCGCGCAGCCACGCAGCCCGAATGAGCGGCTGCGGAGGCGTGGGCGTGGCGGGCGCCGCTCACCGACCCTCCGCGACGAGCGTCAGCACGATGCTTCCGACCTTCTGCCCCGAATCCGCATACGTGAAGGCTTCTGCGATCTCGTCCAACCGATAGTGCCGGTCGATGAGCGGTGTGTACCGTGCTTGCGCCAGCAGCTCGGTGACGAGCTCCAGGGTCGCGCGGATGTCGGTCGGAAACGGGAAGCGCACCCGGGGTCGGCCCAGGAGCGGGCCTGCGGCTGCGAAGTAGAGGTTCTGGCCCCACGGTCCGAGCTCGGAAGAGATGTAGAGCCCGTTGCGCCGCAGCACGCGCCGGAAGTCCTTTCGCGTGAGCTTGCCGACCGCGTCGAAGACGAAGGCGAAGGAGTCGTCCGCCACGTCGTCCAACCAGCCCGGCACCTCGTGGTCCAGGGTCCGGTCGGCCCCAAGCGCTTCGACTGCCGCGTGATGCCGTCGAGCACAGACTGCGGTCACCACGGCACCGGCCTCGTGCAAGAGCGCGACCGCGGCCGAGCCGATCGCGCCGGTCGCCCCGTACACGAGCACTTCGGCACCCGGCTCGAGAAGAACCCTCCTCATGGCGTTGCGCGCGTAGTGCGCTCCCTCCATGCCGGCCGCTGCGTGCTCCGACGTCACACCGCGTGGTATCCGCACGGCGGCATGCCGTGGTTCCAGCAGCACATACTCGGCGTGCGAGCCGAGGCCGACGTCGTGGAATCCCATCACTCGCTCACCGAGGTGGAAGCGGGCCGCACCAGACCCCACGGCGACGACCTCACCGGCGAAGTCGGTGCCCGTGGCCGCCCGTCTCGGACGCGGCCAGCCGACGAGGAGGCGGAGCACGCGCGGTCGACCTTGAAGCACGCCGCAGTCGGTGCGGCTGACGCTCGCGGCGTGGACGCGAACCAGCGTCTCCCCCGGCCCGGGCTCGGGCGTCGGCGCCTCTCGGACCTCGAGAATCGCCGGACCCCCGTATCCCGCGCGGAATGACGTCTTCATCGGTCGTCGACCTTCGGCTCGCACGCTGTGCGCGTGATCGAGAGTCCTACAGCCGCTCGACCGCCATCCGCAGGGTGTCCAGGCCCACGCCGCCCAGGTCGAGCGCCTTCTTGTGGAACTCCTTGATGTCGAACGCGTCGCCCTTGCGTGCCTTGTAGTCGTCGCGGATCTGCTCCCAGATGCGCTGACCGACCTTGTACGAGGGCGCCTGCCCGGGCCAGCCGAGGTAGCGGTTGACCTCGAAGCGCACGAACGCCTCGGGCATGTTCACATTGCCCATCATGAACGCCAGGGCGTAGTCCGCGTCCCAGACGCCGTCGCCTTCCAGCCGGGGCTTGCCGAGGTGCACGCCGATGTCGAGCACGACGCGGGCCGCGCGCATCCGCTGCCCGTCCAGCATGCCGAGGCGGTCGGCGGGGGTGGAGAGGTACCCGAGCTCGTCCATGAGACGCTCGGCGTACAGCGCCCAGCCCTCGGCGTGACCCGACGATCCCGACAGCAGCCGGCGCCACGCGTTGAGCTCGGCGCGGTTGTAGACGGCCTGCCCGATCTGCAGGTGGTGGCCGGGCACGCCCTCGTGGTACACCGTGGTCAGCTCGCGCCAGGTGTCGAAGTCCTCGACGCCCTCCGGCACCGACCACCACATGCGGCCGGGGCGGGAGAAGTCGTCGGTGGGGCCGGTGTAGTAGATGCCGCCCTCCTGGGTGGGCGCGATCATGCACTCCAGCCGCCGCACCGGCTCGGGGATGTCGAAGTGCGTGCGACCCAGCTCCTCGATGGCGCGATCGCTGGTGCGCTGCATCCACTCCTGCAGCGCCTCCGTGCCGTGCAGGCGCGACGACGGATCGGACTCCAGGAAGGCGATGGCCTCCTCGACGGTCGCGCCGGGCTTGATCTGGTCGGCGATGGCCTCCTGCTCGGCGACCATGCGTCCGAGCTCCGCGATGCCCCACTCGTAGGTCTCGTCGAGATCGATCTCGGCGCCGAGGAAGCGGCGGGACTGCAGCGCGTACAGCTCGCGACCCACCGCGTCCTGGTCGGAGGCGGCCGGTGCCAGCTCGTCGGAGAGGAAGGCCGCGAGGCGCTCGTATGCGACACGTGCGCTCCCCGAGGCGTCGGCGAGGTCGCGGGCGAGGGATGCCGGCAGCTGACCGTCGCTGGGCGCGGCGTCTGCGACGAGCGTGGCGAAGAATCCGCTGTCACCGGTGTACCGGTCGATCTGCGTGACGACCTCGGTCACCTGCCGACGCGCCGGCACGACACCCTGGGCGATCCCCTCGCGCAGGGTGGAGATGTAGCCGTCGACGGCGCCGGACACGGCGGCGAGACGCTTGGCGACGACCGCCCAGTCGTCGGCGGTGTCCTTCGGCATGATGTCGTAGACCGCGCGCACATCCTGCGCGGGCGAGGCGATCACGTTCAGATCCCGCAGGTGCCACTTGGCATCGTGCAGTTCGAGACCGAGCTCGAGGTCGCGGGTCAGGGCGTCCTTGGTGACGACGTCGACGTCGTCGGCCGGTGCGAGGTCGCGGAGCGCGGCGAGGGTGGCGCGCGCCTTCGCGGCCATGTCGTCGGCCCCGGCCGGCGAGTAGTCGTCGTAGCGGTCGTTGTACTCGTTGCGACCGATGTAGGTTCCGGCAACGGGCGAGATCTCGACGATCGTGTCGACCCAGTCCTCGGCGATCTTGTCGATTGCGGACGGGTTGCGTGGGGTTGGTGTCATGGATTCCAGCGTAGCCGCGGTCAGTGACCGGCCTCATTCCAGTCGGCGCCGCGGCCGATCTGCACATCCAGCGGCACGGAGAGCTCGGCGGCGCCGGCCATCTCGGTGCGGACGATGTGCTCGGCGGCGCCCCACTCCCCCGGCGCGATCTCGAGCAGCAGCTCATCGTGGATCTGCAGGAGGACGCGCGAGGCGAGGCCCTCGTCGCGCAGCGCGCCGTGGATGCGGAACAGGGCGATCTTCATGATGTCGGCGGCGCTGCCCTGGATCGGGGCGTTCAGGGCCGCGCGCTCGGAGTTCTCGCGCAGGACGCGGTTGGGGCTGGTGAGGTCCGGGAACGGGCGCCGCCGCCCGAAGATCGTCTCGGTGTAGCCGTCGATGCGGGCCTGCTCGACCGAGGAGCGCAGGTAGTCGCGCACGGCGCCGAAACGGGCGAAGTACTCGGTCATCAGCTGCTTCGCCTCGGACTGCTCGATGCGCAGCTGCTTGGAAAGCCCGAATGCGCTCAGCCCGTAGACGAGACCGTACGACATGGCCTTGACCTTGGTGCGCATGGTCGCATCGACATCCTCCGGGGCCACGCCGAACACGCGCGATCCCACGAAGCGGTGCGTGTCCTCACCGGAGTTGAAGGCCTCGATCAGGCCGGGGTCCTCGGAGAGGTGCGCCATGATGCGCATCTCGATCTGCGAGTAGTCGGCGGTGAGGAGCGTCTCGTACCCCTCCCCCACCTCGAAGGCGCAGCGGATGCGACGGCTCTCCTCGGTGCGGATGGGGATGTTCTGCAGGTTCGGATCGGTGCTCGACAGTCGCCCGGTCTGGCTGCCGGTCTGCAGATACGTGGTGTGGATACGGCCGTCGGTGCCGATGGCGGTGTCGAGCGATTCGATGATCTGGCGGAGCTTCGTCGCCTCGCGGTGCTGGAGCAGCAGATCGAGGAACGGGTGCGGATTGGTCTCCTGCAGGTCGGCGAGCACCGCCGCATCCGTCGAGTAGCCCGTCTTCGTCTTGCGGGTCTTCGGAAGCTGCAGGTCTTCGAAGAGCACCTCCTGAAGCTGCTTCGGAGAGCCGAGGTTGACCTCGCGCCCGATCGCGGCGTACGCCCGCTGCGCGAGGGCGTCCGCCCGTGCGCCCAGCTCGCCGGAGAAGGTCGCGAGCTTGTCGTGCGAGACAGCGACGCCTGCCAGCTCCATGTCGGCGAGGGCCGACAGCGTGGGCAGCTCGATGTCGGTGAGCACGCGCGCCACCGAGGCGGGCAGATCGGCGCGCAGCACCTCCGCGACCCGCAGCACGTACCAGGACACCTGTCCGGGCGTCGCGCCCTCGGTCTCGGGCACCAGCTGCGAGGGATCGGCTTCGGGCAGCTTCTCGCCCAGGCAGCGGTCGACGAGGTCGGCCAGAGTCTTGTCCGGGAGGCTGGGGCGAAGCAGCCAGCCCGCCAGCAGCGTGTCGAACGACAGACCGCCGATCGCGACGCCGGCGCGGCGCAGGGCCTTCACCTGCGGCTTGGCGTCGTGCATCACCTTCGGCGCATCGGACGCGAGCCACTCGCCGAACGCCGAGGCCACGGCATCCGCACTCCAGTCGAACTCGATCGCCTCGGCGTCGCTCGCGATGCCGACCCGGCTGGGCAGGCCCGCGGTCGTCTCGACGGTCAGCGCGAGCGGGATGTCGCCGGCGGCGTCGAGCCACGCGGTGATCGCCGCCGCATCGGCCTCGCGAGCGGTCGGGGCGGTCTGCGCAGCGGGCCGCGAGGCGGCCTCGGCCTCGGCCGCGGCGGCGCCCGCCATCTCGAACACGCGCGGCAGGAGCGTGCGGAACTCCAGGCGCGCGAAGATGTCGCGCACGGCCTGCGGGTCGATGGGCTGCACCGCGAGGTCGCCGGGCCCCACCGGGAGGTCGAGGTCGGTGAGAAGCCGGTTCAGCTGGCGGTTTCGCTTGACGTCGTCGAGGTGCTCGCGCAGGTTGCCGCCGACGACGCCGGTCACCTTGTCCGCGTTCTCGAGCAGATTCTCCAGCGACCCGAACTGGGTGAGCCACTTCACGGCGGTCTTCTCGCCGACCTTGGGCACACCGGGCAGGTTGTCGCTGGTCTCCCCGACCAGCGCCGCGATGTCGGGGTACTGCTCGGGGGGCACGCCGTACTTGTCGATGACGGCCTGGCGGTCGTAGCGCTTCAGCTGCGACACGCCCTGCACGTTCGGGTAGAGCAGCGTGATGTCGTCGTCGACGAGCTGGATCGTGTCGCGGTCTCCCGAGCAGACCAGCACGCGGTAGCCCTCGGCCGCACCGCGCGTGGCGAGGGTCGCGAGGATGTCGTCGGCCTCGACCTGCTCCTGGGTGAGCACCGGGATGTTCATGGCCGCCAGCGATTCCTTCAGCAGCGGGATCTGGCCCTGGAACGGCGCGGGCGTCTCGGAGCGGTTCGCCTTGTACTCCGGATACACCTCGGTGCGGAACGAGTGCCGGGATGTGTCGAAGGCCACGGCGAGGTGGGTCGGCTGCTCGGCCTTGATGAGGTTGATGAGCATGGCCAGGAAGCCGTAGATCCCGTTCGTGTGCTGGCCGTCCTTCGTGGAGAAGTTCTCGACGGGCAGGGCGAAGAAGGCGCGATAGGCGAGCGAGTGCCCGTCGACGACCAGGAGGGTAGGCTTTCCGGAGTCGGTCACCCGATCAGCCTAACGAGGGACGCCGACGCCCGATGCCGCCGATCGAGGGTGAGAGATGCCGTACGACGCCGCCGCGCTCTCCCCAGGCTCGCCCGACGGGCTGGAGTGGGCGAAGCGGCGCGGAAACGGTGCGCTCGCGGACCGCATGGGCTTCGAATGGATCGAGTTCACGCGCGAGCGGGCCGTGGCCCGGATGCCGGTGGCGGGCAACACGCAGCCGGTCGGTCTGTTCCACGGCGGCGCGTTCGTCGTGCTCGCCGAGTCGCTCGGATCGATGCACGCGAACTTCACGGCCGGTCCCGGCCGGCTGGCCGTGGGCGTCGACGTCAACGCGACGCACACGCGCTCCGCGACCGAGGGCTACGTGACCGGCGTCTGCACGCCGATCCACCTGGGGCGCTCGCTCACGGTGCATGAGATCGTGCTGAGCGACGACCGGGGCCGCCGCTGCTCGACGGTGCGGATCACCAACATGATCGTCGACGCGCCCGCGCGCACCGAGATCTGAGCGGCTCAGCCCTTCTTGGGGGCGAGCTGCTCGATGATGGCCTTGGCGACGTCCTGCATGGTCAGGCGCCGGTCCATGGACGCCTTCTGGATCCACCGGAACGCCTCCGGCTCGGTCAGCCCCATCTTCTCGTTGAGCAGGCCCTTGGCCCGGTCGACGAGCTTGCGGGTCTCGAAGCGCTCGACCATGTCGGCGACCTCTGCCTCGAGGGTGATGATCTGCTCGTAGCGGGCCAGGGCGATCTCGATCGCCGGCAGCAGGTCGTTCGGCGTGAAGGGCTTGACCACGTAGGCGAGGGCGCCCGCCTCGCTGGCGCGCTCCACCAGCTCCTTCTGACTGAAGGCGGTCAGCAGGACGACCGGGGCGATGTGGTTCTTGCTCAGCTTCTCGGCGGCGGAGATGCCGTCCAGCTGCGGCATCTTCACGTCCATGATGACCAGATCGGGACGCAGCTCGGTCGCCAGCTGCACGGCCGTCTCGCCGTCGCCCGCCTCGCCGACGACATCGAATCCGTTGTCCCGCAGGATCTCGACGATGTCGAGGCGGATGAGCGATTCGTCTTCGGCGACGACGACGCGACGGGGGGCGGATGCCGTGGGCTTATCGTTCTGATCCTGCTCGGTCACCCGTCCATCCTAGAGCAGGGCGGCTGGGCGCCTGCGGTATCGTCGAATGCCGGCCGGTGTGGCGGAATGGCAGACGCGACCGACTCAAACTCGGTTGCCCGCGAGGGCGTGTGGGTTCGACTCCCACCACCGGCACCCCACGGCGCCTATGCGCCGAAGTACTGGTTCCCCAGCGCCTTGCTCTTGATCGCGTCGTACTCGCCCTGGGTGATCGTGCCGGCGTCGCGCAGCGCCTGGGCGCGCGCGATGTCGTCGGCCGGACTCGAGGAGGCGGCGGGACGGTATGCATCGTCCTCAGGGACCGAGGCACGGGCCCGGTGCTCACGCTCGGCGATCCCCTTGCCGTTGACGATCACGTAGATGAAGCCGGTGAGGAACGGGATGAACACGAGCAGGATGATCCACAGCGCCTTGATCCAGCCGTTGGCCTTCTCGTTGCGGAAGACGTCGCGGATGACGAAGAAGACCACGTAGATGTAGGCGACGATGTACACCGCCCACAGAAATGACCAGAAGATCATGGGTCAGCCTTTCGCGAGCCGTCGGATGCGGAAACTCTAGCCTCGACGACGCGTGCGCGGCACCCCGCGGCTGCGGCCGCTACCCGCCGGTCTGGTAGATGGGCGCCTTGCCGTGGACGGCGTCGCCCACCTTGTGGATGCGGATGTCGTTGGTCGAGCCGATGATGCCGGGGGGCGACCCGGAGATGACGACGACCTTGTCGCCGACGGCGGCGAGCTCGTTCGAGAGCAGGTAGTCGTCGACCTGGATGAACATCCGATCGGTGTGCGAGACGTGCTCCACGAGGGTGGACTGGATGCCCCAGGTCACGGCCATGCGGCGGCGGATGGCCGGATCCGCTGCGAAGGCGAGCAGGCGGATCCGGGGGCGCAGCCGCGACATGCGGCGCGCCGTGTCGCCGGACTCGGTGAAGACGCAGATGTACTTCGCCTCGACGAACTCCGCGACCTCCAGCGCGGCCATCGTGATGATCCCGCCCTGTGTGCGCGGGCGGGTCTGCAGCGGGAGGATGCGCTCGAGGCCGTGCTCCTCGGTCGACTCGATGATGCGCGCCATCGTCTCGACGACGATCACGGGGTACTGGCCCACACTCGTCTCGCCGGAGAGCATCACCGCGTCGGCTCCGTCCAGCACCGCGTTGGCGACGTCGCTGGTCTCGGCGCGCGTGGGCACCGGGCTGCTGATCATCGACTCGAGCATCTGCGTGGCCACGATCACGGGCTTCGCCATCCGCCGGCACAGCTCGACCGCACGCTTCTGCACGATCGGAACCGCCTCCAGGGGCAGCTCGACGCCGAGGTCGCCGCGGGCGACCATGATGCCGTCGAACGCATCGATGATGTCCTCGAGGTTGTCGACGGCCTGCGGCTTCTCGATCTTCGCGATGACCGGGATGCGTCGGCCTTCCTCGGCCATGATGACGTGGACCCGCTGCACGTCCTTCGCGCTGCGCACGAACGAGAGGGCGATGAGATCGGCGCCGATGCGCAGGGCCCAGCGCAGGTCCTCCTCGTCCTTCTCGGACAGCGCGGGCACGTTCACGGCGACACCCGGGAGGTTGATCCCCTTGTTGTCGGAGACCGTTCCGCCGACGACGACCTCCGTGGTGACCACGGTGTCGTCGGACTCGAGCACCTTGACACGCACCCGGCCGTCGTCGATGAGCAGGAAATCGCCCGGGCCGACATCGGCGGGCAGCCCCTTGAACGTCGTGGAGACGAGCTCCTTGGTGCCGGGCACGTCTTCGGTCGTGATCTTGAAGATGTCGCCGGCGGCGAGCTCGTGGGGACCGTCGGCGAAGCGCCCCAGCCGGATCTTCGGGCCCTGCAGGTCGACGAGGACGGCCACGGCCCGGCCCGCGTCGTCGGCGGCCCGGCGGATGCCGGCGAAGCTCGCCTCGTGCACGGAGCGGTCGCCGTGGCTGAGATTGAGGCGCGTGACATCCACACCCGCGTCGATGATCGCGCGGACCATCTCGTAGGAGGATGTCGCCGGCCCGAGCGTTGCCACGATCTTGGCGCGTCTCATCGGTTGTGCACTCCGGGTTTCGTATATGAGCGAGGATCTCTTGGGCGAGGCGGAAGACTGTCGCCAGCCTACGCGGGCTGCAGGCCGATGGCGACTTCGGTGGAGCTGACCGGGCACGGCAGCACCGTCGACCCCATGAGGTATTCGTCGACGTGAGCGGCGACGGCCCGCCCCTCGGCGATCGCCCAGACGATGAGCGACTGGCCTCGGCCAGCGTCGCCGGCGACGAACACACCCGGGACGGTGGTCTGGAACGCGGTGTCGCGACCGAGGTTCCCGCGCGCGGTGAACTCGGCGTCGAGCTGCTCGGCGAGCGTGCCCCGCTCGGGCCCGGTGAAGCCCATCGCGATCAGCACCAGGTCGGCGGGGATGTCGCGCTCCGTGCCGGGCTTGGGGATCCGTGCCCCGTCGACGTACTCGGTCTCGGCGACCCGCAGCGCTCGCACCTCGCCGACGTCGTTGCCGAGGAACTCGACGGTGGAGGCCAGGTAGGCGCGCTCCCCGCCCTCCTCGTGGGCCGTCTGCACCTCGAAGACCGTCGGCGCCATCGGCCACGGCTGGTGCTCCGGCCGCGACTCGGGAGGCCGGCGGCCGATCGCGAGGTTGGTGACGCTCAGCGCACCCTGCCGGTGGGCGGTGCCGATGCAGTCGGCGCCGGTGTCGCCGCCGCCGATGACCACGACATGCTTGCCCGCCGCGGAGATCTGCTGTGGCACCGGGTCGCCTGCCACCGCCCGGTTGGATTCGACGAGGTACTCCATCGCGTAGTGCACGCCGGCGAGGTCGCGCCCGGGGATCGGAAGGTCGCGAGGCACGGTCGCGCCGGTGGCCACGACCACGGCGTCGTACCGCTCCCGCAGCTCGTCCCAGGCGATGTCGCGGCCGATCTCGACACCCGCGCGGAAGCGCGTGCCCTCGTCCCGCATCTGACGCAGCCGCACCTCGAGGTGGCGCTTCTCCATCTTGAAGTCCGGGATGCCGTACCGCAGCAGTCCGCCGATGCGGTCGTCCCGCTCGAACACCGCCACGGTGTGCCCGGCGCGCGTCAGCTGCTGGGCGGCGGCCAGGCCCGCGGGCCCGGAGCCGACGACGGCGACCGTCTTTCCGGTGAGACGAGCGGGCGGCTGAGGCTCGACCCAGCCGTTGGCGAACCCCTCGTCGACGATCGAGACCTCGATCTGCTTGATCGTCACCGCGGGCTGGTTGAGGCCCAGCACGCAGGCGCTCTCGCACGGTGCAGGGCACAGTCGTCCGGTGAACTCGGGGAAGTTGTTGGTGGCGTGCAGTCGCTCGTAGGCGGCGCGCCCCTCGCCTCGCCAGGTGAGGTCGTTCCATTCGGGGATGAGATTGCCCAGCGGGCATCCCTGATGACAGAACGGCACACCGCAGTCCATGCAGCGGCTCGCCTGGCGGCGCAGCACGGCCGAGTCCCCCGGCTCGTACACCTCTTTCCAGTCCATGATGCGCACCGGCACCGGACGACGGGCCGGCAGCTCGCGCTCGGTGTGCTTGAGGAAGCCCTTCGGATCAGCCACCGGTCACCTCCAGAATCCGGCCCCACACGATGTCGCCGTCCGGATCGAGTCCCTGTGCGACCGCCTCCTGCCGTGTCTGCAGCACGGCGGCGTAGTCCCGTGGCAGCACACGCACGAAGTGCTCCGATTCGGCGTCGAAGTCCGCCAGGATGCGCGCCGCCAGGGCGGAGCCCGTCTCGTCCCGGTGCTGCTCGAGCAGGTCGCGGAGCATCGCGAGATCGCCCGCCCCCAGGGGCAGCAGTTCGAGCTCGCCGGAGGCGAGGGCATCGCTGTTGACCTTGGCCGGATCGAGGCCGTACACGTACGCGGAGCCGCCGGACATGCCGGCGCCGAGGTTGCGCCCGGTCGGACCGAGGATGACCGCCAAGCCGCCGGTCATGTACTCGAGGGCGTGGTCGCCGACGCCTTCCACCACGGCGGTCGCACCCGAGTTGCGCACCAGGAACCGCTCGCCGACGACTCCGCTGAGGAACATCGTGCCCTGGGTTGCGCCGTACCCGATCACGTTGCCGGCGATGACGTTCTCCGCGGCGGCGAAGCCGGCACCCTTCGGCGGGCGGATCACGATCTGCCCGCCCGAGAGGCCCTTTCCGACGTAGTCGTTCGAGTCGCCTTCGAGCCGCAGGGTGATGCCGGCGGGAAGGAACGCGCCGAACGACTGACCGGCCGAGCCGACCAGCTCCACCACGATCGACCCGGACGGAAGGCCGTTGGGGCCGTGCGCGCGGGTGACGTGGTGTCCGAGCAGGGTTCCGACGGCGCGAGCGGTGTTCCGGATCGGCAGGCTGATGTCGACATGCGGCGCCGCGCCGTCGATCACGGCCTGCGCGCGCGCGAGGAGCTGCACGTCGAAATGCTTGTCGAGCTCGTGCTCCTGCTGCCGCATGCTGCGCCGGGGCTCGTCGTCGGCGAAGGCAGGGCCGCGCAGCACCGGCTCCATGTCGAGGCCCGCGGCCTTGTAGTGGGCGATCGCCGTGTCGACGTCGAGGAGCTCGCTGTGCCCGACGGCCTCCGTCAAGGTGCGGAATCCGAGCGCCGCGAGATGCTCGCGCACCTCTTCGGCGATGAACTCCATGAAGTTGACGACGAACTCCGGCTTTCCGCTGAAGCGCGAACGCAGGAGCGGGTTCTGCGTCGCCACCCCCACCGGGCAGGTGTCGAGGTGGCACACGCGCATCATCACACAGCCGGAGACGACCAGCGGCGCGGTCGCGAAGCCGAACTCCTCGGCACCCAGCAGCGCGCCGATGATGACATCCCGGCCGGTCTTGAGCTGACCGTCGACCTGCACGACGACGCGGTCGCGCATTCCGTTGAGCATCAGCGTCTGCTGGGTCTCGGCCAGGCCCAGCTCCCACGGCGTGCCGGCGTGCTTGAGGGAGTTGAGCGGGCTCGCCCCGGTGCCGCCGTCGTGCCCGGACACGAGGATGACGTCGGCGAGCGCCTTCGCCGTGCCGGCGGCGACCGCGCCGATGCCGGACTGACTGACGAGCTTGACGTGGATGCGGGCGCGGGGGTTCGCGCGCTTGAGGTCGAAGATCAGCTGCTTGAGATCCTCGATCGAGTAGATGTCGTGGTGCGGCGGCGGAGAGATGAGTCCGACGCCCGCCGTGCCGCCGCGGGTGCGGGCGATCCAGGGATAGACCTTCGCAGGCGGGAGCTGGCCGCCCTCCCCCGGCTTGGCGCCCTGGGCGAGCTTGATCTGGATGTCGTCGGCCTCGGTGAGGTACATGCTCGTCACACCGAACCGCCCCGAGGCGACCTGCTTGATCGCGCTGCGGCGCTCCGGGTCCAGGAGCCGGTCGACATCCTCTCCCCCTTCGCCGGTGTTCGACTTGCCGCCGATCCGGTTCATGGCGATCGCGAGGGTCTCGTGCGCCTCCTTCGAGATCGAGCCGTAGCTCATCGCCCCGGTCGAGAAGCGCTTCACGATCTCGGAGACGGGCTCCACCTCGTCCAGGGGCACCGGCGGTCGCACGCCTTCTCGCAGCCGGAACATGCCCCGAAGCGTCTTCAGCTGCTCGGACTGGTCGTCGACCAGGCGCGTGTACTCGCGGAAGATGTCGTAGCGGCGGGTGCGGGTCGAGTGCTGCAGCCGGAACACGGTGTCCGGATTGAACAGGTGCGGCGCGCCGTCCCTGCGCCACTGGTACTCACCCCCGGTCCAGAGCCGCTCGTGCGCCCGCGACGCGGAGTCCTCCGGGTACGCGAAGTCGTGGCGGGCCTGGTTCTCGGCGGCGATCTGCTCGATTCCGATGCCGCCGATCTTCGACTCGGTGCCGGTGAAGTAGGCGTCGATCACCTCCTGGCTGAGCCCGATGGCCTCGAAAGCCTGTGCCCCGGCGTACGAGGCGACCGTCGAGATGCCCATCTTGGACATGATCTTCAGCACGCCCTTGCCGAGGGCGTGGATGACGTTGCGCACCGCCTCCTCGGCGGAGATCCGGGTGATGAATCCGGTGCGCACGAGGTATTCGACCGTCTCCATCGCGAGGTACGGGTTGACGGCCGAGGCGCCGTAGCCCAGGAGCGTCGCCACGTGGTGCACCTCGCGCACATCACCCGCCTCGGCCACGAGCCCCACCTTCATGCGGGTCTCGTTGCGGATGAGGTGATGGTGCACCGCCGCGACCATCAGCAGCGACGGGATCGGGACGAGGTCCTTGTTGGAGTCGCGGTCCGAGAGGATGAGGAACTCCGCACCGTCCGCGATGGCGGCATCCGCCTCGGCGCACAGCTCGTCGAGGCGCGCCCGGAGACTGCCCGGGCCGGCGTCGAAGTGGTACAGGCCGCGCAGGGTCACGGCGCGGCGCCCCGGCATCGTGCGGTGGATGTTCTGGATCTTCGCGAGCTCGTCGTTGTCGAGCACCGGGAAGTCGAGGGTGATCTGGCGGGCGTGGTCGGGCCCCCATGCCAGGAGGTTCCGCTCCGGTCCGATGCCCGCCCGAAGGCTCGTCACGACCTCCTCGCGGATCGAGTCCAGCGGGGGGTTGGTGACCTGGGCGAACTGCTGGGTGAAGTAGTCGAACAGCAGCCGCGGCCGGGAGCTGAGTGCGGCGATGGGGGTGTCCGAGCCCATCGCCCCCAGCGGCTCGACGCCGTTCTGGCCCATCGGGGTGAGGAGGATCCGCACCTCCTCCTCGGTGTAGCCGAACGTGCGCTGCCGGCGCGTGATCGACGCGATCGGATGCACGATGTGCTCGCGGTCGGGAAGTTCGCTCAGCTGCAGCCGCTGGCGCAGCCACAGGTCCCACGGCTCCAGCTCGGCGAGCCCGCGCTTGATCTCCTCGTCTTCGACGATCCGGCGCTGCGCGGTGTCGACGAGGAACATCCGGCCGGGCTGGAGCCGGCCACGGCGCTTGATGCGCTCGGGCTCGAACTCCAGGACCCCCGTCTCGCTGCCGATGACGACGAGTCCATCGGTCGTCTCGGTCCAGCGGCCCGGGCGCAGGCCGTTGCGATCGAGGGTGGCGCCCACGAGCGTCCCGTCGGTGAGGATCAGAGCGGCCGGGCCGTCCCACGGCTCCATCTGCAGCGCGTGGTAGTCGTAGAACGCGCGCAGGTCGCGGGGCACATCGGCCTGCTTCTCGTACGCTTCGGGGACCATCATCATGATGGCGTGCGGCAGGCTGCGCCCGGTGAGCGTGAGCAGCTCGAGCACCTCGTCGAAGGAAGCCGAGTCGCTCTCGCCGGGCGTGCAGATGGGCAGGAGCGGCCGGATGTCGCCCAGCAGCTCCGATTCGAGCTGAGACTGGCGCGCCCGCATCCAGTTGCGGTTGCCGCGGACCGTGTTGATCTCGCCGTTGTGGGCGAGCATGCGCAGCGGCTGGGCGAGCGGCCAGGAGGGGAAGGTGTTGGTCGAGTAGCGCGAATGCACGACGGCGAGCTCGGAGGCGAACCGCTCGTCGGACAGGTCGGGGAAGAACGGCTCGAGCTGGAGCGAGGTGACCATGCCCTTGTAGCCCAGAGTGCGCGACGACAGCGAGACGAAATACGCGCCCAGCTCATGCTGGGCGCGTTTGCGCAGTCGGTAGGCCGAGCGGTCGAGCTCGACCCCGGACAGCGCCGGCGCGCCACCGATGGCGGGGCGGGAGAGGAACAGCTGCTCGAAGGCCGGGCGGGCGTCGAACGCGAGCTTGCCCAGGTGCTCCGGCGCGGTCGGCACGGTGCGCCAGCCCAGAACGGTCAGCCCCTCATCGCGGGCAAGTCCCTCGATCGCGGTCTTCTGCGCGGCACGCTCGTCGTCGGCGAGGGGAAGGAATGCGAGGCCTGCCGCGTACTCGCCGACGGCGGGCAGCGTGAAGTCGGCGACTGCGCGCAGGAAGGCATCCGGGATCTGGGTGAGGATGCCGGCGCCGTCACCGGTGCCTGCGTCCGAGCCGATCGCGCCGCGGTGCTCGAGATTGCGAAGCGCCGTCAGCGCCAGATCGATGATGTCGTGTCCCGGCTCGCCGCGCAGCGTCGCGACCATCGCCAGTCCGCAGGCGTCCTTCTCGTAGTCGGGGCTGTACATGCCCTGCTTCTGCGGGAAGGCGTTCGGAAAGCCGGTGCCGGGGCTCGAGAGCATGCGTACCGTCCTCACGTTGAATGCTCAGCTGGGACGACGTCGGCCCTGGGTTACTTCGTGGTGACGGTGCTTGTGGCTGCGTCCTCACCGACGCCGGGATCTTCGGATGCGGGCGGATCGCTCACGTCGACGAAGTCGTCGGTGTCCTGCGATTGTACAGCCTCGTCGCCGCGGCCCTTCCATTCGCGCCCCGGGACGTACGCAGACGGCTCCAGGCCCGGGTGCCGGCGCTTCTGCACGAGCATGATGAGCAGACCCAGGACGACACCGATGATCGCGGCCCACACGTTCGAGCGCAGCCCGAGGTACACCTCGCTGGGATCGATGCGGATCGACTCCCAGACGATGCGGCCGGCGCTGTACCACACGAGGTAGAGACCGAAAAGGCGACCCCACTGGAGCAGGAACCGCCGGCCCGCCCACAGCAGCACCAGCACGCCCAGCGTGTTCCAGATGACCTCGTACAGGAAGGTGGGATGGAAGAGCGTGTCCTCGGGGAGCCCCGGCGGGAAGGCGGGGTTGTCGGGGCTGATCTCCAGGCCCCACGGCAGGTCGGTCGGCAGACCGAACAGCTCCTGGTTGAACCAGTTGCCGAAGCGGCCGAGCGCCTGGGCGAGCAGCAGGCCCGGCGCCAGCGCGTCCGCGAACGCGGAGAAGCGGATGCCGGTCCATCGGCAGCCCAGCCACGCGCCGATCGCGCCGCCGAGGAGCGAGCCGTAGATGGCGATGCCGCCCTCCCAGATCGCCCAGACCGATCCGGGCTCGAACGGGTTCCACGGGTTGGATCCGGCTCCGAAGTAGTAGCCGGGGTGGGTGGCGACGTGATAGATGCGCGCACAGATGATCGCGAGCGGCACCGCGAGCAGGGCGATGTCGATGACGACCCAGGGTTCCGCGCCCCGCCGGGTCAGGCGATGGTTGGTCATCAGCACCGCGACGATGATCCCCACGATGATGCACACGGCATAGATGCGGACCGGGATGGAGCCGATGAAGAACTCGCTGATGGGCGGGCTCGGAATGCTCGCCAGGACGCTGGCAGCGGCGTGGGTCATGGGGAGATGGTCCTTGCTGTGTGGCTTTCGGCGTTCGGGCCGACCTAGGAAGTCTACTCAGCGCGTTCCGGCCGTCAGTTCGCGTGCCATCTCGGCCAGGCGCGGGACGCCGCCGTCGCGCAGCGCGCGCACGAGGGCGGTGCCGACGATGGCGCCGTCGGCGTACTCGAGCACGCCGGCCACCTGGGCCGCGGTCGAGACGCCGATCCCGACGCAGGCGCGTTCCGCACCCCGCTCGCGCAGGCGGGCGACGAGTGTGCGGGCCGCGGCATCCAGTTCCGCCCGCTCCCCCGTGATGCCCATTGTCGAGACGGTGTAGACGAACCCCGTGGAATTGCCGATCACGAGGTCCAGACGCGCGTCGGTGGAGGTCGGCGCAGCGAGGAAGACGCGGTCGAGACCGGTGCGGCGGCTGGCGGCGATCCACTCCCCGGCGGCGTCGGGCGTGATGTCCGGCGTGATCATGCCGGCGCCGCCCGCGGCGAGCAGGTCGTCCGCGTAGCGGTCGACGCCGTACTGGAACACGGGGTTCCAGTAGCTCATCACCAGGACCGGCACGTCGACGCGGCGGGTGATCTCCCGGATCGCCGTGAAGGTGTCGCGCATGCGGAATCCCGCGGCCAGCGCCGCCTGTGTCGCCTCCTGGATGACGACGCCGTCCATGACCGGGTCGCTGTACGGCGGCCCCAGCTCGAGCACGTCGGCGCCGTTGTCGGCGAGGGCGACGGCGGCGTCGATGCTCGTGGCGAGGTCGGGGAAGCCCAACGGCAGGTAGCCGACGAACGCGCCGCGTCCTTCCGCCTTGGCACGGTCGATGGCCTCGGCGACCCGGCTCACGACACCGCTCCCTCGTCATACAGGCCGAACCACTTCGCGGCCGTGTCCATGTCCTTGTCGCCGCGGCCGGACAGGCTCACGGCGATGAGCGACTCCGGTCCCAGTTCGCGCCCGATGCGCAGCGCGCCGGCGAGGGCGTGCGCGGACTCGATCGCGGGGATGATGCCTTCGGTCTGCGACAGCAGCCGCAGAGCATCCATCGCCTCCGCATCGGTGGCGGGGATGTACTGGGCGCGTCCGATCGCCGCCAGCCACGAGTGCTCCGGGCCCACACCGGGATAGTCCAGCCCCGCGGAGATCGAGTGCGACTCGATCGTCTGGCCGTCCTCGTCCTGCAGCACGTAGGTCTTCGCGCCGTGCAGCACGCCGACGCGCCCGCGTTCGATGGATGCGGCGTGTCGCGGTGTGTCGACGCCGTCTCCGGCGGCCTCCACCCCGTAAAGCCGCACCGAGTCATCGTCGAGGAACGCGTCGAACATGCCGATGGCGTTCGAGCCGCCGCCGACGCAGGCGACCACGGCGTCCGGAAGCCGCCCGGCGCGGTCGAGCAGCTGAGCCCTGGCCTCCTCGCCGATGACCTTCTGGAAATCGCGCACCATGGCGGGGAACGGATGAGGCCCCGCCGCGGTGCCGAAGATGTAGTTCGTCGACTCGACGCTGGCCACCCAGTCGCGGTACGCCTCGTTGATGGCGTCCTTCAGTGTCCGCGATCCCGTCTTGACCGGCACGACCTCTGCTCCGAGCAGACGCATGCGCGCGACGTTGAGCGCCTGACGCTCGGTGTCGACCTCGCCCATGTAGATCGTGCAGTCGAACCCGAACAGCGCCGCGGCCGTGGCCGTGGCGACACCGTGCTGCCCGGCCCCCGTCTCTGCGATCACCCGGGTCTTGCCGAGCCGGCGGGTCAGCAGCGCCTGGCCGATCACGTTGTTGATCTTGTGCGAGCCGGTGTGGTTGAGGTCCTCGCGCTTGAGGAACACACGCGCCCCGCCGGCGTGTGCCGCGAACCGGGGCACTTCCGTGAGGGCCGACGGCCGGCCGGCGTAGTCGCGCAGCAGCGCGAGGAACTCCTCCTGGAAGTCCGGATCGGCCTTCGCCGACTCGTAGACCTCGGTGAGCTCGTCGATGGCGGCGATCAGAGACTCGGGCATGTACCGACCGCCGAACTCGCCGAAGAACGGCCCCGCGGCCGCGCGCAGACTCACGAGGACTCCCCTTCGCCGCCGGCGGCATCGTCCGCCGCCAGGAAGGACCGCAGTGTCGCGACCGGGTCGCCGGTCACCAGCGCCTCGCCGATGAGCACCACGTCGGCGCCGGCCGCGCGATAGCGGGCGACATCGGCAGGGGCCAGCACGGCCGACTCAGCGACCTTGACGACCCCGTCGGGGATCGTGGGCGCGAGACGGCCGAACAGCTCGCGGTCCAGGTCGAACGTCTTCAGGTCCCGGGCGTTGACGCCGACCAGTCGGGCACCCAGCTCGAGCGCCGTGTCCAGCTCCGCCGCCGAGTGCGTCTCGACCAGCGGCGTCATGCCGAGGTCGAGGATCAGACGGTGCAGCTCAGTGAGCACCGGGGTCTCGAGGGCGGCGACGATGAGCAGAACGAGGTCGGCGCCGGCCGCCCGCGCCTCGAACACCTGGTAGGGCGTCGCGATGAAGTCCTTGCGCAGCACGGGCACGCTCACCGCGTCGCGCACGGCCACGAGATCGTCGAGGCTGCCTTTGAACCTGCGGGCCTCGGTGAGCACGCTGATCGCCGACGCTCCGCCCTGCTCGTAGAGGCGGGCCTGGTGCGCGGGGTCGGGGATGCCGGCGAGATCACCCCGGGACGGGCTGGCGCGCTTGATCTCGGCGATGATCTTGACACGGTCGGACGGTGCGAGAGCGGCCAGCGCGTCGCGTGCGGCGGGCTGCGCCAGGGCTCGGCGCTCGATCTCCTCGGGCGGCTGGGACTCGGCCCGCCGTTCTGCGTCCTGCACCGCGCCGGCCGTCAGGTCGGCGAGCACGATCAGTGTTCCTTGGGCTGGTACTTCGGGCCGGCCACGCCGTACCCGGCCTTCGCCATGATCCATCCCACGATCAGCCCCACCACGACGAGCCCGGCTGCCGCCCACACGAGCCACGCGATGTCGAACCAGAACGCCACGACGCCGATGACGATGGCCGCGAGCATGATGATCACGGCGGTCCAGGCGGCGGGCGAGTTTCCGTGACCGGGGTCGGCGATGGGGTTGGTCATTGGGGATTCCTCCGGTGGTGCGCGGGCACAGCCAGTCTAGCGGGGTCGCACGTGCGACGTGGTGGAGGATCAGCCGGTCGGATCGTCACCGCGGGACAGGTCGTCCCACGACTCGACGGCGTCCAGGGGCCCGTCGCTCGCAGCAGCGGTGTGCGGCGCATCGGCGGCGAACCGGCGGCCGGCCCGGCGCCAGCGATGCGCGGTGGCGAGGACGAGGATGCCGGCCAGCAGGAGCACCGCCGCGCAGACGGCGGTCGCCCACGGCCACGGGGTCTCGCCGACCGCTGCGATCATCTCGGACACGGACTCCACGCCGGCGATGCCGGTGGCGGTGGTCACGGTTCGCGCCACCGCCGACACGGGAGCATCTGCGGCCACGGGCACGATGAGCCAGAGCAGCACCGCGCCGCACAGCACCGTGAGCGCGCCGAGGATGTACCGGAGGACGAGATTCACGATGGTCAGGGCGGCGCCGAGCGCCAGGACCGCGAGGCACAGCGGCGCGAGCACGGGGATGGCCTCCGCGCCCGGGACGGCGAGGACGTCGCCGCCGGTGGCGAGCGTGACGTGGAACCAGGTCTGCGTCGACGAGATCAGCCCGAGCGCGCCGGTGAGCAGGATGGCGACGACGCAGACCAGACGTGCCCGGCGGGTCATGCCGGGTCCACGACGGGTCTGAGATCGTCCGCGTCGAAGCAGGTCCGGGTCCCGGTGTGGCAGGCCGGGCCGATCTGCTCGACCTGGATGAGCAGCGCGTCGCCGTCGCAGTCCAGCCGCGCGCCGCGCACGAGCTGGATGTGCCCGGAGGTGTCGCCCTTGCGCCAGAGCTCCTGGCGCGATCGTGACCAGAAGGTGACCCGGCCGGTGGTCAGGGTGCGGCGGAGGGCCTCGGCATCCATCCAGCCCAGCATCAGCACCTCGCCGGAGTCGTGCTGCTGGATGATCGCCGGCGCGAGGCCCTGCTCGTTGAAGGCGACGCGGGCGATCCTTCCCTCGACGGTGTCATCCATCGGACGACCGCCTTTCGACTCTCTCGGCTGCGGCGTCCTCGCTCGACGACCGGATCTGCACGCCGTCGGCGGCCAGGGCCGCCTTCACATCGCCGACGGAGAGCTGTCCGGAGTGGAAGACGGATGCGGCGAGCACCGCGTCCGCGCCGGCGTGCACCGCCGGGGCGAAGTGCTCGACCTTCCCCGCTCCACCGGAGGCGATGACGGGGACGCTGGAGACTTCGCGCATGAGCGCGACGAGCTCGAGATCGAAGCCCTCCTTGGTGCCGTCCGCGTCGATGGAGTTCACCAGGAGCTCGCCGGCGCCCCGCTCGACGGCCTCACGGGCCCAGTCCAGCGCATCCAGCCTCGTCTCGGTGCGTCCGCCGTGGGTGGTCACGACGAAGCCGGAAGGAGTCGTCGCCGCCCGCTTGACATCCAGCGAGAGCACGAGCACCTGCGCGCCGAACCGGTCGGCGATCTCGTCGATGAGCCCGGGGCGCGCGATCGCCGCGGAGTTCACGCCGATCTTGTCGGCGCCCACCGACAGGAGCATCGAGACGTCGTCGCCGGAGCGCACTCCGCCGCCGACGGTGAGGGGGATGAACACCTCCTCGGCGGTGCGCCGCACCACGTCGTATGTCGTGGCGCGCTCGTCGACGGTCGCGGTGACGTCGAGGAAGGTGATCTCGTCGGCACCCTGTGCGAAGTACAGGGCGGCGAGTTCGACCGGATCGCCCATGTCGCGCAGGTTCTCGAAGTTCACGCCCTTGACCACCCGGCCGTCGGCGACGTCCAGGCACGGGATCACACGGCACGCGAGGGTCATCACAGCCTCGCGTTGTGGATCGCGGTGACCAGGATCGCGCGCGCGCCGATCTCGTACAGCTGGTCCATGATGCGGTTGACGTCGGCCCGCGGCACCTGCACGCGCACGGCGACCCACTCGGGGTCCCGCAGCGGAGAGACCGTGGGCGATTCGATGCCGGGAGCGATCTGCGCCGCCTGGTCGACGAGCCGGGCCGGCAGGTCGTAGTCGACGAGCACATAGCGGCGCGCCACCATGACACCGCGCAGCCGGCGCCGCAGGGTCTCCAGGCCCGGCGCATCCTGCGGGGCGCCCACGAGCACCGCCTCGGACTCCAGCAGCACAGGGCCGAAGACCTCCAGACCCGCCTGGCGCAGGGTCGTCCCGGTGGAGACGACATCGGCGACGGCGTCGGCGACACCCAGCTGCACGGCGGACTCGACGGCGCCGTCGAGCGGCACGAGGTCCACAGCGATGCCGTGCTCGTCCAGGTACGCGTCGACCAGTCCCGGGTAGGCGGTGGCCACGCGCACCCCCTCGAGGTCGCCCAGCGACGCGAAGCGGCCGGGCGGGCCGGCGAAGCGGAACGTCGACGAGCCGAACCCGAGCGCCTCGATCTCGCGGGCCCCCGGCATCCGCGCGTCCTTGAGCAGGTCGCGGCCGGTGATGCCGACGTCCAGCGCGCCGGAGCCGACGTAGGTGGCGATGTCCTTCGGGCGCAGGTAGAAGAACTCGACGTCGTTCGCGGGGTCCATGACGTGCAGATCCTTGGGATCGCGCCTGCCGGTGTATCCGGCCTCGGTGAGCATCTCCGCGGCCGTCTCGGCCAGCGAGCCCTTGTTGGGCACTGCGATTCGCAACATGTGGGTGCTTCCAGGTGGGGTGTGCGGGGAACTGCGAGGATCCGCTCACAGATGTCGGTACACGTCCTCCAGCGACAGTCCCTTGGCGAGCATCAGCACCTGCAGGTGATACAGCAGCTGCGAGATCTCCTCGGCGGCGGCCTCGGCGGTCTCGTACTCGGCCGCCATCCACACCTCCGCGGCCTCCTCGACGATCTTCTTGCCGATGGCGTGCACTCCGGCGTCCAGCTGGGCGACCGTGCCCGAGCCCTCCGGCCGCGCGGCGGCCTTGGACTGGAGCTCGGCGAACAGCCCGTCGAAAGTCTTCACCCTGCCAGGCTACCGGTGCAGGTGATCACCGGCGATCGCGCGGAGGGCGGCGATCGCGGCATCCGGGTCGTCCTTCCCGAACACCGCCGACCCTGCCACGAACGTGTCCGCCCCCGCCTGCGCGGCCTGTGCGATCGTCGACTCCGAGATGCCGCCGTCGACCTGCAGCCAGACGGCGGAGCCCCGGCGGTGCGCCTCGTCGGCCAGGCGTCTCAGCTTGGGCATGGTCTCGGCCATGAAGCCCTGCCCTCCGAAGCCGGGCTCGACGGTCATCACGAGGATCTGGTCGAAGTCGTCGAGGATGTCGAACAGGCCCTCCACAGGCGTGGCCGGCTTGACGGCCACGCCCGCCCGCGCGCCCAGCTCACGCAGCCGGCGCGCCAGCCAGACCGGCTCGTGCGCGGCCTCGAGATGGAAGGTGACCGACGCCGCGCCGAGCTCGGCGTATCCCGGCGCCCACCGGTCGGGGTCGTCGATCATGAGGTGCACGTCCAGCGGCACGGGGCTCGTCGCCTGGATGCGCTCGACCATCTGCGGTCCGAAGGTGAGGTTCGGCACGAAGTGGTTGTCCATGACGTCCACGTGGACGAAGTCGGCCGTGGCGATGCGGTCGAGCTCTGCCTGCATGTTGACGAAGTCCGCGGCGAGGATGCTCGGGTTGATGCGGGGCGCGGCAGGCAGCTGATCGGGCACGTGCCCAGTATTCCAGGCCGTCAGCGCGTGCCGGGACGGCGGCGCAGCAGCACGATCGACATCGCGTCCGTGCCGTGACGATGGGGCCACAGCTGCGCACGGCCGGAACCGTCGGCGGGGACCGGGAGATCGAGCGGATGCTGCGCGACACCGTGCAGCACGGCCCTCGCGTCGAGCTCCTCGAGGTCGTCGCCCCACGTGCGCCGCGCATCGGCGACGACCGCGGCCGTCTCGGCGAGGTGCGGTGAGCACGTGACATACGCGACGACGCCGCCGGGCTTGAGGGCGCGGATCGCCGCATCGAGCAGCTCGCCCTGCAGCGCCGTGAGCTCGGGCAGGTCCGCCGCCTGCTTGCGCCAGCGCGCCTCGGGCCGACGGCGCAAGGCGCCCAGGCCGGTGCACGGCGCGTCGACGAGGATCCGGTCGTAGGACTGCGGGGCATCGGTCGCGCGGACGCGGCCGTCCTCCTCGGAGACCGGGACCTCCAGGGGGACGGCGGCGATCGAGTCCCGCACGAGCGCCGCGCGGGCGGGCACCGGCTCGTTCGCCTCCAGTGCCGCACCGCCGGCCAGAGCCTCGGCGGCCAGGACCGCGGTCTTGCCTCCCGGTCCCGCGCACAGATCGAGCCAGCGCTCCCCCGGGCGCGGCGGCGCCCAGCGGCTGAGCGCGAGCGCCGCCAGCTGCGACCCCTCGTCCTGCACGCGGATCGCGCCGTCGGCGCTGGCGATCACCGGCTCGGGGTCGCCGGCGTCCAGACCGAAGCCGATCGGCGAGTAGCGGGTCCGGTGGCTGTGCTCGGGTGGCTCGGCGACACCGGGAAGAGCCGCCAGCGTCACGCCCGGAGCGGCGTTGTCCGCCTCCAGCAGCGCAGTGAGCTCGTCGGCGCGTCCCTCCGCGGCCAGGGCGCGGCGGAAGGCCCGGAGCACCCACACGGGGTGGGCGTGGCGCAGCCCCAGCCGCTCGTCGTCCGACCGTGCACGGTCGTCGAGCAGGGCCATCCAGTCGCCCGGCGTGTCGCGTGCGATGCGGCGCAGCACGGCGTTGGCGAAGCCGGTGGCGCTGCGTGCCGTCTCTGCGACGAGGGCCACCGACTCGTTCACCGCAGCGTGCGAGGCGACCCGGGTGGACAGCAGCTGGTGGGCGCCCAGCCGGAGCGCGTCGAGCACCGGCGGATCGATCTCGGCGGTGTCGCGCCCGGCGGCGATCGCGATGACGGCGTCATAGGTGCCCTGCCTGCGCAGCGTGCCGTAGGTGAGCTCGGTCGCGAGCGCTGCGTCCGCGCCTGCCAGCCCGGCGCGGCGGATGCTGCGCGGCAGCAGCAGATTCGCGTAGGCGTCGGAATCGTGCACGGACCTCAGCGTCTCGTACGCGACCCTCCGCGCAGGCTGGACGCGGTGGGCGCCTGCCGATCTGTCGGGGCGACGGCCTTGGGCCCGCTGTCGTTCGGCCCGCTGTCGGTCGGGCCGCTGTGCGGCGCTCACGTGCCCACCCGCGCCTCTGCCGCGCGCACGCCGCGCCACCAGTCCGCCGCCGCCATCGGACCCCGGCCGGCGGGCTGGACGACCTCGAGGGCCACCGGCGCGGTTCCCGTCCCGACCAGCACCTCGCGCCCGCTGACGACGACCGCGCCGGGCGCCGGGTGCAGGTCGCTCGCGGCGGCACGCGCGCGCAGGATCTTCAGCCGCGCGCCGTCGATCGTGGTGAAAGCGCCCGGTTCCGGCGTCACGCCGCGGATGCGGGCGAGGACCGCCGGGGCATCGTGCTCCCAGCGCACGCGCGCGTCGTCGATGCCGAGCTTCGGGGCGGTGGTCGGCTCACCCTGCTGCGGGTGTGCGTGCGCGGTGCCCGCCGCGATGTCGTCGACGACCTGCACCAGCAGGTCTGCGCCGCGCACCGCGAGCTCGTCGAGCACCTCCCCGGCGGTCGCCTCCGGGCCGATCGGATGCTCGAACTGCGCGTAGACGTCGCCTGCGTCCAGCTCGGGCACGAGCCGGAACACCGCGGCGCCGGTGCGCTCGTCCCCCGCGATGATCGCGTGCTGCACGGGGGCGGCGCCGCGCCAGCGCGGCAGCAGCGAGAAGTGCAGGTTGATCCACCCCCGTGCCGGAAGCGACAGCAGCGGCTCGCGGACCAGCCCGCCGTAGGCGACCACGACGCCGAGCTCCGGATCCGCCGCGGCGACGCGCGCGGATGCGGACTCGTCGAGCCGGGTCGTCCGGAGCACGTCGAGGCCGAGTTCGCTCGCCGCCTGCGCGACCGGCGAAGGGGTCATGACGCGTCTGCGGCCCACCGGGGCGTCGGGCCGGGTCACCACGAGAGCGATCTCGTGGGCCGATGCGGCGAGACGGCGCAGCGAGGGGACCGCGGCGTCCGGGGTCCCGGCGAACACGAGTCTCACGGCGTCACCTCACAGCTCCGGGTCGGGCACGTCGACCCGGACTCTGAGTGTATTGCGCGCGCGTCCGCCGCCCCGGCCCCGACCGCCGCGCAGGGCTTCGCGCACGACGGCGGCACGAAGGGCCTCGGTGACCGGGCGGCCCTCCCCGTACTCGAATCGCACCAGGGCGCGCATGGTCGCGGGGTCATCCTCCAGCCGGACCGGTCCGAGGACGGCGGCGGGCGGCAGCGTGGGGACGGCGGTGCGCACGTCGGACAGGGCCCGCTCGACCGCCTGCGGCGCTCCGGTGACCGCGGCCACACGGACCGTGGGCGGCATGAGCAGGGGCGCACGCGCCGCCAGCTCGGACCGGGCGTAGCCGGCCTGGTTCCAGGTCGCGAGCGCGCGTGCCACGGGTCCGGTCACCCCGACCAGATGCACGGGAGCTCCGGATGCCGCCAGCGCCGCCGCGTTCGACCACCACCGCAGGCACGACTCGCCGATCCGCAGGGCGTCGGCCAGCAGCATCCGCTCACCGTCGAGCAGGATCACCGCACGGTAGCCGCCTTCGGCGATCGGCTCGGCTCCCCGGGTGGCCACCACCAGGGCGGGTGCGTCGTCGACGCGCAGCACCAGGTGGTCTCCGTCGGCGACGATCACGCGCGTGTTCGGGAAGGCGCGCCCGAGCTCGTCCGCGGTGCGCTCGCTGCCCGACGATGCGAAGCGCACCCGCTCGGACTCGCAGGCCGGGCAGCGCCAGCCCACCGCGGTGTGTCCGCACCAGGTGCACACCGGCACGGCCCGCGGGGCGCGGGCATGCAGCGGCCCGCCGCAGTGGGCGCAGCGGGCAGGAGCCCGGCACTGCGCGCAGACGAGCACGGGTGCGTAGCCCGGGCGGGCCACCTGCACGAGCACCGGGCCGTGCTGCAGGGCCTCGCGGGCCGTCTGGAACGCCGCGGAGGGCACCCGCTCCCCCGGCCGGGATGCCTGCGCGGCGTCGAGGATCACCCGGGCGGTCTCACGGCGAGCCGCGGCGATCTCGCGCACCCACCCGACGCCGACGAGGCGCTCGACGTCCGTCGTGCGGGTGTGGCCGGCGAACAGCAGCGCCCCGCCGTGCAGCTCCTGCCGCACGAGCGCGGCGTCGCGGGCATGCACGTACGGGGCGAGCGGCTCTTCGAGAAGGGGATCGCCGTCGTCCCAGATCGCGAGCATGCCGAGCTCGGGCACCGGTGCGTAGACGGCCGAGCGCTTGCCCACGACGATGCAGGGGGCGGTCGCCAGGGTGCGCAGGAACGCGCGGTACCGTTCCGGATTCGGCCGGGCCGCATCGTCGACGACGAGCGCGTCCTCGGGCACCCGGCCCGCGAGGGCCGCCTCCAGCTGCGCCTGGTCGCGATGGTCGGGGACGACGAGCACCGCGCTGCGCCCGGCGCCCAGCGTCTGCACGGCGGCGGCGGCGAGCAGCGTCGCCCATGCGCCGATCGTGATGCCCGCGGCATCCGGTCGGGGCGGGGCGTCCACGACCACCCTCTCCCCCGACGCGAGCGCCTCGGTGAGCCCGGGGAAGCCGGCGAGCTGCTCGTCGGCCCACTGCCGAGCCTCGGGAGCGGGAGCGGTCGGCGCGGGCGGGTCGGCGGCGAGCCACGCCTTCTCGACCCGGACCTGGCGCTTCGGGACGACGAGGCGGAGGATGTCGGATGCCGATCCCGCGGCGCGGTCGGCAACCCGCCGGGCCAGGGCGTAGAGGCTCGCCGGCAGCACCTGCGCCGGCGAGACCACTGCTTCGAGGGAGGACAGCTCCCGGCTGCCGTCGTCATCGACGAGGTCGACCACGAACGCGTCGACCACGCGCCCCGCGCTGCGCAGCGGGACGCGCACACGCACCCCCGGCAGCGTCTGCGCGGTCAGCGCGTCGGGGATGCGGTAGTCGAACAGCCGGTCCAGCTGAGGCAGCGGCGAATCGATGAGCACCCGCGCGACCGGGCGCGACATGTCAGAGTCCCGCGGCCGCGCGCAGCTCCTGCACGCGGTCGGTGCGCTCCCACGTGAAATCGGGCAGCTCGCGGCCGAAGTGCCCGTAGGTGGCCGTCTGCGCGTAGATCGGTCGCAGCAGGTCGAGCTGATCGATGATCGCCTGCGGGCGCAGGTCGAACACGTCGCGGATCGCGGTCGTGATGACCTCGTCCGAGACGGCTCCCGTGCCGAAGGTCTCGACGTAGAGACCCACCGGGCTCGCCTTGCCGATGGCGTACGCGATCTGCACCTCGAGCCGGTCGGCGAGCCCGGCCGCCACGGCGTTCTTCGCCACCCAGCGCAGCGCATACGCCCCGGAGCGGTCGACCTTGGACGGGTCCTTGCCGCTGAATGCGCCACCGCCGTGCCGGGCGGCGCCGCCGTAGGTGTCGATGATGATCTTGCGGCCGGTCAGGCCCGCATCGCCCTTCGGACCGCCCGTGACGAACGGACCGGCGGGGTTGATGATGAAGCGGGTCGTGCTCGTGTCGAGTCCGGTCTGCGCGATGACCGGCTCGATGACCTCTGCCTGCACCGCGGCGCGCAGCGCGGGGATCGAGATGTCGGGATTGTGCTGGGTGGACAGCACCACCGTGTCGACCGTGCGCGGCGCCGTGCCGTCGTACCCGAGGGTCACCTGCGTCTTGCCGTCGGGGCGCAGGAAGGGCAGCGCGCCGCTGCGGCGGGCGTGCGCGAGCCGCTCCGCGATGCGGTGCGCCGTCCAGATCGCCATCGGCATCAGCTGCGGCGTCTCGTTGGTGGCGTAGCCGAACATGATGCCCTGGTCGCCCGCGCCGAGCGCATCGATGGGGTCAGCCGAGCCGTGCTCGCGCTGCTCGATGGCGTTGTCGACTCCGGCGGCGATGTCGCCGGACTGCTCGCCGATCGACACCGTGACGCCGCACGAGTCGCCGTCGAACCCCGTCTCACTGGAGGTGTAGCCGATGCGGTTGACCACTCCGCGGACGATGCCGGGGATGTCGACGTAGCCGTCGGTGCGGACCTCGCCGGCGACATGGACCAGACCGGTGGTCACGAGCGTCTCGACCGCGACGCGGCTGCCCGGGTCGACCGTGAGCAGCGCGTCGAGGATGCTGTCGGAGATCTGGTCGCAGATCTTGTCGGGATGACCCTCGGTGACGGACTCGGACGTGAACAGACGCAGCTGGCTCATGGAGAGGAGGGCTCAGTCGTTGTGACGCAGGCGGAGCTTGTCCTCGTTGATCTCGTGCAGGGCGATCGTGAGCGGCTTGTCCTCGACGGTGGAGTCGACGAGCGGGCCGACGTTGTCGAACAGGTTGCCCTCGTGCAGGTCCGAGTAGTAGTCGTTGATCTGCCGGGCCCGCTTGGATGCGAAGATCACGAGCTGGTACTTCGAGTCGACCTTCTCGAGCAGGCTGTCGATCGGGGGCTCGATGATGCCCTGGTTGGTTCCGGCCATACGGAGTCTCCTTCTGTGCGCGCGCAAAGATCCATTGTACCCGGCGCACCGACGCTGCCGCGCCCACGCCGCACCCGCGCGGCCGGCGGGAGGATGCTGCCGGAGGCCGATTCCGCGGCACTTCGTCCTCGTCACGCCAGACAGCCTCTGCTGCGCCGCGGGTCAGCCCGCGACGTCGATGACCTCCTGTGCGGCGCGGGCCACGTCGTCGTTCACGACGCGGAAGTCGAACTCCCCCTGCGCGGCCAGCTCCACCTTCGCGGTCTTCAGGCGCCGGGCGCGCTCCTGCGGCCCCTCGGTCCCGCGGCCGACGAGACGGTTGACCAGTTCGTCCCAGCTGGGCGGCAGCAGGAAGACGAGCGTGGCGGAGGGGTCGGCGGCCCGCACCTGTCGCGCGCCCTGCAGATCGATCTCCAGCAGCACCGTGCGACCCTGTGCAAGAGCCTCCTCGATGGGGCCGCGCGGCGTGCCGTAGCGATACGAGTTGTGCACGGTCGCGTGCTCGAGCAGCTCGCCGTCGGCGATGAGGCGGTCGAACTCGGCGTCGTCGACGAAGCGGTAGTGCACCCCGTCGACCTCTCCGGGCCGGGGTGCGCGGGTGGTCGCCGACACCGACAGCAGGATCTCAGGGTGGTCGGCGGCGATGCGCGCGGCGACGGTGCCCTTGCCGACGGCGGTGGGGCCGGCGAGCACCAGCAGCCGGCTGCGTCCCGGGCGCGGCTGCGGTTCCGGCAGCCTCGCGTCGAGGAACGCCTGAAGATCGCGCCGCTGCCGCACGCCGAGCCCGCCCAGGCGCTTGACGGGCGAGATCTGCAGCGCCTCGAGGATGCGGTCGCGCTTGCTCTCGCCGATGGCGGGGATGCTGGTCAGGAACTCGGTGACGCGCAGGGTCGCCGCCGCCGAGCCCGGCTCCTCGGAGCGGCGCAGGACCTCCTGCGGGGTGACCACGCGCGTGCTGACGTCGCGCTTCAGGCTCGCGCGGGCACGACGCGCGGCGATGGCCTTCCGCGACGCGGCGACGCGGTCGACTTCGGGGGGATGGGTGGAATCAGCCACGGATCCTCCTGTACTCCTCTGCGCGTCGGGAGACGGCCTCGCCGATCCCGTCAGGACCGGCCGAGAGGATGCTGCGGCTCTCGGAGGCGATGACGTTCGGCATGTGCGAACCGAACCTGTGCAGGTCTTCGGGGCCGGCGCCCTGCCGGCCGAAGCCGGGCGCGAGGATGGGGGCGGCCGGCGAGAACGGGGAGAGTCCGGCGTCCGGCCACGTCACGGTCGCGCCGATGACGAATCCGAGCCCCGCCCACTCCCCCGCCGTGATGCGTGCGGCATTGCGCTCGCACACCTCCGCCACGATCCGGGCCGACACGGTGGAGCCGTCCTCCAGCCGCGCCCGCTGCGGGGCGAAGGACTCCGGATTGCTGGTGGCGGCGAGGACGAACACGCCCTTCCCATGGGCTTCCGCGAGGTCGAACGCGGGCGTGAGCGATCCGACCCCGAGGAAGGGGTTCGCGGTGACCGCGTCGGCTTCCAGGGGCGCGCCGGGGGTCAGCCACGCGTCGGAATAGGCGTCCATCGTGGTGCCGATGTCGCCGCGCTTGGCGTCGGCGATGACCACCAGCCCGGCGGCGCGGCCGGCGGCGAGCACATCCTCCAGCGCGGCGATCCCGCCGGATCCGTACCGCTCGAAGAACGACACCTGGGGCTTGACGATGCCCACCGCGCCGGCGGCCGCCTCGACCACCCGCAGGCCGAACTCGCGTGCGCCGGCGGCGGAGGCATCCAATCCCCACTCCTGCAGCAGCGCCGTGTGCGGGTCGATGCCCACGCACAGCGGCCCGCTCGTCTCCAGCGCGGCACGCACGCGCTCGCCGAAGGAGGTCATGCCCGCTCCCCCACGGATTCGCGGGCCTGCTCCGGCGCGCCGCGAAGGAGGGCGTACTCCTGCAGGCTCTTGACGGCGAAGCCCTCGCGCAGGATCGGCAGGGCGCTGACCGCGGCACCGAGGACGGCCATGGTGGTGAACAGCGCCTTGTCTCCGGCCACCGCTGCGGCGCGGATCTCGTACCCGTCGGCGCGCGCCATGCCGCCGCTGGGCGTGTTCACCACCATGTCGACGTCGCCCCGGTTGATGAGATCGACGATGTTGTCCTCGCCGCTGCGCTGCGTGGCCGAGAACTTGTTCACGAGCGACACCTCGATGCCGTTGCGGGAGAGGATCTCGGCGGTGCCCTCGGTCGCCAGGAGCTCGAAGCCCTGCTCGGCGAGCAGGTGCGCGGGCAGGATCACCGCGCGCTTGTCGCTGTCGGCGACCGAGATGAACACAGTGCCCGCGGTGGGCAGACCCCCGTACGCCGCGGACTGGCTCTTGGCGAACGCGGTCGGGAAGTCGCGGTCGATTCCCATGACCTCGCCGGTGGAGCGCATCTCGGGGCCGAGCACGGAGTCGACGGTGGCGCCGGCCGCGGTGCGGAACCGCTTGAACGGCAGCACCGCCTCCTTGACGGCGACCGGGGCATCCAACGGGGGCCGCGAGCCGTCCTCGGCCGGAAGCAGCCCCTCCGCCTTCAGCTCTGCGATGCTCGCCCCGGCCATGATGCGCGAGGCGGCCTTGGCGAGGGGGATGCCGAGCGCCTTCGAGACGAAGGGCACCGTGCGGCTGGCGCGCGGGTTGGCCTCGATGACGTAGAGCACGCCGGCCGAGACGGCGAACTGCACATTGAGCAGTCCGCGCACGCCCACGCCTTCGGCGATGGCGCGGGTCGCGTCGCGCACGCGGTCGATCTCGGTGCGGCCCAGCGACATCGGCGGCAGCGCGCAGGACGAGTCGCCGGAATGGATGCCGGCCTCTTCGAGGTGCTCCATCACGCCGCCGATGTACAGCTCCTCGCCGTCGAAGAGGGCGTCGACGTCGATCTCGATCGCATCGTCGAGGAATCGATCCACGAGCAGCGGCATGCCCGGCCCGATGATCGCCTGGTCGGCGATGCGGGCGAAGTAGTCGAGCAGGCTCGGCGTGTCGTACACGATCTCCATGCCGCGCCCGCCCAGCACGAAGCTGGGGCGCACGAGCACCGGGTAGCCGATCTCCTCGGCGATCGCCACCGCGCCGGCGGCGTTGATCGCGGTGCCGTGCCGCGGCGCGACGAGGCCGGCGGCATCCAGGATGTCGCTGAACAGCCCGCGCTCCTCGGCGAGGTCGATGGCGGAGGGGCTCGTGCCGAGGATGCGGTAGCCGGCCGCCTCGATGCCCTTGGCCAGCCCGAGCGGCGTCTGGCCGCCCAGCTGGCAGACGACCCCGAGGATCTCGCCCGACTGCGCCTCGGCGTGCAGCACCTCGAGCACGTCTTCGAGCGTGAGCGGTTCGAAGTAGAGCCGGTCACTGGTGTCATAGTCGGTCGACACGGTCTCGGGGTTGCAGTTGATCATCACCGTCTCGAAGCCGGCCGCCGACAGCGCGAAGGAGGCGTGTACGCACGAGTAGTCGAACTCGACGCCCTGGCCGATCCGGTTGGGGCCGGAGCCGACGATGACGACCTTGGTGCGGTCGGTGGGATCGGACTCGTCCTCCTGGTCGTAGCTGGAGTAGAGGTAGGGGGTGAGGGCCGGGAACTCCCCCGCGCAGGTGTCGACCGTCTTGTACACGGGGCGGATCCGCAGCGCGTGACGGATGCCGCGCACCTCCGGCTCGCTGATCCCGCGCAGCTGGGCGAGCTGGGCGTCCGAGAAGCCGTGCTCCTTCGCGAGGCGGATCGTGTCGGCATCCATCTCCGGCGCCGTGCGCACGTGCTCGGCGACCTCGTTGATGAGCACGATCTGGTCGAGGAACCACGGGTCGATCTTGGTCGCCTCGAAGACCTGGTCGATCGTCGCGCCGCGGCGCAGCGCCTGCTGCACGACGACGATGCGCCCGTCGGTCGGAGTCTTCGCGAGCTCGAGCAGCTCCTCGACGCTCTCGGTCGCGGTCGACGCGTCGTCGCGAGACCAGTGGAAGCTCGATCCCCGCTTCTCGAGAGACCGCAGCGCCTTCTGCAGCGCGGTGCTGAAGTTGCGGCCGATCGCCATGGCCTCGCCCACGGACTTCATGGTGGTCGTCAGCGTCGGGTCGGCGGCCGGGAACTTCTCGAAGTTGAAGCGCGGCACCTTCACGACGACGTAGTCCAGCGTGGGCTCGAAGCTCGCCGGGGTCACGCGCGTGATGTCGTTGGGGATCTCGTCCAGCCGGTACCCGATGGCGAGCTTGGCCGCGATCTTCGCGATCGGGAAGCCGGTCGCCTTCGAGGCGAGCGCCGACGAGCGCGACACGCGCGGGTTCATCTCGATGACGATGACCCGCCCGTCGGCGGGGTCGACGGCGAACTGGATGTTGCAGCCGCCGGTGTCGACGCCGACCGCGCGGATGATGTCGATGCCGATGTCACGCAGCCTCTGGAACTCGCGGTCGGTGAGGGTGAGCGCGGGCGCGACCGTGATGGAGTCGCCGGTGTGCACGCCGACCGGGTCGACGTTCTCGATGGAGCACACGACGACGGTGTTGTCGGCCGTGTCGCGCATCAGCTCGAGCTCGTACTCCTTCCACCCGAGGATCGACTCCTCCAGCAGCACCTCATGGGTGGGCGAGTCGCGCAGGCCGGCACCGGCGATGCGGCGCAGGTCGGCCTCGTCGTAGGCGAAGCCCGAGCCCAGCCCGCCCATCGTGAAGCTCGGACGCACCACGAGCGGATAGCCGAGCTCGGCGGCGCCGGCGAGCACCTCGTCCATGGTGTGGCAGATGCGCGAGGCGGCGACATCGGCCCCTGCGGCGATGACGAGCTCCTTGAAGATCTGCCGGTCCTCGCCCCTGCGGATCGCATCGATGTCGGCACCGATGAGCTCGACGCCGTAGGTGTCGAGGATGCCCAGCTCATGCAGCTGCATGGCGGCATTGAGAGCCGTCTGACCGCCCAGGGTGGGCAGGATCGCGTCCGGCCTCTCCTTGGCGATGATCGTCTCGATCACGTCGGGGGTGATCGGCTCGATGTAGGTCGCATCGGCGAAGTCGGGGTCGGTCATGATCGTCGCCGGGTTGGAGTTGACGAGGATGACCCGCACGCCCTCTTCCCGCAGCACCCGGCAGGCCTGGGTTCCCGAGTAGTCGAACTCGCACGCCTGGCCGATCACGATCGGGCCGGATCCGATGACGAGGACGCTGTGGATGTCGTCGCGCTTAGGCATTCTTGTTGGTCTCCAGGGTCGCGACGACGAGGTCACGGAAGCGGTCGAACAGATAGTTGGCGTCGTGCGGACCGGCGGCCGCCTCGGGGTGGTACTGCACCGAGAACGCGGGGATGTCGAGAGCCCGCAGCCCTTCGACCACCTGATCGTTGAGGCCGACGTGCGAGACCTCGATGCGTCCGTAGCCGTGCGGGCTCTCGAACACGCCCTCCACCGGCGCGTCGACGGCGAACCCGTGGTTGTGGGCGGTGATCTCCACGCGGCCGGTCGCCTTGTCCAGCACCGGCTGATTGATCCCCCGGTGCCCGAACGGCAGCTTGTAGGTGTCCAGGCCCAGGGCGCGGCCCAGCAGCTGATTGCCGAAGCAGATCCCGAAGAACGGCAGCCGCTCGTCGAGCACCGCGCGCAGCAGGGCGACATGGTCGTCGGATGCCGCGGGGTCGCCGGGGCCGTTCGAGTAGAACACCGCGACCGGCTCGATGGCGCGCAGCTCGTCGATCGTCACATCCTGCGGCAGCACGTGCACCTCGAATCCCCGCGCGGCGAGGTTGTCGACGGTGGCCTGCTTGACCCCGAGGTCGAGCACGGCGAGATTCCCGATCCGCTCGCCCTGCGCGGGCGTGACGGTCGCCGCCGGCACCGACACGTCCGCCGACAGGTTCTGCCCTGCCATCTGCGGCGCCTGGCGCACCAGCCGCAGCTGCTCATCGGGGTGGAGTGTCGCCGCCGACCCCGAGAAGACACCGCCGCGCATGCTGCCCTCCGCTCGGATGCGTCGCGTGACGGCGCGGGTGTCGATGCCGCTGATGCCGACGATGCCGTCCCGCTCGAGCGCATCGTCGAGCGACTCCTCGGCACGCCAGTTGGAGACGACCCGCGAGGGGTCGCGCACGATGTATCCGGCGACCCAGATGCGCCCCGACTCGGGGTCTTCGCTGTTCATGCCGGTGTTGCCGATGTGCGGGGCGGTCTGCAGGACGATCTGTCCGGCGTACGACGGGTCGGTGAGCGTCTCCTGGTAGCCGGTCATGCCGGTGGCGAACACGACCTCGCCGACAGTGGTGCCCTGCGCGCCGTAGGCGCGGCCGGCGTAGCGGCTGCCGTCCTCGAGCACGAGGACCGCGGGATCGGAGGTGAAGAGGGTCATGCGTCGCTTCCTGACGGGATGAGGGGGCGGATGCTGTCGGCCACCGTCTTCGCTGAGACATCCTGCGGCCGCAGATAGCTGTCGACGAGCCGCTCGCCGTCGATGCGCCAGACGAGCCGGACGAGACCGTCGCGCTCCACGACGCGGTCGATCACGACCTGGGACTGGTCGGCGGCGACGAGCTGCGCGACAGGGAGGAAGTACGCCGGCGATCCGGGCAGCTCGAGTCCGATGCCGCGGTCGGTGACGGTGAGCACGGCGCGGGAGCGGAATCCCAGCCCGCGGACGGCGAGCCGCTCCAGCGGCTGGTCGTGCACGGTGGTGGCGACGTAGAGGCCGCTCCAGCGCGCCAGCTCCGCGGCGTCCGCCGGCGGCTCGCCGACGGGTGCGACCAGACCCGCGTCGCGACGCGCGCGCCGCCACCAGGCGAACGCCAGCGTCGCCAGCAGCAGCACCGCCACGCCGATCATGACGGCGAGGGCAGCCTCCCGCGTCATGCGCCCAGCTCCTGCAGCTCGCCGTCGCGCACGGTCACCGCTCCTCGGTGGATCGTCCACCGCACGCTGCCGGGCAGCTCGCGACCGAGATACGGCGAGTTCACGCTGCGCCCGCGCAGGTCGGCGGCCGTGAAGGGGCCCGTGGCGGACGGGTCGTACAGGACGAGGGATGCCGGCGCCCCCGGCTCCAGCGGCGTGCCGTAGCCGTCCAGTCGACCGATCCGGGCGGGCGTGCGCGACATGACGCGCGCGACGTCCGCCCATTCCAGCAGTCCGGTCTCGACCATCGCCTGGTGCACGACGCGAAGCGACGACTCGAGTCCGACCATCCCGTTCGCGGCCGCCTGCCACTCGCACGCCTTCGCCTCGGCGGGGTGCGGCGCGTGGTCGGTCGCGACGATGTCGATCGTGCCGTCGGCGAGGCCCTCGCGGACCGCCTGCACGTCCTCCTCGCGCCGCAGCGGCGGGTTCACCTTGAAGCGGGCGTCGTAGCCGCGGGCGAGCTCGTCGGTCAGCAGCAGGTGGTGCGGGGTGACCTCGGCGGTCACGTGCACGCCGCGCTTCTTCGCCCAGCGCACGATGTCGACCGACCCCGCGGTGGAGAGGTGGCAGACGTGCAGTCGTGAGCCGACGTGCTCGGCGAGCAGCACGTCGCGCGCGATGATCGACTCCTCGGCGACGGCGGGCCATCCGGCGAGGCCGAGCTCTGCCGACACCGCCCCCTCGTTGAGCTGGGCGCCCTCGGTCAGGCGCGGGTCCTGGGCGTGCTGGGCGATGACGCCGTCGAAGGCCTTCACATACTCCAGGGCGCGGCGCATGATGAGCGGGTCCCATACGCAGAAGCCGTCGTCGCTGAAGACCCGGACGCGGGCGCGCGAATCCGCCATCGCGCCGAGCTCGGCGAGCCGCTCGCCCCGCTGGCCGACGGTCACCGCGCCGATCGGCTGCACATGCACGTAGCCGGCGGCCTCGCCCAGGGCGAGCTCCTGCTCGACGACTCCGGCGGTGTCGGCGACCGGCGAGGTGTTGGGCATCGCGAACACGGCGGCGTACCCGCCCGCCGCTGCGGCGCGGGAGCCGGTCAGCACCGTCTCGGACGCCTCGTAGCCGGGCTCGCGCAGGTGCGTGTGCAGGTCGACGAGACCGGGCAGCGCGATGAGTCCGTCCGCGTCGGCGACGGACGCGCCGGGGGCGCTCAGGCCGTGACCCACCTCGGCGATGACGCCGTCCTCGATGCGGAGGTCTGCCGCATCCCCGCCTTCGAGGCGCGCTCCGCGGATGATGAGGACGGTTCCCGAGCCCTGCTGCGGGGTCATCGCACGTCCTCTCTGTCATCAGCGTCGCGCTCTCCCGCCAGCAGCAGGTAGAGCGCGGCCATCCGCACCGAGACGCCGTTGGTCACCTGATCGAGCACGGTCGATCGGGCGGAATCCGCGGCCTCGGCGGAGATCTCGAGCCCCCGGTTCATCGGTCCCGGGTGCAGGACAATGCTATCCGCCCCCAGGCTCGTCAGACGCCGCGGATCAAGCCCCCAGCGCCGGGAATACTCCCGTTCGGTGGGGAAATACGCCGCGTTCATGCGCTCGAGCTGGATGCGGAGCATCATGAGCGCGTCAGCGCCCTCGGCGAGGGCGTCGTCGAGATCGTAGAGCACCCGCACCGGCCAGGCTGAGACATCCTGGGGCACCAGGGTGGGCGGTGCCACCAGGGTGACCTCGGCGCCGAGCGTGTCGAGCAGCCAGACGTTGGAGCGGGCGACCCGCGAGTGCAGGATGTCGCCCACGATCGTCACGCGCAGGCCCTCGAGATCGCGGCCGCGGCTGTCGGCGCCGAACCGGCGCTTGCGGATGGTGAACGCATCCAGCAGCGCCTGCGTGGGGTGCTCGTGCGTGCCGTCCCCCGCGTTGACGACGCCCGCGCTGATCCATCCGCTGGTGGCCAGCGTGCGCGGCGCGCCGGAGGCGCCATGGCGGATCACGACGGCGTCCGCCCCCATCGCCTGCAGTGTCTGGGCGGTGTCCTGCAGGGACTCGCCCTTGGACAGGCTCGAGCCCTTCGCCGAGAAGTTGATGACGTCGGCGCTCAGGCGCTTGGCGGCCGCCTCGAACGAGATGCGGGTGCGCGTGGAGTCCTCGAAGAAGAGGTTCACGACGGTCTTGCCGCGCAGGGCAGGCAGCTTCTTCATCTCGCGCTGCTGGGTGTCGGCCATGTCCTCGGCCACGTCGAGGATGCGCAGCGCGTCCTCGCGGGCGAGCGTCTTGGTGTCGAGCAGGTGCCTCATGATCCGATCGTCACCTCGTCGACGCCGTCGATCTCGGCCAGTCGCACGTTGACGCGCTCGTCGCGGGCGCTGGGCAGGTTCTTGCCGACGAAGTCGGGGCGGATCGGCAGCTCCCGGTGGCCGCGGTCGACGAGGGTCGCCAGGCGCACCGCAGCAGGACGGCCGATGTCCTGCAGGGCGTCGAGCGCGGCCCGGATGCTGCGGCCGGAGAACAGCACGTCGTCGACCAGCACGACGACCCGGCGGTCGACGCCGCCGGGCGGGATGTGGGTACGGTGCGGGGCGCGGGTGGGGTTGCGGTGGAGGTCGTCGCGGTACATCGTCACGTCCAGCGCGCCGACCGGGACAGGTGCGCCGGAGATGTCGCCGATGAGCGTCGCGATGCGGTCGGCCAGCGGGACGCCGCGCGTCGGGATGCCGAGGATGACCAGGCCCTCGGGGCCGCGATTGGATTCGAGGATCTCGTGCGCGATGCGGGTCAGCGCCCGGGCGATGTCCGCGTCGTGCAGGACAGTGCGCGTGCTCATCCGCCGCTCCCTTCTCCGCCTCACAGGACGGTGTTAAAGGTTGCTGTGGTTGTGCACCAGCCTATCCCCCACGGCGGTGTGCCTCCGCCCGGCGCGCGCGAGCGCCTGAGAGCCTGGGGGCATGGCCGGCGAATCCACCGCTGCGCGCAGGACGCACTTCGCTCCCACCGACTCGCTCGAGTTCGGTCGCGGAGTCTCGTTCTTCGACGCCGTCTACGGCTTCGCCGTGACGCTGCTGATCGCGAACGTCGACGCGCCCCCGCCCGAGGCGTGGCGCAGCCTGTCGGCGCTTGCCGAGTCGGGGGTGCCCGCGCAGCTGATCGGGTTCGCCCTGAGCTTCACGGTGATCGCGGTGTTCTGGCGGCTGAACGTGCGGCTGATGCGGCGACTGGCGGGACTGGACGGCCTGACGACGGCGCTGAATCTCGTGCCGGCGGCGCTGGTCATCCTCATCGCCTTCACGACGCAGGGCATCAGCGATCCCGCCAGCGCGGACCTGGCGCTTCCGACGGCGTTCTACGCCCTCAACATCGCCCTCGTCGCGCTCGCCCAGACGGTGATGTTCCAGGTCGCCCGGTCTCGCGGCCTCGAGCGGGTGCCCACCGGCGCGCGGGCGAACCGGCTGGATCTGATCGACTCCCTCATCACGCCGCTCGTGTTCCTGCTCTCGATCCCGCTCGCCCTGTTCGTGGACCCCAATGCGGCGAAATGGTCGTGGGCGACGCTCATCGTGCTCGGTCCGCTCTCGGGCCGCCTGACCATGCGGGCGCTGGACCGCCCCCGTCGCGGTGGCGACGGGGGCGGTTGATCGGCGTCTCAGACGCGCGGGGCCGGGCCGCGCAGCACACGGCCGGCCACCACCAGGGCGGCGGCGATGAGCACCGCGTCCTTGAAGATGTACTGGCCGGTGAGGGTCGGCCCGGTCGCCGCGAAGACCTCCTGCGGCAGCAGCACGATCGGCGACAGGATGCCGACGAAGGTGACCGCGAGCACGATGAGCCCGACGCGCGCGAACCCCGCACCGACGATGATGAGCAGCCCGGCGAGCACTTCCATCGCCGCGGTGAGCATCATCGCGGTCTGCCCGCCGACCAGTCCGAAGCTCAGCTTCTCCCACGTGGCCACGACGAGCGGCTCGATCGGGCTGACGCCGGGGAACGCCTTGAGGATGCCGAACACGGCGAACACAGCGCCCAGGGCGATGCGCAGCAGCGGGATGCTCCAGCGCTGCAGAAGCACCTTCAGCGCGGCCTCTGCGCGTGCCTCGAGGTCGAACGCGTGCCGGATGAGCGACGGCCGCGCGGTGGACGGGATGACGCCGGCGGCGCCGGGACGAAGGGTAACGCTGGTCATGCGGATCTCCTGATCGTTCTGCCCGCACGGTGCGGGGCCACCGACTCAGACGGCGACTCCGGCGAAGGTGATACCGACGTCCCGGAATCGCGTCCCTTCCGTCAAACACCTCCGCAGGATCCCCGGTGCGTGTTGTGGGTCACCGACAAAACGCCGGGCGGAGAAGCTCAGCAGTTGACACCTAGCGTCACTAGGCCTAGCATCACTAGGTATGAACGCTGAATCGCTCAAGGGACACCTGGACCTGCTGGTCCTCGCGGTCATCTCCGCGGGGCCCATCCACGGCTACGGGGTCATCGAGCGCCTGCGCGATCGCAGCGGGGGGTCGTTCGACCTCGCTGAAGGCACGGTGTATCCCGTGCTGCATCGGCTGGAGCGGGCGGGCCTGCTCGAGCACGAATGGTCGGAGGCATCCGGCCGCCGTCGGAAGCTCTACCGACTCACACAGACTGGCGCTGCCCGGCTCGTCGAGCAGCGCGCAGGGTGGCGCGAATTCGCCGCCGCCGTCGATTCCGTTCTCAGGAGGAACCCATGGCCGCAGACGGCCTGATCGACCAGTACGTCCGCGCGCTGCGCAGCAGGCTCGGGGCGCGACGAGATCGCGACGATCTCGTCGACGAAGTCCTCGATCACCTGCTTTCGACGACCGAGCGGCTCGAAGCCCTCGGCATCGACCCGCACACGGCGGCGCGACGCGCGCTGGCGAGGTTCGGCGAGCCGAAGCTCGTGGCATCCCTCCTGAGCGATGTCCCCTCGAAAGGAAACCTGATGTCCCTGTTCTTCTCCCGTCACCTGCCGGCGCTCGCCGTCGCGGCGTCCGTCACGTGGGTCGCCGCGCTCGCGGTGGCCGTGTACGGGCACACCGATCTGCTGATGCCGTGGACGCAGAGCGCCTACCTCGCCGCCTCAGCGGTCACCGCCCTCGCATGCCTTCTCACGACGACCGTGCTCGTGGGCCTCAACCTGCGCGCGACGGGCGAGCTGGACGGCGCGACGATCGCGATCGCGGTCACCGGCGCGCTCTCGGTCGTCGCAGCCGCGCTCCTGTCGTGGTTCGTGGCGATCTGGGTGCCGCTGCTGGCGATCGCGGTGGTCTGGACGCTGGCGCGGTCGTGGGCGACGCACGCCGGCTCCCGCCCGTTCAGCGCCATCATGCTCGTGCTCATGCCGCTGCTGGCCCTGGCCGCCATCGCCACGACCGTCGTCGGGCAGGTCACGCAGACCGACAACGCCGTGATCGGCTGGCTCACCTTCTCGGGCCTGGCCATCGTGCTGATCGCGGCGCTGGTCGACCTCGCCGTGCGCCTGGGCCGGCGCACGGCGCGCGCGAAGGCCGCCGTCGCGAGCTGACCGTCGATGGGCCGGAGGCCGGGGACCCGACGGGTCCCCGGCCTCCTGGTGTCCGGCGCTGTCAGGCGGCGGGCTCGGTCGCATCGCGGAAGAGGTCGTCCTCCACCTGACGCGCACGGATCGGGTGCCCCTGGGTGGTCAGGCACTTCCCCGACTTCAGGTCCCAGCTCCAGTCGTGCAGCGAGCAGGTCAGCACGCCGTCCTCGATCTTCCCGGTCTTGGTCAGGTCCGCCCGCAGATGCGGGCAGCGCCGCTGCACGACCCAGTCCCCGAGCTGCGCGTCCTCGGTCTGGTCGGTCTGCTCGGCGTACCAGTTCTCGACGTACTCGATGCGGTCGCGCGAGAGGCACTTGAGGAACGTCGTCAGGAACTCGTTGAACTTGCCGCTGCGGCCCACCTCGAACTGCATCGAGAGGAAGATCGAGTTCGACCAGTCGATCTCGTGGTCGGCGATGTTCGTCGAGACGAGATCTGCGGGGATGGTGTACCAGTACACGCACTCCTCCCCCGCGTACTCGCGCACCTTCGCCTTCGGGAAGTCGACGACCATGTCCAGCTCGCCGATCCGGAACCGGACGTTGCCGCCGACACCGTTGCGGATCGTGCGTGCGCGGCGCAGCAGCGGCTCCCACCACTCCTTCAGGGCGGCCAGGATCTCCTGCGGCGGGAGCACCGGCGCGCGGCGCTGCTCCTCGGCGCGGATCTCGTCCTGCCGCAAGTCGCGCTGCTCGGCGAGGTAATCCCACTTGTTCCCGAAGATGCGCTCGATCTCCTCGTCGGAGTACAGCGTCTGGGTGATCTCGATCTCGCCGCGGTTGAGATCGACCTGTGTCCCGGGCAGGAACAGGTGGCCCTTCTGCTGCGGGCGCTGCTGCGCCATGTGCTCGAGGAACTGCCGCTGGTCGGTGAAGATCGCGTCGTCCTCGAGCCCGTACCCGTTGTATCGGAAGAGCTCCTCGCGAAGGAACATCGGCGGTCCCGCCATCGGGAAGACGTGCTCGGCATCGACCTTCTCGATGTAGTACATGGCGCGCTTGTTCTGGGCGTCGCGCTTGAGCCGCGCGAAGTTCTGCTTCGCATCCTGCGGCAGGTCGTAGACCATCGGCCACCAGATCGCCCCGGAGACCTGCGTGAAGTACGCCTCCGGCTTGGAGAACCCGAGCAGCTTCTCGAGGTCGAGCGGGTGCGAATCGTTCTGGTTGAGGATGCTGGCGGTGCCGTCGTCGACGCTGAGCGACGAGTCCCCGATGGGCCCGTCGCTGGGGGCCCGCAGCGGGGTCACCATGATCTTCAGGTCGCCGAACTCCAGCGGCACCCCGCCCTGGGTGTAGAGGATGTTGTCGTAGCCGAGCTTTCGCAGGTCGGTCTCGAGGTCGTCGGTCGGATACTCGGGCAGCAGCACGGTGATGTCCTGCGGGACATAGCGGTGCATGAGCGCGGGGTCGAAGTGGTCGCGGTGGCGGTGCGAGATGTAGAGGAAGTCGGCCTTGCCGAACCGCTCCCAGTCCAGGCCCCGGTTGTCGGGGAACGGGAACCAGGAGCCGAAGAAGCTGGGGCCGATGACCGGGTCGCAGAGGATGGTGCCGCCCGCTGTCTCGATGAACATCCCCGCGTGCCCCAGGCCCGTGATCCGCATGGATTCCTCCCGTTTCGATCAGCAGTCGAGTCTACGCGGGACGCGCCGGGGCGCCGGTTCGACAGGCTCAGAGAGCGGGAGGCTCACTCCAGCAGCCCGCGGATGTCTTCGGCGGTGAGCGCCTGCGCGAACATCGCGTCGTCGTCGACGACCGAGTGGAAGAGCCTCGCCTTGCGCTGCTGCAGCGCCATGACCTTCTCTTCGATCGTGTCGGCCGCGATGAGCCGGTACACGAGGACGCGACGGTCCTGCCCGATGCGATGCGCGCGGTCGACCGCCTGCGCCTCGGCGGCGGGGTTCCACCACGGATCGAGCAGGAACACGTAGTCCGCCTCGGTGAGGGTCAGCCCGAATCCGCCGGCCTTCAGGCTGATGAGGAAGGCGGCGGCGTCGCCGCTGCGGAA
The DNA here is from genome assembly GCF_044508325.1 of Microbacterium sp. Lineage (GTDB taxonomy): Bacteria > Actinomycetota > Actinomycetes > Actinomycetales > Microbacteriaceae > Microbacterium. The sequence goes on along the minus strand of NZ_JBIQHX010000006.1, from coordinate 145,923 downwards.
GCCCTCGATGACCGCGGCGCGGCGGCGCGTCGCCCCGTCGAGGTACGCGTGGCGGATGCCGGCGGCATCCAATCTCTCCGCCGCCAGCTGCAGGAAGGACGTGAACTGGCTGAAGACGAGCACACGATGCCCCTCCGCGACGATCTCGGCGACCCGCTCCAGCAGCGCGTCGAGCTTGGCGGAGCCGATGTGCGCATGCTTCGCGTCCACCAGGACCGGCGCGAGGCTCATCAGCCGGAGCAGGGTCAGCGAGCGGAACACGATGACCCGCGTGCGATCGAGGTCGTCGAGCAGTCCCAGCACCTTCTGGCGCTCACGCTGCAGGGTCTTCTCGTACAGCGCACGGTGCGCGGGGTCGAGCCCGATGCGCAGCTGCTGCTCCTGCTTCTCGGGCAGTTCGGGTGCGACGAGCTCTTTCGTGCGTCGCAGCACGAGGGGCCGGATGCGGCGGCGCAGCCGGGCAAGACGTGCCGCACGGTATGGGCCGCCCTCGACGTTCTCGGGCACCTTGCCCTGCTCGATCGGCGTGACGTATTCCTCGCGGAAGCGACGGGCCGAGGGGAAGAGCCCCGGAGACGTCAGCGAGAGCAGCGCCCACAGGTCGGTGAGGCTGTTCTCCAGCGGCGTGCCGGTGGCGGCGATGACCACGTCGGCGCGCAGGCGGGCCAGAGCGCGGTGCAGCCGCGTCTTCGGGTTCTTCGCGAACTGCGCTTCGTCGAGCACCACGAGGGCCCAGTCGACCGCGGCGAAGTCGTCCTCGTCGAGTCGCAGCACCGCGTACGAGGTGAGGACGACGTCCGGGCCGTTGCCGGTCACGCGGGTGCCGCTGGCCGTGGCGGTGCGGTCGACGACGCGCACGGTCAGCTCCGGTGCGAAACGCGCCGCCTCCGCCGACCACGTCGGAAGGACCGAGGTGGGCGCGACGACCAGGATCGGCCGCTGCTCTCCCGCTTCCCGCACGTGCGCCATCAGCGTCAGCAGCTGCAGGGTCTTCCCGAGTCCCATGTCGTCGGCGAGGATGCCGCCCAGGCGATGCCGCCAGAGGAATGCGAGCCATTCGAACCCGGCCTGCTGATAGGGACGCAGCGTCGCCCGGATCGCGCCGGGCGCCGCCCTGGCGGGAACGCCCGTCTCGGCGCGCATGCCGTCGGCGAACGCGCGCCACGCCACGGCGGCGTCGGACTGGTCGGCCAGGTCTTCGAACTCCGCCCACCAGGCCACCTGGTACCGGCTGACCCGCGGGCCGGTCTCCCACTCGTCCATGCCGGCCGCCTCGTCGATGAGCTCCTTGAGGCGGTCGAGGGCCGGATGGCGCAGCGAGAAGTACGCGCCGTCGGCCAGCAGCAGCTTGCGGCGTCCGAGCGTCAGTGCCCGGAACAGCGGCGTGAACGGAATCGGGCGCCCGTCGATGGTGACGATGATGCCGAGGTCGAACCAATCCGGGTCGGAGCTTTCCACAGTGGTCAGCGCCACCGAGGGGCTGCCGGTCAGCTCACGGTAGGTGCGCGGCGGAGCGTCGCCTTCGATGCGGACGCCGTCGAGCTCCTGCCACGCCGGAAGCACCCGCCCGGCGAACTCGGCGGTGTCGACGCCCCGCAGGCGCACCGAGCCCGAGAACGGGACGTCGAGGGCCGCCCCCCAGGCGTGCTCCAGCGCCGCGCGGACGCCCGCCTCGGCGTCGACGTCGCGGTCGCGGTCACCGTCTGCGGCGAACGGCAGGCGCGGCAGGCCGGGATACGACCACTCGATGCGCACGTCGACCACGTCGTCGCGACCGAACTCGGTGGTGACGACGGCGACCGGGTCGGTCTGCGCGGGAAGACGGATGCCGGCGGCAGCTGTGACGGTCGCGCGCCGCCTCAGCCGTGGGACGGCATCGCGCAGGAACTCCGCCCGCTCCTGGGCCGGGACGGCGAGCCCGTCTGTCAGCGGCAGCAGAGCGGCGGCCGCCGACGGAAGCTCGGCGGGCGCGATCGTGATGACGATCGGATCGGCGTCGATGGCCGCGGCGTACAGGCCGTGGTCGCCGATGGCACGCACCGCGGCGTACTCGATCGGCGCGCCGTCGACCAGGACCCGCGCGCGCAGGCGCAGCCCGTCGCCGTCGGGGGCGATGTCGACGGTGGCGACCGCGGACGCGGCGACGACCACCTCCTGGTGCTTCGCGGTCGCGATGATCGGGATGCCGGTGGCCGCCGCCGCGCGCAGCTGTGGCCACAGCAGCGGCGACTCCACCGCATCCAGCCGGATCCACTCCCCCGGATCGGCGTACGGCCCGAGCGAGCGGGCACCGAGCGCGATGCGGGCGAGGTCTGAGAACCAGCGCGCGTGGGCCGGGTCGTACGGAGCGCCGGGGCGCCGGACCGCGTTCCACGAGGCATCGCCCTTGATCCACTCCCCGGTGCGGTCGCTGCGCACCAGCGGGCGGATGCCCAGCGTCAGGTCGACCTGGCTCGCGGCGAGAGCGCGAGGCGTGACCGCCTCGACCCGCCGCGGCGCCCATGACCGGGCCGAGTACGGCTCGCGCTGACGCAGCTCCACGCCCAGCGCGAGTGCGGGGGCTGCTCGCGACGGCGCCTCGTCCAGCAGCGATCGCCACGTCGGTGCGGCCGCACCCCTGGGCAGGGGGTCGGGATGCGGTGCCGGCACGGCGTCCATCTTCGCAGCACCCACCGACAGCGTCAGCGCACCCGCGTGGGGATCAGGATGCGCGCGAGATCCGCGCGAGCACCCCGTGCACGAAGGCGCCCGAGTCGTCGGTCGAGAACTCCTTCGCCAGCTCCACGGCCTCGTCGATCGCGACCGCCGCCGGCACCTCGTCGTTGTAGAGCAGCTCCCACACGCCGATGCGCAGGAGCGCCCGGTCGACGGCGGGCATCCGGGCGAGCGGCCAGTCCTTGGCGAAGGTCGTGATCTGCTCGTCGATCTCATCGCGGTTGTCGATCACGCCGTCCACGATGTCGCGGGCATAGAGCCACGACGCCTGGCGCGCCGGCTCCCCCGCCGCGCGCCGCGCCTCGGCGGCGAGGATCGTGGCGACGTCGTCGCCGCGCACATCGGCCTGGAAGAGGATGTCGAGCGCGCGCTTGCGCGCCTTCGAACGGGCACTCATCGAGAGCGCCGCGTCAGTTCACGCGGCCGAGGTAGTCGCCGGTGCGGGTGTCGACCTTCACCTTCGTCCCGGTCTCGAGGAACAGCGGAACCTGGATCTCGTAGCCGGTCTCGACGGTCGCGGGCTTGGTCCCGGCCGAGGAGCGGTCGCCCTGCAGGCCGGGCTCGGTGTAGGTGATCTCCAGCACGACCGAGGCAGGCATGTCCAGGTAGAGCGGGTTGCCGTTGTTCAGCGCGATGGTCACCTGCTGGTTCTCGAGCAGGAAGTTGGCCGCGTCGCCGACGATGCTCGCCGGCACGCTCAGCTGGTCGTAGTCGGTCGCGTCCATGAACACGAAGGACTCGCCGTCGTTGTAGAGGTAAGTGAAGTCGCGGCGGTCGACGTTCTCCAGCTCGACCTTCGCACCGGCGTTGTACGTCTTGTCGACGGTCTTGCCGGTGACCACGTTCTTCAGCTTCGTGCGCACGAACGCTCCGCCCTTGCCGGGCTTGACGTGCTGGAACTCGACGACGCTCCAGAGCTGTCCGTCGATCTTCAGGACGACGCCGTTCTTGATGTCTGCGGTCGATGCCATGAGGGTGGGGTTTCCGTTCGTGAAGTTCGCGGGCCGAGCGGCCCGACTCTCGATTCTACGGGACGCGGCCAGGCGGCCCGCCGGCGCACGCGGCGGCGGGCATCGGGTCAGCCGTCGGCGCGCCCCGCGATGACGTCGATGAGCAGACGGGTCGCCGTGGCGTAGCCGGGCACGCCTTCACCGACCACGTGCACCACGGCCACGTCGGCGACGTAGGAGTGATGCCGGAACCGCTCGCGCCGGCGGATGTCCGAGATGTGCACTTCGGCGACGGGCAGCGCGACGGCCGACAGCGCGTCGCGCAGCACGACGGAGGTGTGCGTGAGCCCTCCGGGGTTGATCACGATGCCCGTGCAGTCCTCGCGCGCGGCGTGGATCGCGTCGATGAGCACGCCCTCGTGGTTGCTCTGCACGGCGCGCACCTCGAACCCGCTCTGCGCGGCGGTCGCGGTGACGATGCGCTCGACGTCTTCGAGCGTCTCGTGCCCGTACACCTCGGGCTCGCGTGTTCCGAGCAGGTTGAGGTTCGGCCCGTTGACCAGGAGAAGGCGGTGAGACGGCGTCACGCCGTCACGCTATCAGCGCACCGCGGCATCCTCGGCATGGTACTGCGCGAGCAGTTCGCGCTCGCGTGCCGCCTTCGGGAACACCCAGAACACGAGAGCGGCCCCGATCAGCACGGCGACGGCGCCCGCGATGTAGGCCCAGTCCTGGCCGGCGCGGAACGACTCCTTCGCCGCCTGGATGATGGCATCCGCATACTGCGGGTACTGCGCCGCCACCGACTCGGCACTCGCGAACGACCTCGTGAGCTGACTCTGAACACTCGCCGTGACCTGCGCGGCCTGGGCGGAGCTGCCGATCTGCGACACCATGGCCGCGGCATACCCCGCCGTCAGCAGAGCACCCAGGATCGACTGCATGATCGCACCGCCGAGATCTCGCTGCAGGTCGGCCGTGCCCGATGCCATGCCGGCCCGCCGCACCGGCACGGCGCCGGTCAGCGAACGCGATGCCGGCGTCCCGGCGAGCCCGACGCCGGCGCCGATGAGCGCATAGCCGAGTGCCACCGCCCAGTAGCCCGCCCCCTCGCGCCACAGCAGCAGCATCGTGAGGAACCCGAGCAGGATCGGCGCGTACCCGACCAGCATCGTGAAGCGCGCTCCGAAGCGTTCGACGAGCTTCGCCGAGCGCGGAGCGAGGAGCATCATGAACACAGCGGCGGGGAGGATCGCCGCGCCCGACTCGATGGTGGAGTAGCCGAGGACGTTCTGCAGGAACTGCTGGCCGATGAACATCGCGCCCATGAGCGCGCCGAAGACGATGACGCCGGCGATCGCGGCGACCCAGAAGATCGGGCGTCTCGCGACGTCGAGGTCGTACAGCGGGTTCTTCGCGCGTCTCTGGCGCCAGACGAACCCCGCCAGCGTCACGAGGGTGAGGCCGGCAAGGCTCAGCACGAGGATCGTGGAGTCGGGCACGGTCGCGTAATTGATCGCGACGATCAGCGCACCGACGAGGATCACCGACAGCAGGCCCCCGAGATTGTCGACCGGCTCGGTCGCCTCGTTCACATGGGCCGGGATGCAGATGATCGTCAGCGGCACCGCGACCAGGATCAGCGGGATGGTCACCAGGAACACCGACCCCCACCACAGGCTTTCCAGGAGCAGCCCGGAGATCAGCGGGCCGAGCGCCGAGATCGCACCGCCGGTGGCCGACCACAGGGCGATGGCGTGCGTGCGCCCCGGCCCCGACCACAGGGCGGTGATGAGGGCGAGGGTGGTCGGAAACGCCATGCCCGCGGTGATGCCTCCGACCACGCGCGCGGCGATCAGCACCTCGATCGAGGGTGCGAAGGCTGCCAGCAGCCCCGTCGGAAGCGAGAGGATCACCCCGAGCAGCAGCATGCGGCGGCGGCCGTGACGGTCGCCCACGGCGCCCAGCCAGAGCACCGAGGCCGCCAGGCCCAGCGAGTAGCCGATCGCGACGAGGTTCAGCTGGGTCTGCGACGCGTCGAAGGCGACGCCGATGTCGGGAAGCGCGACGTTCGCGACCGCCAGCGGGAGGTTCGCGACGGCGGCGACGATGATCAGAGTGGCGAGCACCGCGCCGGGGCGTGAGGGGCTCGTTGAAGCGATGGTCATGACGACCGCCTCTCTGCCGTGGATGCCGGGGCGCTGCCCGTGCACTCATCCTGCCGGAAGAGTGCTTCCCAGCGGCAGGTGGTCTTTCCGCCGGATCAGCCGGCGACCTCCTGGTAGGCGGCGAACAGCAGCGACTCGTCGGGCGCGGCGAGCACCGTCGGCCGGGCGATGTCGTCCAGCACGATGAAGCGCAGCATCCCGGCTCTGCTCTTCTTGTCGCGCTGCATCGTGGCCAGCAGCTGCGGCCATGCCCCGGGCCGGTAGGCCACCGGCAGTCCGAGTGCGTCCAGGACGCTGCGATGCCGTTGCACGGCATCGTCGGAGAGACGCCCGGCCAGCCGGGACAATTCGGCCGCGAACACCATGCCGATCGAGATCGCGGCGCCGTGCCGCCACTGGTAGCGCTCGGCGTGCTCGATGGCATGCCCCAGCGTGTGTCCGTAGTTGAGGATCTCGCGCAGCCCGGCCTCGCGGAAGTCCTCGCTGACCACCCGGGCCTTCATGTCGATGGCGAGCTCGAGCGTGCGCCGGAAGGAGGCCGAGCGCGGGTCCACCGCCGCGTCCAGGTCCGCCTCGACGAGGTCGAGGATCTCGGGCGCCCAGATGAACCCGGCCTTGACCACTTCGGAGTACCCGGCGACCAGCTCGTTGCGGCTGAGAGTGTCGAGCAGCTCGAGATCGCACAGCACCGCGTGCGGGGCCCAGAACGCCCCGACGAGGTTCTTGCCCTCCGAGGTGTTGATGCCGGTCTTGCCGCCCACGGCGGCATCGACCATGCCGAGCACAGTCGTGGGCACCTGCACCACGGCGACGCCGCGCAGCCACGTGGCGGCGACGAATCCGGCCAGATCGGTGACCGCTCCTCCCCCGAACCCGACGACGGCGTCGGTGCGGGTGAAGTCGGCCTGGCCCATGATCTGCCAGCAGAACGCCGCGACCTCCACGCGCTTGCCCGCTTCGGCGTCGGGGATCTCGGCCAGGAGCACCTGGCTGTCCACGCCCAGCGACTCCAGCAGCGCGGCGCGCAGGTCCTCCGCCTGGGCGCGCAGCGTCGGCGGATGGATCACCAGCACCTTCCGCGCGTCGGCGGGAAGCAGGCGCGGGAGTCCCGCGAGGATGCCGCGGCCCACCCGGATGTCGTACGCGCTCGCACCCGTCACCGAGATCGTCGTCGACTCGCTCATCCCCTGCCTCGCTCTCTCTCCTCGGCCCATTCCGCCACCTTGTCCACCACGTCCTGGAGGGGCCCGCGGGAGGTGTCGAAGACCGTGTCGGCGACCTCTTCGTACAGGGGCATGCGCTCGCCGGTGATCCGCTGCCAGCGCCGCACCGGATCCTCCCCGTCCAGGAGCGGGCGCCCGCGGCCGCCCCGGATGCGTCCACGCACCGTTCGGGCATCGACCGTGAGCAGCACGACGTCGTGGTCGCGCAGCTCGGCGCGGGTGCCGGCGTCCAGCACGGCCCCTCCCCCGAGCGCGACGACTCCGGCGGTGGCGAGCGCGCGCTGGACGGCCGCCCGCTCGAGGAGACGGAAGCCCGACTCGCCCCGCTCCGCGAAGATCGCCGGGATCGGCCCGTGCTCGGCCACGATCGCCTTGTCGGAGTCGATGAACGGACGTCCCAGGCGCCGGGCGACCCGCTTGCCCACGCTCGTCTTGCCCGCGCCCATCGGTCCGACGAGCACGAGGGCGCGGGGGTCAGCTGCGGTCATGCTCAGGCGCGGTCATGCTCGATGAGCGCCGCCTCGGAGGCGGAAGCGGTGCGCAGCGTGTCCGGCAGCGACGCGAGGTACGACTCCTGATTGCGTCGGGTCTCGGTGACGCTGTCGCCGCCGAACTTCTCCAGCACGGCCTCAGCCAGCACGATCGCCGTCATCGCCTCCGCCACGACCCCTGCGGCGGGGACGGCGCACACGTCCGAGCGCTGGTGATGCGCCGAGGCGGCGTCACCGGTGGCCACGTCGACGGTGCGCAGCGCGCGCGGAACCGTCGCGATGGGCTTCATGCCGGCGCGCACCCGCAGCACCGTCCCTGTCGACATCCCGCCCTCGGTTCCCCCGGCGCGGTCGGATCCGCGGACGATGCCGCCGCTGGTCGCGAACAGCTCGTCGTGGGCGGCGGAGCCGCGCCGACGCGTCGTCTCGAAGCCGTCGCCCACCTCGACGCCCTTGATCGCCTGGATGCTCATGAGCGCCTGGGCGAGCCGGCCGTCCAGGCGCCGGTCCCAGTGCACATGCGAGCCGAGCCCGGGGGGCAGGCCGTACGCCAGCACCTCGACGATGCCCCCGAGGGTGTCGCCGTCCTTGCGGGCGGCGTCGACCTCGGCGACCATGAGCGCCGACGTCGCCGGGTCGAAGCAGCGCAGGGCATCGGCGTCGAGCGCGGCGACGTCGTCCGGCCCGGGCAGCGGAGCACCCTCGGGGACGTGCACCGGGCCGATCGACAGCGTGTGACTGACCAGCCGGATGCCCAGCTCGCCGAGGAAGGCGCGGGCGATCGCACCCAGAGCGACCCGCGCTGCCGTCTCGCGGGCGCTGGCGCGCTCCAGAATCGGGCGCGCCTCGTCGAAGCCGTACTTCTGCATGCCCACCAGATCGGCGTGGCCCGGCCGCGGGCGCGTGAGCGCAGCCCCGCGGCCGCGCGAGCGGTCGGTGAGCTCGACCGGCTCGGCGCTCATCACCTCGACCCACTTGGGCCATTCGGTGTTGCCGATGCGCACCGCGATGGGACTGCCGAGCGAGAACCCGTGGCGCACGCCCGCCGAGAGGGTGAGCTCGTCCTCCTCGAACTTCATCCGCGAGCCGCGCCCATAGCCGAGCTTGCGCCGCGCCAGATCGGCGCGGATGCCGTCGAGCGAGACCGGGACGCCGGCGGGCAGCCCCTCCAAGACGGCGATGAGCTCGGGACCGTGCGATTCCCCCGCGGTGAGCACTCGAAGCATCCGCCCATTCTCCCATGAGCGTGCGCGGGTGCGTCTCACCCGAGGGCGGCGCGCATGGCCGAGAGCACCGCCGCCTCGTCGGGCAGAGGCTCCGCCGCATCCCCGGTGCAGAACAGACGCACCTGCAGGACCGCCTGGTGCAGCAGCATGCCCAGCCCGCTGATCGCGCGGCCGCCCGCCTGCTGCCACGCGTGGGCGAGCGGCGTCGGCCAGGTGCCGTACACGACGTCGTAGAGGTCGCCGCCGGCGGCCGCGAGGGCGTCTGCCGTGGCCGCGGAGACCGCGGCGTCGCCCGGGAGCGCCGCGACCGTCACCGGCGCCGGCGTGTGCGCGTCGGCGTCCATCGGGAGCGGCACGACGGTCACGCCGAGTCGGTCGCCCAGTTCTTGCATCGGCGCCACCGCGTGCGGTCGACGGGCGACCACCTCGATGCGCCGGGCGCCGAGATCGGCCAGGGCGACCAGCGCCGAGGTCGCCGTGGCGCCGGCCCCCACGATGCGTGCACGGTCGAGCTGCTCGATCCCGTGCTCGCGCAGGTCGCGCGTCATTCCGCCGACATCGGTGTTGAACCCCGACGGCCCGCCGTCGAGGCCGACGAGCAGCGTGTTCACGGCGCCGGTGAGCTCGGCGGCCGTGTCGCGGGTGCGCGCCGCCGCGTGGGCGAGGCCCTTCAGCGGGTACGTCAGGGACAGCCCGCGGAACGTGGGGTCGAGCTCGGCCAGTTCGCGGTCGAAGCTCGCCACCGTCACCTGACGGCGACCGTACGACCAGGGAAGACCGAGCGCCGCATAGGCGGCGGCATGCAGCGCGGGCGACCTGCTGTGGTCGATCGGGTCGCCCCAGACCTCGAGTGCCTCGCCGTGCAGAGACGGCATGTCAGCAGCCGGAGTCGGGGTTCTCGGAGCACCACTGCTGCATCTGCCGGACGTACTTCAGGTGATCGTTGTACGTCTCGGTGAAGATGGTCTCGCCGGTGTCCATGTTGACGGTGACGAAGTACAGCCACGGCCCGTCGGCGGGGTGCATCGCCGCGTCGATCGCGGTGTCTCCCGGGTTCGCGATCGGCCCGATCGGCAGGCCGGTGTGCGCGTAGGTGTTCCATGGGTTGTCATCGTGCTGCGCCTCTTCGGAGGTGCTCGCCGAGCCGTCGTGCAGCTGGCCGTAGCCGAACTGCGCGGTCGAGTCCATCTGCAGGTACCCGAAGGTCTCCTGGTTGTTCGGGTCCAAGCGGTTCTGGATGACGCGCGAGACCTTGTAGAAGTCGTCCTCGAAGCGCGCCTCGCGTTCGATGATCGACGCGATCGTGAGGATCTCCTGCCGCTTGTCCACCGGCACGCCGGCCGCATCCAGCGACTGCACCGTGCGGTCGACCATCGTCTGGATGACGTCCGCGGCGGTGGCGCCCGGATCGAACGTGTACATCGCCGGGAAGAGCCATCCCTCGAGGCTGTCGGCCTCGACGCCGTAGTCGGCCGGGTTCGCGGCGGCGGCCTGGAAGTCCTCGATGGGCATGCCGAGCCCCTCGGCGAGGACGGTGAGAGTCGCCGGGACGGTCAGGCCCTCTCGCACGAGCGCCGAGTTCTCGAGCTTGTTGGCGGGGTCCTTCAGCGCCGCGAGGGCCGCCTCGGCCGTCATCTGCTGCTGCAGCCGGTACACGCCGGGATAGAACGTGGGGTTCTGCGCGGTCTTGATGAGCATGTCGTAGAACGCCGAGCCGGTTTTGGTCACGCCGGCCTCGAACAGACTCTGGGAGATGGCGGAGGGGACGTCGCCCTCGGAGATCGTCACGAGCGCCTCGCCATGGGCGAGCCCGGGCTCGTAGTCCTTGGGCTCCTCCCAGCCCATCACCTCGCGGATCTTGTCCTCGTAGGTGTTCCAGGCCCACACGCCCGTCCCGGCGACACCGCCGACGATCACGAGCACGACGGCCAGGGCGATCCAGGCGCCGATGTGCCGTTTCTTCTTCGGGGGGTCGGCGTGCACATCCCGGTAGGCGGACTCGGCGAACAGATCGTCGAGCGTGGGGGCGGAGGCCACCGGGCGGGCGGGCTCGGGCTCGGTGGCGGTCAGCTGGGACGGGAGGACGGACTCGGACTGCGCAGCTCGCGGGGCGGCTCCGGCGGCAGCGGCCTCAAGGGCGGACGCTTCACGGGCAGCGGCCTCGCGTGCGGCCCGGCGCGACATCGGTGCGGGCGCGGATCGGGCCGCCTCCGCCGATGCGGGGCGAGGCTCCGTCGGCGGGACCTTCCGTCCCGCGTCGGCCGGGTCGCCGCTGCCGTTTCCGGCGCGGGGATCCGGAAGCCGCGCGAACAGCTCTGCGAACGGGTCATCGTGGGGGGACGACGGGTCTGACATCAGGTTTCGGACTCTCGGGAGGTGGACACCGACTCGCCGGGCGCAGCTCCAGTGCGCTTCTCCACATCGAGTGCCTGCTGGAGCAGCACGACCGCGGCGACCTGATCGACGATCCTACGCGACGAACGCTGGGATCTTCCGGTGTCGCGAAGAGCGGCGTGTGCCGAAACGGTGCTCAGGCGCTCGTCGACGAGGCGGACGGTGAGGGGGGATGCCTCGGCGACCGCCCGCGCGAAGTCGCGCGCGTCGCGGGTCGATGCGGTGTCCTCCCCGCGCAGGTTCAGCGGCAGGCCGATCACGATCTCCATGGCCTCGTTCTCCTCGGCCAGCGCGACGATGCGCGCAACCGGGTCGCCGATCTGGCGCGGCACGGTCTCCACCGGGATCGCGATCATCCCGTCGGGATCGCACCGTGCGACCCCGATCCGCGCCTGCCCGACGTCGACGCCGAGCCGCACCCCGCGGCGGAATCCATCCGCTGCCACCGGCTCAGGACCTCAGCGCGTCGCGCACGGCCGTCAGCGCGGCCGGAATGGCACCGGCATCCGAACCGCCGCCCTGGGCGACGTCGTCGCGGCCGCCTCCCCCGCCGCCGAGTGCGGTCGCGGCGGCCTTCGCGAGGACGCCGGCCCTGGCACCGCCGTCGCGGGCGGCGGCGGTGGTCGCCGCGATCACGACCGGTCGGCCGTCGGCTGTGCCCGCGAGGACGACCACTCCGGCAGCCGAGTCGAGCCGGTCACGCACCGCGAGCACGAGCGAGCGCAGGTCGTCGGCCGAGCCCACGGCGCCGATGTCGTCGATGACGGTCGTGAACGGGCCCTCCTGCGTCGCGTTCGCGGCGAGGGACGGCGCCTTCTCGGTGAGGGCCTTCGCCTCGAGCGCCGCGATCTTCTTCTCTGCGGCCTTGAGGTTCGCGGACAGCTCGGCGATGCGGCTCGTGAGCTGGTCGCGCGGCGTCTTCAGGCTCGCGGTCAGCTCTGCGACGATCGCACGTTCCGCCGCCAGCGAGCGGAACGCGTCCAGACCCACGAGCGACTCGATGCGCCGGTTGGACGCGCCCACCGAGGACTCGCCGATCAGGGAGATCAGCCCCACCTCGGCGCTCGAGGACACGTGGGTGCCCGCGCACAGCTCGCGCGACCAGGGGCCGCCGATGTCGACCATGCGCACGACGTCGCCGTATTTCTCGCCGAACAGGGCGATGGCTCCGGCGGCCTTCGCCTCGTCGAGGCTGACGATGCGCGTCTCGACGGCGAGGTTGTCGCGGATCGCGTTGTTCGCGATCTCCTCGATCTCGCTCTTGGTCTCGGCGGAGAGCGCCTGGCCCCAGGAGAAGTCGAAACGCAGGTAGCCGGCACGGTTGAGCGACCCGGCCTGCGTCGCGGACTTGCCGAGCGTGTCGCGCAGGGCCGCGTGGACGAGGTGCGTGGCCGAGTGGGCCTGCCGCGCCGCGCGGCGGTTCGCGGCATCCACCACCGAGGTCGCCGGCGCACCGACGGCGACCTCGCCGCTGCCGACCTCGACCGTGTGGCTGATCAGGCCGGGCACCGGGCGCTGGACGTCCAGGACCTCGAGCTCGTACCCGGGCCCGACGATGACGCCCTTGTCGGCGACCTGACCGCCGGACTCGGCGTACAGCGAGGTCTCCGCCAGCACCACCTCTGCGATCTGCCCCTGCCCGGCCCGGTCGACGGGGTGCCCGTCGACGAGCAGGCCCAGCACGGTCGATTCGGTCTCGAGATCGGTGTAGCCGGTGAAGACCGTCTCGCCGCGTCCGCGCAGCTCGCGGTAGACGCTCGTGTCCGCGAGCTGCCGCTTGCGGGAGCGGGCGTCGGCCTTCGCGCGCGTGCGCTGCTGCTGCATCAGCTCGTCGAACGCCGTGCGGTCGACGCTCAGCCCCGCCTCCTCGGCGATCTCGAGCGTGAGGTCGATGGGGAAGCCGTACGTGTCGTGCAGGAGGAACGCCTCCGCGCCGGCGAGCGTGGTGCCGCCGGCATCCTTCGTCCTCGCCAGCGACTCGTCCAGGATCGCCGAGCCCGATGCGAGGGTGCGCAGGAAGGCCGCCTCCTCGGCGACGGCGTACTGCTCGATGCGGGCGTAGTCGGTGGCGACGACGGGGTACGCCTCCTTCATCGCATCGCGCGACGCGGCGAACAGCTCGTGGAACGTCGGACCGTCGACGCCCAGCAGCCGCATCGAGCGGATCGCGCGACGCATGAGGCGTCGCAGGATGTATCCGCGGCCGTCGTTGGACGGTGTCACGCCCTCGGAGAGCAGCATGAGCGACGAGCGCACGTGGTCGGCGACGATCCGGAAGCGCACGTCATCCTCGTGGTCCGCACCGTACGGACGACCCGAGAGGGCGACGGCGGCGTCCAGCACGGGGCGCACCTGGTCGATCTCGTACATGTTGTCGACGCCCTGCTTGATGAAGGCGACGCGCTCCAGCCCCATGCCGGTGTCGACGTTCTTGTGGGGCAGCTCGCCGACGATGCGGAAGTCGTACTTGGACTTCACGTCGGCGATCTCGTACTGCATGAACACGAGGTTCCAGATCTCGACGTAGCGATCGTCGTCGGTGGCCGGTCCCCCGTCGACGCCGTAGTCCGGCCCGCGGTCGAAGAAGATCTCCGAGCACGGCCCCGCCGGACCGGGCAGCCCGGTGCTCCAGTAATTGGTGTCCTTGCCCAGACGCTGGACGCGCTCGGGCGGCAGGGTGCTCAGCCGCAGCCAGAGGTCGTACGCCTCGTCGTCCTCTTCGTAGACGGTCGCCCAGAGGTCGTCGGGGTCGAAGCCGAGGCCGCCCTCGGACAGCGGGGTGGTCAGCAGCTCCCAGGCGTAGCGGATCGCGCCCTCTTTGAAGTAGTCGCCGAACGACCAGTTGCCCAGCATCTGGAAGAACGTGCCGTGCCGCGGCGTGTGGCCGACCTCCTCGATGTCGAGCGTGCGCAGGCACTTCTGCACGTCGGCGGCGCGCGGGAACGGGGCGGGCACGTCCCCGCTGAGGTACGGGATGAACGGCACCATCCCCGCGATCGTGAACAGCAGCGCGGGATCGTCGGTCACCAGCGGCGCCGACGGCACGATCGTGTGCCCGTTCTTCTCGAAGTAGTCGAGGAAGCGCTGCGCGATCTCAGCGGTCTTCATCGAGCTCCTTCTGCGCGGCCGCACCGGGGGCGGCGATCCGCGCCTCCTGCTCGTGGTACGCATCCGCCATGCGGTCGGTGAACGCCGAGATCCGCGCATCCACCTCCGCGAGCAGCTCATGACCGCGTGGGTCCTTGTCGAGCAGGTGCGCGGCGACGAAGCCGCCGGCGATACCGAGCAGGAACCAGAACAGGCTCTTCATGTCACCACTTCCTCGCGTGCGCCGCGGCGCGGCGCGGCGCTCTCCATCGTAGGGGGAAAAGGGCGAAGGGCGCCGGGGTGGATCCCGGCGCCCTTCGCGCGATCGTCAGCGGCGCGGGTCAGCGTGCGGCGTAGTACTCGACGACGAGCTGGACGTCGCAGACCACGGGGACCTCGGCGCGCTTGGGGCGGCGCACGAGGCGGGCCTGGAGCTTGTCGAGCTCGACCTCGAGGTACGGCGGCACCGGCGGCAGCACGTCGGCGTGACCGCCGGCGGCGGCGACCTGGAACGGCTCGGTGCCCTCGCTGCGCTGCTTGACGTGGATGAGCTGGCCCGGCTTCACGCGGAACGACGGGCGGTCGACGAGCTTGCCGTCCACGAGGATGTGGCGGTGCACGACGAACTGGCGGGCCTGCGCCATGGTGCGGGCGAAGCCGGCGCGCAGCACCAGCGCGTCCAGGCGCATCTCAAGCTGCTCGACGAGGTTCTCACCCGTCAGGCCGTCCTTGCGGCGGGCCTCTTCGAACTGGATGCGCAACTGCGCCTCGCGCAGGTTGTACTGCTCGCGCAGACGCTGCTTCTCGCGCAGGCGGATCGCGTAGTCGCTGTCGGCCTTGCGCTTGGTGCGGCCGTGCTCACCCGGCGCGTAGGGGCGCTTCTCGAGATAGCGGGCGGCCTTCGGGGTCAGCGCCACGCCGAGCGCGCGCGACAGACGGACCTTGCGACGGTCCTGGGCCTTCGTTGCCACGAAGTCTTCCTTCCTTCACGCGGCCGTGACTGTCACGGCTCGCGGACGTATCTCCCGCTCCTCGCCCTGTCCGGACTGCACGCCGGGGCACGCCGGAAGGTCTTGTTCAGAGAAGGGGGATGCCCGAAAACTCCATTTCGAGCCGGTCAAGTCTATCAGAGCGGCCGGCACCGCCCGCAGCAGTGTCAGCGCCCGTCGACGATGCGGCGGATCTTCTCCAGGCGCGCCTGCACCTCACGCTCGGCACCCAGCGCCTTCGGCTCGTAATACCGCGTCCCCCGCAGCTCGTCGGGCAGGTACTGCTGCGGTGCCACGCCGATGTCGGTGTCGTGCGGGTACACGTAGCCCTTCCCGTGCCCGAGCCGCTTGGCGCCCGGATAGTGCGCGTCGCGCAGGTGCGTCGGCACGCGCCCGAAGCCACCGGCGCGCACGTCCGCCACGGCGCGGTCGATCGCGAGGTACGCGGCGTTCGACTTCGCCGCGGTGGCCAGGTAGGCGGTCGCCTCGGCGAGCGGGATGCGGCCCTCCGGCATCCCGATGAACGCCACCGCCTCGGCCGCCGCAACCGCGATCTGCAGCGCCTGCGGGTCGGCCAGGCCGATGTCCTCCGCCGCCGAGATCACCAGCCGCCGCGCGATGAAGCGGGGGTCCTCCCCCGCCTCGACCATGCGGGCGAGGTAGTGCATCGCGGCGTCGACATCCGATCCCCGGATCGACTTGATGAAGGCGCTGACCACGTCGTAGTGCTCGTCGCCCTGCCGGTCGTAGCGCAGCAGCGCGCGGTCGACGGCCTGGGCGACGTGCTCGGCGGTGATCACCGGCGCCGCGTCCCCATCGGCGGACGGGAGGGATGCCGCGGCCTCCAGAGCCGTGAGCGCGCGCCGGGCATCACCCGACGCCAGCCGGACGAGGGCTGCCCTCGCATCGTCGTCGAGGGCGATCGCACCGCCGAGGCCCCGCGGGTCTTCGACGGCCCGGTCCACCAGGAGCCCCAGGTCGTCGTCGGAGAGCGGCTCGAGCGTGAGCAGCAGCGAACGCGACAGCAGCGGCGCCACGACCGAGAACGACGGGTTCTCCGTCGTCGCGGCGATGAGCACGACCCAGCCGTTCTCCACGCCCGGGAGCAGCGCATCCTGCTGGGCCTTGGTGAAGCGGTGGATCTCGTCGAGGAAGAGGATCGTGGACTGCCCATACAGATCCCGCTGGTTCAGTGCGTCCTGCATCACCTCGCGCACGTCGCGCACCCCGGCGGTCACCGCAGACAGCTCCACGAAGCGCCGTCCGGATGAGCGGGCGATCGCCTGGGCGAGCGTCGTCTTCCCGGTGCCGGGCGGACCCCACAGGATCACCGAGACGGCGCGCTGCGCCCGGGTGTCGGGCGTGGCCAGCTGCACGAGCGGCGACCCGGGCTGGAGCAGGTGGCGCTGGCCGGCGACTTCGTCCAGTGACGTGGGACGCATGCGCACGGCCAGCGGCGTGCTTCCCTGGAAGAGCGCGGACGAGGTCACCGCTCCAGGCTAGCCATCGGCACGGACGGCGGGTTTGGCGCCGCGACGGCCGGATGCGTAAAGTCATCCCGGATCGGCACACCGTCAGTCGAGGGAGAGCGCGTGGCGACGTCTGGGAAGTCCCCCAAGGATCGGGCGGCGCGTGAGGAGCGCGAGCGGGTCCGGCTGTACCGTGCGCGCACCGAGTTCCACGCCGCGGTCGTACGGCGGCGCGCGCGCGACAATGTGATCGCCGGAGTGGCCGGCGGCCTCCTGGTCGCCGCGATCCTCGGCGGCCAGATCGCCTACTACACGGCAGGTCCCGGCGCACCGCAGCCCGCGCCCACCGAGACGACCACCCCGGTGCCCACGACCGGCCCGAGTGACGCTCCGACGCCGAGCCCCACGTCGAGCCCCGAACCCGCCCCCACGGCGTCACCCACGTCCTGACAGGGCTCCGGCATCCGCCCGTATTAGGCTTGTCGCGTCCTCGTGCCCTCGGCACCCGCCGCGACGATTGAGCTCCCGTGACATCCGCAGACAACCCCGAAGAGAACACCGCGCAGCCCGCTCCCGTACCGGCACCGCGGCCCGTTCCCCGTCCGATGCCGCGTCCGGCCGGGCCGGCCGCACCGGTCCCCGTCGAGCAGTGGGGTCGGGTCGCCGAGGACGGGACCGTCTCGGTGCGGGAGGGCGATGGATGGCGTGAGGTCGGCCAGTACCCGGACGGCACCGCCGAGGAGGCCCTCGCCTACTTCTCGCGGAAGTTCACGGACCTCGCCGACAAGGTGGCCCTGCTCGAGCAGCGTCACCGCGGCGGCGGCGCCTCGGCGGCCGAGCTGCGCACCGCCGCGGAGCGTCTGGCCGCCGACGTGTCCGGCGCCGCCGCCGTGGGCGATCTCGCCGGACTGTCGGCTCGCCTCGACGCGCTCACGGAGGCTCTCGGCGCGGCCAGCGAAGCCGAGGCCGCCGCCGCGCGCGAAGCGGTCGAGCAGGCCGTGGTCCGGCGCACCGAGCTGGTGGAGCGGATCGAGGAGCTGGCGGCGCGGGACCCGAAGACGATCCAGTGGAAGCAGACCTCCGCCGAGGTCGCCGAGCTGTTCGAGCAGTGGCAGAGCCAGCAGCAGAACGGGCCGCGGCTGCCGAAGTCCACGTCCCAGCAGCTCTGGAAGCGCTTCCGCGATGCACGCGCGAGCCTGGACCGCCGGCGCCGCGAGTTCTATGCCGAGATGGACGAGACGCACAAGGCGGCGCGCGATCGCAAGACCGCGCTCGTCGAGAAGGCGGAGGCGCTGGCCCCGAAGGGCGAGGACGGCATCGCGGCGTATCGCGACCTGCTCGAGCAGTGGAAGGGTGCGGGCCGGGCCGGCCGGAAGGCCGACGACGCCCTGTGGGCGCGATTCAAGGCCGCCGGAGACGTCCTGTACGGTGCCCGTGCAGCCCGTGATGCGGCGGAGATCGAAGCCTCCCGCGAGAAGATCGAGCAGCGTGAGGCGCTGCTCGAAGAGGCCAAGGCCATCGCAGACGAGCCCGAGATCGCCAAGGCCCGCGCGCTCCTGACCGGTATCCAGCGCCGCTGGGACGAGGTCGGTCGCATCTTCCCCCGCGACCGGGAGCGCGCGCTCGACGACGAGCTGCGGCGCATCGAGCAGGCCGTGCGGGCGCGCGAGGACGCCGATTGGAAGCGCAACAACCCCGAGACGAAGGCGCGCGCCAACGACATGACACGCCAGCTGACCGAGGCCATCGAGAAGCTCGAGGCCGAGCTGGCGCAGGCGCGCGCCGCAGGCGACACCAAGGCGGCCGCCGAGGCGGAGGAGGCCCTGAGCGCCCGGAAGGCCTGGCTGTCAGCCCTCGGCGGCTGAGTTCTCCACAGATCGCCGCGCGGGCGGCGTCCGCCTCGCGGGCATCCGTCACGCTGTGGGTATGCCGATCACCGCTGCCGACCGCTTCGTGCTCTTCCCCCATCGGGGGCACTCCCACGCCGAGCTCTCTGCCGCGCGGATCGACGGCCGCCTCGTCGAACTCGGCGAGGGGTACATTCCCGCCGACGCCGTCGAGACCCCCGCGCTCCGGGCCGCCTCGCTGGCCCCTGTGCTCGGCGACCGCCTCGCCGCGACCCATCTGACCGCTGCCTGGGTGCACGGCGCCGTCGACGCCCTGCCGGCCCGCCTGCATGTGCAGCGCGCCGTGGCGCACCGCATCCGCTCCGTCCTGGACCACCGGATCGTCTATCGCGACAGCCGGGTGCCCCCGCGGGATGTCACCCGCCTCGGCGGTGTGATGGTGACCACCGCCGCGCGCACCCTCGCCGATCTCGTCCGGGCACAGATCGGCGGCGCCGAGGACGCTTCGACGACGTCCGCGATCGCGCGGCTGGGCGCCGAACCCGGTGCGGCGCGCGAGGCCATCGTGTCGCTCGCGCTGCAGGACGCGGTGCCCGGCAAGCCCGCGGCGATCGCACTGCTGCGGCGGATCGAGCGCGCCGCTACGACGACGTGACGCGGTAGACGTCGTACACGGCGTCGATGCGCCGCACGGCGTTGAGCACTCTGTCCAGGTGCACGGTGTCGCCCATCTCGAACACGAACCGGCTGATGGCAAGCCGGTCGTTCGTCGTCGAGACCGTCGCCGAGAGGATGTTCACGTGGTGCTCGCTGAGCACCCTCGTGACATCGGAGAGCAGCCCCGAGCGGTCGAGGGCCTCGACCTGGATCTGGACGAGGAAGACGCTCTTGGTCGTCGGCGCCCACTCCACATCGATCATGCGCTCGGGATCGGCGCGCAGCGTCTTGACGTTCGTGCAGTCGGCCCGGTGCACCGAGACGCCCTGACCACGCGTCACGAAGCCGACGATCTCGTCGCCGGGAACCGGGGTGCAGCACTTGGCGAGCTTGACGAGGATGTCCGGGGACCCGCGCACGAGGATCCCGGCGTCGCTTCCGCGCGGGCTGCGCTGGCGGCCGATGGGCAGGTCGATGGCGCCCGTGCTCGTATCGGCGGCGCTGACCAGCGCCGTCACCTTCTCGAGCACCGACTGAGTGGAGACGTGGCCCTCGCCCACCGCCGCATAGAGCGCCGAGACATCCTCGTACTTGAGCTGCTGCGCGACCTCGGCGAACGAATCCTGGTTCATCAGGCGCTGCAGGGGCAGATTCTGCCTCCGCATCGCGCGGGCGATCGCTTCCTTCCCCTGCTCGATCGCCTCCTCGCGACGCTCCTTCGTGAACCAGCCGCGGATCTTGCTGCGGGCCCGGGTGCTTTTGACGAAGCTCAGCCAGTCCTGGCTCGGGCCGGCATCCGGGTTCTTCGAGGTGAAGACCTCGACGACGTCACCGCTTTTGAGCTCGGTCTCCAGCGGCACCAGCCGGCCGTTGACCTTGGCGCCCATCGTGCGGTGGCCGACCTCGGTGTGCACGGCATACGCGAAGTCGACCGGGGTGGCCCCGCCCGGAAGCCCGATGACGCGGCCCTTCGGGGTGAAGACGTAGACCTCCTTCGCGCCGATCTCGTAACGCAGCGAGTCGAGGAACTCCCCCGGGTCGGCGGTCTCGGCCTGCCAGTCCGAGATGTGGGCGAGCCACGCCATGTCGGCGTCGGCTACACGAGACGACCCCTTGCCGCCGCCCAGCTGCTCCTTGTACTTCCAGTGCGCCGCGACACCGTACTCGGCCTGCTGATGCATCTCATGGGTGCGGATCTGGATCTCGACGGTGCGCCCGCCGGGGCCGATCACAGTCGTGTGCAGGGACTGGTAGAGGTTGAACTTGGGCGTGGCGATGTAGTCCTTGAACCGGCCCGGCAGCGGCGTCCAGCGCGCGTGGATGGCTCCGAGCACCGCGTAGCAGTCGCGCACGGTGTTGACGAGGACGCGGATGCCGATGAGGTCGTAGATGTCGTCGAACTCACGACCGCGCACGACCATCTTCTGGTAGACGGAGTACAGCTGCTTGGGCCGTCCCATGACCCGGCCACGCACGCGCAGCTCGCGCAGGTCCTCGTCGACCGCGTCGATGACCTTCTGCACGTACTCCTCGCGCTGCGGCGTGCGCTGTCGGACGAGGGAGTCGATCTCGGCGTAGATCTTGGGATGCAGAACCGCGAACGACAGGTCCTCCAGTTCGGACTTGATCGTCTGGATGCCGAGCCGGTGCGCGAGCGGCGCGTAGATCTGAAGTGTCTCGGTCGCCTTCTTCTGCGCCTTCTCGGGCGGGACGAATCCCCAGGTGCGCGCGTTGTGCAGCCGGTCGGCCAGCTTGATGATGAGGACCCGGATGTCCTTCGACATGGCCACGATCATCTTGCGGACGGTCTCGGCCTGCGCCGCGTCGCCGTACTTGACCTTGTCGAGCTTGGTCACGCCGTCGACGAGCATGGCGACCTCGTCGCCGAATTCGGCCGTCAGCTCGTCGAGCTGGTACCCGGTGTCCTCGACGGTGTCGTGCAGGAGCGCGGCCGCGATGGCCCGAGGCCCCAGCCCGAGGTCAGCGAGGATCTGGGCGACCGCGACCGGATGGGTGATGTAGGGCTCGCCGCTGCGGCGCAGCTGTCCCGCATGGGCCTTGGCGGCGACCGCGTAGGCGCGCTCGACGACGGCGAGATCGCCCTTCGGGTGATTCGCCCGCACCGTGCGCAGCAGGTGCTCGACGTCGTCGCGGCGCACCGAGCGGGAGAAGATGCGGGGCACCAGTCGTCGCAGCGACGGAGCCGATGTGGTCCCGCTGGCAGCGGGCAGCGTCTCCGCCATCGCGCGCACCTCCCCCGACTCCCGACAATCCTACGCCGGGCCGGGCATGGCCCCGTCCGTCAGGCGGTCACCGCGGCGCGCTCGCGTGCCGCGAGGACCTTCTCGTCGCGCGCCTTGATGCCCTTCTCGTTCTGACGGAACAGCGCGTACAGCGGCGCCGCCACGAACAGCGTCGAGTATGCGGCCACGATGATTCCGACGAAGATCGCGAGCGAGATGTCGCTGAGCGTCTCCGCGCCGAGCCAGAACGCGCCGATGAACAGGATCGCGCCGACGGGGAGTGCGGCGACCACGGTGGTGTTGATCGATCGAACCAGCGTCTGGTTGACGCCGAGGTTCACCGATTCGCCGAAGGTCCGGGCGGTCGTCTCCCCGTCGTCATGGGTGGTCTCGCGTATCTTGTCGAACACGACGGTCGTGTCGTAGAGCGAGTACGCGAGGATCGTGAGGAACCCGATGACGGCTGCCGGCGAGATCTCGAAGCCGGCCGCGGCGTAGATCCCGATGGTGATGATCAGCACGTCCAGAAGGCCCAGGATCGCCGCCATGGACATCTTCCAGGTGCGGAAGTACAGCGCGAGGATCAGGAATGTCAGCGCGAGGAAGATGGCCAGACCCCACAGCGACTGCCGCGTGACATCCGCTCCCCAGCTCGGGCCGATGAACGAGGATGTGACCTCCTCGACGGCCACCGCGTAGGCGTCGGCGAGCGCGAAGCGGACCTCCTGCGTCTCGTCCGAGGTCATCTGATCGGTCTGGACCCGCACCGCGGTGTCGCCGATGGTCGTCACCTTGGTCGCGGCATCCGGGACGACGGACTGAACCGCCGGCGCGGCGAGCGACTGGTCGATCGGGCTGCTGAGCCCCGAGACGGTGAACTGCGACCCGCCGGTGAACTCGATCGAGAACTGGATCGGGCGGATCAGCGGCACCAGCGCCGATGCCACCACCAGGATGATCGCGATCGTGAACCACAGGCGCCGGCGCGCGACGAACGGGAACGACAGCTTCCCGGTGTACAGATCATTGCCGAACCGGCTCATGGCGCCCATCAGCGGTCACCCTCCTTCGTGGCGTCGGATGGGTCGGCGCCCGCTTTCGCCGCCGTCAGCTCGGCCTGCTTGCGTTCGGCGATGGTCTGTCGCCGCTCGGCCTCGCTGCGGGACTTGGCACGCCGCGCGGCCTGGCCCTTCCCGCCCGCTGCCGCCGGCGCGCGGAACTGCGCGCGGCCGCGATAGACGGCGCCGAGCGCCTCCGGGTCCATCCCGGAGAGGGGGTGCCCGTCTCCGAAGAACTTTGTCCGCGCCAGCAGCTGCATGACGGGGTGGGTGAACACGATGAAGATGAGCACGTCGATGATCGTGGTCAGCCCCAGCGTGAACGCGAATCCCTTCACCGTGGCGTCGGCGAGGATGTACAGCACGACGGCGGCGAGCACGTTGACCGACTTCGAGATGAAGATCGTGCGCTTGGCACGGTCCCAGCCGTCCTCCACGGCGCCGGTGATCGACTTGCCGTCGCGCAGCTCATCGCGTATCCGCTCGAAGTACACGATGAACGAGTCCGCTGTGAAGCCGATCGAGACGATGATGCCCGCGACGCCGGCGAGGGAGAGCCGGAAGCCCATCCGCCACGCGAGGATGCAGATCGCCAGGTAGGTGATGATCGCCATCACCACGAGCGAGGCGATGATCACGAAGCCCAGGGCGCGATATCCGATCAGCGAGTACAGGGCGACCAGGGCGAGGCCGATGAGGCCGGCGATGAGACCGATCTGCAGCTGCTGCGTGCCGAGGGTCGCCGAGATGGTGTCGGAGCTGACCACGGTGAAGCTCAGCGGGAGCGCGCCGTACTTCAGCTGATCGGCGAGCACCTTGGCGCTCTCCTGCGTGAACGAGCCGGAGATCGCGGGACGCCCGTCGGTGATCACCGCGTTCATGCGGGGCGCCGAGATGACGTCGCCGTCGAGGACGAACGCGAACTGGTTGCGCGGCGGCTGCATGCCGAACAGGCGCGTGCTCACCGCGGTGAAGGCCTCGGTGCCCTCGCCGTCGAAGGTGAGCCGCACCTCCCACTGGCCGTTCTGCGAATTCTGGCCGTAGGTCGCGTCGTCGATGGACGACCCGTCGAGCTCGACCGGACCCAGGATGTACTTGATGCTGCCGTCGGCCTCGCAGGTGATCAGCGGCTGGTCCTTGGGCGCGTTCGCGGGATCGTTCGCGGGATCGCTGCAGTCGTAGGCGTAGAACTGCGCCTGCAGGGCAGGGGTGATCCAGTTGAGGTCGCTGCCGTCGGTCGGCGGGACGGTCGGTGTCGCCGGCAGCGTCGGATCGGGCGTGGGGTACGGCGTGGCGACGCCGTCGTCGCCGATGAAGCTGTTCGCCGGGCTGTCCGCGTGCAGAACGGCGCGCAGCTGCAGCTGGGCGGACGCCTCGATGCGCTTGCGCGTCTCCTCGTCGGCCTGACCGGGGATCTGCACCACGATCTGGTTGCCGGCCTGGGTGGTGATGTCGGCCTCGCCGACGCCCGAGGCATCCACTCGCTGACGGATGATCGTGGCGGCCTGGTCCATCTGGTCCTGGGTGGGCGCGGTGCCGTCGGGCGTGGATGCCTGCAGGATGATCTGCGTGCCGCCCTGCAGGTCGAGCGCGAGCTCGGGCGTCCAGGAGCTCTTCTGGAAGACGTACACGCCGAGCGCGTTGATGCCGGCCAGGACGGCGATGATGATCAGGAGTCCGAGCAGCGCGCGCCACGCGTGCCGGACGGGGGTGGAAGCAGCCACGGATTCGCTTTCTCGGTGCACGCCCTTGTGCCGGGCGGGATCAGTCCTCGGTCTTGTCCTGGCGCTTGTCGTCGGCCTTCAGGCGCTCGGCCGTCTCCTCCGGCGTCTCGATGTGCGGAGCCGATCCCTGGATGGGATCGGTGGCGCCCGACGCGACATCGGCGGCGTACTCGGCCTGGTGCTCCTCCGCGGTGAGGTACTCGTCCTCGCTGAGGGTGTCGGACGGCGTCACGACGCGCAGGATCGCCTGACTGTGCACCTTGATCTGCACGCCGGGGGCCAGCTCGATGATCGCGGGCTGGTCGAGGTTCTCGGAGTCATACGACACGACCGTGCCGTACAGGCCGCCCTGGAGCAGGACCTCGGCGCCCGGGACCGTCTGCCGTGCCTTCTCCTCCTGCTCGGCCTTCATCCGCTGCGTGCGGCGCCGCGAGCTCCAGAACATGAAGACGAGGAGGACGGCCAGGAGGATGAGCAGGCCGTACTGTGCGAAGAAGTCCATGCGGAGGTCGACACCTTTCGGGAGAGGCACGCCGTAGGAAGGGCGGAAACCTGGAGGGAGGGAGGCGAAAGCCTCCACGAATTATAGGTCATCGAATCTGAGCGCGTTTTCGGCCCGCGGCACGCCCAGGTGGGCGTAGGCGGCGGGGGTCGCGATGCG
Source organism: Microbacterium sp. (assembly GCF_044508325.1). Lineage (GTDB taxonomy): Bacteria > Actinomycetota > Actinomycetes > Actinomycetales > Microbacteriaceae > Microbacterium. The sequence continues at coordinate 121,021 of NZ_JBIQHX010000006.1, read as the reverse complement.
ACCACGCGGAGTGCGCGCGAGCAGGCCGATCCGCACCAGGTACGGCTCCACGACGCTCTCGACGGTCTCGGCCTCCTCGCCGACGGCGACCGAGAGTGTGGAAAGGCCCACCGGCCCCCCGTCGAAGCGGTGCACGAGCGCATCGAGAACCGCGCGGTCGAGCCGGTCGAGACCGATCGCGTCGACGTCGTACAACGCCAGCGCCGCCTCCACGGCCGCCAGATCGGCGCCGCCGGTCTCACCGCCGTGCACGAGCACATAGTCGCGCACGCGCCGCAGCAGGCGGTTCGCGATCCGCGGGGTGCCGCGTGAGCGGCGGGCGATCTCGGCTCGGGCCGCCGCGGGGATGTCGATACCGAGCATCGCGGCCGAGCGCGCCACGACGCGCTCGAGATCCTCGGGGTCGTAGTACTCGAGATGCGCGGTGAAGCCGAACCGATCGCGCAGCGGATTCGGCAGCAGTCCCGAGCGCGTCGTCGCACCGACGAGGGTGAACGGTGCGAGATCGAGCGGGATGCTGGTCGCGCCCGCGCCCTTGCCGACCATGATGTCGACTCGGAAGTCCTCCATCGCGAGATACAGCATCTCCTCTGCGGAGCGGGCCATGCGGTGCACCTCGTCGATGAAGAGCACCTCGCCGGGCGTGAGGCTCGACAGCAGAGCGGCCAGATCGCCCGCGTGCTGGATCGCGGGGCCGCTGGACAGGCGCAGCGGCCGGCCGCTCTCGTGGGCGACGATCATCGCCAAGGTCGTCTTGCCGAGGCCGGGCGGACCCGCCAGCAGGATGTGGTCGGCGGGCCGCTGCTGGATGCGCGCGGCCTCGAGCAGGAGGTGCAGCTGCCCGCGCACCTTGGGCTGGCCGACGAACTCACCCAGGGACAGCGGTCGCAGAGCCCCCTCGATCGCGAGCTCGGCCTCGTCCATCGGCGCGGCGTCGACGGGCACCGCCCCCTCGCGCCCCTCAGCCACGTGCCGCCTCCGCGGGTCGTGCCGGTCCGAGCCGGGCCAGGGCGAGACGCAGCAGCGCGGTCACCGAGCCGCGCTCCGAGGCGTCCGCGTCGGAGAGGATGGCGTCCAGCGCCTCCGCGGCGGTGCGCTCGTTCCACCCGAGTCCGACGAGCGCCTGGGTCACCTGGGCCTGCACGGCGCCGGCCACCGAGGCGGGCGCGGTCTGCACCGCCGGAGCGGCGAGCTTTCCGGTGAGGTGCACGACGATGAGCTTCGCGGTCTTCGGCCCGATGCCGGAGACCTTGCGGAACGGAGCATCGTCCTCGGCGGCGACCGCCTCGGCGATGGCGGGCACCGTCATCGCCGACAGCACGCCCATCCCGGACTTCGGCCCCACGCCGGGCACGCCGAGCAGCTGTGCGAACACGGCCAGCTCGTCGCGCGTCTCGAATCCGTAGAGCGCGAGGGCGTCCTCGCGGACGACGAGGTGGGTGTGCAGCCGGATGCGCTCCCCGGCACGGGCGGCGCGCGCCAGCTGAGGCGACACCGTCACCGACAGCCCGACGCCCCCGACCTCCACGACGACGGCATCGGCGTCGGCGAGGACGACGGTTCCGTGCAGGGACGAGATCATGCCTCGAGCCTAGGCGAGGCTTCGGAGCTTTGTTCGACCGACACGCGCAGCGTCATCGTCGCGCGAGGCGCTCCGCCTCCAGCCAGGCGCGCTGGGCGGGCGTCGGTGCCCCGATGGCGCCGGCGACCGGCGCGCGCCCCCGCCAGGCGTGGCACAGCGCGAGCGCGAGCGCGTCGGCGGCGTCGGCGGGAGTGGGCGGGGCGTCCAGGCGCAGGATGCGCGCCACCATCGTCTGCACCTGGCGCTTGTCGGCCGAGCCGTAGCCGGTGATCGCGGCCTTGACCTCGGTCGGCGTGTGCAGGGCGGCCGGCAGGCCGCGCTCGGCCGCGAGCAGCAGGGCGACTCCGCTGGCCTGCGCCGTGCCCATCACGGTGTGCCGGTTCTGCTGGGCGAAGACGCGCTCGACGGCCACCACCTGCGGCTCATGCACGTCGAGAAGGGCGCGGATTCCGCGCGCGACCCCCGCGAGCCGCTCTTCGACCGGGGCGTCCGGCGCGGTGCGGATGACTCCGACGTGCACGAGCACCGCGGAGCGGTCGGCGGCGACATCCACGATCCCGACGCCGCAGCGGGTCAGACCCGGGTCGATGCCGAGCACACGGAGGGAACGGGATGCCACGCGCTCCACGCTAGGCGGGGCGGGCCCTGCGGCGGGCGCGACGCGCCCGGCGCCGCCCACCCGGACGGGTCAATCCTCTTCGAGCTCTGCCTGCACCTGGGCGGTCAGGTCGAAGTTGCTGTACACGTTCTGCACGTCGTCGCTGTCCTCGAGGGCGTCGATGAGCCGGAACACCTTGCGCGCCGTGTCGGCGTCGATCTCGACCTTCAGCGACGGCACGAACTCGACATCCGCGGACTCGTAGTCGAGCCCCGCGTCCTGCAGGGCGGCGCGGACCGGGACGAGGTCGGCCGCGTCTGTGATCACCTCGAAGCCCTGCGCGTGCGGCTCGACCTCCTCGGCGCCCGCCTCCAGAGCCGCCAGCATGACGTCGTCCTCGGTGGTCCCCTCGCCGGAGACGACGATGACGCCCTTGCGCGAGAAGTTGTACGAGACGGAGCCCGGGTCCGCCAGGGTGCCGCCGTTGCGGGTGAGTGCGGTGCGCACCTCGGCCGCGGCGCGGTTCTTGTTGTCGGTGAGGCACTCGATCAGCAGCGCCACGCCGTTGGGACCGTAGCCCTCGTACATGATCGTCTGGTATTCGACGGCGTCGCCGGAGATGCCCGCACCCCGCTTGATGGCGCGGTCGATGTTGTCGTTCGGGACGGAGGTCTTCTTCGCCTTCTGGACCGCGTCGTACAGCGTCGGGTTGCCGTTGAGGTCGGGACCGCCCAGCTTGGCGGCGACCTCGATGTTCTTGATGAGCTTGGCGAACGACTTGGCGCGGCGCGCGTCGATGACGGCCTTCTTGTGCTTCGTCGTCGCCCACTTGGAGTGGCCGGACATGTCTCCAAGTTTACGGGGACGCGCGGTACCCCCTCGCAGGGGCGCATCGATCGTCAGCGGGGAGCGACACCGCCCAGGGCCGCGAGGCGCACCATGCCCTGCGCGGTGTGGGTCTGCAGCCGATCGAGCACCTCGTCGAGTCGGGCCGAGCCGGGGTGCCCCGGGGGGACGCGTGCAGGGTTCAGCGCCACCCCGGACGCCCAGGCGGCGATGTCGGGCTCGGCGCCGAAGGCCCTGGCGTTGCGGGCGCCGATGACGGTCATGCGCGCCCACGTCGCAGGTGAGTCGGAGTAGGGGGACGGCGGGCACAGGCGGTTCTTCTCCCCGTCGTCCGCGCGGGACGCCTCCACGTACCCGACGAGCGCGGCGCCGAAGCAGGGGAACCCGGATCGGATGGGCTGGAGCGTGATCGCCTCGGGCGTCCAGACCGGAACCGACGGCGGATAGACGAGGCCTGCTCCCGCGCAGTGGACGATGAGCGCGTCGTCCTTGATCGCCACCGCGCCGTCGGCGAACTCGAGCCGGCCGCGGTGCACCCCCGCGAGGTGCCCGCGACGGACCACGTGCTCGATACTGCGCAGCAGTTCGAGCTCCCAAGTCGCGAGGGTGGGGGTCTTCGCCATGGTGGGCGTCACCGCCCGATCGATGCGGAGCATGATGCCCGCATCCTCGAGCCTGAGGAACAGCTCATCGAGCGAGGCGGCCGACGCGGCGGTTTCCATCGTGTCGGCGACCATCGCGAGGAACACCTCCGGAACGGGCTGGATCACCGATCGGTCGAGCATCCACGGGTCGCGCGGCCGCACCCAGCAGATCGAGTCGGGCGCGACGCCGCGTTCCAGCAGCCAGACGCAGGCATCCGTGGCCGTCTTCCCCGCGCCGACGACCACATACTCGCTCGCAGCCCCCGCGAGGTGCGCCAGCTCGCCGACGGGCACGACACGGGCGCCGTCACCGACATCGAAAGGCGGCGGCGTCTCGGCGGGAATCCGTGGGGCCAGGTGGTGCGCATCGACGATCCGGCAGTGCTCGGGCACGACGAAACGCTCGCCCGACACCCGCGACACGAAGGTGCGATCGCCCCGGTATTCGCAGGCGGGGTGGAATTCGACCCGGTCCGACTCGAGGAAGCGGTCGGCCAGGATCCGTTCGAAGTAGGTGCAGATCTCGGCCTTCGCCGCACGCTCCTGAAGCCCGGCCTCGGGCCCGCGATGCTGCACGCGCCCGCCGCCGAGCAGCGTCGAGGCCACGCCGTAGAAGGCGGATGCCTGGTGCAGGCGAACGAACGGGTAAGCCTCAGGCCAGTGCCCGCCGACGCCGTGACGACGGTCGATGAGTGCCACGCGCACCTTCTCGGCGTGGTCGATCAGAGCGTCGGTGAACGCCATCCCTGTGGCGCCGGCACCCACCACCAGGTAGTCGGCATCGACCGCGCGGGTCACGGCACTACTCAAGCACCCTCCGGGACAGGCCGTCTACGTGCGCTCCATCCATCCGGGTGGCCCGATCGCCCCGTGCCTTGCCCGGGGGTCGCTGCGGTGGAACACTGTGCGCCGTGGATGAACGAGATCGTGCACTGGATGCCGCGCACCGCGGCGCGTCGGATTTCCTGCGGACGCTGCCCGACCGACCGGTCTGGCCGCGAGCGGATCTCGACGCGATGCTGGACGCCTTCGGCGGTCCGCTCCCCGAGGAGGGCGCAGACGCCGCCGCGGTCATCGAGGAGATGTCGCGGCGCGCCGACCCGGGTCTCGTGGCGATTCCCGGCGGACGATTCTTCGGCTTCGTGATCGGGGCGACCCTCCCGGCCGCTCTGGGCGCCGACTGGCTGGTGTCCGCGTGGGATCAGAATGCCGGCTCGGCGATGCTCACACCCGCGACCGTGGCGATGGAGCGCGTCGCCGGCCGTTGGATGCTGGAGCTGCTCGGGCTCCCGGAGACCGCCAGTGTCGGCTTCGTGACCGGCGGACAGCTCGCGAACTACACCTGCCTGGCGACGGCGCGCAACGCGGTGCTCGCCCGCGCGGGCTGGGATCTCGCCGAGAAGGGTCTGCGCACCGCGCCCGCAGTGCGCTTCGTCGTCGGCGCCGACCGGCACGGGTCCATCGACCGCGCCGCGCGATTCCTCGGCATCGGCCGTGCCGAGGTGACCGTCGTCGACAGCGACGATCAGGGTCGGATGCGCCCCGATGCGCTTCGCAAGACGCTGGCGGCCGGCGATGGGCCGCTCATCGTCTGCCTCCAGGCGGCGGAGGTGCACACGGGAGCCTTCGACGACTTCGCGACACTCATCCCGCTGGCCCGCGCGCACGGAGCGTGGGTGCACGTCGACGGTGCGTTCGGGCTGTGGGCCGCGGCATCCGACGCCCTCCGTCCCCTCACCGCTGGAATGGACCAGGCGGATTCCTGGGCCACCGACGCGCACAAGACCTTGAATGTGCCGTACGACTGCGGCATCGCCATCGTGCGCGACCCGGCAGACTCGATCGCGATGTTCCGCACGGGCGGGGACTACCTCGTCTACACCGGGCTCGATCCGTGGGATGTCACGCCCGAGCTCTCGCGCCGCGCTCGCGGCGTTCCCGCGTGGGCCGCACTGCGCAGCCTCGGCCGTCGCGGGGTGGCCGACCTCGTCGACAGGCTTCACGAGAATGCGGCAGCGATGGCGGAGGGTCTTGCCGGGATCGACGGGGTCGAGGTCGTCAACGAGGTCGCATACACACAGGTGATGTTCCGGCTCGCGTCGGACGACGCCACGCGCGAGCTGGGTGCCGCGATCCTGCAGGACGGCACCGCAGTCATGACGGGCGCCCAGTGGCGAGGACGAGCGGCGCTGCGGTGCTCCCTGTCGTCATGGGTGACGTCGCCGGACGACGTCGCGCGCACCGTCGAGGCGGTCGAGCGCCTGGTGCGCGCTCAGAGCGCGAAGTCGAACCCGTAGCGCGCGTTCAGCAGCGCGAACAGGTCGCGCGGGAACTTCATCGTGTAACCCGGCGCAGGCGCGAGAGTGTGGGCGCCGCCGATGAAGGGGAAGTAGAGGGGGCCCTGTGCTGTGGCCGCGAGCTCGTCGCGCAGAGTGACGATGTCGGACCCGATCTTGCGGAGCGCGGCGAGGTCGATCGGATGCGCGAGCGGCAGCGTGTCGCTGACGGGCATGACCCACTGTGCGATCGGCGCGGACTCCCGACCGCGGACCGTCCGGGGTCGCAGCTCGACGCTGCGCGGACCGATGGCACGGCTCCAGCCTGTGATCCCGGGCTGCGCGGCCGAGCGGTCCCAGACGAACACCGTGTCGCCGGGCTCGACCAGGGAGACGATCTCGTGCGTCCATTCCAGACGCTGGTGGTCGCCGCCGTGTCGCGGCGCCATGAGCGCAGGTCCGAGGTTCCCCTTGGGCGGCGCGACCATCCAGTACTTCTCTTCCGCGCGCTCGGACCACCAGTCGTTGAGGGTCACGGACAGCAATCTACTGTGCCGGCGCGATGTGGGCGCCGTGAAGCGCCGGGCAGGCATCAGGCGTGCACGCGGACCTTCTCGAGGAAGCGCTCGTGGAACCGGGTCTCGCCGGTCACCTCGGGGTGGAACGAGGTCGCCAGCAGCCGACCCTGTTCGACGGCGACGATCCGTCCGTCGCCCACACGCGCCAGTACCTCCACCTCCGGCCCGACCGCCTCCACGACCGGAGCCCGGATGAATGCCGCGTGCACCGGCGGGTCTCCCAGGACGGGGATCCGAAGGTCGGCCTCGAACGAGTCGACCTGCGAGCCGAACGCATTGCGGCGCACCGTGACATCCAGGCCGCCGAAGGTCTCCTGTCCGGCGATGCCGTCGATCAGGCGATCTGCGAGCAGGATCAGTCCTGCGCACGTGCCGTAGACCGGCATGCCCGCCGCGATCGCGTCGCGGACGGGCTGCTGCAGACCGAACGCCCGGCTCAGCTTGTCGATGACGCTGGATTCGCCGCCCGGGAGGACGAGCCCGTCGATCGCCGCCAGCTCGATCGGCCGTCGCACCAGCTCGACGTCGGCGCCCAGGCCCGCGAGGACCTGCGCGTGCTCGCGCACATCACCCTGGACGGCGAGGACGCCGACGCGCGGGCGAGTGCTCACCAGCCGCGCTCTGCGAGGCGGTGCGGAGCCGCCAGGTCGGCGACGTTGATTCCCACCATGGCCTCGCCGAGCCCGCGCGAGACATCCGCGATGACGGCCGGGTCGTCGTAGAACGTCGTGGCCTTGACGATGGCGGCCGCCCGCTCGGCGGGATTCCCGGACTTGAAGATGCCCGAGCCCACGAAGACGCCGTCGGCGCCCAGCTGCATCATCATCGCGGCGTCGGCGGGCGTCGCCACGCCGCCGGCCACGAACAGCACGACCGGGAGCTTCCCGGTCTCGGCGACCTCGGCGACGAGCTCGTACGGGGCCTGGAGCTCTTTGGCCGCGACGTACATCTCGTCCTTGCTCATCGAGCGCAGCGCGTTGATCTCGCCGGAGATCTTGCGGATGTGCTTGGTCGCCTCCGACACGTCCCCCGTGCCCGCCTCGCCCTTGGAGCGGATCATCGCCGCGCCCTCGTTGATGCGGCGCAGCGCCTCGCCGAGGTTGGTGGCGCCGCACACGAACGGCACCGTGAACCGCCACTTGTCGATGTGGTTCACGTAGTCGGCGGGCGAGAGCACCTCGGACTCGTCGATGTAGTCGACGCCGAGCTCCTGGAGCACCTGCGCCTCAACGAAGTGGCCGATGCGGGCCTTCGCCATCACCGGGATGGACACCGATGCGATGATGTCGTCGATGAGGTCGGGGTCGCTCATGCGGGCGACGCCGCCCTGTGCGCGGATGTCGGCGGGCACACGCTCCAGCGCCATGACCGCGACCGCGCCGGCGTCCTCCGCGATGCGGGCCTGCTCGGCGGTCACCACGTCCATGATGACGCCGCCCTTCAGCATCTCGGCGAGTCCGCGCTTGACCCGTCCGGTGCCGACCTCGTTGTTCCGTGTCTCGTCAGCCACGATGGCCCTCTCATGTCCGTCAGCCAACGGCGATCATTGGCATAGGCCAAACGATACCACTGACACGTACACTCGAATGCGGAGGTGCCATGGACACTCGCATCGACGGCACGACGGCCACCGAGATCGCCGACAGCGTGCGCGATCTGCGCGAGCGGGGCGAGCTGCGCGCCGGTCAGCCGCTGCCCTCGGTGCGGGCGCTGGCGCAGCAGCTCGGGGTGAACCGGAACACGGTGGTCTCGGCCTACCGGCAGCTCACCCACGCCGGTCTGGTGGAGACGCTGGGACGGGGCGGGACCCGCATCGCGGCGCCCGCGGCCATCGCCCAGGAAGGCTTCGCCGCCGGAAGCGTGCTGCGTGATGTCGGCACCGGGAACCCGGACGCCTCGCTCATCCCCGATCCCACGCCTGCCCTGGAGGCCGTCGTCGGACGCCCCGTGCTCTACGGCGAGCCGGTCATCGACGCCGGTCTGGAGGGGTGGGCCCGGCGGTGGATGGCCGCGGATCTCGCGCCGGACGACTTCCGCCTCACCGTCACCTCGGGCGCCGTCGATGCCGTCGAGCGCCTCCTCGCCCAGGCGCTGACCCGGGACGACGCGGTCGCCCTGGAGGACCCGTGCTGGCTGGCCGGCATCCAGACCGCACGGCTGGGCGGCTATCGGGCTGTTCCCGTCCCCGTCGACGACGAGGGGATGACTGTCGCCGGCCTGGAGGCAGCACTCGCCGAGGGCGTGCGCGCGGTCGTGTGCACGCCGCGGGCGCAGAACCCGACCGGGGCGAGTCTGACCGCGGAGCGCGCCGCCGCGCTGCGCGAGGTGCTCGCCGCGCATCCCTACGTGCTCGTCATCGAGGACGATCACTTCTCGCTGCTGTCGGCACGACCGTTCCACAGCATCGTCGGCCCGCAGCACCGGCGGTTCGCGCTCGTGCGCTCGGTCTCGAAGTTCCTGGGACCGGACATGTGCCTGGCGGTCACCGCGTCGGACCCCGACACGGCTGCGCGGCTGGCGCTGCGGCTGAGCCCGGGCACCACCTGGGTCAGTCACCTGCTGCAACGGCTCGCGCACGCGCTCCTCGCCGACGACGACGTGCGCGCCGGCATCACGCGCGCCGCCACCCGCTACGCGCAGCGCAACGCCGACTTCGCGGCGCAGCTGACCGCCGAGGGGCTCCCGGTGACCGCCGGCGACGGCCTGAACCTCTGGGTGCCGGTGCCCGGTCCCGCCCGTGCCGTCGCCGAGCAGCTCATGCGCCGCGGCTGGCTCGCCCGCACCGGTGACGAATTCCTCCTCGCCGATGCGCCCTCTCACCACCTGCGGCTGACCGTCCACGACCTCACCGAGTCGGATGCGCGTCTGCTCGCGACCGATGTGGCCGCCGCTGCGGCGTCCGTGCAGCGCGACGCCGCGGGAATGCGATGATCGATCGGTGAAGATCCTCTCCATCCAGTCCGCGGTCGCGTACGGTCACGTCGGCAACTCGGCGGCCGTCTTCCCGCTGCAGCGCATCGGCGTCGAGGTGCTGCCGGTGTACACGGTGAACTTCTCCAACCACACCGGCTACGGCTCCTGGCGCGGACCCCACATCTCCCCCGACGATGTGCGCGAGGTGCTCACCGGGATCGAGGAGCGCGGGGTGTTCGGGCAGATCGACGTCATCCTGTCCGGGTACCAGGGCTCCGAAGGGATCGCCGACGTGATCCTCGACGCCGTCGCGCGCGTGCGGGAGGCCAATCCGAGCGCGATCTACGCCTGCGACCCCGTCATGGGGAATGCGAAGAGCGGATGCTTCGTCGCCCCTGCCATCCCTGTGCTGCTGCGCGATCGGGTCGTCCCCGCCGCCGATCTGATCACCCCGAACCAGTTCGAGCTGGGCTATCTCACCGGCACCGAGCCGCACACGCTGGACGAGACCCTTGCCGCGGCGGACCTGGTCCGCGAGGGCGGCCCGAGCACGGTGCTGGTGACCAGCGTCGAAAGACCCGACCGACCCGACGGGACGGTCGAAATGCTCGCCGTGACGCCGGACGGCGCATGGATCGTGCGGACGCCGCTGCTCCCGCTGAAGGCGAACGGGTCGGGGGATGTCACCGCCGCGCTGTTCACGGCGCACCATCGGCGCACCGGCGATGCCGCCGACGCGCTGGCCCGGACGGCCTCGAGCGTCTTCGACCTGCTGGAGCGCACCTGGGAATCCGGCGAGCGCGAGCTGCAGCTCGTGGAGTCGCAGGAGGCGTTCGCGCACCCGCGCCTGCAGTTCGCCGTCGAGCAGGTGCGCTGAGCGCTCAGTCGGCCCAGGCGCCGGCGACGGCTTCGCGCACCTCGCCGAGCAGCTGGGGCAGTGCCTTCGTCTTCGCGATGATCGGGAAGAAGTTGGCGTCGGTCGCCCAGCGCGGCACGATGTGCTGGTGCAGGTGCCCGTCCACGCCGGCGCCGGCGACGCTGCCCTGATTCATGCCGATGTTGAACCCGTCGCAGCGCGCCACGCGGCGCAGGGTCCGCATCGCCTGCTGCGTGAGCAGGCCGATCTCGGCGACCTCCTCAGCCGTCGCGTCGTCGTAGAGCGGAATGTGCCGGTACGGGCACACGAGCAGATGGCCGGAGTTGTACGGGAACAGGTTCAGCAGCGCGTACGCGGTCTCACCGCGTGCCACGATGAGCCCGTCGGCATCCGGCTTGCGCGGCGCCGCGCAGAACGGGCACTCCTCGCGCAGGGGCTCGGGCCCGGCCTGGATGTATGCCATCCGATGAGGCGTCCACAGCCGCTGGAACTCGTCGGGCACGCCGGGCAGGCTCGCGGCCGCGACGAGCCCCTCGGCGGGGCCGGGCGGGACGTCGGTCACGCGAAGTCCTCCGCCGCGTTCACGAGGGCATGGGTGTCGATCGCCGCGCGGATGCGACGCACGGCGTCGGCGACGGGGACCCCGTTCTCCTGCGAGCCGTCGCGGAACCGGAACGACACCGCCCCGGCCGCACGGTCCTGCTCGCCGGCGATCAGCATGAGCGGCACCTTCTGCGTGGTGTGGGTGCGGATCTTCTTCTGCATGCGATCGTCGCTGTGGTCCACCTCGGCGCGGACCCCCGCGTCGCGCAGCTGCGCGACGATCCCGTCGAGGTAGTCGGCGTACTCCTCGGCGACGGGGATCGCCACGACCTGCACCGGTGACAGCCACACAGGGAACGCGCCGGCGTAGTGCTCGAGCAGGATCGCGAAGAAGCGCTCGATCGAGCCGAACAGCGCCCGGTGGATCATGATCGGGCGCTTCTTCTCCCCGTCGCGATCCGTGTACTCCAGCTCGAAGCGCTCCGGGAGATTCGGGTCGACCTGCACCGTCGACAGCTGCCACACCCGCCCGATGGCGTCGGTGGTCTTCAGGTCGATCTTGGGCCCGTAGAAGGCCGCCTCGCCCGGCGCCTCGGTGAGCTTGAGCCCGCTGGCGACCGCGACGCTGCGCAGCGCCTCGGTCGAGTACTCCCAGAACTCGTCGCTTCCGATCCACTTGTCCTTCTCGTCGTCGCGCAGCGACAGCTCGAGCTCGAAGTCCTCGAGGCCGAAGTCGCGCAGCATCGAGATGACGAACTCCAGGACCTTCGTGACCTCGCCCTCCAGCTGCTCCGGCGTGACGAACAGGTGTGCGTCGTCCTGGGTGAATCCGCGCACCCGGGTCAGACCGTGCAGCGCGCCCGAAAGCTCGTAGCGGTACACCGTGCCGTTCTCGGTCAGACGCATCGGCAGCTCGCGGTAGCTGCGCGCGCGCTCCTTGTAGATGAGGATGTGCATCGGGCAGTTCATGGGCTTGAGGTAGTAGTCCTGGCCCTGCTTGGTGATGTGCCCCTCGGCATCCCGCTCCTCGTCCATGACGATCGGCGGGAACATCCCCTCCTTGTAGGTGACGAGGTGGTTCGACTGGAGGAACAGGTCCTCCTTCGAGATGTGCGGCGTGTACACGTATGTGTAGCCGTCGGCGATGTGTCGCCGGCGCGCGTGCTGCTCCATCTCACCGCGCACCAGACCCCCGCGCGGATGCCACACCGACAGCCCGGAGCCGATCTCATCCGGGAACGAGAACAGGTCCAGCTCCCGGCCCAGCTTGCGGTGGTCGCGCCGGGCGGCCTCCTCCAGCCGGTGCTGGTACGCGCGCAGCTCGTCTTTGCTCGGCCACGCCGTGCCGTAGATGCGCTGCAGCTGCGGATTCTTCTCGCTGCCGCGCCAATAGGCGCCGGCGACACGCTGCAGCGCCCAGCCGTTGCCGATGAGCCGCGTGCTCGGCAGATGCGGGCCGCGGCACAGGTCCTTCCAGACCGTCTCCCCGTCGCGGTTCACGTTGTCGTAGATGGTCAGCTCGCCCGCGCCGATCTCGGCGCCCGCGCCCTCGGCGACCTCGCCCGCTCTGCCGGCACCGGGGCCACCGGCCAAATCGACCAGCTCGAGTTTGAAGGGCTCTCCGGCGAGCTCGGCACGGGCCTCCTCGGGCGTGACCACGCGGCGCACGAACCGCTGTCCCTCGCGGATGATCCGCTCCATCTCCTTCTGGATCGCCTTCAGATCCTCGGGGGTGAACGGATCGGCGACGCCGAAGTCGTAGTAGAAGCCGTCGGTGATCGGCGGGCCGATCCCGAGATCCGCCTGCGGGTCGATGCGCTGCACCGCCTGCGCCAGCACGTGGGCGGCGGAGTGGCGCAGGATGCTGAGACCATCCGGGCTGCTGACGAGCACCGGCTCGACGACATCCGCCGCCTCGACCGTGGTCGCGAGATCCTTCAGCTCGCCGTTGACGCGCAGGGCGACGACAGACCGGTCGGGGAACAGGGCGAATCCGTCGGCAGGGTAGGCGACGTCCGACGGGATGGCGGCATCAGGCACAGGGCGACTCTCCAGATCTCGGTACGGATCAAGGCTACCGCCCGGCGCCGGGGCGGCTCAGACCACGGACAGCGGTCGCGTCGGAGGATGCGCGGGGTCGGTCTCCCGCGCGGGGCCGGTCCCCGCTGCGGCATCCGCCGCCTTCACACGGTCGTGCAGTTCGGCCAGCTCACGCGAGGCCACGCGGTCGCGCAGCCGGCGCGCGAGGTGGTGCACCGGGCGCTCGACCACGAGCCAGAACAGCCACGCCGCCAGCAGCGCGGTCGGCACGGCGAGCAGCAGCGTGAGCCGGGCCGATCCGGTCAGGTGCGCATAGGTCACCACGAAGGGCTCATGGACCAGGTACAGGCTGAACGAGACGGCGCCCAGCCACGCGATGGGCTTGATGCTGAGCACCCGGTTGAGCGGGCGGCAGCGGGCCGCGGCGTACACCAGTGCAGCCGCACCGGACACGATGAGGACTTGGGAGACGGGGGTCACGATCGCATCGTCGAGGATCGGGCGGAGCGTCCACTTCGAGGTCATCGCCAGGACGATCGCGATCAGGCCGAACGACCATGCCACAGCCGAGCCGAGGCGGCCGATCCCGGCGCCGCGCTGCTCCAGCCGGTCCCACATGAACGCGAGCGCGACGCCCACGCCGAAGATCGGCAGGTACTGCAGCGCGGCCACGTGGGTGGCCGCGCCGGTGGCCGACAGTGCGATGCAGATCACGCCGAACAGCCAGGCGGGGATGAGCCGGGCTGCGAAGGCGAGCACCGGCAGCAGCAGCGAGAAGATGATCTCCCACCGCAGGGTCCACAGCGGAGACACGATCCCGGAGGTGCCTCCCAGCAGCGCGAGGTCCTGTGCGACTGACTCGAACGGGTAGCCGAACGGGCGATCCAGCCACGGGCTCGAGGTGCCGGTGCGGGCGAGCTTGGGGAAGATCGACGGCAGCACCGCGAGCAGCAGATAGCCGAGGGCGACCGCACCCACGACGGGGACCCAGAGCCGCACGAGACGGGACGGGAAGTACGAGCCCCAGGTGAACCGCGCCGATTCCATCGCCCGCACGAGCACGACCCCGGACAGCACGAAGAACACGACGACCGCCTCGGCACCGCCCCAGAACAGGTGCAGCGGCGAGTACACGGCGATCTGGTTGACCACTCCCCCGACGTCGCCGCCGTAGTATCCGGCCGCCAGCGCGGGTGAGACGAGGGCGCAGTGCTGGACCACGACGATGAGCGCGGCGACTCCGCGAAGTCCGTCCAGGGACGAGACCCGCTGACTCGTGCGGATGTCGGAAGCCATCCCGACGACGCTAGTGGCACCGGCTTGGCGTCACCTGTGCGCTTGACACCGCTCAGGCGGCCCGCTAGCTCAGGCGACCGTGAGGTCGACCTGGATCTCGCCGGCGAGACGCTCGAGCTCCTCGACCGCGGCGGACAGGTCGGCCCGGTCTCCGATCCGCACGCTGACGTGGGCTTCGAAGAGCGTGCCTCCGGCCATCGGCGCGTCCAGGGTGCGGCTGGTGAAGCGGTCGATGCTGAGCCCGTGATGCGCGAGGGCGTGCGTGATCTCCCGCACGATCCCCGGGTGGTCGTTGCCGAGAACGGTGAACACGAAGTGATCGCCGACGTCGGCATCGGCGGCCGGAGCACCGGCGTGCGGGGTGATCTGGAGCATGCCCTTCAGGGCATTCAGATCATCGATCAGTGCATCGCGGGAGCCGTCGGGCACCGACACGAGGACGATGCCCGCGAAGGCGCCGGCGAGCTCTGCCAGCTCGCTGCGCTCCCAGTTGCCGCCGTGCGCGGCCACGGCGTCGGCGACGGCCTGGACCAGCCCGGCACGGTCGTCTCCGACCAGGGTGAGCACGAGCGACGCCATGCCACGAGCCTAGAGGTCGCGGCGCCGGCGCGATACGGGGCTGGAGCCGGCAGCGTCGGTCGGGTGCTACGCGGCCTGGCGTGCCGGCGGACAGGTCATGCTCGTCGACTTCCCCGGGACGCGGTGGATGCGATGCTGATCCATGGGTGCGGCGCAGAGCGGGCACCGCGGGTCGGCGGGAGGCACGTACGCGGGCTCGTTCGGGTCGCCGAGCTGTGCCGTCCCCTCGATCTGGAAGACCAGGCGATTCCAGGCGGCCCAGAAGCCCCGCTGCCCGTCCCATGGCGTCGCATGCCACAGTCGTCGCTTTCGTCCGCCCACGACACGATCCCTTCGGAAACGGTCCCTCGGAAGGTCCTCTTGAAGTCGGCACCAGGCCTGTGTGCGCGATACTGGGATCGAACCAGTGACCTCTTCCGTGTCAGGGAAGCGCGCTACCGCTGCGCCAATCGCGCCTGTGAAGGCTGTTCAGTTTTTCGGAGAGGTGGCGACGGGATTCGAACCCGTGTAAACGGCTTTGCAGGCCGGTGCCTAGCCGCTCGGCCACGCCACCGCGTGTGGTTTGACCCCACATGCCGCGACCTCCCCGAAGGGAGGCCCCCGCACTCGAGCGGATGACGAGACTCGAACTCGCGACCCTCACCTTGGCAAGGTGATGCGCTACCAACTGCGCTACATCCGCGTGCTCCCCGATCTCTCGGGGTGCTGGACAACTTTATCCGATCCTGCCCCTCAGACCAAACCATGTGACATTCGCGCGTGTCCGTCTCGGGACGGTTCGTTCCGCGGGTCGGCATCCGGTAGCATCGATACCCGGCCCCTCGGGTCCACGGGCGATTGGCGCAGTTGGTAGCGCGCTTCCTTCACACGGAAGAGGTCATCAGTTCGAGTCTGGTATCGCCCACCACACGCTCACCGCGGCATCGGCTTCACCGACCGGCGCTGCACGGCGTTCTGCCCGCCCACGTGGGTCAGAAGCGCGGTGAGCACACGCCGAGCCGCGGCCAGATCCGCCTCCCCCACGCGATCGGCGAGAGCCCGCTCCAGCCGGGACCGCGCCCGTCGGGCCGCCGCGACCGCCGCCGCGCCCCGGTCGGTGAGGGCCAGTCGGGTGACCCGACGGTCGGAGGCATCCGGACGCCGCGCGACATAGCCGAGCTGCTCCAGCTCCCGAGCCGCCTTGGACGCGGCCTGCTGGGTCACCCCCAGAGCCGCCGCCAGTTCACCGATCGTCGGCTCCCCCACCAGGAGCCGCTGGAACACGTACCCGTGGGAGACGCGCAGCCCCGGATGACCGCTGCCCCGGATCTCGTGCAGGAGCGCATCGTTCGCGGCGCTGCCGGTGAGGAAGGCCAGGGTCGCCAGGTCGATCGGCGGTTCGGTGTCGTCCATCCGGTCATTCTCCGTTGCACAACCGTAGTTGCACAACTAGAGTTGTGAATATGGATGAAGGCGCACTGGTCGTGAGGGAGTTCTACGACGCCATCGAGCAGGGAATCCACGGCCCTGCCCTCGCCCGGTTCCTGACTCCGGACGCCCGCACCCGCGAGCACCCGAATCGCCTCGCGCCCGAGGGTCGGACCAGCGACCGCGCGGCGATGCTCGCCGCCAGCACTGCCGGTGCACGCCTGCTGAGCGGGCAGCGCTACGACGTCCTCTGGCTGAGGCGGATCGAGGACACCGTGGTCGCCCGGCTGACCTGGCGAGGCATCGTCGCGGCGGACGCGGGGCCGCTCCGCCGCGGGCACGAGGTGACCGCGCACATCGCACAGTTCATCCGGGTCCGCGACGGCCGCATCGCCGAGATCGAGACGTACGACTGCTACGAGCCGTGACCGACGAACCGCGACCTGGGGCGGCAGCAGGAAGAGGGCCCACACGCGCGCGGCGACGCTCGACACCACCGACAGGTCCGCCTCGGGCGGCTACGCATCCGCGCTCCTCTCGCCGCCCGCCTCCCATCCGTACCGCCTGTGCAGCGCAGCTGCGACCCGGACGAACGTGTCCAGATCGAGAGCGGATGCCTCGCGCCGCATCCCGTCGGCATGCACCAGGTAGACCTGCTCGATGTCGACCCAGGAGGGGCGTCCCTTGCTGTCCCAGGGACCGGACCCGATCGACAGGTAGTCGCGGTCCCCGTCGTGCGACTTGCTCGTCAGCCGCACGGCGTAGACGCGGTCGGCATCCGCTCGACCGATCACCAGCACGGGGCGGTCCTTGCCGCGGCCGTCGTTCTCCTCGTACGGCACCCACGTCCACACGACCTCGCCGGCGTCGGGGTCGCCGTCGGTGCGCGGGGCGTACGAGATCCGCAGGCCGTCCGGACCGGGCGGCCGCACCCCCACCGTGCGGCTGCTGCCGAACCGGCCCGGCGAGACGTCGACTTCCGATGCCCGGCGGCGGCTCGGGCGGAGCAGATCGAAGAGGGAGCCGAGGACGGAACGCGATGCCACCCACCCACGATAGAGGGCCGGGGCGGCATCCGTCGGATGCTGCCCCGGCCCTCTCACCGTCACGCGATGCGGTCGGCCAGGACGTAGCCCTCCTCGCCGTGCATGACCGTGTCGACCCCGGCGATCTCGTCCTCGTTGCGCACCCGGAATCCGATCGTCTTCTCGATCGCGAAGCCGAGCCCCAGTGCCACGACGAACGAGTACGCGAGGACCGCTGCCGCGGCGATCACCTGCAGGATCAGCTGCTCGAACCCGCCGCCCAGGAACAGGCCGGTGTCGATGGCGAAGAAGCCGAGGTACACCGTTCCGAGCAGGCCGCCGACCAGGTGGATGCCGACCACGTCGAGCGAGTCGTCGTATCCGAGCTTGTACTTCAGCTCCACCGCGAGGGCGCACAGGGCACCGGCGAGCACACCGAGCAGCAGGGCCCAGCCCGGCGCGAGGTTGGCGCACGACGGGGTGATCGCCACGAGGCCCGCCACGGCGCCGGACGCGGCACCGACCGAGGTCGCCTTGCCGTCCTTGACCTTCTCGACCACGATCCAGCCGAGTACGGCCGCAGCGGTCGCGCCGATCGTGTTGATGACGATCAGGCCGGCACTGCCGAAGTCACCCGCGTACTCGGCGCCGGCGTTGAAGCCGAACCATCCGAACCACAGGATCGCCGCGCCCAGGAGCACGAGCGGCACGTTGTGCGGCTTCTGGATGCCCTTCTGGAACCCGATGCGCTTGCCCAGCACGAGCGAGAGCCCCAGAGCAGCCGCGCCGGCATTGATGTGCACGGCGGTTCCGCCGGCGTAGTCGATCACCTCGGTCGAGAACCCCATGCTCGTGCCGAGGTTGAGGATCCATCCGCCGCCCCAGACCCACGCCGCGACCGGGAAGTACACGATCGTCGCCCACAGGCCGGCGAACAGCATCCACGACCCGAACTTCGCGCGATCGGCGATCGCCCCGGAGATGAGGGCCGTGGTGATGATCGCGAAGGTCGCGCCGAAGGCGGTGCCGATGAGGGCCTCGCTGTCGCCGGAGATCGCGTTCAGGCCGAAGTCCTCCAGCGGGTTGCCCGCGAACGCCCACACGTCGCCGACCGACGACATGCTCGCGCCGTACAGGATCCACAGCACCGCGACGAGCCCGAGGGCGCCGAAGCTCATCATCATCATGCTGACCACGCTCTTGGCCTTGACCAGTCCGCCGTAGAAGAAGGCCAGGCCCGGGGTCATGAACAGCACCAGCGCGGTTGCTGTGATCGCCCAGGCGAATGCTCCACTGTCCATACAGGTGTTCCTCACTCGCTCGTGTTCGGGTGCATCGCCCGGACGACCGGGCGGTGTGCGAGCAAGTCTCGCGAGGCGCCGTTTCCGGCGGCGGGCCTGCGAGGTTTCGGATCCGTTACACGAGGCTCGCTTCCGTGAACATCGCGTTTCGGGAGGCTGGGAGCGTCAGGACGCGGTGAGGGCGATGAGCCGGGAGATCGCCCGCAGGTACTTCTTCCGGTACCCGCCGGCGAGCATCTCCTCGCCGAACACCTGGTCAAGACCCAGGCCCGTGGCGCGGAGGGGGATCTGCGCGTCGTACACGCGGTCGACGAAGGCCACGAACCGCAGCGCGGCGGACTGGTCGACCAGCTCGGAGACGTCCCGCATGCCGATCGTGGAGAGCCCGTCGATGAGCCGGATGTACCGCGACGGATGCACGGCCGCCAGGTGCTCCACGAGGGCCGTGAACCCGTCGTCCGAGACGAGACCCGCCTGCGCGGCGTCGGTGAGCGCGCGCTCGTACTCGGTGTCGGTGAGCACGACGGCGTGACCGTCGATCGCGCGCTGTCGGTAGTCCACGCCGTCGATGCGCAGGGTCTGGAAGGCCTCGGCCATCGCATGGATCTCGCGCAGGAAGTCCTGCGCCGCGAAACGGCCCTCGCCCAGCGCGTTGGGCGGAGTGTTGCTCGTGGCGGCGAGGCGGGTCCCGGACGCCACCAGCTCGCCCAGCAGCCGGGTCATCACCATCGTGTCGCCGGGATCGTCGAGTTCGAACTCGTCGATGCAGAGCAGGTCGGCACCGCGGAAGAGGGCGACGGTGGGCTTGTACCCGAGCGCGCCGACGAGCGCCGTGTACTCGATGAACGACCCGAAGTACTTGCGCCGCGCAGGCATGGCATGGAAGACCGCCGCCAGCAGGTGCGTCTTGCCGACCCCGAAGCCGCCGTCGAGGTAGACGCCCGGCTTGAGCTCCGGTTCGCGCTTGGCGCGGCTGAAGAGCCCGCCGCGCTTGACGGGCGCCGGTCCGACTCCCGCGAAACGCATGAGCAGATCCTTGGCCTCCTGCTGCGACGGGTATGCCGGATCGGCTTGGTAGGTCTCGAACGTGGCGGCACCGAACTGCGGCGGCGGAACGAGGGATGCGACCATCTCGTCGCCGGACACCTGGGGTGCTCGTGCGGTCAGGTGCACGATGCCCGTGCGCTCACTCGGGTGCTCGGCTGCCATGCGCTTCCTGTGTCGGAGAGTTACGGCGCCGGCCCCACCGGCCGCGCGCCGCTCTAGTCTCGAAGGAGACGGATCAACCCTACCGTCCGGCCGCGCGCGGGCGCGGCCGCGTCCCGTGACCCGAGGAGCCCCCGTGAGCGTCGAGTTCGACACGTCGTCCGCCAAGTTCGCCGAGTATGCTGACCCCGGCCGGCTCGTGACCGGTGAGTGGCTCCAGGAGCGGCTCGGCGCCCCCGGCCTCGTGGTCGTCGAATCCGACGAGGACGTCCTCCTCTACGAGACCGGCCACATCCCTGGTGCCGTCAAGATCGACTGGCACACCGACCTGAACGACCCCGTCGTGCGCGACTATCTCGACGGCGCCGGCTTCGCCGAGCTGCTGAGCCGCAAGGGCATCGCACGCGATGACACCGTCGTCATCTACGGCGACAAGAACAACTGGTGGGCGGCCTACGCGCTGTGGGTGTTCTCTCTGTTCGGCCACCAGGACGTCCGGCTGCTGGACGGCGGACGGGACAAGTGGATCAGCGACGGCCGCCCGATCACGACGGAGGCCACCGAGCGGCCCGCCACCGAGTATCCGGTCGTGGCGCGCGACGACAGCGCGCTGCGCGCGTACCGGGACGACGTGCTCGCCCACCTGGGGCGCGGTCCGCTCGTCGATGTGCGCTCCCCCGAGGAGTACAACGGCTCGCGCACGAGCGCACCGGCCTATCCCGAGGAGGGCGCGCTGCGGGCCGGCCACATCCCGACCGCGCAGAGCGTGCCGTGGGGCCGGGCGGTCGCCGAGGACGGCGGATTCAAGCCCCGCGCGGAGCTGGAGGCGATCTACCGCGGCGAAGCCGGCCTGAAGGACGGCGACTCGATCGTCGCCTACTGCCGCATCGGCGAGCGCTCCAGCCACACCTGGTTCGTGCTCAAGCACCTGCTCGGCTTCGAGGATGTGCGCAATTACGACGGCTCCTGGACGGAGTGGGGCAGCGCGGTGCGTGTGCCGATCGTCACCGGCGAGGAGCCGGGTTCGCTGTGACGGCGGGCCTGGAGGTGGGAGAATGGAGGCGATGACCTCCACCCTGCCCGCCGCGCTGGCCGAGATCCGCGAGGAGTTCCTCGAACTGCCGGAGTCCGACCGGCTGCAGCTGCTGCTCGAGTACTCGGGCGAGCTGCCCGCGATCCCCGCCGAGTACCGCGACCACCCTGAACTGTGCGAGCGGGTGGTCGAGTGCCAGTCGCCGGTGTACATCATCGTGGACGTCGCCGACGACGACACCGTCGCCATGCACGCGACCGCTCCCCCGGAGGCGCCGACCACTCGCGGCTTCGCGAGCATCCTCGTGCAGGGCATCAGCGGGCTCAGCGCCGACGAGGTCCTCGCCATCCCGGACGACTACCCGCAGAGCATCGGCCTCACGCGCGCCGTCTCACCCCTGCGGATCAGCGGGATGACCGGCATGCTGATGCGTGTCAAGCGGCAGATCCGCCTGAAGCGTCACTCGTGAGGCCCTGGGCCCGGAGCCAGTCGGAGATCGCGCGCGTCCAGCGCTCCTGGTCGTAGTTCCACAGCTTCGTGTGGCGGGCGGTGTCGAACACCTGCAGGGTGACCAGATCCGGGCGTGCCACGACGAGATCGTGCGAGGCGTCGGACGGCACGAAGCCGTCGTCGTCGCTGTGCAGGATGAGGATGGGATGCCGCAGCTCGCCGCTGCGGGCTATCACGTCGAGCCGGTCGAACGGGATCGGCGCGTCCGCTCCGGTGAGGCCGGTGCCCCAGCTCGATCGCAGCGCCGACAGTGCGAGACCGGCGATCGGCTGCGGGATGCGGGTGAGCTGCGCCTGGTAGTGGAGCACGACCCGCCAGTCGACGACGGGCGATTCGAGGACGATCGCCGCGATGAGGTCGCCGTGCGCGGACGACAACGCGGTCTGCAGCGCGATGGCACCGCCCATCGACCACCCCATCAGCACGATGCGGCGCGCACCGCGCCGCCGGGCGAAGCCGATCGCGGCATCCACGTCCCGCCACTCCGCAGCTCCCAGCGCATACGTGCCCGAGCGGCTGCGCGGACCGATGCCGTCGTTGCGATACGACACCAGAAGGGAGGTTATGCCGAGCGCCTCGAAGACCGGCACCGCGCGCAGGCACTCGGTGCGGTCGGTGCCACGCCCGTGGATCTGGATCGCCCAGACATCCCCGTCCCCGGCCGGGAAGAGCCAGGCCGGGCACGGTCCCAGCGCGGATCCGATGAGCTCCGAGGAGTACGGGAGGTGCAGCTGATCGGGGCTGTCGTAGTACCAGCCGCTGAAGGCGGCATCGCGCTGCAGCCGGGTATCCGCTCCGACGTGTGTGAGCAGCTTCCGCTTGACCGTCGCCTCGTCTTCGGACAGGACGCTGCCCAGTTTCAGATAGGACTCCGTGCCGCTGGTGAACAGCCCGTACCGTCCGGGAAGGACCGTGTCCGGCGTGCGGGTGAGCGTGATCGTCTGGGCGGCGGTGTCCAGGTCGACGATGTGGGTGTCGGCCTCTCGCTGCGCGGGCGTGACCACGCGGCGCGCGACTCTGATGGCGACCAATCCCCACACCGCCAGCACCGCTGCCAGCAGCGCGGTCAGACCGCCGATCGCGAGCCGGAGTCCGACGACGAGGGCGGGTGCCGCGCTCCGGATCGCGGCGTGCCTGGAACTGTTCATCGGAGCATCACTCTAGTCTGTCTCCGTGGCCGCCGATCGTCCTCACGAGTCGTCGCTCGCCTTCGCGCGCGCGACCGAGGAGGTGCGCGCCGAGCGATTCCGCGACGACCTCGTCGTCACCGAGATCGACGCGCCCGGCTCGCTGGCGCCCGAGTCGATCGCCCTCGCGGGCGATGTGCGCCCGGATGCCGCGACGGGCGAGTCCGTCTACGGCACCGGACGGTTCATCCTCCTCCACGATCCCGGCGAGCCCGAGCAGTGGGGTGGGCCGTTCCGCATCGTGACGTTCGCACAGGCACCGCTGGAGACCGAGATCGGCACCGACCCGCTGCTGGCCGACGTCGCCTGGTCGTGGCTCATGGATGCTCTGCGCACTCGCGGCGCGGAGTTCCGTGCCGCCGCCGGAACCGCGACGAAGACCGTGTCGAAGGGGTTCGGATCGCTCCACGCCGAAGGCGAGGGTGCGCAGATCGAGCTGCGCGCGTCGTGGTCGCCGGGCAGCGCCATCGGTCCGCACGTGCAGGCATGGGCCGAGCTGGTGTGCATGCTGGCGGGACTGCCGCCCGGCTCTGAGGGCGTCGCCGTGCTGGGCGCGCGCAAGGCGGGCCGTGGCTGACTACGAGGTGATCGACACCGCCGGCGGGCTCGAGGCGGCGTCCGACGCCCTCCGCGCAGGCGAAGGCCCGGTGGCGGTCGACGTCGAACGCGCCTCCGGCTTCCGGTACTCCCAGCGCGCCTACCTCGTCCAGGTCTTCCGGCGCGGAGCCGGCGTCTTCCTCCTCGATCCGCCGGCCATCGGCGATTTCCGTCCGCTGCAGAGCGCGATCGGGTCGGAGGAATGGGTGCTGCACGCCGCCAGCCAGGATCTTCCCTCGCTGCGTGAACTCTCCCTCGAACCGCCGCGCATCTTCGACACCGAGCTCGCCGCGAGGCTGCTCGGCCACGCGCGGGTCGGCCTGGGCGCGATCGTCGAGGAGACCCTCGGCATCGCGCTGGCGAAGGCGCACTCCGCGGCGGACTGGTCCACCCGCCCGCTGCCGCAGTCCTGGCTCGAGTACGCGGCGCTGGATGTCGAGTATCTCGTCGACGTGCGCGATGCGCTGGCGGACGAGATCGCCGAGCAGCACAAAGAGGAGATCCTGCGCGAGGAGTTCGACGCGGTGCTCACGCGCGGACCCAAGCCGCAGCGCGGCGATCCGTGGCGGCGCCTCAGCGGCCTGCACACGCTGCGCGGGCGGCGGCCGCTCGCGGTGGCCAGGGCCCTGTGGCAGGCGCGGGAGGAGTACGCCCAGGAGCAGGATGTCGCGCCGGGGCGACTGCTCCCCGACCGCTCGATCGTGGCCGCGGTCGCCGCGGATCCGCCGAGCAAGAGCGCCCTGGCCGGGATCAAGGAGTTCAACGGCCGGGCCAGCCGGACGCAGCTGAACCGCTGGTGGGCCGCGATCGAAGCCGGACGAGCCGACCCGGAGCCGCCGCCGGAGCGCGTGCCGAGCGATGCGCTCCCCCCGCCCCGGGCGTGGAGCGACCGCAACCCCGAGGCGGACGCGCGCCTGAGGGCCGCCCGCCCGGTCGTCGAGGAGCGCGCCGAGGCCCTGCGCATGCCCACCGAGAATCTGCTGACGCCCGAGCTGCTGCGGCGGGTGGCCTGGTCGCCGCCCGCTGAGATCACGGCGGAGTCCATCGGGGCCGCGCTCGCGGAGCTCGGCGCACGGCCCTGGCAGGTCGCCGAGACCGCCTGGCTGATCGCCGACGCCTTTGTATCATCGACGCAAGACCCGCGCGACGCGGCGGACACGGCGTCGTAGGTTCGCTCCAACCGATTCGCTGAGACTCAGTCTCACATTAGGCTGGATTCAATCCCAACCCTTGGAGGCAGAGTGGCCGAGATCTCGGACGTCTTCTTCGTCGATGGCATGCGCACGCCCTTCGGGCGCGCGGGCGAGAAGGGCATGTACTGGAACACCCGCGCCGACGATCTCGCGGTCAAGGCGACGATCGGGCTGCTGGAGCGCAACCCTGATGTGCCCAAGGACCGCATCGACGACGTCGCGATCGCCGCGACCTCGCAGACCGGCGACCAGGGCCTCACCCTGGGCCGCACCGTCGGGCTCCTCGCCGGTCTGCCGCAGACGGTGCCCGGTTTCGCGATCGACCGCATGTGCGCGGGGGCGATGACCAGCGTCGCCATGATGTCCGGCGCGATCGGCACCGGCATGTACGACCTCGCCCTCGCCGGTGGCGTCGAGCACATGGGCCGCCACCCGATCGGCTCCAACGCCGACCCGAACCCCCGCTTCGTGGCCGAGAAGATGGTCGATCCGGGCGCCCTCAACATGGGTGTCACCGCGGAGCGCATCCACGATCGCTTCCCCCACCTCACCAAGGAGCGCGCGGACCGATTCGGGATGCTGAGCCAGCACAAGGCGCAGGCGGCGTATGACGCGGGTCGCATCCAGGCCGATCTCGTCCCCGTGGCGATCAAGGACGCCGAGGGCGCGTGGAGTCTCGCGACCGAGGACGAGGGACGCCGGCCCGAGACGACCATGGAGGGTCTCGCGGCGCTGAAGACCCCGTTCCGTCCGCACGGACGGGTCACGGCCGGCACCTCCTCGCCGCTCACCGACGGCGCGACGATCTCGCTCATGGCGGGCGGGGCGGCCGTGAAGGAGCTCGGGCTGGCGCCGAAGATGCGTCTCGTCTCCTTCGCGTTCGCCGGCGTGCAGCCGGAGATCATGGGCATCGGGCCGATCCCCTCGACCGAGAAGGCCCTGCGCAAGGCCGGTCTGACCATCGACGACATCGGGCTCTTCGAGCTCAACGAGGCCTTCGCCATCCAGGTCATCTCGCTGCTCGACCACTTCGGCATCGCCGATGACGACCCGCGGGTCAACCAGTGGGGCGGGGCGATCGCGCTCGGCCACCCCCTGGCCGCCTCCGGCGTCCGGCTCATGATCCAGCTCGCCGCGCAGTTCGCCGAGCGGCCGGACGTCCGCTACGGCCTCACCGCGATGTGCGTGGGCCTGGGGCAGGGTGGCTCCGTGATCTGGGAGAACCCGCACTACGACGGCAAGCGGAAGTGAGGCGCTGACGAATGACGAACTACGACGAGATCGACTTCTCGCCCCTGCTCGCCCTTGCCGACGACGAAGTGATCACCCACTCCCGCGTGCGGGACGTGCGGCTGCCCTCCGGAAAGGTGCTGGCCCTGATCACCCTCGACAACGGCCGAGACCACACGCGGCCGAACACGCTCGGGCCTGCGACGATGGCCGAGCTCGGCGAGACGCTCGAGGGCCTCAAGCGGCGGGCGGCCGCCGGCGAGATCCAGGCGGTCGGCATCACCGGCAAGCAGTACATCCTGGCCGCCGGCGCCGACCTGTCGGACATCTCCCGCGTCGGCTCGAAGGACAATGCCAGGCTCGTCGCCCAGCTTGGTCACAAGGTTCTCGGCTCGCTGTCCGAGCTGGGCGTGCCGTCGTTCGCCTTCGTCAACGGGCTGGCGCTCGGCGGCGGGCTGGAGATCGCCCTGAACGCCGACTACCGGACGGTGGATGCCTCGGCCGCCGCGATCGCGCTGCCCGAGGTGTTCCTCGGCTTGATCCCGGGCTGGGGCGGCGCCTATCTGCTGCCGAACCTCATCGGGATCGAGAACGCCCTCGAGGTCGTCATCTCGAACCCGCTGAAGCAGAACCGGATGCTCAGGCCCCAGCAGGCGTACGAGCTGGGGATCATGGACGCCATCTTCCCTCCGGCGAACTACCTGGAGGACTCGCTGCGCTGGGCGGACGGCGTCCTCGGCGGCACGGTCACGGTGACGCGCCGGAACGAGCCCGGAAAGATCGAGCGGCTCACGAAGTGGCCGATCGCCGTCAAGGTCGCCCGAGGCATGCTGGAGTCGAAGATCGGCACGGTGCCGAAGGCGCCCTACGTCGCGCTGGAACTGCTGGACAAGGCCAAGAGCGGCACCAAGGCGGAAGGCTTCGCCCGCGAGGACGACGCGCTCGTCGAGCTGGTCACGGGCGATCAGTTCGCGGCCTCGATGTACGCCTTCGACCTGGTGCAGAAGCGCGCGAAGCGCCCTGTCGGAGCTCCTGACAAGTCGCTCGCGCGACCCGTCGCCAAGGTGGGCATCATCGGGGCGGGACTGATGGCGAGCCAGTTCGCGCTGCTGTTCCTGCGTCGGCTGCAGGTGCCCGTCGTGATCACGGACATCGACCAGGCCCGCGTCGACAAGGGACTCGCCTACATCGACGAGGAGATCGCCAAGCTCCAGGCCAAGGGCCGGCTCGACGCGGACGGGGCGAATCGGCTGCGCGCGCTGATCCACGGCACCACCGACAAGAGCGAGTACGCCGACTGCGACTTCGTCATCGAAGCCGTCTTCGAGGAGGTCGGCGTGAAGCAGGAGGTGTTCGCCGAGCTCGAGCCGCTGATCGCGGAGGACGCCATCCTGGCCACGAACACCTCGTCGCTGTCGGTGGAGGAGATCGGTGCGAAGCTGAAGCATCCCGAGCGTCTGGTCGGGTTCCACTTCTTCAACCCGGTCGCCGTCATGCCGCTCATCGAGATCGTGAAGACCCCGCACACGGCCGACGCCGCGCTGGCGACGGCGTTCACCGTGGCGAAGGGGCTGGGCAAGAACGCCGTGCTCACCGCCGACGCCCCCGGGTTCGTCGTGAACCGGCTGCTCGCCAAGGTGATGGGCGAGGCGGCGCGGGCCGTCTACGAGGGCACCCCGGTCGCCGACGTCGAGAAGGCGTTCGCGCCGCTGGGACTGCCGATGGGGCCCTTCCAGCTCATCGACCTCGTCGGCTGGAAGGTCGCCGCGCACGTGCAGGACACCATGGCGGATGCCTTCCCGGAGAGGTTCTACGCCAACGAGAACCTCCACGTCCTGGCGGAGCTTGCCGACGTCGTCGAGAAGGACAAGGGCGGCCGGGTCACCGGCTTCACCAAGGCCGCAGAGAAGGCGATCAAGCCCGCCGTGGGCAGGACTCCCGTTCCGGCCGCCGAGATCCTGCGTCGCGTGCAGGACGGCCTCGCCCAGGAGATGCGGGTCATGCTCGACGAGGGCGTGGTGCCGGAGGTGCAGGACATCGACCTGTGTCTCATCCTCGGCGCCGGGTGGCCGTTCATCGACGGGGGCGCCTCGCCCTACCTCGATCGCGAGGGCGCGAGCGAGCGCGCCTTCGGCGACACCTTCCACCACCCGCCCATCCGCGGCATCGGCGGTGCTAACGTCTGAGCATGGTCGGCGCGTCGGGTCCCGCGCAGGTCGAGACCGTCGTGCCGCCCCCGCTTCGCGCCCTGCCCGAGCAGGAGCTGATCGCCGGCTGGAGCCCGGCGGCGGGCGAGACGCCCTGGGTCTCGGTGTGCTGCATGGCGTACAACCACGCCGGCACGGTCGCCCACGCGATCGAGGGCATGCTCGCGCAGCGCACCGCCTTCCCGTTCGAAGTGCTCGTGCAGGATGACGCGTCCACCGACGGCACCGCCGCGGAGGTGGCCCGGTACGCCCGGTCGCATCCGCGGATCGTGACGGCGATCCTTCGCGACGAGAACCTGTACAGCCGCAACGGCAGGACGCTCGGCAACGTGCTGCCGCACGCACGCGGACGCTGGATCGCGGTGTGCGAGGCGGACGACTACTGGACCGACCCGAGCAAGCTCGCGCGGCAGGTCGAGGCCCTCGAGCGCACCGGCGCAGACCTGTCGCTGCACTCCGCGGTCGAGGTGGACACGCGCACCGGGTCGGCACGGATCGTCGGCCGGCTGGCGCGGTCCGACGACCTCCTGCGCCCGGGCAGCACTCTGCGGGTCCGCACTCCCCCGTACGCCTCGGCGGTCTATGCGCGCACCGCTCTCGACCGCTACGAGGCGTACCGCGACCGCAGTCATCCGCCGCTGGGCGACGTCTTCATGATGGCGATCGGCAGCGCCGCCGGCGGCATCGCCTACCTCGACCGCCCCATGAGCGTGTACCGCCGCCACCTCGCCGGGTCGTGGACCGCGGCGCACACCGCCGACCATGCCGGCGCAGCCCGGCACGGCATCCGCATGATCAGCGCCCTCGACGAGCTCGCGGTGACGGCGCCCGAGCTCGCGTCCGACGCCGCGGCGCGGCGCCGCCAGGTCTGGGCGACGCTGCCGCGGTCGCTGCAGCGGGCGGTGACATCCGGCCAGCTCACCCGGCGGGAGGCGATCTCGCTGTGGCCTCAGCGGTCGCGGGCGCCCCTGGATGTCGTCGCCGCGCGATGGGCGGCGATCGCGATGCCGGGCCGCCTGGTGGACCGGCTCCGGTCGGCGCTGCGACCGGTCGTGCGTCCCCGCAGCGGAGACCCGACGTGACGGCCGTGCTCGCCGAGCTGTCCGCCGCGGTGACCGAGGTGGTGCAAGAGCGCGCCGGATACTACGACACCTGGTTCGTCGACGATCCCTACCCCGTCGACGCCGAGCTGGATGCGGCCTTCGCGCAGATCCACGGGGCGCTCTCGGCGGCCGTCGATCTCTTCGTCTCCGGGTTCGATCGCTGGAGCGCCCTCATCCCGTTCCCCGAGCTCGCCCACCGCATCGCGCGCCTCACGGACGGGGTGCCGTACGACAAGGGCACCTTCCGCACCGACATCGTCTTCGAAGCGGACGGCACACCGCGGATGATCGAGATCACCTGCCGCTTCGTCATGAACGGGTTCCTGCGCCACGCGATCTTCGAGCACCTGGCCGATCGGCACGGGTTCGCCCGGGTGCGCCCGGACCGCTATCGGGTCTTCCTCCCGGTGCTCGCCGACTGGCTCGGCGCGGATCCGGTCATGATCCGCGGCGAGGAGGGGCGCAACGACTCCGAGTTCCTGGAATGGGTGTTCCAGGCGGCCGGCCGCACCCTCACGGTCCTCCCCCCGGACGCCCTCGGCCCTGCACTGGACAGCCTGGACGGCAGGCGCCTGGTGAGCGAGATGAACCACTCCGAGATCTCTCGGCTCGACGACGACACGGTGCGCCGTCTCGTCGACGCGGGCATGCGGAACGATCTGCGCACCGCGGTGCTCGTGCACGACAAGGCCTTCTTCGCCGTCATGACGCTGCCGGAGTTCCAGGCGGCGCTGCCGCCGGACGCCGCCGGTGTCCTCCGGCGGCACCTGCAGCCGACCTGGCTCGCCCACCTCGCGCCCGACCTGTGGGCCCAGGCCAGACGTAACCCCGCCGGATGGATCATGAAGCCGCGCAACCTCGGCCGCAGCGAAGGCGTCCTGGCCGGGGCGATGGTCTCGCCCGCGGAATGGGATGCCGCCTGGCTCGCCGCCGACCCGATGACCACCGTCATCCAGCGCTTCGTCGATCAGCCGCGTTGGCACACCTCGCTGCGCGGCGAGCCGCTGCAGGACTTCGTCGCCGGCACCCTCCTGTTCGCGCAGGAGGGGTACTTCGGTCCGGGCATGTTCCGACTGTCCTCGCTGCCGGTCACCAACGTCGGCGACGACCGGAAGGCGTGGGGGTGACCGGACTGGCCGCGGACCGGGGCGCCGGCGTGACCGTGACGGCGATGCAGCCCTACCTGTTCCCGTACCTCGGCTACTTCCAGCTGATCGCCCACGCCGACGTGTTCGTCATCGGCGACGACTACCCGTGGGTGCGCGCAGGGTGGATCAACCGGAACCGACTGATGGAGCGCGGACGCGCACGCATGTTCACGCTCCCGGTCGCCGCCGCTCCGGCGCAGGCCCCGATCAACGAGCGGAAGCTCACCGCGCAGTACCCCGCCGAGCGACGGCGGCTGCTGAGTCGACTCCACCACGCGTACGCGCATGCGCCTCAGTCGCGGGTGGTCCTCCCGCTCGTCGAGCAGTGGCTGCCTGCGGAGGCGACGGAACTGATGACGGTTCTGCGCAGCGCGATCGAGGGGGTGTGCGGGCATCTCGGCATCCGGACGCCCCGCCGCCTCAGCTCGGAGCGCCCGGATCGCGACCACCGCGGCTCCACGCGGGTGATCCGGCTGGTGCAGTCGTTCGGCGGGACCCGCTTCCTCAACCCGCCGGGCGGTCGCGCGATCTACCGCCCGGACGACTTCGCCGCGCACGGCGTCGAGCTGGCCTTCCTCGACCCGGAGCTTCCGGCCTACCCGCAGGACGGCGCGGGCGAGTTCGTCCCGGGACTGTCGATCCTCGACGTGCTGCTGCGCAATCCTCGCGAACGGGTGCAGGAGATGGTGCGGATGGGTCGCGAGGCGGCGGGCTGAGCGATCACGGACGCATGAGGCGCGCGAGCCGCGCCGCGCGCTCCTCGTCCGCGCGCTGCAGCGCCGCGGCCAGCTGCGTGAGCGCGTCCTCGTCCGCGGCGATCCGCTCCTGGGCCGTGGTGAGCATGCGATCCACCTCTGCCGGCTGCGGACCGCCCAGACCGCGCGCCGCAGCCACCATCGAGGCCGGGTCGAACGCCGCGACGATCGCGCCGGCGTCCACCGTCGCGTCCGGGCCGAGCACGGCTCGCACCGCACGGTCGACCCGCGCGGCATCCACACCCGCCGAGCCGAGCCCGGCCGCGCGGGCGTCGTCCACCAGGGCCGAGACGATCTGGTGCGCCTCCCGCTGCGAGATGTCCGGCTGTGCCGCCAGCGCTGCGGCGGCGTGCGACGCGGTGGCGAACTCCGCCCCCAGCTCCGCGATGGCGGCGTCTGCGTCCAGGCGGAGATCGCGCACCACCTCGGTCAGGTCCCGCGCCATCGTCGTGGCGCGGTCCAGGGCGTCGGCGGCGTCGTAGCGCTTGTAGTCGGTCATCCCGGAGGGGACGTTGTGGCCGACCATGGCCGCCCGCATGCTGTCGCCGATGACCTCGCTGGCCAGCAGTCGCGCCCAGCCGAGCGCCACCGGGTTCCGCTTCTGGGGCATGAGGGTGCTGGGGGCCACGAGCGCGGGGGCGGCCAGCAGCAGCCAGGGACGGGAGTGGTGATACTGCGCGGCCAGATCCTGGATGAACGTCGACGCGGTCAGGGCCGCGGCGGCGGCTGCGGCCGCGGCTTCGAACCCGACGTCCACGGGCGCCAGCTGCGCGGCATCGAACGCGTTGTCCTCGGGCGCCGCGAAGCCGAGCAGCTCCGCGAGGCGCCGCCGGTCCAGCGGCAGCGAGGACGTCGCCAGCGCCGCCGCGCCGAGCGGACACCGGTCCACGCGCCGATAGCACTGCAGGAGTCGCTCCGACGAGCGGGCCAGCGCCGACTCGTACCCGAGCAGCTGCTGCCCCAGCGCCGTCGGCTGCGCCTGCACGCCGTTGGTGTAGGCGGGGACCACGGCGTGCGGGTCGGCTGCCGCCTGCTCGGCCAGGGCACGCCGCAGTCCGAGGACCGCCCGGGCGAGGACGATGATGCGATCACGCAGCAGCAGCCGGTGGACGGTGGCCAGGATGTCCTGCCGGCTGCGGCCGAGGTGGATGACGTCCGCGTCGTCGCCGGCCTGTGCCCGAAGCAGGCGCTGGATGTCGAGATAGTCGGTGGGTCGATCGGAGCCCGGTGCATCCGCCAGCGCGCGCACGGCGACGATCGCCTCGGCCGCGCGCCGCACGGAGGTGGGCTCCGCGAGGCCGGCCTCGGCGACGGCGATCAGCGACGCGGCGTCCAGTTCGCCGATCCAGGCGAAGATGTCGCGCATCACTGCTCCGAGGGGCGTCGGTGCGCGAGACGCCAGGTGAGGTTGCGACGCACGGCCGGCCACTCCGCGGCGATGATGCTGTAGTAGCAGGTGTCGCGGATCGTGCCGTCCGGGAGGATCATGTGGCTGCGCCAGGTCCCCTCGTACTTCGCCCCGAGCCGCTCGATCGCGGTGCGACTGCGGAAGTTGAAGTACGCGGTGCGGAAGCCGACGGCGATGCAGTCGTAGGTGTCGAAGGCCGCCGACAGCAGGAGCAGCTTCGCCTCGGTGTTCAGGGCCGTGCGCTGGACCGATCCCGCGTACCACGTGTGCCCGATCTCCAGCCGGCGGTGGGCGGGCTCGACGTTCATGTAGCTGGTCATCCCCACGATCCGCCCCGTGGCGTCGAGCACGGTGAAGGGCACCATCCGCCCCTCCTCCTGCAGGCCCAGCCGCCAGTCGATCTCGCGGGCCATGCCCTCCGGCCGGGGAACGGCCGCGAACCAGGTGTCCCAGACATCCCCGTCGCGCACCGCCGTGACCAGGTCGGCCTCGTGCCGCGGGTCGAGCGGGATGAGACGGACGTGCTCGCCGGCCGCCTCGAACGGGCTGATCCAGGCTCTCACCGGTTTCGCATCGGCGGTCACGCCGCGGCCTCCTCTCCGCCGGGCTCGGCGTCACCGGCGCGCTCGTACGCCGCGACCGCATCGATCACGCGCCGCGCGTCTTCGGTGATGCGCGAAGGCAGCCCCGGCGCAGGCAGCATGTTGGTGAAGTAGTGCGGCCCCTCGGTGGGGTTGCCGACCGCACACAGATTCGGCTGCGGGCGCCCGGCGGCGTCGATGAGCCGGCCGGCGGTGTCGATGTCCCAGCCGCCGGGGTGATACGTCCCGTTGCGGTAGGGACGGGCGAGTCCTCCCTCCAGGAGGCTCCGCGTCAGCGGCGCATCGTCGCGCTCCGGCAGGAAGGGGTCGACGCTGGCCCCCACGATGACGTCGCAGTCCATCGCGTCGTCGGCTCCCCTCAGCCGGAAGCACGCCGACGCCGCATCGAACTCGACCTGGGGGTCGGCGGGGCCCAGCCGCAGCACACCCGCGGCGATCAGGGCACGCCATTCGCGTGCACGCTGGGCGGGCGGGCCGGCCGACATGACATGCAGCAGCGGCGCATACACCTCGACGAAGCGGCGGTGCGATGCCGCATCCAGACCGCCGTGCTCGACGCACTCCCGGATCTCGTTGCGGAGGTCCCGGATGGCGTCGGTCGCCGCCTTCAGCGGGTCGGTCATGTTCCCGGCCTCGGCGCGGGCCTCGTCCTCGCGGAAGAACTCGAGGAGACTGGCCGCACGGTCGTGGGCGTTCCCGCCCTCGGCGTCGTCCGGGAAGCGCAGCAGCTGTGCGAGCAGACCGACCGACGCACGCGGATCGATGCGCTGCGCAGCCGCGGTCATCTCCGCGATGAGCAGCGGCACGTGATCGACGGCGAAGTCGCGGGGCCCGGTCGCGCGCAGGGCATGGATCCGGTCCAGGTCCAGCCGGATCGGGTGGTGCACGTCGGAGGGCGACTTCTCGTTGCGGGCACGCGGCCAGAAGGCGCGCCCATGCCGCGACCACACGGTCAGCTGCGGCTCCTGGCCCGACGGGTGATAGACGAGGCCGTCCGCCGATGGGGTGAACCGGCCTCCGCGCCCGGCCGTGAGCAGGAGCACCACATCGACCGCCGCCAGCCCCATGCCGCGCACCGCGACGCGCGCGCCCGGCGCGATGGCAGCGAGCGACTCGAGCGGGTAGCAGCTGCGCAGATGCGCCAGGGCCGGGTTGCGCGCCCGATGCTCCTGCACGAACGCGTCCGCCGCGGCCTCCGCCGCCGACGGCGACAGCGCCCCGTGACCGGTGGCCAGGACGGCGAAGTCCGCCTGGACACGCTCCCCTTGCGACAGCTCCAGCTCCCAGCCGCCGCCCGGGTCCGGAGCGATCGCCACTGCCCGCGCGTGGTGCTCGACGACGTCGACGCCCTCGGGCATCCCCTCGCGAAGCCGGGTGTACGCGTCTCGCAGATATGCCCCCAGCGCGCGGCGCGGCAGGTACGCATCGCGGGGAACGCCCGCCCACTCCGCCAGGCTGGGCCCGTCGATGCAGACGCCGTCCGCAGCCGGATCACCCCGTCGGAACATCGTGATCTGGCCCGCGACGGTGTTCAGCAGCAGGCCTTCGGGCTGGTCCTCGCGGTGCACCCCGACGCCCACCGGCCCCGGATCGATGAGGTGCACCCGCAGCCTCCGATCGGTCATCGTGGCCGCGATCCGCTCAAGGATGCTCAACCCGCGCGGACCCGCCCCGACGACAGCGATCGATGAGATCACCCGGCGCTCCTGTTCTGTCGATCGGCGGACACCCCCAGTGAAACACCATCCAGGACCGTTCGTCGTGCACTACGCTGACGTTCGGAATCTTAGGGGGAGATCCGAGTGAGGAGGCGCCGATGGCGCCGCAGTATCTGGTGACCCGGCCTCTCATGCCGCCGCTGGAGAGCGTCCTGCCCGCGCTCGCGGAGATGTGGGACGATCAGTGGCTGACCAATGGCGGCGCCTTCCACGCGGAGCTCGAGCGACGGCTGGCGGAGTGGCTCGGCGTGCGCCATGTCGCCCTCTTCGCCAACGGAACGCTCGCGCTGGCGGGCGCCCTGCGCGTGGCGCTGGGCGCGCCCGAGCCCGGCGACGAGGTCATCACGACTCCCTACACGTTCGTCGCGACCGCCCAGGCGATCGAGCTCGCCGGGTACACGCCGCGATTCGTCGACATCGAGCCCGACTCCCCCAATCTCGACCCGGCGGCGGTGGCCGCGGCGACCGGGCCGCGCACGCGCGGCGTGATGCCGGTGCACTGCTACGGGATCCCCGCCGACACCCGGGCGTTCGACCGGTACACGAGGCGCACCGGCATCCCGGTCGTGTACGACGCCGCGCACGCCTTCGGCGCCCGACACGACGGCGCGGCCCTGGCCGCCCACGGCCGTCTCTCGGCGCTCAGCTTCCACGCCACGAAGATCTTCCACACCGCCGAAGGAGGAGGTGTCGTCGCGCACACCCCCGAGGACCACGCCGCCCTCGCCCGGCTGCGCAACTTCGGGATCACCGGACAGGGCATCACGGTCGACTGGGGCGTCAACGCGAAGATGAGCGAGCTGTCGGCCGCGCTCGGTCTGCAGGTGCTGCCGCTGGTCGCCGACGAGATCGCGCGCCGGGGCGAGATCGCCCGCCGCTGCGCGACCGGGCTGGCCGACCTGCCGGGTCTGCGCGTCCTCGGTCCGATCGAAGACGCCGGGCACAATCACGCGTACCTGCCCGTCCTCGTCGACGACGCGTCGACCCTGTCCCGCGACGAGCTGCATGACGCGCTCGCCGAGCGCGGCGTCCACGCGCGCAGATACTTCCACCCGCTCCTGACCGACATGCCCTACTTCGTCGAGCGCGGACACCGCGGTGCCTTCCCCCACGCACAGCGGCTCAGCAGCCGCATCCTCTGCCTGCCGCTGCACGGTCGCCTCACCGACGCCGACCTGCAGACGATCCTCGAGCGCATCCACGACGCGTACACCGCCTCCGCACCGGTGCGGACGGTCGTCGAGCCCGCGTCCGCCGCGCTCTGACCCGCGCTCAGGCGCCGGTGTGCCGGTGCGCCCAGTCCCCGATCACGGGGATCTCGCCGACGGCGGGTCGCGCCACCGGGATGCGCGTGCCCAGCACCTGGGCGACGACGTCCTGCGCGATCTTCGCCGCGGTCAGTCCGGCGTCCGCGAGGATCTGCTCGCGGCTGGCGTGCGGGATGAACTCGTCGGGCACGCCCAGCTCGTCGACCGCGGTGTCGATGCCGGCCTCGCGCAGCACCTGCCGCACCCGCGTGCCGATCCCCCCGACGCGGATGCCGTCCTCGATGGTGATGACGAGGCGGTGGGATGCCGCCAGCTCCACCACGGACGGCTGCACCGGGATGACCCAGCGCGGATCGATGACCGTCGCGCCGATCCCCTGGGCACGCAGCCGAGCCGCCACGTCGACGGCCAGGTGCGCCATCGGGCCGATGCCGACCAGCAGGACGTCTTCGCTCTCGCTGCGCACCAGGACGTCCACGCCGTCGTCACGACGCTCGATGGCCGGGAGCTCCGGACTGACGGCCCCCTTCGGGTACCGGATCACGGTGGGCGCGTCGTCGACGTCGATCGCCTCACGCAGCTCCTCGCGCAGCCGCACCGCGTCGCGCGGGGCGGCGATGCGGATGTGCGGCACGATCTGCAGCATCGCGAGGTCCCAGATCCCGTGGTGGCTCGGCCCGTCGGGTCCGGTGACGCCGGCGCGGTCGAGCACGAACGTGACGCCGGCCCGGTGCAGGCCGACATCCATCAGCACCTGGTCGAACGCGCGGTTCATGAAGGTGGCGTAGATGGCGACGACCGGGTGCAGGCCCCCGAAGGCGAGGCCCGCGGCGGATGCCACGGCATGCTGTTCGGCGATGCCGACGTCGTACACCCGGGCCGGGAACCGCTGCGCGAACGGCAGCAGGCCGGTGGGCCGCAGCATCGCCGCCGTGACGGCGATGACATCGTCGCGCGCTTCCCCGATCAGCGGCAGTTCGGAGGCGAAGACGTCCGTCCACCCTTCCACGCCGGTGCCGAGGGCCTCGCCGGTGGCCGGGTCGATGCGGCCGACGGCATGGAACTGATCCGCCTCGTCGTGCACCGCGGGCTCGTAGCCGCGGCCCTTCTCGGTGATCGCGTGCACGATCACCGGGGCGCCGTAGGCCTTCGCGAGCTGGAGGGTCTCGATGAGCGTCTCCAGGTCGTGCCCGTCCACCGGTCCGAGGTACTTGATGTCCAGGTTCGAGTACAGGGCGGCGTTGTTCGTGAACCGGGAGAGGAACCCGTGCGTGCCACCCCGGATGCCGCGGTAGACGGCCCGTGCCACCGGACCCAGCTTGCGCGCCAGCGTGGTCGAGCCCTCGTGCAGGGTGCGATATCCCTGCGTCGTGCGCACGCGGTTGAGGTAGCGGGCCATCCCGCCGATGGTCGGCGCGTAGGAGCGGCCGTTGTCGTTGACGACGATCACGAGGTTGCGGTCGTTGTCGTCGGAGATGTTGTTGAGCGCCTCCCACGTCATGCCGCCGGTCAGTGCGCCGTCGCCGACGACGGCGACGACGTGGCGATCCCGGCGCCCGGTCCGTGTGAGCGCGCGTGAGATGCCGTCGGCCCAGCTCAGCGAGCTGGAGGCATGGGAGGACTCCACGACGTCGTGCGCGCTCTCGGCTCGCTGCGGGTAGCCGGCGAGCCCCTCGCGGGAGCGCAGGGCGCTGAAGTCCTGCCGGCCGGTGAGCAGCTTGTGCACATACGACTGATGGCCGGTGTCGAAGATGAACGGGTCGTCGGGCGAGTCGAACACGCGGTGCAGGGCGATCGTCAGTTCGACCACGCCGAGATTGGGCCCCAGATGGCCGCCGGTGCGCGCGACGTTCTCGATGAGGAAGCCGCGGACCTCCTGCGCGAGCTGACGGAGCTGATCGAGCGAGAGTCCGTCGAGGTCACGAGGACCCGTGATCGACTCCAGCAGACTCATGCTCCGATTCTAGCGACGGAGCCTGCGAAGGCCCCGGCATCGGAAATGCCGGGGCCTTCGCACGTGCACTCAGACGAGCTGGCGCAGCACGTATTGGAGGATGCCGCCGTGACGGTAGTAGTCGGCCTCGGCGGGGGTGTCGATGCGGACGGTGGCGTCGAAGGTCACCGTCTGCTTGCCCTCCGGCGAGAACTCGCTCGGCTCCGCGGTGACCTTGACGGTCTTCGGCGTGACCCCCTCGTTGAGCTGCTCGAGCCCCTCGATGGAGACGATCTCGGTGCCGTCCAGCCCGAGCGACTCCCAGGACTGTCCGTCCGGGAACTGCAGCGGGACGACGCCCATGCCGATCAGGTTGGAGCGGTGGATGCGCTCGAAGCTCTCGACGATGACGGCCTTCACACCCAGCAGGGTGGTGCCCTTGGCCGCCCAGTCGCGCGACGAGCCCGAGCCGTACTCCTTCCCGCCGAAGACGACGAGCGGCGTGCCCTGGGCCTGGTAGTTCATGCAGGCGTCGAAGATGTACGCCTGCGGACCGCCCGGCTGGGTGAAGTCGCGGGTGAAGCCGCCCTCGACGACCACGCCGTCGTTGACGGCTGCGACGAGCTGGTTCTTCAGCCGGATGTTCGCGAACGTGCCGCGGATCATCACCTCGTGGTTGCCGCGACGAGAGCCGAAGGAGTTGAAGTCCTTCTGGGCCACGCCGCGCTCGGTCAGGTACTGTGCGGCGGGGGTCCCGGCCTTGATGGCGCCGGCCGGGCTGATGTGGTCGGTGGTCACCGAGTCGCCGAGCGTGGCCATGACCCGCGCGCCCCGGATGTCCGAGACCGGGGTGAGCTCCATCGTCATGCCGTCGAAGTACGGCGCCTTGCGCACGTACGTCGAGGACTCCTCCCACTCGAAGACCGGTCCGGTCGGGGTGGGCAGGTTCTTCCAGCGGTCGTCGCCGTCGAACACGGTGGCGTACTGCTTGATGAACTGCTCCCGCGAGATGGCGGAGTCGACGATCTCCTGCACCTCTTCCGGAGCGGGCCAGATGTCGCGCAGGAACACGTCGTTTCCGTCGGTGTCCTTGCCCAGAGGCTCGCTGTCGAAGTCGAAGTGCATCGATCCGGCCAGTGCGTAGGCCACGACCAGCGGCGGCGAGGCGAGATAGTTCATCTTCGTGTCGGGGCTGATCCGACCCTCGAAGTTGCGGTTGCCCGACAGCACCGCCGCGACCGCGAGGTCCTTCTCGTTGACAGCTGCCGAGACCTCCTCGATCAGAGGTCCCGAGTTGCCGATGCAGACCGTGCAGCCGTAGCCCACCGTGAAGAACCCGAGGCTGTCCAGCGCCTTGTCGAGCCCGGACTTCTCGTAGTAGTCGGTGACGACCTTCGAGCCGGGCGCGAGCGTGGTCTTGACCCAGGGCTTGGTCTTCAGGCCCTTCTCGCTCGCCTTCTTGGCCAGCAGGCCCGCCGCCACCATCACGGACGGGTTGGAGGTGTTGGTGCACGACGTGATCGCCGCAAGCGTGACCGCTCCGTTGTCGATGATGTACGGGGCGCCGCCTGCGGGTGTGACCTTGACCGGGTTCGACACCTCGGCGGGCCCGCCGCTGGAGATGTGCACCTCGCGGGTGACCAGCTCCTCCTCGCCGGGGACGGCACCGGGGTCCGACGCGGGGAAGGAGTGCTTCGACTCCAGATCGACGATCGACTCGGAGACCTGCGGGCTCGCGTAGTTGAGGATGTCCTTCTCGAACTGCTCCTTCGCCTCGGACAGGAGGATGCGGTCCTGGGGGCGCTTGGGACCGGCGATCGACGGGACCACGGTGCCCAGGTCGAGCTCGATGTACTCGCTGAAGACCGGCTCGCTGTCCGGGTCGTGCCACAGCGACTGCTCCTTCGCGTATGCCTCGACCAGGGCCACCGTCTGCTCGTCGCGGCCGGTGAGCCGCAGATAGTCGAGTGTGACGTCGTCGATCGGGAAGATCGCCGCCGTCGATCCGAACTCGGGGCTCATGTTGCCGATCGTCGCGCGGTTGGCCAGTGGGACCGAGGCGACGCCGGCGCCGTAGAACTCGACGAACTTGCCGACCACCCCGTGCTTGCGCAGCATGTCGGTGATCGTGAGGACGACGTCGGTCGCGGTGACGCCCGCCGGGATCTGGCCGGTCAGCTTGAAGCCGACCACGCGCGGGATGAGCATCGACACCGGCTGGCCGAGCATGGCCGCCTCGGCCTCGATGCCGCCGACGCCCCAGCCCAGCACGCCCAGGCCGTTGACCATCGTGGTGTGCGAGTCGGTTCCCACGCACGTGTCGGGGTAGGCGCGCAGCACGCCGTCGACGGAGCGGTCGTAGACCACCTTCGCCAGGTGCTCGATGTTGACCTGGTGCACGATGCCCGTGCCCGGGGGCACGACCTTGAAGTCGTCGAACGCGGTCTGACCCCAGCGCAGGAACTGGTAGCGCTCGCCGTTGCGCTCGTACTCGATCTCCACGTTGCGCTCGAGCGCGTTCGGCGTCCCGAAGAGGTCAGCGATCACGGAGTGGTCGATGACCAGCTCGGCCGGGGCGAGCGGATTGATCTTGTTCGGGTCGCCGCCGAGCTCGGTCACCGCCTCGCGCATGGTGGCGAGATCGACGATGCACGGCACGCCCGTGAAGTCCTGCATGACGACACGGGCCGGCGTGAACTGGATCTCGATGGTGGGCTCGGCGTCGGCATCCCAGTTGCCGAGCGCCTCGATCTGCGCCTTCGTGACGTTCGCGCCGTCCTCCGTGCGCAGGAGGTTCTCCAGCAGCACCTTGAGGCTGAACGGCAGCCGCTCGTGGCCTGCGACCTTGTCGATGCGGAAGATCTCGTAGTCGGTGCTGCCGACTGTCAGGGTGCTCTTGGCACCGAAGCTGTCAACCGTGGACACGTCTGTCTCCTTCATCGGCGGCGGGGATGGGGCGTCGAGTCCCGACATCCCCATCATTCCCCCGTCGGCAGGGTGTGGCTAGTGAGGGCGACCTTACCGTCGGAGGAGCGAATTTATCTCGATATCAAGATAAATATAGCATCACCCGCGCGTCGCGCCGCGGGCCGGCGCGCGCGGATGCAGTGCGCGGACGGCCAGCCACGTGACCGCGACGAGGGGCGCGAACAGGGGCAGCCCCATGATCAGCTTGGTCGCAGCGAGCGCGCCCGTGATCGCCACCTCCTGATCCGATCCGGGCACAGCGGCGCCGGCGGCGAAGTACAGCGGCAGCTGCACGGCGAGCCTCGCCGCGAACATCGCCGCCCAGGCGATCGACAGCCAGAAGTAGACCCGGCGCTTGCGACGGTCGGCGCGCCACGCGGTGCCCTCCCCCATGAGGAACCCCGCGGCCAGGCCGATGAGGGGCCAGCCGATCAGCGCCGAGACGAGGAAGGCGGTGCCGTAGGCGCCGTTGGTGATGAAGCCCCACACGAAGTTGTCCTGGGCGCGGCCGGTCCACAGGGCGAGGGCCGCCGCCGCACCCGTGGCGACGAGCCCCCCGATCGCGGCGGCGGGAGGCGACTTCATCGCCAGGCGGATCACGGTGAAGACGAGGGCGAGCCCTACGGAGATGAGCAGTGCCGGCAGCAGCTCGTGCCAGACCGTGTAGATGACGAGGAACGCGAGACTGGGCAGGACGGATTCCAGCACGCCGCGCCAGCCGCCCATCGCACGCCAGACGACATGACCCGTGCTCGCCTCCGCGGCGGGGTCGAGACCGGCCTGCCGGGCCGCCGATCCGAGCGCAGCCCCGAGGATGTCGGAGGTCGCCGGCTGATCCGCAGGCGGCTCGTCGGGACCGGTGCGAGGGTCGGAGTCGGTCACGCCGATCCCGGGGTCGTCGGCATCCGCAGCGGAATGAGATCGCGCGGCGGCATCGGAGACCCGCCGCGGACCACCACGATCGACCGGAAGAGATCCTCGACCTTGGCGGCGGCGTCGACATCGGAGGTGGCGGCGCCGCCGATGACACCACGCAGGAACCAGCGGGGGCCGTCGACGCCGACGAACCTCGCGAGTCGGCGACCCACCTGCCCGTCGGTCCCGGTGGTCACCGGCACCTCTGCGAGCAGCTCTGGGCCGAGCGGCCCGTCGCGCTCCTCCACGCGGCCGCCCTGCTGGCGCACCTGCTCGCGGATCTGCTCGCGCGTCTCCTCCCACAGGCCCGAGCTGCGCGGCGCCGCGAACGGCTGCACCTGGATGGTGGAGTCGGCGTAGTCGAGGCCGACAGCCACGATCCGCTTGGTCTGCTCCTCGACCTCGAGCCGGAGATTGAGGCCGTCGCGCGGCAGGATCTTGATGCCGCCGAGGTCGATGTACGGGCGGACCGGGTTCGCCTCCGATTCGTCGAACGGGCCGGTCTGGGCCCTGTCCTCGGGTGCGCTCTTGTCGGCCGGTGCAGGCGTCAGATCATCGCTCATGCCCGATCCTCCGTTCTCTGGGCGGTTCCGTGCTGATAGCCGGTGGACCCGAACCCGCCGTCGCCGCGAACACTGTCGGGCAGCTCGGTCACCGGGACGAAGCTCACGCGGGGGACCGGCATCACGATGAGCTGTGCGATGCGGTCCCCCACGGCGACGTCGTAGGGCTCGTCGGCATCGGTGTTCAGCAGCGCGACCTTGATCTCGCCGCGATAGCCGGCATCGACCGTGCCGGGAGCGTTCACGATCGTGATCCCGTGCCGGGCCGCCAGACCGCTGCGGGGGACGACGAAGCCGGCGTACCC
The DNA here is from genome assembly GCF_044508325.1 of Microbacterium sp. Classification (GTDB taxonomy): domain Bacteria; phylum Actinomycetota; class Actinomycetes; order Actinomycetales; family Microbacteriaceae; genus Microbacterium. The sequence goes on along the minus strand of NZ_JBIQHX010000006.1, from coordinate 78,668 downwards.
GTCGGGAAGCGCGATCCGCACGCCTGTTCCCACGAGCGCACGTGCGCCGGGCTCGAGACGGACGGCCTCGGCCGCGACGAGATCGGCACCGGCGTCGCCGGGGTGCGCATAGGCGGGGTGGGCGGATGCGACAATGGGGACATCGACGGTTTCGGGCACTCAACGAGGGTAATGCAGAACGGTATGCGGGGCACTCAGACGGCGCAGGAGGGCCGGTCGGCCGGCCCCGCGCTCTACCGGGAGCGCCTCACCCCGCCCCTGTGGGCGTTCATCGCCGCCGCGATGGTCGCGCCGATGGGCGCGCTGGTGTTCGCGCCGCTGAACTCCACCGTCGCGCTGGTCGCCGGCTGCGCGATCGCGATCGCGATCATCGCCCTCCTGGTGGTCACCTCGCCGGTGATCGAGGTCAAGGACGGCTGGCTCCACGCGGGCCGGGCGCGCATCGACACCCGGCACCTCGGCATGCCCGTGGAGTTCCGCGGCGACGAGGCGCGCCAGCAGCGCGGTCCGCGACTCGACCCGCGCTCCTGGCATCTGATCCGCGGCGGGATCGACGGTCTGGTGCTGGTGCCGCTGCAGGACCCCGACGATCCGGTGCCCAGCTGGGTGATCTCCAGCCGCACGCCCGACCGTCTCCGGTCGGCGCTTCGCACCGCGAGCGTCAGGCAGCGCACTCCCGGCAGATGAACCCGCCCGACTCCTCGTGGTCGAGCTGCGAGCGGTGCTTGACGAGGAAGCAGTTCGCGCAGGTGAACTCGTCCTCCTGAGGCGGGAGCACGACGACGTCCAGCTCGATGTCGGACAGGTCCGCTCCGGGCAGCTCGAAGCCGCTCGGGTTGTCCGCATCGTCGACGTCGACGGATCCCGAGAGCTTGTCCGGGACGCGCTCCTTCAGCGCCTCGATCGACTCGCTGTCTTCGTCGGTCTTGCGCGGAGCGTCATAGTCGGTTGCCATGCGTGTGATGTCTCTACATTTCTGTGCTCTGGGCCGCCGGGAGGCCGCGGCGCGGCGGGACGGGCGGCGATAGTCTGCACGACGCAGGTGCTTTGCGCAAATGCACGGCGACTGCGTCATCGGGTGTGTCGCGGGTGAAACTCACGGCGCGCCCGCGTTATTCCCGGCCGCCGCGGCTTTCGCGTGTCACCATGGGCGCACAGTCAACCCGAGAGGCATTCGGCATGGAGCAGCTCAAGGTCATCGGAACCGAGGAAGGCGCCCTGATCCTGGCGACCGAATCCGGCGATCGCTTTGCACTCCCGCTCGACGAGGTCGTCCGTGCGGAGGCGCGCCGTGCCCGGCGCGAGCGCGAGAACGATGCCGGCACCGACCGGCCGAGCCCCCGCGAGATCCAGGCGCACATCCGCGCCGGGCTGTCGGCGCAGGACGTCGCCGACCTGCTGGGGACCACCGTGGAGGACGTCGCGCGCTTCGAGGGCCCGATCCTCGCGGAGCGCGAGCACATCGTCGGCCAAGCGCTCGCGGTGCCCGTTCTGATGGCCGGCGACCTCGAGCACGACGGGCTTCCCACCTTCGGAACCGCCATCCGTGCGAAGCTCGCCGAGGCCGCGGCGGTCGGCGAGCGCTGGACCAGCTGGAAGGAGCCGGACGGCTGGGTCGTCAAGCTCGAGTTCTCGGCCGCCGAGATCGATCGGGATGCCCGCTGGGGCTTCGATCCGAAGCGCGGCACCCTCTCGCCCCTCAACGCCGAGGCCGTGCAGCTGTCGCGTCAGGGCTCACTTCCGGAGGGGCTCATCCCCCGCCTGCGCGCGCTCGACTCCCCGCCGGCCGTCAAAGACGACTCCCGCTTCGACAGCGGTGCGTTCGGTCCCCGGCGACTCCCCGAGCCGTCGGCGGATCTGGCCGCGCCCACGGTCGCCGAGCCCGTGGCCCCCGCCGTGCAGGACGCGGCGATCAAGCGCGCGCCGGATGCCGTGGCGACCAGTCCCGAGACCGCGGATCTGCTCGAGGCGCTGCGCCGGCGCCGCGGCCAGCGCGAGCCGCAGCCGTCCCTCGTCGAGGACGACGAGGCCGCGCACAGTCCGATCGCGCTGTTCGACGCCCTCGAACCGGGCTACGACGAGGTGCCGCAGCCGCCGCTGGAACCGGAGGGCGACGACGCTCTGCGCGAGCCCGCACGCGCCACCGCCGGAGACAGCGTGCGCCGCAAGGGGCGCTCCACCATGCCGTCGTGGGACGAGATCGTCTTCGGCGCTCGAACCGACGACGCCTGACTCCCTCAGCGGGCGTCGAACGCGCCCAGGGCGATCAGCGGGACCGTGCGCTCCTGATCGGTGAGGGACCCGTGCTGACCGACCATGCGCTGGGGCGCCTTGTCGGCGACCCGGTCGTCGTAGTACGCGATCCCGCCGCGCGCGGCCACCACGATGTCCCCGATCCGGGGCCGCACCTCGGCATCGACAGGGCCGAACAGCTCGGCGCCGATCGCCTCATCGCGCGTCAGGACCCACGCCCTGCCGCCCTCGGCAGCCGACCACCGGCCTGCGACGCCCTCCACGCCGACCCCGTCATCGAGGTAGAGGTGCAGCAGCCGCGGCTCCCCCGCCACGTGCCTGACCCCGTCCAGCAGCGGCTCGCCTTCGCCGAGGAGCACCTGGCGGTGGCGGGGGACGTCGACCATTCCGTGATCGGCGGTCAGCACGACCCCGACGCCGACAGCGCGGGCGCGCGCGTGCAGCGTCGCGGCGGCGGCATCCACACTCTCCAGCGCCGCCGCCCATTCGTCGGACTCCCATCCGCGCTTGTGGCCGATCCGATCCAGCTCGGGGTGGTAGAGGTACACGAGCGAGCCCGGATGCCGCGCCGCGGCGTCCGCGGCGAGCTCGATGCGCTCGTCCAGGTCGTCCGCGGGGAGGAACTGCCCGCCGCGGAAGGCCGCGCGGGTGAACCCCGACCCGTCGTACTCGGCGCGGCTCACCACGAAACAGGGGCGCTGCCGGGCGGCCTCGAGCTCGAAGACCGTGCGCCGCCGCTGCCAGACGTCGGGATCGAGGCCGGCCTGCTCCCACCCCGAGAGCTGGTTCGCGACGACATCGCCGCCGGGGACGCGGACCCGATACCCCACGATGCCGTGGGCGCCCGGCGCCGCCGCGGTCATCAGCGAGGTCAGGGCGGTGGCCGTCGTCGACGGCACGGTCGTGCGGGCGACATCCCGCTTCCCGAGGCGATCCCCCAGGAACCGCGCGTGGCCGCGCCGGGCCGCAAGATTCCGCGCGCCGAGACCGTCCGCCAGCAGGACGATTCCGCTGCGCGCACGGGGCAGCCAGCCGTCCGGGCGCCCGTCGACGGCGGCGATCACGTTCGGCCATACGGCGGTGAGGCTCCGGGCGTGCGTCGGCTCCGCGGGTAGGCTGGGTGGCATCCGGGCCAGTCTCGCACACGCCTCGCCACGGCGAGCGGGCGGCCCTTCCCGCCGGCCGACCCGAAACACGCGAACCGCATGCCCGCACGCCCCCCTCAGCAGCCGATCGAAGAGCGCATCGAAGACGTCGACGTCCTCACCGAGATGCAGGGGTCGTATCTCGAATACGCGTACTCGGTGATCTACTCCCGTGCACTGCCGGATGCGCGCGACGGGCTCAAGCCGGTGCAGCGGCGCATCCTGTTCCAGATGGCGGAGATGGGGCTGCGGCCCGATCGCGGGCACGTCAAGAGCGCTCGCGTCGTCGGCGAGGTGATGGGAAAGCTCCATCCCCACGGGGACGCGGCGATCTACGACGCGCTCGTGCGCCTCGCCCAGCCGTTCTCGCTGCGTGTGCCGCTCGTCGACGGACACGGCAACTTCGGCTCGCTCGACGACGGACCGGCGGCGTCGCGGTACACCGAGGCGCGCCTTGCTCCGCCGGCCCTCGCGCTGACCGAGAACCTCGACGAGGACGTCGTCGACTTCATCCCGAACTACGACGGCCAGTTCCAGCAGCCGGAGGTGCTGCCGGCCGCGTTCCCGAACCTGCTGGTCAACGGCGCGAGCGGCATCGCGGTCGGCATGGCCACCAACATGGCCCCGCACAACCTCATCGAGGTGGTCGCCGCCGCCGTCCATCTGCTCGAGCACCCCGAGGCGACCCTCGAGGAGCTCATGGAGTTCGTCCCGGGACCGGATCTGCCCGGCGGCGGCGTGATCGTCGGACTCGACGGGATCAGGGATGCCTACGCGACCGGTCGCGGCACGTTCCGGACACGGGCCAAGACGAGCATCGAGCAGATCGGCCCGCGTCGCACGGGCATCGTGGTGACCGAGCTGCCGTACCTGGTCGGGCCCGAGCGGGTGATCGAGAAGATCAAGGATGCCGTGGGCGCCAAGAAGCTCACCGGCATCGCCGATGTCACCGACCTGACCGATCGCAAGAACGGGCTGCGGCTGGTGATCGCGATCAAGACCGGGTTCGACCCGGAGGCCGTGCTCCATCAGCTGTACCGGCTCACGCCGCTCGAGGACTCGTTCGGCATCAACAACAACGCACTGGTGGACGGGCAGCCGCAGACGCTCGGCCTGCGGGAGTTGCTGCAGGTCTACCTCGATCACCGCATCCGCGTGGTGACCCGCCGCAGCGAGTACCGCCTGGCCCGCCGCCGGGAGCGCCTGCACCTGGTCGAGGGCCTGCTCATCGCCATCCTCGACATCGACGAGGTCATCCAGGTCATCCGCGGCTCCGACGACAGCGAGCAGGCACGCACGCGCCTGCAGAGCATCTTCGACCTCTCCGAGCGTCAGGCCGAGTACATCCTCGAGCTGCGCCTGCGCCGGCTCACGAAGTTCTCCCGTCTCGAGCTGGAGACCGAGCGTGACACGCTGCAGGCCGAGATCGCCGCGCTCGTCGAGCTGCTCGGCGACGAGGCCCTTGTGCGCCGCGAGGTCGCCCGCGAGCTGGACGCGGCGGCGGAGGCCTACGGCACCCCGCGGCGCACGCTGCTGCTCGACGGCGCACCCGTGACCGCACGTCCGTCGCGATCGGGGGCCCCCGACCTGCAGATCGCGGATGCGCCCTGCCGCGTGTTCCTCTCCGCCACCGGCAGGATGGTGCGCGCACAGCTCGACGAGGAAGGGAACGGCATCGTCGCGCCGGCGCGCCGCGCCAAGCACGACGCGGTGCGCTCGGCCGTCGACACGACCACACGCGGCGACCTCGGCGCGGTCACGAGCGCCGGACGGCTCGTCCGCTTCTCCCCCGTCGACCTGCCCGCCGTCCCCGGCAACTCGGTCCAGCTGGGGGCGGGGACCCGCGCCGACCAGTACCTCGGCCTCGGGCAGGGCGAGCACGTGGTGGCCCTGGTTCCCCTCGATGCGGCGCCGCCGGTCGCGCTGGGAACCGCCCAGGGCGTCGTCAAGCGCGTCTCGGCCGCCGAGCTGGGCGGCAAGCACGACATCGAGATCATCGCGCTGAAGGACGGCGACCGGGTCGTCGGGGCGGCGCCCGCGCCGGACGGCGCCGAGCTCGTGTTCGTGACCACGGACGCCCAGCTCCTGCGCTTCGACGCCGCCGCAGTCCGGCCCCAGGGGCGCGCCGCCGGCGGCATGGCCGGCATCCGTCTCACGCCGGGTGAGCGGGTCGTGTTCTTCGGCGTGCTCGATGCGGGCGCGCAGGATGCGGTCGTGGTGACCGTCGCCGGCTCGTCTCAGGCGCTCGCCGGCGCGGAGACGGGCACGGCGAAGGTGTCGGCCTTCGCGGAGTTCCCGCCGAAGGGCCGCGCCACCGGCGGCGTGCGCGCCCAGCGCTTCCTCAAGGGCGAAGACCTCATCGCGGTCGCGTGGGTCGGCGAGCAGCCGCGCGCGGTGGGCTCGGACGGCGCGGTGCGGCGCCTCCCGGAGGACCGGGCGAGAAGGGATGCCTCGGGCGCGCCGCTGGACGGCGTGGTCGGTGCCGTCGGCACCGCGATCGGCTGACGGCTACGCGTCGATGCGATCGCGGTCGAGCCGGTTCGACGCGTCGACGATGAACTCCCGGCGCGGGGCGACCTCGTTGCCCATCAGGAGCTCGAAGACGCCGGACGCGGCCTCGGCGTCGTGCAGCTGCACGCGGCGCAGCGTACGGCCGGCGCGGTCCATCGTCGTCGACGCGAGCTGCTCGGCATCCATCTCGCCCAGACCCTTGTATCGCTGCACCGGCTCCTGCCACCTGCGCCCCGACTTGGTGAGCCGGGCCAGCAGCGCGTGCAGTTCGCTCTCGCTGTAGGTGTAGATCGTCTCGTTCGGCTTGGAGCCGGGGTTGACCACCACCACCCGGTGCAGCGGCGGGACCGCTGCGAACACGCGTCCGTCCTCGATGAGGGGGCGCATGTACCGGAAGAACAGGGTGAGCAGCAGGGTGCGGATGTGCGCACCGTCGACGTCTGCGTCGCTCATCAGGATGATCTTCCCGTACCGTGCGGAGCCGAGATCGAACGTGCGGCCCGAACCCGCGCCGATCGTCTGGATGATCGCGGCGCACTCGGCGTTGGAGAGCATGTCGCTGACGGACGCCTTCTGCACGTTGAGGATCTTCCCCCGGATCGGCAGCAGCGCCTGGAACTCGCTGTTGCGCGCGAGCTTCGCCGTCCCGAGGGCGGAGTCCCCCTCCACGATGAACAGCTCGGAGTCGGAGACGTCGTTCGAGCGGCAGTCCACGAGCTTGACCGGCAGCGACGACGACTCCAGGGCGTTCTTGCGTCGCTGCGTCTCCTTGTGGGTGCGCGCGGAGATGCGCGCCTTCATCTCCGACACGACCTTCTCGAGCAGCAGCGCCGTCTGCGCCTTGTCGTCCCGCTTCGAAGAGCCGAAGCGAGCGCCCAGAGCGCCGGCCACGACCGAGGAGACGACCTGACGGGCCGCGGGGGTGCCGAGCACCTCCTTGGTCTGACCCTCGAACTGGGGCTCGGGCAGTCGCACCGTCAGGACGGCGGTGAGCCCGGCGAGGATGTCGTCCTTCTCCAGCTTGTCGTTTCCGACCTTGAGCCGGCGCGCGTTCTGCTCGACCTGTGTGCGCAGCACCTTCATGAGCGCCTGCTCGAAGCCCTGCTGGTGCGTCCCCCCCTTCGGGGTCGCGATGATGTTGACGAAGCTGCGCACCACCGTCTCGTAGCCCGTCCCCCAGCGCAGAGCGACGTCGACCTCGCAGTCGCGCTGGACTTCGGTCGCCGCCATGTGCCCGTCGGCCTGCAGCACCGGCACCGTCTCGGTGAACGAACCGGTGCCGGAAAGCCGCCAGGTGCCCGTGATCGCCGCGTCGGGCGCGAGGAAGTCGACGAACTCCGAGATGCCCCCGTCGTAGCGGAACGACGCCTCGGTGGGCTGTCCGTGCGCGGCCACCGTCGCGGGGCGCTCGTCGCGGACGACGATCTCCAGGCCCGGCACGAGGAACGCGGTCTGGCGCGCACGCTGCTCGAGCTCGGCGGTGGAGAACTGAGCGTCCTTGGTGAAGATCTGCGGGTCCGCCCAGTACCGGATGCGCGTGCCGGTCGCGCCTTTCGGGGCGCGCCGCAGAGCCCTCAGCTCGCTGCTCTTCTCGAACGGCGTGAAGGCGGAGTCGGGACTGCCGTTGGCGAAGACCCCGGGCTCGCCGCGATGGAAGGACATCGCCCAGGTCTTGCCGCCGCGGTCCACCTCGACGTCCAGCCGCTCGGAGAGCGCGTTGACCACCGACGCACCGACGCCGTGGAGTCCGCCGGAGGCGGCATACGAGCCGGTGCCGAACTTCCCGCCCGCGTGGAGCTTCGTGAACACGACCTCCACGCCGCTGAGGCCGGTGCGCGGCTCGATGTCGACGGGGATGCCGCGAGCGCGGTCCTGCACCTCGACGCTGCCGTCGGCGTGCAGGATGACGTCGATGCGCGTGCCGTGCCCGGCGAGCGCCTCGTCGACGGAGTTGTCGATGATCTCCCACAGGCAGTGCATGAGCCCGCGGGAGTCGGTCGAGCCGATGTACATGCCGGGGCGCTTGCGGACGGCCTCCAGCCCCTCGAGCACCTGCAGATGATGGGCGGAATACTCGGAGGTCACGGTTCCAGGGTATCCGCGCTCTCCCTCGCCGCCGTCCGACACTCGGATGCACCGACCCGCCGTACGCGCACAGCGAAATGCACCCCTTTCGCGGCATTCTCTGACTCAGGTCGTGGTTGTATTCACTGACCGCCACGCCAAGACGCGACACGAGGAGGCACCGAGATGACCACGCTGACCAGCGCCGCCGAGCCGGCCGCCATCGAGTACCGCCTCACCGCGATGGATCGCTGCGACTCCTGCGGCGCCCAGGCCTACATCGCCGCCGAGGTGAACGGAAGCGAACTCCTGTTCTGCGCGCATCACGGCCGCAAGTACGAGGAGAAGCTGCGGGCCGTGGCCACCACGTGGCACGACGAGTCGGCCCGGCTGGCCGACGTCGTCTGACCATCACACGCTGATGTAGCGCAGCTCCTTGCCCTTCACGTACTCGCGGAAGGCCGTGCGCACTCCGTCCGCGTAGTCGTCGACCGGCTCCCGCTCCTGCGGCCCGGCGTACTCGAGACCCGCGTGCCCCGCTGCCAGCGAGAGCAGCTGGTCGGTCATCCGCGGGTTGAGCGGCAGCAGCGGGCCCTGCAGCTGGAGGGCGAACACGTCGCCGGCACGCAGACCGACTGCCCAGCGGCCGTCGAGGAGCACGACCCCCTGACCGACGCGGACCGTGCCGAATGCGGCGCCGTCCGGTCCTGCCGTCCACCGCGAGGCGTGATCCTCGAAGCCGATGAGCTCGCCGACGGGAGAGTCGGCGACCACGTAGCCGATACGGCGATCGCGCGTGCGTGCGGCCGTCATGGGGACGATGCCGAGCCCGTCGCGCTGCACGCCGTCGAGCGTGGTGATGCTCGCGGACAGGATCTCCGCCCCCGTGCCGATCGCGAGGACGGCGGTGCCGGACTCGACGAGGCCCGCCAGCTCGTCGCGGTGCCCGCGCGCATCGGCGAGCACGCGATCGATGACGGACGCCGGACCGGTGCCCAGCACCAGCAGGTCGGCCGGTCCGATGGGGCCGTCGCCGATGCCGTGCTCGGCGTACTCCACTTCGAGACCCGCCCGCCGGGAGCGCAGCAGGAGCGCCTCGACATTGCCGCGGTCTCCGCCGAAATCGAGATCCTTGCGGTACAGCCGGGTGATCCGGATGCCTGTCATCGCAGGTCCTCCTCCTGGTCGCCGTGGCCGACGCCGTGCCGCAGGAACATCATCTGCTCGTAGTTGACGATCCAGATCTGATGCTCGTCGCGGACGGTCTTCTTCCGGCGCATGATGTCGATCGCGCGATGGATGTCGGGCTCCACGTGGTGCACCGGCACCCCGGCGTGCGCGAAGCGCAGCGCTGCCAGATGCGCTTTGTTCCCCGTGCACACATCGACGTGGTCGAGTTTGGTGACATCGGCGTCGTAGAGGAACGAGACGTCCGGAAGGCCGTCGTCGATCGCGAACAGCACATGCTCAGGCGGCCCGTCCAGGGAGTCGATGTTCAGCTGCACGCTCGGGGCGTTCTTGAACATCAGGAACTGCGCGGTCTCGCCCTCGGGGTCGTCGGTCAGCGGCACGATCTCGCCGCGGCCCCAGGTCGGCTTCAACGACCGGAAGCCCGCACGTGCGCGCTCGGCGTCGAACCGGTCGCCGAGGATGCGCGCGGCAGCCAGCAGGGCCGCAGCGGCATCCGCGGCGAAGTGCACGCCCTGCACCGGGAGGGTGATGTCGATGTCGTGGCCGTCCACGCGGATCGTCGCCTCACGCCCCTTCAGGTGCGTCACCTCGGCCGCCGCCGGGTGCGCCAGCGCGCCGCGCTCCGCATCGCGGAGGTCGGGGGCGGTCATGACGCCGTGCGGCTGCTGTGCGAGCACGTCGGGCGCGATCCCGAAGAACGACACCGGTGCCTTCTGCGCGGCCACGTCGATCTTGCTCAGGTAGCTGTCGTCGCGGTTGATCACGACAGCCTGGGTCGCGTGCTTGGCGGTGTCCAGCAGCATGTCGGCCACCCGCTCCGTCTCGAAGAGGCGGTAGAGCTGGTCGACCACGATGTTCAGAGGCACCACGACGGTCGGCTGGAGACGTTCGGCCAGCTTGGCGGAGTACCCCTCGTCGACCTCGAGGATCGCGATGTCGGCATCCACCCGCCCGGTCGGCGACGACAGCGCCAGCAGGCTCGAGGTCAGGCCCTGCGGCATGTTGGATCCGCTGGTGTTGGTGAAGACCTTGACGCCGTGCGCTCGCACGATCTCGGTGATCATGTGGGTGGTCGTCGTCTTGCCGTTGGAGCCGAGCACGAAGACCAGGCCGTCCTGGAACTGGCCGAACAGCGTGGTCAGCAGCGACGGCGACATCTTGTTGGCGACCACGCCGGGGAACGACGTGCCGCGCTTGCGCAGGCGCAGGATGCCGCGGATCAGCTTCCCGGTGAGGATCGGCAGGATGTACCGCGGACCCGGCCCCGGCTCACTCAAGATAGTCCCGCAGCGACTGCGACCGCGACGGATGCCGCAGCTTGGCCATCGTCTTCGACTCGATCTGGCGGATGCGCTCGCGCGTCACGCCGAAGGTGTCGCCGATCTGGTCGAGCGTCTTGGGCTGCCCGTCGCCGAGACCGAAGCGCATGCGGATGACGCCGGCCTCACGCTCGCTCAGGGAGTCCAGCAGCGACTCGAGCTGGCGCTGCAGCATTGTGAACCCGACCGCGTCCGCCGGGACGACCGCCTCGGTGTCCTCGATGAGGTCGCCGAACTCGCTGTCGCCATCCTCGCCCAGCGGGGTGTGCAGCGAGATCGGCTCACGCCCGTACTTCTGCACCTCCACGACCTTCTCGGGAGTCATGTCCAGCTCGCGGCTGAGCTCTTCCGGCGTGGGCTCGCGACCGAGGTCCTGCAGCATCTGACGCTGCACGCGCGCCAGCTTGTTGATCACCTCGACCATGTGCACCGGGATCCGGATCGTGCGTGCCTGGTCGGCCATGGCACGGGTGATCGCCTGACGGATCCACCAGGTGGCGTACGTGGAGAACTTGAAGCCCTTGGTGTAGTCGAACTTCTCGACCGCGCGGATCAGGCCCAGGTTCCCCTCCTGGATGAGGTCCAGGAACTGCATGCCGCGGCCGGTGTAGCGCTTGGCCAGCGACACCACCAGGCGCAGGTTGGCGCCGAGCAGGTGGCTCTTGGCCCGCTGCCCGTCGCGCGCGACCCACTGCAGGTCGAGTCCCAGCTGGCTGGAGCGCTCGGCCGCCGACATATGCGAGAGCTTCTCCTCGGCGAACAGGCCGGCCTCGATCCGCATCGCGAGCTCGACCTCCTCGGCCGCGTTCAGCAGCGGGACCTTGCCGATCTGCTTGAGGTAGTCCTTGACGGGGTCGGCGGTCGCGCCGGTGATCTGCGTCGAGTAGACGGGCACGTCATCCTCGTCGCTGGACGAGATGACGATCGCCCCGGTCGGAAGCGGCTCGGAGAACACCGGCTCGGCGTCTTCCTCCTCCTCGGTCTCCTCGGCGTCGTCGGCGCGAGCGCCCTTCTTGCCGCGCGCGCCGGCCGCAGGGGCCTCGTCGGTCTCGGCGTCGGCAGCCTCCGCGTCGTCGGCGTCGGTCAGTTCCGTCTCGTCGAGATCCTCGACCTCGACGTCCACCTCGTCGTCGAGCTCCGCCTCGTCCTTCGCCGCAGCCGTCGCCTTCGCGGCGGTCTTCTTGGCAGGCGCGGCGGCGGCATCCTTCGTCGCCTTCTTCGCGGTGGTCGCCTTCGTCGCGGTGGTCTTCTTCGCGGCGGTGCCGGACTTCGCGGACGCCGCAGGCTTCTTGGCGGCTGCGGTCGGCTTCTTCGCAGCGGCGGTGGTCTTCTCGGCAGTCTTCTTCGCGGCGGCCGTCTCGTCGACGGCGGCCTTGTCGGCATCCTTCTTCGGGGTCCGCTTCTTCTCGGTCGTCGCGGCAGTCACGTTTCGCCTTTCACCGGCGCATCCCCCGTGGGACGAGGCGTCGGTCGGTTTCGGACACTAGTAAGACCCTTGTCAAGTCCTGGTCCGCTTCGCGATCCCCGAAGGGAGCGCTGCGGGGACCGGCAGACAACGGGTCGGATCATCCATTGTCGCACACGCGAGCAGCTCGACACGCGCGCCATGGACTGCTTGATGAAACGCGTCCGAGCGCCCCGGTATTCCTCTCAGCTCACGCGGTCAGCCGCGATTGCCGGCACGCTTGTCGTCGTCGCCGGGCCGGGAGGCGAGGTAGCGCTCCAGCTCTGCGGCGAGCTCGTCCGCACTGGGCAGCTCCATCTCGTCGATACCCGGCACGGTGCCCCCGAGCCCCGCCATGTAGGCGTCGTAGCGCTCCTCGAGCCCGCGGACCATTCGGCTGAGCTCTTCGTTTCCACGGACCTGCTCGTCCACTCGCTCGCGGTACTCGCGGTCGTCCTCGCGCAGACCGTCGACGGCGAACATGAGGCCCGTCGCGGTGCTGACCCGGTCGATCGCCTCCAACGTGGCTCCGGGGAACTCGGTGTCGCCCAGGTAGTGGGGCACCAGCAGCACGAACCCGACCACCGACGCGCCGTCCTCGGCCAGTCGGTACTCCAGCAGGTGACCGACGGTGGCAGGCACCTGGGTCTGGGGCTTCCACACCGAGTGCGCCGCGATGAGCTCGGTGCGGCTCCCGCTCACGGTGGTTCCGATCGGCCGGGTGTGCGGCACGGGCATCGGGATCGCGTGCACCCACGCGACGGTGGACACCTGTGCCTCGGAGACGAAGTCCAGCACCGTGCGGGTGAACGCGTCCCAGGCGAAGTCCGGCTCGTAGCCGGCCAGGAGCAGGAAGGGATGCCCCAGCACATCCGTGGCCAGGGAGAGCTCCAGCCGGGCGGGGCGGTAGTCGGTGAGGTGATCCTGGTCGAAGGCGATGATCGGCCGGCGAGCGCGGTAATCGAGCAGCACGTCGTTCGAGAAGATCAGAAGCGGCGTCTGCTCAACGTCTTCGCGCAGGTACTCGATCAGCCCGGACACCGCCGATCCCGCGTCGGAGAAGCCCGTCAGCGCGATCACGAGGGGAAGCCCCGGCGGCACCGACGGCGCATTGGCGACGCGCTCGAAGAGGGGACCGGAGTACGGCATGGCTCCACTCTACGAGGCGCGTCCGCCGGCGGCGCCGCCACAGCGCGCGGGCACGCTGACAGCGAACACGGGAAGGGCTGCGTACCTAGGATGGAGCAATGCCACAGCCCCAGTTGGCGCACAGCCGCGCCCAGATCCGACAGACCGAGTCCGATGCGATCCTGCTGGCGCTTCCGCCGCTGGAGGAGATCGAGCCCGGCGGCGCGGATCCGCTGGACGAATGGGCCGGACTGCGCGCCGCGCTCGACGCGATCGGCTTCACCGGTGCCGCGGGCGCCTTCACCCGCGTCTACGCCCCCGACGCCACCGACAAGCCGCTCGCGGTGGTCGGCACCGGTGCCGAGCCGGATGCCGCGGCGCTGCGTGACGCGGCCGGGGCCGGCATCCGCTCGCTCACCGGCTTCGCATCCGTCGCCGTCGCGGCCCCGCTCGCCGGTCCGTCCTGGCGCGCGCTGGCCGAAGGCGCCGGCCTGGGGGGCTACCGCTTCGACGGGTACAAGTCCGACAGCGGCAAGGCGCGCGCCGAGCGTGTGACGGTGCACACCGAAGAGGACGTCGCCGACGACGAGGTGCGCGATGCGCAGGCGGTCGTCGACGCGGTCGGCCTCGTGAAGGACCTCGTGTCCATCCCCGCGGACGCCTTGGGCCCAGCCGATCTGGCCGAGCGTGCCGAGGCCGCCGTCGCCGAGCTGCCCGTCGAGGTCGAGGTGCTCGACGAGAAGGCACTCGCCGAAGGCGGCTACGGCGGCATCCTCGGCGTCGGCGCCGGTTCGGAGCGTCCGCCGCGCCTGGTCAAGCTCTCCTATGCCCCCGCCGGCGGCCGCTCCCACGTGGCACTGGTCGGCAAGGGCATCACGTTCGACACGGGCGGGCTGTCGCTGAAGCCGGCCGCCTCGATGGTCGGCATGAAGTACGACATGGCAGGGGCCGCGACGGTCCTCGCGGTGCTCCGGGCCGTCGCCGCGCAGCGGCTCGACGTGCGCGTGACCGCGTACCTCTGCGTCGCCGACAACATGCCGTCCGGGCGGGCGACGCGCCCCGGCGACGTGCTGCGGATGCTGGACGGGACGACCGTCGAAGTGCTGAACACGGATGCCGAGGGTCGTCTCGTCCTCGGCGACGGCCTGGCCGCGGCCAGCCGCGAGCGTCCCGACGTGATCGTCGACGTCGCCACCCTCACCGGCGCGATCACCGTCGCGCTGGGCACCCGGCATGCCGGGGTCATGGGCGACCAGGCCGCAGTGGACGGGTACCTGGCCGCAGCCGAACGCGCCGGCGAGCTCGCCTGGCAGCTGCCCCTGCCCGAGCACATGGTCGAAGAGCTCGACTCCCCCATCGCCGACCTCGTGAACGCGAAGGTGGGCGATCCCGCCGGCGGGTCGCTGTTCGCCGGCCTGTTCCTGCGTCACTTCGTGGGCCGCGTCGCCGACGAGGAGGACGCGGATCGCATTCCGTGGCTGCACCTCGACATCGCCGGGGTCGGCATGAACAAGGGGGGCGCCTTCGGCTACACCGACAAGGGCCCCACGGCCGCGACGGTGCGGTCGCTGATCGAGTTCGTCGCGGCGCACGCCGCCGACGGGAAGGAGCGGTCATGACCGCGCACAGCTTCGACGTCGTCGTGCTCGGCGGAGGCAGCGGCGGGTATGCCGCCGCGCTGCGGGCGGCCGAGCTCGGCCGATCGGTCGCCCTCATCGAGAAGGACAAGGTGGGCGGCACGTGCCTGCACCGCGGCTGCATCCCGACCAAGGCGCTCCTGCACGCCGCCGAAGTCGCCGACCACACCAGGGGCGCGGGGGATGTCGGCGTGAAGGCGGTGTTCGACGGCATCGACATGGCCGGGGTCACCGCGTATCGCGAGGGCATCGTGGCCAAGAAGTTCAAGGGCCTGGAGGGACTCGTGAAGGCGCGCGGCATCACGACCGTGTCCGGTGAGGGACGGCTCGAGGCGGATCGCACCGTGCGCGTGGGCGACGACACCTATCAGGGTGAGCACGTCGTCCTCGCGACCGGCTCCTACAGCCGCACCCTTCCCGGCCTCGAGATCGGCGGCCGCATCATCACCAGTGAGCAGGCACTGGCTCTCACCGACGTGCCGGGGCGGGTGATCGTCCTGGGCGGAGGCGTGATCGGCGTCGAGTTCGCCAGCGTCTGGAGCTCGTTCGGGGCCGAGGTGACCATCGTCGAGGCGCTCCCCCACCTCGTGCCGAACGAGGACGAGGCGATGAGCAAGGCCCTGGAGCGGGCGTTCCGCAAGCGGGGAATCGCCTACAAGCTCGGCGTGCGCTTCCAGTCGGCCTCGCAGACCGATGACGCGGTGTCGGTGACGCTCGAGGACGGCACGGTCCTGGAGGCCGACCAGCTGCTCGTGGCTGTGGGACGGGGCCCTGCGACCGCCGACCTCGGCTTCGAGGAGGCCGGGGTGCGGATCGATCGCGGATTCGTGGTCGTCGACGAGCGGCTGCGCACCGGCGTCCCGGGCGTGTGGGCTGTCGGTGACATCGTCCCGGGGCTCCAGCTCGCCCACCGCGGATTCCAGCAGGGCATCTTCGTCGCGGAGGAGATCGCCGGGCTCGACCCGGTGGTCGTGCCCGACCGCGACATCCCGAAGATCACGTACTGCAGCCCGGAGGTCGCGTCGGTGGGACTCAGCGAGGCGGCCGCCGTCGAGGAGCTCGGCCGGGATGCGGTCGTCAGCTACGAGTACAACCTCGCCGGCAACGGCCGCAGCGAGATCCTCGGCACCGGCGGCCTCGTGAAGGTCGTGCGCCGCAAGGACGGTCCGGTGGTCGGCGTCCACCTGATCGGCGACCGCATGGGCGAGCTGATCACCGAAGGACAGCTGGCCGTCGCCTGGGAGGCGCACCCCGAGGACATCGCCCCCTTCGTCCACGCGCACCCCACCCAGAGCGAGGCGCTCGGCGAGGCGTTCCTCGCCCTGGCGGGCAAGCCGCTGCACACCATCTGACCCGCAGCGCCTCACTAAGCTAGTCAGGACATCGGCATCCTAAGGAGACAGGTCATGAGCACATCCGTGGTCCTCCCCGCGCTCGGCGAGAGCGTCACAGAGGGAACGGTCACCCGCTGGCTCAAGCAGGTCGGGGACACGGTCCAGGAGGACGAGGGCCTGCTCGAGATCTCCACCGACAAGGTCGACACCGAGATCCCCTCGCCGGTCAGCGGCGTGCTCGAGGAGATCCTGGTGCAGGAGGACGAGACCGTCGAGGTGGGTGCCGTGCTCGCGAAGATCGGCGACGGATCCGGCGCGGCGCCCGCGGATGCCGGAAGCGCCCCCGCCGAGGCGGAGTCCGCTCCTGCCGAGGTGAAGCCCGCACCCCAGGAGGCGGAGCCCGCATCCGAGCGGGCCCAGCCCGAGCCCGCGCAGCCCGAGCCCGCCGCCGAGGCGCCGGCGCAGACGGAGGAGCCCGCCGCACCCCAGGAGGCGGAGCCCGCGGCGGACGAGAGCGGCAGGGATGTCGTGCTCCCGGAGCTCGGCGAGAGCGTCACCGAGGGGACGGTCACCCGCTGGCTCAAGCAGGTCGGCGACGACGTCGACACGGACGAGCCGCTGCTGGAGATCTCGACCGACAAGGTCGACACCGAGATTCCGTCGCCGTTCAGCGGCACGCTGCTGGAGATCCTGGTCGCCGAGGACGAGACCGTCGCCGTCGGAACCGCCCTCGCGCGCATCGGCGCGTCCGGCGCCGCCGCGGCGCCCGCAGAGCCCGAGGCCGAGCCGGAAGCGCCCGCGGCCGAAGCGGAGCCGACCCCTGAACCCGAACCCGCGCCCGCACCTCAGCCCGAGGCGCAGGCGGCGGCAGCGGCGCCCGAGCCGGAGCCTGCCTCGGCACCCGAGCCTGCGGCGCCCGCCGCCGAGCCGGCACCGGCCCCGGCGGCGACACCGGCCCTCGGCGACGATTCCGTGACGTACGTGACACCGCTGGTGCGCCGGCTCGCCCAGCAGCAGGGCGTCGACCTGTCGACGATCACCGGCACCGGGGTCGGCGGCCGCATCCGCAAGGAGGACGTCCTCAAGGCCGCAGCGGCGGCGGCCGCACCGGCCGACGCGGTCTCCGCCGAGGAGCGCGCACCCGCTCCCGAGGTGTCGCCGCTGCGCGGAACCACGCAGCCGATGTCGCGCCTGCGGAAGGTCCTCGCGGAGCGGGCCGTGGCGTCGATGCAGTCGACCGCGCAGCTGACGACCGTCGTCGAGGTGGATGTCACCGAGCTCGCCGCCTACCGCGACCAGGTGAAGGCGGACTTCCTGGCGAAGACCGGCGACAAGCTGTCGTTCCTCCCGTTCTTCGCGCTGGCCGCCGCCGAAGCGCTCAAGGCGTACCCGGTGATCAATGCGACCGTCGACGGCACCGACATCGTCTATCCGCCCAGCGAGAACCTCTCCATCGCCGTCGACACCGAGCGCGGACTGCTCACCCCGGTCCTACGCGACGCGGGCGACAAGACGATCGCCCAGATCGCGCACGAGATCGCCGACCTCGCAGCGCGCACGCGCGAGAACAAGCTGAAGCCGGACGAGCTCGCCGGCGGCACGTTCACGCTGACCAACACCGGCTCGCGCGGGGCCCTGTTCGACACACCGGTCGTGTTCCTGCCGCAGTCGGCGATCCTGGGCACCGGCATCGTGGTGAAGCGCCCCGGTGTGGTGCGCGTGGACGGGTCGGATGCGATCGGCATCCGTTCGTACGTCTACCTCGCGCTGTCGTACGACCACCGCGTCATCGACGGTGCGGATGCCGCACGGTTCCTCGGCGCCGTCAAGCAGCGGCTCGAGGCCGCGCGGTTCGCAGCCGATCTCGGCATCTAACCCGGGGGCTGCGCGACGTCGTGCACGTCGCGCAGCCGCCAGCGACCGTCGGCCTCGACGATCACGACGAGCTGGGCGGGCATCGTCTGCTCCCGTGCGTCCACGCGCAGGACGGCGACGCCGCCGAAGTCGTCCAGGAGCGTGATCGCTCGGCTCGCCGCGACCAGGTCGATCACGCCCGCAGCGACGTCGCGGTCGGGGTCCTCCATCACTGCGGCAAGACATGTGTGTTCCCCCTGGCATGCAGTGCGGGCATCCAGAAGGCGGGCGGTGACGTCCGTCAGATCCGTCACGGCGGCGATGGACGCAGGTGGCGACGGCGCGGTCCGATCGACCGCCGGAGCGGACGCGGCGGGCCGGTTCGGCTCCTCAGCCTGAGCGGGCGCTTCGTCCCCGGTCGGCCACAGCGCTCCGAGCACGAGCACGCTCGCGGCGGCGCCCGCCGCCAGCAGCCACGGCCGTGGCTGCCGCGCGCGCAGCCTGCGCAGCACGCCGTGCACCGCCTCGGATGTCATGGCGGCGATGTCGGTGTCGATGTGACGCTCGATGACCGACAGCAGGCCACGGCGGGGAACGATCTCGGGCGCCGGCTCGCGCAGCCGAGCTGCGGCATCCAGGCTCCGGCTGCGTGCCGGCGCGAAGACCTCGGAGCGGATCGGCGACGGCTCGGCGACCGCGAACAGCGCGGACTCGATCGAGGCATCCGCCAGCGCGCCCGCGTCGGGGCGGTCCAGCCATCTGCTCACCAGCCCCCTCACGCGGCCGTCGGCACACGCACCGGCGATCACCTCGAGAGCGCGTCGTGTGCCGGCATCGGCCGGCGTGCCCGCGCTCAGGGGCGCGAAGACCGGCCGCCCGGCGTCCGTCAGCCACCACTCCCCCGGCGGCCAGGCGGCATCGCGCGCAGTACGGGCCGCGGCCAGCTCCGCCATTCCTCGCCGCAGGCTCACGACCAGGGTCACCGTCTCGCCGGCGGTCAGCGGCGCCTCGGCATCGACGCGCCGCGACAGCACCCGATCCAGCCGATCCACGCACCAGTCGAACTCGACCCCCACTCCGTCCCGGGTGCGAACGAGATCGCGCGGCGTGAGCACGTGCGCGCCCTCCGCTCCGGCGAGCGGATCGTCCCCCGGCAGGGCGTCGGGCTCCGCGAGCAGCACCGTCCGGCCGCCCGCGCAGCGCGCCAGCCAGCCCGCGATCGGCGAGTCGGGCGGCCCGACTCTGCGCAGCAGGCGGTAGGCGCCGGTGAGCGGCCGTTCGCCCTCGAGGGCGGCGATGCCGAGAGGATCTGCCACGCGCCGAGTCTGGCGTTCCGTCGGGGTGCTGTGCGCCCGGCACCGGGCAGCTGTGGGCCCGCCTCGTGGTCGACCGTCCTGTGCAGGACGGCAGGACGCACGAGCACGCGACGGTAGGCTTGGAGACATGGCAGCCCGCAGTCGCGACACCGAGAAGAGGCCCGGCTTCTTCCGGCAGATCAAGAGCCTGTACACGTTCACCCAGCAGACCTACTCCTGGCTGCCGTGGGTGCTCGGCGCGATCCTCGTGGTCGGCATCGCCCTCGGTGTGCTGGTCGGCTTCCTGATCCCCCCGTTCGCGGTCTGGAGCGTCATCCTCTGGGGTCTGACGGGCCTCATGTCCGGCGTCCTGGTGGCCATGATCACCATGACACGCCTGTCGACGACCGCGATGTACAAGAAGATCGACGGGATGCCGGGGGCCACCGGGCACGTGATGTCCACCGCGCTAGGCCGCAGCTGGCAGTCCGGAGACATGCCCGTCGGCGTCAACCCGAAGACGCAGGATGCCGTCTACCGTGCGATCGGCCGGGGTGGCGTCGTCATCGTCGGGGAGGGCTCTCGCGGGCGCCTGAAGCGCCTGGTCAACGAGGAGCGCTCCAAGATCCAGAAGGTCGCCCACGGCGTCCCGGTCACCGTCCTCTACGTGGGCCACGGTGACGACGACGTTCCGATCTCGAAGCTCTCCAAGACCATCAAGTCCCTGCCGCGCACGATTGACAAGGCGACGATGGCCACGGTCATCAAGCGGGTCGACTCCGTCTCGCAGTCGCTCGCGTCGCTGCCGATCCCGAAGGGGATCGACCCGACCAAGGTGCGCGCTCCGCGCCCGCGCTGAGCCGCTCGCGCTACGCGCGCACGAGCAGCGTGCTCGCGGCCTTGTCGTGGAGTCCGCGCTGGTCGGAGTCCCAGATGACCGCCGGGATCACGAGCATGAGCAGCAGCGTGCGCACCAGAGGCCGCCACACGCCCGTCCAGGCGCGGTCGATGCGCATGAGACGCATGCCGAGCAGGCGGTGGCCGGGGCTGCCGCCGATGGTCGGGATGAACACCACCTGGATCGCGAAGAAGGCGATGTTGGCCGCCAGCGGGTCGGCGAAGCGCACCCCCGTGGCGGCATCGGTGTACCCGAAGAACGCGTAGGCGATCAGCGTCGCGCTGACGAGGTCGATCGCCAGGGCGCCGACACGGCGGCCGAGCCTGGCGATGCTGCCCGCACCTTCCCTGGGAAGCCCGAGTCGCTCGCCGGGGTAGGAGTTCACGGGGGTGGCATCGGGCACCCGTCCAGCCTAGCCGGGGCGTGTAACATGCCCGAAACACGAGGGACACCGGCGGGCAATGCCGTCTGAGTACGGTCGGAACAGCCTGAGCCCGCAGGCGTGTTCGCACCGATCAGGAGACTCCATGTTCAAAGACTCATCCGAGGTGCTGGCGTTCATCAAGGACGAGGACGTCAAGTTCCTCGACATCCGCTTCACGGATCTGCCTGGTGTCCAGCAGCACTTCAACATCCCGGCCTCGACCGTCGACGAGGAGTTCTTCACGATCGGCCAGCTGTTCGACGGATCCTCCATCCGCGGCTTCGCGAACATCCACGAGTCCGACATGCAGCTGATCCCGGATGTGTCCACGGCGTACGTCGATCCCTTCCGCCAGGCCAAGACGCTGGTCATGATCTTCGACATCTACAACCCGCGCACCGGCGAGATCTACGCGAAGGACCCGCGGCAGGTGGCCAAGAAGGCGGAGAAGTACCTCGCGGCCACGGGCATCGCCGACACGGCCTACTTCGCACCCGAGGCCGAGTTCTACATCTTCGACGACGTGCGGTACGAGGTGAAGCAGAACGGGAGCTTCTACAAGGTCGACTCCGAGGAGGGTGCCTGGAACACCGGTCGCAAGGAGGAGGGCGGCAACCTCGCCAACAAGACCCCGTACAAGGGCGGGTACTTCCCGGTCTCGCCGGTCGACAAGCAGGCCGACCTGCGCGACGACATCAGCCTGCGGCTCATCGAGTCGGGCCTCCAGCTCGAGCGCGCCCACCACGAGGTGGGCACCGGCGGGCAGGCCGAGATCAACTACCGCTTCGACACGATGGTGCACGCGGCCGACGACATCCTGAAGTTCAAGTACATCGTCAAGAACACCGCCGAGGAGTGGGGCAAGGTCGCCACGTTCATGCCCAAGCCGCTGTTCGGCGACAACGGCTCGGGCATGCACACGCACCAGTCCCTCTGGCTCGACGGCAAGCCGCTCTTCTACGACGAGAAGGGCTATGCCGGTCTGTCCGACATCGCACGCTGGTACATCGGCGGCATCCTCAAGCATGCGGCCGCCGTCCTGGCCTTCACCAACCCGACGCTGAACAGCTACCACCGGCTGGTGAAGGGCTTCGAGGCGCCGGTCAACCTCGTGTACTCCGCCGGCAACCGGTCGGCGGCCATCCGCATCCCCATCACCGGATCGAACCCCAAGGCCAAGCGCATCGAGTTCCGCGCGCCGGATGCCTCGGGCAACCCGTACCTGGCGTTCGCGGCGCAGCTGATGGCGGGCCTGGACGGCATCAAGAACCGCATCGAGCCGCACGAGCCGGTCGACAAGGACCTCTACGAGCTGCCGCCTGAGGAGGCCAAGGGCATCCCGCAGGTGCCCAACTCCCTGCAGGACTCGCTCGACGCGCTCGCCGCCGACAGCGACTTCCTCCTCGAGGGCGGCGTGTTCACGCAGGAGCTCATCGACACCTGGATCGAGTACAAGCTGGAGAACGAGATCCGGCCGCTCGCGCAGCGTCCGCACCCGTTCGAGTTCGAGCTGTACTTCGGGGTCTGAGACTCACCAGCGCCCGGATCGGGGTCTTCCTGCAAGGCCCGGTCCGGGCGCTGTGTCGTGTGCGGCCGGGTCCGGATGAGCGGTCTGCGGTCACGGCGCCGCGAAGTCCCGAAGGTAGTCGTCGGAGAAGTCGGTGTGGATCTCGACCCAGAGGGGCTGGTGGTCGGACATCTGCCAGGTGCGCCAGTTCCGGAAACGCTGCAGGTCCGACTTCCGGCGGTCCGGCTTGATGCGGTCGATGTAGAGCCCGACATCGTCATCCGTGAAGACGTCCTGGTACATGTCGACCATGCCTCCGTCGAGCACCTTGAAGCGTGGATCGCGGACGCGGACGGCGATCTGATCGTAGAAGTGGCTGCGATCCGGGAACGCGGCGCCGTCGATCTGCTCCGGGACCGTGAACCCCCGGGACCTGAGCGCCTTCATCGTCTTGTGCTCGGGAGAGACGACGTTGAAGTCCCCGAGCAGGATGTAGTTCTGCGCACGCTGCGGGGTGACATTCCTGTTCTCGCGGTCCTGGCGCTGCGCGAAGAACTTCACGAGCGCCTTGATCTCGTCGATGCGGCGCTGCAGCTTCTGCCCCGTTTCGGACCCGTAGTAGATGTGCACCGTGCAGAGGTTGAAGCGGAACCAGCCCGCCTGGAACGACACGACGAACGGCGTGCGGGCGAACTGCTGACCCGTCGCAGCCGTGCCCGCGGGGACATCCGGATCGGTTTCGGTCATCGCCGCCACCAGAGCCGCTTCCTCCTCCGTCTGCGCATCCGGCGGCTTGACCGCGGCGGCAGGCATGATGAGCTGTCCCTGCGGCAGCACGATCTCACCGGCGACGTGATCGAACCACAGCTTGTCGCGGTTGAACACGAACGCCATGCGCTCGTCGTTCCCGCCGTCCGTGGTCTTCGCGTCGGTGACGATGTAGTCCCATCCCGGGCCGAGGTGTCCGACCAGGCGCGTGAAGTCCCCGAGGTGGAAGTTCACCTCCTGCAGCGCCACCAGGTCGAACGACGAAAGGATCTCGGCCAGGTAGAGGAAGGCTTCGTCGGTGCGCGGCGCCGGGTTGAACTTCGTCGCCCCGAGATCGCGGATGTTCCAGGTCGCCAAGAGGATCGACCCGTCACGCCGACGTGCACGCAGGTCGGCCAGGGACGCGCGCATCCGGAGAAGGCGTTCCGCGCATCGAAGGCGCTCCGTCTCGTCCGGGATTCGCTTCAGGTCGACGTACTGGATGGACACTGCGCACCCCGATCCGGCCCTGTCGGCCGCACACCGTCAGATGGCGGACACCGTACTCCTCGCCCACAGCGCCCGCCAGTCACGCCGCCGCCGCCGACAGCGCCGGCGATGCGATCAGGGTGGAGATGTACGAAACGGCCGCGTCGCCGCTCTTCCTCATGTGCCGGTCCGCTGACGACTGTCGCGGGCCGGCACACGCCAGCAGAGGAGCATCCATGTCCGCCGTCTCGACCCTGCCCGCCACCATCGAGGTCGCGGTGACCGCCAGCATCCGCGCGCATGCGGAGGCCGTGGACGCGCTGCACCGCGCCCGCGCCGAGCGGTCCCGCGCGGCGACCGCCCTCGAGCGCACCGCCCGGCGCCGCGATTGCGACGAGGCCGAGCGCGAGCGCCTGCGCGCGGCGTACGCCGCCGCCGACCGGCGCGTCGCCGAACGGGAGACGGAGCTGGAACAGGCCCGTGACCTGCGGCGGGCGTGGGCGGTGGTCGCACCGACGCTCGACCTGGTTCCGGCCGCTCCGGCGGCCCCCGCCGCGGACGCGCCCGCCACCGCGCGCACGGCACGCCGGCGCGCGCCGCGTCGACCCGCCCGGCGGCCGGTCGCCCGGCCCGCCTGAGCAGGACTCAGCCGTAGAAGAGCTTCTCGAACGTGCGCCGCGCGCGGCGCGCCGTGCCGAGCCAGTCCTCCTCGACCCGCGTCGCGGAGCGCGGCGGGTATCCGAGGATGCGGCCGATCCCGTCCAGCTGCCGACGGTCCGCCGGGAGCACGTCGGACGTGCGGCCGGTGAGCAGGGTGTTGGCCGACCGCAGCCGACTCGCCAGCATCCACGCGGCCCGCAGCCGCTCGGCCGCCGCCCCGGAGATCAGATCCGCGGCCTCGGCGGCCGCGAGGGCGCCCAGCGTGGATGTCGTGCGCAGGCCCTCGACGGCATGAGCGTGCTGCAGCTGCAGGAGCTGGACGAGCCACTCGACGTCGCTGAGCGATCCGGGCCCGAGCTTGAGGTGACGCGATGGGTCGGTGCCCTGCGGCAGCCGCTCGTTCTCGACTCGCGCTTTGATGCGCTTGATCTCGCGTAGGTCCTGAAGCTGCGCGGTCGCGGGATAGCGCAGCTCGTCGGCGAGCGCGGTGAAGCGGGCGATCAGGCCGGGGTCGCCGGCGATTCCGCGCGCACGCAGCAGCGCCTGCGCCTCCCACGACACCGACCAGCGCCGGTAGTACTCGGCGTAGGAGGCCAGCGACCGGACCATCGGTCCGTTGCGGCCCTCCGGGCGCAGGTCGGCGTCCAGCTCCAGCGGCACCTTGTGATCGTCCAGGTGCCCGCGCAGCTTCGAGACCAGAGCGAGGGCGCGCTCCTGAGCGCGCTGCGGGTCGCCGTCGCCCGGATCGTGCACGAACATGACGTCGGCGTCCGATCCGAATCCGAGTTCCGCGCCGCCGAACCGCCCCATCGCGATGACCGCGAACTCCATCGAGTCCTCCGCGTCCGGCGCCTCTTCGCGTCGCAGCACGGCCAGGGCGGCCTGGATCGTCACCTCCGTGACGGTGGTCAGCCCGGCGGCGACCTCGTCGATGGTGAGGACGTCCACGAGCGCGCCCATCGCGATGCGCAGCAGCTCCCGGCGGCGCATGCTGCGGATCGCGCGCATCGCATCCGTGACGCCGGCCGCACGGCGACGTATCGCGCGGGCCTCCTCGTGCAGCGCGGCGTCCGAGCGAGGACGCAGCTGCGCCTCGGCATCCAGCCACGCGACCGATTCCGGGATCCATTCCATGAGCTCGCCGATGTACCGGGATCCGGAGAGGACCCGGGTCAGCCGCTCCGCGGCGCCCGATGAGTCGCGCAGCATGCGCAGGAACCAGGGGGTGTCGCCCAGGCGCTCACTGATCCGCCGGAACGACAGCAGGCCGTGATCCGGATCCGCGCCGTCGGCGAACCAGCGGATCATCACCGGCATGAGGTGCCGCTGGATGGTGACCTTGCGGCTGATCCCCTCGGTGAGCGCACCGATGTGGCGCAGCGCGCCGGCGGGGTCTTCGAAGCCGATCGCCGCCAGGCGATCGCGCGCCTGGGAGGTCGAGAGCGCCCATTCGTCCTGCGGCAGCGCAGCCACGGCACTGAGCAGGGGCCGGTAGAACAGGCGCACATGGATGTCGCGCACCTCGCGCTTGACGGCCTCCCACCGCACCCAGAGGGCGTCGCCGGTCTCGGCGAGCCGACTGGCGCGCGCGAGCACGCGCAGGCCCTCCGGGTCCGCCGGCATGAGGTGCGTCCGCTGCAGCCCTCGCAGCTGGACCCGGTGCTCCAGCACCCGGAGGGTGCTGTAGTCGCGCGAGAAGATCGCCGCATCGGAGCGTCCGATGTACCCTTCGGCGACGAGCGCGTCGAGAGCGTCCAGCGTCCCGCGCTGGCGGATGCCGGGGTCGGCGAGTCCGTGGACGAGCTGCAGCAGCTGCACGGTGAACTCGACGTCGCGGATGCCGCCGGGGCCGAGCTTGAGCTGATGGGCAACCTCTCCCGCGGGGATGTGCTCGGTGACCCGCTCACGCATCCGCTGCACGCTGTCGACGAAATTCTCCCGGGCAGCGCTGGTCCAGATCTTCGGCTGGACCGCGGCGACGTACGCCTGGCCGAGGTCTCGGTCGCCGGCGATGGGGCGCGCCTTCAGCAGCGCCTGGAACTCCCAGCTCTTCGCCCAGCGGTCGTAGTACGACAGATGCGATTCCAGGGTGCGCACGAGCGCGCCCTGCTTCCCCTCCGGGCGCAGGTTCGCATCCACCTCCCACAGCGGCGGCTCGATCTCCATCTCCGACAGGCCGCGCATCGTCTGGACGGCGAGGCGGGTGGCGATGTCGATGACCCTGCTCTCGCCGAGCTCGGCGGCGTCCTCGTCCGCGCCCCCGACGAAGATCACGTCCACATCGCTGACGTAGTTGAGCTCGCGCGCGCCCGCCTTCCCCATGCCGATGACGGCCAGCTGCACCGCAGCCACCTGCTCACGTGGGAACAGACCGGTGGAGATGCGGGTGCGGGCGACGCAGAGGGATGCCTCCAGAGCCGCGCCGGCGGCATCGGCGAGTGCGGCCGACACGAAGGGCTGCACCTCGACCGGGTCATCGCTGAGCAGGTCGTAGACCGCGATGAGCGCCAGCATCCGCCGATACCGCACCCGCAGCGCGACGCGGGCCGACTCGTCGCCACGCTCGGCGAACCCGTCGGCCGCGCCGACGGCGTCCAGGAGCTCGGCGGTCAGGCGATCGGCCGAGGGCAGGGCGGCGCCGGCCTCCGCGAGCACCGCGAGCTCCTCCGGGTGGCGCAGAAAGAAGTCCGCGAAGCCGTGCGACGCGCCGAGCAGCGCCCACAGGGCCCGGCGCGACACCTCGTGGCCCAGCACGTCCCGGACCGCACCCGGGTCGCGGCGGAGGATGCGCAGGATGCCGCCGAGTGCGCCGTCGGGATCGGCCGCCCGCGCCGCGTCGGCGAGGATGCCATCGCGGTCGATGCCGGTCGCCGCGCTCAGCTCCTCCAGCAGCGCGGACGCCTCCGCCAGTCGGCCGAAGCCGAGGCGCGCGAGGTCCGACAGTGCGGAAGACCGGTTCTTCGCGCTCATGCGGACGATCAGAGCATCTCGAGGTTGTTCTTCAGCTCGAAGGGCGTCACCTGGGAGCGGTACTCGTTCCACTCCTTGCGCTTGTTGCGCAGCACGTAGTCGAACATCTGCTCGCCGAGCGTCTCGGCGACCAGCTCGGACTCCTCCATGTACTCCAGCGCCTGGTCCAGACTGGTCGGCAGCGGCGCGTAGCCCAGCGCACGGCGCTCCGAATCCGTGAGCGACCACACGTTGTCCTCCGCCTCCGGCGGCAGCTCGTACTCCCCCTCGATGCCCTTCAGCCCCGCCGCCAGCAGGAGCGCATAGGCGAGGTAGGGATTCGCCGCCGAGTCGAGCGCGCGGTACTCGACGCGCGACGATTGGCCCTTGTTGGGCTTGTACAGCGGCACACGCACCAGCGCGGAGCGGTTGAGGTGGCCCCAGCAGATGAAGCTGGGCGCCTCGTCGCCGCCCCACAGGCGCTTGTACGAGTTCACGAACTGGTTGGTCACCGCGGAGATCTCGTTCGCATGCCGCAGCAGTCCCGCGATGAACTGCTGCCCGATCCGGGACAGCTGGTAGCGCGCACCCTCCTCGTAGAAGGCGTTCAGATCGCCCTCGAACAGCGACATGTGCGTGTGCATGCCGCTGCCCGGCTTGCCGCCGAGCGGCTTGGGCATGAAGGTCGCGTACACGCCCTGCTCGATCGCCACCTCTTTCACGACCGCGCGGAAGGTCATGATGTTGTCGGCGGTCGCCAGCGCATCCGCATAGCGCAGGTCGATCTCGTTCTGTCCCGGGCCACCCTCGTGGTGGCTGTACTCGACCGAGATGCCGAGGTCTTCGAGCATACGCACCGATCGCCGCCGGAAGTCGTGCGCCGTGCCGCCGGGGACGTTGTCGAAGTAGCCGGCCGAGTCCACCGGCTCCGGGCCCTCCGGGCCGAACCGCGACGACTTGAGCAGGTAGAACTCGATCTCGGGGTGCGTGTAGAAGGTGAAGCCGCGCTCCCCCGCCTTGGCCAGGGCACGCTTGAGGACGTGCCGGGGATCGGCGACCGCGGGCGCGCCGTCCGGGGTCGTGATGTCGCAGAACATGCGCGCGGTCGGGTCGATCTCGCCACGCCAGGGCAGGATCTGGAAGGTGGTCGGGTCGGGGTGGGCGAGCAGGTCGGATTCGAACGTGCGGGTCAGCCCCTCGATCGCCGAGCCGTCGAAGCCCAGCCCCTCGGTGAAGGCCCCCTCCACCTCCGCGGGCGCCAGTGCCACCGACTTCAGGGTGCCGATGACGTCGGTGAACCAGAGCCGGACGAACTTGACTCCGCGCTCCTCGATCGTGCGCAGTACGAAGTCACGCTGCTTGTCCATCGCATCCCTCCGGCGCCGGCCGGACGCCGGTCTCGAAGCCAGACTAGTGGGCGGCCGTGTCCCCGCCGTCCTTCCAGTCCTTCGCGTCCTCCTCCGCCCAGGCTCGGGATCGCTGCTCGATGATCTCGGGCGCCCGCGCCGCCTCCTCGGCGGTGTCGAACGGTCCCGCGCGGTCGATGCCGAGCGACTGCGGACCATGCTCGACCTCGCCGGTCTTGAGGTTGTACCAGTACTTGTCCTCGTCGTGCGACATGGCCGTCCTCCCGCAGTCTGTGTGGCGCGTGCCTGGGTCGATCCTAGCTAGGGTGGACCCATGTCTCAGGCAGCGCGGCGTGCGGTCGGTGTCGACATCGGCGGAACGGGTATCAAGGCAGGCGTCGTGGACCTGGCCGCGGGCGATCTGGTCAGCGACCGCATCAAGGTCGCCACGCCGTCCGGCGCCGAGCCCGACGATGTGCTGCAGGCGGTCGCGCACGTGCTGCGCGATCTCGGCGTCGAGGAGGAGAAGCTCCCGCTGGGCGTCGCGTTCCCCGCGATCGTGAAGAGCGGCCGCACCCTTTCAGCGGCGAACGTGTCGCCGAAGTGGGTCGACTTCGCCGCGGAGGAGTTCTTCGAACGGGGTCTGGGCCGCGACATCCACTTCGCCAACGACGCCGATGTGGCCGGCATCGCCGAGGTGCGCTACGGCGCCGCCAAGGGGGCACGAGGCCTCACCATCCTGACGACGCTCGGCACCGGGATCGGCTCGGCGCTCATCTACGACGGGACGCTGATCCCGAATTCGGAGCTCGGGCACCTCAGCCGCACCGGGCACACCAAGGACGCCGAGGCGTATGCGGCGTACTCGGCGAAGGAGCGCGACGATCTGTCGTGGGAGAAGTGGGCGAAGCGGCTGCAGTGGTACTACAGCCACCTGGAGTTCCTGTTCTCGCCCGACCTGTTCGTCGTCGGCGGCGGCGTGTCCAAGCACGCCGACGAGTTCCTGCCGCTGCTGGATCTGAACACCCCGATCCTGCCGGCGGTGCATCGCAACAACGCGGGGATCATCGGGGCGGCTGCCCTGGCGGGCGACTGAGCACGTCCCCGCGCCTGTCGGTCCCCGAGCCTGTCGAGGGGCGAATGGGCCGGCCTGTACGCCGGGTTCTGTCCCGGGGCCGGAGCCCCTTCGACGGTCATCTCTCTCGGCGACACGTCGCCGTGCCGCTCCAGCGGCCTACCCGGGGACTCGGCGGGCCGCGTCGTCATCCCCTGTCTGGCCTTGCTCCGGGCGAGGTTTGCCGTGCGGGCCGCGTCACCGCGACCCCGGTGGTCTCTTACACCACCCTTTCACCCTTGCCACGCGGTCCCTCGGCAAGCGAGGGAACCGGGTGGCGGTCTGCTCTCTGTGGCACTGTCTCGCGGATCGCTCCGGGTGGGTGTTACCCACCGCCCTGCCCTGCGGAGCCCGGACGTTCCTCGGTGCGGTCTCCCGCCACGCGACCGTCCGGCCGACCCATTCGCACCATGATTCTAGCGGCGCCGACCGAACGGATGCCGTGGGCTCAGCTCTTCGCCGCCGACTCGTCGATCCGCAGGTCGAGGGGGAAGTCGACGGGGAACGCGCCGAAGAGCATCCGGCCCGCAGCCGCCGCCGCATCACGGACAGCCTGCGCGACCGCCTCCGCGTGGGACAGCGGCGTGTGCACGATGATCTCGTCGTGCAGGAAGAACGCGAGGTGGGGCCGCCGGTCGAACACCGGGCCGGAGGCGGGGGCCGCATCGCGCTCGTCGACCAGGGGCAGCTCGGCCAGGCGGCGCCGCAGATCGGCCAGCCACGTCAGGGCCCACTCGGCGGCGGTGCCCTGAACGACGAAGTTGCGCGTGAACCGGCCGCGGTCGCCCGCCGCCCTCCGCGCGCGGCTCTCATCGGCGACGGATGCCTCAGCGGCGGCGCCCTTCTGTCGCACCCGCATCCACGACGCGGAGGGCGGCGGCGAGGTGCGGCCGAGCCATGTGGTCACAACGCCTCCGCGCTCTCCGACGCGTGCGGCATCATCGACCAGCGCCATCGCGGCCGGGTAGGCCCTGCGCAGCCGCGGCAGCAGCCTGCCGCTGTCGCCGGTGGTGGCGCCGTACATCGCCCCGAGCATCGCCACCTTCGCGTCGGCGCGCGAGCCGACCGTGCCGTCGGCCACGACACCCGCGTACAGGTCTGCCCCGCGCGCGGCCTGCGCCAGGCTCCGGTCGTGCGCCATGGCGGCGAGCACCCTCGGCTCCAACTGCGCGACGTCGGCGACCACCAGCGCCCAGCCCGGATCGGCACGCACCGCCGCCCGCAGCTGCCGGGGAAGCTGCAGCGCGCCGCCGCCGGATGACGCCCACCGACCGGTCACCACGCCCGCGGGCACGTAGACCGGCCGGAACCGCCCATCTCGGACCCACTCCTCCAGCCACGCCCAGCCGTTCGCGCTGAGCAGCCGCGCAAGCCTCTTGTACTCCACGAGGGGCGCGATCGCCGGGTGGTCGTGCCGGGCGAGTTCCCACCTGCTGGTCGACTCCACCATGATCCCCGCGCGATGCAGCGCCCGCAGCAGCTTCGGCTGCGAGTCCAGACTGACTGCCGGATCGCCCAGGGCCGCGCGCACCCGGTCGGCGGCCTCCTGCACGTGAGCCGGCGGCCCGCCGCCGGGCGGTCGCTCGCCCAGCACGGTGGTGAGGATCGCATCGTGAGCGGCGACATCCCACGGCAGCCCGGCCGCACGCAGCTCCGCCGCGATCAGAGCGCCGGCGCTCTCGGCGGCGACCAGCAGGCGCAGCCGCGCCGACGCGGACGCCTGTCCGAGCGCCTCGCGCTGCCGTGCGAATTCGGCGACCGCCTCCTCCAGCAGGTCCGGCGGACCGGCCGGGTCGGGTGCTTCCAGCTCGAACAGCGCGGCCTCCGGCGGTGCGTGCGCGACCGCTCCGGCATCCCACTGGACGGCCGCCCGCAGCTCCGCCGCCTCGGACACGAGCGAACTGTCGCGCAGGATCGCGTGCACGAGCCGCAGGTCGTGGCATCGCGCGAGCCGCACCCCGGCGTCCAGCAGCGCCGCGTACCACGTCGGCGTGTCGCTCCAGACCCAGCGGGGCGCGGCATCCCGTTCCATATCGCGGACGAACTCCGCGAACCCCCCGTCGACCGCGACCCGGTCCCGCTGTGCGCCGGCTGCATCGAGCGTGATCGCGGCGATGCCGTCGGAGGTCCTTCCGACGACGACCCAGGTCGCCTCAGGCGCCGATGACGCCGTCATCCCGCCCGCGCCCCGCGGCTCGGCAGCTCACAGCCCGGATTCCTCGGTGCGCACCAGGATGCACCCGCACTCGGGGCACGTGAGCACGGCGTCGTCAGGTGCCTGGCGGATCGCCTGAAGATCGGTGCCGGACAGCACCATGCGGCATCCCTCGCACGTCTGTCTGCGCAGGAGCGCGGCACCGGCGCTGCGCGCGGCGAGGCGCTCATAGAGGGCCAGCAGCTCGGCGGGCACGGTGGCCGCCACGGCGGCACGGTCGCGCGTCGCCGCCTCGAACTGGGCGGTCGCGGCGGCCACCGCGTCCTTGCCCTCGGCGCTCAGACGCGCCCCCTCGTCGTTGGTCAGCGCGATCAGCGCCTCCTGCGCCGCGACCTGCGCATCGGCCTCTTCGAGCCGCTCCATGAGCTCGAGCTGGGCGTCCTCGAGATCGCTCTTGCGTCTGGCGAGCGAGGCGAGCTCGTGCTCGAGCCCCTGGGCGTCCTTCGGGCTGGTCACCGTCTGCAGAAGCTGCGCATCGCGCTCCGCGCGCGCATCGACGACCGCGACGTCTGATTCGACCCTGGCCAGCTCGGCCCTGATGTCATCGCGCGCTCCGAGCCGGGTCGCGAGCTCCTGCGACTGCTGCTGCCGCTGCGCCAGCAGCTCCTGCACGCGGGCGGCCTGCGGCGGATTGCTCCGCGCGTGATCGGCCTGCCTCAGCCGGGCGTCGAGGTCGGCGATGTCGAGCAGGATGCGCTGTTCGGCGGGGCTGGCGTTCACGCCTCCAACCTATCGCGGCGTCCCGACGACGCGGCCGCCGCCGGCCGCTCATAGACTGAACCGGTCAGGGCCTTTAGCTCAGCTGGCAGAGCAACTGGTTTACACCCAGTAGGTCGTCGGTTCGATCCCGGCAGGGCCCACCGCAGCGTCATGATCGTCCGCGGACGATCTCTGCGTCGGGGGCCGCCTCACGGTGAGGCGCCCTCGACTCGGGTGACCAGAAGCTCCGCGACGTCGTCGATCGCCATCTCGATCCGTCCGCAGACGCGCGGATTGAGCAGAAGCGTGCCGTCGAAGTCGCCCGAGGACGCGAAGACGGCGACCGGGAGGGTCATGGCCTGGAAGAAGCCGAAGAGCGGCCGAAGCGCGTGCTCCAGAACCAGGGCGTGATGGTCTCCCCCGCCGGTCGCGACCAGCAGCACCGGCTTGTTCGCCAGCGCGTACTGGTCGATCAGGTCGAAGAAGTGCTTGAACAGTCCCGTGTACGAGCCGCGGAAGACGGGACTCGCCGCGATCAGCAGGTCGGCGTGCTCGACCTCCCGCAGCGCCGCCTCCACCGCGGGATCGATGCCCTCCCGCTCCACGGCGCCGGTGAAGGCCGGACCGAGCCGGTAGACATCGACCCGAGCGTCGGCGACGTCGACGAGCCGCCGACCGAGCACGTCACGCAGCGTCTGCAGCACGGCGTCGACCAGGCCCATGGTCTTGGACTTCTCACTCGGACTGCCGTTGACCACGGCGACACGCAGCCCGCGGTGCTCGCCCGCCTCAGCACGGGCGAGATCCGCGGATCGACGTTCCACGGTGCTCGCCGTCGGTGCCTCGATCATGCGGCATCCTCCGCGGGCGCGGCGACCTCCCGGCGCAGCACCGGCGCGACCTCGGTGCCGAGCAGCTCGATCGTCGACAGCACGTCCCGCTGCGGCATCCCGCCGAAGCCGAGCTGGACGAGCGCGCGGTCCACACCGTAGAGGTGGTGGTAGGTCATGAGCTTGTCGATGACCTCCTGCGGGCTGCCCACCAGAAGACCGGCGTTCGGCGACGCCTGGGCATCGAAGGCGACTCGAGGAATCCCCACGCCGCGACCCCGCTGATGATTGTTGTCGATCATGCCCCGGGCGAAGTGCGGGTACATCGTGTCGCGCGCCTCCTGGCTGGTGCGACCCACGTAGCCGTGCAGGTTGATGCTGGTGCGCAGGGCAGCCGGATCGTGCCCGGCCTCCGCTGCGGCCGCACGATACAGATCGACGGTCTCAAGGTGCTGCGCGATCGGCCCGAGCAGCAGCGCCAGCGCCATCGGCAGTCCGAGGCGCCCGGTGCTGATCGCCGAGGCCCGGGTGCCGCCCACACCGACCCAGATCGGCAGCTCCTCCTGCACTGCACGCGGTCCGATGTCCGCATCGCGCAGCGCCGGACGCAGCCGTCCGGCCCAGGTGAGGGGATTGCGGTCGCGGATCGCCAGCAGCAGATCGAGCTTCTCCCGGAACAGATCCGCGTAGTCGGCCAGGTCGTAGCCGAACAGCGGGAAGGACTCGGTGTAGGAGCCGCGGCCGGCGATGATCTCCGCCCGCCCACCGGAGAGCTGGTCGAGGGTGGCGAACTGCTCCCACACCCGCACCGGATCATCCGAGCTGAGCACCGTGACGGAGCTGGTCAGACGGATGCTCTCCGTCGCCGCGGCCGCCGCCGCGAGGACGACCGCCGGCGCAGAGCCGACGAAGTCGGTGCGGTGGTGCTCACCGACGCCGAAGAGGTCGAGCCCGACCTGATCGGCGAGTCTGGCCTGCTCGATCGTGTCGCGCACGCGCTGTCGGGCCGTCGGCACCGCACCGGTGGCCCTATCGGCGGTCAGTTCCAGGAACGTCATGTGCCCGATCTCGAATGCGGGCCGCTGCGCGGAGGCGACCGCGCCCCCTGCGTGAAGGGTCTCGGTGTGGTTCATGCTTGCCTCTCCTCTCGGATCGGAGCGTCGTGCGACGCCGCCACGAGGTGCAACTGTCTGCGCAGACAGTTATTCCCTCCGGCTCGCAGAAAGCTGTCTGAGCAGGCACCTGTTGGGTTAGATTCGATCCGTGGCCGCACCGCGCTTGACCGGTCTGGAGGACGAAGCCTGGCAGGGCTTCCTCTACACGCACGATCGGCTCTGGAAGGAGATCGAGGCCGGCCTGGCCCGGTCGCAGGTCAGCATGGCCGAGTACAGCGTCCTGGCGCTGCTGGCCCGGGCCGGTCGGGACGGCATGCGCATGTCGGATCTCGCCCGGCACCGGTTGATGTCCACCGGCGGGCTCACGCGTCTGGCGGATCGGCTCGAAAGGCGAGGCCTCATCCGTCGCGACCCGACTCCGGACGACAAGCGCGGATTCGTCTCCGTGCTCACACCGGAGGGGCGCACCGTGCTGCGCAGGGCGTGGCGACGCCACCATCTCGACCTGCGCCGGCTGTTCTTCGACCGGCTCGACGCGAAGGATCTGGCTGATCTGGCGCGCATCTGGGCCAAGCTCGCGCCCGACCCGGACGACACCGCTCGCGACCAGCCGACGCGGTGAGCGTGCCGCCGATCAGATGGCGGCGATCGCCTCGCGATAGGCGCCGATCGGACGGCTGGTGCCCGGCTGGGCGACGACGACCGAGCGGACGACCCCCTCTCGATCGATGAGGAAGCTCGCCCGATCGGCGACGCCGCGATCGCGCAGGAACACGCCGTACGCGCCCGCCACCTCTCCGTGCGGCCAGAAGTCCGAGACGAGATCGAAGCGATAGCCCTGCTGTGCGGCCCACGCGCGGAGCGCGTGCGGGCTGTCGACCGAGATGCCGACGACCCGCACCGATGCGTCCTCGAAGACGGGAAAGTCGTCGCGCAGGGCGCACAGCTCCTCCTGGCATCGCGGGGAGAAGGCCAGCGGGAAGAACACCAGCATCACCGGGGAATCGCGCCATGCCTCGCTCAGCGTGAGGTGCCCGCCCGCCGCAGTCGGAAGGGTGAAGTCCGGCGCCTGATCGCCGATCTCGATCGTCATGACGACATCCTCGCATCCGGGTCGCATTCGGGGCACGGCACGGTGGACTATGGCTAGGCTGAAGGCGGTCTCCGTTGTCGTACGCCGACAAACGGGCTGCACCCGCCTCCCTGTCCCTCTGGCACGATCTGCCAGCCGACGAAAGGTCTTCCGTGACCGTCCACGACCAGGATCCGTACTCCCAGGGCCCACTCGACAGCGATCCGGACGAGACCGCCGAATGGCAGGAGTCGCTCGATCAGCTGGTGGCGGCCAAGGGACCCGGTCGCGGCCGCGAGATCATGCTGAGCCTGCTCCAGAAGTCGAGCGAGCTGCAGCTGAACGTCCCGCAGGTGCCCACCACCGACTACATCAACACCATCGCCCCCGAGAACGAGCCCGCCTTCCCCGGCGATGAGGAGCTGGAGCGCCGGTATCGTCGCTGGATCCGCTGGAACGCCGCGATCACGGTGCACCGCGCCCAGCGCCCGGGCATCGGCGTGGGGGGCCACATCTCCACCTACGCCTCCTCGGCCTCGCTCTACGAGGTCGGCTTCAACCACTTCTTCCGGGGCCTGGACCACCCGGGCGGAGGCGACCAGGTCTTCATCCAGGGCCACGCCTCCCCCGGGATCTACGCACGGTCCTTCCTCGAGGGCAGGCTCACCGAGGCACAGCTCGACGGCTTCCGTCAGGAGAAGTCGATGGCGCCCGACGGCATCCCGTCCTACCCGCACCCGCACCTGATGCCGGACTACTGGCAGTTCCCGACGGTGTCGATGGGCCTCGGCCCGATCAACGCGATCTACCAGGCCCTCACGAACAAGTACCTGACCAACCGCGGCATCAAGGATCTGTCCGAATCGCGCGTGTGGGCCTTCCTCGGCGACGGGGAGATGGACGAGGTCGAGAGCCGGGGCCAGCTGCAGATCGCCGCGAACGAGGGACTGGACAACCTGACCTTCGTCGTCAACTGCAATCTGCAGCGGCTGGACGGGCCCGTGCGCGGAAACGGGAAGATCATCCAGGAGCTGGAGAGCTTCTTCCGCGGGGCGGGGTGGAACGTCATCAAGGTCGTCTGGGGCCGCGGCTGGGACACCCTGCTGGACAAGGATGTCGACGGGGCGCTGGTCCACCTCATGAACACGACACCCGACGGCGACTATCAGACGTATCGCGCCGAGGACGGCAAGTACATCCGCCAGCACTTCTTCGGCCGGGACGAGCGCACCCTGGAGCTGGTCGAGGACTGGTCGGACGAGGCGATCTGGAGCGACCTGCGCCGCGGCGGCCACGACTACCACAAGGTCTACGCGGCCTATAAGACGGCGGTCGAACACAAGGGTCAGCCCACCGTCATCCTCGCCAAGACCATCAAGGGGTACGGCCTGGGACATCACTTCGCCGGGCGCAACGCCACGCACCAGATGAAGAAGATGACCCTCGAAGACCTGAAGCAGTTCCGCGACGGGATGCGCGTGCCGATCTCGGATGCGCAGCTGGAGGAGAATCCGTATCTCCCGCCCTATTACAATCCGGGCCTGGAGGACGAGACGGTCCAGTACATGCTCGAACGCCGGCGCGAACTGGGCGGCTTCCTGCCCGAGCGGCGCACCACTCACGTGCCGATCGCACTGCCGGACGACGCCGCATACGCCCAGCCGAAGAAGGGCTCGGGGACGCAGGAGATCGCCACCACGATGGCCTTCGTGCGCCTGCTGAAGGATCTTCTGCGCGCCAAGGACTTCGGGCACCGGATCGTGCCGATCATCCCCGACGAGGCGCGCACGTTCGGCATCGACGCGTTCTTCCCCACTGCCAAGATCTACAACCCGCACGGGCAGAACTACACCTCGGTCGACCGCGAGCTGCTCCTGGCGTACAAGGAGAGCCCGCAGGGGCAGATCATGCACGTCGGCATCAACGAGGCCGGCGCGGCCGCGGCCTTCACCGCCACCGGCACAGCCTATTCGACACACGGCGAACCGCTCATCCCGGTGTACATCTTCTACTCGATGTTCGGGTACCAGCGCACGGGCGACGCCTTCTGGGCCGCCGGCGACCAGATGACCCGCGGGTTCGTCATCGGCGCGACCGCGGGTCGCACAACGCTCACCGGCGAGGGCCTGCAGCACGCGGACGGCCACTCGCACCTGCTGGCATCGACGAACCCGGCCACGGTCGCCTACGATCCGGCGTACGGCTACGAGATCGCGCACATCGTCCGCTCGGGCCTCGACCGGATGTACGGCGGCGAGCACCCGGACCCGGACGTCATGTACTACCTCACCGTGTACAACGAGCCGCTCGTGCAGCCGGCCGAGCCTGAGGACGTGGATGTCGACGGCATCATCCGCGGCATCCATCGCGTCTCCGCGGCCTCCGGCGAAGGCCCGCGCGCCCAGCTCCTCGCCTCCGGCGTGGGAGTGCCGTGGGCCCTCGAGGCCCAGCAGCTGCTGGGCGACGACTGGGGCGTGCAGGCGGACGTCTGGTCGGTCACGTCGTGGTCCGAGCTGCGCCGCGACGGCCTGGCCGCCGACGAGCACAACTTCCTGCACCCCGATCAGGAGCCTCGCACCGCGTACGTCACCGACAAGCTCCGGGGCGCCTCCGGTCCGGTCGTCGCCGTGAGCGACTTCATGCACGCCGTGCAGGACCAGATCCGGCCGTGGGTTCCGAACCGCTTCGCCACCCTCGGCGCCGACGGGTTCGGCTTCTCGGACACGCGCGCGGCGGCGCGGCGCTTCTTCAAGATCGACGGTCCGTCGATCGTGGTGCGCACCCTGCAGGCGCTCGCCGACGACGGAGTCGTCGACCGCGGCCTGGCAGCGCAGGCGATCGACAGGTACCGACTGCACGACGTGAACGCCGGCACGACCGGCAACGCGGGCGGCGAGAGCTGAGACCGTGTCGTCGCCGGCGCCGATGGACAGGGAGGAGACGCTCGCGTGGCTGCGTCGCATCTCCGGCGACCTGGCCACAGCGACGCTCCGCCGCCTGGAGGAGTCGCTCCCCTGGTACGCGGAGATGCCGCCGGCGCGGCGGTCCTCGGTGGGGCTGGTGGCTCAGGCCGGCATCACCTCCTTCATCCAGTGGTACGACGATCCCGAGTCGACGCCCTGGATCGCGGCCGACATCTTCGCGGCAGCGCCCCGGGAGCTGCTGCGCAGCGTGAGCCTGCAGCAGACGCTCCAGCTGATCCGCGTCACCGTGGAGGTCACCGAGGAGCGCGTGGCGGGCAAGGGCGAGCACCTGCGCGAGGCCATCCTGCTGTACTCGCGCGAGGTCGCCTTCGCAGCGGCCGACGTCTACGCGCGCGCCGCCGAGGCCCGTGGACTGTGGGATGCGCGCCTGGAGGCTCTGGTCGTGGACTCGATCCTCACGGGCGAGACCGACGAGGAGCTTCCGAGCCGGATCGCCGCCTTGGGCTGGCACGGCCACGGCGAGGCGTGCGTGCTGGTGGGCACCACTCCCCCGCAGTTCGATGTCGATCAGCTCCGGCGCGTGGCGCGAAAGCTCGGCGTGGACGTGCTCATCGGGGTGCAGGGCTCACGCCTGGTCGTCGTGATCGGACGCGCTCAGCCCTCCGGCCGCCCGGGCGAGGAGGCGTCTGCAGAGCTGTCGTTCCCCGAGATCGCGCGCCAGCTCGAGCCCGGCTTCGGCGACGGCTACCTCGTCATCGGACCACCGGTCGCGGCCCTGGTCGACGCGAGCCAGAGCGCGCGCGCGGCGCTGGCCGGATTCGCGGTCGCCCGAGGGTGGCGCAATGCGCCGCGACCGGTCGAAGCCGACGACCTGCTGCCCGAGCGCGCCCTCGCCGGCGACCCGCTCGCCCGGCAGACCCTCGTGGAGCGGATCTACCGTCCGCTGCTGGCGCACAGCGCCGACCTCGTCGCGACGCTGTGGAGCTATCTCGACAACGGCCGCTCGCTGGAGGCGACCGCGCGCGAGCTCTTCGTGCACCCCAACACCGTCCGCTATCGACTCAAGCGGGTCTCGGACGTCATCGGGTGGGATGCCACCGGTCCCCGCGAGGCGCTGATCCTGCAGACCGCGCTGATCCTCGGATCCATCGGACCGGCCGAGGTCCGGCGGCGCCCCGCGCCGGTGCGCCGGACACACGCGACAGAGCGCAGCCATTGAGGGGAGAATGACAACGATGCCGCGGATTCTTGTGACAGGTTCCACCAGTGGGGGCTTCTCGATGATTGGCAGGATGGAAGAGTGATCGTCGTCGTCTGCCCGGGACAGGGCGCTCAAACACCGGGGTTCCTCGCCCCATGGCTCGAGCTCGATGGAGCGCGTGACCGTCTCGGGGAGTACTCCGAAGCCGCGGAGGTCGACGTCATCGAGCACGGCGTGCACTCCGATGCCGCGGTGATCCGAGACACGAGCATCGCGCAGCCGCTCATCGTGGCCGCGAGCCTGCTCACCTGGCACGCGCTGCAGGACCGCATCACCGCCGGGGCGGTCCGCGGCATCGCCGGCCACTCGGTCGGAGAGATCGCCGCACTCGCGGGCGCGGGCGTCCTCACCGACGACGATGCGATGCGCTTCGTCGGAATCCGGGGCCGCGCGATGGCCCACGCCGCCGCATTCGAGATCACCGGGATGAGCGCCGTCCTCGGCGGTGTCGAGGACGTGGTGCTCGCCCGCATCGATGATCTGGGACTGACGGCGGCCAATCGCAACGGGGGCGGGCAGATCGTCGCGGCGGGCGGCATCGGGCAGCTCGATCAGCTGCGTCAGGAGCCGCCGCAGGGAGCGCGTGTCATTCCGCTGCAGGTCGCCGGCGCGTTCCACACGGTCTTCATGGACTCCGCGGTCGACAGGCTCCGGCGGGCGGCCGCTGAGATGCTGACCGCCGATCCCGAGATCGACCTGTGGACCAACCGCGACGGGTCGCTGGTCACCTCCGGCCGCGACGCGCTCGACCTGGTCGTCGGCCAGGTCGCCTCGCCCGTGCGCTGGGATCTGTGCATGCAGTCGTTCGCCGAGCATCGCGTGACCGGGATCATCGAGATGGCGCCCGCGGGCACCCTCGTGGGCCTGGCCAAGCGCGCACTGAAGGGCGTGCCCACCGTGGCCGTCCGCGCGCCCGCCGACCTCGAGGATGCTGTCGCGCTCATCGCAGGAGACCGCTCGTGAGCGGGGCGCTGCGGCAGCGGACCGGTCCCGCGCACACGCGCATCTACGCGTACGGGGCCGCGCGCGGCGAGAACTCCGTGCCCAATGACGACCTCGTCGGTCCGATCGACTCGAGCGACGAGTGGATCCGGCAGCGCACCGGGATCATCACGCGGGTGCGCGCCGACAAGGATACCGACGCGATCGACCTCGCCTCCGATGCGGCGGCCGAGGCGATCTCGCGGTCCGGGATCGATCCGGCCCAGGTGGACGCGGTCATCGTCGCGACGATCAGCAACCCCAAGCAGACGCCCTCCGTGTCGGCCATCGTCGCCGACCGCGTGGGCGCGAACCCGGCGGCCGCCTACGACCTCAACGCCGCCTGCGCGGGCTTCGCCTACGGCATCGCGCAGGCCGACGCCCTCATCCGCGCGGGCTCGGCCCGGTACGCCGTGGTGGTCGGTGCGGAAAAGCTCAGCGACGTCGTCGACCCGACGGACCGCAGCATCTCGTTCCTGCTCGGCGACGGCGCCGGCGCGGCGGTCATCGGCCCCAGCGAGACGCCCGGCATCGGGCCGACCGTCTGGGGATCGGACGGTTCTCGCGCCGACGCGGTCGGGATGAACGCCACCCTCACCCAGTTCCGCGACGGGGAGGTCCCGTGGCCCACCCTCCGACAGGAGGGTCCCACGGTGTTCCGGTGGGCGGTGTGGGAGATGGCCAAGGTCGCACGCCAGGCCCTCGAGGAGGCGGGCGTGGAGGCATCCGACCTCGCGGCCTTCATCCCCCACCAGGCGAACATGCGCATCATCGACGAGTTCGCCAAGCAGCTCAAGCTCCCCGACTCGGTCGTCATCGCCCGTGACATCGAGACCACCGGCAACACGTCGGCCGCCTCGATCCCGCTCGCGACGCATCGGTTGCTCGAGGAGCACCCCGAGCTCAGCGGCGGCCTGGCACTGCAGATCGGCTTCGGCGCCGGCCTCGTCTTCGGAGCCCAGGTGGTCGTGCTGCCGTGACCGGCCCGATCGCGACTCTAGACTGAACTGCGGCCCCGGCCGAAAGACCCATCGAAACCCCGATCACACAGAACAGGGAGAAACCATGGCACTCACCAACGACGAGGTCCTCGCCGGACTCGCCGAGCTGATCACGGACGAGACCGGCATCTCGGCCGACGAGGTCGCGCTCGAGAAGTCGTTCACCGACGACCTCGACATCGACTCGATCTCCATGATGACCATCGTGGTCAACGCGGAGGAGAAGTTCGGCGTCACCATCCCGGACGACGAGGTCAAGAACCTCAAGACCGTCGGCGACGCCGTCACCTACATCACGTCGAACCAGGCGTGACTCCGCTGCGGGCGGGCGCGTCGGCGTGCCCGCCCGCGGGTGTGTCCGCATCCCCCTTCCCCCACAGAGGAATCGATCCAT
Organism: Microbacterium sp.; assembly: GCF_044508325.1. Classification (GTDB taxonomy): domain Bacteria; phylum Actinomycetota; class Actinomycetes; order Actinomycetales; family Microbacteriaceae; genus Microbacterium. The sequence goes on along the minus strand of NZ_JBIQHX010000006.1, from coordinate 36,867 downwards.
GAGCACCCCGCGCATCGTCGTCACCGGCGTCGGCGCCACGTCGCCCATCGGCGGCACCGCCCCCGAGAGCTGGTCCGCCCTGCTGGGCGGCGCCTCCGGCACCCACACCCTCGAGTACGACTGGGTGGAGAAGTACCAGCTGCCCGTGACGTTCGCGGCCGAGGCGAAGGTGCGGCCGGACACCGTGCTCGAGCGCCCGATCGCCAAGCGACTCGACCCGGCCTCGCAGCTCGCGCTCGTCGCCGCGATGGAGGCGTGGGCGGATGCCGGCAGCCCCGAGGTGGAGCCGGAGCGCCTCGGCGTCGACTTCGCGACCGGCATCGGCGGCGTGTGGACGCTCCTGGACGCCTGGGACACGCTCAAGGAGAAGGGCCCGCGCCGGGTCATGCCGATGACCGTGCCGATGCTGATGCCCAACGCCGCGGCGGGGAACCTCTCGCTGCACTTCGGCGCCCGGGCCTACGCCCGCACCGTCGCCAGCGCGTGCGCGTCCAGCACGGAGTCGATCATCAACGCCCTCGAGCACCTCCGCGCCGGCTACGCGGACGTGGTCATCGCGGGCGGCACGGAGTCGGCGATCCACCCGATCACGCTCGCGGCCTTCTCGTCCATGCAGGCGCTGTCCCGCCGCAACGACTCCCCCGAGACCGCGTCCAGGCCCGCGAGCATCGACCGCGACGGCTTCGTCATGGGCGAGGGCTCGGGCGCCCTCATCCTCGAGACCGAGGAGCACGCCCGCGCCCGCGGTGCGCGGATCTACGCGTCGGTGGTGGGCGGGGGCGTGACGGCCGACTCGTACCACATCACCGCGAACGACCCTGAGGGCCACGGCGCCGCGCGCGCCGTGCGCATGGCGCTGGAGATGGCCGATGCCTCGCCCGACGATGTCACGCACGTCAATGCGCACGCCACCTCGACGCCGGTGGGCGACCCGAACGAGTACCAGGCGCTGCTGACGGTCTTCGGCGACCGGGTGCGTGAGATCCCCACCTCGGCCACCAAGGCGTCGACAGGTCACCTGCTCGGCGGCACCGGGGCGCTCGAGGCGATCTTCACGGTCCTCGCGCTGCACGAGCGCGTCGCTCCGCCGACGATCAACATCACCGAGCAGGATCCCGAGGTGCCCTTCCTGCTGTCAGGACAGTCGCAGCCGCTGGGCCCCGGCGACCAGCTCGCGATCAGCAACTCGTTCGGCTTCGGCGGCCACAACGCCGTGGCGGCCTTCGCGTCCGTCTGAGCCAGGCTCCGCTGACCCAGGCGGGGGCGATTCGCTTTCCCGGCACCGGGAGACCTCACCGGCCTCCGGTAGTCGCGCCTCGCCCCGCCTGGATGACTCTCGGCCCCGTCAGCCGACCTTGTGCAGCCACACCACGGGCGCGTCGTCGCCGGCGTGCCGGAAGGGCTCCAGTTCGTCGTCCCAGGCGCTGCCGAGCGCCACGGCGAGCTCACGCTGCAGCTCGAACGCATCGCCGGCGGCGACCTCCATCGCGTAGCGGATCCGGTCCTCGCCGATGACGACGTTGCCGGCCGTGTCGGTCAGGGCGTAGTGGATGCCGAGATCCGGCGTGTGCAGCCAGCGCCCGCCGTCGCTGCGAGGGGTGGGGTCTTCCGTCACCTCGAACCGCAGGTGCTCCCAGCCGCGGATCGCGGTGGTCAGCTGCGCTCCGGTGCCGGCCGGCCCCTCCCAGTAGAACTCGGCGCGCCGGGCACCTGCGAGCACCGGCTGGTCGGCCCAGTCGAATCCGACCGGCCGACCCAGCACGCGGCCCACGGCCCACTCCAGGTGCGGACACAACGCGCGCGGCGCGGAGTGAATGAAGATCACTCCACGCGCCTGTGGTGTCGCCATCCGTCTCTCCGTTCCTCAGGTGCGTCTTCCCCTACGACCTGTGTCACGTGAGCGTGGCCTATGCGGTTGTTGCGCCCATTATGGCGCAGCCACGCCGGGAATCACAAGCGTGTCATTCGGCGGGTCCCGGGATGAGCGATTCCCGCGTCTAGGATGGAATCCGGCTCGGCCCCGATAGCTCAGCCGGTCAGAGCAGCGGACTCATAATCCGTCGGTCGCGGGTTCAAGCCCCGCTCGGGGCACACCACCCGCTCCTCCCGCGCGCGCTGTATCAGGCGCCTCCCGTCTCCTCTCCCCTGCAGTGGACGGACCACGAGGGGACGCACACATGCGTGACGACGACAGTCACCGGGAACGATGATGGTCTCGGCGAGCACGGCGAAGTTCTACAACGCGCGGCCGAACGGCCTCCAGCGGTTCGGCGCGCCACGGGACGGCGGAGCCCGCAAGCACCGCGGCACCGACTTCTCGCACTCGACCAGGCCGGGGACACCGGTTCCCGCGCTGCTGGGCGGCAAGGTCACCGGCACGCGCAAGCCCGGTCCCGGCCACGGCTTCGGCTTCCAGGTCACCACGCGGGTCGTCTTCGCCGGCCGCACCTGGGACGTGTCGTATGCCCATGGCAGCCGTGCCTCCGCGTTCAAGGTGGGCGACACCGTCAAGCAGGGCGACGTGATCTCCGCCGAGGGCGAGACCGGCGCCACGGTCGGCCCCTGCATGCACCTGGAGGTGTTCGACGTCGCCGCCGGCAAGTTCGTCGACCCGATGAAGCTCGTCAAGAACGTGCTCAACGGGAGCGGCGGCGGAGGGTCCCCCGCGGTCCTCGATCACGGCGCCGCCGCGGTACCGAAGGCGACCCGCGCGCTCGAGTGGCGATGGACGGGCGTGCAGCGCATGCTCAAAGCGCGACACGGCTTCACGGGCACGATCGACGGGAAGCCCGCGGTCGGGTCGATCGCGGCGTTCCAGCGTTTCATGAACGCGGGCGGCTTCGCCAAGCGGGCGCCCAGGCTCAAGCGCAACCTGGTCGTCGACGGCGCGTGGGGCCGCAACGAGGTGCGCGCGATGCAGCAGTGGCTCACTGAGCGCTGGAGCTACACCGGCGGTGTGGACGGCGTGCCGGGACCCGGCACCAAGGCGGCGTTCGGCCGGGCCGAGAAGGGCAATGCCGAGGCGTTCGCCGCCGTCGTCTGACGCGACGGAGCCCCGGCCCGAGGGCCGGGGCTCCGGAAGCGGCTGCTCAGACGGTCACGCCTCGCTCATGGCCTGGGCGACCTCGGCCTGGCCCTTCGCCGCGTAGTACGCCGCACGAGCGGCATCCCGGCGCGCCTGCTCCGCGTAGCCGGCGTCGAGCACCTCCTGCGGGAGTTCGACGCTGTCGACGCGGTTGCGGCCGTGGTACTTCTCGATATACGCATCCAGCTCCGGCCCCGACGTCCACGAGGTGATGAGGTTGTAGCGCGGCTCGGTGCCCACGTGCGTGGCGGCGTGCCAGAGACGCTGCGTGTCGATGATCAGCTGCGCCCCCGCGGGCAGCGCGATGCGCACCTCGCCCTGCGGGTCGGTGCGGTTCTCGCGCAGCACGAAGAAGCTGTCCTTGTCGTCGGAGAGGTTGAAGAACCCGCGCACGACCCAGCCGGTTCCGTCGGGGTTGAGCCGGTTGTTGTCGTCCTGGTGCAGGTTGTACAGGCACTCGCCGTACGTGGTGGGCTGAAGCTCGATCACGCGGCAGCGACCGACGTTCGCACCGGGCTCCTGCGCGCGTCGCGTGAGGATGGGCGCCTTGGCGACCTGAGACTCGATCCACACGCCGTCCTTGTCGGTGCGCGGCGGCACGGAGTTCCAGAAGCCGTTGCACTCGATCTCGCCCTGCGCCGAAGCCAGCGGGGCGAAGCGGGTGTCGCCGGAGGACTTCCAGTCGACGTACTCGAGGTCGAGCCACTCCTTCGGATCGAGCTCCTGGTTGTACGGGTCGAGGACGACGTATCCGGTCTCCTCGAGCGCTTCGCACTTGATGTAACCCATGTCAGAGATGACCTTTCGTAGAGGGGCCAGCACGTTTTTACAGGCCCGACTCAGGCAAGCCTACTTCCCGCTCCCCGCCGCCCCGGAGCGCACTGCCGCTGAGTGATGCAGCACCGCTTAAGGTGGATGGGGCGGCCGCAGCGGGCCGCCCGAACGGACCCGGGAGCATCCACACGACATGACGAGCGCCACGAACATCCATGCGACGGCCGTGAACACGATCGCCTGGCTGTCCGCGCCGGAGACGAACATCGTCGTGCCCGTGTATCAACGGCAGTACCGGTGGGACATCGGCGGCTGCGAGCAGCTGCTCGGCGACATCCGCGCCGTGGCCGGCTCGGACGGACGCGGCATGCACTTCATCGGGTCGATCCTCTCCTCCCGCGACGCCGGCGATGAGTCCGAGCTCGTGCTGATCGACGGCCAGCAGCGGATCACGACGATCGTGCTGCTGACAGCGGCGCTGCGTCACACCCTCGGCGACGCTGATCCGCACCTGGCGGCCGAGCTCGACGCCGTGCTCGTGCGCGCGACCGACCCCGGACGCACGAAGCTGCGGCCGCACCGCGCGTGGGCGAGCGTCTTCGAGGACGTGGTGCTGGCCCGCACCGACGGGATGCCGCGCGAGTCGCGCTTCGACGACAACTACGCGTTCTTCCGCAGCCAGGTCTCCCCCGACGAGGCGCGGCACATCTGGGCGGGCCTGCGCAAGCTCGAGCACGTCGCGATCACCCTGGAAGCCGGCGCCCATGCGCAGCAGATCTTCGAGAGCCTGAACTCGACGGGCGAGCCCCTGCGCGACCACGAGCTGATCCACAATTACGTGCTCATGGGCCTGACCCATGCCCAGCAGACCGAGATCGAGGACGAGTACTGGGCGGTCATCGAGCAGAACACCGGCGAGGCGATCGGATCGTTCTGGCGGCACCATCTCGTGATGACGACCGGCCGGGAGGTCACGGTGGCGGGCGAGCGGGGCGTGTACGACGCCTTCCGGCAGGAGTACCCGCGCCTGGATGTCGACACGCTGCGTGCGCACGCGGCCCGCTGGCGCGCCCACAGCGCGGTGTACCGGGCGCTGCTGGATCCGCGCGAGGTGGACGACCCCGGGATCGCGCGGCAGCTGGCCTACCTGAACACGTTCGGACGCGGCATGTATCCGCTGGTGATGCGGGCATACGACGAGCACCGGCGCGGCGACCTGAGCCGCGACCGGCTCATCGAGACCCTCGAGCACATCCAGGCGCTCCTGCTGCGGCGCGCGGTCGTCGGAATCCCGAACGACCGTCTCGTCGCGCGCCTGTGCCGGGCGCGCGATGACGGCGAGGACGCGTTCGAGCACGCGATCTCGCGCATCACGCCGTCGGACGAGCGGGTGCGCGTGGCCCTGAAGTTCACCGACCTCCCGCACGCCGCATATGTGCTCGGCAGGCTCGCGCGGGTCGACGAGCTGGACGGTCTCGAGGTCGATCACATCGTGCCGCTGTCGCCGTCGGACGACTGGTCGGGCGACGGTGTGCGCACGTGGGCCGACTACAGCGAAGACGAGCAGAACAGCCACCGCGCACTGGCGCAGTCTCTGGGGAACATGACCCTGCTCGAGCAGCCGCTGGCCGAGCGGGTGTTCGACGCGTCGTTCCCGGTCAAGCGCGACAAGGCGTATGCCCGCAGCGACATCGCGCTCAACCGCGAGCTGGCCGGGCAGCCGTCCTGGGGCACGGGCGCGATCTCCGCCCGCACGGGGGCATTGACCGAAGCGTTCATCGGGGTGTGGGGCCGCCCGCTGGCCGTGCTCATCGACGACGACGGGCTCACGCCGATCCTGGACGCCCGGCGCCGGCGCGGCTGGCCGCGGGGATGGGAGCGCGAGTTCGACTACGTCGAGTATCGCGGCGAGCACTGGGAAGTGCACGACGTCCGGCACCTGTTCCACCGCATCTTCACCCGGCTGTGGGCCGATGCACGCGACGACGTGCGGTCGTACAGCGCGCGCCGGGGCGGGCCGATCTTCCCCGCCCGGTCATGGAACGGTCGCTGGGAAGCGCTCGACGGCGGCGCTTTCCTCTATCTGGGCTGGGATGCGAAGTACATGATGACCGCCGTGCAGGGGGTGCTGGTCGAGGCCGGCCTTGCAGCGGAGGTGTTCGTCAAGTACTCGTACATCGGAGCCGCGATGTAGCGGTCCGAGCCCTCAGCCGGGCGCGGGCGGATCGTCCTTGTCGCGCACCGGCGGCTCCGGCCACACCTTCGAGACCGCCTCGGTGATGCGGATCGCCCCCGTCTTGGGCTGCGCCGGGTCGACCGGCCCGCCGCTGCCCCGCCGAATGGGCAGCTCCTGGCTGTCGCTGATCACCTGAGGGTGGTGCCGGGCCAGCTCGAAGACGCCGTAGACGGCGACCGCGCCGGCGACCGCGAAGCAGATGAACACCCACCACGGCGCGTGCGATGCCTCGCCCAGCACGAACAGCCCGATCAGGATGGCGACGATCGGGTCGATCACGGTGAGCCCCGCGATCACCAGGTCCGGCGGACCCGAGGCGTACGCGGTCTGGACGAAGTAGGCGCCGACCGCCGCCGCGACCAGGAGTGCGATCAGGCAGACCAGGGTGAGCCAGTCGAAGTTGGAGTTCTGGATGCGGTTGATGACGACCTTCGCGAGGGTCGCGACGAAGCCGTACATCACACCCGCTGCCACGATGTAGAACAGCGCCGTCATCCGGTGTCGCAGCCACACCCACACCGCCGTCAGCACGATGGCGACGACCGCGAGGATGACCAGGATGGTGATCAGCTGCGAGTTCTCGATCTCTTCGTCGGTGGCGAACAGCGCCGCCAGCACGACGAACAGGAAGATCCCTCCGACGCACTCGACGATCGCGCGGATCGAGCGCCGCGTCGGACGATGCCCGCTGATGCGCGCGTTGAGCAGGGTCGTGATCACCAGGGCGATGGCGCCCAGGGGCTGCACCACGATGAGCGGCGCGAACGACAGTGCCGCCAGCTGGCACGCGATCGCCAGGCCCAGCATGATGGTGCCGACCATCCACGAGGGGCGCTGCAGCAGACGCAGCAGCTGTGCGGCCTTGAGGCCCTCGCTGCTGGACTCGCCGGTGAGGCGCTCGACCTTCAGGACGCCGCGATGCTGGTACTGCGCGCCGAAGGACATGAACACGGCACCCAGCAGCGCCAGCGGGATGCCGATGAGGATGCGCGGGTCGCCGAACACGCCGAGAAGCACGTCCGTGACGTCGTCGAGGCCGGCATCCGTCCACAGCACGGTACGACACTACCTGCCGGGTGCGGCCGGTAGGCTCTGGACGTGGCCGTTCGACCGATCCGCATCATGGGCGACCCTGTTCTGCACGCGCCGGCCTCGCCGGTGGAAGAGGTCACCGACGAGATCCGCACCCTGGTCGCGGACATGTTCGAGACGATGGACGCGGCCCCGGGTGTCGGCCTGGCCGCGCCGCAGGTCGGCGTCCCGCTGCGGGTGTTCACCTACTCGTACACCGATGACGACGGCGCACCGTGGCGCGGCGTCGTGATCAACCCCGTCCTGTGGATCGCGCCTTTGGAGCCGGGTGCGCCGGACGAGGACTCCGAGTCGGAGGGATGCCTCTCCTTCCCGGGTGAGCGCTTTCCGCTGCGGCGATCCGAGCGGGCGCTGGTGACCGGGACCGATCTGGACGGCGCCGCGGTGCGCATCGAGGTGGACGGGTGGCGAGCGCGCATCCTGCAGCACGAGTTCGACCATCTCGACGGCGTGCTCTACATCGACCGCCTCTCGGACGCGGACTGGAAGACGGTGCAGAAGATCGCGCGCAAGCGCGGCTGGGGCCGCCCAGGGCAGAGCTGGATGCCAGGGGTCGACGACATCGAGGCCTGACGACGCGTCACTGCGGACAGAGCTGGTCGATGACCGCCTGCGACAGCGCGGAGTCGGCCCGATCGCGCCTCAGCCCTTCGCGCGGATCTCCCGCTCGAGCGCCTCGATCCTCGCGCTCAGCGACTCCAGCCGGGCCGCCACCAGCTCCGCCAGGCGCAGGTTGTCGCTCGCGAGCGTGTACGCGACACCGGCGCCGTACTCGAGCTGCCGGATCGCGTACGCGACATCCAGCTCGCCTTCGCGGCGTTCGGGGACCATGTCCAGCCGCGCTTTGGTCTCGTGGGCCGCCGTGATCTCCGCACGGATCGCGTCCGACTCTTCGCTCATGGATGGCACCTCCAGATTCTCCGCAGCGCCGCTGCACGCAGCGCCGCTCTGGTGAGGCGACTATAGTGGCTCCCCCGGTTGGACTCGAACCAACAACCTATCGGTTAACAGCCGATTGCTCTGCCAATTGAGCTACAGGGGAATGTGCCCGCCCAGCGGGCAACCCGTCCAGCTTAGCAAACCGCGAAGGGTGCGAATCACGACGACACGAGGCGTGGATCCGCCTGTGCGCCGGGCGTCCAGATCAGGCCGTCCGCACCGTCCTGCGCGACGACATGGCCCTGGTGCAACACGATGCGGTGGGCGTGGAGGCGGCGCGGGAGAGCGGTCTCGTTCGTCGCGATGAGCGTGGCCATGCCGTACTCGTCCCGCCGTCGCGCGATCGCATCCCGCACGACGTGCTGGACCTCGATGTCGAGGTTCGCGAGAGGATCGTCGGCGACGAGGATGCGCGGCTGCAGCACGAGGGCACGCGCCAGCGCCACGCGCTGACGCATGCCCGCCGACAGTTCGTAGGGGTATTTCACGGCCGCGCCGAGCGGCAGCTCGACCTCATCCAGCAGCGCGGCGGTGCGCACGGCCAGCGCACGGGCGTTCACCTTGCGGTCGCGGCTCGTGATCGGCTCGCCGATGATGTCGCCGACGGTCAGCCGTGCGTCCAGTCGCGCGCCGGCGCCCTGCGCGAGATAGCCGACATAGGCCAGCAGCATGCGCCGCGAGCGGCCGGGACGGCGCAGGTCGATGCCCTCGACGACGGCCGTTCCGCCGTCGACGGCGAGGCCGTGTTCCGAGCGCCCGCTGAGCAGCGCGAGGAGGCTGGACTTTCCGGCACCGGTCGGGCCCATCACCGCGACGACGCCGCCGCGCCCGAGGCGGAGGTCGATGCCCTCGACGACCCGCGTGCGCGACGGAGTCGTCCACGCGACGCTGAGGTCCGTGCAGGCGACGGCGACGGCGGGGTCGGAGCGGGGCGGCATGCGTTCATCCTGCCTGGTCGGGTGCCAGGTCGCCAGTGCCGTGCGCCGAGGTCACTGCTCGGAGCGGAGGCGGTGGCGCTCCAGGTCGAGGTCGCGCAGCCGCACGCGCAGCGCCCGTCCCTCATCGGAGTCGGCCGGCACCCGTTGCACCGCACCGAGCAGTTCGGCCTTCTGCGCATCGAGATCACGCGAGAGCAGAGCCCGCGCCAGGCTCGTCGCCGACGCCACGGCTCCGTCCTCGTCACGTGCGGGGAACTCGGCCGCCAGCAGCTGACCCCCCAGCGCGCGGTAGGGCTCGCGGATCGTCTCGACGGCTGCCGAGGCCCAGCCCGGTCGCGACACCTGGTCGAGGTGCTCGGCGATCACGGCGCGCACCGCCTCCAGGGCGGGATTGCGGAAGGGCACCGTGCTCGCACGCCGGAGCAGATCCGCATCCACCCGGTGCCCGTACTGCAGGAACCCCATGAGTGCGTCGCGCTCGAGCAGGGTGTCGCGATCCGGTCGCAGCGATGCGAGCGTGACCGCAGGTGCGGCGGCATCCCCTCCCTCGGCGGGCGCCTGGGTGCGCTGCGACTCGTCCCGGCGTGCCGGCGCGTTGCCGGCGCGGGCGACCTCGCGTCGCACGTCGTCGGGGTCAAGGCCCAGCCGACGCGCGAGCACCCGCGTGTATTCAGGCTGCAGCAGCCGGTCGCGCAGCTCGGCGACCACGGGTGCGGCCGCCCGCAGAGCGCCCACCCGTCCCTCGACGCTGGACAGGTCGAATCCCGCGATGCGCTGGTCGAGCACGAACTCGACCATCGGCACCTTCGTGTCCATGAGGGCGCGCACGGCGCCGTCGCCCTTCCGGATCCGCAGGTCGCACGGATCGAGGCCGTCCGGCGCGACCGCCACATAGGTCTGGGCGTTGAACCGCTTGGCCTCGGCGAACGCGCGGAGCGCGGCCTTCTGGCCGGCCGCATCCGGATCGAAGGTGAACACCACCTCGCCAGCGGCGGACTCGTCGCCCATGACGCGGCGCAGGACCGTGATGTGCTCGGCCCCGAACGCCGTGCCGCACGTGGCGACGGCCGTCGTGATACCGGCGAGGTGGCAGGCCATGACGTCGGTGTAGCCCTCGACGACGACCACGCGACGGGGCTCGCCGCGCGCGATGTCGCGCTTGGCGAGGTCGAGCCCGTAGAGCACCTGCGCCTTGTGGTAGATCGCCGTCTCGGGCGTGTTGAGGTACTTCGGGCCCTTGTCGTCCTCGCGCAGGCGACGGGCACCGAATCCGATCGTCTGCCCGGTCACGTCTCGGATCGGCCAGACAAGCCGGCCGCGGAAGCGGTCGTACGGTCCCCGCTGGCCCGCGGAGACCAGGCCCGCCGCGCTCAGCTCGTCGGCGGTGAAGCCCTGGGCGCTCAGCGCGGTGATCAGGGCATCCCAGCTCTGCGGGGCATAGCCGACGCCGAAGTGCGCGGCCGCGCCGGCGTCGAAGCCGCGCTCGCCCAGGAACCGCCGTCCGATCTCGGCCTCCGCAGTCGTCAGCTGCGCGCGGAAGAACTCGGCCGCGGCGGCGTTGGCGGCGTACAGCCGCGTCCGGCCGCCCTTGTCCGGCGTCGCACCGCCGTCCTCGTAGTGCAGCGTGTAGCCGATGCGTCCGGCGAGACGCTCGACGGCCTCCTGGAAGCTCAGGTGGTCCATCTTCCGCAGGAACGAGTAGACGTCGCCCGACTCCCCGCAGCCGAAGCAGTGGTAGAAGCCCGCCTGCGGCCGCACGTTGAAGCTGGGGCTGCGCTCGTCGTGGAACGGACACAGCCCCTTCATCGACCCGACGCCGGCCGGCTTGAGCGCAACCCGCTCGCCGATGATGTCGGCGATGTTGGTGCGCGCCTTCACCTCCTCGACATCGGCCTGTGCGATCCTGCCCGCCATCAGTCCCCCTCGACAAGCTCGGGGGCCACAGGCTCGGGGATCGGCGGACGGGGCACCGGCAGCGGGGCGCGGGGCGTCCAGATGCCCACCGAGGCGGCATCCACCTCGCCCACCAGCCGCTCGTGCCACCCGATCGCCAGCTGATCGGTCAGGCTCGCCACCTGATCGACCACGACACGGCGCTGCTCCGCTTCGGATCCGGCGTGGGCGAAGTCCGCCGCGAAGACCGGATCCAGCGTCGCCGGGGCGCCCTCCCACAGCGCGGTCGCCAGCCGCTTGAGGACGCGTCTCTGCTCCTTGTAGAGCTGCTTGCGGCCTTCGATCGACACGACGAACGCTCCGATGACGCCCTTGAGCACCGCCATCTCCGCCTCGATCACACGAGGGACCACGACATGGGCGCGGTAGCGGGTCAGCACCGAGCCGGGATACGCGTCGCGGGTCGCTGCGGTCGCCGCGCGGGCGAACCGCCCGATGAGGTCCGAGGTCAGGTTCTTCAGCTTGGCGAGGTCCGCGCGCGAGGCCGAGAAGGCGGTCAGCCAGTGGGGGATGCGGCGCAGGCGGTAGAGCGCGTCGTCGAGCTCGTCCCGGGCGAAGTCGAAGCCGACCCAGGCCTGGATCGCGGTGACCAGCGCGTCGTGCTCGCGCACGTCGGCCAGGCGCGCCGGATCGAGGTATCCGTTGACGATCGCGTCTTCGAAGTCGTGCACCGAGTAGGCGATGTCGTCCGAGAGGTCCATCGCCTCGGCCTCGATGCAGCGCACCCGCCCCGGCGCCCCCTCGCGCAGCCAGCGGAAGACGGGCTCGTCGTCGGCGTACACGCCGAACTTCAGGCGGCCGCCGGAATCGGGCAGCGGCCGCTCCGCCGTCCAGGGGTACTTGCACGTGGCATCCAGGCTCGCCCGGGTCAGGTTGAGCCCGAACGGGGTGCCGTCGGCAGCCAGCACCTTCGGCTCCAGCCGGGTGAGGATGCGCAGGCTCTGCGCGTTGCCCTCGAACCCGCCGATGTCCTCCGCCCAGTCGTTGAGCGCACGCTCGCCGTTGTGACCGAACGGCGGGTGCCCGAGGTCGTGCGACAGGCAGGCGGCGTCGACCACATCGGGCGCCAGCCCCAGCGAGGTGGCGAGCTCGCGTCCGACCTGGGCGACCTCGAGGGAGTGCGTGAGCCGATTGCGCGCGAAATCCCCGGGGGATGCCGGCGAGAGCACCTGCGTCTTCGCGGCGAGCCGCCGCAGAGCCGCGGAGTGCAGCACCCTTGCTCGATCCCGCGCGAAGTCGTCGCGGCGCGAGCGGTGCTGCTCGACGAAGATGCGCGCGGTGTCGTGCTCGTCGTAGCCCGGTGGCCGCCCCGGAGCGACGCCTGCGCCCTCAGCCGCCACTGGTGTCGAGCTCCGCCTCGACGAGTTCGCCGGCGGCCGCCTCGCCGAGCTCGCGCGAGTCCAGCCATCCCTCGGGCAGGGCCGGTCGCTTGGGACTGCCGGCGCGCCCGCGCTGCCCCTCCGCCGCAGCGCCCGGGTAGGGCGCGTCGTGATCGAGCGTGGCGAGCAGGTCGTCGATCTCGGCGAGGGTGGAGGCCGTGGCCAGCCGCGCGCGCAGCTCGCCTCCCACCGGGTAGCCCTTGAAGTACCAGGCGACGTGCTTGCGGATGTCGCGGCAGCCGCGATCCTCGTCGCCGAAGAACTCGATGAGAAGCTCGGCGTGGCGACGGAACGCGCGGGCGACGAAGCCGAGCGTCGCGTCCACTCCCCCGCTCCTGGATCCGGCCTCCGGATCGAACGCGGCCGCGAGCTCGCCGAACAGCCACGGACGGCCCAGGCATCCACGTCCGACCACCACGCCGTCGCACCCGGTCTGCGCCATCATCCGGACTGCGTCGTCGGCCGACCAGATGTCTCCGTTGCCGAGCACGGGCACGCCGGTGACGGCCTCCTTCAGCGCCGAGATCGCGTCCCAGTCAGCGGTGCCGGAGTAGAACTCGCTCGCCGTGCGCGCATGCAGGGCGACCGCGGCCGCGCCGGCATCCTCGGCGATGCGTCCGGCGTCGAGGTAGGTGAGATGGTCGGCGTCGATGCCCTTGCGCATCTTGACGGTGAGGGGGATCCCCCCGGCCGCTCGCACGGCCCCGGTGACGATCTCACGGAACAGCCCCAGCTTCCAGGGCAGCGCCGCTCCCCCGCCCTTGCGCGTCACCTTCGGCACGGGGCAGCCGAAGTTGAGATCGATGTGATCGGCGCGATCCTCCGCGACGAGGATCCGCACCGCCTCGGCCATCGTCTTCGGGTCGACGCCGTACAGCTGGATCGAGCGTGGCGTCTCGGATTCATGGTGGCCGATGAGGCGCATGGTGGTGGAGTTGCGCTCCACGAGGGCGCGCGAGGTGATCATCTCGCTGACGTAGAGGCCGGCGCCGTACTCGCGGCAGAGTCGCCGGAACGCGGTGTTGGTGATGCCCGCCATCGGCGCCAGCACCACAGGCGCCCCCAGCTCGATCGGGCCGATGCGCAGCGGCTGCACGGCCAGGTCGGGGGCGAGGGCGATGGTCACCGGTCCATTCTCCCAGAATCGGGCGGGTGCGCGGTCAGACCGACCTACGCTGGGGACATGACCTCCGTCACTGCCGCCGACCTCCGCGAGATCCCCTTCCGCACCCCCGACGGTGACACCCGCACCATCGCCGACTACGGGCGCGAGGTGGTGCTCGTCGTCAACGTCGCCTCCCGGTGCGGCCTCACACCGCAGTACGAGCAGCTCGAGAAGCTGCAGGAGACGTACGGTGAGCGCGGGTTCACGGTGCTCGGGTTCCCCTGCAACCAGTTCATGGGGCAGGAGCCGGGCTCGATGGACGAGATCCTCGAGTACTGCGCGACGACCTGGGGAGTGAGCTTCCCCATCCTCGACAAGGTCAAGGTCAACGGCGGCAAGGCGGCTCCGCTGTTCGAGGCCCTGCGGCAGACGCCGGACGCCCACGGGAAGGCGGGCCGGATCACCTGGAACTTCGAGAAGTTCCTGCTGACGCCGGATGGCGTCGTGCACCGGTTCCGGCCGAAGGTGACGCCGGACGATCCCGCCATCGTGCGGGCGATCGAGCAGGCGCTGCCGCGCTGAGTCAGCCGACCGGCTCTGCCTGCGGCGCGCGCCGCTCGGCCCACACCTGGCGGGCGATCTGCGTGAACGCCTCTGCGGGCTGCGCGCCCGAGACGCCGTACTTCCCGTCGATCACGAAGAAGGGCACGCCGTTGATCCCGTACGCGGCAGCCTGAGCCTGGTCGGCGCGGACGGCGTCGAGATGGCGGCCGCTTTCCAGGGCCTCGCGCGCGGCGTCCGCGTCCAGGCCCGCCTCAGCGGCGAGGGCGACCAGATCGTCCACGCGTCCGACGTGGCGGCCCTCGGTGAAGTACGCCGCCATCAGTCGCTCTGCCATCTCGTGCTGACGGCCGTGAGCCTTGGCGAAGTGCAGCAGCTCGTGCGCCTTCACCGTGTTCGTGTGCTTGAGGATGTCGAAGCGGTATTCGAGCCCCGCCTGCGCCGCCACACCGGTGACGCGGTCGAGCATCTGGTGCACCTGCTCGACAGGCAGTCCCTTGTGCTGCGACAGGAAGTCGATCTCGCTGCCATCGAAGTCGACCGGCGTGTCGGGCGAGAGCTCGAAGGAGTGGTATTCGACCTCGACCACGGGCGCGTCCTCATCAGCCGCGGCGCCGGCCAGGCCGTTCTCCAGGTTGCGCTTGCCGATGTAGCACCAGGGGCAGGCGATGTCACTCCACACGTCGATCTTGATGGCATCCGTCATGCCTTCGTCAACACGCGGCGCCGACGAGACATTCCCGCCGCGGCATCAACCGGGAGGGACATCGTCGGGGAGGAAGCGGTAGCGCACCCGGTAGTTCGCGGGATCGATCGGGATGACGAGGGTGGACGCGTCGGCGGACCAGGCATCGGGCACCAGGAAGAGGTAATCGCCGCCGCGGACGAGCAGTCGCAGGCCCTGATACCGGTAGCGGAACTGACCCGCCACGGGCGTTCCGTCCGCATTGAAGTCCTGGTCGAGCCGGATGGCGGTGATCTCGGAGGTGCCGGGTGACACCCTGTCCTTGGCGTCGAGCACCACGGCGGGCAGCACGCTCAGGTCGGCCGCGAGCGTCCGCGCCTGACCGCGCCCCCACCATTGCGCGACCGCTGCCGTGGCCCAGAAGGCCCCGGCGACCATGACGGCGACCAGCAGCACCACGAGCGCCCGCCCCTGCGTCGCACCGCTGAGGGTCCGCGCCGTCTGTGCGGCGTAGGCGGCGAGTCCCGCACCGGACCCGAGCGTCATCGCGGTGGCGAAGCCGTAGTACGGCCAGGATGACAGCGCCGCGTAGCTGAAGGCCAGCACGAGACCCGCGAGCATGAGCACGATCCCCGACCAGGCGAACAAGGCGATCGTGCGTCGCCGCCATCGTGGTGTCGCGGTGCGCAGGCGCGCCCGCAGGAGCCGATGCCCGACGATCGCGGCGGCGGCGATCAGCAGGATCACCATCACCGGGACGAAGACTGCACCGGGGCTGCGCATGACGAACTGCTGGTTGCTGAAGTCGAGCACGTCGACGTCGACACCGAAGTAGAGGAAGAACTCCCGGGACGAGACATAGCCGAAGTAGAACAGGAGCGCCGTGATCAGCGTGGCGGGGGCGATGAAGTTCGACAGGAAGCCGATCCACTTCTCGTATCCGAGGCCCGGCGGCGGTGCGGGCTCGGCCGGCGGCGCGTCCTCGGCCGCAGGCACGGCTTCGGGGGTCGGCGCGGGCGCAGATCGGGTTCGGCGGGCCATGTCTGCCCCTACCCCTGCTCCACCACGATGGGGGCGCCGCGTTCGACCTCCCGTGCGATCGCCGCGTCGCAGTACGCGGCCTCCGTGCATTCGAGCGTGCCGGTGAACTCGATGGTCGCACGGGTGTTGAACGACTCGGTGACGCGTACGCGCAGACTGCAGGCGGTGAAGGGCGTGTCGGGGGCGACCACGAACCCGAGGCAGGTCTCCTCCGCACCGGCGTCGCCGCACACCGCGGGCTCCGCGGTGAGCGCGCCGTCCGGGTTGGAGATGATGTCCGTCACGGTGAAGGTCACGTTCTCCGGCGGCGCCTCCCCGCCCCAGAAGAACCCGACCGTGACGCACCACACGCCTTCCGACTCGAACTCGGGGTCACCCTGCTCGCCGAACGGCGGGCCGCCGAAATCGACGGCGGGACCGGACCGGCGGGTGTCCTGGGCGGGGTCGACCGGGCCGTCGGTGATGACCGTGCCGCCGCCGTCCTGGGCGGTCGCAGGCGGCTGCCCGTCCGCGATCGTGGCCTCCGGCGCGCACGCGCACAGCCCGATCAGCGCGAGCGCCAGCGCGAGTGCGCCGACCGGAGTCCGTGGTGAGCGGTCCATGGCACCTCCCGCAGTACCCTCCGCGGTGCGCAGAGTCTGCACTGCAATGGGGAGGCGACCAGAGGGCCGGCTGATACGTCGATGCGGAACGGATTCGGATTCACAGGTCGCCGGGGCGATCGACCGCCCCGCCGAAGCGTCGATCGCGGTCGAGGTAGAGCTGGATCGCGTGCCACAGATCGGTGCGGCTGAAGTCGGGCCACAGGGTGTCGAGGAACACCATCTCGGCGTACGCGGCCTCCCACAGCAGGAAGTTCGAGGTGCGCTGCTCCCCGCTGGAGCGCACGAACAGGTCGACATCGGGCATGTCGGGCACGTAGAGGTTCCGGCGCACGGTCTTCTCGGTGATGGCGGCCGGCCGCAGTCGCCCCGCGTCCACCTCGCCCGCGATGCGCCGGATCGCGTCCACGATCTCCAGGCGCCCGCCGTAGTTGATGCACATGGTGAGGGTGAGCCGGTCGTTGCGCCTGGTCAGCTGCTCGGCGAACTGCAGCTCCTTGATGACCGAGCCCCACAGCCTCGGGCGGCGGCCGGCCCACCGCACGCGCACGCCCCACTCGTTGAGCTGGTCGCGCCGGCGATGCAGCACGTCGCGGTTGTACCCCATCAGAAAACGCACCTCGTCGGGCGAGCGCGCCCAGTTCTCGGTCGAGAACGCGTACACGCTGAGCCACTTCACCCCTGCCTGCAGCGCTCCGGCCACGACGTCCAGGAGGACCTCTTCACCCGCTTTGTGGCCCTCGATGCGGCTGAGGCCGCGGCGGTTGGCCCAGCGGCCGTTGCCGTCCATGACGATGGCGACATGCTCGGGCACCCGCCCGCCGAACTCCGGCGGGTGCTGCCCGGTCCAGTCGACCGGGCGATAGGGCACGGCGTCGCGATGGGTGTACGGCTTGGGAGTCATCACGCGGGCTCCCGGGGGCCCGCGGAAAGGTGCGCGAGGGATCGGATGCCGCGCTCCAGATGCCACTGCGCGTACGCGGCCACGACTCCGGAGGCGCCGGCGGTCGCACGCGGGCCGGCGGCATCCACCGTGTCCCACTCCCCCGCCATGAGCGCACCCAGCAGCCGCACGGTCTCCGCGTCCACGCGGGGGCTGCCCGCCGGAGCGCAGTCGCGGCAGACGATGCCGCCGAGCTGAGCCACGAAGACGTCGTGTGGTCCGGCCCTGCCGCATCGTGCGCATTCGGCGAGGGCGGGCGCCCACCCTGCCAGCGCCATCACCCGCAGCAGGTACGAGTCGAGGATGCTGCGCGGCGCGTGCTCGCCCAGGGTCAGCGCCCGCAGCCCCCCGACCAGGAGCAGATACTGCTGCGGCCCGGATTCCGCCTCGCTGAGCCGATCGGCCGTCTCGACCATGGCGCTCGCGGCTGTGTACCGCTCGTAGTCGGCGGCGATGTCGGCACCGTACGAGCCCAGCGAGTCGGCCTGCTGCACGATGTCGAGGGATCTTCCGGTGTACAGCTGCACATCGGCGACCATGAACGGCTCCAGCCTGGCCCCGAAGCGGGAGGAGGTGCGCCGCACGCCCTTGGCCACCGCGCGGATCTTTCCGTGGCGGCGGCTGAGCATGGTGACGATGCGGTCCGCCTCGCCCAGCTTGTGGGTGCGCAGGACCACGACATCGTCGCGATAAGTGGGCACACTCGATTATCCCAGCGGAGGCGACAATGGATGCGTGACCGAAACGCTGTTCGTCATCCCGCTGTGGGCCGACCTCGTCGCGGTGGGCCTGGGCGGCGTCCAGGGTGCGCTGTTCGCGTCCGGCTTCCGCGGCCAGCGGCGCCTCGACTTCCTCGGTGTCGCGATCATCGGCATCGTCATGGGGATGGGCGGCGGGCTCATCCGCGACCTCCTGCTGAACGTCGACCTCGCGACCCTGCGCAGCGACTGGTACCTGATCACGGCGACGCTGGCTGCGCTGGTCGGCATGCTGCTGGCCGGCGTGTTCCAGCGCCTCAACAAGCTGATCGTCGGTCTGGACGCGCTCGTGATCGGGCTGTTCGGCGCGTTCGGAACCAGCAAGGCGCTCGCGATCGGCCTGCCCGTCGTCCCCGCGGTGTTCGTGGGCGTCTGCTCGGCGGTGGGCGGCGGCATCCTGCGCGACATGATGATGGGGCTGCCGGTGGCGATCATGCACGTCGGCTCCCTCTACGCGGTGGCGGCGGGAGTCGGCTGCACGGTGCTCGCGCTGTCTCACGCTCTGGGGGCTCCACTGCCGGCCGCCGCGATCGCGGGTGTGATCGTGACGACCGTGATCCGGCTTCTGGCCGTGATCTTCGACGTGTCGCTTCCGGAGCAGCGGATGCTTCACCGCCGCAAGGTGGCGGTGGAGACGACCGGCATCCCCATCATCAGGCCCGAGGCCTGAATCAGACCCCGACGAGCATCCCGGACTGCTCGCGCGTGCGGATCGCGCGATTGACCGCCGAGACGATCGCCTTCAGCGACGCCGTCGAGATGTCGCCGTCGATGCCGACGCCCCACAGGCGCTCGCCGTCCACCTGCAGCTCGACGTACGACGCCGCCTGCGCGTCGCCGCCCGCGCTGAGGGTGTGCTCGACGTAGTCGTACAGGGTGACGTCGAATCCCTGCGCGCGCACGACCTCCAGGAAGGCCGACACGGGTCCGTTGCCGACGCCGCGAGCCTGCACCGTGGCGTCGCCGTCTCGGAAGGCGACCTCCAGCGACACCTCGCCGGACATGTCGCTCTGCGTGCGGGTCGAGAGCAGCTCGAAGCGGCCCCACTTGTCGTCCGCGGCCGACGCGGGCAGGTACTCGTCGGTGAAGATCGACCAGATCTCCTCGCTCGTGACCTCGCCGCCCTCCGCGTCGGTCTTGGCCTGCACGACCCCGGAGAACTCGATCTGCAGGCGACGCGGCAGATCCAGCGCATGGTCGGCCTTGAGCAGGTAGGCGACGCCGCCCTTGCCCGACTGCGAGTTGACCCGGATGACCGCCTCGTACGACCGCCCCAGGTCCTTCGGGTCGATCGGCAGGTACGGCACCGCCCACTCCAGCTCGTCGACCGGGACGCCCGACTCGGCGGCGCGCGCCTCCATCGCCTCGAAGCCCTTCTTGATCGCGTCCTGGTGAGAGCCGCTGAACGCGGTGAAGACCAGGTCGCCCGCCCACGGGCTGCGCTCGTGCACCGGCAGCTGGTTGCAGTACTCGGCCGTCCGCTTGATCTGGTCGATGTCGCTGAAGTCGATCTGCGGGTCGATGCCCTGCGTCAGCAGGTTGATGCCCAGGGCGACCAGGTCGACGTTCCCGGTGCGCTCGCCGTTGCCGAACAGGCAGCCCTCGATCCGGTCGGCGCCCGCCATGTAGCCGAGCTCGGCGGCGGCGATCGCCGTCCCGCGGTCGTTGTGCGGGTGAAGCGACAGGATGACGTTCTCGCGGTGATCCAGGTGCCGGTTCATCCACTCGATCGAGTCGGCGTACACGTTCGGAGTGGCCATCTCGACCGTGGCGGGAAGGTTGATGATCACCTTGCGATCGGGCGCCGGCTCGAAGACCTCGAGCACCTGGTTGCAGACGTCGACGGCGAACTCGAGCTCGGTGCCGGTGTAGCTCTCCGGCGAGTACTCGTAGTAGACCTTCGTCTCGGGCACGCGCTTCTCGTACTCGCGGCACAGGCGGGCGCCCTCCAGGGCGATGTCGACGATGCCCTGCCGGTCGGTGCGGAAGACGACGTCGCGCTGCAGGATGCTCGTGGAGTTGTACAGGTGGACGATCGCCTGCTTCGCGCCCGCGATCGCCTCGTAGGTGCGCGCGATGAGGTGCTCGCGCGACTGCGTGAGCACCTGGATCGTGACGTCGTCGGGGATCGCGTGCTCGTCGATGAGCTGGCGGACGAAGTCGAAGTCGGTCTGGCTGGCGCTGGGGAACCCGACCTCGATCTCCTTGTAGCCCATCCGCACGAGCAGGTCGAACATGATGCGCTTGCGCTCGGGGCTCATCGGGTCGATGAGCGCCTGGTTCCCGTCCCGCAGGTCGACCGCGCACCAGCGCGGCGCCTTCGTGATGCGTCGGTCGGGCCAGGTGCGGTCGGGCAGGTCGACGCGGAACTGCTCGTGGTACGGACGGTACTTGTGGGTCGGCATGCCCGACGGCTGCTGAGTGTTCTCCATGGGTCGCTTCTTCGTCTTCAGGGCGGCGATTCGCCGGAATGGGCGGGCCAGCACAGGCTCCGCGACGAGGAAGGCCCTAGAACGAGGACTCGTCGCGGCGACTAAGAAGGAGCCCGCCGAAGCGCATACACGACAGATTACACCCCGTTTCCGGGCGAGAGCGACCGTCGTCCCCGTTCAGCGGCAGGTCGTGAGACGATCCGGCGCGGTGAGACACTTCCCGGACATGAGAACCGCTCGCATCGCCGCGCTCCTGGCGGCAACCGCTGTGCTGCTTTCCGCCTGCGCGACGACCGGCGGCTCGTCGCCCGGCACGCCGTCTGCGGGCATGCCGCTCGGGGCCGTCGCCCCGGCTCCGCCCGAGGGCGACGTGATCGGGCTGGGAACGGTCATGGATGTCGCGGGAGAGGTCGAACTGTGCCTGGGGCCGATCGCGGAGTCCTACCCTCCGCAATGCAGCGGAATCCCCGTGGCGGGATGGTCGTGGGACGGCGTGGAGGGATCCGACGCCTCCGGCGACGTGCGCTGGGGCGCCTACGCGGTCCAGGGCGTGTACGACGGCACCTCGTTCACCGTGACGCAGCAGCCGATCCTGCTGGCCCTGTACGACCCGATGGTTCCCGATGACCCCTTCGGGGGCGGGCCGGGCACGGCCGACGAGGCGACGCTGCTGGCGATCCAGGAGGAGCTTCCCGAACGCCTCGGCACCGACTACTTCTCCTCCTGGCCCCAGGACGGCAGGCTGCGCGTGGAGGTCCTGTGGGACGACGGCACCTGG
Organism: Microbacterium sp.; assembly: GCF_044508325.1. GTDB lineage: Bacteria > Actinomycetota > Actinomycetes > Actinomycetales > Microbacteriaceae > Microbacterium. The sequence goes on along the minus strand of NZ_JBIQHX010000006.1, from coordinate 15,566 downwards.
CAGCGCGCCGCAGACGCCGAGTTCGGGACGGGAGTGGTGGTCATCGAGCCGGCGCTGCGCCCGGCCGGCTGACCGGCCGACTCAGAATCCGAGCCGGCCCAGCTGCTTCGGGTCGCGCTGCCACTCCTTGGCGACGCGCACGTGCAGCTTCAGGAACACCTTCGTGCCCACCAGCGGCTCCAGCTGCGCACGTGCCCGCGCGCCGACATCGCGCAGCCGCGACCCCCGGTGGCCGATGATGATCGCCTTCTGGCTGTCGCGCTCGACGACGATGTTCGCGTAGATGTCGGTGAGCCCTCCGCCCTCGCGCTCGGCGATGTCGTCGACGGTCACGGCGATCGAGTGCGGCAGCTCGTCGCGCACGCCTTCGAGCGCCGCCTCGCGGATGATCTCGGCGACCCGGTCCTCGAGCGACTCGTCGGTGACGACGTCATCCGGGTACAGGGGCGGGCCTTCGGGCATGAGGGCGAGGAGCTCGTCGACGAGCACGGCCAGCTGCACGCGGGTGAGCGCGGAGAGTGGGATGACGGCGGCCCAGTCGTCCCGGAGGCTGTCGACCTCGACCAGACGCTCGGCGATCTCGTCGCGCGACGCGGCGTCGGTCTTGGTGACGATCGCGACCTTCTTCGCCCGCGGATAGCCGTCCAGCGACAGTGCGATGCGGCGGTCGCCCGGCCCGACCTTCTCGGTGGCCGGCACGCAGAAGCCGATCACGTCGACGTCGCCGAGCACCTGCTCCACCAGATCGTTCAGGCGCTGTCCGAGCAGGGTCCGGGGCTTGTGGATGCCGGGGGTGTCGACGATGACCAGCTGGCCGCCCGGCCGGTTCACGATGCCCCGGATCGCGCGTCGCGTCGTCTGCGGCTTCTCGCTCGTGATGGCGACCTTCTCGCCCACCAGCGCGTTGGTGAGCGTCGACTTGCCCACGTTGGGCCGGCCGACGAACGTCGCGAAGCCGGATCTCGTCTCACTCATCAAGAGCCTCCTCTGCGGCGGCGAGCTCATCTCCGCGCTCCACGAACACGGTCGCGAGACCCCGGCCCCGGCCTCGCGACGTGCCGCCGGTGAGCACGAGGCCTTCGACGACCGCCGTCGCCCCGGGCTGCGGGATGCGCCCCAGCGCCTTGCCCAGCAGGCCGCCGACGGAATCGACGTCGTCGTCCTCGAGCTCGATGCCGAACAGGTCGCCGAGATCGTCCAGCGACAGCCGTGCGCTCACCCGGTAGTGCCCGGGGCTCAGCTCGACGACCTCCGCCGGGGTCCGGTCGTACTCGTCGGCGATCTCGCCGACGAGCTCCTCGATGAGATCCTCGAGGGTGACCAGCCCCGCGATGTCGCCGTACTCGTCCACGACCATGCACACGTGCACGGCGTCCCGCTTCATCTGCTGCAGCAGCGTCTCTGCCTTCATCGACTCGGGGACGAAGACGGCCTTGCGCGAGATGGGCCGGACCGACGCGTCGCCCCATGCCCGCTCGTCACGGAAGGCGAACTGGACGAGGTCCTTCAGGTAGAGCACGCCCACGACGTCGTCGGCGTCGCCTTCGACCACCGGCACCCGCGAGACGCCCTTGTCGAGGAACAGCTGCATCGCCTCGCGCGTGGTGGTCGAGGCATCCACCGTCACCATGTCTGTGCGTGGCACCATCACCGCGCGCACGAACCGGTCGGTGAAGTCGAACACCGAGTGGATGAGGTCGCGATCGTCCTCCTCGATGAGGTCCTGCGACGCCGCCTCGTCCACCATGCTCAGCAGCTGCTCCTCGGACGAGAACGACGCGTTGCGCACCACCCCGGGGGTAAGGCGCTCCCCGAGGGCGACGAGTCCGTGGGCGAGCGGCCCGAGGATGACGCGGACGGCGCGGATCACCGGCGCGGCGGACTGCAGCAGGCCGCGCGCGTGCTGGCGGCCGACCGTGCGCGGGCTCGCCCCGACGAGCACGAACGAGATCCCGGTCATCAGCACCGCTGCCGCGAGCATCGCCCACCAGATGTTCTGGAACAGCAGCATGAAGGCGACGGTCACCAGCACCGCCGCGGCGGTCTCGGCGAGGATCCTGATGAACACGACCGCATTCATGTGCGCATCCGGGTCGTCGGCCATCGCGCGCAGCGACCCGCTGTTGCGGCCGGACTGGGCGAGCTCGGCGAGATCGGCGCGTGAGGTGACGCTCAGCGCGGCGTCGATTGCGGCCATCAGGCCGCCGAACGCGACCAGGAGCACCGCTGCGGCGAGCAGCAGGACCGCCGTCATGATCGGGGTTTGCGGCGCTCGGCGTGCTCGAACCCGATGATGAGCTCGCGCTGGAGTCCGAACATCTCGCGCTCCTCGTCCGGCTCGGCGTGGTCGAAGCCCAGCAGGTGGAGCAGGCCGTGCGTGGTCAGCAGCACCAGCTCGGCCAGCGTCGAGTGTCGCGCCTCCTGCGCCTGGGTCTCGGCGACCTGCGGGCACAGGACGATGTCGCCGAGGAGTCCCGCGGGCGTGGGCGAGTCCTCGGTGCCGGGACGCAGCTCGTCCATCGGGAAGCTCAGCACGTCGGTGGGCCCGGGCTCGTCCATCCACTGCACGTGCAGCGCTTCCATGGCGCCCTCGTCGACGAGGATGATGGCCAGCTCGGCCTCCGGACTCACGTGGAGTTCCCCGAGCGCGTACTCGACCAGGCGGAGCAGCTTGGACTCGTCGACCTCGACGCCGGACTCGTTGGTGATCTCGATGGTCATCGGATGCCTCGCTTCGGCTGCCGGTCGCCTGGGCCGGCGCGGCCGGCGCGGCGCTCGGCGCGGTTGGCGAACTCGGCCGCCTGATCGCGCTCGTGGCGGGCCGCGACGCGCTGCTCGTCGTAGGCGCTGTAGGCGTCGACGATCCTCCCGACGAGGCTGTGCCGCACGACGTCGTCGCTGGTGAGGGTCGCGAAGTGGATGTCGTCGACGTCCTTGAGCACGCGCGTCACGAGCCTGAGGCCCGATGCGCTCTGCGGCAGGTCGATCTGGGTGATGTCGCCGGTGACGACCATCTTCGTGCCGAATCCGAGCCGGGTCAGGAACATCTTCATCTGCTCGGGCGTCGTGTTCTGCGCCTCATCGAGCACGACGAACGAGTCGTTCAGCGTCCTTCCGCGCATGTACGCCAGCGGCGCGACCTCGATCGTGCCGGTCGCGATGAGCTTGGGCAGGATCTCCGGATCCATCATCTCGTTGAGCGCGTCGTACAGCGGGCGCAGGTAGGGATCGATCTTGTCGGTGAGGGTCCCCGGCAGGAATCCGAGCCGCTCCCCCGCCTCGATGGCCGGTCGGCTCAGGATGATGCGGCCGACCTCCTTCCGCTGCAGGGCCTGCACGGCCTTGGCCATCGCGAGGTAGGTCTTGCCGGTGCCGGCCGGGCCGATCCCGAAGACGATCGTGTTGTCGTCGATCGCGTCGACGTAGGCCTTCTGACCGAGGGTCTTCGGACGGATGACCTTGCCCCGCGATGAGAGGATCGCCTCCCCCAGCACCTCGGACGGGCGCGGCGCCCCCTCGGTGCGCAGCAGCCGGCTCGACGACGACACGTCAGCCGGGCCCAGGTCGTGGCCGGCGCGCGCCATGGAGAGCAGCTCGTCGACGAGGCTGCGCGCGGCCGCGACGTCGTCGCGGCCCCCGGCGAGGGTGATCTCGTTGCCGCGGACCAGGACGTCGACCTCGGGGTGCTCCGCCTCGACCATCCGCAGCAGCCGGTCCTGAGGTCCGAGCAGCTGCACCATGGCCACGCCGTCGGCGAGGATCGTCTCGCTGACCCGATCGGAGTCGGAGGCGTCAGGCACCGGTGCTCGCTTCGTCGAGTCCGCCGGCGAGCACGTGCGCGTGCACGTGGAAGACCGACTGGCCTCCGCCGGGACCGGTGTTGAAGACGAGGCGGAAGTCGCCGTCCGAATGCTCGGCGGCGAGGGTGTTGGCAAGCCCCACCATCTCCGCCAGCAGCTCCGGGTCCGAAGCGGCCAGCTCGACCACGTTCCGGTACTCGGGCGTCTTCGGGATCACCAGCAGGTGGATCGGCGCACGCGGGTTGATGTCGCGGATCGCGAACGTGTTCTCGGTCTCGGCGATGATCTCGGAGGGGATCTCGCCCTCCAGGATGCGCGTGAAGATCGACGGCTCGCTCATGGGCCCAGTCTAGTTATCGTCCTCCGCCGCCGGTCACCAGCGGCCCAGCAGCACGCTGACGACCGCGAGGGCTGCGGGGCCGGCCGTCGAGGTGCGCAGGACGGTGTCGCCGAGGCGCACCGCCGCGGCGCCGGCATCGGCGAGCTGTGCGAGCTCCTCGGGAGCGATCCCCCCCTCCGGGCCCACGACGAGCACGATGTCGCCGTCTTCGCCGAGATCCGCACCCGAGAGGGAAGCGGTGGCCGTGGGCTCCAGCACCAGCATGCGGGATGCCGCGGCGCGCGCCGCCAGCGCCGCGGTGGATGCCGGCGGCGTCACCTCCGGCATCCAGGCCCGATGCGCCTGCTTCGCCGCCTCGCGGACGATGGACCTCCAGCGCTGCCGTCCCTTCTCGGCCTTCGGGCCCTCCCATCGCGAGACGCTTCGGGCCGCCTGCCAGGGCACCACCTCGTCGACGCCGAGCTCGGTGGCCGCCTGGACGGCGAGCTCGTCGCGGTCGCCCTTGGCGAGCGCCTGCGCCAGCACGAGCCGGCGCCACGGAGGCGGCACCTCGTCGCGCGCGGTGATGCGCACGATCACCTCGCGCGGCTGCGTGCTGTCCACCACTCCCGCCAGCCACGTGCCACGCCCGTCGCCGACGGTGACCTGCTCGCCGGGCCGCACCCGGCGCACGGACGCGGCGTGATGAGCCTCGGCGCCGGTGAGCACCACCGTCTCGCCGGGCCGGGCGCCGGCATCGTCGACGAGGAAGTGCAGCGCCATGGCTCAAGCGCTCTGGCGGAACCGGTCGCGCAGCCGGGCGAACAGGCCCTGGTGGAACTCGGCCAGCTTGGGCGGGGGCGCCTTGGTGCGCTTGGCGAATTCCTCGATGAGCGCTCGCTCCTTCGCGTCCAGCCGGCTCGGGGTGACCACGTGGACGCCGACCCGCAGATCACCGCGGGTGGTGCCCCGCAGCGGAGTGATGCCGCGACCTTTCACGGTGATGACGTCGCCGGCCTGGATGCCCGGGCGGATCTCGAGCTCCACGGGTCCGTCCAGCGCCTCGAAGGTCGTCGAGGTGCCCAGGATCGCGTCGGACATCGACACCTCCAGCGTGGCCAGCAGGTCGTCGCCGTCGCGGCTGAAGATCTCGTGGTTGGCCACCGTGATCTCCAGGTACAGGTCGCCGTTGGGGCCGCCGCCCGGCCCGACCTCGCCGGAGCCGGGCAGCTGCAGCCGCAGGCCCGTCTCCACGCCCGCGGGGATGTCGATCGACACCGTGCGGCGGGAGCGCACCCGGCCCTGCCCCTGGCAGGTCGCGCACGGGTACGGGATGACCGTGCCGTAGCCCTGGCAGGCGCCGCACGGCTGGGAGGTCACGACGTTGCCGAGGAGACTGCGCACCGTCCGCTGCACGTGGCCGCTGCCGCCGCAGATGTCGCAGGTCACCGGCTGCGTACCGGGCTGGCAGCACGATCCCTGACAGGTCTCGCACAGCACGGCGGTGTCGACCTCGATGTCGCGGTGGACGCCGAAGATGACGTCGCCCAGCTGCAGGGTGATGCGCACGAGCGCGTCCTGGCCGCGCTCGCGCCGCGACCGCGGCCGGCCCTGGCGCGTGCCCGCACCGCCGAAGAACGTCTCGAAGATGTCGCCGAATCCGCCGAAGCCCTCTCCGGTGAAGCCGCCGCCGAACGCCCCCGCACCGCCCATGTCGTAGCGGCGCCGCTGCTCGGGGTCGCTGAGCACGTCGTAGGCGTGCGTCACGAGCTTGAAGCGCTCCGCGGCGTCCTCGCCCGGGTTCACGTCCGGATGGAGCTCGCGGGCGAGTCGGCGGTACGCCTTCTTGATGTCCTCCGGGCTCGCGTCCCGCGAGACACCCAGGACCTCGTAGTGGTCAGCCATCCTGCCTTCCTGTGCGCGCCGGAGCACGCGATCGGTGTGTGCGCCTGCCTCAGCGGTGCTGCTCGTCTTCCTCCAGCAGGCGCGACAGATACCGCGCCACCGCGCGGGCGGCCGCGAGGTTCGAGGGATAGTCCATCCGCGTGGGACCGAGCACGCCCACGCGCGCCGCGCCGCCCGAGCTGTCGTAGTCGCTCGTGATCACGGACGCCTCGGCGAGACCGAACGGCTCGTTCTCGCGTCCGATGCTGGCTGCCAGCCCGTGCTCGTCCGCGACCATCTCCCCCACCAGGCGCAGGAGCGTGACCTGCTCCTCGATGGCCTCCAGCAGGGGGTAGATGCTGCCGCGGAAGTCGTGCTCGCGCCGGGCGAGGTTGGCCGTGCCGGCCATCACGAGCCGGTCCTGGCGGAAGTCCTCGAGCTCTTCGGCGACCGACTCGGCGATCGCCGCCAGCGCGGCCGCCGTCGGCGAAGACGGCGCGTCGAGCCCGGCGCGCAGCTCGGACACGCGCTCGACGCCCACGGAGACCGGTCGGCCCGTGATGAGCGAGCCCAGCCGCGCGCGGATGGTCGCGATGTCGGCCTCATCGAGATCGGCGCCGACCACGGTGATCCGCTGCGACACGCGCCCGGTGTCGGTCACGATGACCACGAGCAGCCGATTCGGCGCCAGCGCCACCAGCTCGACGTGGGTGACCGTGGCACGCTCGAACGACGGATACTGCACGAGCGCCACCTGACCGGTCAGCCGGGTCAGCACCCGCACGGTGCGCATCAGCAGGTCGTCGAGGTCGGTCGTCTCGCCGAGGAAGCGCGTGATCGCGGTGCGCTGGGCGGTGCTCAGCGGGCGCAGCTCGGCGAGGTGGTCGACGAACACGCGATAGCCCTTGTCGGTCGGGATGCGTCCGGACGAGGTGTGCGGTGCCGTGATGAGGTCTTCGTCCTCGAGCAGCGCCATGTCGTTGCGGATCGTCGCAGCCGACACCCCGAAGTGGTGACGCTCGACGATCGCCTTGCTGCCGACAGGCTCGTGCGTGTCGACGTAGTCCTGCACGATGGCGCGGAGCACCTGCAGGCCGCGTTCGGTGACCATGATGCTCCCTCCTGGCACTCTTCCTCTCAGAGTGCCAATTCTACCCGTCCGCAGTGAGCGCGCGCACGACCGCGTCTGCGAGCAGGCGCCCGCGCCGCGACAGCACGATCGTCCCACGAACCGCAGCGGTGCCGTCCACGAGCCCGTCCGCCACCAGCGCCGCGACGGCCCGCCGCCCCGCATCGGTCAGCTCCGCGACGGGCAGCCCCTCTCGGATGCGCGACCGCAGCAGCACCTGCTCCAGGGAGCGGGCTGCGGCATCCGGCGTCTCGCGCGCGGCCGCCGGGGAACGCCCCGCCGCCAGCCGCTGCGCGTACGCTGCGGGATGCTTGACATTCCACCAGCGGGTGCCGGCGATGTGGCTGTGGGCGCCCGGACCGAACCCCCACCAGTCCGCGCCTCGCCAGTAGGCGAGGTTGTGGCGCGACCGGTGCTCGTCGTCGCGGGCCCAGTTCGACACCTCGTACCAGGCGAAGCCCGCCTGTGTCAGCAGGTCGTCGGCGAGCTCGTACATGTCCGCCTGAAGGTCGTCGTCGGGCAGGGGCACCTCGCCACGGCGGATCTGCCGCGCGAGCCTGGTGCCGTCCTCGACGATGAGCGCGTAGGCGCTGACGTGGTCCGGCTCCAGGTCCAGCGCCGCCTCGAGGGAGGCGCGCCAGTCGGCGATCGACTCCCTCGGCGCGCCGTAGATGAGGTCGAGGCTGACGGCAAGGCCCGCGCGGCGCGCGGCGCGCACCGCCGTCGCGACGTTCTCGGGCCGATGGGTGCGGTCGAGCGCGGCCAGCACGTGCGGGACCGAGGACTGCATCCCGATCGACATACGGGTGACTCCGGATGCCTGCAGCTGCGCGGCTGCGGCATCGGTCACCGTGTCAGGGTTCGCCTCGACGGTGACCTCCGCGTCCGCGGCGACGCCGAACGCATCCCGCACGCCGTCGAGCATGCGGACGAGGTCACCGGGCGGGAGCAGCGTGGGCGTTCCCCCGCCGAAGAAGACCGTGCCGGCCGTGCGCAGGGGCGCCCGTTCGCCGAGCACGCGGACGGCCAGCGCGATCTCGCGCAGCAGGGTGTCGGCGTACTCGTCCCGCCGGGCGCCGCGGAGCTCGGCCGCGGTGTACGTGTTGAAGTCGCAGTACCCGCACCGCACGCGACAGAACGGCACGTGCAGATACACGCCGAACGCGGTCTGCGCGTCGATCCTCGTCCCCTCCGGCAGCGTGCCGTCGACGGGGACCGGATCACCGGCGGGCAGCGGACCGCCCACGTCAGGCCGGGGTCGCGTACAGCGGTGAGATCGCCCGCAGATACCGCGTGAACAGCTCGCGCCGGCGCCGGCGCACCAGACCCCGGAACACCCGGTACAGCACCGCCTTGGGGGCGTCGAACGCGCGCACCGTGAACCAGACCTCGTCGTTGTCGAGCCAGTCGAGCATGAACGACTCCTCGCCGCTGACGACGGAGTCGGCCACCGTCCCCAGGGCGAACCCGACGCGCCGCGGCTCCTCGACGGCGAAGATGACCCGCAGCTCGCCGTCGGCGCGCATGCCGGCGACGCGACCGCGCAGCCGCACAGTGGTGCCTGGGCTCACGAACGGCGTGCCGTCCTCGTCGAACCGCTGGTCGGCCTCCAGCCGCGTCGGCGCGATCGGGTGGCCCTCGCTGTCGAAGCTCACGCCCGAGTACATCGGTCCGGAGGCCGGGCGCACGTCGCTCAGCTGCAGGCCGGCTGCCCGCTGCGCCGTCCACGACAGCAGCGCCTCGCTCGCGCTCTGGAACCGCGACTCACCGCTGCCGATGCGCCAGGACTCGGCCGCGGGGAGGCTGCGCTCCGGGGGGTACTGCAGCAGATCGGCTGCCTGCGTCGCCCCCACCGCGGCGTAGTCGACCGTGTCGTCGTTGAAGCTTCCGCGGCGCATGGGTTCCAGCCTAACCCGGGCTATCTGCCCTTGTCCTTGCCCTCGACGTCGCCCGAGAGCGCGGCGATGAACGCCTCCTGGGGGACCTCGACGCGCCCGACCATCTTCATGCGCTTCTTGCCCTCCTTCTGCTTCTCGAGGAGCTTGCGCTTGCGGGTGATGTCGCCCCCGTAGCACTTCGCGAGCACGTCCTTGCGGATCGCGCGGATGTTCTCGCGGGCGATGATGCGCGCGCCGATCGCCGCCTGGATCGGCACCTCGAACTGCTGCCGCGGGATGAGCTTGCGCAGCCGCTCGGTCATGAGGGTGCCGTAGGCATAGGCCTTCTCGCGGTGCACGATCGAGCTGAAGGCATCCACCTTCTCGCCCTGCAGCAGGATGTCGACCTTCACCAGGTCGGCCTCCTGCGAGCCGTTCGGCTCGTAGTCGAGGCTCGCATACCCCTGGGTGCGGCTCTTGAGCTGGTCGAAGAAGTCGAAGACGATCTCACCGAGGGGGATGCTGTAGCGCAGCTCGACGCGGTCCTCCGAGAGGTAGTCCATGCCCAGGATCTGCCCGCGCCGGGACTGGCACAGCTCCATGACGGTGCCGACGTAGTCCTTCGGGGTGAGGATCGCCGCCTTCACCATCGGCTCCTCGACGACGGCGACCTTCCCGTCCGGGTACTCGCTCGGGTTGGTGACCACGACGTGCTCCCCCGTGTCGGTGGTCACGTCGTAGACCACGCTGGGCGCCGTCGTGATGAGGTCGAGGTCGAACTCGCGCGAGAGCCGCTCGGTGACGATCTCCAGGTGCAGGAGCCCCAGGAATCCGCAGCGGAAGCCGAAGCCGAGGGCGACCGAGGTCTCCGGCTCGTACTGCAGGGCGGCATCCGAGAGCTTGAGCTTGTCGAGCGCCTCGCGCAGGTCGGCGTAGTCGCTGCCGTCGATCGGGTAGATGCCGGAGAACACCATGGGCTTCGGGTCGGTGTAGCCGGGCAGCGGCTCGGCGGCGGGCCTGCGCTGATCGGTGATCGTGTCGCCGACCTTGGACTGGCGTACGTCCTTGACCCCGGTGATGAGATAGCCGACCTCACCCACGCCGAGCCCCCGCGTGGGGATCGGCTCGGGGCTCGACACCCCGATCTCCAGCAGCTCGTGCGTCGCCTTGGTCGACATCATCTGGATCCGCTCGCGCGGGTGGAGACCCCCGTCGACCATGCGCACGTAGGTCACCACGCCGCGATACGCGTCGTAGACCGAATCGAAGATCATCGCGCGCGCCGGCGCGTCGGGATCGCCGGTGGGGGCGGGGATGTCGCGCACGATGCGATCGAGCAGCTCTTCGACCCCGGCACCGGTCTTGCCGGAGACGCGCAGCACGTCGTCCGGATCGCCGCCGATGAGGTTCGCCAGTTCGGCCGCGAACTTCTCCGGGTCGGCGGCGGGCAGGTCGATCTTGTTGAGCACCGGGATGATGTGCAGGTCGTGCTCCAGTGCGAGGTAGAGGTTCGCGAGCGTCTGCGCCTCTATGCCCTGGGCGGCATCCACCAGCAGGATCGCGCCCTCGCAGGCGGCCAGCGACCGGCTCACCTCGTAGGTGAAGTCGACGTGGCCGGGCGTGTCGATCATGTTGAGCGCGTAGGTGGCCGCGTCCGCTCCCTGAGCCGGCGCGGTGGCCCACGGCATCCGCACCGCCTGGCTCTTGATCGTGATGCCGCGCTCGCGCTCGATGTCCATGCGGTCGAGGTACTGGGCGCGCATGTCGCGGTCCGCGACCACTCCGGTGATCTGCAGCATCCGATCGGCGAGGGTCGACTTGCCGTGGTCGATGTGCGCGATGATGCAGAAGTTGCGGATCAGCTCGGGCGGTGTCGCGGAGGGCTCGAGGGGGTGGAGGGCACGTGGTGACATGTCCTGTCGATTCTAGGCGTCATAGCCTGTGAGCATGGTGGCGCAGGTCGTCTTCGTGCACGGCATCCGCACGTCCGCCACCATGTGGCGCGCGCAGGTCGAGCATCTCGTGCAGCAGGGGGTCGCGGCGGTCGCCGTGGACCTGCCGGGGCACGGCTCGCGACGGGCCGAGGAGTTCACTCTGGCGGGCGCGTTCGAGACGATCGACAGGGCGGTTCTCGAGGCGGCCGAGCGGGGCCGGGTGCTCCTGGTCGGACACTCGATGGGCGGGCTCCTGTCGATCGAGTACGCCGGCGGTGAAGACCCTCCGCCGATCGCGGGCTTCGTCGCCGCATCGTGCACCGCGGTGCCGCGCGGCATGGGCCTGGCCGCCTACCGGCTGCTGGCCCGCGGCTTCGACTCCCTGCCCGATCGGGGTCAGCGCATCACCGACCTCGTGCTGGACCGCACGCTGCCCGCCGAGACCCGGCTGGACTTCGGCGCCGGCGGCTACGCGTACGACGCGCAGGACACCGCGCTGCGCAGCCTCTCGGTGCTCGATCTGCTGGCGGCCTTGGGGCGCATCCGCGTGCCGCTCTGGTTCGTGAACGGTCAGTTCGACCAGCTGCGGGTGAACGAGCGCCTCTTCCGGCGCGTCGCCCCGGACGCCGAGCTCATCGTGGTGCCGCGCACCTCGCACCTGGTGACGGCGATGCGCCCGCGCGTGTTCAACGCTCTGCTGGATCTGGCTGTCGCGACGATCGAGGACTCCGGGTCGCGAGGTTCATGACCCCGCCGGCAGCAGTGCGTCGACGATCCGGTCGTAGTGGTCGAGACCGGCCGGGTTCGCGGTGCCGGCGCCGTCGGGATCGACCCGCACCCACGACAGCGGTCGCACCGACGCCGCCGCGCGGTCGATCGGCGGCGGCCGTTCCTGGTAGACTCGCCTATTGGCTTGCGTGTGGGTTCTTCCCGCACACCGCCGTGCGGCATCCCTCTCCTGCCACCGGCACTCCACCGATATCCCTGAACGAAAGAGCACGTCGAACGTGGCGAACATCAAGTCGCAGATCAAGCGCAACAAGACCAACGAGAAGGCGCGCGAGCGCAACAAGGCCGTCAAGACCGAGCTGAAGACCGCGGTCCGCCGTACCCGTGAGGCCGTCGCAGCAGGCGACAAGGCCGCAGCGGAGAAGGCCCTGGGCACCGCGACCAAGAAGCTCGACAAGGCCGTGAGCAAGGGCGTCATCCACGAGAACCAGGCGGCGAACCGCAAGTCGGCGATCGCCAAGCAGGTCGCCGCGCTCTGAGTCGTCTGCGAAGGCCCGTCCCGTGACCGGGGCGGGCCTTCGTCGTCCCTCGAC
>NZ_JBIQHX010000006.1:0-3201 GCF_044508325.1 Microbacterium sp. | reverse complement strand
GGATCGCGGGACGCGCCCTTGACCTCCGCGTCGGCGCGCGCGGCCGCCTGGATGGCCATCGCGAGGGTCGCCTCGCTCCAGCCGCTCAGGTCGCGGCGGGCGCGATCGATCTGCCAGTCCTTCATGCCCAGTCGCGCCGCCAGCGCGCGCGACGGCTCGCGGGTGCCCGCCACCCGCGCCATGGTGCGCAGCTTGGATGCCACCGCCGCCACCAGCGGCACCGGGTCGGCTCCGGAGGCCAGGGCGTGCCGGAGCGCGAGCAGCGCATCGCCGTAGCGGCCGGCGATGGCGGTGTCGGCGACGGTGAAGGCCGAGGCCTCGACCCGACCACCGTAGTACCGGTTCACGACCTCGTCGGTGATGTCGCCGCTCACATCCGCGATCAGCTGCTGGCAGGCGGCGGCGAGTTCGGTGAGGTCGTCGGCGAACGCCGATACCAGCGCGCGCAGGGCTGACGGGGCGATGCGCCGCCCCGCCGCGCGGAACTCCCCCGCTGCGAAGTCGACGCGATCCGCGTCGCGCTTGATGGCGGTGCACGCGACTTCGACGCCGTCGCCGGCCCCGGAGCGGATCGCGTCGAGCAGCTTCTTGCCGCGCACGGACGCGCCCGTGTGCCGCAGCACGAGCGTCGCCCCTTCCTGCGGATGCTCCAGATACGCGAGCGCCTCGGCCAGGAAGGCGTCGGTGCACTTCTCGACGCCTTGCACGCGCACCAGCCGCGGCTCGCCGAACAGCGACGGCGACGTGACCGCGAGCAGCGTGCCGGCCTCGTAGTCGTCTGCCCGCAGGTCCGAGATCTCGACCGCCGCATCCTCGGCGCGCAGGTAGTCGCGGACCGCGGCGATCGCGCGTTCGGCGCACACCTCCTCGGGCCCTGACACGAGCACGATCGGCGCCGGGTGCGGCTCACGCCAGGACAGCTGCGGGATGGCGCTCTTGGCCGTCGTACGCGCGGGTCGGCGAGTGGGGGCGGCCATGCTCCGAGCCTACGGGACGGCGCCGACTCCGCCGTCCGCGCCCTTGTGGCGCGCAGATGCCCACGTCAGACTGTGACCGAAAACGATCGCCTGGGGTGCAGGACACCGAGTTCGGGCGCGGAGTCGTGGTCGCGGCGACCCTCCTGCTGCGTGACAGGAACGGCGATGACCCCTTCTCCGAGTGGGTCGGCTTCCTCCTCATCGTCGATCTCGGAAAGCGAGCCCTGGTCGCCGGAGTCGGCCCGCTCAAGGTCGGCCCGGCGGTGAACAGATGATCGTGCATCCCCTGCGCATCGGCGAACGCGGGTTTGTGCTGGCCGAGACGAATCGCGCGTTCTTCTCGCTTCCGCAGCCTGCCGGAAGCGCCCATGCGGTGCTGCAGTCGCTCTATGTCCGACGACAGGACGACGAGGACATCGAGGTCCGCCGGCTTGAAGTGTCGCTTCAGGCGATCTTCGACCCCCTGCAGTCGGCGACCGATGGCGCGGTCGACGTCGAGATCCGCCTTGCCGGCCCGACCGGGTTCACCGACTTGACGCCGAGCACGTCGATCGAAGCCGATCTGCACATCCTCGTGATCGGCACCTGACCGGACACGGCTCCCGGCTCCGGCGGCGGCCCACGCTCACGCCAGACGGTGACTCCCGCGCTGCCGGACGCGACGAGGATCAGCCCGTCACGATCCGTGCGACCGAAGGCCGCTCCCCCGGAACGGAGCAGCTGCAGCGTCTCAGCCCGCGGATGCCCGTAGTCGTTGCCCGCGCCGACGGTGATGAGGGCGACGGTCGCTCCGATCCGGCGATACAGCCCGGCGTCCTGATCGGCACTGCCGTGGTGCGCGACCTTGACGACCTCGTACGGCGGCCGCAGCAGCGGGTCGCCGGCGATGATCGCCTGCGGTGAGGCGGACAGGTCGCCGAGGAAGAGGGATGCCGGCACGCCGCCGCCGCGGATGTCGATCACGACGCTCGCGTCGTTGCCCGAGGGGAAGGCCGCCGTGCCCGCGCGCGGCCACAGCACGCGCCAGCGGGCACCTCCCAGCGTGCCGGTCATCCCGCTCGTCGCCGCGACGAGCCGGGCGCCTCCCTCCGCGAACCGGTCCAGCAGGCTCTGATCACCGGCGCCGGCCACCGGGCCGTGCAGCACCGTGCCCGCCATTCCGACGAGCGGCTCGGCGCCTCCGACGTGGTCGAGATCGAAGTGCGTGAGCACGAGCAGATCGATGCGACCGATCCCGAGACGGGCGAGGCACGCGCGCAGGGGCGCGGCCTCCGGTCCGGTGTCGATGAGCGCCACGCCGGATCCGGAGCGCACCAGGACCGCATCGCCCTGGCCCGCATCGCATGCGGCGATCGACCAGTCGCCCGGGGTGGTGAGCACTCCTGCGGGCCCGGCCAGCGCCGCACCTCCCACGGCGGCGCCCACGACCCCCGAGAGCACCACCGTCGCGGCGACGCGCACGGCGAGCGAGCCTGCTCCTGCGCGGCGCCACGCGACCACGACCGCCACGCACACTCCCAGTCCCGTCAGCGCCGCCGCTCCGCCCCAGCCCTCGAGCCAGGGGATCGACGCGGCAGGAAGCCCGGCCGCTGCTCTAGCGGTGGCGGCGACCCACGCGGAGGGGGCCCACGCGACCGCAGCCACGGGCCCAGCCAAGCCGGGCAGGATCGGGGTCAGGAGGCAGGCGGCCAGTCCGATCACGGTGGCCACGGGGGCCGCCGGCCCCGCGACCAGGTTCGCGATGACGCCGTAGAGCGGGACGACGGGATTCACGAGCACCAGCAGCGGCCCGCATGCCAGCTGCGCAGCGAGCGGGACCGCGATCACGAGCGCCAACGGGCGCGGCAGCCACCGCGTGAGACCGCGCGCCAAAGGCGGCGCGAGCACGAGCAGCGCGGCGGTGGCGACGGCCGACAGCGCGAAGCCGAGCGACAGCGCAAGCCACGGGTCGCCCGCGAGCAGCACGATCACGGCGAGGCACAGCGCGCTCGCGCCGGCGGCGGGGCGGCCGAGCAGGATGCCGAGCATCGCGACGGTCGCCATCGCCGCGGCGCGCACGACGCTCGGCTCGGGCGTGACGAGCACGACGAAGCCCGCCAGTGCCGTGAGAGCCGCGACCACCCGCACCCACCGGCGCGCACCGCACATGGCCGCGGCGCCGAACATCAGGCCCACGATGATCGCGCAGTTCGCGCCCGAGACCGCTGTCAGATGGCTCAGCGAC
>NZ_JBIQHX010000031.1:0-25279 GCF_044508325.1 Microbacterium sp. | reverse complement strand
GACAGGCTCGGGGACCGGGACAGGCTCGGGGAGCGCGACAGGCTCGGGGACCGGGACAGGCTCGGGGACCGGGGAACGCTGGGGGAGCGGGGCGGCCTCGGGGTGGGTCGTGCAGGATTCGAAGCTCGCGCGGCACGCCCGGGTCACGGCGCTCATGCAGCTGGCGGCATACGCCGATCAGCTCGATCGGCTCGCCATCCCCCGCTCCGACACCGTGCAGCTGCTGCTGGGCGACGGCACGGTCAGCAGCCACAGCGTCGACACGCTGCTGCCGACGTTCGAGCTGCGCCGGGCGCGGCTGCGCGCACTCATCGCCGACCGCCGGATCGAGCTCGGCGCCGCCGGCGAGCCGATCGCATGGGCCGACGAGCGGGGCGAGCTGTCGGTCACCGCCTGCGGCCGGTGTGCCACCTGCGACCTCGAGGTCGTCGCGAACCGTGACCTGCTGGTGGTGGCGGGCATGCGCCCCGTGCAGCGCCGTCGCCTGCGCGATGCCGGCATCCGCACCATCGACGAGCTCGCCGTCGCGGCCGAGCCGCCGCCGCGGATGAGTGCCGACACGTTCGCGATGCTGCGCACCCAGGCGCGGCTCCAGCTCGAGAGCCCGGCCGGCATCCCGCCGCTGGTCCCACCCGCGTCCCCGGCTCCCGCGCCGCCGCCGCCCGTCCCGACGTACGAGGTGGTCTTCCCGACGGCGCTCGGCGCCCTGCCCCGGCCGGACCACGGCGACCTGTTCTTCGACTTCGAGGGCGACCCGCTGTACAGCGAGCCGGCCGCGGCAGCTCCGGCGGCCGGTCCCTCGACTGGCTCGGGAATCGGAAGCGGAAGCGGAAGCGGAAGCAGCGGCGACGGCGCGACGACGATGTGGGGGATCGACTACCTGTTCGGCTGGGTCGACACCCGCGAGCAGTACACGGCGCTGTGGGCGCACGACTTCGCGGCGGAGAAGCGGGCGCTGCTCGAGTTCCTCGAGTTCGTGGAGCTGCGGCGCAGGCAGCACCCCGGCATGCACATCTACCACTACGCGCCCTACGAGCCCACCCACCTGTTCGAGATGGCTCGCCGGTACGGCGTCGGCGAGGCCGAGGTCGACCGGCTGCTGCGCGACGGCGTCTTCGTCGACCTCTATCCCATCGTGCGCCGCGCGCTGCGGGTGGGCTCGCGCTCGTACTCGATCAAGAAGCTCGAGCCGCTCTACATGGGCGACGAGGTGCGCACCAGCGAGGTGCAGAAGGGCGACGACTCGATCGTCCGGTACGTCGAGGCGCGCGCCCTCGCCGACGCGGGGAGGGATGCCGAGGCGCAGGCGATCCTGGACGACCTCGCCGACTACAACCGGTACGACTGCGTCTCGACGCTGCGGCTGCGCGACTGGCTCGTGCAGCGGGCGATCGCCGCCGACCTCACCCCCACCATCGATCCGGAGCCCAGCGAGGCGGCGTACGAGCCGAAGCCCCAGTCCGAGGCGCTGCTGCGGCTCGCGGCCGACCGGGAGCGGGATGCCGGTCCCGAAGATGCCGACGTGCGCGCGCTCCGGCTGGGCGCGGCGGCGATCGACTACTACCCGCGGGAGGCGAAGACCTTCTGGGTCGCGCATTTCCTGCGGCTGCGCGAACCGGTCTCGGTGTGGGAGGACCAGCGCGACGTCGTCGTGATCGACCCCGAGCGCTCCGAGGTGATGGAGGACTGGCACGAGGGTCCGCGCTCGGTGCGCCGCATCGTCCGCCTGCGCGGAGCGCCGGCACCGGGGACCCGGCTCAGCGAGGGGCAGCGACCGTACGCGGTGTACGAGCTGCCCGCGCCGTTCCCGGTGGCCGCGGCACCGCGCTGGATCCACGCAGCGCGCTCGATCGAGGTGCTCGAGGTGATCGAGGACGGCGCGGTGATCGCCGAGTCCGCCGCCGACGGGCAGACGTGGGACGAACTGCCCGTCGCGTTGACCCCGACGGCCCCTCCGCACGCGGGCCGGCAGCAGACGGCGATCGAGGCGTGGGCGGAGGCGGTCATCGCCGCGGCGCCCGGGTTCCCCGAGGATCCGGCGACGGACATCCTGCGCCGCCGGCCGCCGCGCCGCCGCGGGGGGACCGTCGGAACCGGCGGCACGGGGGACGACGTCGCCGACATCACTCAGGCGATCCTCGACCTCGACCGCAGCTACCTCGCCGTCCAGGGTCCGCCCGGGACCGGGAAGACCTACGTGGGATCGCACGTCATCGCCCGCCTCGTCGCCGAGCACGGCTTCAAGATCGGCGTGGTGGCCCAGTCGCACGCCGTCGTCGAGCACATGCTCGAGAGGGTCGTCGCCGCCGGCGTTCCCAAAGACCTCGTCGGCAAGGCGCCGAAGGACGGCTCCGGCGCGGCGCAGCCGTTCACGGTCATCCCGAAGGCCGGCATGGCCGCCTGGACCGCCGAGCACGACGACACGGGGTACGTCGTCGGGGGCACGGCCTGGGATTTCAGTCACGAGCAGCGGGTGCCGCGCGGCAGTCTCGACCTGCTGGTGATCGACGAGGCCGGCCAGTTCTCGCTCGCCTCCACGATCGCCGTCGCGTGCGCGGCTCGCCGCCTGCTGCTGCTGGGCGACCCGCAGCAACTGCCCCAGGTGAGCCAGGGCACGCACCCGGAGCCGGTCGACACCTCGGCACTGGGCTGGGTGCTCGACGGGGCCGAGGTGATCCCGCCCGAGCTCGGCTTCTTCCTGGCCCGCACCTGGCGCATGCATCCCGACGTCGCCCGGCCGGTGTCCCACCTGTCGTACGCGGGCCGGCTTGCGTCGCATCCCTCGACGGCCCTGCGCACCCTGGACGGCGTCGAGCCGGGTCTGCATCCGCGGCCGGTGCGGCACCGCGGGAACTCGACCCAGTCTCCGGAAGAGGCGGAGCAGGTCGTCGCCATCGTCCGCGACCTGCTGGGGCGGCCCTGGACGGCCACCGAGCAGGCGGACGGGGAGGTGCGGATGCTGCCGCCCCGGCCGCTCGGGCAGGAGGACCTCATCGTGGTCACCCCGTACAACGCGCAGCAGGTGATGGTCGAAGAGGCCCTCGCCGCGGCGGGGTGGGACCGCATCCCCGTCGGCACCGTCGACCGATTCCAAGGCCAGGAGGCGGTCGTCGCGATCGTGTCGCTCGCGGCATCCTCCGGGCGGGACGCGCCCCGCGGACCCGACTTCCTGCTGCTGCAGAACAGGCTCAACGTCGCCGTCTCGCGCGCACAGCACGCCGCCTACCTGGTGTACTCGCCGGGCCTGCTCGACGAGCTGCCGCGCACGCCGGAGGGCGTCACGCGACTCAGCGCGTTCGCCCGGCTGGTGCGCGCGGTGCCGCCCGTAGACTGACGGCAGGAGGTGCCCGCGTGACACCAGACCCGCCCAGCCACTTCGAGTTCGATCTGCCTTCCGAGGTGGTGCCCGGCAGCTACGCAGACTTCGCGAACGTGTGGCACACCCCGACCGTGTTCGTGATGGACTTCGTCACGCTCGCCCAGCCGCCGCACGAAGAGCCGGACCCGGAAACCGGCGAGCCGCGGCTCGTCGTGCCGGCGCGCGTGGTCAGCCGCATCCGGATCCCGCCGGAGCAGGTGTTCGAGCTCGCCAAGGCCCTCACTCAGCAGCTGGAGATGTGGGAGCAGGAGACGGGGCGCCGCCCGCCGTCCGACCCGCTGTTCGACGGGGGATCCGGCGCGGCCTGACGCTGCGGCATCCCCCTGCCCGGCGACTCACCCGGCTAGGGGACTCACACGGTGCCGTAGAGCCGGTCGCCGGCGTCGCCCAGACCCGGGACGATGTAGCCCTTCTCGTTGAGGCCGTCGTCGAGCGCGCCGAGCACGATCGTGACGTCGCGGCCCTCGACGGTCTTCTCGATCGCGGACACCCCCTCGGGCGTCCCGAGCAGGCACACCGCGGTGACGTCCCGGGCGCCGCGGCGGAACAGGAAGTCCATCGCCGCACCCAGCGAACCCCCGGTGGCCAGCATCGGGTCGAGCACGAAGCACTGCCGGTCGCTCAGGTCGGCGGGCAGCCGTTCGGCGTAGGTCGTGGGCTGCAGCGTCTCCTCGTCGCGCACCATGCCGAGAAAGCCCACCTCGGCGGTGGGCAGCAGCTTCACCATGCCCTCGAGCATGCCCAGGCCCGCGCGCAGGATCGGCACGACGATGGGACGCGGCTCGCTGATGCGGACGCCCGTGGTCGGCGCGACCGGGGTGGTGATATCGAGCGGGGACACCCGCACACTGCGGGTCGCCTCGTAGGCGAGGAGGGTCACCAGCTCCTCGGTGAGCTGGCGGAACACGGGCGACGGCGTGCGCTCGTCGCGCAGCACGGTCAGTTTGTGGGTGATGAGGGGATGGTCTGTGACGTGCACGCGCATGACGCCCACAGTAATGGCTGGCGCCGTATGCTGTGCACGTGGCTCTGGGTGCGCGGGTGACCGACGAGGCGGCGATGGATCGCGCGCTCGCCCTCGCCCGCGAGGCGCAGGCGGACGGCGATGTGCCGGTCGGCGCGGTGGTGGTGGATGCCTCCGGCACCGTGATCGGCGAGGGTCGCAATCGTCGCGAGGTCGATGCGGACCCCACCGGCCACGCCGAGATCGTCGCGATGCGCGAGGCCGCCCGGTCCCTCGGGTCGTGGAACCTCGAGCGCTGCACGCTCGTGGTCACCCTGGAGCCCTGCCTGATGTGCGCCGGCGCGCTGCTGCAGGCCCGGGTGTCGCGGCTGGTCTTCGGCGCGTGGGACGAGAAGGCGGGCGCCGCCGGATCGACGTACGACGTCGTGCGCGACCGGCGGCTGCCGTCGCGCGCTGAAGTCGTCTCCGGAGTGCGCGAGCACGAGGCGGCGACCCTGCTGCAGGCGTTCTTCGAGCAGCGCCGCGCCTGAGCGGTCGCCGAGCGAGCCCGGCCCGCGAGACGACATGGGGAGGCGACGGCCTCTAGCGCAGCAGCGGCAGCACCTCGGTGCCGAGGAATTCGACGTGCGAGACATCCCGCAGGTCCAGCAGCTGGAAGTGCACGCGCTGGGCGCCCAGCTCGCGCAGCCGCGCCACCTTCTCGGCGATCTGGTCGGGCGTGCCGACGATGTTGCGATCGCTGCGCACCTGGTCGAGCGTGCGCCCTGTCGCCTCGGCTCGCCGCTCCAGTTCGCGCTCGTCGGCGCCTGCGAACGTGGTGAGTGCGACCGACATCTTCAGCGACGCCGGGTCGCGGCCGATGCGCTCGCAGGCGGCTCGCACCGCGGCGAACCGTTCGGCGATCACCGCCTCGGGCTGGAAGCCGAGGTTGTACTCCGTCGCGTACTGCGCCGCCACCCGGGGCGTGCGCTGTGCGCCGGTGCCGCCGACGATCACGGGCATGGGCGACTGCACGGGCTTGGGCAGCGCCGGGGAGTCCACGAGCGTGTAGTGCTCGCCGTCGAACGAGAAGGTCTCGCCGACCGGGGTCGCCCAGAGCCCGGTCACGATCGCCAGCTGCTCCTCGAATGGGGGGAAGCGCTTGTTCGGGAACGGGATGCCGAGGGCGATGTGCTCCTGTTCGAACCAGCCGGTTCCCAGGCCGAACTCCACCCGCCCGCCCGACATGGCATCCACCTGCGCGACCTGGATCGCGAGCACGGCGGGATGCCGGTGCGTCGCCGACGACACCAGGGTGCCCAGGCGAATCGTCGAGGTCTCGCGGGCCAGTCCCGCCAGCGTGGTCCAGGCATCCGTCGGCCCCGGCAGCGGGCTGCCCGCGCCCATCCGCATGTAGTGGTCGGACCGGAAGAACGCGTCGAACCCGGTGCGCTCGGCGGCGCGGGCGAAGGCGAGCTGATCGTCGTACGAGAAGCCCTGCTGGGGCTCGGTGAAGATCGTGAACTCCATGGCCCCAGTCTTCCAGGGCGTCAGTCCTCCGACTTGAGCACGATCGCGTCGGTCGGCGGGCCCTCGCCCTTGGCCGGCCGGTAGATGTCCGGCTCGAAGTAGACGACGCGAGCCACCGGAACGGCGGCGCGCACGCGCGCCTCCACCGTGTCGATGTCGGTGGCGACCGCGCCCAGCGGCTTGTCGGCCGCGAAGCCGAGCTTGGCGGCGACGAGCAGCTCGTCGGGGCCGAGGTAGAGGGTCTTGATGTGGATGAGCCGCTCGATCTCAGGGCCGGACTCGATGGCGCGGATGATCTTGTCCAGGTCGCCCTGGGTTGCGCCCTCGCCGACCAGGAGGCTCTTGGTCTCGATGCCGAGCGTGATCGCGACGAGGATCAGCAGGGTGCCGATCATGAGCGTCCCGATCGCGTCGAAGACGGGGTTGTGGGTGATCGCCGACAGGCTGACGGCCAGCAGCGCGAACACCAGCCCCACCAGCGCGGCGATGTCTTCGAGGAGGACGACGGGCAGCTCAGGCGCCTTCGAGTGGCGCACGAACGAGATCCACGACTGGCCCTTGGCGCGCACCTGGTTGGACTCCTTGACCGCCGTGCGCAGCGAGAACGACTCCAGCACGATGGCGATCACGAGCACGCCGATCGGGATCCAGATGTTCTCCAGCTCGTGCGGATGCGTCAGCTTGTCGACGCCCTCGTAGATCGAGAACAGGCCGCCGACCGAGAAGAGGATGATCGCGACGACGAACGCGTACACGTAGCGCTCGCGTCCGTACCCGAAGGGATGCTCGCGGTCGGCCTTGCGCTTGGCCTTCCGCCCGCCGAACAGCAGCAGCAGCTGATTGCCCGAGTCGGCGACGGAGTGGATCGCCTCGGCCAGCATCGACGCCGAGCCGGACAGCAGCCAGGCGACGAACTTCGCGATCGCGATCCCCATGTTCGCGAGAAACGCCGCGATGATCGCCTTGCCGCCGCCGGATGCACTCATGCTATGAGTCTAGGGACGTGCGCGCCCGGCTTCAGTCGGAGGACTTGAGGATGATCGCCTCCGTCGGAGGCGCGGGGTCGGCGGCGGCGCCCACGTAGCCGATCGTCTCCAGCAGGGCGCGGCGGAACTCCGCCGGCCGCTCCAGGTGAGGCGAGTGGCCCACGCCTTCCAGCTGGAGCTCGACCACCGTGCCGCCGGCGTCGCCGTAGCGGGTGAGCACATCGCGCGTCTGCGACACCATCTCCTGCGGCGGGGCGACCTCGGCCCCCGGCCAGCCGGGGATCACGCCCAGGGCGCCGAGGTTGTTGATGTCGAAGAACGAGGCATCCGACACGATCGCGTCGGCGGTGCCGTGCACCCACAGGATCGGCGGCTTGGGGTCGAGGTCGACGATGCTCGAGACGTCGAAGTGCTTCGGCGCCATCGTGTTGAGGACGCCGTAGTCGCCGGCGCCGAACCCGGGCCAGTTCTCGCTCACCGTCGCGTCGCCGGGGTAGTTGCCCTCGGCGGTCGAGGTCGTCAGCATCGACTCGACCCACACGTCTTCATGCTCGCTCGTGTAGCCCTGTGCGACGTAGCTGGCGCGGAAGACGCTGCGCGGCGACGTCGGCGCCTCATCGGAGGTGTCGTTCGTCGACAGCCGCTCGACGAAGTCCGGATTCGCGCCGCCGGCGCCGCAGCCGGCATCGTCGTCGGTCAGACGCGAGCCGTCGCGGCGCGTGCCGCCGAATCCGTAGGGCGACACCGGCGCCTGGAGCGTGAGGCTCAGCGCGGGATGGTCGAGCGCGTACTGCATGATGACGCCGCCGCCCATCGACCACCCGACGAAGTGCGCCGTGGGGATCTCCAGCGCCTCGAGCGCGGCGAACACGTCGTCGCTGTAGTCGCGCAGACCCCGCGTGGCGTCCACCGGCGCGTTCTCGCTCTCGCCGAATCCGCGCAGGTCGATGGCGATGACGCGCAGGTCGCCGGGCAGGTCCTGCATGATCTCCTGCCAGAACAGCGACGACGACACGTTGCCGTGCACGAACACCACCGTGCGCTCCGGCCCAGTGGCGGGGTCGTCGCCGTCGCGCTCCAGGATGTTCACGCTCAGACGCGGTGTCTCGATGAGGCGGCTCGTGATGCCGTCGAAGAGTGTCATGTACGTCCTCCGGTCGGGCGGAGGCATCCTCACCCCCGTCGACTCCGACTATAACGCGCAGGCCCGCGGAGGTGAATGACCTTTCAGGTTTGCGCCGGATCGTAGGATGTCGGCATGCCTGACGCACTGCCTCCGATCGCGATCCTCGGCGCCGGCTCGATGGGGGGCGCGGTCCTGCGGGGCGTCGCGGCGTCGGGCCTGGCCGCGGGCCTTACCGCCACCAACCGCACGGCGGCGAAGGCGGCCGAGCTCTCCGACATCCCCGGCGTCACGAGCATCGCGCTCGAGCAGCAGCCGAGCGGGAACCGGGATGCCGCCGCCGCGGCCGGCATCGTGCTGATCGGGGTCAAGCCCGCGATGGTGCCGGAGCTCCTGCGCGAGATCGCCCCGGTGCTGCGCCGCGGAACGGTGGTCGTGAGCCTCGCGGCGGGCGTTCCGATCGCGACGTTCGAAGAGATCCTGGGCCCCGGCATCCCGGTCCTGCGGTCGATGCCGAACACACCGGCGCTCGTCGGCAAGGCGGTCACCGGGCTCGCTGCGGGATCGACCGCCACCGCCGGGGACGTCGCGGTGGTGCGTCGCATGTTCGAGACGTGCGGAGCGGTGATCGAGCTGCCCGAGGGGCAGATCGACGCGCTGTCGACCATCTCGGGCTCGGGGCCCGCCTATGTGTTCCTGCTCATCGAGGAGCTCACCCGGGCCGCCGTCGGCAAGGGCTTCGCCGAGCCCGAGGCCCGGCTCATGGCCGAGCAGACCTTCATCGGCGCCGCGGCGCTGCTGGAGGCGACCGGGGACGACCCCGCCGAGCTGCGCCGCCGGGTGACGAGCCCCAAGGGCACCACCGAGCGCGCCGTCGCCGTGCTGCAGGACGCGCGCCTGGACGAGGTGTTCGGCCGCGCGACCGACGCCGCCCTGGCCCGCGCCCGCGAGCTCGCCGCGGGCGCGTAGGCGCCCGGGGCGAGCGACGGTTGCCGCGCGGCCGCGCCGCGGCGTGCCGAGGTACTCGCGGGCGCGTAGTCAGGGCCGACGGTCAGCGGTCGAGGGCGGCGAAGCGCTCGATGTCGGAGTTGGTCCCCGACACGATGATGAGGTCGTGGTTGGTGACCACGGTGTCGGCCTCGGCGTAGCGGAACGGCTTGCCGGGGCTCTTCACGCCGACCACCGTCACGTTGTACTTCGTCCGCACGCCGGACTCGTTCAGCCCCACGCCGCGGACGAACTTCGGCGGGTACATCTTGGCGAGCACGAAGTCGTCGTCGAAGCGGATGAAGTCGAGCATCCGCCCGCTCACCAGGTGGGCGACGCGCTCGCCGGCCTCGCGCTCGGGGTAGATGACGTGGTTCGCCCCCACCCGCGCCAGGATCTTGCCGTGCGACTGCGACACCGCCTTGGCCCAGATCTGCGGGACCTTCAGGTCGACGAGGTTGGCGGTGATGAGCACGGATGACTCGATCGACGTGCCGACGGCGACCACGGCGATCTGGAAGTCCTGGGCGCCGATCTGCTTCAGCGCGTCGACGTTGCGGGCATCGGCCTGCACGGTGTGGGTGACCCGCTCCGACCACTTCTGCACGAGGTCGAGGTTCTCGTCGATGGCGAGCACCTCGCGGTCGAGGCGGTCGAGCTCTCCGGCGCAGGCGGCCCCGAACCGACCGAGCCCGATGACGAGGACGGGAGCGTCGCTGCGGATCTGCTCAACCAACGATCGGCCTTTCCACCGGCAGCGAGTAGAGCTGCGTACGGGATGTCGCGGCCACGGCCGCGGCGAGAGTCACTGTACCAACGCGGCCCATGAACATGGTCAGAGCCATGACGTAGATCCCCGGATCGGGCAGCTGCTCGGTCAGCCCCGTGGACAGGCCGACGGTGGCGAAGCCCGAGATGACGTCGAACATCACCGCCCCCACCGGTGCCTTGGTGAGCTGGGCGATCGTGATCGTGGAGAGCGCGCAGATCGTCGCGCCCCACGCGACGACCGACAGCGCCACGCGCTGCACGTCGCTGGGGATGCGGCGGCGGAAAACCTGCACCGACGAGCGGCCGCGCGCCTCCGAGAAGGCGGCGAGGGCCAGCACGGCGAGCGTGGTCACCTTGATGCCGCCGGCGGTGGACGCCGAACCGCCGCCGACGAACATGAGCATCGAGCCCACCACGAGCGACGAGCCGTGCAGGTCGTCGATCGGGATCACGGAGAACCCGCCGGAGCGGGTCATCGCGGACAGGAAGAACGTCTGGAAGGTGGTGTCCCAGGCATCCAGCCCGCCGAAGGTGCGCGGATTGTCGTACTCGAGCAGGAGGAACACGAGCGCCCCCGCGACGAAGAGCACGACCGTCGTGATCAGGGTGAGCTTGGCGTGCAGCGACCACTGCCGGAAATGCCAGTGGTGCTTGAACAGCGTGAAGATCACCGGGAATCCGATGGAGCCGAGGAACACCCCGACCATGAGGACGCCGAGCAGGAAGTAGTCGTCCTGGAACGGCAGCAGGCCGTCGGCGTTGGGCACGAAGCCGGTGTTCGTGAACGCCATCGCCGCGTAGTAGGGCGCCTCCCACAGTGCGGCGAGCGGGTCGATGCCCGCCCACACCAGCGACGGGTAGAGCAGGAACGCGAGCACGGCCTCGATCACGAGCGTCGACAGGGCGACGGTCGCCAGCAGCTGGCCGACCTCGCCCAGGCGCACCGTCTGGCCCTCGTTGACGGGGCCGCCGCGGGCGCGCAGCGGGTTCGAGTCGCCCGCGGCGATGAGCTTGGCGCGCAGCCCCAGGCGCTTGGAGATCACCAGGCCCAGGATCGACGCGAGGGTCAACACTCCCAGCGCGCCGACGTTGACGCCGACATAGGTGATGACATGTCCGAACGGCGACCAGTGCGTGAACATGTCGACGGTCGCAAGGCCCGTGACGCAGATCGTGGAGACCGCGGTGAACAGCGCGTCGGCGAAGGGGGTGCGCTGCCCGTCGGCCGCCGCCGCGGGCAGCGAGTACAGGAAGGTGAAGATGAGGATGAGGGCGACGAACACCAGCACCGCGAAGCGCGCCGGTGACGATGTCGTGAGGTTGCGCAGGCCGTCCCGGAGGTCGGCGAGCCGGTCGATCAGTCCCCGCCGCGCGGGCCTTCGCAGCGGGTCGGCTGCCATGT
Organism: Microbacterium sp.; assembly: GCF_044508325.1. Lineage (GTDB taxonomy): Bacteria > Actinomycetota > Actinomycetes > Actinomycetales > Microbacteriaceae > Microbacterium. Next base: position 14,158 of record NZ_JBIQHX010000031.1, on the reverse strand, counting down.
GCGCCCCCCTTCGGCCCGCGACGCCCGCCCGGGGCGGCGCCTTCGCACTGACATCCTCGTCATGGTACTCCGCGCGACGCCCGGCTAATCTGAGCACATGGCGGACATCTTCGACGTGATCGCGGACGGCACGCGGCGCGACATCCTGCAGCTGCTCCGCGAGCGTTCCGCGGCCGGCGAGCAGGGCACGAGCGTCTCGCAGATCGTCCAGGAGCTCGGGGTCAGCCAGCCCACCGTCTCCAAGCACCTCAAGGTGCTGCGCGAGGCGCATCTCGTCTCCGTGCGGGAGGACGGCCAGCACCGGTTCTACAGCATCGTCGCCGAACCCCTGGAGCAGGTCGACGACTGGCTCGTCCCGTTCCTCCTGGACGAATCGGATGCCGCGGCCGCCGTGGCGTCGGTGGGCGCGGCGCTGCCCGAATCCGCCGCCCGCGCAGCAGAGGGCATCGGCCGTGTCGCCGCGTCGGCCAAGCACGCGGTCACCGGCGCGCTGAAGAAGCTCGGCGCGTAGCGGCGCCGCGGCATCCGCTCTATCGCCTGCCCGCCCGCCGCCGGAACAGCCAGGCGCCCCACCCGTACGCGACCGCGAGGATCAGCAGGCACCAGCCCAGCGCCCACAGCGGCTGGGTGCCCAGCGGGGCGCCCATCAGCAGGCCACGGATGGTCTCGATGATCGGGGTGACCGGCTGGTGCTGCGCGATGGGCTGCAGCCACGAGGGCATCGTCTCGATGGGTGCGAAGGCGCTGGACAGGTACGGCACGAACAGCAGGATGAACCCATAGCCGCTCGCGCCCTCGGGGCTGCCGGCGGCGAGCCCGATCGCCGCGAACAGATAGGTGATCGCGAGGATCCACAGGGCGATGATGCCGATCGCGCCGAGCCAGCCCCACAGATCGGCGGTGGGCCGGAAGCCGACGAGCAGACCGACGCCGATCACGATGCCGGTGGCCACGAGGTTGCGCAGCAGGCTCGCGACCACGTGCCCGGTCAGCACCGCGCTGGCCCGCAGGGGCATCGTGCGGAACCGGTCGATGATCCCGGCGCGCATGTCGCCGGCGACATACACGCCCGTCGACGAGGCGCCGAACCCGGCGCAGATGAGGATGATGCCGGGCACGACGTAGTCGACGTAGCCGCCCGAGGGGTCGATGGCGCCGCCGAACACCCACGTGAACATGAGCATCAGCAGCACCGGCAGGAGCACGGCCATGAGCAGTGATTCGCCGTCGCGCAGCGAGTGCAGCAGCGAGCGCCGCACGAAGACGCGCTCGGCCGTCAGCGGCCGCGGCCGGGTGCGCGGGGCGGGAGCGAGGGGGAGCGAGGTCATGCGGACTCCTTGATGCGCGGACCGGAGGTCAAGGTCAGGAACACGTCGTCGAGGGTCGGGCGGTGCAGCGTCACGGCGCCCTCCGCCCCGACGTCGGCGAGCTCGTCGATCGCCCGCCGCAGGCCCGCGACGGAGCCGTCGGTGGGGATCTCGCGGACGAGGGCGTCGTCGGGTCCGTGCAGCCGCACGCTGTCGCCGCCCACGCGGGCCTTCAAGGCGGCCGGCGTGCCCTCGGCGACGATGCGGCCGCCGTCGAGCACGGCGATGCGGTCGGCGAGCTGATCGGCCTCCTCGAGGTACTGCGTGGTCAGGAAGACCGTCGTGCCCTCCGCGGCGAGGCCGCGGATGACGCCCCAGAGCTCGCGCCGGCTGCGGGTGTCGAGGCCGGTGGTCGGCTCGTCGAGGAAGAGGATCCGGGGCGGCACGACGAAGCTGAGTGCCAGATCGAGCCGACGGCGCATGCCGCCGGAGTAGGTCCCGACACGGCGCCCCGCGGCGTCGCCGAGGTCGAACGAGCGCAGCAGGGCGGACGCTCGCGTGCGTGCGTCGCGCGGGCTGAGTCCCGACAGGCGGCCCATCATCACGAGGTTCTCGGTGCCGGTGAGCACCTCGTCGACGGCGGCCGTCTGCCCGGTGAGGCTGATGCGCCGGCGCACGAGCTCCGGATGCGCCGCGACATCGGCCCCCGCCACCCGCGCCCGACCTCCGTCGGGCCGCACGAGCGTGGTGAGCACGTTGATGGTCGTGGTCTTCCCCGCGCCGTTCGGCCCGAGCAGAGCGAACACCTCGCCGGGTGAGACGCGCAGGTCGAGTCCGTCGAGCACCCTGTGTCGCCCGAACGCCACCGTCAGACCCGTGGCATCGATCGCGTGCTCCATGCTCTCCTCCTCACTGTGTACAGCAGAAACTGTATATGACGGTAACACACGATTTAGGCCATAAACAGTCCTAGGATGGAGGCATGAGCGAGACCCCGGAGTCGGATGCCGCCGAGCTCGAGCTGCCGCGCGCCATCGCACTGGCCTGGGGGATCGCCGCGAACCCGCAGCGCGGCCCCAAGCGCGAGATGTCGGTGGAGCGGATCGTCGAGGCGGCGATCGAGGTCGCGGATGCCGACGGACTCGCCGCGGTGTCGATGAGTGCGGTCGCCGCGCGGCTGGGCTTCACCCCGATGTCGCTGTACCGCTACGTCACCGCGAAGGACGACCTGCTGCTGCTCATGCAGGAGGAGGCGGTCGGCCTCCCCTCGGAGGCGAGCCGGACCGCGGGCGACTGGCGTGCGCAGCTGACCGCCCTGTACGACGGGCAGGTCGCCCGCTATGTGCGGCACCCGTGGGTGCTCGACATCCCGATCACCGGCTCCCCGGTGACTCCCAACAGCGCCGCCTGGATGGATGCCGGACTGCACGCCCTCGCGGACACGCCGCTGTCGCACGAGGAGCGCCTCTCGGTGATGCTGCTGGTCACCGGGCTGGCGCGGTGGACCGGCATCGTGTTCGCCGGGTACGCGCGCACGCAGCGGGAGGCGGATGTCACCGCGGCCGAGCTGACCGCGCGCGAGGACGCCCTGTTCCGCGCTCTGGTGACCGAGGATGCGTATCCTCACCTGGCCGCCGCGATCGCGGCCGGCGTCTTCCTCGACGACGGCGATCCGTTCCGGTTCGGCGTCGAGCGCGCCCTCGACGGCGTCGCGGCGTACATCGCCTCAGCCCCCCATCCCGCCGCCCCGCCGTCCGCCGCGGAGCGCGACGACGACTCCGCGCTCCTGGCCGACAAGCGCTACCGCGAGGCGCAGAAGGCGGTGCGACAGGCCGAGCGGGCGCTGCGCGACGCTCGCAAGGCGGCGCGAGCGGTGGCGCGGGAGGCGAGGGAGCGGCTGCGCCGGCAGAATTGACGCCCGATCCCAGTGTTCACACGGATCACACGTGTTTACACGGGTCGCACAGAGGCAATAGAGTGTGGCCACTGCATCTGCAGGCTGAAGCGGGGAGAAGGGGAGCGAATGCCCGAGCTGCCGGACGTGCGATTCCTCACCGTCGCCGAGGTCGCCGAGATCATGCGCGTCTCGAAGATGACGGTGTATCGCCTGGTGCACTCCGGGGAGCTGCCCGCGGTGCGCTTCGGGCGTTCGTACCGTGTGCCCGAGTCGGCGGTCACCGAGGCGCTGGGGCGCCCTGCCGCCGATGCCGGCTGAGCGCGTTCGACCACCTGATAGACTGAACGACGGCATTTTCCGTTCTTGCCCGGCGGCGCCTGTGCGCCGTACTCCGACTCAGTGAGGTTCTCTGTGGGTTCTGTCATCAAGAAGCGCCGCAAGCGCATGGCGAAGAAGAAGCACCGCAAGCTGCTTCGCAAGACTCGCCACCAGCGCCGCAACAAGAAGTAAGCGGCACCACACCGAGCGCCTGTCCCCTCCGGGGCGGGCGCTTCGTGCTCCCCGGCGGCGGGTTGCAATCGAACCGTGACCTCGTCCGGGGCGCAGGCGCCGTGAACGTACGGGCGGGCATGGCAGGATGGGGGCCGATCCGTGTGCGCACGGACGCAGCGCTCGCACGCGAGCGACCCCGGATTGCTCAGGAGTCACCATGCAACGTCGAAACACGTTCCTCTTCGGCCTCGGCATCGCCGCGACGGCCGCCCTCGCCCTCACCGGCTGCGCCGGCGGGGGAGGCACATCAGACGGGAGCACGGACGAGCCCCCCGCCGGCGAAGACTTCAGCCTCGTGCAGGCGGGCACCCTCACGGTGTGCTCCGACATCCCCTATCCGCCCTTCGAGTTCGAGGACTCCTCGAGCCCGAGCGGCTACTCCGGCTTCGACATCGACCTGGTCGCCGCGATCGCGGAGTCGCTGGGCCTGGACGTCTCGATCCAGGTCGTCGGCTTCGACGGTCTGCAGTCGGGCACGACCCTCGTCGCCGGCACGTGCGACATGGCCGCCTCCGCGATGACGATCACGCCCGAGCGCGAGGCGAACCTCGACTTCGCCGACCCGTACTACGACTCGCTGCAGTCGCTGCTGGTCTCGACGGACTCGGGCATCGCCTCGATCGACGACCTCGCGGGCAAGAAGGTCGGTGTCCAGCAGGGCACGACCGGTGAGGCGTACGCCACCGAGAACGTCCCCGAGGGCACCGAGATCCTGAGCTTCCCGTCCGACGGCGAGCTGTGGCCGGCGCTGCAGGGCGGCGTGATCGACGCGATCCTGCAGGACCAGCCCGTCAACGTCGAGCACGAGCGCGCCGACAGCACGTTCGTCATCGTCGAGGAGTACAACACCGACGAGCAGTACGGCTTCGCCTTCGCGAAGGGCGAGCGCACGGCGCTGCTGGAGGCTGTGAACGCGGCTCTCGCGGACCTGCGCGCGGACGGCACGTACCAGCAGATCTACGACGAGTACTTCTCCGCGAACTGATCTGACGCAGACGCGAGAGAGACCGCACGACGATGGCGTTGAAGCGCAGGACCCGGTCCCGGCTGTACCGGGGCACGATGTATGTGATCTTCTTCGCCGTCATCGTGTGGGTCCTCGTCTCGACCAACTGGACGCGCCTGGCGAACCAGTTCTTCAACCCCGAGGTCGCCGCCGAGCTCTTCCCGCAGATCATCACGGTCGCGCTCGTGAACACGATCCTGTTCACGATCATCGCGTTCGTCGGCGGCGCGCTGCTGGGCGTGCTCTTCGCGATCATGAAGCTGTCGAGCATCGGTCCGTACCGCTGGTTCGCGACCGCGTGGATCGAGCTTTTCCGCGGCCTGCCGGCGCTGCTGACGATCTTCGCGGTCGCGTTCATGCTGCCCATCGCACTCGATGTCCGGGTGCCGTTCCAGCCGGTGGGCGCGGGGCTGCTCGCTCTGATCCTCGTGGCGTCGGCGTACATGGCCGAGGTGATCCGCGCCGGCATCCAGGCCGTTCCGAAGGGGCAGACCGAGGCATCCCGATCCCTCGGCATGTCGCCCATGAAGACGATGTTCTGGATCATCCTGCCGCAGGGGTTCCGCATCATCATCCCGCCGCTGACGAACGAGTTCGTGCTGCTGCTCAAGGACACCTCGCTGCTGTTCATCGCCGGCTCCACGATCTTCACGAAGGAGCTGACCACCTTCGCGCGCGACGCGAGCACGATGACGGCGAACTCGACTCCCCTGGTGATGGCGGCGATGCTGTACCTGATCATCACCATCCCGCTCACGCGCGTGGTCGCGTGGATGGAACGACGGCTGGCGAGGCAGCGATGAGCACCGATCTGATCAAGGTGGACGCCCCGGCGATCGAGCTCAGGGGGCTCGTGAAGCGATTCGGCGACAACGAGGTGCTGCGCGGCATCGACTTCACCGTCCGGGCGGGCGAAGTCGTGTGCGTGATCGGCCCGTCCGGCTCGGGCAAATCGACGCTGCTGCGGTCGGTGAATCTGCTCGAAGAGCCCAGCGACGGGAACATCTTCATCGAGGGCATCGACATCCTCGACCCGGAGACCGACATCGACCGGGTGCGCACGCGCATCGGCATGGTGTTCCAGAGCTTCAACCTCTTCCCGCACATGACGGTGCTGGGCAACCTCACGATCGCCCAGCGCCGCGTGCTCAAGCGCGGGAAGGCCGAGGCCCAGCGGGTCGCCCACGAGATGCTCGGCCGAGTCGGGCTCAGCGAGAAGGCCGACGCCTACCCGTCCCACCTGTCCGGCGGGCAGCAGCAGCGCGTCGCGATCGCCCGCGCCCTGTGCATGAATCCCGACATGATGCTCTTCGACGAGCCGACCTCGGCGCTGGATCCGGAGCTGGTCGGCGAGGTGCTCGCGGTGATGCGCGCGCTCGCGGACGAGGGGATGACGATGCTCGTCGTGACGCACGAGATGGGCTTCGCGCGCGAGGTCGGCGACCGCCTCATCTTCATGGACGGCGGGGTCATCGTCGAGGAGGGCAACCCCCGCGAGGTGCTCGCGAACCCGCAGCACGAGCGGACTCGGAACTTCCTGTCGCGGGTACTGTAGACGAGTGAAGTCGATCACCGTCCAGCAGCTGCGGGAACGGCAGGGCGTGCCGCTCATCGATGTCCGGGAGGTCGACGAGTTCGCCGCCGCGCGCGTTCCCGGCGCGATCAATCTGCCCATGTCGACGCTCGGCGGGCGCCTGCACGAGCTGCCCGAGGGCGCGTTCGACGTCATCTGCGCCGTGGGCGGACGATCCGCCCGCGTCGCCGAGGCGCTTCAGGCCCGCGGCTACGACGTCACCAATGTCGACGGCGGCACGAACGGCTGGATCGCCGCCGGCTACCCGGTCGAGCGCTGAATGACCACGCTCACGCTCATCGGCAAGCCGGACTGCCACCTCTGCGACGTCGCGTACGAGGTCGTCGAGCAGGTCCTCGCCGAGCTGCCCGACGGCACCGCGGAACGCATCGAGGTCGACGAGCGCTCGATCCTCGACGATCCCGCGCTCTACGCGCTGTGGTGGGAGAAGATCCCCGTGGTGCTCGTCGACGGCGCCCTGCACGCGCACTGGCGCGTGGCGCCGGACCGGCTGCGCGCGGCCCTGCTCGAAGCCGCGGGCTGAGCTACTTCTCGATCTCGACGACCGGAGCGCCCGGGGCGTTCGTCCGGACCGATTCGATGCCGTTGAGGGCTCCGGCCTTGGACGAGTAGCCCTGGCTCGTCGCGATCACCTGGCCGTTGGACGCCTTCAGGTTGAAGCGCCAGTCGCCGCCCTTGTCGGTCCACAGTTCGAACTTCCCCGCCATCGCTGTCCCCTCGCGTTCGCGACGGGCCCTCGTCGGCCCGTCGCGACTCACGCTAGCGGAACGCGCAACGGGGCGGAAGACTGCCGTGCCTGCCGCTGCGGTATCGTTCGAGCATGCGTGGTCTCGGCGGGACGGTCCTCGCCGCGACGATGACCGCGCTGCTGGCTGTGGGTGGCTGCGGGGCCGGTCCGGCGGCCGACCAGGCGACCCCGACCCCGACGGCCTCCGCGACCCAGGCATGCACGGACGAGGCGGTGGCAGTGGGCGCCGACGGCGCGACGATCGAAGGCATCGTCCGCGCCGCCGTCGCCGCCGACGACCTGACTTCCGTGCTCTACCGCGTCACCCGCGGCGACGAGCTCATCGCAGCGGGCGCCGTGGGCGACTCGGTCACCGGCATCCCCGTCACGCAGGACATGCACTTCCGCAACGGCAACGTCGCCTTCGCGTACATGGGCACCCTTCTGCTGCTCATGGCGGAGGAGGGCGTGGTGAGCCTCGACGACACCGTGGCGACGTGGCTGCCCGACCTCGACGTGCCGGGTGCCGACGCGGTCACCCTCAAGATGCTCGTGGCCAGCACGTCCGGCTACCCCGACTACGTGCCCGACGACGGGTTCGTCGATCGCTTCCTCGCCGACCCGTTCCAGCACCTCACCCCGCAGGAGCTCATCGACTACGCGTTCACCACACCGCCCTGGTACGAGCCGGGCACCGCGTGGAACTACGCCCACACGAATTACGTCATCCTGGGCGAGGCTCTGGCCGCGGCGGGCGGCGCGCCCCTGGGCGACCTGCTGTCGGAGCGGGTGATCGAGCCCTTGGGGCTGCAGAGCACGGCCCCGGTGCTGACGCCCCTCCTGCCGAACCCGGTGCTGCACACGTTCAGCACCGAGCGGGGCGTGTTCGAGGAGACGACGTACTGGAACCCGTCCTGGCAGACCGCGCCCGGGTCGGTGATCGCGACCGACATCTGCGACATGGTCGCCTCGGCGCGGGCGATCGGGACCGGGGAGCTGCTGGAGCCGGCGTCCTTCGAGCTGATGATCGCGCCCGAGACCGCCCGGCTCGCCCCGCCGCCGGCGACGTGCACGGTGTGCCGGCAGTTCGACGACGAGCAGTACTACGGCCTGGGCGTGATCGTGCGCGCGGGGTGGATCCAGCAGGCGCCTCTGTTCGGCGGCGCCGGCGGCGTGCACGCCTACCTCCCCGAGGAGGACCTGGCGGTCGCCCTGCTCGCGGTCACCGGTGCGGGCTCGACGCCGAACACCAACTACGCGGCGACGATCTGGACCTCGATCGCCGAGGCCCTCACGCCCGAGCACATCCCGCCCGCACCCTGACCTGGACAAGCACGGTCAGGCGCTCGCGTTCCTGACATCCGAGCACGGCGTCTCGCACGGCTTCGCCAACCTCATCGTCACGATGCACCGGGCACACGACGCCGGCACGGTCGACGAGGTCGACGACGAGGTTCAGGGCACCAGCCGCGCGCCGAGGGCCTCCAGCTCGGCGTCGGTCGCGCCCGCGGCGCGCAGGTACGCGGACGATCCGCCGTGCTCGGCGTCGATCCACGCGAACGCCTCCTCGATCGCGGCGGGCGGCGTGCGGGTCAGCAGCGTCTCCAGCTCGGGCGTGAGCGGCACGCCCATCGCGGCGACCGCGCCGAGCATGCCGTCGGCCCAGGGCCCCGCGAGCCTCGTCTCGGAGGCCGCGTAATCGGCGATCACGGCGTCGCGCGCGACGCCGGCGGCATCCAGCATCAGCGCCGTCGCCACCCCCGTCCTGTCCTTCCCGGCGGTGCAGTGCACGAGCACGGCCGTCGGCGCGTCGTCGTGCGAGGCCGCGATCAGCCGTGCCACCCGGGCGAACGCCGGCGCGCTGTGCCTCAGCATCCCGACATACAGCTCTCCCAGTGTGGGAAGGCTGCGCATCGCCTGCGCGATCAGGGCCGGATCCGGGCCGCCGGCCGACAGCAGATCCTGCGCCAGCTGAGCGGTCGCCCCTTCCAGGATCGACAGCTCGACCGTCTCGAAGCGGCGCGTGTCGGGCAGCCGGTCCGGTGCCATGCGGCGCTCGGCGGGGGTGCGGAAGTCGACGACGACGCCGATCGCGGTGGCGGCGAGCTCGTCGAGCCCCGTGGGTGTCAGGGCACCGAGAGCGTCGGAGCGGAACAGGACGCCGTGGCGGGTGGTGCCGCCCGTCGTCAGCGGCAGGCCGCCGACGTCGCGGAAGTTGCGCAGCCCCTCGATCGGGGTCATCAGGGCGCCAGGCGCGTCGGTCCGCGGAAGAGGAAGGTGACCTCGCGGATCGAGTCCTGGCCGAGCAGCAGCATGAGCAGGCGTGCCAGGCCCATGCCGAAGCCGCCGTGCGGCGGCGCGCCGTACCGGAAGAAGTCGAGGTAGAAGTCGAGGTGCTCGGGGTCGAGCCCCTTCTCCTTCGCCTGCTCGATCAGCACGTCGACGCGGTGCTCGCGCTGCGCGCCGGTCGTGATCTCGACGCCCTTGTACAGCAGGTCGTAGCTCTTGGTGAGTCCGGTGTCTGCGTCGCGCATGTGGTAGAACGCGCGGATCTCGGGGTGGTAGTCGGTGATGAACACGAACTGGTGCCCGTAGGTCTCCTCGACGTGCGCGGAGATCTGCCGTTCGCCCTCGGGATCGAGGTCGCCGTCGGTGCGGGGGATGTCGTAGCCGCGCGCCGCCACGATCTCGCGGGCCTCGGCGAGGGGGATGCGCGGGAACGGGATGCTCGGCACGACGACCTCCAGTCCGAACAGCGCCTGGATCTCGTCGCCGTGCTTGTCCTTGACGGCCTGGAACGCGGTCTGCAGCAGCTCCTCCTGCATGCGCGCGACATCCTCATGGGACTCGATCCAGCTGATCTCGGCGTCGATGCTCGTGAACTCGGTAGCGTGGCGGCTGGTGAACGACGGGTCGGCGCGGAAGGCCGGCGCGATCTCGAACACCTTCCCGAAGCCGGCAGACTGCGCCATCTGCTTGAAGAACTGCGGGCTCTGCGCCAGATAGGCCGTCTTGTCCTCGAAGTAGTCCAGCGAGAAGAGCTCGGCGTTGGACTCCGATGGGGTCGCCATGAGCTTGGGGGAGTGGATCTCGATGTAGTCGCGCTCCACCCAGAACGTGCGCATGGCGTGCTCGAGGGTGGTCTGGACGCGGAAGACGAGGTTGTTGCGCCGCTGGCGCAGGTCGAGGAACCGCCAGTCCATCCGCTTGTCGAGGCTGCTGTCGGCGGCGATCGGCGTCTCCGGCAGGGCTGCGGCCGCGATGTCGAGCGTGTGGATCTTGATCTCGACGCCGCCGAGCTTGACGCGCTCGTCGTGCTTGAGCTCTCCGTGCACCGTGAGGAACGTGCCGGTGGCGAGGTTCGAGATGGTGTCGGTGAGCGCGAGCGCGGCGTGGGCGCCGGCATCCGCGTCCTCGGGCAGCTCCCGGGTCGCCGGGTTCACCAGCTGCACCGCGCCGGTCTCGTCGTGCAGGATGACGAACTGCACCTTCTTCTGATCGCGGACGGTCTCGACCCATCCGGACACCGAGACGGGCCCGTCTTCCCGGGCCTGCAGCTGACTGACGAGGACGCGTTGACTCACGAGGGTCAAGTCTACGGGGGAGCCTTCGGCCCTCAGTGCTGCTGCAGGATGTTGAGCACCGCGCCGTCCGGCGCGCGCACGAAGAAGCGCCGCACGCCCCACGGCTCGGTCGTCAGCGGATGCACGATCTCCCACTCCGATTCCTGCGCGGCCGCATACGCAGCGTCGACGTCGTCGACCCGCACCGACAGCACCGGGTCTTCGGGGGCGTGGGCGTCCCGCGTCAGCACCTGCAGCATCGCGCCGCTCGGCGCGACGAAGCGGGTGACCCAGTCGAGCCCCATCGGCTCCTCGGTCATCCCGAGAAAGCCGGCATAGAACCGGCGTGCCTCGTCGAGGTCGTCCACGCGGAGGTCGGGGATGATCTGCGTCACGTTCATGTGCCGGACACTACGCGCATAGGATGCCGGGATGACAGAGCCGTCCCGCGACGCCGCCGCGATCCTCGCCGAACTCGATGCGCTGCGCGCGCAGGACGCCCCCACCCACGGCGGGCGTGTGCTCTCGTACGTGTACGACACGGGACGCGCCGAACTCGACGAGCTGGCCGCCGAGGCGGCGCGGCGCATGCAGGCAGTCAACGGCCTCGACCCCACCGCCTTCCGCTCGGTCGCCGCGCTCGAGCGGGACGTGCTCGGGTTCGCGCGCGGCATCCTCGGCGCCGGCGCGGATGCCGCCGGAAGCGTGACCTCGGGCGGGACGGAGTCCTGCCTGCTCGCGGTCAGGACGGCCCGCGACCTGTGGCGCGGCGCGGCGCGCGAGGCGGCCACCGCGGTCCCGCGACTGGTCGCGCCGGTCACGGTCCACGCCGCCTTCCGCAAGGCCGCCGAGCTGTTCGGCCTCGCCTTCGACGCGGTGCCGGTCTCGCCGCTCACCGGAGCAGTGGATGCCGCGGCCGTCGCCGCCCGGCTCGGACCGGACGTGGCGCTGGTCGTCGTGTCGGCGCCCTCGTATCCGTTCGCGGCGATGGACCCCGTCGCCGAGGTTGCGGCGGCCTGCGCGCAGGCGGGCATCGCGTGCCACGTCGACGCGTGCATCGGCGGGTGGATCCTGCCGTTCTGGCCGGCCGAGCTGCCCGCGTGGGACCTGTCGGTGCCCGGGGTCACGAGCCTGTCGGCCGACCTGCACAAGTACGGCTACGCGCCCAAGGGCGTAAGCGTCCTGCTGCACGACACCCGGGACCGCCACCGCGCGCAGTACTTCGCGACCACCGACTGGCCCGGCTACCCGGTCGTCAACCCGACCCTGCTCGGATCGAAGTCGGCAGGTGCGCTCGCGGCGGCCTGGGCGATCATCCGGACACTGGGCGCGCAGGGCTTCGCCGAGCTCGCCGCGCAGAGCGCGCGCGCCACCGGCGCGCTCGTCGACGCCGTCGCGAGCATCGAGGGCCTGCACGTGGTGGGCGATCCGGCAGGGCCGCTGTTCGCCGTCGCCGCCGACGAGTCGGTGGCGCCGGAGCACCGCGTCGACCCGCACCACTGGGCCGACCGCGTGCGCGCCGCCGGGTGGGTGCTGCAGCAGCAGCCCGGTCTCGTGCAGCACGACGGCAGTCGCCTGCCGCGCACGACCCACTTCACGGTGACGCCCGTGACCGAGGCAGGCCTTCCGGAGCTGATCCCGGCGCTCGTCGCCGCGGCGGACGCGGTGCGCGGGATGCCGCCGGCCGACGGGGCCGCCGTCCTCGCCGGTCTCGGCGGCGCGCTGCCGTCGCAGCTGGACTCGGCGACCGCCGGCGCGCTGCTGGCCGCCATCGGACTCGGTGGCGACGGCGCGCTGCCCGCCGAGATGGCGCCGTTCCTCGCCCTCGTCGAGGCGCTGCCGCACCAGGTGGCAGAGCGGCTGCTCGTGGAACTGCTCGCCCGCACCGTCGGGCCCTGACCCCGGACACCTCGGCGCGGCCCCGCAGAGCCGGTGCACAGGCACCGCCGCCGTAGACTGTACTGGTGCCCGCCGATCGCCTTCATCTCGTGCGCCATGGGGAGGTCCACAACCCCCAGCGCGTGCTCTACGGGCGGCTCCCGGGCTACGGGCTCAGCGACCACGGCCGTCGCATGGCCCGCTCGGCCGCCGAGCATGTCCGCGGCCTCGGGCGGGACCGTGTCGGCGCCCTGATCGCCTCGCCGCTGCAGCGCACCCGCGAGTCGGCGGAGCCGTTCACCGAGCTCTTCGGACTCGAGCCTGTCATCGACGAGCGGGTGATCGAGCCCACGAACGTCTTCGAGGGCCGGCGCATGAAGCGCGCCCTCATGAACCCGCTGAACTGGCGGCACCTCGTGCGGCCGTCGGTCCCCAGCTGGGGCGAGCCGTATGCGAGCATCGCGGGACGGATGCAGGAGGCGATGGATGCCGCGTGGCAGACCGCCGACGCCGGCGACGTCGTGATCGTGTCGCACCAGGCGCCGATCTGGATCACGCACCTCGCGATCGCCGGCGAGTCGCTGCGGCACGATCCGCGCACCCGCCGCTGCGCGCTGTCGAGCGTGACCAGCTTCGAGCGCACCCGCAAGGGCGACTGGATCGAGGTCGCCTATGCCGAGCCGGCGTCGACCGTCGGCGCCGTCGACGTGGGGGCCGTGTGATGCGGCGCACGACATCGGCGTGGCGGCGCGCGGCATCCGCCCTGGTCGCCCTGGGCCTGCTCGCGGGCACCGCCGCGTGCGCCGCCGACCCGCTCGCCGAGGAGTACCGCGCCGGCAGCAACAAGGGCTACGTGTCAGGCGAGTTCCGGGTCGTGGAGATCCCCGAGGCCGAGCGCGGGGCGCCGGTCGTGTTCTCCGGCGTGACCGAGACCGGTGAGTCCGTCTCGGACGCCGACACGGCGGGCGACGTCGTCGTCGTGAACTTCTGGTACGCCGGGTGCGCGCCCTGCCGCGCCGAGGCGGCCGACCTGGAGGCGGTGCACCAGGAGTACCTCGACGAGGACGTGCAGTTCCTGGGCATCAACATCTACGACCAGCCGGAGACCGCGATCGCCTTCGCCAAGGCGCACGGGGTCACCTATCCCAGCCTCATCGCCATCGACGATGCCCCGCTCAAGCTCGCGTTCGCCGACTCGGCGCCCCTGACCGCCGTGCCGGTCACACTCGTGCTCGACGCGCAGGGGCGCGTCGCCGCGCGCATCATCTCTCAGCTGGAGGGCCCGTCGATCCTGTCGACCCTCGTGCGCGAGACGCTCGCGGAGCGGTCATGAGCATCGAGGCCGCCGTCGCCGGCGGCGCACTGTGGATCGCCATCCCGATCGCGCTCGCGGCGGGTCTGCTGTCGTTCCTCTCGCCCTGCGTGCTTCCGCTCGTGCCGGGCTATCTCGGCTTCATCGGCGGCGCGGTGGCTCCGCGCCCCTCGACAAGCTCGGGGAGCGCGACAAGCTCGGGGAGCGCGACAAGCTCGGGGAGCGCGACAGGCTCGGGGAGCGCGACAAGCTCGGGGAGCGCGACAGGCTCGGGGAGCGCGACAGGCTCGGGGAGCGGCCTCCCGGTCGTTGAGCGAGCCGA
>NZ_JBIQHX010000005.1:0-205761 GCF_044508325.1 Microbacterium sp. | reverse complement strand
CCGTCGCCGTCGCCCGGCTCGTGTTCGGGCCGCGCATGCGCATCCAGGTGCCGCCGAACCTCTCCGACGCCGCCGAGCTGGAGCTGCTCGCCCGCGCGGGTGCCGACGACTGGGGTGGCGTGTCGCCCCTGACGGCCGACCACGTCAACCCGGAGCGCCCGTGGCCGCACCTCGGCGAGCTCGCCGACCGCACGGCCGAGCTCGGCTTCACCCTGCAGGAGCGGCTCACCGCCCACCCCGAGTACGTACGAGACCCGCGCACCTGGCTCGATCCGGCGATGCACGCCCCCGTGGCGGTGCTCGCCGACCCCGACTCCGGGCTCGCGGCCGCCGCCGACCCCCGGACCTCTCCCTCCCCCCTTCGCGCGAACCCATCGCATTCGACCGAACCCACCGGTTTCTCGCGTTCGATTCCGATGGGTTCGCGCGGAAATGGTGGGTTCGGGGCCGATGCAGGGGCACGGGTCGGGGGCAACCTGCGCCGGCTCGCGGAGGCCGCTGCGGCCGACCCGCTCGCGCTCGACGACGCCGAGTGGGAGACCCTGCTGCGGGCCACCGGAGACGAGCTCGACACCCTCGTCGAGACCGCGGATGCCGTGCGCCGGTACACCGTGGGCGAGGCGGTCACGCTCGTGGTCAACCGCAACCTCACCTCGTCGTGGCTCGGCGAGAGGTTCACCCTCGACGACGTCGGCGCGATCGCCTCAGACGCCGAGGACCTCGGGGCCACCGAGCTGTGCGTGCAGGGGCTGCTGCCGGCATCCGAGGATCCGTCTGCCTATCTCGCGATCGCCCGCGCGGCGAAGTCCGCCGCCCCCGAGATGCACGTGCACGCGTACCGCCCGCAGGATGTCTGGGACCTCGCCGAGCGCGGCGGATTCGGCCTCGCCGGGGCGCTGCAGGCGATGCGGGATGCCGGGGTCGACACCGTCCCGGGCACAGGGGTGAAGGTGCTCAGCGAGCGCGTCCGCGCGATCGTCGCGCCCGGCGATCTCGAGATCGACCGCTGGGTCGAGGGCATCACGGCCGCCCATCGCGCCGGCTTCCGCTCCACGTCGGTCCTGTTCTACGGCCACGCGGAGACCGCGGCCGAGCGCATCGCGCACCTGCGCCAGCTGCGCCGCATCCAGGACGCGACCGGGGGCTTCACCGAGTTCGTGCCGATCCCGCTGCCCTCGACGCCCGGCACACCCGCCGGCGTCGCGCTGGTCGCCGGTCGCGCCACGCTCGACGAGCACCGTGCGATGGTGGCCGTCTCGCGCCTGATGCTCAGCGGCAGCATCCCGCACATCCAGATCCCGTGGACCAGAGTGGGCAGGGATGCCGCGGCGACCCTGCTGCGCGCCGGCGGCGACGATCTGGGCGGCACCCTGCTCGACGGCGGGGTCAAGCCCGAGGCGGGAGTCGAGCACGGCCTCGAGCTGCCGGTGGCCGACGCCGAGCGCATCGCGCGTTCGCTCATGCGGCCGTTCCGCCTGCGCACGACGACCTACGAGCGGATCTCGTGATGCGCGTCGATGTGGCCATCGTCGGTGCCGGCTTCGCCGGCCTCGGCATGGCGCTCGCGCTGCGCGACGCAGGGCACGAGTCCTTCGTCCTGCTCGAGCGCGCCGCCGGGGTGGGCGGCACCTGGCGCGAGAACGTGTACCCGGGAGTGGCCTGCGACGTGCCCGCGCACCTCTACGGCTTCGAGAACCGCCCGAACCCGGACTGGTCGGGCCTGTACGCGCGGGGCGACGAGATCCAGGGGTACCTCGGCTCGGTCGCGGCGGAGTTCTCACAGCAGATCCGCACCCACGCGCCGCTGCTGCGCGCCGCGTGGGACGGTGCGGCGTGGCAGCTCGACGTGGGCGGCCGGCACTCCGGGCGCATCGAAGCGCGCGCCCTGGTGGTCGCCTGCGGCCGCCTCACCGAGCCCAAGGTTCCCGATATCGCGGGGCTCCAGTCGTTCCCGGGACCCATGTTCCACTCCGCGCGATGGGACCACACGGTTCCCCTCGACGGCGCCCGCGTCGCGGTGGTCGGCACCGGCGCCAGCGCCGTCCAGCTCGTGCCGGCACTCGCCGCGCGCGGCGCCGCGGTGACGCTGTTCCAGCGCACGCCGGCATGGATCGTGCCCCGCGGGGCCCGTCGCTACACCGACGCCGAGCGCGAGGCGTTCGCCGCCGACCCGACCGCGCTCGAGAGCCTGCGCGCCGCGCTGTTCGACGAGGGCGAGGCGCGGTACGCGTCGCGTTCCGGCGACGCCGAGGCCGCGGCATCCGCTCGCGAGGTCGCCCTCGCGCACCTCGCCGCGCAGGTCGCCGACCCCGCCCTGCGCGCCGCGCTCACCCCCGCGTACGCCTTCGGGTGCAAGCGGGTGCTGCTCTCGGACGACTTCTATCCGACGCTCGCCTCCGGCGCGGTCACCCTCGAGCCCAGCGCCCTGCACGGGGTCGAGGGATCGACGCTCATCGCCGCGAGCGGTGCGCGGCACGACGCCGATGTGCTGGTGCTGGCGACCGGGTTCGAGGCGGCGCAGCAGCCGTATGCGCAGCTGATCGAGGGCGAGGGCGGGGTGACGCTCGCGGAGCACTGGGGCCGCGGCATGACCTCGTACGCGTCGACGCTGGTGCCCGGGTTCCCGCAGCTGTACGTGCTGAACGGGCCCAACGCGTCGCTCGGTCACAACTCGGCCGTCCTCATGATGGAGGCCCAGGCCCGGTTCGTCGCGCGATGCCTGGAGACGAGGGGGACGATCGCCGTCTCGCCGGAGCTGGAGGCCGCGTACTCGGCCGAGATCGACGCACGTGCCGCGACGACGCCGTGGATCGCGGGCGGATGCCGCAACTGGTACGTCGACGAGCGCTCGGGCCGGCTCACGCTGCTGTGGCCGGGCACGGTGACCGAGTTCCGCGCGCTCCTGGACGGCATCGATCCCGCCGACCTCGTCGCTGTGCCCGCCGCCGAGGGCATCGCGTGAGCGGTGCGCCGCGGTGGGGGCTCGTGGTCCCCGTCAAGCCGGCCGCGGTCGGCAAGTCGCGGCTCGCCGTCGACGGGGTCGACAGGGTCGCCCTCGCCCGCGCGATCGCGCTCGACACGATCGCCGCCGCGGCGCCGGCCGATACCGTCGCGCAGGTCGTCGTCGTCACCGACGATGCGCTGCTGCCGGTGCTGGCCGTCGACATCCCGGGTCTCCGGTTCGTCGCCGAAGGCGACGCGAAGGGCCTGAACGCCGCGGTGGCCGAGGGGGCGCGTCAGATCGAGGGGATGCCGCGCGCCGCCCTGCTCGGCGACGTCCCGGCCCTGCGGCCCGCCGACCTCGACGCCGCGCTCGGGAAGGCGGCGGCGGTCGAGCGGGGGGCGGTGGCGGATGCCTCCGGCACCGGCACGACGCTCGTGACCGCCGCGGCGGGGGTGCCGTGGGCGTCGCACTTCGGCCCCGGTTCGTTCGCCGCCCACGTGGCAGAGGGGTTCACACCGCTGGAGGTGCCCGCGGCATCCACTCTCCGCCACGATGTCGACACGGCCGAGCAGCTGGCCGCAGCCGTCGCGCTCGGCATCGGCCCGCGCACGGCGGCGCTGCTGCGGCAGGCGGCCTACTTGTAGAAGCCGTCGCGGAGGTTGATGCCGTGCTCGACCCAGGCCTTGAGCGCGGCGAGCATCCCGGTCCAGCCCTCGCAGTTGCCGAACGCGCTCTTCGCGCCGTCGGCGGTGGCCTGCCACGACGACTCGGTGATCGTGACGAGGGTGCGCGCGCCGTCGTCGATCGGCTCGAACTCGAACGTGGTCGTCGTCGCGCCGTCGGCGGAGGTCGTGGCGTCGCCGTCCCAGCGGATGACGATGCGACGCGGCGGGTCGGCTTCGGCCACCTGGACCGGGAACTCGCCCGGGAAGTCGGCGAAGTCCCATGTGGCCGTCGCTCCGGTCTCGAGCCGACCGCGGGCGCCGCCGGTGGCGAAGTACCGCGAGAGCTGCGCAGGATCGGCGACGGCCTCGTAGACCTCCGCGACGGGGCGCGCGACACGCCCCGACACGGTGAAGGAAAGCTCGGTGAGTGCAGCGGCTTCAGCGGACATGTTGTATTTTTACAACATGATGGATGCTGCGCGCAAGGGCTCTGATCGCACGGATGACGATCTCGTCTTCAAGGCTCTCGCCTCTCCGATCCGCCGGCGCATGCTCGATCTGCTCAAGGACTCGCCGCGCACGACGGGCAGCCTCTGCGAGTGCTTTCCCGAGCTCGACCGCACGACCGTGCTGCAGCACCTGCGGACCCTCGAGGCGGCTGAGCTGGTCACAGGCCGTCGCGTGGGCCGCGAGCGGCACCTTTCGATCGCGCCGCTTCCGATCAAGCGCATCCACGACCGTTGGATCAGCGCCTACACCGCGGCGGCGGTCGACCTGCTGGAGCGGCTCGACGAGGGCTGAGCGGGGCGGTGGTTCTCGCGCCGCGCCTAGACTGTCTTCCAGCCAGCATGGCCGGAACCCGTGCAAGCGCTCGCTGAGTCAAGGACAAGTCATGAGTGGACCCATCAACACCGTGGGCGCCGTCATCATCCGCAACGGACAAGTGCTGTGCGCACAGCGCGGGCCGGCGGGGAAGCAGCCAGGGACGAATGGGTGACAGCTACAGCGAGATCAAGCGGAAGCCCGACGGATCGTTGGAGCTGCAGTACGGCAGCCCCTGGAGCGAGGCGTTCTACGAGATTCCCGCCGACGCCGTGCCGAAGCTGGCGGCAGCGCTCGGCACCAGCGAGGCCCACATCGCGAGCGGTTGGGCGCGCCAACTCAGGAGCGCACTGCCGCACGAGTACATCGCGTGGCTGGACCAGCACGGCATCCCATACCGCACGGTGTTTGTCTGGTCTGATTGGCAGTGACACGGGTGACCCCTCCAGCACGGTGTCAACGCCTCCGCTGGCTTCACGATATGGTGGCCGCCGGGGGCGTTGACAGCGTTTGATCCGGCCGTTCCCCGTGCATGAACTGGAAGGGCTCGTGATGTCGCGCGCGCTCAGTCTCAACGCGGTGCTAGGCGCGCTCAACGTACGTGACGCGACCGAGCCGTTGATCGGCATGGCTGAGACGTGATGGCATCCCTGATCGCCTGGCTCGACGCCTCCGTCGAAGAACAGCGGCGGATGCGCGAGATCATCCGCCTCTTCGCCGACCGGGAATCGCGAGACGAACTCGGCATCTCGCAGTTTCGCGACGCGCTTTCCGACATCCTCTTCCCCGGAACATCGGTGCTGCTGACACGAGCCCGATACCTGCTGTTCGTGCCCTGGTGCCTGCAGAAGGCCGCCGAGAAGCCCGACCCGATCAAAGAGGCCGACCGCTACGAGCGGGCGCTCATCGGCGCGATCCGCGAGAGTGACGACTACGCTGGACTCCTCGGTCTGCGCGCGGGCGTCAACCTGCGCACCCTGCCGTCGGTCGTGTACTGGACGACCCTGCGCCACTATGGCATCCTCGCCGACCCCGACCTCTCGCGCGAAGATGTTTTGCGGCTGCCCGGTCTGGCGAAGAGCCTCGACGACCCCGACCACGGCGGTGTCGCACGTCTCCACGCGTGGTCGGCATCGCTCCCGCCCCCGCCGCCCGACTTTCCCTGGACGGCCCAGGGCGGCTTCACGCTCACGCGCGAGGAGGCCGAGTGGCTGCGCGACCGCATGCTCAGTGGCGAACCGCAGACCCTGATGACTCATCTGCTGACAGATGCACCGTCGCCGGACTCTCCCGCCCCGTGGGCTGACGCGGCCGCGCTTCGTGCGGGCGAACCGGCACAGTCCAGCCTCATGCAGGCGAGGGCGTTCTCGGCCGCGGTCCACGGCGCCCAGCTGCTCTACAACCTCCTCATCGCCGAGGAGTATGAACGGGCCGGGCTCGATCGGCTGTCGGATCCGGTCGATGACTACCGCGCCCGTCTCGCGCGATGGGCGACCGGACTGCCTGCCCTGGTCGATCTCGACACGTGGGACCTCGACGCGCTGCTTCGCCTCGTCGACCGGCAGCGCGGCGCCCCCGCGCACCCCGCTGCCCGACGCTTCATCCAAGAGTGGGTGACAGTCATGTGCGCAATCGGCCCCGGAGCGGTGGCCGATCACCGAGACGCGCGCACGCTTGTCGCCCGCCGCGAGCGCCAGCACAAGGGAGCGCAGCGCCGCATCGGCAACCCCGCCCGCCTCGCGAGCTGGAGCGGCGAGTCGGGCGCCGGAGCCCTCACCTACCGCTGGAGCAACGTGCGCCGGATCCTGCTGGACATCCACGACGGTCTGGCCCGCTGACATGCTCGAACCGCAGACTCGCGCCACGCTCTCCGAACTGCTCGCCCCTCCTTCGGGGTTCGAGCTCTCGCACGCCGTCGGAACGAGCTTCACTCTGGACCTCGAAACCGCCCTCACCGTGCCGCTCTCATTCGCCTCGCACCGGGTCAGCGCGGCCGACGGCAGCGTCGGCATCCTCGACGCGATCCGCCGAGCATCCGACCGCGTCGACGTGTTCGCGCAGGCCGGCGAACTGTCGATGGGTGCGCGCACCGACCTCGTCGCACTTCTCGAGCCCATTGTGCACCCGGTCATGGTGCGACGTGGGCTCTTCCACCCGAAGGTGTGGTTTCTCGAGTACTCCGCAGGCGACCGGCGCACCTACAGATTCGTGTGCGGCAGCCGCAACCTCACAGCCGACCGCAGCTGGGACGCTGTCGTACGACTCGATGGCGACGTTCCAAACGAGCCGTCGCAAGCAGATGCCGAGACCAACGCCCCGCTCGTACGCCTACTGGGTGCGCTGCCGACGTGGTCGGTCCAACCAATCGATACCGCGCGCGTCGAGCGCATCGAGGCGCTCGCGGAGCGCTGGGCGACAGTGCGCTGGGAGTGCCCGGCAGGCGTGCGCGACCTGCGCTTCCACTCGTTGGGTCTACCGGGGTCGACGCCACCCGACATCCGCGGGCAGCGCACGCTGATCGCGTCCCCATTCGTCTCGGACGATGGGTTGCGGATGCTGCGCGGGGGCACACGTTCGGACACCCACCTGATCTCTCGCCCCGAAACCCTCGACCGCCTTGCACCCGAGTCACTCGACCCCCGCGTGCATACCTACGTGCTCGACGATGCCGCGAGCCTGCGGGACGAGGCGGGAGCGACCGGCCCGCACCCGCGCGACCTGCTCACCGGACTCCACGCGAAGCTCATTGTGTCAGATCACGCCCACTCGTCGCGCGTCCTGCTGGGTTCGGCGAACGCGACTGATGCTGCGCTGCGCCGAAACATCGAGGTGATGGTCGAGCTCACCGGCCCCCTCTCGAAGTTCGGCGTCGAAGAGACCTTGCAATCTCTCGGGTCGCTCATCGAGAGCTATGAGTCGGCTGGCGGAGCGGAGCCCGAACCCACGGAAGAAGCGCAGCGACGACTCGAGGGCTACCTGCGCGGGCTCGCGGCGACGCGGCTCTCGGTGCGGATGCGCGAAGGCGATCCCTGGACGCTCGAAGTGTTGGCGGCAGCCTCCGGTGAGCAGCGGGGCGAAGCACCCGATGACTTCGACCTCAGGTGGCACCTGCTGACGCGACCCGATCTCGGTGGTCGAGGCATGCCTGGCACGGCCGACCAACCGCACCGGATCGAGTCGATCGCGCTCGCCGACATCACCCCGTTCGTCGTGCTCGTCGCTCGCGATGCCGAGGGCAACGAGCGCCAGACGATCGCGCTCGCCGAGCTGATCGACGACGTGCCCACTCGGCGCGACGCCGTCATCGCACGCCAGCTGACCGACCGCGCCGCGTTCGTGCGGCTGCTCATGCTCCTGCTTGAGTTGTCTGGCCGCGAGTTGATCGCTGCGAGCGGCCGCGGCGCGGCATTCTTCGGCACGGCGGCTGCGGGCACGGAAGGGACGGGGCTCTTCGAGTCGCTGGTACGAGCCGTCGGCTCAGGCCACAGCGGCCTCGCGGATGTACGGCGCATCGTGGACTACCTCTCCGACAGCGTTGAGGGACCGAACGTACTGCCGGATGGGTTCGCAGACCTGTGGGGGGCGGTGTGGGCGGCGCACGTCAGCCTGACTGGGATGGGCGTGGAGTCATGAGCACGATCGACGTCGACGCGGTGATGGCAGGACTCAAAGGGTTCCAGCGCGCGGCGGTCGACCACGTGATCGACCGGTTCTACGGAGATGCCGCGGCCGAGGCATCCGGTCGCTTTCTCATCGCCGACGAGACCGGACTGGGAAAGAGCATCATCGCGCGTGGCATCGTCGCGAAGGCCATCGCGCATCTGCAGGACACCGACGGCATCGATCGCATCGACATCGTCTACGTCTGCAGCAACGCCGACCTCGCGCGCCAGAATCTGCAGCGTCTGAACGTCACGGGCGACCCGGCGATCGGCATGGCGACGCGTCTCACGATGCTTGCGAAGGAGAGTCGGCGGCTCGAAGCGAAGTCCACCGGGGCAGGCAAGAAGGTCAACCTCGTCTCATTCACGCCCGGGACTTCGTTCAGCCAGGGCGGTTGGCGGCAAGGCAATGCCGATGAGCGCGCGATGCTCACGATCATCCTCGATCAGCTCATCAATCGAACGGCGTCTGACCGGCGCACGACGCGTCTGTTGATGCAGGGCACGGTGGCGTCGCTGCGGAACTTTGACGGGTGGTATGTCAACAAGCTTCGGAAGGACCTGGGCGGTGAACCGGATCCGCGAATCATCGACGCGTTCGATCTCGCTGTTCGCGCGGACGGCGCACTCGATCGGTTCCTCGAACTGCGCGACGCGGTGCGCGGGAAGCAGCGTGTGCCGCCGGAGATCAAGCATCGGGTGCATGACAGCATCGACGAGCTACGCCGCCACCTTGCCAAGGCAGGCGTCGATACGCTCGAGCCCGATCTGATCATCCTCGACGAGTTCCAGCGGTTCCGGCATCTGCTGGCCGCGCCCGAGAGTGGGCCGGCCGCCGAGCTCGCACACAGTCTGTTCGATCACCCGGATGCGCGAGTTCTCCTGCTCTCGGCCACACCGTACAAGCCCTTCACGAACAGCGACGATGACGAAGACCACTACCGCGACTTCATCGCGACGGTGTCGTTCCTCACGGGACGCGACGCGGATCGCACCGCCGAGGTCGAGTCATCACTCGCCGCCTACCGCCTCGCGCTCGTCAATGAGGGCGATCCGGCGGCCGCTGCCGCTCGCGTGCGTGCAGCGTTGATCCCCCTCATGACACGATCGGAGCGCCCAGCGCTGTCGGATCAGGACGACATGCTCACAACGCGACCTCTGCCCGGGGGCATCCCAACACCGGAGGATCTCGCCGACTGGGCAGCCCTGCGGCAGCTGGGCGAGACCGTCGGCGCGCCCATCGGCCTCGAGTACTGGAAGTCCATCCCGCACTTCGCGACCTTCATGGAGGGATACAAGCCCGCCGAAAGAGCCAAGAACCTGCTCGCAGGGCCCGCTGGCGAGGCGGTCGCAGAAGCGCTCGAACGCGCTCGCGGGGTTGAGCGACGCACAATCAAGGCCTTCGAGCCGGTCGACCTCGCAAGTGGATACCTGCGCACTCTGTCCGCCGAGACCCTGGACCGCGGGTGGTGGCGGCTGCTGTGGCTTCCGCCCACGATGCCGTACCTCACTCCGGCAGGCCCATACGCGAACGTGACAGCGGCCAGCGCAACGAAGCACGTGATCTTCTCCGCCTGGTCGGGAGTGCCCACTGCGATCGCGTCTCTGCTGAGTTACGAGGCAGACCGACGTATCGCCGAGATGAGCGAGCTGCTCAACGAGAACACGGCAGAAGGGCGCAAGAACGTACGCCTGCGATTGCAGTACCGAGTGCTGGATGCTGCGCCTCGCGCGATGTCGACGCTATCCCTGTTCTGGCCACACCCTCGGTTGGCCGAGGTGGGCGACCCGCTCGCGGCTGCCCGTCGCGCAGGCGGGATGCTCGATTCTGAGGCGGTGCTTCGTGAGCTCGAGCCCGCACTCGGATCGCCGGAGGAGGGTGGTCAAGCATGGGAGGCGTTCTTCTCCTATCCCGGCGCTCTGCCGCCGGAGCTGTCAGGTGCTGACCCGGGCGCGCTGGTCGGTGATGCACCAGACGACGAGACCGACGAAGACGCCGACATCGCGTCGGGCCTCGAGCTGCACGTGCAGCAGGCGCTGGCTCGAATACGCGAGCCGGGTGATCCGCGGCATCCCTCATTGCCTGCCCTCGCTGCCCACGCGCCAGGCAATATCGCGTGGCGGGCGCTGCGCTCGATCGCTGGCGCAGACGCGACCGATGTTGGACTGTGGCGCGCCGCGTGGCGGTTGAGCTCCGGCATCCGAGCACTCTTCAATCGCCGAGAGACGATCGCGTTGCTCGTCGCGATGGCTGCCCCCGGCCGAGCGTACTGGCAGGCCGTGCTCGACTACTGCTCCGACGGGAACCTGCAGTCAGTGCTCGACGAGTACTTGTTTCAGCTGCGCAGCGAACGTGGCGGTGCGAGACTCGACGATGCCGGGCTGCTGGGTGCTGCGACGACCGCCGCCGAAGCGATGGGACTTCGCCCCGCACGATACATCGGCCACGAGGCGCGGCGTGACAGACGCGAGATCGCGTTTCAAGCGCGGTTTGCGTTGCGGTACGGCGGAAGGCAGTCGGAGGGCGCGAAGGAATCGGAGATCGTGCGGCAGGGGGAGGTGCGAAATGCATTCAACAGCCCGTTCGCACCGTACATCCTCGCCTCGACGAGCGTGGGCCAGGAAGGGATCGACTTCCACTGGTGGAGTCACTCGGTCATCCACTGGAACCTGCCGTCGAACCCCGTCGACTTCGAGCAGCGCGAGGGGAGGGTCAACCGGTTCGCGGGGCACGCTGTACGGAAGAATGTCGCCGCCGCGCATTGGCGTGATGTGCTCGCGTCTGACTCGCCACCCTGGGATGCGGCGTTCGATGCGGCGTCGCGCGCCAAGCACGAGCAGTTGGGCGAGTTCTCTCCATGGTGGGTCTACCCCGGTCCGGCTCGGGTGCATCGGGTGATCGCGTCCTACCCGCTCAGCCGGGACATCGGTCGTTACGAGCGGCTGCGCGATGCGCTCGCTCTCTATCGCCTGACGCTCGGGCAGCCCCGGCAAGAGGACATGGTCGAACTGATGCGACGCCGCGGTGTCGACGGTCGCAAGGTTCCTGCCATCGACCTCCGGCCGCCTCAGCACGCCCCTCCCGACTAGACGTCAGAGCTCGCCCTTCCCCGTCTTCAGGCTCGACCATCGCCGCACGCGTGCAACTCGGGGTTGCGCGAGGCGCATCAGTCACCACCGGCGATGTCGTACCCCCCGACCACAATGAAATGATGACAATCGCGACGAATAGCGGAAGCACTTTCGGGTATGGGCACCGCACCCTCCCCCGTGTCCGCACGGGAGTCGCCCACCGCCTTGCGACTCGCGTCGGACGGCGGCTGATCGACTGGGGCACGCGGGTTCGTGTCGAAGTCGACTATGCCGAACACACTCGGCTCTACGCCGAGGCGCAGGCACGTGCAGAACGGGAGCGCTCGGTCGAGGTGGTCGCCCGGCTCATGTGAGTCGGCCGCCTGGCGCCCTCGGCGATCAACCCTGGAGGACAGGGTGGATCTCATCTGCGACAAGACCGTGAGCCTCACGGTGGACAGCGTAGGCACTGGCCGTGTCCGGCGCGTCGACCAGGCAGAAGATCTTCCCCGCATCGACATCGAGCCAGTAGTTGAGGTATCGCACCCCGTATCGGTCCTGCACCTCGAGGTCTGCCTTGTGTGCGGCGGCGACCGCCGCGGCGTCGGCTCCTTCGGGGATGCCGTTGTGCACGTCCATGAAGAGCGGCATGGTGCTTCCTTCCGTTCGTCTGCCCTGACCGGGGCAGAAGTCGGCTGCGGGGATTCCCTCCAGCAGGAGCCACTCTGCATCCAGAAGCCAGCGGTGGCCATGACCGCGGAGCCGGACGACATGACCGGATGCACGAACCTCGGCCGGATCGACGGACTCGGCCGCCATCGGTGACGGGTTTCCCGCCGATCACGGCCGTGAGATGATCGACCTGCAGAGGGGCATGGCCACCGACGAGTCGTCGGAGGGCACGACGTATGACCGACATCGCCACACCCGACACGGAGACCCTGCGAATCACCCTCGAGGGCCTCCGGCTGAGGGGCGCGATCTTCTTCCGCGCCGAGTACACCGAGGACTGGGCCTACGAGTCCCCGACGGCCGCGGATCTCGCCACGATCCTCGCGCCGGGCCGCGACCGTTTGACCCTCTTCCACATCGTCGCCTCCGGCAGCTGCACGGTCGTCCTCGACCAGGGCCAGAGCCGATCCGCACAGTCCGGCGATGTCATCGTGCTCCCCTATGGTCACCGGCACATCATGCACGGTCGGTCCTTCTGCGACGAGGTCCCTCCGATCGCGTCGCTCATGGCTCCCCCGCCGTGGACGACGCTTCCGGTCGTGCGCCACGGCGGCGGTGGCGCGAAGACAGACGTCGTCTGCGGCTATCTCGTCTCCGACGATCCGCTGTTCGATCCAGGTCTCGCCGCGCTTCCCGAGGTCTTCGTCGTGCATCCGGAGGGAGCCGCAGCGGACTGGATGCACGCGAGCATCGCCTATGCGCTGGAGGGCTCCCCGTCCGCCCGGACCCGGCCCCGGCTCGCAGAACTCCTCCTGGTGGAGGTGCTGCGCACTCACCTGTCCAGCCTCCCGAACCCCACCGTCGCCGAGAACCGCTGGCTCGCCGCCCTCCGCGATCCGGTGCTCGCGCCGGCGCTGGCGGCAGTCCACCGTCATCCCGGACACCACTGGACCGTCGCGGAGCTCGCCGAGAAGTCGCTGGTCTCGCGGTCGACCCTCGATCAGCGCTTCCGCGACCTGCTGGGCATCTCCCCGATGCGCTACCTCGCGGACTGGCGGATGCACGTGGCCGAGAACCTGCTGCAAGACACCACGCTCACTGTGGGCGCCGTCGCCGACAGGGTCGGGTACCAGGCGGTGGAAGCATTCAGCCGCGCCTTCCGGCGACGCCACGGCATCCCACCGGCCGACTGGCGCGCCGACCTCACCACGGCCAGATGAGGTACACCGCGCCGACCACGGTGACGACGATGACGATCCGCTCGAACAGCTTCTGGTCGAGCCGGTTCGCCCACCATCGACCGAAGAGGGCGCCGGTCACCACGAGCGGTGCGAGCACGAGGTCGATGAGCAGGCCGGGGCCCGTGATCAGGCCCAGGCCGGCTGAGAACGGCACCTTGCTGACGTTGACGAGGAAGAAGAACCAGGCCGCCGTGCCGAGGAACTCCTTCACCGAGAAGCGCGCGGCGAGGAAGTACATCGACATGACGGGGCCCGCTGCATTCGCGACCATCGTGGTGAAGCCGCCGAGCGTGCCGTAGGTCGCCGCGGCCAGGCGGTGCGGGCGGTCGGGGGCGGTCGCCGATCGCACCAGCCATCGCCGCAGCAGGGTGACCACGATGACGGCGAGCAGGATCACCCCGATCGTGCGCTTGACCCAGACATCGTCTGCGAGCGCGAGGAAGACGACGCCCAGCAGCACGCCGACGAGCACCGCCGGCGCAAGCCGCAGCAGCGCGCGCCAGTTCACGTCGCGCCGGTAGATGACGATCGCGAACAGGTCGGCGAGGATCAGCAGCAGCAGGATCGTCCCCGTCGACTGCTTGGCCGGCAGCACGGCCGCGAACACCGCGACGGCGATCGTGCCCGACCCGGGCACCGCGGTCTTGGACAGGCCGATGATGACCGCGGCGACCGCCAGCAGCGTCCACGCGATTGCGGAGAGATCGGCCATCAGGCGATCATTCCAGGTGGCGGCGGCCCTCGGCGCACACAGACTTCGCAGAAAAGCGCGAGGTTCGCAGCGAGCCGGCGGATGCCTGCGAGCTCGGCGCGAGACTGCGAAGCCTGTGAGCCACGCACACCGCGGCGACAGCGGCCATCTGAGCGGAGGGCGGCGTCACCGCCCGGCGGCGGCCAGGCACGCGTCGACGATCGCGGCGGTCGCATGAGCATCGCGCATCCACAGCGGAGCGACGACGGCAGGGATGCCTGCGGCATCCACGTCCCGTGCCAGCGCCGCATCCTCCTCGGCGAGCAGCCACCCGTCCAGGAGACCCCCGTCGGCGCGCGCCCCATAGTGCCGGGCGACGGCGTCGGCGGCGGTGTCGACGCCGATGGCGGCCAGGCAGACATCCGCCATGCCCCGCACGACGCGGCCGCCGATGATCGGCGACACCCCGACGATCGTCGCCGAGGTCGCGGCGAGCGCTTCGCTCACCCCGGGCACGGCGAGGATCGGCCCGATCGACACGACGGGGTTCGAGGGGGCGACGAGCACGATGTCGGCGTCGGCGATCGCCTCCGCCACGCCCGGCGCCGGGCGCGCCCGGTCGATGCCCGGGTTCTCGAAGCGGGCCGGCGCGAGGGAGGCGCGGTGTCGCGTCCACCACTCCTGGAAGTGCATGCGCCGCCCGTCGGCGAGCACGATCTGCGTGTCGACCTCGGCGTCGGTCATCGGCAGCAGCCGCGCCCCCAGCGGCCAGCGCGCGCTCAGCCGCTCCACCACCTGGGTCACCGTGAGCCCCTCGCGCAGCCAACCGGTGCGGGCGAGGTGCGTGCCGAGGTCGAGGTCGCCGAGCGTGAACCAGGGCCAGCCCGCGCCCCACTCCTGCAGCTCGGCATTGACCCGCTCGCTGTCGCCGGAGCGGCCCCAGCCGCGCTCGGTGTCGTTGACGCCGGCGAGCGCATAGACGATCGAGTCGATGTCGGGCTGCAGCCGCACACCGCTCAGCCACAGGTCGTCGCCGGTGTTGACGACGACGGTGGCCTCGGGATCGCCGCGCCGCGCGAGCGCCTCGCGCACCCCGAGCGTGAACTTCGCGCCGCCGACTCCGCCGGCGAGCACGACGACGCGGGTCACGTCGGGCTCACGCCTGGAACTCATCGGAGGCGTGCGGCAGCGGGAAGCTCGAGACCGCCTCGATGAGGGAGTCGACCGTCTGCTGGGCTGCGACGACGTCGACGTCGAGGCCCGAGCGCCGCGCGTCCTTCGCGGTCCGCGGGCCGATGGCGGCGATCACGGTCGCGTGCGGGATGTTCGGGAACTGCAGGCGCACCTGCTCGGCGACCGACCCGCTGGTGACGAGGATCGCGTTGATGCGGCCGTTGGCGACATCGCGGGCGATCCGTTCGGTCACCGGCACTCCGACCGTGCGATATGCGACGACGCTGTGCACGTCGTGCCCGGCTGCGGTGAGCCGCTTCGACAGCAGCGGCTTGGCGATCTCGCTGCGCAGCGCGAGGAACCGCTTCGGCCCCGGCTCGAGCGCGATGAGCTGGTCGGCCATGCCGGCCGCCGAGTTGTCGCGATCGGGCACGAGATCGACGCGGTATCCGACCGCCTGCAGCGCGGCGGCGGTGGTCTCACCGACGGCGGCGACACGCGTCGACGACGGGATGCGGGTGCCGTGCGCGAACAGGACGTCCACCGTGGTCGCGCTCGTCACGGTGAGCCAGTCGTACTCTCCGGCTTCGAGGGCCGCCAGTGCCGCCTCGAGGGCCTCGGGATCGCGCGTCGAGGCGAAATCGATGAGGGGCGCCACCACCGGCACAGCACCGAGGCTGCGCAGCGTCGCCGCCACGCCGTCGCCCCACGGCCCACCACGCGGCACGAGCACACGCCAGCCCGTCAAGGGCTTCGTGCTCGTGCTGTGGTGGGCTGTGCTCATCAGGGTGACTCTCGTGGTGCAAGGTCGGCCGCTCCACGTTCGAGCAGCCGATGGACGACCTGAGATCCGGCCTCCGCGGCCCGCGCGATCGGATCGTCGCCATCGGCAGCGTCCGCACCGTTGCCACTGCCCTGCGAACGAATATACCCCGCCTCCAGGGTTTCCGTTTCGCCGACCGGATGGGTGAGGTCGGCGCCCACACGCGACGAGCCGTCCTCGGAGTAGACGATCGCGCGAACTCGGAGCAGGTTCCCCTCGAGCACGGCGTGCACCGCGAGCGGCGTCGACGCGTCCGCTCCCAGTTCAGCCGAGACCGTGCGCTCGGCGGTGACCGCCAGTCGCGTGGGCAGGTGGTCGAGGGCGGCGAGCACATCGAGCAGGGCGGGATCGGCATCCGCTCTCGTCTCCACCGCGAGGGCGCCCTGCCCCGCAGTCGTGGGCCATTCGGCGAGCCCGAGCGGCTCGAAAACGAGCCCGCCCGGATCAGGGCTGAGCCGATTGAGGTCGGCCACCGCGACGATCACCGCGTCCAGGTCGCCGTCGGCGACCCGCTGCAGCTGCGTGGCCAGGTCGCCCGGCGCCGGGCTCACCTGCGCCCGGGGGTTGCGAATCGCCGCCTGGGCGCGTCGCCGTGCAGAGTCCGCACCCACGGTCGCGCCGCCGGCCAGCCCGTGCAGCGGTGTGCCGTCACGTGTGACGGCGACGTCGCGGGCATCCTCGCGCCGCGGCACCGCGGCGATGACCAGTCCCTCCGCGTCGCCGGCCGGTGTCTCGGCCGCGTGGACGAGCACGTCGCACTCCCCGGCACGCAGTGCTGCACGGAGGGCGTCGGTGTCGGCGTCGCGCTGCACGACCTCCACGTCGCGCCCGGTGCGGGCGGCCAGAGCGTCGACGACGTCCCGCGCTTCGGCGGTGCGGAGCGCTCCGCCGCGGGTGAGCAGACGCAGGGATTCGGGTGCTGTCTCGTCGACCATGTCCTCCATCCTCGCCCGGCCGGGCCCCAACGGCCAATCCCGCGGCGAACGGAGGAGAGCGGATTCAGCGCAGGTAGAGCCGGACGGCCCCCCAGACGGCGAGCCCGACCGCCGCCGCGACGCCCACCGCAGCGGCCACCGCGGCCCCAGGGTTGCTGCGCGCGAACGACCGGGCGCGGGCGGTGGCCTTCTCCGTTGCGAGCGCGACCCGCCTCGGCACGTTCGCCTTCACCTCGATCGCCGCCAGCGCCGCCTTCAGTTCAGCACGGGCCCGCTCGACGGGATCGTCGATGCCCAGCGGCACGGCGGTGCGCGGAACGGGGACGGGCGCGGATGCCGCTGCCCGCGACAGCTCAGACCTCATCGCCGGCCTCCTTCACGATCTCCACATCTCGGGCGATGGCCTGGCCCGGATTCTCGCGCCGGGACAGATGCCGAAACCGCAGGATGCCCAGCAGCACGAACAGCGCGGTGAGCGCGAGCGCGATGCCGAACACGAGCAGCGCGCTCGCCCAGATCCACCAGCCCCACCATTCGTGGAATCCCCAGATGAGGAAGATGCCGAACGCCGGCAGCGACCAGAACAGGAAGAACAGGGCCACCACGACCCACCCCGCCCCGATTCCGGCGTCCTTCGCCGTCTTGGCGGCCCACTGCTTGGCCGCGTTCACCTCGGCGACGACCAGGTTGCGCACGAGCTCGGGGATGTCCCCGAGCAGAGTGAACAGGCTGTCGTCCGCTCTGTCGCGGAACCCTCGTGGCGTCGTCATCTCAGTCGGTCTTGTCGTCGACGGCCTTCGCGACCT
Organism: Microbacterium sp.; assembly: GCF_044508325.1. Taxonomy (GTDB): domain Bacteria; phylum Actinomycetota; class Actinomycetes; order Actinomycetales; family Microbacteriaceae; genus Microbacterium. The sequence goes on along the minus strand of NZ_JBIQHX010000005.1, from coordinate 188,255 downwards.
CTTCCGCCGTCTGCTTCGCAGCCTTCTTCACGGCGGGCGCCGACTTCTTCCCGGCGTCGACCACGGCATCCAGCTTCTCGCCGGGTGTGCCCTGGCTGCTCGCCGCCTTCACCACCTTGGTCGCGCCGTCCCACAGTGCGCCGGGCAGAGCCATCGCACCGGACTTCGCGAGTTCCTTCACCTTGTCGACCTGCTTCTGCACCGGGTCGAGCTGCCAGACCTTGAGCGCCTGCTCCTTGATCTGCTCATAGCGCTCTCTGCCGGCCCGAGTGCCGAGCACGTAACCGATGCCGAGGCCGATCACGAGTCCTACCTTGCCCCTCATGGGGTCTCCTCACGCTCGATGTCGCCTGTCAGGTTCTCCAGGGTAGTCCCGTATGCCGATTTCGGCATCCGCTTGACAAATCAGTCCCAGAGCACTGCTCGTCGCACGCGACCGCCCTCTTCGAGGGCGTCCGGCACCACCTGGGCGAGGCCGCTTCCGGCCAGCCACGCGCCCACGGCGCCGAGACCGTGGACGCCGGAGATCGCGGCGCGCGCCGCCCGCGCCGCCTCGGCCTGCCCGATCGCCGAGCCGGGGAGGGCCTGGACGAATCGCTCGCGATGGCCGGCGACAAGGGCCTCGGCGCCGAATGGCGCGCCCAGCAGAGTGGATGCCTCGCGCACGGCGAGTGCGATCGCCTCGGCGTCGCCGAGCCCCTCGGTCGCGGGAGCGGCGCCCGCGTGGCCGAACGACACGCGCACGACGTGGCGGCCGCGCGCCGCCTGCGCGATCCACTCCCACTCGGCGCTGGGCCGGCCCACCGCGGCAGCGGCGTGCGAGCCGGACACCGTCACCACGCCCCCGCGGGAGCTCCCGTCGAGGGCGGGTGTGTCGAGCAGCAGCGTGACGACCTCGATGACCGGGGCAGGAGCGGCCGTTCTGGCGAGCTCGGGTACGAGCGGCGCCAGAAGCCCGCGCGCCTCGGCCTCGCCCGTCGCGACGATGACGGCGTCGGCGACGAGGTTCGGCTCGTCGTCGGACGAGGGGTCGCCGCTTTCCGCGTCGGCGGTGTGCTCCGGCGGAGAGCCGGAGATCTCGACGCTCCAGCCTCCGCCCGGCCGCGCGACGACGCTCCGTGCGGACGCGCCGGTGCGGACGCGCACACCGAGCCGCTCGAGACGTTCCCGCAGCGCGTGGACCAGACCCGACATCCCTCCCCGCAGGCCCGCGATGCCGGGGTCGTCGTCGTCGCGGTCGGCGCGCAGCACCGCGACGGCGCCCAGCAGCGAGCCGGTGCGCGTGAGAGCGGCGTTCAGGCCGGGGGCCGCGATGTCGACGTCGATGTCGTCGGCGTCGGCGCCGTAGACCCCTGCGGTCAGCGGAGCGACGAGCCTTTCGGCGACCAGGTCGCCCAGTCGCGAGCGCACGAGCCGCCCGAGGCTGCGCTCCTGCCCGATGGTCAGCGGCGGGCGCAGCCGGTCGGCGTAGGCGCGCCAGGCTCCCCGCCAGCCGATGATGGCCCGCACGTCGGGGGTGAACGGGTTCGGCGGTATCCCGACGAGCGCACCGTCGGGCAGCGGCGCCGCGGCATCCCCCGGCAGTCCCGCCACCCACCGGCGGCCGCCGGCCGGTCGCACCACTTCGCCGCCGAGCCCGAGGTCATCGATGAGCGCGGCCACGTGGCCGCCGCGGGTCGAGAAGCCCTCGGCGCCGACGTCGAGGACGATCCCGTCCAGCTCGGCCGCGCGGATGGTGCCGCCCAGGCGATCGGATGCCTCCACGATCGTCACGGGGAGGCCGACCTTCGCGCACTGCAGGGCGGCGACGAGCCCCGCCACCCCGCCGCCGATCACCACGACATGCAGGTCGGCGGCGTGGGTGAGGTCATCGGGCAGCTCCACGGCATCCATGATCGCATCGGCGCCTCAGCGCCCGAGGCCCTCGATCACCTCCGCGGCGGGCAGTGCGGCGAGCACCGATCCGGGCAGGAACAGCTTCGCCCCGCGGATGCCGGCGCCGACCACCACGCCGGGGGCGGCGGCCACCGCGGCGTCGACGAACACGGGCCAGTCCGCCGGAAGCCCGGTCGGGGTGATCCCGCCGTACTCCATGCCGGTGAGGGCGACCGCTTCGTCCATCGGAGCGAACGACGCCGAGCGGACGTCGAGCCGGCGCCGCACGATGCCGTTGACGTCGGCGCGGGTGGTGGCCAGCACGACGCAGGCCGCGAACCGCACCACACCCGCGCGCTTGCCCTTCACGACCACGCAGTTCGCCGAGTCGGCCTCGGCGATGCCGTAGTGCGCGCAGAAGGCCGCCGTGTCGGCGAGTGCGGGGTCGATCTCGGCGACACCGACGGCATCCCCGGCGGGAAGGGCTGCGGCCACGGGGGGCGCGAGCAGGTCGGGACGGGATGCCGCGGCCACCGGCCGCAGGGATCCGGCGAAGCTCCACATGGCATCCGAGCGTATCCGGCGCGCACGCCCGGTGAGAGCATGGGGGCATGGATCTGCACATCACCGCCGACCCCGCAGCCGACGAGCTGCTGTCCCGCGACCCCCTGGCTCTGCTGATCGGCATGCTGCTGGACCAGCAGGTGGGCTAACCACGCACTGCGCCCTTGTGCACATCTTGTACAAGATGTAACATGAGGCCATGACGTCGATCACCCTCTCCGAGTTCCGTGCACGCCAGAGCGACTACATCGCGGCGGCGCAGCGCGAGCCGGTCGAGATCACGTCCCGCGGCGTAGGACGTCGGGCGGTTGTCGTATCACCGGACTTCTTCGACCGGGCTATGGAAGCACTGGAGGATCAGGCAGACATCCGTGCCGCCGACGCAGCCCGGAACGAGCCGGAGCCTCGCGTAGCTCATGCAGATGTGATGGTCGAGTTCGGGCTCTGACCGCGACCCGTGCAGTACGAGATCACCTACGCGCGATCAGCCCTGAAGTCGCTGCGCAAGCTGGACCAGAGCGTTGCGCGGCGCGTCCTCACAGCCATCGACGCACTCGCGCGCAACCCTCGACCTCCGGGCTGCCTACAACTCAAAGGCGGTAGCGGCGAGATGCGGATCCGTGTCGGCGACTACCGCATCGTCTACGACGTGAACGACGGTGAAGTCGTGGTCCTCGTCTTGGCGGTTGGTCACCGCCGCGAGATCTATCACTGAGGGCCTTCTGTCAGACCGGATCGGACTTGAGCCGAGCCGCTGTGACGACGTCGACACGCGTGCCGTCCACCAAGAACTTCTCGCGCTCGAGGCCCTCTCGAACGAATCCAGCCGCGCGCGCCACGGCGGCCGACCCGGGGTTGTTCGCACGGTACCCAAGCTCAAGTCGGTATAGCCCGCCCTCAGCGAGTGCGCGGTCCGCGAGCGCACGCACCAATTTCGACGTAATGCCGCGTCGTCGAGCATCAGGATGCGCCCAATAGAAGACCCACCCGTTCGCGTTGTCGTGATCAATCGACACCGCGGCGAACGCAAGCAACTGATCGGCGTCGTCCACCGCGACAAGCGTGCGGATATCCGGGTTCTCCAGTATTCGGGTCACGTAGGCCTCGGCCGTGGCCAGGTCGTGCACGTCACCCTGGCGACTCATCTCTGCAGCATCCGACACGAACGCATCGAGAACCCTCTCAGCATCGACCGCTCGCAACTCCCGAAAGACGGGCATGCCCACCAACCTATTCGTTCCGCCGGACGAGCCCGCAAGTGCGACACTGGGTGCATGGCCCTCCGCATCACCGATGACCCCGCCGCCGACGCCCTCCTCACCGAGAATCCGCTCGCGCTGCTGATCGGCATGCTGCTGGACCAGCAGGTCGCGATGGAGACGGCCTTCTCGGGGCCGCTCAAGATCAAGGAGCGCATCGGGGCGATGGATGCCGCCGCCATCGCCGGCCACGACCCCGACGAGCTGAAGGCGGCCTTCACGCAGACCCCGGCGGTGCACCGCTACCCGGGTTCGATGGCGGCGCGGGTGCAGGCCCTGTGCGACGCCGTCATGAAGGACTGGGGCGGCGATGCCTCGGCGATCTGGACGCAGGGTCCGCCCTCGGGTGCGGAGGTGCTCAAGCGCCTCAAGGCCCTGCCGGGTTTCGGCGCCCAGAAGGCGAAGATCTTCCTGGCGCTGCTGGGGAAGCAGTGCGGGTTCGATGGCGAGGGGTGGCGGGAGGCGTCCGCGCCCTACGGCGAGGAGGGGTCGTTCCGCAGCGTCGCCGACATCGTCTCGCCGGAGAGCCTGGCGAAGGTCCGCGAGCACAAGCGCGCGATGAAGGCGGCCGCAGCCGGAGGCAAAGCGTCGTAGGCACCGGCCCCGGGTAGGTTCGAGGCATGGCTGATCTCGATCGACCCGTGCACCCCGACCCGTATCCCCTGCTGCCGAAAGTGCCGTCTTTCACGGTGACCAGCGACGACATCGTCGATGGGCAGCCGCTCAAGGATGACCAGGTCGCCGCGTTCGGCGACACCTCGCCGCACCTGGCGTGGAGCGATGTCCCCGAGGGTACGAAGTCGTTCGTGGTGACGTGCTTCGACCCCGATGCGCCCACGCCCTCGGGCTTCTGGCACTGGGTGCTCGTCGACCTGCCCGGCGATGTGCGATCGCTGCCCGCTGGTGCGGCCGCCCAGCCGCTCCCCGGTGGCGCATTCCATGTGCGCAACGACGGCGGCGGCGCCGCGTTCATGGGCGCGGCACCGCCCAAGGGCGACCAGGTGCACCGCTACTACTTCGTCGTGCACGCCGTGTCGGAGCCGACCCTCGGGGTCGGCCCGGACGCGACACCGGCCCAGGTGTCGTTCCACCTGGCGTTCAAGACCCTCGGCAGGGCGATCATCCACGGCACGTACCGGCACTGAGCGCCGTGCCCCAGCGGTTCCTCCCGCGATGTCAGAACGGCGTGGGGCCGTCGACGTGCGGGTGATACCGCACACACGCCCAGCCGCGCCGCGACGATGGGGGCTCGATGACGGGTTCGGCATCGGGCAGGAACCGCACGACAGGTTCTGGTCTGTCGGTGGATCGGCGGCCCGTGGGGCTCGTCCACTCCAGCACGCCGCCGCCGAGCTGGCGCACGGTCCATTCGCCGTGGTGCTTCAGCGCATGGTGGCTCTTGCACAGATGGGCGAGATTGCACACGCACGTCGGAGCGCGCTCGGAGTACGGGACGGTGTGATCGGCGTCGCAACGCCACACGCTCCGCCGGCAGCCGGGGAACCGGCAGCGTTCGTCACGAGCTCGCAGGAAGCGATCCAGCCCGGCCGAGGGCCGATAGCGATCGACACAGAGCACCGCTCCGGTCACCGGCGAGGTCATCACACGCTCCCAGCCGGCGGCCGTGCCGAGCAGGCGTCGCGCGGTCTGCGCGTCGATCGGACCCGAGCCGGCGAGCAGAGACGGCTCGCTGCCGACGCCGGCGGCCGTGAGCACGGGCACCGTCACCTGGACGACTCCGCGGATCTCGTCCACCCCGTCGCCGCCGATGCACTGCGCGGGAGTCCCGGTCAGCAGCAGGTCGGTCAGCGCGTCCGCACGCAGCTGGTCCATGGTGCGGGTGTCGGGCTCGGTGTCGTCGGCGGCCGCGGCTTCCGCATCGGCGTCCCGCGTACCCACTATCTCGTCGGCGAACCGCGTCAGCCGGTCGTACCCGGCCCGCACGAGCACGATCGGTGCCGCGAGCACGAGCTCGCCCATGGCGTCGCCCTTCTCGCGCACCCACACCCCGCGGCGCTCAGCCGCGGACTCGTGGCGCTCGTCGATGCTCACCGGATTCACCCGGGCCGCAATCGTCTCGACGATCGGGCCGAGCCGTCCGGCGGTCGTCTCGGCCGCGCGCTCGAGCGCCAGCTGCAGGTAGCGGTCACGCAGCTCGGCGTCGTCGATCGCGGCGCCGGCGTCGTGGGTCACGGCGAGATGGCGCCGGGTGAGGCGACCCTGTTCGAGCGCGGTCACCCCGGCGGCGAACCGGTCGCACAGGTCGGCGGCGTCTCCCAGCGCGCGCTTGACGGTCCACTCGCTCAGCCCGGTGGCGACGGCGAGGTCTGCCACGAGCGAGCGCAGCGGGATGCTGCGGTCGCCGTGCGCACGTCCGCGATACGCGGCCTCCGCATCGCGGATCATGTCCACGGCGTCGGCCAGCAGACGCAGCTCCTCCGCCTCGAGCGCGGCGCGCCGTTTCTGCAGGTCGGCGAAGCGTGACACGGCGCGGTCCCACGAATCGACGTCGTGGACGACCGGCGACGACAGGGACATGTGAGCCTCACGGTGGACGAGCGCAATGCGCGGCGGAACAATCGGCGAGACCCGTCGGCCGCGCCGTGCGCAACCCGCTCACCGTGCCCAGTCTCGTCGTTCACTCACCCTGGGGCGGCACCACCGCCCTCACTCATCCTCGGCGTCTCGCTGTAATTCTATCCTAATTCTGATGCGATTACAAGAGGTAAGTATCGAACATTTCACCGCGAGCTCTCGACCGGAGCCGCGTCAGGCGCCCTTGAGCCGCTCGCCGAGGTAGGCGTCGAGCTCCGCCACCGGCACGCGCTCCTGCCCCATGGTGTCGCGGTCGCGCACGGTGACGGCGCGGTCGTCGAGCGAGTCGAAGTCGACCGTGACGCAGTACGGCGTGCCGATCTCGTCCTGGCGCCGATAGCGGCGGCCGATGGCACCGGCGTCGTCGAAGTCGGTGTTCCACCCGTGCGCCCGCACGTCGGCGGCGAGCTCGCGCGCGAGCGGCGACAGCCGCTCGTTGCGCGACAGCGGCAGCACCGCGACCTTGACCGGGGCCAGGCGCGGGTCGAGCCGGAGCACGGTGCGAAGGTCCGTGCCGCCCTTCGCGTTGGGCGCCTCCTCCTCGTGGTACGCGTCGACGAGGAACGCCATCATCGCCCGGGTGAGGCCGAACGACGGCTCGATGACGAACGGGATGTACTTCTCGCCCGACGCCTGGTCGAAGTAGGTCAGCGACTGGCCGGATGCCTCGGTGTGGCTGTGCAGGTCGTAGTCGGTGCGGTTGGCGATGCCCATGAGCTCGCCCCACTCCTTGCCGGGGAAGCCGAACCGGTACTCCACGTCGATCGTCGCGGACGAGTAGTGCGCGCGCTCGTCCTTGGGGACGTCGTACTGGCGCATGTTGGCCGGCTCGATGCCGAGATCGGTGAACCAGTTCCACGAGGCATCCACCCAGTGCCGGAACCACTCGTCGGCCTCCGCCGGCGGAACGAAGTACTCGATCTCCATCTGCTCGAACTCGCGGGTGCGGAAGATGAAGTTCCCGGGGGTGATCTCGTTGCGGAACGCCTTGCCGACCTGGCCGACGCCGAACGGCGGCCTCTTGCGAGAGGCGGTGACGACGTTGGCGAAGTTGATGAAGATGCCCTGCGCGGTCTCGGGGCGCAGGTAATGCAGTCCGGACTCGTCGTCGACGACGCCCAGGTAGGTCTTCATCAGGCCCGAGAACGCCTTCGGCTCGGTGTACCGGCCCTTGGTGCCGCAGTTCGGGCACGGCACCTCGGCCAGGCCCTGCTCGGCCTTGCGGCCCTTGCGCGCCTCGTAGTCCTCGATGAGGTTGTCGGCGCGGAAGCGCTTGTGGCACTGCAGGCACTCGACGAGCGGGTCGGTGAAGGTGGCGACGTGACCGGATGCCTCCCACACCCGCTTCGGCAGGATCACCGACGAGTCCAGCCCCACCATGTCGCCGCGACCGCGCACGAAGGTCTGCCACCATTGCCGGCGGATGTTCTCCTTGAGCTCGGTGCCGAGGGGGCCGTAGTCCCACGCCGAGCGCGATCCGCCGTAGATCTCCCCCGCCTGGAACACGAACCCGCGATGGCGGGCGAGGGTGATGACTTTGTCGAGGCGGGACTGGTCGGCCACGGCGGCTCCAATTTCGGATGCAGATGCGTTGTGACGCCGCGAAGGCGGCATCCCGATCCTACCGAGCGTGCCTGCGGCCACCTCGCCCGGACCGTGCCCGGGGATCGGGCCCAGCGGTCTGCGCGCCGGAGGCGCAGACTGGAGCCATGTCGAAAGCACCCCTGATCGACGACGACACGATGGACGACCTCGAGCGCGAACTGCTGGGCCGCGCCCGGGGACGGGTGCTCGAGCTGGGGGCCGGCCACGGCGAGAACTTCGGTGCCTTCGCGCCGGACGTGCGCTGGCAGGGCCTGGAGCCGGACGCCGGGCGGCGGGCGGAGCTGACCCTGCGCGCCCGCGAGTGGGGGCACGAGGCGGAGCCGCTGGACGCCCGCGCCGAAGAGCTGCCGCTGCCTCCGGCATCCGTCGACACGGTCGTGGCGACCTATGTGCTCTGCTCCGTGCAGGACGTCGACGCTGCGCTCGCCGAGGCGCGTCGCGTGCTCGTCCCCGGCGGTCGCCTGCTGCTGGTCGAGCACGTGCTCGCCCCGCACAGTGCAGCCCTGCGCGGCCTGCAGCGAGCGGCCACGCCGTTCACCGTGCGCTGGTGCGGGGGCTGCCACCAGGATCGCGACCCCGTGCCCGCTCTCGAGCAGGCGGGGTTCACCGCGGTCGAGGTGCGGCGGGCGCGGGTGCGCGACCGGCCGCTGCCGCCGGTGCCGACGATGCTGTACGAGGGCAGCGCTCCGGCGTGACGCTCCCGGGCCGTCACACCGCCCGCAGCGCGTCGCGTCCGAGCTCGCCGACCGCGGTGTGTCCCGACAGCGCCAGCGTGATGTCGAGCTCGGCGACGATGTTGCGCAGGACCTCGCGCACGCCGTCCTCCCCGGCGATGCCGAGGCCGTAGGCGTACGGCCGGCCGATCGCGACGGCGGTGGCCCCGAGGGCCAGGGCGATGAAGGCATCCGCACCCCCGCGCACCCCCGAATCGAAGATGATCGGCAGTCGCCCGGCGAGCCGGTCGGCGATCTCGGGCAGCACCGCGAGCGTCGGCACGGACTCGTCGATCTGGCGGCCGCCGTGGTTCGAGATCCAGACCCCGTCCATGCCGGCGTCGAGCGCGCGCACGGCGTCGTCGGGATGCACGATGCCCTTCAGGATGATCGGCAGGCTCGTCCAGTCGCGCGCCTTCACCAGGTCGTCCCAGGTGAGCGCCGGCGTCGAGAACACGTCGAGGAACGTCTCCACGGCCGCCCGCGGCAGCGGCGAGCGCAGGCTCTCGCGCAGGCCGGCGCCGGTGAGCGGCGCGCCCTTGCGTGCGATGGAGATGCCCGCCGCGACGGTCTTCGGCGTCATCCGGACCTTCGCGGCATCCCCTTCGTCCCCCGCTCGCGCACGTTCGCGGACCAGCTGCCGGAACACCGGATCGCTCGTGTACTGCGCGAGCCCGAGCCCGCGCGTGAACGGCAGGTACGCGAGATCGAGGTCGCGGGTGCGCCAGCCGAGCAGATGCGTGTCGAGCGTGACGACGATCGCCTCGCAGCCGGATGCCTCGGCCCGCTGCAGCAGCGAGGCGTTCAGCTCGTCGGAGGCCGACCAGTACAGCTGGAACAGCCGCGCTCCGTCCGGCGCGGCCGTCGCGGTCTCCTCGAGGGAGAAGGACGCCTGGTTGGAGAGCGTGTACGGGATGCCGAGGGATGCCGCGGCCCGGGCGACCGCGAGATCCGCCTCCGCATGGGCGAGCTCCATCACCCCGAGCGGGGCCAGCAGCAGCGGCGTCGCCCGACGGCTGCCGAGGAAGTCGGTGGACAGGTCGCGGCTCGACACGTCGCGCAGCGGCCGAGGCCACACCTGCCACCGCTCGAAGGCGGCGCGGTTGGCGGCGACCGTGCGTTCGGCCCCGGCGCCGCCCGCGATGTACGCGAACGCCTCGCGGCTGAGCGCTCTGCGCGCCGCCGCCTCGAGCGCGGCCGGGTCGACGGGGACCCGCGGACGCTGTCCGCTGATGCCGGCGCGATAGATGTCGGACTGTGCGCTCCTGCCCGCGCCGCGGGAGGACGCGGCCGGGTCGCTGGGTGCCACGGTGCCCTCTGCCATACGCGTCAGCCTAGGCCCCCGGTCACGGCGCGAACCCGCACCAGTGCGCCACCCAGGCCAGCAGCCGTCCGCGCAGGGGGTCGCCCGCGGCGAGCTCCACCTGGCCGGCTTCGCCGTCGATCACCGCCTCCAGCCGGAACACCGTGCCGCGCTTGTCCTCCATGACCGCGTGCGCGTCGCAGCGCAGCGGCTCGATGGGGATGCGCACCACGACGGGTTCGGTGTCGGCCGGCCCGACGGCGACGTCCAGCGGCCACACGCCGGCCGACTCGCCGGGCAGGACAGGGCGCAGCAGATTGGTCGCGTGGATGCCGGTGAACTCGACCGAACCCGCTCCGGCCGGCGCGACGGTGAGCTCGAGCTCGCCGGGAGTGCCGGCATCCGTCTCGTCGAACCCCGTGAACGCGACATCGGCCGCCCGGGCGAGCGCGGCGGCGCGGCATTCGCGTTCGTGCAGCGGCGGCAGGAACGAGAGGGTGTCGCGAAGCGGCGCCGTCGCGGTCCCCTCGACGCCGTCGATCGCGTAGTCGATCGTGGCGGTCGCGGTCGCCTCGTGCGGGCCCGGGCAGGCCATCGGCGGCAGCCGCACGCGGATGTCGACGGTCGCCCCGGCGGCGACGGTCGAGGTGCGATCGAGCACCCGCTCGGCGGGACCGTCGAAGCGCGGATCGGCGACGCTGACCGATTCGATCAGCAGGGTCTGCGCGCTGTCGTTGCGGATGCGCAGCTCAGCCTGCCGCGTGGCGACATCCGAGCGCAGCTGCTCGATCGAGACGGTCACCCCCGCGGGAAGCGCGGCCGATTCCGCCGAGGGGGCGCACCCGGTCAGCGCCGCCGCGGCGAGCGCGAGCAGCGCGGCCGAGCGGCGTGCGGCGCCGTGCATGCGCCCAGGGTACGCGGGCGCAGGTTCAGGCCGCAGCGCCCAGTCCGCGCGGGGCCGGCAGGCTCGCGTCGTGGACCGGGACATAGGTCGAGCGGCTCACCCGAGGGCGCAGGCGCCGCGGCACCCGTCGGGTGCGGCGGCGGGACGGCAGGGCCCCGGCGATCGCCTCGAAGTGCGCGTGCATGTCTCCTCCTCCCCCGCTCAAGATGAGCAGGTGCGCGTTCCAGGACGTGTGCGCTGGCACCGTCAGAGAGCAGGAGGGGCGGGCCCGCGGGGTGATACGTCAGCCGAACAGCTCGGTCCCGTCCGGATCGCCCGGCCGGCGCGGGCGCAGCGTCGCCGGGGCCGGCCACGGCAGCTCGTACTCGGTGGTCGGCACGTCGATCGCGCCGAAGTCGTCGGTCATCACGAGGACGCGCGCGGGGGTCACCTCGACGATGCGCACGCGGAGGGCCCCGGCATCCGTCTCCAGGGTCCACACGTCGGCCAGCCATCTCAGGCCGACCGCCTCGAGGGCCTCCTCCGCCTCGAGCCAGTCGAGCGGGCCGGATGCCTCGCGCCCGAGCAGATCGACGGCCACCCAGCGGTCGCCCTCGGGGCGGATCCACCCGATGTGCTCGCGGTCGTCGGGGCGGCGGTGCGGCGTCCAGTCAGCGGGGATCATCCGAGCACGCTATCGCGGATGCCGAGCGCGGGGCGCCGTGTGTCAGCGGCGCACGAACAGGTACCCGCGGGGCGCATCGAACCCGCCTACGACGAGCCCGTCGTCCAGGTGCCGGAGGAACCCGTCGCGCACCCGAAGACGCCAGTCCGCCGCCGCGGCGGGGTCGGCGTCGCGCAGCGCCTGGATGTCGTGCGGAATCGCCACCGCCGCGACGACGCGATCGGCGGACGGCGTCCGCGCCGGCGGTGCGGCGAGCGCCCACGACACCATGAGCCGGTCGGACTCGTCACCGCGGTTGACTCCGTCGTCCATCGGCCCGTACTGGTTCACGAGGTACTCGGTGACGCGGGCGCCGATGATCTGCAGGTTGAAATGCGCGTTGCGCGCGACGAGGGGGTCGAACGTCCAGGTGATGTGGCCGACGTCGCGACGCAGCGCCCACTCGCGCTGGTGGCGCTTGAGCAGCCGCCCGAGTCCGCGGCTCTGCAGCCCCGGCAGCAGGCCGGTGATGTGCGAGTGCATGGAGCGGGTGCCGGGCGGGCCGAAGAAGGCGACGGATGCTCCGACCATCCGCTCCTGGTCGTAGAGGCCCACCGCATAGTTGCCGGCGTGCGCGAGGGCGCGCAGCAGGTTCGGCGGCATGCCGCTGCGATCGCCGCCCCACACCTCGGCCAGCACGGCCGAGGCGCGGAACACCTCGGCGACGGTGTCGAGCTCGCGGATCTCGACCCCGGGCGGTGTCTCGGCCTCGGACAGCGCGTCGGGGGGCAGCTCCTCCATGGACTCACGATAGCGCCGTGCACGGCGACCCCCTCGCGCCCCGATAGCCTTGTCCGGTGGGTTCAAGGGATGAGGATGCGCGCCGCCGCCTCACCCGGATCCCCCCGCAGGGCGCCATCGTCGCCGTCCTCGCCGTGGCCGGCCTCGCCTCGTCGTTCATGTACACGCTCGTCGTGCCGATCCAGGCGAAGCTTCCCGAACTGCTGAACGCAAGCCGCGAGGACACGGCCTGGGTGGTCACGGCCACGCTCCTCGCGGCAGCGGTCATCACGCCCATCTCCGGGCGTCTGGGCGACATGTACGGCAAGCGCCGCGTCGTGCTGGCCCTGCTGGCGGTGCTGGTGGTCGGGTCGGTGATCTCGGCCGTGTCGCAGGGCATCGTCGGGCTCATCATCGGGCGCGCCCTGCAGGGAGCGGTGACCGGAGTCGTCCCGCTCGGCATCTCGATCCTGCGTGACGTCATGCACGAGCGCCGCGTCGACTCCGCCATCGCGCTCATCAGCGCCACCCTCGGGGTCGGGGGCGCGCTGGGATTGCCGGTCAGCGCTCTCATCACCGAGCACAGCGACTGGCACCTGCTGTTCTGGGTGTCGGCGGGCCTGGGCGCCGTGGTCTTCGTCATGGTGCTGTGGGTCGTTCCCGTGAGCGTGCTGCGCAGCGGCGGCCGGTTCGACTACCTCGGCGCGGCGGGGCTGTCGGCCGGCCTCATCGGGGTGCTGCTCGCGATCTCGCGCGGCAACGAGTGGGGATGGGGCTCGATCCCCGTGCTGGCGTGCGGAATCGGCGGCATCCTGGTCCTCGTCCTGTGGGGCTGGTACGAGCTGCGCACCCCGGTGCCGCTGCTGGATCTGCGGGTCGCCGTCCGCAGGCCCGTGCTGCTGACGAACGTCGCCTCGGTGGGGATGGGCTTCGCGCTGTTCGCCTCGAACGTCGTCTACCCGCAGATGCTCGAGCTGCCCGTCGAGACCGGCGGCTTCGGGCTGACCCTGCTGGGCGCGAGCCTGATCGTGATGCCATCGGGCCTGGTGATGATGCTGCTCTCGCCGGTCTCCGGGCGGATGGCCCGCACCGTCGGGCCCAAGCCGCTGCTGCTGCTGGGTTCGGGCGCACTGATCGTGGCGTATGCGTTCACTCTCGTCTTCGCGGCGGAGGTGTGGCAGATCCTGGTCGCCAACATCCTCATCGGCGTCGGCATCGGCTTCGGCTACGCCGCGATGCCGATGCTGATCATGCGCTCGGTCCCGCAGTCGGAGACGGGTGCCTCGAACGGGCTGAACGCGCTGTTCCGCTCCCTGGGCACCAGCACGGCGGCCGCCGTGATCGGAGCCGTGCTCGCCACGTACGTCGCGGATTTCGACGGGAGGCCGGTGCCCACCGCGACGGCCTACCAGGTGTCGTTCCTGGTGGGCGGCGCGGCCGCGCTCCTCGCGCTGGTGGTGGGGCTGTTCATCCCGCGCGGGCGCGACCCCCACGAGCAGCACCCGTCGCTGCCGGAGTGACGGCGCCGGGCTCAGACCGACCGGCGGCGATGCACCGACTGGGGCGTGAGGTAGGCGTTCAGCCCCTCGATGCCGTACTCGACGCCGAGCCCGGAGTCGTGGCGTCCGCCGAACGGTGCGGCGTGGTTCGAGGCGAAGAACCCGAGGCCGATCGAACCGGTGTCCACCCGCCGGGCGACCTCGAAGGCGCGGTCCGGATCAGCCCCGAACACGATGCCGCCCAGGCCGAACTCCGTCGCGTTGGCGATCCCGACGGCGTCGTCGACGTCGCGGGCGGGGATCACCGTCAGCACCGGACCGAAGATCTCCTCGCGCGCGATGCGCATGCCCGGCTCGACATCGGCGAACACCGTGGGCACGACCCACGACCCCCGCGCGAAGGGCGGCGGCACGTCGCCGCCCGCGACGGGGCGGGCGCCCTCGGCGAGCCCCGAGTCGATGAAGCCGCGCACGATGTCGCGCTGCGCGGCCGTCGCGACCGGCCCGAAGACCGTGCGCTCGTCGAGCGGGTCGCCGAGCACGGCGCCCGAGACCGTCGCCGCCGCCAGCGCCACGACCTCGTCGTAGCGCTCGGGGGTCGCGATGAGGCGGGTGGCGATGTAGCACGTCTGGCCGGTGTTGCGCAGGCAGCTGCGGATCAGCACCGAGCCCATCGCATCCAGGTCGGCGTCGGGCAGGACGATCGCCGACGACTTGCCGCCCAGTTCGAGGGTCACCGGCCGCAGCAGCTCGCCGCAGGCGGCGGCGATGCGCCGGCCCACGGGCGTCGAGCCGGTGAAGGCGACCTTGTCCACCCCGGGGTGCCGCACGAGCCGCTCGCCGACGGCGCCGTCACCGGTGACGAGGTTCACGACCCCGGGCGGGATGCCGGCTTCCGCCGCCGCGTCGACGATGAACCGGATCGACAGCGGCGTCGGCGAGGCGGGCTTGATCACCACCGGGCAGCCCGCGATGAGCGCCGGGGCGAGCTTGATGACCACGAGGTTGATGGGGAAGTTCCACGGCGCGATGAGCGCGCACACGCCGATCGGGTCGCGGTGGACCGAGGTCTCCACGGTGGGGTCGAGGGGCGCGACGCGCACATCCTCGCGTTCCAGGTACGGGGCCAAGGAGGCGAAATAGCGGAGGATGCCGGCGGCGTTCGAGGCGGCGCGGCGCGTCTCGGCGATCGGCGACCCGTTCTCGAGGCTGTTCGTCACCGCGAGCGCGTCGCTGCGCCGCTCCACCGCGTCCGCCATCGCCTCCATGAGCTGCGCCCGCTCCGACGGCGAGCGTCCGCTCCAGCCCGGGAGCGCGCGCCGCGCCGCGGCGACGGCGTGGTCGATGTCGCCCGCGGAGGCGACCGGAACCCGCGCCCACACCGTCCCGGTCGCCGGATCCGTGACGTCGATCCGGCCCTCCCCGTCGGCGCGACGATAGTCGCCGTCGATAAACAGGTCGTCGACGTGCCGGTAGGGCAGCCCCGCCGCGGCATCCTCGTGCGCGTCGGCGAAGGTCGTGGCGGACACCGTGCTCACCGGTCCACACCTCTCATGTCAGCTGCTCCGTCTTCAGCAGGGCCTCGGAGCGCGCCAGTTCCGCCTCGGCCATCTGCACGGCCGCCGCGGTGAGCAGCTCCGGCACGATCTGCACCCGCAGCCGGCGGCAGTACTCGGCGGGTGTGAGCCCGAACCAGCCGGATGCCAGCGCGATTCCGGTGGGCGTGAACCGCCACAGCCGGTCGGCGTCGCGAACGAGCGAGTCCTCGAGGGACTTCGACTCGAGGCGCGTGTCGTGGCCGTCGATGATCTCGGTGACCCGCTCCACGAACGCCTCGTCGTAGCCGAGGCCGGGAAGCACCTCGCGGGCGATGTCGCAGCCGTGCCGCTCGTGCTCGTATCGCACGTCGGCGCGGCGCCAGTCCCCGGTGAATCCTTCGGCGAGGATGCGCGACTGGTCCACGCGTGCCCACCCGGTGTCGTGCAGCAGGATGGCGACCCGCACGACCAGGGCGTCGGCCTCGGGATAGGCGTCGCACAGCCGTTCCGCATAGGCGAACGAGATGGGCAGATGGATGTCGTTGGAGCGCGCCCGCGATTCGGCGACGATCGCGCGCCAGAGCGGGTCGAGATCGGTGTCGGCTTCATCCGCCGTGATCGGCGACGTGTCGACGGGCAGTGCGGTCTGCAGGGTCATGGCCTCACCTCACGTTGCGACGGGCACAGCCGCGTCGACGATGGACTGCTTGAGCGGAACCGACGTGTCGGCGGCCGCCTCGGGCGGGATGGTGCGCCCCTTCGCGAGCGCCTGCTTGATCTGCAGGAACTCGGCGGGCTGGTTGACGCAGTCGGCGGCGATGAGCCGGCCCTCCCGGTAGTAGAGCACCGTGAACTTCTCCGCCTCGGCCGAGCCGCGGACGACGACATCGTCGAAGCCGGTCGACAGGCCCGCGATCTGCAGCTTCAGATCGGCCTGGTCGGACCAGAACCACGGCACGGTGGCGTACGACGCCTCCTGCCCGAGCAGAGTCGCCGCGGCGACCTTGGCCTGTTCGAGCGCGTTGTTCACGCTTTCGATGCGCACCGGCTCGCCGCGTCCGAGCGGATACGGGTTGGGCATGATCGTGCAGTCGCCCGCGGCGACGGTCCGCCCGTCCGAGGCGAGGCAGCGCTCGTCGACGACGATGCCGCCGTTCACCTCGAGCCCGAGCTGCACGGCCAGCTCCACCCGCGGGACGACGCCGACGCCGATCACGACGAGGTCGGCCGGGAGCACGGTGCCGTCCGCGAGCTCGACGCCCTCCACGCTGCCGCGTCGCCCGGCCGCCGAGGCGTCCTCGCCCACGATGCCCGTGATGCGCGCGCCCAGCACGACGCGGGTCCCGCGCCGGCGGTGCGCGTCGAGGTAGAAGGCGCTGGTCTGCTCTGAGACCGCCCGGCCGATGAGACGGTCGGTGCCTTCGACGACGGTGACGTCCTTGCCGAGCTGGCGCGCGGCGGACGCCGCCTCCAGGCCGATGAAGCCGCCGCCGATGACGACGACGCGCTGCACGCGCTCCTCGGCCAGCGCGGGCCCGAGCGCGATGGCGTCGTCGGCGTCACGCAGGTAGTGGACGCCGCGGTAGTCGGTGCCCGGCAGGGGCAGGCGGCGCACGGAGGCACCGGTGGCCAGCGCGAGGCGCGCGAAGGGGATGCTGCGACCGCCGAGGGTCTGCGCGACCCCCGAGCCGTCGGGCTCCCGGCCGATGGTGACCACGCGGTCGCCGGAGACCAGTGTGATGCCGCGCTCGTCGAACCACTGCCGCGTGCGCAGCACGACGTCATCGGGCTCGAGCTCACCCTTCAGCCAACCCTTGGACAGCGGCGGGCGCTGGTACGGGCGGTGCGACTCCTCGCCGACGATGACGATGGGATCGCAGTCGCCGAGGTCGCGCATGGTGGCGGCGATCTGCACGCCCGCCTGGCAGGCGCCGACGATGAGCGTCCCCTGCATGTCAGACCTGCTCGCTCGGCATGGTGACGTGGTACTCGCAGCCGTCCTGCAGCTTGATCTGGCACGACAGTCGTGAGTTGTGCTGCCGGTCGACGGCGGTGCCGTCGAGCATCTCGTCCTCGAGGTCGCCCGGGCCTCCGACGAGCTCGAAGGTCTCGGAGGCGACGAAGACGTGGCAGGTCGCGCAGGAGAGGCTCCCGCCGCACTCGCCCACGATTCCGCGCACGCCGTTGCGGACGGCGGTCTCCATGATCGAATCGCCCGGGCGGCCGTCGATCGAGGTGACGACGCCGTCGTGGGCGGTGTAGACGACCGTGCTCACTGTCGTGCTCCTGTCTGTTCGGGTTCTGGGTGTCAGAGGAATTGGCGGCCGCCGTCGACGACGACTGTCTGGCCGGTGATGAACCCGGCGGCAGGCGATGCGAGGAACAGCACGGTGCCCACGATGTCGTCGGGACGGATGGGGCGGCCCAGCGCGCTGCGCGAGACGCCATACGATTCCGCATCCGCGATGAGGCCGTGGCTGGCGTCGGTGAGCGTGAAGCCGGGCGCCACGGCGTTGACGGTGACTCCGCGGGGCCCGAGCTCGTTCGCGAGCACCCGCGTGAGCCCGATGAGACCCGCCTTGCTGGCCACGTAGTGCGCCCACTGCGCCGAGCCGCTCAGGACCGTCGCCGACGAGATGTTCACGATCCGCGCGTCGCCTGTCAGCAGCGGGGCGCAGGCACGCGTGACCTGCCACGGCCCCTTGAGGTTCACCCCCATGACGCGGTCCCACTCGCCCTCCTCGATGTCCTGGAACGGCGACCGCGTCAGGGTGGCATAGACCGCGGCGTTGTTGACGACGACGTCGATCCGGCCGTCGCCGGCCTGCGCGGCCAGGGCGGCCAGCGCCGCCGCCGAGTCGGCCCGCGTGACGTCGACGCCCGCCCCCACGGAGCGCAGTCCGGCATCCACGAGGTCGGATGCCGTGCGCTGCGCACCCGCCTCGTCGATGTCGGCGACCACCACGAGGTCGCCCTGCCGGGCGAACGCCTCCGCGAAGGCGCGCCCCAGGCCTCCCGCCGCGCCGGTCACGATGACCGTGCGGCGGGAGCCCGTGCCGGGGCCGGGGTGATCGGTGTGCTCCATGGCTGCGGCTCCCGCGGCTCAGTCGAGGATGACGACGGTGCCGCTGTTGCCGTCGACGCGCAGGCGCTGGCCGGTGCGGATGTCGACCGATGCGGTGCCGGTGCCGGTGACGGCGGGCATCCCGTACTCGCGGCACACGATCGCGGCGTGGCTCATCATGCCGCCGATGTCGGTGACCGTCGCGCGGATCTTGCCGAAGATCGGCCCCCAGCTGGGTGCGGTGACCGGTGCGACGAGGATCTCGCCGTCCTGCACCTCGGCGAGCTGATCGGCGCTGGAGATGACGCGCGCGGGGCCCTCGGCGACCCCCGGCGAGGCCGCCATGCCCTTGAGCGTGCCGGCGGGCACGTCTCCGGTGCCGAGCCAGTTGGCGATCTGGTCGTCGGTGATCCCCCACAGCATGAGCGTGAACGGCTCGGTGATGACCTCGGGCGGGGCGTTCAGCGCCGGTTGCGGGCGGGCTGTCTCCAGCGCGGCCACGATGCCGCGGCGGCGCTCGACCTCAGCGGGCCAGTAGCTCGGGCCGATGGCGGGGGCACCCACCATCCACGCGTTGATGTAGTCGAAGAGGGCTTCGCGCACCTCGTCGCGCCGCAGGTAGAACATGCCGTCCGCGTCGGGCCAGAACCCCTGCGCCTGGAACACGCGCGAGAGCTGCCGGGCCTTGCGCCAGAACACGCCCATGGTCCAGTGCTCGATGTAGAAGTTGTGGTTCTCGACGTAGGGGTAGACCGTGCGTGCGAGCCCCAGCTTCCCGCGGAAGGTGTCCAGCGCGTCGCCGGAGAGCAGTTCGGCGTACTCCTCGGTGATGCGGTCGCGCTCGGCGACCAGGTCGTCGACATGCCGGTCGATGTCCTGTCCCGCCTGCAGCGCCTCGATGTAGTTCTTGACGAAGGCCAGCGGGATCGCCGGCACGTCGCGCCAGTACTCGTCGTGGGCGTAGAAGCCGTTGCCCGTGGTGAAGTTGAACCACGGATCCTGCGCAGCCTCCCAGGCCTGCAGGAACGCGGCACCGGCGGGGTGGGCGGCGATCGCGGCGAGCGTGCCGGCGGCATCCGACGTGTCGCCGAAGAGGTCGGTCAGCCCGTCGCGCACGGCGATCTTGGCGAGGCCCTTCAGCTCGTCGTCGGGGCGGAACAGCTCCATGTCGACGCCCTGCACCATCGTGGCGATGGCCTGGTCGGGGATGCGCGGGAAGACCTCCTTGCAGAACATGAACAGGTCGAGGTACGCGACGTACCCGAGGTTCAGGAACTCGAAGTGGTACTGCCACGCGCGATAGGCGAGCGCGATGAGGCTGTCGTACGCGGCCAGCAGCTCGGTGCCGGGACCCGTGCCCTTGCCGGAGAGCACGTCGTCGAGGTCGATCACCTCGGGCAGCGCCGAGAACTCGAGGGCCTCGAGCTCTGCGATGGTGCTGCGCAGCTTGCCGTGCCAGTTCTCGAGCAGGCTCTGCCAGTTCTCGAAGTAGTGGCCGGCGCGCTGCAGGAACTGCGGCACGCGCGCCTCGATGTGGGCCGGGTCCACCGCCACCGGCGACATGAACACGTAGCCGTTGTGGATGCGGTAGTCGATGCCGTTGGCGGTGGGGATCAGCAGCTGGCGCGAGTTGTACTGCCCGAGGCAGCCCACGGCGAACTCGAACCCGATCGTCTCGAACGGCTTGACGACGGTGGGCCAGTGCTGGCTGTCGCAGAACCAGAACTTCGCCTCCTCGACCTCCCGCAGGCCGTCCTGGAACACGAGGTTGTAGGCGTAGAGGTCCTTCCACCCCTCGGCACCCGCCGGGGCGGGCTGCTCGTAGGGACTCGGGAAGCTGCGGCGCTGCGCCTGGGCGGGGGGTGCTTCGACAACTGTCGACTCTGACATGGCTGTCCTTCCTTCGGTTCGGGTGGTGCGGAGTGCGTTCGGTGGATCGACGGGGGCGGTGCGGGTCAGCGCCCGATCTGCGACAGCAGCGACTGGGTGATGCTCTGGATGCCGAAGCCGGACGTCGTCGTGGCCTGCCGGTCGGCCTTGTGGGCCCACACGGTCTCGGGGCGGGACTGCAGCAGCAGCACGTTCTCGCCCTCGGGCAGCGTGCGGTCGATGGCCCACTCGACGTCCTGCGGGACGCCGAAGCGCTTCTCGGCGCGCTTGGCCATGGCGGCGACCTGTGCGGCCTCGGCGTCGGTGAGGCTGCGGATGCCGCGGCGCTCGGGGCCGACCTCGCGCTCGGCGATGGTCTTGGCGGCCGCATCCGGGACGAGCTCGATGTGCTTGTCGCCGATGGTCTCGGCGGTGACGGTGAGCATCACCTTGTCGACATGGATGTTGTCGGGCGTCACCTGGCCCGACACGACGAGCTCGCCCAGGCCCCAGGCGGCGTCGATGACGATCGTCGACCGGTCGCCCGTGGACGGGTCGAGCGTCATGGCCACCCCCGCCGTGCGGGCGTCGACCATCTTCTGCACGGCGACGGCCATCGACAGCCCTTCGTTGGGGATGCCGTTGCGCAGGCGGTAGACGATGGCGCGAGAGGTGTACAGCGACGCCCAGCACCGGCGCACATGCTCGGCGACCTCGTCGCGGCCGAGCAGCCACAGGTAGGTGTCCTGCTGGCCGGCGAAGCTCGCCTCCGGCAGATCCTCCGCGGTCGCCGAGGACCGGACCGCGACCGGCACCGGCGTCGTGAAGCGCGACTGCAGTCGCTCGTAGGCTGCGGCGAACTCGTCGCGGATCACCGCAGGGACCTCGCGCTGCATGATCTCGTCGCGGATGCGCGCCGAGACCGCGTCGACGCTGGCGACATCGTCGGCGTCCGCTTCGCCCAGCAGACGATGGATGTCGTCGGCGACGCCCGAGGACTGCACGAACGCCGTATAGGCGTCGGTGGTCACGGCGAAGCCCGGGGGCACCGGCATCCCCGCGTTGGTGAGGTCCACCAGCGACGCGCACTTGCCGCCGAGCTCCTCGATGGGGGCCGGTCCCGGCTCGTCGAAGAAGCGGATGAACAGGCTCGCCATGTCAGGCCTCCCAGGTGACGGGGACGGACGTGGGGACGCGGAACGACAGGTTCTCGCGGAAGCCGATGTCGGCGCCCTCCGCCAGCCGCAGGGAGGGCACGGCGGCGACCGCCTCCTCCAGCACGAGACGGTCCTGGAGCTTGGCGAGCATGTTGCCCAGGCAGTAGTGGATGCCGTAGCCGAACGACAGGTGACTGCGGGCGTCCTCGCGGTCGATGTCGAACTCGTCCGCGTGCGCGAAGACGCTCTCGTCGCGGTTCGCCGAGCCCATGACCACAAGGATGTCGGCGCCGGCGGGGATCGGCACGCCGCCGATCTCGGCATCCCGGAGCGCCCGCCGCCGCCACGCGACGATCGAGCCGCTGTAGCGGAGGATCTCGTCGATCGCGGCCGGGATCCGGGCCGGATCGGCGACGATCGCCTGCCATGCCTCGCGGTGGGTCAGCAGCACGCGGAACGAGTTCGCGATGAGCGTCGTCGTCGTCTCGTGCCCGGCGAACAGCAGGCTGTAGCACAGGGACGCGATCTCGTGGTCGCTGATCTCGGCACCGGCGTCCTGCGCTGCGACGAGGTCGCCGACGAGGCTGTCCGGGTGCGTCTCGTGCGCCTCGGCGACGAGCCGCTGCATCTCCTGCCAGTACTCGACGAGGTTGTGCGCATGCGGGATCTGCTCCTCGTTGGAAAGGTCGCCCCACGTCATCGCCGCGCGCGAATCCGACCAGCGCTTGTAGGTCGGCACCATGGCCGGGTCGACCCCGAGCAGCGTCAGGATCGTGATGGTCGGGATGTCGTAGGCGACGCTGCGCAGGATGTCGCCGGTGCGATCGGGCGAGGCGAGCATCCGGTCGAACGCGGCACGGATGTTCTCGCGGATCGACGGCTCCAGCGCCTTGTAGCGACGCGGCGTGAAGGCGCGCTGCGCGATGGCGCGGATGCGCGTGTGGTCGGGCGGGACGCGGGCGGAAAGCCCCGAGTACGCCGTGAACCCGCCCTCCTTCATGATGCGCGATGCCTCGGGCCCGCGCTCGCGGACGGGGGCCTGCGCGTTCTCGCTCGAGAACGTCTCCCAGTCGTCGAACACGGCCTTCACGTCGGCGTGGCGCGTGACCACCCAGTACCCGATGCGCTCGTCGTACATGACGGGGTGGTCGTGACGGAGGTTCGCGTACGCCGCGAACGGGTCCTTCATGTCGAACGGGCGGTAGCCGTGATGGTCGTCGCCCGCCGCACCGTGGTCGACGGGGCACCGTGCCGCGGGGGCCTCCACGCCTGCTTCGAGGTGCTGCGCTGCCATGACGACTCCTTCGTGACCGGCCGCCGGAGCACGAGCTCGCGGCGTGGACCCATCTAATGCTCAGGGGCGGCGGCCGATCCCATCGACTTCCGCCCAGTGGAAGCGACTTGAGGCGGCCGCGGCTGTGATCGCAGGGACTGCAGGGGGAAGGCGCCCACGCTCGCCTCGATCCGTCGCGCGATTCCGCGCAGCGCCGGCAGGTGGCGCTCGAGCGTGCCGGCGTCATCGGTCCTGGCGACCAGGCCCAGTCCCGCGCCGACCGCGCCATCGCCCCGCTGGAATACCGGGACCGCGATCGACGCGGTGCCGACCCGCACCTCGTCGCGGGTGACGGCGTATCCGCGCTCGCGAGCCGTGGCGAGCTCGACCCGCAGCCGCGCCGGGTCGACGTGGGTGCCGGCCGTGCGCCGGACCAGCGGCTGGGCGAGCACCGACTCGCGCACCCACTCCTCCTCGAACGCGAGGATCACCTTGCCGACCGCCGTCGCGTGCAGCGGCAGGCGCCCACCGACGCGCGACGCCTGCGGCACGCGGCGGGTGCCGTAGACACGGTCGATGTAGAGCACGTCGGTGTTCTCGCGGATCGCGATGTGCACCGTCTCCTGGGTGAGGCTGTACAGATCCTGCAGCAGCGGCCGTGCGATGTCACGGACCTGCCGGCCGCCGTGCTGACCGAGCTCCCAGAGGCGGATGCCGATCTGGTAGCGGCCGTTCGCGTCGCGCTGGAGCGCGTCCCACTCCTCGAGCTCCTTGACGAGCCGGTGGGCGGTGCTCAGCGCGAGCCCGGTCTCCGCGGCGATCTCGGTGAGGCTGCGCGGGGCCAGGCCCTTCTCGAAGACGGCGAGGATGGAGAGCACCCGGCCGGTGACCGTCTGCCCGGGCTGCGACACGCCGCCTGCCATCGCTGCTCCTTCCGGTGAGCGGAAGCCGTCTTGAGACGCGATGATACGCCTGGGATCGTGCTCGGCATGAGATCCCCGACGAGCACACGCCTCGGGCGCGACATCCGCACGCACATCCCGGCCGCCGACGGCATCGACGCCATCGTGATGCTCGACGACGCCGACGACGCCGTGTGGCAGCGGGCGGCCCCGCATCTCGCGGTGCGCAACAACGACAGCCACACGCTGTACGCGTATGGGCTCGCCCGCGCACTGCTGTCACGCATCCCGCGGGCCGACGGCGCCGTCGTGCGGCCCGCCATCCTGCTGCACGACACCGGCTGGTCGACCGTGCCGCAGGAGCAGATCCTCGAGGCGATCGCGCCGGGAGGCGGCCGCCCCGACCTGATCCGCCGCCACGAGATCGAGGGTGCGCGGATCGCCCGCGACGTGCTCGGGGACCTGGGGCGGGAGGCATCCGTCATCGACAGGGTCGCCGAGATCATCGACGGCCACGACTCGCGCGACCAGGCGCTGTCGATCGAGGACGCGATCGTCAAGGACGCCGACAAGCTGTGGCGCGTGACACCGCACGGCATCCGCATCGTGTGCGGCTGGTTCGACCTCGGCCCCGAGGAGTCGCTGCGGCTGTGCGCGAGCCGGGTCGATGCCGCGCTGTTCACCGAGGAGGCGCGCGCGATCGCCCGCGGCCTGATCGCGGCGGCGGCGATCGACCACGCCCCGCAGCGCGCCGGTCTCGTGTGACGGCGGCCCTGTCGAGGTGGTCGTCGCCCCGCTAACGTGAGCGGCATGGACGCGAAGGACGGCTCCGAGCAGGTTCCCGCCGGCCCTCCCGACGGCGCGACCGCGGCGAGCGTCGACGACGCCGCGGCAGCCCGCGAGAGCGGCCCGGACGCTGCGGGCACCACCGGCCCAGGGGATGCGGACACACGCTTCTTCGGCCAGCCGTGGGCGCTCGCGCACATCTTCGGCGTCGAGATGTGGGAGCGCTTCAGCTTCTACGGCATGCAGGGCATCCTGCTCATCTACATGTACTTCTCGGTCGCCGAGGGCGGACTGGGGATCGACCGGACGGTCGCGGCGGGCATCGTCGGGGCGTACGGCGGCACGGTGTACCTGTCGACGATCCTCGGGGCGTGGATCGCCGACCGGCTGCTCGGCTCGGAGCGCGTGCTGTTCTACAGCGCGATCGTCATCATGTGCGGCCACATCGCGCTCGCGCTGCTGCCCAACGTGTGGGGACTGGGCGTCGGCCTCATCCTCGTCGCGCTGGGATCGGGCGGCCTCAAGGCCAACGCGACCTCCGTCGTGGGCACTCTCTACGCACCCGACGACACCAGGCGGGATGCCGGGTTCTCGCTGTTCTACCTCGGCATCAACCTCGGCGCCTTCTTCGGCCCGCTGCTGACCGGACTGCTGCAGAGCACGATGGGCTTCCACTGGGGCTTCGGGCTCGCGGCGGTCGGCATGGCGATCGGCCTGATCCAGTACTCGTTCGGGCGGCGGTCCCTGCCCGACGAGTCGCGCCGCGTGCGCAACCCTCTGCCGGCGGACCGCCGCTGGGTCGCCGCCGGGATCGCCGCCGCGGGCCTCGTGGTCATCGTCGCGCTCGTGCTGACCGGGGTGATCCGCGCCGACAACCTGGCGCTCATCGTCATCGTGGTCACTGTGGGAGCGGCGATCGCCTACTTCGCCGTCATCACCAGCTCGCGCGGGGTGTCCGGCGTGGAGCGCTCCCGGGTCTTCGGGTTCATCCCGCTGTTCATCGTCAACGTCGGCTTCTGGTCGCTGTACCAGCAGCAGTTCACCGTGCTGACGATCTACTCGGACGAGCGGCTGAACCGGAACATCCTCGGCTGGGAGATGCCGATCTCGTGGGTGAACTCCATCAACCCGATCTTCATCATCATCCTCTCCGGGGTCTTCGCCGCCATCTGGACCAAGCTCGGCAGCCGGCAGCCGTCCACGCCCGTCAAGTTCGCGCTCGGCTCGATCATCATGGGCATCGCGTTCCTGCTGTTCCTGCCGTTCGCCAACGGACCGGCGAACTCGACGCCGCTGCTGGCGATCGTCGGCATCCTGTTCGTGTTCACCGTCGCCGAACTGTTCATCTCGCCGGTGGGGCTGTCTGCGTCGACGAAGCTCGCACCCGAGCGCTTCCACACGCAGATGGTCGCGCTGTACTTCCTGTCGGTGGCGCTGGGCACCTCGATCGCCGGCTGGCTCGCGGGCTTCTACGACCCGCACGACGAGGTGCCGTACTTCCTCATCCTCGGCGCCATCGCGATCGTGCTGGGCATCGCGCTGTGGCTCGCGGTCAAGCCCGTGCTCGCGCTGATGAAGGGCGTCAGGTAGCGCGTCGCCGTCAGTGGGCGACCGGGAAGCGCAGCACCGCGGCGACGGGCGAGCCGTCGATGAGGTCGGCGCTTCGCACCGCCCGCACCCGGCCTCCGCCGCGCAGGACGCGCGCCGCGATCTCGTCCACCAGCGCGTACGTGTCGGGGCCGGGTTCCAGGGCGTGGCGCACCGCGCCGAACTCGTCGATGGTGCCTTCGTCGGTGGCGTCCATGTCGAAGTGCAGCACGTCGACCGCGGCCTGCGTCGCCGCCTTGGCGACATCATCGAGGCGGCTGGTCGCCAGGTCCTGCGTGCGCAGCGAGCCGAAGTCCTCGCGCCACTGCCGCAGCTCGGCCGCGTAGTGGTCGTCGAGGATGCCGCGCACGAGATCGGACAGGCGCTCGTCATCGAGGGCCTGGGGGTGCGCCTCGACGCCCGCGTCGAGGAGCATCGGGTGCGTGTTCACCTCGCGGTAGGCCGGCTCGAGGTCGTTCGAGGCCGCGAGGATCAGCGGGACATTTGGTGGGACGACCCGCACGACCGCGTCCTGGGCGGCGCGCGCATACCGCTCCCGCTCGATGCGGTCGCCCGTCGCGCCGTCGGCACGTTCACGGTCGAATCGCCCGCTTGTGGTGGTGTGCTCGAGCATGAGGGCGTGGCCGGAGGGCAGGTCGAGCTCGCGCTCGATCGGTCGGTGGTCCGGGCCGAACTCGAGCAGCCGGGTGCCTCCCTGGGTGAGCTCTATCACGAACGCGCGGTGCGGGAAGGCGACCGCACGCAGCAGCGTGCCGGTGTCGAACCGGTCGCCGACCGCGACGTGCTCCACGACCTCGTTGACGAGCCGGAAGGCGTCGATGCGGGTCGGCGAGGCGAAGATCACGATCGATCGCGACTGGTGCTGCCAGAACTCGTCGTCGTCGTTGAGGGCACGGAGAGCGTCGATCACGGCTTTCGAGCTCCCGCGTGGCAGCTCCTTCTGCTCCAGCTGGCGCTCGGCGTCGTCGATGGCGTTGCGCAGCGCGATCCGGATGCGCTGATGATCAGCCGGCAGCGGCGACGACGGCAGCGTGATCGTCGCGCTGGCCTCGTCTCGGTGGTCGATGAGGTCGAGCAGGTGATCGGTGTCGGGGATGTCGGCGGGAAGCATGCCGCCAATGTAGGCATAGTCGGAAGCGGTTATCGAGGGGTTGCGCACCGGCGTTCAGCGTGGCACCCCTCCGATAGCGTGGATGCCGTCGCGAAGGGAGCACGAGTGGTCACTGGGGAGCTGCGCAGGCAGGTCGACAAAGTATGGGATGCTTTCTGGTCCGGCGGTATCGCGAACCCGGTCGAGGTGATCGAGCAGATCACGTATCTGCTGTTCATCAAACGGCTCGACGACCTGCAGCTGCTCGCCGAGAGGAAGGCCGCCCGCTTCGGCGAACCGGTCGAGAATCCGGTCTTCCCCGAGGGTCACGACGAGCACGCCGTCTCGCCCCGCCCGTACCGCGATCTGCGGTGGAGCGTCTTCACGAACTACAGCCCCAGCGAGATGTTCGAGATCGTTTCGGAGCACGTGTTCCCCTGGCTGCGCCGCCTCGGCGCCGCGGGGTCGAGCTATGCGCGCAACATGCGCGACGCCCGGTTCACGATCCCGACGGCCGCCCTGTTGACGAAGGTCGTCGACCTGCTCGAAGACATCCCGATGGCAGACCGCGACACCAAGGGCGACATCTACGAGTACATGCTCTCGAAGCTCGCGACCAGCGGCACGAACGGCCAGTTCCGCACCGCGCGGCACGTCATCAAGCTGATGGTCGAGCTGCAGCGCCCGCGCCCCGACGACCGCATCATCGATCCGGCGGTCGGAACGGCAGGGTTCCTGGTGGCCGCAGAGGAGTATCTGCGCGAGCATCACCCCGAGATCTGGGCGGATGCCACATCCCGCGCGCACTTCAACGGCCCGATGTTCACCGGCTACGACTCGGACGCGTCGATGGCGCGGATCGCGAGCATGAACATGCTGCTTCACGGCGTGGAGAATCCGACCATCGAGCGCGCAGATTCGCTGTCGGAGGGCCACCCCGGCGACGACACCTACACGCTGGTGCTCGCGAACCCGCCGTTCGCCGGCTCGCTCGATCAAGAGACCGTGTCGAAAGACCTGCAGAAGGTCGTGAAGACCCGCAAGACCGAGCTGCTGTTCCTGGTGCTGATGATCAGGATGCTGCGCAACGGAGGACGCGCCGCGGTCATCGTTCCGGAGGGCGTGCTGTTCGGTTCGAGCAACGCGCACAAGGCCGTGCGCAAGCTGCTCGTCGACGAGCACAAGCTGGATGCCGTCATCAAGCTGCCATCAGGAACGTTCAAGCCCTACACCGGAGTTTCAACCGCCATCCTGCTGTTCACGAAGACCTCATCGGGCGGCACCGACAACGTGTGGTTCTACGATGTGCGCGCCGATGGGTACACACTGGACGACAAGCGCACGCCGATCGGGGCGAACGATCTGCCCGACGTACTCGCGCGGTGGCGGAACTTGGATGCCGAAGCCGACCGTGCGCGGACCGACCAGAGTTTCATGGTCCCCCGGCAGGAGATCGTCGACAACAACTACGACCTCTCGCTCAATCGGTACAAGGAGATCGAGATCGAGGAGGTCGAACATCGCTCGCCGCTCGAGATCCTCGACGAGCTCGACGCACTTGAGCTCGAGATCCAGGAGGGCCTGAAGCGCCTCCGGGAGATGTTGGCGTGACCTGGGAGACAGTACCGCTCGAGGGGCTCATTGCTCCTGTATCAGGACGCGCAGGTGATCAAGATCTACCCGTCTACTCCGTGACCAAACACGCGGGGTTCGTGCCGTCTGAGGATTACTTCAAGAAGCGTGTTTATTCGAAAGACCTCACAACCTACAAGGTCGTTGATGTCGGACAGTTTGCGTACGCAACAATTCACCTCGACGAGGGCTCCATCGGCGTAGCACCCGTGCGCTGTGTCATCAGTCCGATGTACACCGTATTCTCGATCGACCACTCGCGTGTTGATGAGCAGTACCTGATCCGGTTTCTGAAGTCTCCGCAGGCGATGGCGACATATCCAGTACTTGGAAGAGGCACAGCTGAGCGCAGAAGATCCATCTCTCTCGACGCGCTGAGCCGTCTACGGGTTCCCCTCCCACCCCTTCCCGAGCAACGCCGCATCGCCGCAATCCTCGACGAGGCCGACGCCCTCGTTGCCACGGTGCGGAGACAAGTGTTGCGCATCGATGAAGCGGAAGACAGGCTCTTTGACGCGACGCTCGGGATTTCTCAGGCGAAGCGCACTCTCACGCTTGCCGATATTGCTACTGACTTCCGATACGGCACTTCTGCAAGGGCGGGGGGAACGGGTTTCCCCGTGCTTCGCATTCCAAACGTCACCGGCCGGGCAATCGACATCAACGACCTCAAGACGGTCGACCTGGCAGACTCGGAGCGCAACCGACTTGAACTCACCGATCGCGACGTGCTGTTCGTCCGGTCAAACGGAAACCCGAAGTTGGTCGGACGGGCGGCAGCCTTCGAGTCACTACCGGCTGCGCTCCGCGGTGAAGCCCCCTGGGTCTTCGCCTCGTACCTGATCCGCGCTCGGCTCGCGCCTCACATCAGCTCTCGCGCCGTCGTGGCGGCCGCGCGGAGCCGGGTCGGGCGACAGCACCTGGTCGGCGCTGCGGCGACTTCCGCTGGACAGTACAACATCAGCATTCCTGTATTGAAGAATCTGCCGATGTTCGACCCCTATGGTGGGGCCCAATCCAAGTTTGATGAAGCGTCGCAATCACTCACCACCCAACGCGCACTGCTTGACCGCCGACTGGAGAGCCTCGTTGCACTCGCCGCATCTCTCCGGCACCGCGCATTCCGAGGCGAGCTTGACTGACATCCACATCTACGCCGACGAAACAGAAAATCTACGAGTCTGAGGGCAAGGCGGGCGCAACGCCCTACTTCGGAGTGAATGCGCGGACGACCAGCTATCCGCTATCGCGGAAGACACCCTCTGAAGCGTCTTGTCACTGGTCGCCTACGTACTACAGCGTCCCACACCGCGCCAACATACCCAAGTGATCGAACAGCATCCTCGGATATCTGAGGGTGGTCCGAGGGGGCTGCGCGAGCATCGATCTCAGTCGGTGTAGTCGTCTTCACTCAGCAAGTACGCGACAGAGTCAAGTTCGTTTCGCAGGCCCCACTCACGGTCGGCGAGGATGCCCCGGGCCGCGCGCTCACGGAATTCGTCGTAGGAACCGAGGTGCAATTGCGCCAGCAGCTCATCACGACGCGCGATGAGCTGTTCTGTGCTCAACTGAATGACAGGTGCCATGGTCCTCCTGACCTCTTTCCACAGTAGAACACGAGCCCCAGACATCCCGCGGACATCTGAGGCTTATGAGTAACTCAACTAGTCATAAATGTGGCTTCGCGGATTATGAGTAACGCAAGGTCGTCGTCGGACGCGGGCGGCCGTCCAAAGAGGACAGCCGCCCGCGCTCCCTCAGTACCCGACTTGGGCGAGGGCGTACTCGGCCTGTTCGTGCGTGAACCCCTCGCCGTACTCGCTCGTCAGCTGCTGGTAGAGGCCGGCGCGGCTGAACTGGGAGAACTCCAGATACGACTCGGCGCTCTCGACCGCTTCGGCGTTCCAATCGACGAGTCCGTTCTCCTCGAGGTAGGCGATAGCGAACTCGGCGTCGGCGGCTTCGTAGCCCTCGCCGTACTCACTGGTCAGCTGCTGATACAGGCCGGCCCGCGAGAACGCCGAGAACGACAGGTATGACTGCGCGGAACCGATCGCGTTCTCCTGGCCGAGCGTGAGCACCGGCTTGGGCGCCTCGCTGGTCACGCTCAGCTCGAGACCTTCGAGCGGGTACTCTCCGCTCGTCGGACTCTGCGCGGTGATGACCCAGTCGTCGCCGGCTTCGCTGGGCTCAAGTGTGAGGCCCACCTCCTCCAGGGCCGCCTGGGCTTCCGCGAGTGTCATCCCGACGAGGTCGGGAACCTTCACCGTCTCGACCGGCTCTTCAGACCTCGCCGCTTCGCCGCTGATCGGCGCGTGACGGGTGACGGAGCTCGAACTGCTCCGCGCTCCGTTCACGGCTGTAGCGATGACGCCCACCAGCACGACGGCACCGACGATGATGAGCAACCAGTGCCACCACTTCAGCTGGGACAGGCCGCGCCTCGACGAGACGGCGACGGCACCACCGCCCTCCGCCGTCGGGTCGGGGGCGGCAGGTGAAGTCGCCGGGTCAGCATCGGCCGGTGCCGAGGAAGGGACGGAGACCGCGGTGTGCTCGGTCCACCGGGTGCCATCCCAGTACCGCTGAGCGGCTTGGTCCTGCGGATCGGGGTACCACCCGGCAGGAGGCCGCTGCGGATCGGCGGCGGGATCGGGAGTGATGTTGTCAGACATGACGGAACCTTCTGGTCGTGCGAGGCACGAACCCCAGGTGCGTGCCACCGGCGGATGGCCAGTAGGACAGGACACACCCCACCTCCGACATTGCAGTCGGCGGTGTCTGGAACGATGAAGCTGTGAAGATCTGGCGACGCCGCACCTTGCGCCTGGGAGTGTATGTCGACGCGTTCAACGTCTACTACGGCGCTCGTAGCCAGTGTGGTCGCGGTGCCGCAGGGTGGCGTTGGCTCGATCTGTTCAGCTTGAGCGAGCGCATCGCCTCCGCGCGGTTCGCCCGGCCAACTCGCATTACCACACTCAAGTACTGCACGGCCTTACGCGAGAAGGACGGCGACGCATCCTCCGCTCGAGACCAAACGATGTACTTGAACGCTCTTCAGGTGGACGGCCGCGCCCACATCGAATTTGGCCAGTACAACGTCAAGACGGGCAAGGGGGTGCTCGTCCAACCCACTCCACGCCGTCGCTACAAAAGAGTTGTCTCACCTGGGCGGGAGTCGATACCCACTTGGTTGCCCGCAGAGGAGACCATGGGGCCTGAAGGGGACGTCAATCTCCTCGTGCAGTACACGTCATTCGAGGAGAAGGGCTCTGACGTGAACGTTGCGACCCATCTCCTTTCGGACGCCTTCCGTGGTCGCGTCGATGCGGCAATTGTCATTTCCAACGACGGTGACCTGCGACTTCCTCTCCAGGTCGTGAGACACCACATACCGATCGGTTTGATCAATCCCACGCAACGCCCGCTCTCACAGATGCTGAAAGGCGACCCGAGCGACGGTGTTGGTGGCCACTGGTGGCATCGACTGCAGCGGGACGACTTCTTCGCACATCAATTGCCTCCTTCGCTTGGAGGTTTCCACAAGCCTGCTGGCTGGTGACCCCGTCGTCTCCGATTTGTGCTTTCATTGATCTACACCACCCAGTTCTCTCCCCTCGGGGAGGGGCTGGGTCTTTTCCTTCCTCCGGTTCAACCGGCCCATTCGCTAGCATCGACCGAGGCGGAGGCCTGATTCCGCCGGAGGAGCCGTTCGGTGGGGAACTTCGACTTCGCCCTCGCGCAGTGGCCAGGGCTGGCCGAGGCGGCGATGCGCGCGGAGTCATACCTCAAGCCCGACCCACGCACGGCCGCAACCTACGCCCGGCGGGCGGCGGAGCTGTTCACGGGGTGGATCTACGCCGCCGAGAATCTGGCCCGCCCGTACGACGACTCGTTCTCGAACCTCACTCACCAGCGACCGTTCCGCGACGTCGTCGGCGACGATGTCTGGGGCAAGCTCAAGATCATCCGGCTGATCGGCAACGACGCCGTCCACAAGGACGACGAGATGCCGGTTGCACGTGCTCGCAGCGCCCTGGAGCAGCTGCACCAGGTGCTGCGCTGGCTGCACCACTGCTACGGCGACCCGTCTGATCCCGAGCCCGCCGCCTTCGACTTCGCGCTCGTGCCACCGGCTCCCGCGGTCGTCCTCCAGCGCACACGCGCTCAGCTCCAGAAGCTGCAGAGCGAGTTCGACGAAGAGCGCGCGCTGTTGAGCGAGCAGCTCGCAGCCGCGCGGGCGCTGGGCGCCCAGGCTCTCGCCGACCTCGATACAGCCCGCGCAGAGCTCGCCGAGCTGAAGGCTGCCAACCAGCAGCGGAACGCCGCGCGAGGCATCCCCGACCCCGCCGCCGCCACCGAGGCCGCCACCCGCACTCAACTCATCGACCTCCTCCTCCGTGAAGCCGGCTGGCCTCTGGACGATCCCCGCGACCGCGAGTATCCGGTGACCGGGATGCCGTCGGCCACCGGTGCCGGCAAGGTCGACTACGTGCTGTGGGGCGACGACGGCAAGCCGCTCGCCGTCGTCGAGGCGAAGCGCACGCGCTTGAGCGCGAAGGAGGGGCGCCTGCAGGGCGAGCTGTACGCCGACGCCCTGGAACGCGCGTTCGGCCAGCGGCCCCTCATCTACTACACGAACGGCTACCGGCACTGGCTGTGGGACGACCGACGCTACCCGCCGCGCGAGGTCGCCGGATTCGCGACGAAGGACGAACTGACCCTCGCCGTGCAGCGCCGCACGTCGCTGCGACCGCTGGACTCGATCGAGATCGACCGGCGGATCGTGGAACGGCCCTATCAGCTCCGCGCCATCCGAGCCGTCAATGAAGCCTTCGAGCAGAAGCGCCGTCGCGCCCTCGTCGTCATGGCCACCGGCACCGGGAAGACACGCACAGTCATCGCGCTCGTCGATGTGCTGCAGCGTGCGAACTGGGTGAAGCGGGTGCTGTTCCTCGCCGACCGCACGGCGCTCGTCAATCAGGCGATCGGCGCGTTCAAGGCGCATCTGCCCGACAGCGCGCCGGTGAACCTGCTGACCGACCGCGACAGCGAGGGCCGGGTCTTCGTGTCCACGTATCAGACTGTGATGGGGCTGATCGATGCCGGCGACGACGATCTGCGCCGCTTCGGACCCGGGTACTTCGACCTCATCGTCGTCGACGAGGCTCACCGCTCGATCTACCACCGCTACGGCGAGATCTTCGACTACTTCGATGCGCTCGTCGTCGGACTCACCGCCACGCCGCGAGCGGACATCGACCGCAACACCTATCGGCTCTTCGGCCTCGACGACGGAGTACCCACCGACGCCTTCGAGCTGGACGACGCAATCGAAGGCGGCTACCTCGTGCCACCGCGAGCGCGGGTCATCGACCTGGGATTCATGAAGCGCGGCATCCGCTACGCCGACCTCACCGATGCCGAGCGCGAGGAGTGGGATGCGCTGGAGTGGCAGGACGGCGAGATCCCCGATGAGATCGATGCGGCCGCCATGAACCGCTGGCTGTTCAACGCGGACACCGTCGACAAGGTGCTGGAGATCCTGTTTGAGGAGGGGCACCGCGTCGCCGGCGGCGACCGGCTCGGCAAGACCATCGTGTTCGCGAAGAACCAACGGCACGCCGACTTCATCGAGGAACGCATCTATGCCAGTCACCCCGAGAATCGCGGACAGCTCGCCCGAGTGATCACACACGCCGCCGGCGCCTACGCGCAGAAGCTCATCGACGACTTCTCCACACCGGGCAAGCCACCCGACATCGCGATCTCGGTCGACATGCTCGACACCGGCATCGACATCCCCGATGTCGTGAACCTCGTCTTCTTCAAGCCCGTGCACTCGCAGACGAAGTACTGGCAGATGATCGGCCGCGGCACGCGTCTGCGCCCCGACCTGTACGGCCCGGGGCAGGACAAGACGGATTTCCTCGTCTTCGACGTGTGCGGGAACATCGAGTACTTCAATGCCGATGTGCCCGAGGCATCCACTCGCCGGCAGGTGTCGCTCTCGGAGCGCACCTTCCTCTCGCGCCTTCGGCTGCTCGCGCTGCTCGCCGGCGCCGAAGATACAGGCGAGCAGGAGCTGCGTGACGCCATCGCGACCCGGCTGCACCGCGCAGTGACCTCGATGAACCGCGGCAACGTCATCGTGCGCAAGCATCTGGAGGCGGTCGACCGCTTCTCCGGCGAAGAGGCGTGGCGGTCGTTCTCCGCCGCAGACCTCGATGCCGCGGCCGAGCTGGCCGGGCTCCCGAGCCCCGCCGAGACCGACGCCGACGAAGCGGCAAAACGGTTCGACGACCTGATCCTGCAGGCGCAGATCGCCGTCGCCGAAGGCGCGGTGGTTCCGCCAGAGATCATCCAGCGCGGCATCGACATCGCGCAGGCACTCACCGATCGTCGCGGCATCCCCGCGGTCGACGCCCAGCGCACCCTGATCGATGCCATCTCGCAGCCCGAGTGGTGGCGGGCGCCGTCGCTCACCCTGCTGGAACGCGTGCGCATCGCGCTGCGGGAGCTGGTGCGGCTCATCGACCAGAGCGGGCGCCGACCCCTGTTCACCGACTTCGAAGATTCGGTCGACCTCTCCCGTGACGTCGAGATCGACAGGATCGTGCCGGGTCTGAATCGCAGAGCCTTCCGTGAGAAGGTGCTGGGCTTCCTGCATGCACACTCCGAGGACGTCGCCCTGCACAAGCTGCGCACCGGGCGAGCGCTCACCGACCTCGATCTGCAGCAGCTGGAGGAGATCCTGGTGAGCGCGGGAGGAGTGGATGCCTCGCAGCTGCGCTCACGATCGGTCGAAGCGGGCGGGCTCGGGCGGTTCATCCGCTCGATCGTCGGGCTGGATCGTTCGGCCGCGGAGGCCGCGCTCTCGGACTTCGTGGCGGCACCCGGCTTCACCCAGCGGCAGCACGCCTTCATCGACCTCGTCGTGCAGCAGCTGACGATCGCGGGCGAGCTCGACCCGAAGCGGCTCTACGAAGACCCGTTCACCGGCCTGTCGCCGGAAGGCCCGGACGGGCTGTTCACCGACGCCCAGGTGACCGACCTCATCGCCCGGCTGCGTGGAATCGACGCGACGGCCGAGCCGGCGCCGGAGGCCGACGCGGTCTAGTCACCGCGGGGCGGCCTCCTCGGTCGCCGCGTGGCGGCCCGGCGGCTCCGGCGGCAGGAAGTTGCGGGCGGCGAGCGGCGCGACCTCGATCTGCTCGGCATCCGCCCGGCTGATCCAGCGCAGCTCGGCGATCTCGGCGGCCGCGACCGGGCGCTGGTCGCCGATGTCGACCGCGAACACCTCCGCGACGACCTCGAAGCCCGGCTCGTTGGCTGCCGGGGCGGTGAAGGTGCCGAGGGCGCGCAGGGCTCGCGGATCGACGTCGAGCCCGAGCTCCTCACCAAGCTCGCGGCGGAGGGTCTCACTCGGCGACTCACCCGGCTCGGGCTTGCCGCCCGGCTGCATGAACGCGGTGGTGCCGTGCTTGCGCACCACGAGCAGACGGCCGTCGGCATCGGTGATCACCGCGGCGGACACCTGGATGCGCCGCTCCCGGGCCGGCACGCTCAGGATCGTCAGCCCGATCGCGATGACGACCAGGCCCGCGATCGACACCGGCGACAGCTGCTCGCGCAGGACGATGACCCCGAGCAGCGTCGCCCCCAGCGGCTCGGCGAGCGTGAGCGTGGTCACCGTCGTCGGGTTGAGGCGCTCCAGCCCCCAGCCCAGCAGCAGATACGCCAGGACGGTCGCCACCAGCGCCAGCCAGATCACCAACAGCGCACCCTCTGTCGTGAACAGCCACGCGGTCGGGGTGGCGATGACGACGGGAAGGCTGAGGATCGCGGTGACGCCGAAGACGCTGCCGGCGGCCAGGCCCACCCGCCAGCCGCGGTCGAGGAGGATCTTGGTGGCGATCGCGTACACGGCATACGAGGCGCCCGCCCCGACGGAGGTGAGGATGCCGAGCGGGTTCACGGTCGCGCCGGTGCCGCCGGCATCCACTCCCCCTTGACCGATGACTCCCGAGACCAGGACCACCCCGACAAGCGCCACCGCGGTGGCGACGCCCCAGCGCAGCGACGGGATGCGGCGCCGGATGATCGCGTCGAGCACTCCCGTGATGATCGGGGCGGAGCCGATCGCGACCACGGTGCCGATCGCGACGCCGTTCATCGCCGCGCCCCCGAAATAGGTCGGCTGGAACGCGAACATGCCGAGCGCTCCGGCGACGACGAACACCCAGGAGGGGATGCGGTCCAGTCCGCGCCCGGGCGGGCGCGGCGGCGGTGGTGTCCGCAGGTACTGGCGCCAGGCGATCGCCCCGAGGATCGCGCCGCCGAGCAGCAGCCGTGCGGCGCCGACCGACATGGCGGAGCCGTCGGTGTCGGCGAGCACGTACGCCGGGCTCGTCGTGGCGAAGCAGAGCGCCGCGACGATCACGGCAAGGGCGGCAAGCATCCGAGCATTCTTTCACCGAAGCGGGCCGCCCGGCTTGCGCCAGACGAGCTCACCGTGCGGGACGAGGAACCATCCGTCGGGCGACGCCGCCCAGTCGCGCCACGCCGCGCTGATCGCACGCAGCCGTGGACGGTCGGCCAAGCCGCTTCCGACGAGCTGGCGCGCGATCGCCGACTCGAGGATGCGGTCGGCCCACATCCCGCCCCACCACCGCCGGCAGTCGTCGTCCGCGTAGTTCCACACGGATGCCGTGGCGACCGCGTCGTGCAGTCCCGCCGCGTTCGCCCACGCGAGCAGGTGCCGCCCGGCATCCGGCTCACCCCCGTTGGCGCGCGCGGCCGCCCGGTACAGCACGAGCCAGTGGTCGAGCTCAGGCGACTGCGGGTGCCAGATGAAGCCGCCGTAGTCGGCATCCCGGACCGCGACGACGCCTCCCGGTCGGGCGACCCGCGCCAGCTCGCGCAGCGCCTGGACCGGGTCGGCGACGTGCTGGAGCACCTGGTGCGCATGAACGATGTCGAACGAGTCGTCAGAGAAGCTCAGGGAGTGCACGTCCTGGACCTCGAAGGCGATGTTGTGGAGACCCTCCCCGCGGGCGAGATCGCGGGACAGCGAGAGCGCGTCGTCGTCGAGCTCGGTCGCCGTCACGTGCGCCACGCGCCGTGCGAAGTCGACCGTGATCGTGCCCGGGCCCGCGCCGACGTCGAGCAGCGTCGCGTCATCGCGCAGCTCGGGCTCGAGATAGGCCGCCGAGTTCGCGATGTTCCGGTTGCTGTGCGATCGCAGCACGGAGGCATGATGCCCGTGCGTGTAGCGGGGTTCGGTCACGCTCCGAGGCTACCGACGCCGGTCGCGGGGCCGCGGGCGCGCCGGCGGCAGAGCGGGAGCCGGCACCGCCGCCCCGACGCGGTTCGAGATCTCGCCGATGCCCTCGATCGACATGGTGACCACGTCTCCCTCGCGCAGGGGCGGGGGCGTCAGGCTCTGGTTGCGGCCCCACAGCTCGCCGAGGCATCCCCCGTTTCCGACCGTGCCGGAACCGAGCACGTCGCCGGGGACGACCCGTGAGTTGCGCGATGCGTAGGCGACCAGCTCGGGGAACGGCCAGCCCATGTTCGAGACGAGGTCCTCGCCGACCAGCGCGCTGTTGACGCGCACCTCGGCGCGCACGCGCAGGAAGCCGTCCTCATCGAGGTGCTGCTCGAGCTCGTCCGCGGTGACGATCCAGGGCCCGAGCACGGTGCCGAAGTCCTTCCCCTTGGCTGGACCCAGCCGCACCTTCATCTCCCGGGCCTGCAGGTCGCGCGCCGACCAGTCGTTCATGATCGTGTAGCCGAAGATCACGGCCTTCGCCTCGCCGGCGGTGAGGTTCGACTCGCCGACGCCGGGGGCGGCGCCGATCACGGCCGCCA
The DNA here is from genome assembly GCF_044508325.1 of Microbacterium sp. Taxonomy (GTDB): domain Bacteria; phylum Actinomycetota; class Actinomycetes; order Actinomycetales; family Microbacteriaceae; genus Microbacterium. The sequence goes on along the minus strand of NZ_JBIQHX010000005.1, from coordinate 149,723 downwards.
GTTCGAGCTCGAAGTCGAGTCGATCTGTCACCGGGGGCCGCAGCTCGTGCCCGGTGCCGTGGACGGTGTGGGGATTGGTGAAGTAGAACGTGGGCGCCTGGTGCCACTCCGGCGGGACGTCGCTCTTTCCCTCCACGCCGGCGCTGACGCCCTCGACGTGCTCCTCGAAGGCGACGAAGTCACGCACCGACGCCGGGGAGACCGGCGAGACCAGGGTCACCTCGGCCAGCGGCGTGCCCTCGGCGGCGAGCGCGCGCTCGTGCAGGTCTCGGGCATCGGCCAGTCCGCGTGCAAGCACCTCGGCGACGGTCAGCCCGTCGGGGAAGGGTACGACGGCGTCGTCGATGACGAAGCCGTCGGCGCGTGCGGCGCCCTGGGTCCAGCGTGCGATCCTCATGCGGTCTACTCTGGACGGCTGCCGAGGCGAGGGCTACCCGCCCGCGCCCATCTCAGGCATCGGCGGACGTGATGCGCGGGATCACGCCTTGGTGGAGAAGGCGGCGTCGAACGCGGCGGCGGGCGGAGTGATCGCGTTCAGCTCCCGCACGAACGCGAGCGCCTCCGGGGCGCCGTGCAGCCGGTCCATCCCGGCGTCCTCCCACTCGACGCTGGTCGGGCCGTCGTACCCGATCGCGTTCAGCGCCCGGAAGAGCGGCTCCCACGGCACCTCGCCGTGCGCCGTCGAGACGAACGTCCACCCGCGCCGCGGGTTGGCCCACGGCAGGTGCGAGCCGAGCACGCCGTTGCGGCCGTCGAGGTTCGTCACCGACTCCTTGACGTGCACATGGAAGATGTGCGGAGCGAAATCGAGCACGAAGGCCACCGGATCGAGCTGCTGCCACATGAAGTGCGACGGGTCGAAGTTGATGCCGAAGCTCTCGCGGTGGCCGATGGCCTCCAGCGTCGCCTTCGCGGTCCAGTAGTCGTATGCGATCTCGGACGGGTGCACCTCGAGCGCGAAGCGCACGCCGACCTCCTCGAACACGTCGAGGATGGGATGCCACCGGTCGGCGAAGTCACGGTAGCCTGCCTCGACCCACTCGTCGGAGGCCGGCGGGAACATCGCCACAGCCTTCCAGATCGCCGACCCCGAGAAGCCCACGACGGTCTTCACGCCCAGCTTCGCGGCGAACCGCGCCGTGTTCTTCATCTCCTCGGCGGCGCGCTGCCGCACGCCCTCGGGGTCGCCGTCGCCCCACACGCGATCGTTCAGGATGTCGCGGTGTCGCTCGTCGATCGGGTCGTCGCACACCGCCTGACCCGCGAGGTGGTTCGAGATCGTCCACACCTTCAGTCCGTTGCGCTCGAGGATGTCGAGCCTGGACTGCACATACGCGTCGTCATCCCATCGGCCCACGTCGATGTGGTCGCCCCAGCAGGCGATCTCCAAGCCGTCGTATCCCCACTCGCCGGCGAGCCGAGCCACTTCCTCGAACGGCAGGTCGGCCCACTGGCCGGTGAACAGCGTGATCGGACGGGTCATGTCGTCTCTCCTTCGAAAATCACACGTGTGCGGGAGCGCTCGTGCGCACCCACACGGAATCCCTCGCGGCGCTCTCATCGACGGCGGCGAGCACCCGCTGCACGCTCAGGCCCTCGGCGAACGTCGGATGCGGGTCGGTCCCCGCGACGATGCCCTCGACCAGGTCCTTCGCCTGATGCACGAAGCCGTGCTCATAGCCGAGCATGTGCCCCGCCGGCCACCAGGCCGAAACGTACGGATGCACGGCCTCGGTGACGAGGACCTTCGAGAAGCCCTGCAGGCCCTCGGGCGCCGAGCGGTCGTAGTGCTGCAGGGCGTTGAGGTCCTCCAGGTCGAACGCGAGGGCGCCCTCGTCGCCCGAGACCTCGAGCGTCAGGGCGTTCTTGCGGCCCGTGGCGAACCGCGTCGCCTCGAACGACACGAGCGCGCCGTCTTCGAGCCGGCCGGTGAAGATCGCGACATCGTCGACGGTCACGTCGCCGAAGCCCTCCGCCGCGGTGCCGCTCAGACCCGAGCCCGATTCCAGCAGCGGGCGCCGCTTCACGATCGTCTCGGTGACTCCGGATACGGCCTCCACCTGCTGTCCCGTCACGAACTGCGTCATGTCGATGATGTGCGCGCCGATGTCGCCGAGGGCACCGGAGCCGGCGTGCTCCTTCTGCAGGCGCCACGCCAGCGGCATCCCCGGATCGACGAGCCAGTCCTGCCGGTACGCGGCACGCACCTGCTGCACCCGGCCGATCCGCCCCTGCGCGATGAGGTCGCGCAGGAACGTGACGGCGGGCACGCGCCGGTAGGTGAAGCCGACCATGGCCCTCGCTCCGCGCTGCGCTGCGCGCTCCGCGGCGGCGAGCATCGCCTCCGCCTCGGCGACGGTGTTGGCGAGCGGCTTCTCGCACAGCACGTGCTTGCCCGCATCCAGCGCGGCGATCGCGATCTCGGCGTGTGAGTCGCCCGGGGTCACGATGTCGACGATGTCGATGTCGTCGCGCGCGATGACGCTGCGCCAGTCGGTCGCCGACTCCTGCCAGCCCCACTGCGCGGCGGCCTGGGCGACGGCCTCGGCGTTGCGGCCGACGACCACCGCCATCTCCACCGCCCGCGGCAGGTCGAACATGGCGGGAGCCTGCCGCCATCCCACCGAGTGGGCGGCGCCCATGAAGCCGTACCCGATCATCGCGACGCGAAGCGGGCGCGACGATCCTTCGCTGTGCGTGTCAGTCACGGCGCTGTGTCCCCTCTCGTGAGGTGAATGCGGGGCGCCCGGCAGCGCGCCGGGCGCCCCGCTTCGATCAGGATGCGAAGGCGAGGTCGATGAACTCGTCCACGTTGTCCTTGGTCACGACCGGCGCGTCCAGCACGATGCGGTTCGGAACGCTCGGCGTGATGAGGTCGCCCATCGTCTTGGCCTGCGCGATGAGGCGGGCCAGCGCGATGCCGTCCGCGGCCTGTGTCGACGGGTAGATGACCGTCGCCTTCAGCACGCTGTCGTCGGCCTTGATGGCCTCCATGGCGTTCTTCGACCCGGCACCGCCCATCATGAAGAACTCGTCCCGGCCTGCGGAGTTGATCGCCGCCATCACGCCGACACCCTGGTCATCGTCGTGGTTCCAGATGGCATCGATCTGCGGGTTCGCCGCGAGCAGCTGCGACGCCGCCGTCTCGCCGCCGGCGACCGTGAAGTCGGCGGCGACGCGGGCGTCGACCTGGAGACCGCAGTCGCTCAGGGCATCCTTGAACCCGCGGGAGCGATCCTGCGTCAGAGGCAGGGAGTCGATGCCGGCGATCTCGGCGACGAAGCCCTCACCGCCGAGCTGCTCGCAGATGTAGGTGCCGGCGCTGACGCCCATGCCGTAGTTGTCGCCGAGGATGGTGGAGCGCGCCGCGAACGGGCTGGAGAACTCGCGGTCGACGTTGATGACCGGGATGCCGGCCTGCATCGCCTTGATCGCGACCTCGGTGAGCGCCGCGCCGTCGGTGGGCAGGAGGACGATCGCGTCGACCTGCTCGTTGATGAAGGTCTCCACGGCGGCGATCTGGGCGTTGGCGTCGTTCGTGCCTTCGGCGACCTTCAGCTCGACATCGGGGAAGCTGTCGGCGGCCGCCTGAGCACCGGTGTTGATGGCGCCGAGCCAGCCGTGGTCTGCGGCGGGTCCCGAGAAGCCGATCACGACGGTCTCGCCCGCCTGGGCGTTCTCCTCGTTGGACGTGCCCCGATCGACGACGTCGTCGTCTGTGCCGCCGCTGGTGCAGCCGGCGAGCAGCCCGACGGAGAGGGCGGCGGCGAGGCCGACCGCGGCCAGTCGCGACCACCTGGTGCGAAATGCGTGCATGTGTGCTTCCTCCTTGAATGCGAATGCGGGTCGGCGCTGCTGCGGCGGGGTTGCGCACGGGTGCAGACACGCTGACGTCGATCAGGCTAGCAGAAGCATTCGCGAATCGATCTACTTTTGTGTGTCGTTCGGCAGAAGCACTTTTCTGAGGCCCTGCGGACGCTGACCGCCTGAACCACACAACCCCGAGTCGGGTTCGTCATGGCTCGAGGGGAGGCTTCGATACGGTCTGGCCGCATGTTATGGTCGCTGGGTGCTCAAAGATGACCACCAGGCGCCACTCCTCGCAGTGCGCGGGGTGACGAAGGCCTTCGCCGGGGTGCAGGCACTGCGCGGTGTCGATCTCGAGATCGCACCGGGCGAGGTGCACTGCATCCTCGGGCAGAACGGCGCCGGCAAGTCCACGCTCATCAAGGTGCTCGCCGGGGTGCACCGGCCCGATGCCGGGGAGATCACGTGGGATGGCCGGGCCGTCGAGATCCCCGATCCGCAGGCCGCGCTCGCCCTCGGCATCGCGACGATGTATCAAGAGCTGGACGTGGCCGACGGGCTCACGATCGCGGAGAACGTCTTCCTCGGCCACGAGCTCGCGGCCGGCGGCTTCACACGGCGCGGCGAGGCCGCGCGCCGCACGCGCGAACTGCTGCGCCGTCTCGGACACGGCGGACTCTCGCCGCACACCGAGGTCGGCCGGCTCAGTGCCGCCAACAAGCAGATCGTGAGCATGGCGCGCGCCCTCTCCCACGACATCAAGCTGATCATCATGGACGAGCCCTCCGCGGTGCTCGACTCGGAGGAGGTGAAGAACCTCTTCCACGTGGTTCGCGAGCTCACCGCCGAAGGCATCGCCGTCGTGTACATCACGCACCGTCTGGAGGAGATCCGTGAGATCGGCGATCGAATCACGGTCCTCAAGGACGGCCGCAGCATGGCGTCCGGCCTCTCCGTCGCCGATACCCCGACGCCGGATCTCATCCGGCTCATGACGGGGCGCGCTGTGGAGAACATCTTCCCGCCTGCGGTGCCGGTGCCCTCCGATGCGCCGGTCGTCCTCGAGGTCGACGGGCTCGGGCTGGCGGGCGTGTTCCGCGATGTGTCCCTCACGGTGCGCGCAGGAGAGATCGTGGGGCTCGCCGGGCTCGTCGGGTCGGGGCGCTCGGAGATCATGGAGACGATCTACGGCGCGCGCCGCGCGACCGCGGGCACCGTGTCGGTCTCCGGCAGACCGCTGCGCCGGGGATCGGTCGTGTCGGCGGTCGCCGCCGGCGTCGGCCTCTCTCCGGAGGAGCGCAAGAGCCAGGGTCTCGTGCTCGACGAGCCGATCTACGTCAACGTGACCCTCTCGGCACTCTCACGGTTCGGTCGTGCGGGGTTCCTCGACGAACGGGCGGAGCGCGAAGCCGCCCGCGAGCAGATCGAGGCGCTCGAGCTGCGGCCGCCCGACCCCGACCGGCCCACCGTCACGCTCTCCGGCGGCAACCAGCAGAAGATCCTCCTCGCCCGGTGGCTCGTGCACGGCACGCGGGTGCTGCTGCTCGATGAGCCCACCCGGGGAGTGGATGTCGGCGCGCGCGCCGAGATCTACGCCCTCATCCGCCGCCTGGCCGCGGCCGGCAACGCGATCGTCATCGTCTCGAGCGAGATCGAGGAGGTGCTCGGGCTCTCCGACACCGTGCTGGTGATCGCCGAAGGCCGCGTGCTGCAGACCGTCCCGGCCGCCGAGATCGACGAGCACGGCGTGCTCGACCTCGTCATGAAAGGAGCTGCCGCGTGAGCGAGCAGACCACCCCCGGCGCACAGCTCGCCGAGCCCGAACCCCCGACCGCATCGAAGCCGGGGCGATCCGGCGTGCAGCGCGTGCTGTCCGGGTCGGTCGGGCGCAACCTCGGCCTGGTCGTCGCTCTGCTGCTCATCGTCATCGTGGGAGCCGTGACCGCAGGCGACACGTTCCTCACCTGGAGCAACACGCTGACGATCCTGCGCCAGGCGTCGATCATCGGCGTCATCAGCATCGGGATGACCTTCGTGATCATCTCCGGCGGCATCGATCTCTCCGTGGGTTCGGTGATGGGACTGGCATCCGTCGTCGCGACCCTCGACGCCACGCAGGACCTCGCCGAGAGCACCCACTGGATCGTCATGGTGGTCTTCGCCCTCGCGGTCGGCATCGCAGCGGGCCTCATCAACGGAATCGTGATCGCATACGGCAAGGTCGTGGCGTTCATGACCACCCTCGCGATGCTCGTCGCGGCCCGGGGCCTGGCCGAGATCCTCGCCAACAAGCGCACCCTCGTCATCGAGGACCGCGGGTTCGTGTCGTTCTTCAACGCGGACATCCTCGGCATCGACATCCTGATCTGGATCTTCATCCTCGTCGCGGTCGCGGGTTGGGTGCTCCTCAACCGCACGACCTTCGGTCGCCGCACCGTCGCGATCGGCGGCAACAGCGAGGCATCCCGTCTGGCCGGCATCAACGTGAAGCGGCACATCGTGTGGCTCTACGCCATCGCGGGGCTCACCGCGGGAATCGCCGCCGTGATGATGCTCGGCCGCACGACAGCCGGCACCTCCACCCACGGCCAGCTCTACGAACTCGACGCCATCGCGGCAGTGGTCGTCGGCGGCACGCTGCTCATCGGCGGGCGCGGCACGATCACCGGCACCGTGCTCGGCGTGCTGATCTTCGCAACGCTGTCGAACGTGTTCGTGCAGAACAACCTGTCGTCGTCGGTGCAGGCGGTGGCCAAGGGCGTCATCATCGTGATCGCCGTGCTGCTGCAGCAGCGCTTCGCCAAGCCCGCCGGTCGCGATTCCACCTGACGTCGTCCGGGGCGACGGCGACTTCCGCCGCCGCCGCTGTGTCTGTACTGGCAGAATGAGCAGAAGTCCGTCGACTTCTGCCGAAGAGTCCGTGAGCTTACTGAATCGTGGCGTCCATGAGTATCGAATCCCCCACTTCGAGCATCGGGGTGACCGAACTCTTCCAGTTGCTGCGCGACGGTGCCCCCCGCACGCGGGCGCAGCTGGCGAAGTCCACCGGTCTGGCACGCTCCACCGTCGCCGCACGGGTGGACGAGCTCATGCGCCTCGGCCTGGTCACCCCAGTCGAGGGCGCCGCCTCGACCGGCGGCCGTCCGCCCTCCCAGTTCGCCCTCAACCCTGCGGCACGCGTCGTGCTGGCCGTCGACCTCGGCGCCTCGCACGCGACCGTCGCCGTGCTCGACCTCGCCGCGACCATCATCGCCGAGCGCACCGACGCCCTCGACATCGCCCTCGGCCCGGAGCGCGTGCTCACCCATGTGATCGAGGCTGCGGCTGCGCTGCTCGACTCCGCGGGCCGCGTCAACGCCGACATCGGCGCCGTCGGCATCGGCGTGCCCGGCCCTGTCGAGCACTCCACCGGTCGCCCGGTGAACCCGCCGATCATGCCCGGCTGGAACAACTTCGACGTGCCGGGCTGGATCGCGCAGCATCTCGACGTGCCGGTCCTCGTGGACAACGACGTCAACATCATGGCGCTCGGTGAGCGAGCGATGTCACGGCCCGGCACGCAGCACCTCGTGTTCGTCAAGGTGGCCACCGGCATCGGCGCCGGCATCGTGTCGGGCGGCAGGCTCGTGCGCGGTGCGCAGGGCGTCGCGGGCGACATCGGGCACGTCCGGGTGGCGCGGGGATCGGAGGTGCCGTGCACGTGCGGCAACCGCGGCTGTCTGGAAGCCCTCGCCTCGGGCCCGGCGATCGCGCGGTCGCTGCGCCAGGCCGGGCTGGACGCGACCAACGGCAACGACGTCGTCGAGCTGGTGAAGCACGGCAGCATCGACGCCATCCAGGCTGTGCGTCAGGCGGGCCGCGACATCGGCGAGGTGCTCACGGCGTGTGTGAGCCTGATGAACCCGTCGGTGATCGCGATCGGCGGCTCGATGGCGCGCGTCGGCGAGCACCTCATCGCGGGCGTGCGCGAGATCGTGTACACCCGGTCGACGCCGCTGGCGACGGAGCATCTCGCCATCGTGCACTCGGCCGCGGCGGACAAGGCCGGGGTCCTGGGCGCGGGCGTGCTCGCGATCGAGCATGCCCTGGCCCCCGAGTCGGTGCAGCGTCTCGTCCGCGGCTGACGGCGTCGAGGAGGCGGCGCCGCGGCATTCGATGCGGACTCCCTCATCTCCTCACCCGCGCCGTGGGTTCGCAATTCAGTCCCGCCATCATCCGGTGCTGCGCCTGTCAGCGGATTCGCAGGGTCGCGGCACGCACGCCGGCGCGCCCGGACTGAGTTGCGGACGCCGTGGGCGCCTCCGGGGCCGCGGACCGCGAGGTCCCGGTGCTCACCGCTCCAGCACGACGGCGAGTCCTTGCCCCACGCCGATGCAGATCGCCGCGACGGCGACTCCGCTGCCGCGGCGGGCGAGCTCGTGCGCGGCGTGGCCGATGATCCGGCCGCCGGAGGCGCCCAGCGGGTGTCCGATGGCGAGCGCGCCGCCGTGGATGTTCACCTTCTCGGGGTCCAGGCCCTCCCACCCGCGGATGTCGGCGATCGCCTGGGCGGCGAACGCTTCATTGAGCTCGACGAGGTCGACGTCCGCCCAGGTCCGCCCCGCCCGGGCGAGCGCCTTGTTCGCCGCCTCGATCGGGGCGAGCGGGAACACGTCCGGCTCCACCGCGTGCGCCGCGCGCGCCGCGATCCGCGCCAGCGGCTCGCCCGGCAGCGCACCCTCCCCGGCCAGCAGCACGGCCGAGGCTCCGTCGTTGATCGGCGATGAGTTGCCGGCGGTGACGGTGCCGCCGCCGTCCGGGGCGAACAGGGCCGCCAGCGCAGCGAGCTTGTCCATCGAGGTGTCGTCGCGGATGCCCTCGTCGCGCGCGAGCTCGGCCCCGGGCACCTGGACGACCTCGCCGTCGTACACACCCTCGGCCCACGCCCGCGCGGCGAGCCGGTGCGAGCGGACCGCGAAGGCATCCTGCTCCTCGCGACTGATGCCGCCCTCGCGGGCGACCTTCTCGGCGGACTCTCCGTTCGAGATCGTCCAGTTCCCGGGCAGCCGCGAGTTGACCATGCGCCAGCCGATCGAGGTGTTCCACATGGTCTGGTTCCCGATCGCCGGCCACGGCCGCGGCGACTTCTCCACGATGTACGGCGCGCGGCTCATCGACTCCACGCCGCCCGCGAGGACGATCTCGGCGTCGCCGGCCTCGATCGCCCGCGCACCCTGGATCACCGCCTCCACCGACGACGCGCACAGCCTGTTGACGGTCACCCCGGGCACCGTCGCGGGGAACCCGGCAAGCAGCGCCCCCAGCCGCGCGACGTTGCGGTTGTCCTCCCCGGCCTGGTTCGCGTCGCCGAAGATCACGTCGTCGATGCGGGCCGGATCCAGACCAGTTCGATCGACGCTCGCCCGCATCACGACCGCGGCCAGATCGTCGGGACGGATGCCGGAGAGGGCACCACCGGCGCGGCCGAACGGCGTCCGCACGGCGTCATGGATGAACGTGGTCATCGCGTCTCCCTCGTGAAGCGTCGCGCTGTGGGCGCGGCAGTGCGTGTCGCCAGGGTAGACGAGAGATCGGCCGGGCCCCAGACGGGGCCCGGCCGATCCGGCTCGCGAAGTGTCAGGCGATGACGGCGAATCCGCCGGTCCAGTTCACCTGCTCGCGCACGGCGAGCACCATCTGCAGGAAGCCGACGGCCTCCAGCTCGCGCGCGCGCCTGAGCGATCCGGCATCGGCGACGGTGAGGCCGCCCGCCTCGATGACCGAGCGCACGAGCGCCTTGGCCGGCTCGTCGTCGCCTGCGATGACCACCGTGGTCTCGGCGTCGCCGACCTGACCGCTGGCCAGGGTCGCCGCGAAGTTCGTGTTGAAGGCCTTCACGACGCGGGCGGACGGGAGGGATGCCTGCAGCTCCTGCGCCGCCGAGCTGTCGGCGGGCACGACCAGGCCGTCGAACGTGTCGAAGTCGACCGGGTTGGACAGGTCGACGACGACCTTTCCGGCCAGCTGGGGGCCGTAGGTCGTGACGATCTCGGCCAGCGCCGGGTAGGGCACCGCCGGCACGACGATGTCTCCGGCGAGGGCCTCGCCGTATGCGGCGGAAGTGCCGTCGACCCGCGCAGCGAGCTCTGCGGCCTTCTCCGCGCTGCGGGCGACGATCTGCACGTCGGCCCCGCCCTTCGCGACGATCTCGGCGATCGCCGACCCCATGTTGCCGGTTCCGATGATGGTGACGGTGGTCATGTCCATTCCTCTCAGTCGGCTGCGGCAATCGGTTGCCTCAGCAAGTATCTGAATGCTCCAACTCGCTTGCCTCAGCAACTATTCCCCGGGAGCACGGCTAGGATCCCGGCATGGCCTCCCTCGTGCCCCGCATGGACCCGCTCGAGTCGCGCGCCTGGCTCGCCCTCATCGGCACCGCGGAGCTGCTGCCGGCCGCCCTGGACGCGCAGCTGCAGGCGGATTCGGGGATCACGCACTTCGAGTTCATGGTTCTTTCCGCCCTCACCCGCGCCGCCGGCAAGCGGATGCGGATGACCGACCTGGCCGCGGCGACCAACGCGACCCTCCCCCGCATGTCCAAGGTGGCCGGCCGCCTCGAGGCGCGCGGACTCATCGAGCGGTCCGCTGCCGCGGACGACGGCCGCGCGGTCGACCTGCAGCTGACGGGCGCCGGACGCCGCACCCTCGTGCGGGCGACCCCCGATCACATCGCCCTCGTGCGCAGTCTCGTGATCGATCGCCTGACGCCGCAGCAGCTCACCGCCCTCGCGGACGCGCTCGAGCCGGTCGTCGCCGCTCTCGACCCGCAGCGGCGCATGAAGCTGGTGCACGACCGCCCCGCGGGGTGAGGCGTCAGACCTCGCGCAGCGCCTTGGAGAGCTCCCGCGCCGCCTGCACGACGATGCCGCTCAGTCGCCGCTCGTCGGCCCGCTCGATGTGCACGACGATCCCGATCGCCGCCGGAGGAAGCCCCTCGGTGCGCGCCAGCGGAGCCGCCACCGAGACGTTGCCGAGCGTCATCTCCTCACGCGTGGTGGCGTACCCCCGCGCGCGGGCGCGCTCGATGTCGGCCCGCAGCTCGGCCTCGGACGTGATCGACAGCGTCGTCTCGCGCTCGAGTGGCACCGAGAAGAACCGCTGGAGCCAGGCCTCGTCGCGGGTGGCGAGCAGCGCCTTGCCCACACCGGTGGTGTGCAGCGGATGCCGGCCGCCCATGCGACTGAGCGTGGGGATCGAACCGGTCCCGGTGATCCGCCCCACATAGAGCGCCGTAGCCGACTCCGGCTCTCCGTCGAGCACGGCCAGGTGCACGTTCTCCCCGGTGGCTTCGTAGAGCCGCAGCATGTGCGGCAGCGCGGTCTCGCGCAGGTGCAGCGACAGCGGCGAGAGCTCGCCGAGCTCCCACAGCCGGGCCCCGATCGTGTACCGGTGCCGCCGGGCGCGGGTGAGCAGACCGTACTCGGTGAGCGTGGCCAGGAGGCGATGCAGGGTCGACGACGGAAGCCCCGTCCGCGCGGCGATCTCGGCGGCCGACAGCGCCGGCTCGTCGTCGGTGAAGCACTGCAGCACACGCATCGCGCGGGCCAGCACACCCTCCCCGGCCTCCTGCACGGCTCCTCCTCGGATCGCGTCCCCGATACCGAGGCTACCGGTGCATGGCACCCTGATGGCATGGCCAATTCGCCGTCCGGCGACTCGATGACCGAACGCCTCGTGCGTGTGCTCGAGACGTTCACGGTCGATCGCACCGTGCAGACCGCGTCGGAGATCGGGCGGAGGGCGGGACTGCCCTCGTCCACCGCCCATCGCATCGTCGACGACCTCGTCGCCGCAGGCCTGCTCGACCGCGACGACGAGCACCGCGTGAGTCTGGGCATGCGGCTGTGGGAGCTCGCACTGCGCGGGTCGCGCGCGCTGCGCCTGCGGCAGGCGGCGCTGCCGCACATGGAGCGCATCCAGGCGCAGGTGCGCGAGCACACCCAGCTCGCCGTGCTCGAGCAGGACTCGGCGCTGTTCCTCGAGCGCCTGTCGCACCCCGACGCGGGCGCAAACATCACCCGGATCGCGGGCCGGCTCCCTCTGCACGCCTCGTCATCGGGACTGGTGCTGCTCGCCCATGCCGATGCCGAGCTGCAGGAGCGTGTGCTCAGCGGGCAGCTGTCCGCGCTCTCGCCCGACACGGTGACGGATGCCGCAGCCCTCCGCCGCCGGCTGGCCGGGATCCGCGCCGCCGGCTATGTCGTCGCACCCGGATCCGTCGAGTCCGTGTCCACCGGCGTCGCAGTGCCGGTGCGCGACGCCGAGGGGACCGTCATCGCCGCCCTCTCGGTGGTGCTGCCGCGGGATGCGAACCCGGATGTGGCCATCGCCGCCCTGCTGCGCGCCGCACGCGGCATCCGCTCCGATCTGCGCGCGACGTCCGGCTGATCGTCGATTCCCATTGAACGGGCAGTGTGTCCCGAGGGGTCGAGCCCTCGGGACACACTGGTGCGCAGCATCCCGACCCCCTTCGTCGAGGGAGACGACATGACCACCACCGTCCGCACCCGCGTCGCCATCATCGGCGCCGGCCCCGCCGGCCTCCTCCTGTCGCACCTGCTGGGCAGGGCCGGCATCGACTCGATCGTGATCGACGCGCGCACGCGCGACCAGATCGAGAACACGATCCGCGCCGGCATCCTCGAAGAGGGGACGGTCGACGTGCTGATCGACTCGGGTGTGACCGCGCCGTCCCGGGTCGAGGGACACCGTCACGACGGCATCGAGCTGCGGTTCGCCGGGGCCGGGCACCGCATCGACTTCAAGAACCTCGTCGGGCGCGGCGTCTGGCTCTATCCGCAGCACGAGGCGCTGCGCGACCTCATCGCCGCCCGACTGGCCGACGGCCAGGACCTCCGCTTCGGCGTCACCGCCGACCGCGTCGAGGGTGCCGACACCGACCGGCCCCGGGTCGTCGCCACCGACTCCGACGGCGCCGCCCTCGAGATCGAGGCGGACTTCGTCGTCGGCGCCGACGGCTCGCACAGCGTCGCGCGCCAGGCGGTCAGCGGATCGCGCGCCGGCTACTTCCGCGAGTACCCGTTCGCCTGGTTCGGCATCCTCTGCGAGGCCCCGCCCAGCGCGGAAGAGCTCATCTACAGCAACTCACCCGACGGCTTCGCCCTCATCAGCCAGCGCAGCGAGACGGTGCAGCGCATGTACTTCCAGTGCGATCCGGATGCCGACCCCGACGCGCTCTCCGAGGAGCAGCTGTGGGTCGAGCTGCAGAAGCGCGTGCCGGGGACCACCCTGAATGAGGGACCGATCTTCCAGCGCGATGTGCTGCGTTTCCGCAGCTTCGTCGCGCACGAGCTGCTGCACGGCCGGGTGGCCCTCATCGGCGATGCCGCGCACACCGTGCCGCCCACCGGCGCGAAGGGCATGAACCTCGCGGTGGCCGACGTGGTCATCCTCGAGAAGGCGCTGCGCGCACTGCTGCTCGAAGGCGACGAGCGACTCATCGAGGCGTTCCCCGAGACCGCGTCGCACCGCATCTGGAAGGCGCAGCACTTCTCCTGGTGGATGACGAGCATGCTGCACGTCGCCCCGGACGCCTCCGACTTCGACCGGCTGCGCCAGCTCGGCGAGCTGCGCTCGGTGGTGGAGTCCGAAGCCGGCAGCCGCTGGCTCGCCGAGGCGTACACCGGCTGGCCGCTGGAGGGCCTCGCGTAGCGTCCCGCCCGCGCGCCTCCCGCTCGCAGGGACTCCCCTTGGCCGAGCCCGGGTCGTGGGATAGTGTCCGGTGCTCGTGACAGACGACACCGCGGGGCGCAGATCCGATCTGATCCTGCTGCTGATCGCGGTCTGCCTCGTCGCCGCGAACATGCGGCCGACGATCACCGCGCTCGGGCCCCTGCTCGATCAGATCGGCGCCGACACGGGCATGTCCGTGTCGGCGCTCGGAGTGCTCGCGGCCGTGCCGCTGGTGGCGTGGGCCCTGTTCTCGCCGCTCACCCACACGCTGAGCAGGCGCTGGGGACAGCAGCGCGTGCTCCTGGTCTCGCTGCTGGTGCTGCTGGCCGGGACCCTCGTGCGGTCGCTGCCCGGGCCCCTGGTGAGCCTGTGGCTGGGCACCGCCCTGATCGGCATGGCCCTGGCCATCGTCAACGTGCTCATGCCCGCGGTCGTCAAGCGCGACTTCCCCGGTCATGTGGCCGGCATGACGGCCCTGTACACGGCGCTGCTGGCAGGCTTCGGCGCGATCTCATCGGGTGTTGCGGTGCCGATCTCGCACATCGAGGTGGGAGGCGAGCCCGGCGGGTGGCGGTTCGCGCTGCTGGTGACCGGAGGCATCCTCCTGCCCTTCGCCATCGTCGCCTGGTGGTGGACGCAGCGCGGACCTGCGCGCCGCCACGTGCGTGCGGCGGGGCACCGCGGACGCACCGGCATCTGGACCGACCCCGTCGCCTGGCTGGTCGCCGCGTACATGGGTCTGCAGTCGGCGATGTTCTACATGCTCGTGACGTGGCTGGCGGCGATCTCGATGTCGACCGGACGCTCGGAGGTGGTCGCCGGCATCGACGTCATGGTGTACCAGCTCTTCTCGCTCGCAGGGTCCGTCCTGCTGCCCCTCATCCTGCGGGGGCGCGTGGAGCGGCTCGCCCCGGCGCTGATCCCGGTGCTGGCGGTCGTCGGCGTCGTCGGGCTCATGGCCGCGCCGGCCGCAGTCCTCGGCTGGGTCCCGCTGCTGGGCCTGTCGTCGGGCGCCAGCCTCGGCATGTCGCTGACGCTCATGGCCCAGCGCGCGCGCGATCACGACGCCGCGTCGGCGCTGTCGGGCATGTCGCAGTCCGTCGGCTATGCGGTCGCCGCCGTCGGCCCGGTGCTGTTCGGGTGGCTGCACAGCCTCACCGGCGGATGGGCGCTGCCGCTCGCCGTGCTGCTGGCGATGAACGTCGGGCTGTCGCTGGTCGGGGTCTTCGCCGGTCGCGACCGGTACGTCCTGGACGGCCGGTGACAGTCCGTCCGCGGATCAGCCCGGAGCGGAGTCCAGCGCCGACAGGGTGCTGAGCATCGCCTTCAGCCGGGCCCGGTCGCGCGCGTCCAATGCCGCGAAGCATTCACGCTCGGCCCGCTGGGTGGCCTCGCGTGCGTGGCGGAAGACCTTCCGGCCCTGCTCGGTGGGCGCCACGACGTTGACGCGCCGATCGTTCTGAGCAGGTTCGCGGGTGGCCAGGCCCGCGTTCTCGAGCTCGTCGATGAGCGAGACGATCTGGCTGGGGTCGAGGCGCAGGAAATCCGACAGCTCGCGCTGGGTGGGCCGCACGCCCTCCACCGCGATCGCCAGGACGGAGTAGGAGCGCACCTTGAGCCCGTACGGCTCGAGTGCGGCATTGGCGGCCGACAGGCTGAGGGCGTTGGCCCGCGCCAGCAGGAACGCGGTGTCCTTGCCCACGACGGTGTTCCACAGGCGTGAGACGCCGCCATCTGCGCGGTCCGTCATCGTCGACGAGGTCGTGTTCCGCATGCGCCCATGCTAACGGACTCATAGGATCTTTTAACCATTGACTTTCTCAATGAATTGAGGTTCTATATGAGTCGACGCGAAGGAGCACACATGTCATTGGACGGCAAGGTCGCCATCGTCACGGGTTCGGGCCGAGGCCTGGGCCTGGCGTATGCACAGGAGCTGGCTCGCCAGGGCGCGGCGGTCGTGGTGAACGACGTCGACGCCAACACCGCCGACGAGGCGGTCGCGAGCATCGAAGCGGCCGGCGGGCGCGCGGTCGCCGTCGTCGCCCCGGTGGGGTCGACCGAGACGGCGAAGCAGCTGGTGCAGACCGCCGTGGACACGTTCGGGCGGCTCGACATCCTCGTCACCAACGCGGGCGTGCTGCGCGACACCGTGCTGTGGAAGATGAGCGACGAGGACTTCGACCTCGTCATCGACGTGCACCTGCGCGGCACCTTCACCTGCGTGCGCGCGGCGGCGACGTACATGCGCGAGAACCAGATCGCGGGCCGGATCATCACGATCGGCTCGCCGACCGGACAGCGCGGCAACTTCGGCCAGACCAACTACGCGGCCGCGAAGGCCGGGATCGTGGGCATGGTGCGCACCTGGGCCCTCGAGCTGAAGAAGGCCGGCATCACCGCCAATGCGGTCATCCCGGTCGCAGCGACCGCGATGACCGCCACCGTGCCGTACTTCGCGGCCGCGGTCGAGGCCGACGCCAAGGGCGAGCCGATGCCTGCGTTCTTCCGCCACGACCTCGGCTTCGGAAACGCCGCTGACGTCGCCGGCCTCATCGCCTACCTCGCCTCCGACGCGGCCGCCGACGTCACCGGGCAGGCCATCGGCGTGGGCGGCGACCGCCTGCAGGTGTGGTCGCACCCCGAGCCCGTCGTCACCGCCTACCACGACGGCGGATGGTCGTACGAAGCGCTCCAGGAGGAGTTCCCCGGCGTGTATCAGGCCCAGAGCGTCGGCGAGAAGTTCCCGCCGCTCCCGGAAGAGCTGCAGCGCTAGGACACTCCGATATGAGCCGTTACGAGCCGGCGATCGACCTCGCCGCGATCACCGCCATCGATGTGCACGTGCACATCGAGGTGGGTGCGCACGGCGAGGCGTCGCTGCCCGAGGACCTGGTCGCGGCCACCGCGAAGTACTTCAGCACCGACGGGCCCAACCCAGACCTCGACGGCGTCGCCGCGTACTACCGCGAGCGCCGCATGGCGGCGGTGGTGTTCAGCGTCGACGCCGAGACGCAGCTCGGCCACCCCGCCATCTCGAGCGCCGAGATCGCCGAAGGCGCCGCCCGGAACAGCGATGTGCTGATCCCGTTCGGCTCCGTCGATCCGCGCAAGGCCGACGCCGTCGAGCGCATCCGGCGCCTCATCGAGGAGAACGGGGTGCGCGGGTTCAAGTTCCACCCGACCGTGCAGGGCTTCGACCCGAGCGATGAGAAGCACTATCCCCTGTACGAGGCGCTGCAGGATGCGGGAGTGGTGGCACTGTTCCACACCGGCCAGACGGGGATCGGCGCCGGCATGCGCGGCGGCCGCGGCTTCCGCCTCGCGCTGTCGAACCCGATGCTGCTCGACGGTGTCGCCGCCGACTTCCCCGACCTGCAGATCATCATGGCCCACCCCTCGGTGCCGTGGCAGGAGGAGGCGCTCAGCGTGGCGACGCACAAGCACAACACCTGGATCGACCTGTCCGGGTGGAGCCCGAAGTACTTCCCGAAGGAGCTCGTCCGGTACGCCAACTCGGTGATCAAGGACCGCGTGCTCTTCGGCTCGGACTTCCCGCTGATCACCCCCGACCGCTGGATGCGCGACGCCGAGGCCGCCGAGCTGTTCAAGCCGCAGGTGCTGCCCGGCATCCTCAAGGACAACGCCGCCCGTCTCCTCGGGCTGGACAACGCTGAAACACGCTGAAACAAGGAGAGACATGACCGCGACCGTCGCATACGAAGACCTGCCCACCCTCGTCGGCACCGAGTTCGGCCCGTCCCGCTGGATCGAGGTGACCCAGGACCAGGTGAACATGTTCGCCGACGCCACCGAAGACCACCAGTGGATCCACACCGACCCCGAGCGGGCGAAGGACGGCCCCTTCGGCGGCCCCATCGCGCACGGCTTCCTCACGCTGTCGCTGCTCATCCCGCTGTGGGTCGACCTGCTGGACGTGCAGGGGGTCACCACCAAGGTCAACTACGGCCTCGACAAGGTGCGCTTCGTCTCGCCGGTGCCGGTCGGGTCGCGCGTCCGCGCGACGGCGGCGATCGCCGAGGTGACCGAGGTCAAGGGTGGCTGGCAGCTCACCGTCGACGTCACCATCGAGACCGAGGGCGGCACCAAGCCTGCCGTCGTGGCCCGCAGCCTTCAGCGCTTCTACGCGTGACCCGCGCGGAGAGTCCGCTACCCGACACAACTGAAGATCACAACTGAACACGCACCACCCGAATAATCACACCAACGCAGTCACAAGGGAGTACTGAAATGATGCGCAAGCGTCTTACGGGCATCGCCGCGCTCGCCGCGACGGCCGCCCTCGCCCTCACCGCATGCTCGTCCGGATCGCTGTCCGGCGACGAGACCACGCCCCCGGACAACGGCAACGGCTCGACCGAGCTGACCAAGGTCACGGTCGGCCTGCTGCCGATCGCGCCGGCCGCCGCCGTGCAGTTCGGCATCGACGAGGGCATCTTCGAGAAGCACGGCCTCGACGTCGAGGTCCAGATCGGCCAGGGCGGGGCGGCGCTGCTGCCCGCGGTCTCCAGCCAGTCGATCGAGTTCGCCGTCGGCAACCCGCTGTCGGTGCTCGTGGCCGCCAGCCAGGGCCTCGAGATGCAGATCATCGCCGGCTACTCCGCCATCACCGACCCGGCGCCGTCGGGCATCGTGGTGATGGAGGACTCCGGCATCACCACCTGGAAGGATCTCGAGGGCAAGACCGTCGCCCTCAACGCGATCAACACCCAGGGCGACCTCGGCACCATGGGCTGGGTCGAGAAGGACGGCGGGAACCCGGCCAACGTCGAGTTCACCGAGATCGCCTTCCCCGACCAGCTCGCGCAGCTCGAGCAGGGCAACATCGACGCGTCGTGGATCCCCGAGCCGTTCCTCAGCGCCGCTCTCGCCACCGAGGGCGTGACGTGGCTGGGCGACCCGCTCACGATCATCCCCGACCTGTACACGATGGTCACCTTCACCTCGACCGCCTACGCGGACGCCAACCCGGAGGTCGTCGACGCGTTCGCCGCCGCGATCACCGAGTCGACCGAGCTGGCGATGACCGATGAGGCCGCCTACCGCGCCTCGATCGTCGAGTTCACCGGCATGCCCGCCGACGTCGTGGAGAACATCCGCCTCGAGAAGCTGTCGGGCACGCTCGACCGCAGCATCATCGAGGAGCTGAGCGCCCTCGCGCTGAAGTACAAGTTCATCGAGAACGAGCCCGACCTCGACGCCGTCATCCGGCAGTGAGTCCACGGGGGCGGTGCCTTCGCGCACCGCCCCCACCCCCCTTTCCGTGTTCCTGGAGAATCTGAGAGGCCCGACGACATGCAGAACCAGGGCATCGGCACGTGGGTGCAGCGCCGGCGCGAGCGGTCGCGCACGGACATCGCGCTGGTCTTCCGCGACCAGTCCATCACCTACGGCGAGCTCGCCGATCGCATCGACCGTCTCGCGTCCGCCCTCGCGGACCGCGGGGTCAGTGCCGGTGACCGCGTCGCCTACCTCGGCAACAACCACCCGTCATTCCTCGAGACGCTGTTCGCGTGCGGAATCCTCGGCGCGATCTTCGTCCCGCTGAACACACGCCTGGCCCCGCCGGAGATCGAGTTCATGCTCGAGGACTCCGGTGCGACGACCCTCGTCACGCAGGAGGAGCTCACCGACCTCGCCCGTGCGGGCGCCTGGTCGACCGGCGTGACCCGCCGCATCAACGTGGGCGGCCCGCCGGCGACCCACCATGAGCAGTACGAGGCCGTCCTCGCCTCCGCGACCGGGAGCGGGCCCAAGGTCGCCGTCGAGCTCGACGATCCGGCCATCATCCTCTACACCTCCGGCACCACCGGACGCCCCAAGGGCGCGGTGCTGACCCACGGCAACCTCACCTGGAACTGCTTCAACGCCCTCGTCGACTACGGCATCACCGCGAAGGAGCGGGTGCTGCTGATCTCGCCCATGTTCCACGTCGCATCGCTGAGCATGGGCGCACTGCCCGTGCTGCTGCAGGGCGGCCTGGTCATCCTGCACGAGAAGTTCGACCCGGGCGCGGTCCTGACCACGGTCGAGGCCGACCGCGTCACGATGCTCTCCGGTGTGCCCACGACCTTCCAGATGCTGCAGGAGCACCCGGACTTCGCCAGCACCGACATCAGCAGCCTCGAGCACCTCACCTGCGGCGGCTCGACGATGCCCGAGCGGATGCTCCAGGCGTATGAGGAGCGCGGGCTCGCGTTCTCGTGCGGCTACGGCATGACCGAGACGTCGCCCGGCGCCACCGCGATGCCCCCGCAGATGAGCCTGAAGAAGATGGGCTCGTCCGGGATCGCGCACTTCTTCACCGACGTCAAGATCGTCGACGAGCAGGGCGAGACCCTGCCCCCCGGCGAGATCGGGGAGATCTGGGTCCGCGGACCCAACGTCATCAAGGAGTACTGGCGCCGCCCCGACGCGACCGCGGAGGCCATCGTGGACGGCTGGTTCCGGTCGGGCGACCTCGGCCACTTCGACGAGGACGGCTACATCTACGTCTCGGACCGGCTCAAGGACATGATCATCTCCGGCGGCGAGAACATCTACTCCGCCGAGGTCGAGGCGATCATCATGGAGCTGGCCCCGATCGCGGCCGTCGCCCTCATCGGCGTGCCCGACGACCGATGGGGCGAGGTGCCCTGGGCCATCGTGAACCTCAAGCCCGGCGCCGAGCTGAGCGCCGAGGAGATCCTCGACCACTTGCGCGGCCGGCTGGCGAAGTACAAGATCCCCAAGAAGGTGGAGTTCATCGATGAATTGCCGCGCACAGCCAGCGGGAAGGTCCGCAAGGCGGAGCTGCGCAAGCGATACGGGATGCCTGCAGGCAGCTGAGGGCGAGGACTGATCTCATGACAATCACCAATCCGCCCGGCGACGAGACCATCACGCGGACCGTCGCCGTCGCACGGGCCCGGTCGCGCCGTCGGCGGTTCCGGCCGCGGCGCGCGATCCTGGGCACGGCGGGCATCGTCATCCTCCTGCTCATCTGGCAGATCGCGGCGATGACCGGGATCGTCGACCCGCGCTTCCTCCCGCCGCCGACGGAGGTCATCCCCCGGCTGTTCGAGATCTTCGGCGTCGCGGAGTTCTGGGTCGCCGTGTGGGACACGATCGTCTCGTGGGGCCTGGGCCTTCTCATCGCGCTGGTCCTGGGCTGCACGCTGGGCATCATCATCGGGCTGTCCCCGTTCCTGCGGCGCGCGACCAACTCGACGATCGAGTTCCTGCGGCCGGTGCCGTCGGTGGCCCTGATCCCCCTGGCGACCCTGCTGTTCGGCGCACGCATCGAATCCGCGCTGCTGCTGATCGTCTACGCGGCGTTCTGGCAGATCCTGATCCAGGTGCTGTACGGCGTCGCCGACGTCGACAAGATCGCCATGTCGACCGGCCGCAGCTATGGGTTCTCGTCATGGCAGCGGGTGCGCGACATCGTCTTCCCGACGACGCTGCCGTACCTCATGACCGGCGTCCGGCTCGCCGCCGCGGTGGCGCTGATCCTCGCCGTGACCGCTCAGCTGATCATCGGCACGCCGGGCCTGGGGCTGGAGATCGCCCTCGCGCAGAACGCCGGCCTGTACAGCACGATGTACGCCCTGATCCTCGCGACCGGCCTCCTGGGTGTGCTCATCAACTTCGGGGCGCGGGGCGTGGAACGCCTGCTGCTGTCGTGGCACCAGTCGGTCCGAGAGGACGTGGCCTGATGAAGAAGACGCTCATCGCCATCGCGTACACCCTCGGGCTGCCCGCGATCCTGGTCTTCCTGTGGTGGCTCGGCTCGACCCTGTCGCCCAGCTTCTTCGTGCCCACGCCGGGCGAGCTCATCGTCACCTTCTTCGAGACGTGGTTCGGACCGCGCCTGTGGATCGACGTGCTCCCCAGCATCCTGCGGTTCGGGATCGGCGTGATCATCGCGATCGTGCTCGGCATCCTCCTCGGGATCGTGATCGGTCTGAACCGCGACCTGCGCGCGCTCACCGAGCCGGCGTTCGAATTCTTCCGCGCCCTGCCGCCGCCGGTGCTGATGCCCGTGCTGCTGCTGCTGTTCGGGCGCACCGACGCCATGCGCATCGGCATCATCGTCCTCGCGGCGATCTGGCCGGTGCTGCTGAACACGATCGAAGGCGTCCGCGCGGCCGACCCCGTCCAGAACGAGACGAGCCGGTCGTACGGCATCCAGGGCTTCGCCCGGGTGCGCTACCAGGTGCTCCCGTCCGCCCTTCCCCAGATCCTCGCCGGCGTGCGCCAGTGCCTGCCGATCGGGCTGATCCTCATGGTCATCTCCGAGATGTTCGCCGCATCCTCGGGTCTGGGCTTCACCATCATCCAGTTCCAGCGCACGTTCGCGATCCCCGAGATGTGGTCGGGCATCCTCGTGCTGGGGCTGATCGGCTATGGCGTCGCGGCCGTGTTCCGCTTCTTCGAGCGACGCCTCCTGCGCTGGTACATCGGACTGAAGGACATCGAGAATGCTGCCTGAGAACTCCTCCGCCCCGCTCCAGACCGTTTCGCACGGTCGCACGCTTCCGCCCGAGGACACGCTGCTCTCGGTGCGCGGCCTGCAGAAGATCTACGAGACCGACGGCGGGCCGATCGAGGCCGTGCGCGATCTCACCTTCGACCTCGGCAAGAACGAGCTGACGTGCCTGGTCGGTCCGTCGGGCTCGGGCAAGACGACCCTGCTCAAATGCATCGCGGGCCTGCTCGCGCCCACGAGCGGCGAGATCGTGCTCGACGGGCACAAGATCACGTCACCGCCGAAGAACATGGCCGTGGTGTTCCAGGAGTACGGCCGGTCGCTGTTCCCGTGGCTGCGTGTCGCCGAGAACGTCGAGCTGCCGCTGAAGAACCGCGGCGTCTCGAAGGAGAAGCGCACCCAGCTGGTCGCCGAGGCGCTCGACAACGTCGGTCTCGCACATGTGCCGCGGTCGTACCCGTGGCAGCTCTCCGGCGGCATGCAACAGCGCGTCGCCATCGCGCGCGCCATCGCCTACCAGCCCGAGGTGCTGCTCATGGACGAGCCGTTCGCGGCCGTCGACGCGCAGACCCGGGCAGACCTCGAAGACCTCGTGCGCAAGGTGCGCGAGGAGCTCGGGATCTCGGTGCTGTTCGTGACGCACGACATCGACGAGTCGGTGTACCTCGGCAACCGGGTGATCATGCTCTCGAGCTCGCCCACCGTCGTGCAGGAGGACCTGATCGTCGACCTTCCCGACGAGCGCGACCAGCTCGAGACGCGCTCGTCGGCGCGGTTCACCGAGCTGCGCCACCACGTCTACGAACAGATCCAGCTCGCCAAGAAGGGTTTCCGCCCTGACGCCGCGATCGCACAGTGACGCCGTCCCGGTGACCGGAGGCGCCCGCCCGGCGCAGCCGGGCAGACGGATCAGCCCAGGACTCATGGTGGTCCTGGGCTATCTGTCGATGGCCGGTTCGCTGTCGACCGATCTGTACCTGCCCGCCTTCCCCGACATGGCGGCCGACTTCGGGGTCGGCGCGTCGGCCATCCAGCTCACCCTGACCTCGCTGCTGATCGGTGCGGCGATCGGCCAGCTCACGATCGGGTCGATCTCCGACGCGCTCGGCAGGCGCAGGACGCTCATCGCAGGCCTGGTCCTGTTCGTCGCCTGCTGCTACCTCGCCTCCGCGAGTCCGTCGCTGGAGGTCCTGATCCTCGTCCGCGCCGTGCAGGGGTTCGCCGGCGCCGCCGGCACCGTCCTGGGCCGCGCGATCATCTCCGACCTCGCCGAGCGCGACCAGGCGGTGCGCGCCTTCAGCACGCTCTTCGCGATGATCGCGCTGGGCCCCGCCCTCGCCAACCCGCTGGGCGCCTGGCTGACCCAGCTGGGCGGCTGGCGGGCGGCGCTGCTGGGGCTGGGCGTCCTTGCGACGGGGATGCTGGCGGCGGCCCTGTTCCTCGTGCCCGAGAGCCTGCCCCCCGACCGCCGGCACCCGTTCCGGCTGTCGGTGCTGGCGCGCAACGCGGGGGCGCTGCTGCGCCATCGCGTGTACATGCTCTACGCGATCTCGTTCGCCACCGGTTACGCGTCCCTGCTCACCTATCTGAGCTCGTCCTCGTTCATCGTGCAGGACGTGCTGGGCCTGACCCCGATCGGCTACTCGCTCACGTTCTCTCTGAGCGCCGTGGCGATCATGACCGGATCGTGGGTCACCGGCCGGCTGGCGCACATCCTCGGCGCCCACCGCACACTCACGCTGGCGCAGTCGGTGATGATCGTGGCGGCGGCCGCGGGCGTCCTCATCGTCGCGCTGGGTGCGCTCACCCTCACGAGCTACCTGATCCTCGTCTGCGTGTTCGCCGTGGCCTGCGGGTCGACCATGGGCACCGCCTCGGCGCTGGCCGTGGGCCTTTCCGGACGCACCGCCGGGACGGGGTCGGCGCTGCTGGGCTTCATCCAGTACGTCGTGGGCGCCGCCGCCGCGCCGCTGGGCGGGATCCTCGGGACCCAGACGGCCATGCCCGCGGTGACCATGATGCTCGTCTTCGCCGCCCTCGCCCTGATCAGCGCGCTGCTGGCGGCCGCGATGCAGGCGCGGACCCCGCCTACGATCGAGCCATGAGCGCCGCCACGCCGGACCCTGTCTTCACCCCCGACCCGGACTGGGTGCCCCAGCATCCGAACCCATCGAAGTCGGCGTTCACCCCGCCGCCGGGCGCGGTCGACTCCAATGTGCACGTGTTCGGTCCCGGCGACCGGTTCCCGTACGCGCCCGAGCGCAGATACACGCCCGTCGACGCGTCCGCCGACGACCTGTTCGCCCTGCACCGGCTGCTGGGCATCGAGCGCACCGTCATCGTGCAGGGCACCGCGCACGGCACCGATCCGCGCGCGCTCGTGGACGCGCTGCGCCGTGCGGAAGGCAGGGCCCGCGGGGTCGCGGCGGTGCGCCCCGACGTCACCGACCGCGAGCTCGACGAGCTGCACGAGGCGGGGGTCCGCGGCATCCGCTTCACGTTCATCGCGCGCCTGGCCGCACCGCTGCCCGACCACGCCTACCGTGCGCTCGCCGCACGCGCGCACGCGCGCGGATGGCACGTGGTCGCCTCGCTCGAGCCTGCCGACCTCGCCGGCCGCGCCGACCTGCTGCGCGAGCTCGCCGCACCGCTGGTGATCGACCACCTCGGGCGGCCGGAGGTCAGCCGGCCCGCCGAGGGGCCCGAGTTCGAACGGCTGCTGCAGCTGCTGCGTGATCGCCCGGACGCCTGGACCAAGATCCACGGCGCCGAGCGCCTGTCCCGCTCCGGTCCGCCGGACTACGCCGACCTCATCCCGTTCGCCCATCGCGTGCTCGAGGAGTTCCCCGATCGGGTCATGTGGGCCAGCGACTGGCCGCATCCGAACATGCGCGATCACATGCCCGACGACGGCGCGCTGGTGGACCTCATCCCCCGCTACGCGCCGACCGCGGACCTGCAGCGGCGTATTCTCGTGCAGAATCCGATTCGGCTGTACTGGCCCGAGGAGCGCTGAGCCTGCTCAGTCGCGTTCGGCGTGCTCCGGCACGGGAGGCATCTGGTAGTTGGGCCGTCCCTGGATGTTCAGCGGGCCCTTCCACGGCACCTGGTCGAATGCGGTCCAGGCGTTCACGTGCAGTGACTGGAACAGCCAGCGGCCTTCCTTCTTGGTGAGGTGGTCTTGACGGGTGCCGATCCCGAAGACGAAGTTGTTGCGATAGTCCACATTGAACTGGAGGATCTGGAAGAAGAGCTTGACATCGACCTCGCCCTCCTCCTCACGCTCGGTGAACAGCTTGGTGTTCTGAATGTGCTGGCGGCCGTACCACCACGACTGGCGGTCGGTCCACAGCGAGCGGAAGTTGGCGATGATCGCCTCGTGCCCCTGCACCTTCCCCTGCCACAGATGGTCGAACCAGCCGTCCTGTGCGAAGGTGCTCAGCACGAGCTCCTCGTCGGCGAGGTCGATCCCCCACGCGTAGCGTGAATAGAGATCCTCGATCTCGAAACGGTCCTCCGCGGTCAGTTTCCACTGTGCCATCTGCGGCTCCTTGCTCTGGTGTTGGCTATCGGTCTTCGAACTTGTCGTCGAGGATGTCCGCCGGCTCGCCGTGCTGGATCAGCAGCGCCTTGCGGCGCACGAACCGCATGATCGAGTCGGGGCCCGTGCGGCCCCCGCCCAGCCCGGAGACGCCGAACGAATTGGTACCCACCGTGCGGCCCTTGCCCGACATGAGGAAGGTGTCCTGAATGAAGATCGTCCCCGCGTTCAGCCGCTGCCCGATCGCGACCGCCTCGTCCTCGCTCCCGGCGATGACGGATGCGGTGAGCCCGTACTCGGTGTCGTTGGCGAGGGCGACCGCCTCGTCGATGTCGCGGTACGGCATCACCGGAAGGCATGGCCCGAATGTCTCCTCCACCATGATGCGCATCGAGTGGTCGACTCCGGTGAGCACGGTCGGGCGCATGTACAGCCCCCCGGAGTGCTCCTCGACGACGCCACCGGTCAGCACCCGGGCCCCCTTGGCGACGGCGTCTTCGACGTGGGCGCGGACGGCGACGGGCTGGGGTTCGAAGGTGAACGGGCCGATGTGGCCGGCCTTCGGGTTGTCGTGGTTGAGGTGGACCAGTTCGGCCTTTCGCACGAGCTCGCGGACGAACTCGTCGTGGATCGCTTCGTGGACGTAGACGCGCTCGATCGAGAAGCACACCATTCCGGTCGCGTAGCAGCCTCCTCGCAAGACGGCGGTGGTCGCCCGCTCGATGTCGGCCGACTCGGTGACGATCACAGGATCCTTGCCGCCCAGCTCGAGGTAGCAGGGAATGAGGCGCTCAGCACATGCCACGGCGATCTTGCGGCCGGTCGCGACACTGCCGGTGAAGCAGATGATATCCGCGCTGTGGACCACGGCCTGGCCGGTGACGCCGTCGCCGAGCACATAGTCGAACACGCCGGCCAGCTCGGGCACACGGCGCACCGATTCGAAGAAGAGCTCCACGAACCGGGGGGTCACCTCGGACGGCTTCCACAGGACTGCCGATCCCGCGCAGAGAGCGGGGATCGCGTCGAACATCGCCAGCATCGTCGGCGCGTTCCACGGGGAGATCACCCCGACGAGCGGGTAGGGCACCAGCTGCGAGCGCACCTCGACGGTGGGCATCGTGACGGCGGTGCGGTGCACGAGGGCATCCGACAGCGACTGCTCCGCATCCGCAATCCATCCGTTCAGCGTCTCCAACGTGATGAATCCCTGCACGAAGGACGTGTGCGTACCGCCGGTGTCGACCGCCTCGAGCTCGCCGAACTGCTTCGCGATCTTGGCGAATTCGGCGGACCACCGGCGCATCACGTCCAGTCGCTCTCCGATGCCCGCGGCAGCCCACGCCGCCTGATTGCGGCGGAGGGCAGCGGCCTTGCGCGCGACCTCTTCGTCGTCGGCGACGATGATCTCGTAGTCGGTCTCGCCGGTGCGAGGGTTGCGCACGGGCAGCGTGCGAGCGGTCATCTCGTTCTTCCTCTCCCGCGGGCGCGCAAGGTGCACGGCAGCAAGCCGATGAGCCCATTCTCGCGACGGCGTCGGCGCCCGCGTATCGCGTGGACGACAGCGCGCGAGATCGCGAATGGTGCCGACGACAGCGCGTAGACTGGAGGCCCATGGATTGGGTGCGACAACTGACGCCTGCGGGCGGCGTGTGGAGCGAAACGGAGCTGCGCGAACGGGCGCTCAGCGCACCCGAACTCCTCGATCGGGCGATCGATCTCATCGGGGTCTCGGCGACGGCATGGGCGGTCGAAGTCGCCGCCCGCGCTGCGGAGCAGATCACCGAGATGGAGCGAGCAGGCGGGTTTCCCACCGCCTCCTCGGGTCAGGTCCGACAGGCGAGCGAGGTCGCCTTCCTGCGTCTGCTCATGGCGATCGTCGCAGGCTCCGGTCACGAGGAATACAGCACCCTGACCGAGGACCTGCTGGGGATCGTGCGGCTCGGAGTGCGGCGCGGCCTCCCCTTGGACGTGCTGCTCAACCGGGTCTGGGCCATCCACTCGGTCACGCGCGACCAGCTGATCGCGGATCTCCAGCACATCGTGCCGGAGCAGCAGCATGCGGCGGTGACACGCCAGGCGAGCACCGCGATGCTCGACTATGCGAAGTCCCACGCCTACCGGGTCGCGATCGCGTACGAGGAGGAGCAGCGCGCCTGGCGCGGCTGGCGCACCGAGAACCAGCGGCGCGCGATCAACGCGGTCGTCGAAGGGGCGGATGCCCCTGATCCGGACACCGACCCGCTGGACGTGCACTGGAGCGGCGGACACGCCTACGCGGTCGCATGGTTCACCGAGAAGTCATGGATCCCGGACGCGGAGGTCGCGATCGCGGATTTCGCCCACTCGGTCGCCGACGAGCTCGGGGCCGAGCGCGTCATCATCCTCGAACACGAGCGTGCGACGCAGCTGTGGTGGAACAGCCCCGTCTCCCTGTCGGAGGAAGCCGCCGCCCGCATCGCCGGCGCACGACGCCCGGAGTGGCTGCGACTGGCCGTCGGACCGCACGGCGATGGGGTCGAAGGCTTCCGCGACAGCGTGCGGGGAGCGCTGTTGACGGAGCGCATGGCACGCCTGCCGGATGCCGCCGACTGGCCCGTCTGGCGCTTCGACGAGACCGGTCACCTCGCGCTGCTCGCGGCGGACCGGGACACGGCGGCATGGTTCGTCCGGCACGAACTCGGCGCGCTCGGCGGACCTGGGGTCCGCCTCGCCGAGATGCGAGACACCGTGCGCCGCTACCTCGCCAGCGGCAACAGCCGCGTGCTGGTCGCAAAGGAGCTGCACCTGGCGCCGAACACGGTCGCGTACCGGGTCGGCAAGGCCAATGAGCTGCTGGGTCGTCCGGTGGCGGATCGCGCCCACCAGGTGCTGTTGGCGCTGCAGGCGGCACACGCGCTGCCCGGCCTGCTGCAGTCCGCCGCTATCGGCCGGGACGCACCGCGGGGATGACCTCGGTGTCGAAGAGGTCGACCGAGCGCAGGGCATCGTCACGGGAGAGCGTTCCCCACGCGAACGATCCGGCGATGTAGTCGACGCCGGTGGCCTCGATGACATCACTCACCTGTGCGGCGACAGACGACGGCGAGCCGATGAACACCAGGTGCTGGTCGACGAGTGCTCGCAGGTCCGGCTGCGGCGGCTGCGGTGTGCCGTGCTTGCGCCAGAGCCAGGTGAAATTGTCATAGTGCGCGGCGAACGCGGCCTCGGCGACCTCGTACGCGCGCTCGTCGGTGTCGGCGACGACGACGTGGCGCAGGATTCCGAACAGCGGAGGCCGCTTTCCAGGCCGCACCGCCTCCGACACCTCGACGAAGAGGTCGCGGTGCTCGCGGATGACCGCGATGTCGGGCGACTTGAAGGCGAATCCGAAGATCGTGTTCTGACCGTTCTCGGCCGTCATCCGGATCGACTCGGGGTTCGAGGTGGGGTACCAGACCGGAATCGGGCGATCCGGCGTGATGGTCAGTTCCACCGGTGCGCCGCCGCCCGGGGGCACGAACACACCTGTGGCGAGCGCGTCGAGGACGGCCGGCGTGTACGCCTGATACCGCGCGCCCATCGTGTCGCGGTCGAACCCGAACATGGTGGCTTCGTGCGGGGATGACCCCTTGCCGATCCCGATCTCGAGTCGACCGTGCGAGAGGTGGTCGATCATCGCGATCTCCTCCACGAGCCGCAGCGGATCGTAGAGGGGCACGATGAACGTGGTCGGAACGAGCCGAAGACGCTTCGTCTCCCGCGCAAGCGCCGCCGCGAACAGACCTGGCGACGCGGCCAGCCCCAGGGTCGCCCCGTGGTGCTCGGCGACGTGGAAGCGCGTGAAGTTCCCTTCGTCGGCGCGCCGCGCCACGGCGATCCGATCCTCATAGGTGTCCGCGATGCTGCGCCCCGCGTGCACGTCCACCCAGTCGAAGACTCCGAACTCGACGTCAGCCATTCATCAACCCCGTTCCTCCGCGTCCACCGGCGGACCCACGACGTCAACGCTACGGTCACCGTCGCGGACGGTGTTCGTCACCGACGCCAGATTCCGGGCCCGGGTTGGTCACTGCGCACAATGGCCGGCCGCCTGCGCTCAGGCATCCTGGAGGAGGACGAAGGAGGAGAGTCGATGCGCGACGCATCTGGCTGGATCCGCGCGCTCGCACCCTCGGGACCGTCGTGGTCCCCCGTCGAGCTGGCTCGACGACGTGCCGCGGACGCGGCGACCATCGGGGCCGCCGTGGATGCGATCGGGCCCAACGCGGTGGCATGGGCCGTGGAGACGGCCGATCGGATCACCCGCCGCTTCGAGGAAGACGGTGAGCTGCTCGGACTCCCCACCGCCTCCACGGGGTTCTCCCGCCAGGGTGCGGAGGAGGGCCTGCTCGTGGCCCTGGTGGCGCTGGCGCGGGAGTGGACTCCGGAGACGATCCAGGGCTCCCCCGCGATGGCGGGGATCGCTCAGCGAGCGGTGCGCCAGGGCGTGCCGATCGACGCGCTCGTCCACAAGGCCTGGGCGTCCCACGCGGCATCGCAGGAGGAGATGCTCGCGATGATCGAGCGGCTGGTTCCCCCGGATCAGCAGATCTCCGCGGTCCGCGCGATGAGCACGGCGATGTTCGCCTACGGGAACGCGACCGTCAGGGCGCTCACCGAGGCGTACCGCCGCGAGCGACGGCAGTGGGACGGTCGCACACGCCAGGCCCGACGCCGTGTGATCACCGACCTCGCCCGTGGGGCTGCCGTCCCGGTGGATGCCGAGGCCATCCTGGGCCTGTCACTGTCGAGCACGCATTGCTTCGCCCTCGCGTTCAGCACCGGCGGAAGGCATATCCCGAGGCTCGAGGATGCGCTCGACGCCTTCGCCCGCCGAGCCGCCGACGCCCTCAGTGCGGACCGCGTGCTCGTCCTCCCTCACGACGCAGCCGTACAGCTGTGGTGGACCCTGCCCGCGATGCCGGAGGAGGATGTCGCGGGGATTCTGCGGCGAGTCGGGCCGCCGGCGGGAGTGAGCATCGGGGTGGGACCGCTCGGCGCGGGTGTCACAGGATTCCGCGACGCCTACCACGGTGCTCACGACGCCGCCCGCGTGGGACGCACGGCCGACGTCGACGATGTCTGGGACTACGACGCTGTCGCCCACCTCGCGCTGCTGCTCGCCGACCGGGCTGCGGCGCGCCGGTTCGCCCGTCACGAGCTGGGCGGTCTGCTCGCGGAGGATGATCGCATCGCCGACATCCGCCTCACCCTCCGCCGGTATCTGGAGACCGGCAACAGCCGTGTCGCGGTCGCCGCCGAGCTGCACATCGCACCGAGCACCGTCGCGTACCGGGTCGCGCAGGCCCAGGAGATGCTCGGTCCTGCGATGAAGGATCGACCCGTGCAGCTGCTGATGGCGCTCCAGCTCGTCCAGCTCATGCCGGACCTCGTGCACTGACCTTCAGATCAGCGCACGAGGATCCCGCACTACGATCTGACGGCGTTCGAAACCTGATCCAGCGGCACGAACGACCCGTGGAACGAGAACGACTGACGATACGGCAGCAGCACGCGAGCGAGCGGATCCGCCTGGATGTTCTTCGCATCGAGGACCCACACCTCCGCACGGTTCTCGGCCATGTAGTTCACCATCGACAGCAGCCATCCGTCCCCCTCGGGGGCATCGGCTGAGCGCGGCACGAACATCGGCTCCTGTGCGACCACTCCCGGAGGGAGCTCGTGCACGTGCACCTGGCGGTTGTCCCAGTCCAGTGACGCGAGGCCGCGGTCGTGGCGGAAGTAGCCCCAGCGGTAGCGGTCCATCTGGAATCTTCCGTCGTTGCGGGGCATCTCTCCGACCGAGCCCGGCACCGCGTACTGCTTGGGCGCCGCGCCGTCCTCCGAGAGATCGAACTCCAGACGCGTGATCTGGGCGATGCCGTCTTCGACGGCGGTGAGCTCGCCGATGGTGGTCGGGAAGAACGGGAAGCCGTTGCCGGGAGAGATCGTCGCGTCGACATAGACCTTGTCGCCCTCGGTGAAGGCATTCATGATGTGCCCCGAGAACGTGTTCGGCAGGTGGAACCAGCGGATGTCGTCGACCGTGCCGTCGCGGCGCATGATGCCCCACGCGCTCGGCTTCGACGGGTCGTAGTTGTAGAAGTCGCCGCCCCTCTTCATCCGCTCCTCGTCGACCGTGAGGGGCATGATGTCGAAGATCACATGTTCCCGCGTGACGGCGAAGTCGTGCGACAGCCCGGGGAACGGGCTCTTGAACACCTCCTCGCGGATGAGGTTGCCGTCTTTGTCGGCGACCTGCAGCGCCATGACCGGCTCGATGTACGATCCGTCCGCGAACAGTCCGAAGCCCCACCATTCGCCGGTCACGGGGTCGAGCTTGGGGTGCGCGCACACCGAGATCGACTTGAGCTTTCCGTTGAAGTCCCACTGGTCCCGCGTGTCCAGCGTCTCCGGATCGATCATGTAGGGGTGCGAGTCCTCGCGCAGGGCGAACAGGCGCCCGGCGTGCCAGTGCGCGTAGGTGTTGCCTGTGTTGTCGCGGTCCACCTGCGGAGCCTCGGGATCATCGGTGTACTTGTTCCGGTACTTTCCGTACAGGCGCCGGCGCGCTTCCATCTCGGCGAGCAGGCGCGGCGTGCGCACATAGCGCGACTTGAAATCCACGTGCCCGTCTTCGAAGCGCAGCAGTGAGAACAGGCCGTCCCCGTTGATGATGACGTCGTCCTCGAGAGTCGGGTAGAACCGGTCACCGCCCACCCGGTAGAGGTAGCCGTTGATCTCGCGCGGAACCTCGCCGATGATCTCGGCGTCGTAGAGCTCCGCTTCCAGCCGCGTCGACGGCGACTGCTTCCCTTGGAAGCTGTGCATCTTGTAGAAGGTGCCGGCTAGGGACATGAGTGCTCCTTGGTGTCTCCGCCGGTCCACGACAGGTCCGGCGTGGCCATGCTAGGCATGGCGTTCCCGTCCGTGACACTGCCCGGAAAGCAGGGAACTGCCCGGCGGACTGTCGCCGACGTCAATGGGCGGCAATTGTCCCCTGCGCACAACAGAACGCCCGTTCCCTGTTGTGCAGTCACATGACCGGATCAGACCCCGGAACTAGTGTCGGTCTCATACCGTCCCGATGATGAGGAGTGGCATGTCGATGTCGTTCAAGGAGCGCCGCGCCGCGCTCGTCGCGCTCGGTCCCGACCTGGAGCCTTCGATGGTGGCCGGAACGATCGCCATCGCCGCGCCCGAGATCGATCCGGCGATCTATGACGGCGTCGACGTCACGAAAGACGTCTCCTACGGCACCCATGAGCGCCAGGTGCTGGACGTCTACTCCCGCCACGGGGACAAGGGCTCGGGCCGTCCCGTCCTCGTCTACGTGCACGGCGGCGGCTTCGTGCGCGGCGCCAAGGACTCCGACCAGACTCCGTACTTCGCAAACCTCGGGTCCTGGGCCGTCCAGCAGGGGTGGGTGGGCGTCACGATGAACTATCGACTGGCGCCCGAGTTCGGATTCCCGGCGGGCGCAGAGGATGTCGCCGCGGTCATCACCTGGGTTGTGGACAACATCGCAGCGTACGGCGGAGACCCGTCGAAGATCTTCCTCTGCGGACAGTCCGCAGGGTCGATGCACGTCGCCGACTACGTCGTGGGGCACGCCGGCTACGGCCCGCACGGCCGGGCACTGGCGGGTGCGGCGATCGTGTCATGCCTCTACGACGTCGGCCGTGCCTCCCGGAAGGATCTGCACTTCGCGTACTGGGGCGAGGACACCTCCACGTGGGCGCAGCGAGCGACCCTGCAGGGCCTGATCGACACCGACCTGCCGCTGCTGTGCACCGTCAGCGAGTTCGACGAGCCCGAGTTCCAGGACCACGCGTCGCAGTTCGTCGCCGAGTGGTTCGCGCAGAAGAACACCTTCGCGCCGCTGCATCTGCTCTATGGGCAGAACCACCTCACCCCGGTCTACGCGATCGGATCCCCGTGGGACGCCCTGGGCCCGTTGCTGACCCGGTTCGTCGACGCCAACGCGTGACGTCGGTCACCGATTGACGAACGTGTCGATGTCTGCGCCCGAGATCAACCCTGCGGATTACGAGGCGGCTCTGGCCGACATCCGGATCCGACTCGGGGACGATGCCGTCCTCACCGGCGAGGCCGCCCACGAGTTCCGCGATCCGTACGATCCGCTGGACGAGAGCCACTACCCCGCGGCGGTCGTGCAGCCGTCGACCGTCGAAGAAGTGCAGGCCGTCGTGCGCGCGGCCGCACGCCACGGGGTGCCGCTGTGGACCAGCAGCCAGGGACGCAACAACGGCTACGGCGGCTCCGCGCCGGTCATCGGCGGAACCATCGTGGTGAACCTGCGCCGGATGGACCGCATCGAGATCGACGAGGAACTGGGCCTGGCCGTCGTCGAGCCCGGCGTGCGGTTCTTCGACCTCGTGGAAGAGCTGCGCCGCCGCGGCAACCGCTGGTGGACCTCCGCCCCCAGCCTGGGCTGGGGCTCCGTACTGGGCAACACCGCTGATCACGGCTTCGGCTACACCGAGTACGGAGACCACGCCGCGCACGTGCCGGCCTTGGAAGTCGTGCTGCCGGACGGATCGCTGCTGCGGACCGGCATGTGGGCTTCATCCGCCAGCCGGGCACCGCATCCGCGCGGCTTCGGACCGAACGTGACGCCGCTGTTCCTGCAGTCGAACCTCGGGATCGTCACGAAGCTCGCGCGTCCGCTCACGCCGAGACCGGAGGTGTACGCCCCGCTCACGATCAAGGCACCCGCCGCCGCCGACGTGGGGCCGCTCGTGGACGCGATGCGCATCCTCACCACCGAGGGCACGATCACGAACATCCCCAACCTCACCACAGCGCTCGGTGCCGCGGCAATGCGCAAGCCGCGCGATGAGTGGTACGACGGCGGGGTCCCCATCCCGGATGACGTGTACCAGCAGATGTGCGAAGAGCTGGCACTCGGGTGGTGGAACTGCGTCGCGGCGCTGTACGGTCCGGCCGCTGTCGTCCAGGCGCGTCTGGCGCGCGTGCGCGAGGTGGTCCGAGAGCATGTTCCCGACGCCGAAGTGACGGTCAAGATGATCTCGGGCAGCGAGATCGACGACGAGATCGAGTCGCTCACGCATCGGGAAGCACTCCAGGCAGGCCGACCGAGCCTGGTCATGCTGGAGACCGCGAAGTGGCGCGGCGAAGACGGCGGGCACCTCGAGATCTCACCGATCGGCCGCGCGACCGCCCAAGACGTCCAGCGGATGATCGAGATCCTGCGGCCCGTCGTGGAAGCCGAGGGCTATGACTTCTGGCCGAGCCTGTACGTCATCAAGCGCTCGATGATGTTCCTCTGCGTGCTCAACTACGACCGGTTCGACCCGGAGAGCATCGCCGCGGCGTACCGCGTCGCCCGCAGGGCCTACCCGGCGCTCGCGAAGGCCGGGTACCTGCCCTACCGCGGCAACATCCGGGTCATGGACATGATGCAGGACCAGTTCGACTGGAATGACCACGCGATCCGCCGCTTCACCGAGCTGCTCAAGGATGCCCTCGATCCGGCCGGTGTGCTGTCTCCGGGAAAGCAGGGCATCTGGCCGGAGCGCTTCCGCTCGCTGCGGCAGAGCGACTGATCAGCCCCTCCCACACAGAAAAGGACTCCGTGCAATGACGACCGACCTGTCCGCCGTCCTCCCCGACGGCTCCGACCGCACCGCATTCTCCGAGACCGTCGCCGCCCTCCGCGAGCTCTTGGGGGCGGATGCTGTGCGCACCGACGGCATCGAGGAGTTCCGTGACCCCTACGACTGGCCCGAGTGGGACACCCACTGGCCATCGGCGGTGGTCCAGCCCGGCTCGGTCGAAGACGTGCAGGGAATCGTGCGCATCGCCGCGGAGCACGGCGTCCCGGTCTGGGCTCACAGCCAGGGCAAGAACAACGGCTACGGCGGCGGGGCGCCTCGGGTCCGCGGCTCGATCACCGTCAACTTCCGGCGCATGAACCGGATCCTCGAGATCAACGAGGAGCTCGGCTATGTGGTCGTCGAACCCGGCGTCACGTTCTATGAGCTCGTCGACGCCCTGCGCGAACGAGGTGGCAGCTGGTGGCCGTCGACTCCCGACCTCGGGTGGGGCTCGGTCGTCGGCAACACCGTCGACCACGGAGTCGGATACACGGAGTTCGGCGACCATGCCGCCGCGGCCAGCGGCCTCGAGGTCGTGCTCCCCGATGGCTCCCTGCTGCGCACGGGAATGTGGGCGTCCTCCACCAGCAGGGCCGCGCATGTTCACCCGCGTGGTTTCGGACCCAGCGTGGAGTCGCTGTTCATGCAGTCCAACCTCGGCATCGTCACCAAGCTCGGCCGGCGCCTGAGCCCCGCTCCGGAGCTGTTCGCCCCGGTGCGGTTCCGCGTCTGGGAGGATGCCGACCTGGTGCCCCTGATCGACGCCGCCCGCACGCTGATGCTCGAAGGCACCATCACCAACATCCCGGTGATCGGGGGCATCCTCGGCACCGCGGCGATGCGCGCGCCGCGCAAGGCCTGGTTCGACGGCCCGATCACCGAGGCCGACTATCGGCGGGTGATGAAGGAGCTCGGCATGGGGTGGTGGAACCTCCGTGCCGCACTCTACGGTCCCCGCCGGATCGTGGAGGCGAAGATCCAGCGCGTCCGGGAGGTCCTCCTCGAAGCAGTGCCGGACGGCGAGTTCACGGCGCTGCCCACGCCGGGGGACCAGGTGTCGGAAGACACCCTTCCTCTGCACCCCGACCGCGTCCAGGCCGGCCGGCCCAGCCAGTCCCTGCTGAAATCGGTCGAGTGGTGGGGACCGGACGGCGGGCATCTCGAGCTCTCGCCGATCGGCAGGAACACGGGTGCGGAGGCGGCACACATCGGCCGACTCCTGCGGGAGGAGATGGAAGCTGCCGGCTTCGACTTCTGGCCGAGCATCTGCCTGTTCCCCCGCTCGATCGTGTACCTGGGCGTCATCAACTTCGATCACTCGGATCCCGAGCGCATCCAGGCCGCGTACGACCTGTACGAGTCAGCCATTCGACGACTGGGGGCGCAGGGCTACCCGATGTACCGCGGACACCTCCGGGGGATGGACGCCAACCAGGACCAGTTCGACTGGAACGATCACGCCTATCGACGCTTCGTCGAGCGGCTCAAGGACACGCTCGATCCCGCGGGCATCCTCGCGCCCGGAAAGCAGGGCATCTGGCCGGCGGCATATCGCGACCGGGAGTGACGCGACCGAAGGCGGCCGGTCGCGATCAGGCGATCGGCCGCTCCAGTGGCGAGAAGAGCTGCCCCGAGCTGAAGACGAGGGGCAGCTCTCCCTCGCGCAGGTCGAGATGCTCGACCTCGGCGATGAACAGGGTGTGGTCGCCGGCCTTGTGCCGATCGACGATGCGACAGCCGAGGCGGCCGATCGCGTCGGGGACGAAGGGATGACCTTCGACCCACTCGAACTGCGGGGCTGCGACATCCGTGGGCTTGCCTGCGAAGCGGATCGCCACGTCCTTCTGACGATGTCCCAGGATGCTCACGGAGTATCGCTCGTTCGCGGCGAGGTGGCCGTGCGTGCGCGTGTGCTCGCCGACCGACACCAGGATCAGCGGCGGGTCCAGTGAGACGGAGACGAATCCGTTCGCGGTCATGCCGTGCACCACTCCGTCAGCGGAGCAGGTGGTGATGACGGTGACGCCCGACGGGAACTTGCCGGCGACGGATCGGAACTGGCGCGAGTCGACAGGGCTCATGGGTGGCTGTTCACATCGTCGTTGGAGATGAGATCCGGCGCTGTCCAGCCCTGCAGGTCGTAATCGCTCATCGCATTCTCGACGAGCTCCTCCAGTGATGCCATCGTGCCGTCGGCGAGGGCCGTGCGATGGGTCGACATGAAGTGCACGTCCTCCTGACCCAGGTAGTTCTGCTCATACAGGTCGTGACGGCCGCCGAACTCGCTGCCCACGGCGTCCCAGAGCATCTTCATGATGCGGGACCGGTCGATGGCGGACTTGCCGTTCGACCCGCGCAGATAGCGATCCAGGGTGGGACGCAGCTCCGGGACATCGAAGTCCTTCGCGATCGAGTTCAGGTAGATCAGGCCCGATCCCGTGAACTTCTCGGCGAGCTCACGGCTGCGTCGCTGCAGGGACGGGCCGATCGCGGCCGAGGCCGACGCATAGACCGGGTTCGGCTCGACCGAGCCCCCCGGTCCGGGGATCGCATGCTCCACCATGCCGGCGCGCAGTCCGTTCAAGACGTTGCGGTTGACGAGCATCTCGCCGAGGGCGACGGTGGCGAACCTCTCCTGCTGCGTCCCGACCACCTCCAGCGCCTGATTCATCAGCCCCGCGAGGAAGCCCAGCTTCGTCGACAGGCGCACGTTCGCCTGCAGGATGCCGCGACCGGTCCACCGACTGTCGCGGATGAAGGAGAAGATCTTCTTCTCGTCGTAGATGAGCACGTTCTCCCACGGGATCAGGGCTTCATCGAAGACCAGGATGGCATCGTTCTCATCGAGTCGGCTGGACAGCGGGTAGTCGAACGGCGAGGACGTGCGCGCCGCGGTCTCTTCGTACGAGGCACGGGCGACGAGCTTGACCCCGGGAGCGTCCAGCGGCGCCACGAACATCAGCGCGAAGGCCTTGTCGGCCACCTCGACCCGCGTGTGCCCGACCAGCACGTACTGCGCGATCGGCGCCCCCGTGGCGACGACCTTGGCGCCGCTGACGATGATGCCGGCGTCGGTCTCGCGCTCGACGTGCACGAACACATCGCGCACCTCCTCGACGGGCCGACCGCGGTCGACGGGCGGGTTGGCGATGGCGTGGGCGAAGAAGAGCACGTTCTCCTGCGCCCGGCGGTACCAGAGGCGGGCGTTGTCGGCGAACTCGCCGAAGTACTCCGGGTCCTGACCGAGACTGGTCAGCAGTGCCGCCTTGTAATCGGGCGTCCGGCCCATCCAGCCGAACACGAGTTCCTGCCAGGTCTGGATCGCCGTGATGTTGTCGCGCAGGTCCTGCTGGGATCGCGCGACCCGGAAGAAGGGATGCGTGAGACCCCCGCTTCCGGTGTCGGTGGGCTTGAGCATCCGATCGGCGGTGGCCGGATCGCGGAATGCGCCGTACAGACGCGCCATCGAGCGCGCGGAGTTGCGGAAGGCGGGGTGTGCGGTCACGTCGGCGACACGCTCCCCGTAGAGCCACACCTCCCTGCCGTCGCGGATGGACTCGAGGTACTCGTCCGCGGTCTGGGGCAGTGTGCGCGTGCCGGATTGCGGGGCTGCGGTCTGCTCGACGGTCACTCTGTTCCTCCCGGACGTCGAGCGCTCGCTCGACTCTTTACACAAAGCTAGGTTCCGCAGAGCACTGATTCCACGGCAACGACCCCAACGGCTCCGCGGCCCGTTGTTCAAGATGCATAATTGAGGCTTCGGGCTCCAGACGCGAAAGGAGCAATTCGATGGTCGACAGGATCGACGAGGTCCTCGCGCGAGTGCCCGCGACGAAGCGGTCTGCCGCACTCAATGACGCCCGCACGATGGATGCGCTGACAGAAGGGCTCGAACCCCGCCTGGTCGACTGGGCGCTCTCGGTCGCGCACGGGGCCAGCGAGGAGGCGTACGGCGATGTGTCTCCCGCGCGCTACGAGAATCTGGCCGAGCCGATCGGCAAGTCGATCGAGTCGATCTCGATCAATCTGATCCGGTTCCTGGTCGCCGGGCGCGACAGCGCCGCGAGCGTGCGGGTCAGCCGCGCGCAGCGCGACTCCACGCTGCAGGCCGTGCACATGCACATCCCGCTGGAGCGGATCGTGCGGGGCATGCGGGCGTTGGACCACCGGTGGCGTCGTGCGTTCATCGAGATCGTCGTGGGTTCCTGGGACCGCGCCGACACGATCGAGCTGCTGAGCGGCATCGACCGCTCGCTGTCGATCTATTTCGGCGCGCTCATCGACCAGAACGCGCAGATCTACACGGACGAGCATGAGCGTCTGCGCGAGCAGCGCGTCGTCAGTCAGCGACAGGTGCTGGAGCGGCTGATCGGCGGCGCGCCCGTCGACGACGAGGCGATCGCCGACGTCCTGGGGATCCGGCCCGACCAGGAGCACACCGGACTGGTCGTCTCCCCCGCTGACCTGGTCGAACCCGGCGGCGCGCCGTTGGACTTCGCCGGATTCCGGCGGGCTGTGACCGAGCGCTTCGCCCACTGCGTCGTGACCGCGGTGCCGGTCGATCAGGACACCATGTGGATCCTCGTGACCAGCCCGCACCCGCTCGGTCCGGACGTCGCCGATCGACTCGCCGACATCATCGCCGACCGCCGCGACGCCCTCGTCTCGATCGGCCTGAGCGCCCCTGGCACGACCGGTCTTCGCACCACGCTGGTCACGGCGAGGGCGGCCCACGGGCTCAATCGCCTCTCCCGGAGGATCGGGCCGCTCGTCTCGTTCGCCGGTGACGGCCTTCTGGCACTCGCGGCGCAGTCGCCCGACCTGGCGCGACTGTTCGTCCAGCGGGAGATCGGGCCGCTTCTGGAGCCGGACGCCCTCATGGACGAACTGCGCACCACGCTGGAGACCGTCATCCGCGTGAGCGGCAGCCTGGTGCGGGCATCCGAGATCCTCTACGTGCACCGGAACACGATCGCCTACCGGCTCAAGCGCGCCGAGCAGATCCTCGGGCGCAACCCGCTGGAGCGGCCGGTCGAGACCCGGGTGGCCCTCCTCCTCGCCGCGCACCTGTAGCGGGGGGCCCCTATCCGAGCACCGGCAGGACGAGGCGGGACGGAGTGGCTCCGCCGAAGTGGATGATCTGCGGCCCCTCGTTCACATAGGCGGTGTGAGCCTTCTGGAGCAGATGGTCCGGGTAGCGGAAGACGTCGACGCCCTGGATGACGAGGACGAGGGACTCACCCGCTGCGAAGTGGGTTCCTTGCGGGAGGATCTCGACTTCTACCCTCGTCGGCCCATCCGGTTCGAGCGGAAGTCGTCGCTCGTGCTTCAGAACGGGGAGATACGGCAGCGATCGGTCCTCGTCCTTCTCGCGCGCCGAGACACGGAGCCATCCGAGAGCGGCAGCGCCGTCTTCGAACAGCGCGTAGTAGGGGAAGCCGACCGTCGACCCGTCTGCGCGCTGCTTGAACACCGCGAGGAAGAGATCCATGTCCGACGCCTCCGGCGCCTCGACCCACAGTTCCGCCTGAGCGTGCCCGACGAGATCGGTGTCCTCCGTGAAGGTGTGGCGGAATGTCGCACGATGCGCACCCAGGCCGCTCGCGAGTCCGTCGTAGACGGACGTGCCGTGTTCGGAGGGTGCTTCCGGCGCGAGGAGCCCGTCGGCGGCGAGATAGAATTCGGTGTACTCGACATTCGGCAACGGCCAGGACGACGCTTCGAGGCGGCGGCCGTCGTAGTAGTCGTTGCGCACCTCGACGGTCACCGGCGCCCAGTCGTCGACCTCGTTCGGGATGCCTTTGAGGAAGCGGTCGAAGAATGCCTTCTGCTTCGCGACATTCTCCGCGAGGTAGTACTCCGCCCACTTCTTGCGGCCGTGGACGAAGAGCCACTTCTGCGGGGAGGAGATGCGGCGGAACCCCTCGAGCGTGCCGCGCGTGTGCAGTCCGTGGTCCGTCCAGGAAGCGGTCACGAAGGCGGGAACCTCGATCTGCTCGAGCTGTGACGCCTTCGACGCCCAGTAGTCATCGAAGAAGGGGTGCTCGTGATACTCCGCCTCGAGATCCTCGATCAGCGTGCCCGGCGCGGTCGCGCCCCATCGGTCCCAGATGTACGGCCAGAAGAAGGTCTCCGGGATGCCGCCGTGGTAGGCGACCTCGCGGTAGGTGTCGGTCCACCCCTCCCAGGGATTGATGCACGTCAGGTGGGGTGGCTTGAGTTCGGCGACCCGCCATTGCGAGACCGTGAGGTAGGACACACCCGAGAGTCCGACCTTCCCCGTGCACCAGGGCTGGGTCCCGATCCACTCGATGAGGTCGTAGTAGTCCTCGGCTTCTTCCGGCGCCATGAAGTGCGCCGGACCGGTGGAGTGCCACAGGCCCGTCATGTCGGCGGCGATGACCGCGTAGCCCTGCGAGACCCAGTACGGCGGATCGGGCGCCTCGAAGGACACAAGGTCGGAGAGTTGATCATCGCGGACACCCGAGCGCGGGAATCGCGTTCCGATCGGTGACGGGTTGGCCTTCCCATACGGAGACCACGAGGCGATCGCCGGTGCGGGCCGCCCGTCGGCGGGAAGGAACACGTCGGCCCAGATGACCTTGCCCGAGCGCGTGGGAACCGGTGTGTCGCGGTGAACGATCAGCTCGCCGACCCGCTCGATGCGAGGAGCCGGGCGCTGCGGCCCACCCCGCTCGGCGATGGAGTTCCTCAGCGTGCGGTAACGGTACTCGAATGGCGCCATCGACTCGGCCACCTTCCTTGTCGGATCTAGTCGAGGATGATCGCGCTGGCGGCCGGCATCGCGAACTCGTGCACCTCACCCAGGTACTTCTCCTGCACCTGGACGCGGGACGAGTCGGGGATGTTGGCCATGACGGTCGTACCGGCAGCGGTCTCCACCGCCAGACGGTAGGCATCCCCGAGGTAGCTGGAGGCGGTCACGGTGCCCCGGAATGTCGCCTGCGGCACCGAGCTGCGCGCGTCTGCGGCGAAGACGACATCCGCCGCGCGGAACGCGATCTGGGCGCCCGTCCAGGATCGGATCTGGTCGCCGCTGAGGTGGAAGGACCCCCCGCCGGCGACATCGACGCGGCCCGCGTCGGCATCGATCCCGGTGACCGTGAAGATGTTGTCGAAACCCACGAAGTCCGCGACCCATGCGGTGCGGGGCTGGGCGAAGATCTCGTGCGGGGTCCCGGACTGCTCGATCTTCCCCTTGTTCATCACCACCACGTGGTCGGAGATCGCGAGCGCCTCCTCCTGGTCGTGCGTGACGTACACCGAGGAATAGCCGAACTCGTCATGCAGCCGGCGGATCTCGGTCCGCATGGCCAGCCGCAGTCGCGCATCGAGATTGGACAGAGGCTCGTCGAACAGAAGCAGGCCCGAGGCCGACACGAGCCCTCGGGCGAGCGCGACGCGCTGCTGCTGCCCACCCGAGAGCTCGTGCGGATACCGATTCCCCAGTCCGGCCAGCCCGACGGCATCCAGCGCTTCTCCCGCCCGCTGCGCGGCTGCGCGGCCCTTGATGCCGCGCAGCCGGAGCGGATACGAGATGTTGCCCAGAACCGTGCGGTTCGGCCAGAGCGCATAGCTTTGGAAGACCATCCCGAGCTTGCGCTTGTTCGGCGGCAGGAACGTGCCGGCGGTGACATCGACGAAGACCTCGTCACCGAACTGGACGCGTCCGGCGTCGGGCACCTCGAGCCCGGCGAGGCATCGAAGCGTCGTCGTCTTGCCGCAGCCCGAGGGGCCCAGCAGTGTCGTGAAGGAGCCCTCGTTCAGCGAGAGCGTGATGTCCTCCAC
Organism: Microbacterium sp.; assembly: GCF_044508325.1. GTDB lineage: Bacteria > Actinomycetota > Actinomycetes > Actinomycetales > Microbacteriaceae > Microbacterium. The sequence continues at coordinate 106,681 of NZ_JBIQHX010000005.1, read as the reverse complement.
GGCGATGCTGCCGCCCGGGTAGTGCTTGGCGATGCCTTCGATTTCCAGTGAACGCATTCCTGCGCCTCTCCGATCAGTGGATCCGTCGCCGGATCCGGTCCCAAAGACCGATCTCAGGACTTGAAGATCGTCTTGAACATTTCGATGTAGCCGGGACGAACCTCGTCGACGATCTGGGAGGGAACGATCTCCTTCAGGTTCGCCTTCTCCCAGTTGGTCCACGGCGCCTCGGGGTCGGCCCCCTCCGTGTTCAGCGGCGCGAGACCCGCGGCACCCAGGGCGGTCTGAGCCGTGAGCGTGTTCAGCCACTCCAGGTACAGCTTGCCGACGTTCGGGCGAGGCGCACCTTCCAGCAGCAGCTGCTTGTGGGTGACGACGTAGTTGTCCTCCTCCATCAGACGGAACTCCACCGGGGCCCCGGACCGCTGGGCTCCCACCACGGCCGACGAGGGTGCGGCGAACATGAACGGCGCCTCCCCCTGCATCAGCGAGGCGATCGCGTCGCCGTAGGTGCCCTTCACGACCACGTTGCCGGCGAGGTTCTCGATGTCCTCATCGGTGAACGCGCCGTTCTGCGAGAGGTAGATGGGCGCATCCTGCGAGGGACCGGGCAGGTTCGGGTCGCCCATGAGCACGAGGTCCTGGTACTCCGGCCCGGTCAGGTCGGCCCACGTCGTGGGGTGCAGGTCGCCCGCACGCGGCAGGAACACGCCGTAGCCGAAGAATCCCACGAACGGCGACGTGAACTTGTGGTTCGGGTCGATGAGCTGGTCGGCACTGGAGGACAGTGCCTCCGGCACCGTCATGCCGACGACCTCGTACTCCTGCGCGAACTCCACGTACTGCTGCCCGTTGGGGTTGTGCAGCACGTCGGTCACATGGTTGCCGGACTGCATCTCGGACTGCAGCTGGGTGATCAGCGGCGCACCGATGAGCGACGCCGAGGTCACCGTGATGCCGGGGAACGTCTTCTCGAACGCCTCCCATGTCCCGGCCATGTCGTCAGCCAGGCCGGAGATGATGCTGAGTTCGTTCTCGCCCGCAGCCTGTGCGGCCTCGTAGAGCTCGGTGATCCGCTGCGCGGCCTCCTCCGAGATCTGCTCGGCTTCGGGATCCAGGTAGTACTCGCTCGTGTTCCCCGTCGGGTCGCCGTCCGGCTGCGCAGGGTCTGAGCTGCCGCAGCCGGTGAGGGCGAGCATCACCGACGCCGCGAGGGCGAGGCCGGCAAGTGGCTTCGTGGTCTTCATGCAGTTCTCCTTATGGTGTTTTCTGGGTGCTGGGCGCACGGGACGCGAGCCGATGAAGCTTGCGGACCCGGGCGCGTTTGGGTCGGGTGAGGACCGCGCCGGTCCAATCAGGATCCGTGCTCTCGGCCACAGGGCGGCGTCTGCTGGTGCGACGGCTCAGCAGACGCTTGATCAGCTCGATGGCCCCGGCGATGACCAGCACCTCTGCGACGAAGAGGACGAACGAGGTCGCCGCGAGCGAGAAGTTGCCTGCGAGGTAGTCGTCGTAGACCTTGATGGCAAGCATGGGCGAGCGGCGTTCGCCCAGCAGCATGGGGATCGCGAGGGTCCCGGAGGCCACGACGAAGCACAGCAGCCACCCGTTGAGCGCACTGGGCAGCAGCAGGCGGAAGACCACCGCGAACAGCGCGCGGGCGCGGCTGGATCCCGAGACACGCGTTGCTTCCTCGAGTTCCGCGGGAATCTGCACGATCGCGCCCGCGATGGTGCGGCTGGCCAGCGGGACGACGGCGATGAAGAGCGCGAGCATCAGCAGGATCGGCGAACCGTAGAGGCCCTTCCACGGTCCGAGCAGGACGACGGTGATGATGCCGAGCGCCAGGAGCAGGCCGGGGACGACGAACGGCAGCATCTGACTCGCGTCGAGCAGGTTGGCCAATCGACCGGGTCGCAGCTTCACGGCCCACAGAATGATGATCACCGCGATGATGCCGGCGGCCGCGGCGGCCGCGGCGACCGCCGCCGTCTGCAGGAACATGTTGACGTGGGCCTGGCTGCTGAGGATGGTCTCGAACCATTTCGTCGTCAGCCCCGCCTGCGGGTCGAAGATCATCGACAGATCGGTCGGATGCCAGCCGAAGTACGGCGAGAACGACACCACCAGGAGCTGGAACAGCGGCAGGCCGACGGCGACCAGCGCGTACACGATCGTAATCAGGAGGACGGGGAGGCGCCATGCGCCCAGCGCCCACTGTCCCTGGCGGGCACCCTTGCCGGTCACGGTCGTGAACCGGCGGCGACCCTGCAGCCTCCGCTCGAGGATGAGGAGGGCGACGAGGATCACCAGCAGCACCAATGAGACGGCACTCGCCTGGCCATAGAACGGGTTGCGTGCGTCATTGAGGTAGCGGTAGACCTCGGTGGGCAGCACATAGATGTCCGCGGGCACACCGAGCACGATGGGCACGTCGAACGCCTCCATGCCCGCCACCGTCGAGATCACCAGGACCGCGGTGATCGCCGGCATCAGGACCGGGATCTGCGTGCCGAAGAACGTGCGCACCGGCCCCGCTCCCGACACCCGGGCCGCTTCCTCCAAGGACCGGTCCATCGAGGAGAACGGCCCGACGAGGATCAGGTACATGAACGCCGCTGCCCGGAAGGTCGACACGACGAGCAGGCCGCCCCACGATTCGATGTCGATCGGACCCGATCCCCACTGGTATCCCTCGGCGAAACCCGTCGCGATGCCGCGGATCCACACGTTCAGCAGCCCGACCGTCTCGTTGCCGAGCATCGACCACGTCAATGCATAGAACAGGGGCGGGACGGCGACCATGATCGCCATGGTCATCGTGATCAGCCACTTCGCCAGAGCGTTGGTGCGCGTGACGAGGGTTGCGAAGAAGATCGCGATGAGGATGCCGGGAACGACCGAGCCCACGGTGAGCAGCACCGTGTTCCACAGCGTCTCCCAGGTGCCCGGGCTGGTGAAGACCTCGACGAACGGCTCGATCGACCACGTGCCTGCCTGCGGACCCTCGGTGAACGGCGAGGTGCGGAATGCCCCGACGAAGACGGCGACGGCGGGCGAGACGAACAGCAGGAGCGCGACGATCCCGATCAGGATCTGGATGTTGCGCTCCGGACGGAGGTTCCATGACCGGCGGATGCGCACGAGAAAGCCCCCGGGCTGCTCCCGTGTCATCGGCGCGTCATTCGGCATCCATGCCTCCTCGTCGAGGTGCCGCTGAGTGAAGAAGCGCACCGCGGGTCAGCAGCGCGCCTGATCATTCTCATCGGTCGCACCTGATGACTCACTGGCCCCCGAACACAACCAGGGACAGGTCGGCTGGTCTGCACGCACAATCCGGCCTCCCTGTCCCGGGTCGCGAGCCTGCTCATTCGAGCTCGGCGCCGTCGAAGACGAGCACGGGCTTGATCGTGACGCCGGATGCCATGTCCGCCAGCGCCTGATTGATGTCATCGAACGGGTACTTCCGCACGAGTCGCTCGATCGGCAGGCGCCCCTCTTCGTAGAAGCGGATGAGCTCGCGCAGGAACACCAGCCCGGTTCCGTCTCCCCCCATGACGCCGCGGATGCTCACACCCTTGATGAGGATGCGATTGAGATCCAGATCCAACGGCACGCCCCCGGTGCCGCTGACGTAGCAGAAGACGCCGTGGTAGCCCAGCGAGTAGATCGCATCGAGCATGACGTCTTTCACGCCGGTGGAGTCCAGCGCCCGGTCGACGCCCACGGGTGCGATGCGCCGGAGCTCGGCCTGCACGTCGACACCGTGGCCGCTGCGGACGACGTGGGTGGCTCCGAACTCGCGTGCCAGCTCCAGGCGCGACTCGTGGAGATCGACGGCGATGATCGTCCGGGCGCCGCGCATGCGGGCGGCTGCCAGTGCCGCCAGCCCCACGGTGCCGACCCCGAATACCGCGACAGCGTGATCGGGGTCGGGCTTGAGCGTGTTCAGCATCGCGCCGGCACCGGCGTTGGCGCCGCAGGTGAGCGCGCAGAGGTGGTGCAGCGGGGCGTCGTCGCCCACCTTGATGACGTTCCGTTCCGTGACCAGCGCGTACTCCGCGAATGACGACTGCCCGAAGAAGGCCGCGCGCACGGGTTCGCCGTTGTGACTGGCCTTCGTGGAGCCGTCCAGTCGGGTTCCGCCGAACACGAGCACGCCCGACTTCTCGCAGTACGCGGTGTGCCCTTCGCGGCACTGGCGACACGTGCCGCAGAAGTCCGGCGTGATCACGATGCGGTCGCCCGGGCGCACACCGGTGACGTTCGCGCCGACGCGCTCCACCACACCGGAGCCTTCGTGGCCGAGGATGATGGGCATCGTCACCGGGAGCCGACCGCTCAGCGCGTTGATGTCGGTGTGGCAGATGCCGACCGCGAGGATCCGCACGAGGACCTCGTCGGCGCGCGGCTCATCCAGTTCAACCGTCGACACCTCGAATTCTCGGGCCGGCGTCCGAGCGATAGCCGCCTTCATCGTCACCATCTCGTGCGTGTTCCCTTCGTCGCGTCGCCACTGCCCTCAGTCTGGGCCGGGCACGACCACGCATCACTGGCGTCGGCGCATAGCGGATGGCGGCTGATTGGGCGGCGCGCCCAATGACCCGTCCGGCACGTCGGACGATGCTGAAGTGCGTGACCACTGGAGCTTATGTGCGTGTACCTGACAGGTGGCGGCATGCGGCCGCGTTCGTGGACGGGTCGATGCGGGATGTCTCCGACAGCGCCGCCGTCATCAGCCCGGCCACCGGCCAGGCGGTGGGATCGGTCGCACTGGCGGACACCACGGTGGCCGACGCAGCAGTCGCCGCGGCGGCGCGGGCATTCCCCGCCTGGCGCGACATGCCGCGTGCCGAGCGGGCCGGATTGGTGCTGGCGGCAGTCGATGCGGCCGAGGCGGTGGCCGACGAGATCGCCGCGACCGTGAGCCTGGAAGTGGGCAAGATCCTGCCTGAGGCGCAGGGCGACATCCGCGGCGCGCTCGCGATGGTGCGGGCAATGGTGCAGCTGCTGGCGGACCTGGAATCGGACGAGGACCGGACCGGGCGAGCGGGCACCGGAGATGCGACGCTGGTGCGGCTGCGACACGTGCCGGTGGGGCCGGTCGCAGTGATCGGCCCATGGAACACCCCGATCTTCCTTGCCTTCAACGGCATCGCCCCCGCCCTGGCCGCAGGCGCGACCCTCATCGTCAAGCCCGCCGTCGAAGCCCCGTTGGGCTTGACCGCGACGCTCCGGATCATCGCCGAGCAGCTGCCGCCCGGGGTGGTCAACATCGTGCCGGGCCGCGGCTCGGTGGTCGGACAGCGGCTGGCCGAGCACCCGGGCGTTCGTGCGGTGTCGTTCACCGGTGGCACCGACACCGGGCGCAGGATCGCCGCGGCCGGGGCCGCCACGATCAAGAAGATCGCTCTGGAACTGGGCGGCAACGACCCTGCGATCGTGCTCGGCTCAGCCGAGATCACCGACTCCCTCATCACCGAGCTGGTGGCCGGCTCTTACGCCATGACCGGCCAGATCTGCTTCAACGTCAAGCGCATCTACGTCCACCGTGACCGCTACGACGAATTCGTTCGGAAGTTCACCGACGCCGTCTCCCGAATCGTCGTCGGCGATCCCTTCGACCCCACCGCCCACATCGGCCCCCTGGCGACCAAGGACGGCTACGAGAACGCCCTCCGCCTCATCACCGCCGCCCGCGACGCCGGCGCCCAGGTCCGTGAGCTGGGCCTTCGCGCCGACTCCGCGGACTGGCACCGGGGCTACTTCATCGCCCCCACAGTGGTCACCGACATCCCGGCCGACCACGAACTGGTCCTGGACGAGCAGTTCGCCCCCATCATCCCCATCATCCCCTTCGACACCGACGACCAGGCTGTCGCCGAAGCCAACCGCACCGAGTTCGGGCTCGCCTCTTCGGTCTGGTCGCAGGACCTCGACCACGCCGAACAGGTCGCCCGGCGCATCGAGGCGGGCAACACCTTCATCAACGCCCACCGTCTCGGGGCCTCCGTCCCGCATGTGCCGTTCGGCGGAGTCAAGCAGTCCGGACTGGGCCGCACGCACCTGCTCTACTCCCTCGAGCACGTGACCGACGAACACGCCATCGTCGGCTTCGACGACCCCGCCGCGCAGCTGCCCGGCATCACCCGCTGGCAGAACATCACCGAACCCCGCATCACGAAGGAGAAGGCATGAGCACAGAACGCACCGGAGGCGCACCCGGGTGGGAGTCGCGCCCGTACCTGCGGATCGCGACCGAGGAGGCGTACGCGCCGCAGGAGGTTCTCGATGAGTTCGTGAAGATCCTCGACTCCGGCGATGCCGACGCGGGGTTCGTCTCGCTGATGGGCTACTTCCTCCGCTCGGACCACCCGCAGCCGCGCAGTGTCATGACGAAGATCGCCTCGCTGGGTGAGTCGCGTCTGCGCGACATGGATGCCACCGGAATCGACAAGCAGATCCTCGCGCTCACCGCACCGGGCACCCAGGTGCTCGACGTCGATACTGCGCGGTGGGCCGCGCAGCTGACGAACGACCGGCTCGCGGAGGCGGTCGCGGCTCACCCGGACCGCTATGCGGCACTGGCCGCAGTGGGCTACGAGGACAGTGCCTCCGCTGTGGCGGAGTTGGACCGCGCTGTCAACAAGCTCGGGTTGAAGGGCCTCATCCTCAACTCCCACATCAAGGGTCGCTACATCGACCACCCCGGCTTCTTCCCGATCCTCGAGGCCGCTGCTTCGCTCGATGTGCCGGTGTACCTCCATCCGCAGACGCTGCCCGGCGCGGCGATCGATCCGTGGCGCGAGGCGGGGCTGGATGGGGCCGTGTGGGGCTTCGCCGCCGAGACGGGCCTGCACCTGCTGCGCATCATCACGTCTGGGCTGTTCGACCGCCTTCCGAACCTGCGGGTCGTGGTGGGCCACCTCGGCGAGGGCGTCCCGTATTTCATGCATCGCATCGACCACATGCACGCCAAGCAGGTCGCCTCAGGACGGTACGCAGCCATCAAGCCGCTCCAGCAGCGACCCAGCGAATACCTCAAGACGCATGTCTGGCTCACGACGAGCGGGATGCCGTGGGAGCCGGCCATCAGCTTCGCGCGCCAGGTCGTCGGGCGCGACCGGGTCATGTACGCGATGGACTACCCCTACCAGTTCGTCGGCGAGGAGGTCGATGAGATGGATGCGCTCCCCTACTCCGTCGAGGAGAAGCGGGAGTTCTTCCAGGGCATCGCCGAGCGGGTCTTCCGGCTGTGAGCGGCGTCCGCGGTCCGGCCCCGGCGGGTGGACCCTGATGGACGGCCTCGAGGATCGCAAGGTGCGCATCGAGCGGATGTGGACCGCCGCGTGGAACCACGGCCGGCTCGAACGATTCGACGATGTGCTCGCCCCGGAGTACGTCCGCCGCACGAGCGGCGTCTCTCGCGCACATGGGCTGGCGACACTCAAGGAGCTCATCCGCGAGACCCGCCGGGGGTTTCCGGACACACGCACGGCCATCGACCAGATCCTCGTCGATGGCGACCACGTCGCGATCCGCTGGCACAGTACGGGCACGCACCGCGGCGTCTACCGAGGCGTCCCGCCCACGGGTCGCGTGGTGACCCTCGAAGGCGCCACGTTCGCCCGGTTCCAGGGCGAGCAGATGGTCGAGACCTGGTCGACCTGGGATCCCGCCGCGATGCTGCGCGCGCTGGGGGTGCTGACGCTGGAGGGGGTCGAGCATGTTGACGAATGAGCGCCCACCGGACGCCGAGGACGTCAGAGCAGTCCATCGACAGTTCGTGACCGGCGTGACGATCGTGACGGTGATGGACGGCGACACGCCGCGGGGTCTGGCCGTCAATGCCTTCATGAGCCTGACCCTGGAGCCGCCGCAGGTGATGGTCGCGGTACAGCGCACGGCCGGGACCTACCCGATCTTCTTCGCGAACGACCGCATCGCCATCAACATCGCCTCCGACCATCAGGGCGACATCGTCCGCACGTTCGCGAGCAAGGGCATCGACAAGTTCGCGGGCCTCGCATGGCACCTCGGCGAGCACGGTGCACCGCTGCTGGACGGCAGCGCAGCCCACTTGGAGTGCTTCATCCAGGAGCGCATCCAGGCGAGCTCGCACACCGTTTTCATCGCGCGCATCCTTCGCGCCGAGGCCTTCGCACAGATCCCCCTGGTCTACACGAGGGGGCAGTTCGCCAGTGCCGCCCGCCTCGAGGTCGGCGAGGATCACATCCAGCGCTGAGCTCGTCGGCTGCACCGCCGACAGAGGGGGGTCCGCCTCACCGAGTCGGACCCCCCTCTGTGCGCGAATCCGTCAGAGCACCCCCGGTGCGAAGCTGCCGTGGAAGGTCATGTGCGTCGAGTACGGAATCTTGGCGCGCGCCACCGGACCCTGTTCGATGTCCATCGCATCGAACACGACGAGGGAGCCGCGGTTGGTGGCGGCGTGGTTGACCACGGCGAGCAGCCAGCCGTCGCCCTCGGGAGCATCCTCGTGCCGCGGCACGAACGTGCATTCGTGCATGATGTCGGGCGCCACCATCGGGTAGTTGCGCAGTTCGAGCGTCTCCCAGTCGATGCGGTAGAGACCGCCGAACCCTCGGAAGAAGCCGTAGCGGTACTTCTGCATGGCGAACCGGTCGTCGATCTTCGGCATCTCTCCGACGGCGCCGGGTACGCCGGTCACCTTGGGCTGGTCTGACTCGCCGGCCAGATCGAACTCGAGACGGGTCATCGTTGCGTTGCCCAGCTCGATGTCGGTCGGGTTGCCGTGCACGTCCGTGAAGAAGGGGAAGGAGTTGCCCGGCGCCGCCGGCGCATCGACGATGACCTTCTTGCCATCCGTGTAGGCGTTCATGATGTGGCCGCACACGACGTCCGGGGCACGGAACCACCGGATGTCCGAGGTGTTCCCGTCCCGCGGCATGATGCCCCACAGCGAAGGCTGGTCGGGGTCGAACGCGTAGAACTGCCCGCCCTTCCTCATCCGCTCCTCATCGACTCGGAACGGCTGGATGTCGAAGATGACGTGCTCGCGCGTGACCGCGAAGTCGTGCATCATGCCCGGGTAGGGGGCGACGAAGTACTCCTCGCGGATCAGCTTGGCATCCTTGTCGGCGACGATCAACGCGCACTCCCCGGCCCATTGCCGCTCGGCGTACATGCCGAAAGCCCACCACTCACCGGTGATCGGGTCGATCTTCCCGTGGGCGGACAGCGCTGTGGACTTGAGTGCCCCGTCGAAGTCGAAGACCTCCTTGGTCTCGAGGGTCACGGGGTCGATCTCGTTCGGGTGGGAGTCCTCGCGCAGCGCGAACAGGCGACCGTTGAAGTACCAGGCGTACGTGTTCCCGGTGTTGTCGCGCTGCATGACCGCCGGAGCATCGGCATCGTCGTGCACGGGGTTGCGGTACATCTTGAACAGCTTCTTGCGCGCAGCCCGCTCTGCGTTGAACCGCTCGGTGCGGACGTAGCGCGACTTGAAGTCGACATGGCCGTCCTCGATGCGCCACGACAGCATGCTTCCATCGCCGTTGAGGATGATGTCGTCCTCGTACGTGGGGTACTGATTGTCCGGACCCAGCCCGTAGAACGTCCCCGTGAGTCCCTCCGGGAACACGCCCTCGACCTGGCAGTCGTAGAGGTCCGCCTCCAGCCGGACCGGCTCGAACTGCCGGCCGTAGAACGACGGGATGGCGTGGAACCGCGGCTGCACATAGACGGGGGTCCGTTGATCGATCGACATGGGATCACTCCTTTCGCCGGTGGACGCGGGCCCCGCGGAGGCGGAGCGGCGAACATCGCTGCATCTGCTCTCATCTAATCCCGCACGGTGTTTTCCCACCCACGGTGCGGGCGCCAACCGTGCAGAATGCGACTGGTGCGCGCACCAGTGAGTCCCTGGAGCCACCGCGGCGGTGGGCCACGCTCATTCAACGGAACAGTCCTCTTGTAATTACCTATGCGCATAGGTAATCTCAGACCCGGGGTGCGAGGACGCGCTCCGGAAAGGGTTCCGTCGTGGCAGCAATCTCTCCGGCCCGTGACACCGCGGCCGCTCGTCAGCTCGTGCAGGGCTTCTCGCTGGAGATGACCGGGAAGGATGTGCCGGGTCTTCAGGAGGCCGCGCACGCGATCCCCCAGGGCACGAAGATCAATGTGACGTTCCTGGGCAACGAGGACCTTCCGATGCGCGTGGCCGCGTCCAAGGCCGTGCGCGAGCTCGGTTTCGTGCCGGTGCCGCACATCTCGGCCCGACGGCTGCGCTCCGAGTCCGAGCTGCGCGAGTTCCTCGCCGCGCTGCAGGAGGTCGGCGCCACCGAGCACGTGTTCGCCGTGGGCGGCGACCCGGCCCAGCCGGAGGGCCCGTACCCGGACTCGCTGAGCGTGATCCGCACCGGGATCCTGCAGGAGTACGGCGCGAAGGAGGTGTCCATCGCGGGCTACCCGGAGGGGCACCCGGACATCGTCGACCCCGTGCTCTGGCAGCACCTGGAGGACAAGTCCACCGCGCTGAAGGAGCAGGGTCTGGATGCCGTCATCCTCACCCAGTTCGCGTTCGACACCGACCCGGTGACCGCCTGGATCGATCAGGTGCGTGGCAAGGGGATCGACACCGAGATCCGGGTGGGAACCCCGGGCCCGGCGGGGATCAAGCGGCTGCTGGGCTTCGCGCGCCGGTTCGGGATCGGCGCGAACGCGATGATCGTGAAGAAGTACGGCTTCAGCCTCACCAACCTGATGGGCACGGCCGGACCGGAGCGGTTCGTCTCCGACCTGTCGAGCCTGCTCGCCGAGAGGGATCGAGGCGAGGTCACGCTGCACTTCTACACGTTCGGCGGGCTGCTGGCGACCGCGGACTGGGTCCGCGAGTACCTGGCCGCGCAGTCCTAGGAGACCCGAAGGAGAGTACATGGCGGTTCGCAACGAAGCACTGCGCGATCATGCGTGTCTGATCGTGCACGGTCCCGACCAGCCCGGACTGGTGGCGGCGGTGACCGGCGTGGTCACCCGCAACGGGGGCAACATCGTCACCCTGGACCAGTACTCCGACAACCCGGAGGGCGGAGCGTTCTTCCAGCGGGTGGTGTTCCACCGGGACGACCTGACCGCCGCGATGCCGGACATCGAGGCCGACATCGCCCAGACCCTCACCCCGCTGGGGATGCAGTGGCGGCTGACCGACCAATCGATCCCGAAGCGGATGGCGATCCTCGCCTCGACCAGCGACCACTGCCTGCTGGAACTTCTGTGGCGGCACCGCCGCGGGGAGCTGCCGGTGACCATCCCGATGGTGATCAGCAACCACACCAACGTCGCCGAGGACGTGCGCTCGTTCGGCATCCCGTTCTTCCACGTGCACTCGCAGGGCCCGGACAAGTCCGAGGCGGAGGCGCGCATCCTGGAGCTGGTCACCGGCAACGTCGACTTCCTCGTGCTGGCCCGGTACATGCAGATCATCAGCGAGGACTTCCTCGACGAGGTCGGGGTGCCGGTCATCAACATCCACCACTCGTTCCTGCCCGCCTTCATCGGCGCCGCCCCGTACCGCAAGGCACGCGAACGCGGCGTGAAACTGATCGGCGCGACATCCCACTACGTCACCAAAGACCTCGACGAGGGCCCCATCATCGAACAGGACGTCGCCCGCGTCGACCACTCCATGACCGCCGCCGACCTGCAGGCCCGCGGCGCCTACGTGGAACGCGCCGTCCTGTCCCGCGCCGTCGGATGGCACGCCGAAGACCGCGTCATCCGACACGGCAACCACACCATCGTCTTCCCCTGACCCCCCTCGACGACGCTCGGGGAACCGGGGATCGGGACCCGCAAGAAACGAAATGAAAGAAGGTCACCATGGCTGACAACCTCCAGCAGCTGCTCGACCAGACCAGTCCGGTCGAGCTCCTGCGCAACTCGCAGATCGGCTCCTACATCTACCCGGTGGTCCCCGCGGACTTCTCCAACTGGATCAAGGAGCAGAAGGCCTGGCGCGACACCGCGGTCCTCTACGACCAGTCGCACCACATGGACAACGTCTTCCTCAAGGGATCGGACGCGATCAAGCTGATCTCCGACACGGCCATCAACTCGGTCGCGAACTTCCCGGTCGACAAGGCGAAGCAGTACGTCCCCACCACCTCTCAGGGCTATGTCATCGGCGACGGCATCCTGTTCCGCGAGGCCGACGAGGAGTACGTCTACGTCGGGCGCGCCCCTGCCTCGAACTGGCTGCTGTTCCACGGTGAGACCGGCGGATACCAGAACCTCGACGTCACCGTCGACCGCCGTTCGCCGTCGCGCCCCTACGGTCACGCGGTGAGCCGCCGGTACTACCGCTTCCAGATCCAGGGCCCGAACGCCTGGCCGATCATCGAGAAGCTCAACGGCGGTCCGCTCGAGCAGCTGCGCTTCTTCACGATGTCGACGATGCAGATCGCCGGGAAGACCGTGCGCACCCTGCGCCACGGCATGGCGGGAGCCCCCGGACTCGAGATCTGGGGCCCCTACGAGGACCACGACCTCATCCGCGACGCCATCGTCGAAGCCGGTGCCGAGTTCGGCCTGGTTCCGGTCGGCTCGCGGGCCTACCCGTCGAACACGCTCGAGTCCGGCTGGATCCCGTCGCCGCTGCCGGCCATCTACACCGGCGAGGGCGAGCGCGCCTACCGCGAGTGGCTGGGCGTCGACAGCTACGAGGCCACCGGCACCCTGGCCGGCTCGTTCGTCAGCGACAACATCGAGGACTACTACCTCACCCCGTGGGAGCTCGGCTACGGCTCGTTCGTCAAGTTCGACCACGACTTCATCGGTCGCGACGCGCTCGAGAAGGTCGACCCGGCGACCCAGCGCAAGAAGGTCACCCTCGCCTGGAACGCCGAGGACCTCGGCAAGGTGTGGACGTCGCTGCTGAACGTGGACGGGCCGAACTACAAGTTCTTCGACCTGCCGCTGGCCAACTACGGCTCGGCGAACTACGACTCGGTCGTGGACGCCGACGGCACCGTGGTCGGCTTCTCGATGTTCACCGGCTACTCGTCGAACGAGCGTCGCGGCCTGTCGCTGGCGGTCGTCGACCACGACGTGCCCGAGGGCACCGAGCTCAAGGTCGTGTGGGGCGAGCCCGACGGCGGCACCACGAAGGCCTCGGTCGAGCCGCACGAGCAGACCGAGGTCCGCGTCGTCGTGAGCCCCGTGCCCTACTCGACGGTCGCGCGTCAGGAATACGCCGCCGGCGGCTGGCGCACCGGTTACAAGAAGGCCTGATCGAACGGATGCCTCGCTCCGTCGCTCCGTGGCGCGCGGAGCGAGGCATCCGTCTCTCCCCGTCCACCAACCGGGAAGGAGCCCGATGAGCCTGCGCTACGCCCTGCTGGCGATCCTGCGGGTCGGCCCCCTGTCGGGCTACGAGCTGCAGAAGCACTTCTCGCAGTCGGTCGGCCACGTGTGGCACGCCCCCGACAGTCAGATCTATCCCGAACTGCGCAAGATGGAGCACGAGGGGCTCGTTCAGGGCGAGGAGCAGGCCCGTGGCGAGCGCGGCCGGCGACGGGTCTATCACGTGACCGATGCCGGCGAGAAGGCGTACTTCGAGTGGATGCGCACGCCCCTGGACTACCAGCGCGTCCGCGATCCCGCGCACCTGCGTGCCGCGTACCTGGAGAACACGACCCCGGATGCCGCCCGCGCGTTCCTGGAGCGCCACATCGAGCACTGGCAGGGCGAGCTGGCCCAGTTCCAGGGCGAGCTCGACCATATCGAGCACATGAGCAGCACCATGCTCAACCGCCGGCTCGCGCACACTCCGGACGCCGACCGCGAGCGCACCATCGCCTTCAAGCGCTTCACCTATGAGGGCCTCGCCGCGCGCGCCCGCGGCGAGATCGAGTGGGCCCGGCGAGGGCTCGAGCTGGTCGACGAGCTCGAAGCCTGAACGAGCCGGTCCCGCGGCGCGAGTAGGCTGGGACGATGCCGGAATCCATGCGCGACCCCCGCGGCACCCCGGCGACCGAGCGTCTCAACTACACCGCATACCGGCTGGCCCGCGCGCTCAACCGCGCGGCCGAGAACACCGCGCTCGCCCGGGGCATCACCCTGCCGCAGCTGCTCATCCTCCAGGTGCTGGGCGAGGGCGTCCCCCTCTCGAACGCACAAGTGGGCAGGCGCACCTTCGTCAGCTCCCAGGCCGCGCACGTGGTGTCGGCCGAGCTGCTCTCGTCCGGCCTCATCGAGAAGGTCGAGCACCCCACGAACCGCCGTGTGCGGCTCGTGCGGCTCACCGAGGAGGGCTGGGCCACCCTCGAGGCGATCGACCGCGAGATCCGGGAGCGGGAGGATCGGCTGAGCGCCGAACTCGGCCGGTTCCTGCGTGACGACACGCTGGCCGACATCCTCGATCGCGCCGCCGACGTCCTCGCGGGCGGATACTTCGGAGATGAGGATGCCGAGGCGGCCGCCGTCGCGCGCCGTCGCCGCCCCGCCAAAGGGGCCGGCATGGCGCCCGCGTGAGCTGTCAGAGCACGCGGTTCACGGCGTCTCGCGCTCTCGTCCCGGCCGGCGCAGGGCGACGAGGGCGACAGCAGCCGCAGCAAGGGCGCCGAGTCCTCCCAGCACCATCGCGACGCGGCCCGACGAGACGTCGATGACCCAGCCCATGAGGAGGGCTCCCAGCGGCGCCATGCCGTAATTGCCCATGGTGACCAGCGACATGGCGCGGCCGATCATCGCGGGTGGGACGCTCGCCTGAGCCGCCGCCTGCAGGATGCCGTGGTAGTAGCCGACGGCGAGGCCGAGCACCGGCCCGAGCATGAGGAAGGAGGGCAGCGTCGGGGCGGCGGCGTTGGCCGCGAGCGCCAGACCCAGGCCGGTGCAGGCGACGACGAGCGACCGCACGCCGACGCTCCCCCGCCCGGCGGCGAGCAGACCCCCGATGATGGCGCCGACCGCGTTCAGGGCGTGCACGGTCCCGACGGCCGTCGCATCGCCGCCGTAGGTCAGCGTCACGGTCGAGGTGAGCACGAGCATGAGGTTCAGCGAGAGCAGCGCGACGATGACGTTGACCGCGAGGAGCACCAGGAAGGGACGGTTGTGCCGCAGCGCGGCAGCCGCGGGCTCGCCTGCCGGACGCGAGCGCTTCGAGCGCACGTGGAACCTCGAGCTGCGCAGCAGCAGGATCGAGGTGAACACCAGCAGGTACGCGACGGAGTTCAGCAGCATGCAGGCGGTGGGCCCCAGCGCCTGGAACGCGAGACCCGCCAGCCCGGGCCCGATGGACCGCGCCGAGGCGAGGGCGATCGTGCTGATCGAGACGGCGCGGGTGAGACCGGCGGGCCCGACCAGTTCGAAGATGATCGCCTGCGCCGCGATCCGCTCGAACGTGCTCACCGTGCCCAGCATCGCGACCAGGGCGTAGATGGCCTCCAGCCGCGGCTCCTCGACCCCCGCCACGACCGCCAGCGCCGCCACGATGCCCGCGGACAGGAGCGACGTGCACAGCAGGATCGTGCGCGGACGCAGCCGATCGGCGAGCCATCCGGCGGGGATGCTGAAGATCAGCAGCGGGAGGAACTGGGCGATCGTGACACCGCTGAGGGCCTGGGCGCTTCCGGTGACGGTCAGGACGACGAGGGCCAGCGCGAGGTTCTGGAACCACATCCCCGTGTGGGAGATGACCTGTCCGCAGAAGTACAGCGAGAAATTGCCGTCGGCGAACGGCTCCAGGACCCCAGGCCGTCGCATCGTCAGGACCGCGCGGGCACTCGCGTGCGGATGAACTCGGCGATCCGCCGGCGGACATCGCCGGTCGAGCGCGCATCCGCGTTGCTCGCCCGGATGTCGAGCACCGGGATCCCCGCGTCCTCGAGAGCGGTGGTGATGAGCCCGCTGCCGGGGGTGTCGTCGGCGACGAGGTGCACGACACCGTCGACCCCGTGCGCGAGAGCCTCCTTCACGTACCACGACGACGACATCGGCGGCACGTAGAGCAGGTCGGTGAGTCCCACGAAGCGGGCGGCGAGGGCGCGCACCGGGTCGTCGCCGTAGCGCAGGTAGCCGTCTGCACCGAGGGCGAGGTACATCGACCACACGAACACGGCGCTGAACTCCTCCTGGAAGGACCGGTACATGTCCAGATCCGTCCACAGGCCTCGTCCGATCCACATCAGCCGGCGCTTCTCATCCGGCCACACGCCGATGCCGCCCGCGATGCGCTCGGCCACCTCGTCGTGCAGCGCGTGGGCGGCATCCACCGCCCACTGCGTGCCGCGATGCCATTGCGGGACCATCACACTCGGGATCGAATCCGTGACGGCGACCGGGAGCGGGCGGGCGGCCGCGATGAGATCGCGCGTGCGCCGGTTCCACTCCGCCTGCTCGTTGGCCCGCGCCATCACCCTCGCGAGCTCCTGCCGGTCGAGGTCGGTGCCGGTCCGTTCGGCGAGCCAGGCGATGAGCAGCTCGATCTCACCCTGGAGCAGATCGATGCGATCGGCGCCGAACACCGACTCCCACTCGTGCGGCACGAGGTCCCACCAGCCTTCGGGGGCGGGGACGGCACCCGTGCGCGACAGCAGGAACGTCTCGGTGCCGGGGCGGCGCCCCCACTGCTCGAAGATCTTGTGCGTGACATCGCCGCTGCGCTCGGCGATCGCGAAGCTCGGCTCCGGCAGCCCGCCCCAGGGCGCGCGACCGGCAGGCAGATCCTGTGCCCCCAGAGGCAGCACGTCGTACTGGCGGCTGTCGTCCGGCAGGCCACGCTCGGCCACGGCGGCCAGACTCGGCTCATCGAGCCGCTTGGCGGCGATGATCGACGCCCACCACTGGTTCACGACGTACGGAATGCCCATGGCCCGCAGCAGCTCCAGCGGCGCATCCGCATTGGCCAGGGCGATGGGCGCACCGGCCGCCGCCTGACGGCGCAGGTCGGCGAACCATTCCTTCTGGTATGCCGTCGCGGCGACGGCGGAGCGCAGGCGGTGGTCGCGGGCGGAGCTCATCGGTCATGCCCTCCTCGCAGCGCCGCGGCCAGTTCGGCCGCAGCCGTGCGCGCATCGAGGGCGACTCCGACACGTGCGTGCAGGCGGAGGCCGATCGTCTCCAGGGCGCGTGACTGGTCGGCGAGGTCCCAGCGCGGGGCGTCGTCCAGCTCGCGGATGAACGCGCCGACGACCTCGGCGCCGGCCTCGCGCGCCACCTGCACGGTGCGGTCCGCGCGCTGCGCGCTGAGCGCCGTGGCCGAGCCGCCGACGCGCGCGAAGTGCGCCGTCACGAGCTCGTCGACGACCTGGTCCGCATCGCCGGAGGCGGCGGCTCCGATCCAGGCGCCGTCGCCCGTGTCGTGGTCTTCGCTGACGATGACGAGGCCATGCGCCTCCAGCTCCCGGTACACCGACGCGTCGGGATGGTTCGATCCGGTGAGGTGGACGCGCAGGGCAGACGTGCTCGCAGCGTCCTGCTCGGCGGACACGCACGCGGCGGCGACGACTGCGGCCGCCTCTGCCGGCGGCAGGCGGACGGCCTGCAGCCAGGCGCCGATCGCCGCGGTGCCGGTGCTCGACGGCGGATCGGCTCGACGCGCAGCGCGGAGCCGGTCGAGCTGTGCCCCGAGAGCCCGCTCCGCCTCGGCCGCCTCCGCGAGGCTCGCCGCATCGGCGGCGCGTCCCGACACCTCCTCGCAGAATTCGAGAAGGCTCCTCAGCCGGCCCCGGGCGAAGCCGCGGACCGGCGCCGAGTCCTCGCGGGGGAGGTCGAGCAGGTGCAGCGGCATACGCGGGGCCGTGGCGCGCAGCACGTAGAAAAGGCGCAGATGAGCTTGGCTGTCGTTGCAGACGATGAGACCGTCCACCGGCGCGGCTCCGGCGCGCAGCTCGGTGAGGATGCGCACCGTCTCCAGATCGGCGGCGCCGAGGAGCTCCTGCGCCTGCGCATCGACCGGCCCGTCCCACGAGCCGGTCAGCCGCACCGGCAGGACGGCCGCCGCAAGCGGCAGCTGACGGGGCACGTCGTTGCCGACGACTCCGACGACCGCGCCTGCGCTCACAGCACGCCGTCGCGACGCAGCGCTTCGATGCGCTCGTCGTCGTAGCCGAGCTCTGTCAGCACGGAATCGGTGTGCTCGCCCAGTCCGGGCGCGGACGTGGACAGTCCCGCACGGCTGCGTGAGAACACCACCGGCAGGCCGCTTCCGTAGAGTCCGTCGAAGTGCCCGAACTTGGGGTGCACCAGCGGAACCACCTCACCGCGACCGACCACGACCTCGTCGCGCACCGCTGCGGCGGTGTCGCGCACGGGTGCGGCGGGGACCCCGTGCTCCTCGAATGCGGCGAGCACCTCCTGGGTCGAGCGGGATCGTGCCCACTCGCGGATCAGTGCGTGCAGCTCGTCCGCGTGCGCGACGCGGCCGTCGCGGGTGGAGAAGCGCTCGTCGTGGACGAGCTCGGGCCGCCCGATCGCGGTGAACGTGCCCACCGCGAACGCGTCCGTCGGGGCGCACAGCGCGAACCAGCCGTCCGCCGTCGGGAACGTGCCGAAGGGGGCCAGCCGGGGGACGACCGCACCGGTGCGCAGCGGAAAGCCGACCGATTCCAGGGCGTCGAACGGCTCGCATGCCACGAGGGAGGTGAGGCTGCCGAGCATCGAGACATCCACGTGCTGTCCTTCGCCGGTCGCGTCGGCGTGCAGGACCGCACCCAGCGTGCCGATCACGGCGAAAAGCGGCGCCACCAGATCGCCGATCGGCAGACCGAAGCGGATCGGCCCGTCCCCCGGCTCCCCCGCGGTCATCATCACTCCGCTGAGAGCCTGGATGATCGTGTCCATCGCCTTGCCGTCCCCGGCGACCCCCTGCGCGCCGAATCCCGAGATCGACGTGTAGACGAGGCGCTCGTTCAGCGGCTGCACCGCCGCGTAGTCGATGCCCAGGCGCTTGGTGACGCCGGCGCTGTAGTTCTCGACGAGGATGTCGGCGTCGCGCACGAGATCGAAGAAGACGTCGCGACTGGCGGGATGCTTGAGGTTCAGCGTGATGCTCTCCTTGCCGCGCCCGCGCGCTAGCATCGAGACGGACATGTCCTCCGGCGCCGTCCGCCGCATCTGGAGGCCGTCGGCGGTGACGTACGGAGAGTTGCTGCGGGACGAATCGCCTCCGCGCGTCGGATTCTCGACCTTTATGACGCGGGCCCCGAGACTCGCCAGCAGCAGCGTCGCGTAGGGCCCCGCGAGGGCGGTGGTCAGGTCGATGACGGTCTTTCCTGTGAGCGGTCCGGTCACGGTCGGCGGCTTCCCTTCTCGTGCACTGTCAGACGATCCCCCGCCCAGAGGTAGGAGGTGTCCAGACCGGCATCGTCGGTGATGGCGCGGAGGTAGTCGGCGACCTGTGCGCCGCGGTCGTCCGCACCCAGTGGAATCGGGCGGCAGTCCTGGTCGATCCAGCACGGGATGACGGACGCGGTGACGACGCCGTCGTCGGCGAACTCGAGGACGCCGATCATCGTGTTGCGACTGTCGGGATGGAACGGGTACTCGGGCATGGCGGGGTCCGGGTCGAACCCGAACAGACGCCGGCGCCGGCGAGCCCAGGCCGCGCGCTCGGGGGCGTCCGACTCGTGTCCGGCCAGCGCACCGGTCACCGTCACGAAGTTGCCGAGTCCGTGGAAGACCGGACGGCCGCGATACAGCTCGACACCGCGCAGGATGTGCGCATGGTGGGCGATGACCGCGTCCGCCCCCGCGTCGATCGCCGCATGCGCGACGGCGCGCTCGTAGTCGGCGAGGTCGGCGGGAACGTGCACCAGACCTTTGTGCAGGGCGACGACGAGCACGTCGGTCTGCTCCGCCGCGGAGCGGACGGCAGCGGTGAATCGGTCCAGGCTGCGCGGCTCGGCGAACGTGAACACGCGCGGGGGACCGCCGGGGTTCGCCTGCGGCTGATCGTAGTGGCTGATGATCTCGACGTACGCGCACCCCGGCTTGAGGGTCGTCGCCCAGCTCTCGCGGGGGCCCACGCAGTTGACGCTCATGATGCCCACGCGGCGTCCGGCGATGTCGGTGACCACCGGTCGCAGCGCCTGGTCGATCGTGTCGCCGGTGCCCACCGTGCGCAGTCCGCGGTCGGCGCAGTGCGCGATGGTCTCGCGGATGCCCTCCGGTCCGTAGTCGTAGACGTGGTTGCCCGCGAGGGTGAGCACATCGAAACCCGCGGCGGCGACGGCGTCCAGCGCGGCGGGAGGCCCGGGTACGGCGGGCACGTCCGTCGTCTGCACGACTCCGACGTCGAGGTGCGGGATCTCGAGCTGGCCGACGACCAGGTCGGCCTGCGCGAGGGCGGCGGCGCTGGGCTCGAGAAGCGGATGCGAATCCGCGCGCTCCAGCACCAGGTCGCCGACCGCGTGAACGGTGATCACGCCTCCACCTCGCGCGCGCGGTTCTCCGTCGCCCGCTTGAGGAACCCCTGCAGCCGCGTCGACCGCGGGTCGCTGAAGAAGTCCGCGGACGGTCGGTCCTCGATGACGACGCCGTCGGCCATGAAGATGCACCGGTCGGCGACATCGCGGGCGAACTCGAGCTCGTGGGTGACGACGATCATCGTCATCCCCGACTCGGCGAGGCTCTTCATCACCTGGAGCACCTCATCCACCAGCTCGGGGTCGAGGGAGCTCGTCGGCTCGTCGAAGAGGAGGATGCGCGGCTGCGTCGCCACGGCGCGTGCGATCGCGACGCGCTGCTGCTGGCCGCCGGAGAGCTGGCGGGGGTGCGCCCGGGCCTTGTCGGCGAGGCCGACACGGCCCAGCAGCTCCATCGCCCGGGCCCGCGCCTCCGCGGGCGGCACGCCGTGGACCTTGATCGGCGCCTCGGTGATGTTGCGCAGCACCGTCCAGTGCGGGAACAGGTTGAACTGCTGGAACACCATCGACATCCGCCGGCGCTGGCGCGCGATGTCCGCATCGGTGAGGGGGCGGATGTGGTCGCGATGCTTCTCGTAGCCCAGCAGCTCGCCGTCGAGATACATGGCGCCGCCCTCGATCGACTCCAGCTGATCGATGCAGCGCACGAGCGTGGACTTGCCGGAGCCGGACGGGCCCAGCACCGCCACGACCTCGCCCGCGTAGACGTCGAGGTCGACGCCGTCCAGGGCGTAGTGCCGGCCGTCGTAGCTCTTGCGCAGGCCGACCACCTGCAGCACGGGGCGCGTCGGGTCGCCCGCGACCTGGTCCGGTGCGCTCATGCCGACGCCTCGATCCGATCGACGGCCCGGCGGGTGACGACGCTGCGCGACATCCCCCTGCTGTAGTAGCGCTCGACACGCCGCTGCACGAGCGTGAGCAGCGTGACGACGACGAGGTACCAGATCACGGCGACCAGCAGCATCGGGACCACCTCGTAGGTGCGGTTGTAGATGACCTGCACGGAGTGCAGCAGGTCGCCCATGGCGATGACGCTCACCAGCGACGTGCCCTTCATGAGGGCGATCACCTGCGACCCCGTCGGCGGGATGATGACCCTCATCGCCTGGGGCAGCACCACGCGGGTGAACGAATGCCAGCGGCTGAACCCCATCGCCGCAGCGGCGTCGCGCTGCCCCTGGTCGACGGACAGGATGCCGGCGCGGATGATCTCGGCCATGTAGGCGGCCTCGTGCAGCGACAGGCCGATGATCGCGGCGGTCAGCGGCGTGATGATGTCATTCGTCGGCACGCTGAACAGCTCGGGGCCGAACGGCACTCCGACCGCGAGTCGCGGCAGCAGGTACGCGAGGTTGTACCAGAAGATCAGCTGCACCAGAGGCGGGATCCCACGGAAGAGCCCGACGAAGACGATGCACGCCCAGCGCACCGGGGCGAAGTCGCTGAGCTGACCGGCCGCGAGCACGGTGCCCAGGAGCGACCCCAGCACCATGCCCACGACCGTCAGCATGATCGACATGCCCAGACCCATCAGCACACTCGGGTTGAACAGGTACTCCGCGACCACGTTCCACTCGAAGCGCTCGTTCGTCGCGAGGAACACCAGGATCTGCGCGGTGATGATCGCGAGCAGGATGGCTGCGACCACGCGCCAGGGACTGATGCGGCGGTGTGCGTTCGCGGCGTCGATCGAGCGATCGGCGAGCGGATTGCGGACGGGCTGGGTCGTCATGTCGGTCATGGCGGGATCCTCGCTCCTCAGGCCGGCCTACCCGAGATCGGGGTTCAGCACCGGCGCGTCGACCGCGACATCCGCGATGCCCCACTCGGTCATGATGCGGTCGTACTCGCCATTCTCGAAGATCGCCTCGAAGGCGGCCAGCATGGGCTCGGCGAGGCCGTTGCCCTTGGGCAGGAACATCGCCAGCTGGTCGATGCCGGCACCCTGCTCATCCGTCTGGACGATGTAGTCGTAGCGGCCCGGGTCGGAGGCCATGAGATCGATGGCCGCGGTCTGCGTCGTGCCGGCGTAGTCGGCGCGGTCGGAGTTGACGGCGAGGACCGTGGAGTTGGTGTCCTCGAGGCCGACGAACTCGGCCTGCTCGAGCCCCTGGGTGTCGCACCACTCGTTGTAGCGGGCCAGCTGGCTCTCGGTCACCGACCCGGTCACGCCTGCCACGCGGGAGCCGCACAGCGCTGCGGGATCGCTGAGCTCATCGGCGCGCTCGGCGAGGAAGAGGTACGAGGTGCGCGTGGTCATCCAGACGATGCCGTCGAAGTCCTGCAGGCGTTCCGGGGTGGCGCGGACGGGGCCGTTGAAGGCGTCGTAGCGCCCGGAGAGCATGCCGGTGAGCATCGCGTCCAGTCCTGAGGCGGTCTCGATCTGGAACGGCACGCCGAGCTGCTCGGACAGGGCGGCCTGCAGGTCCGGGTCGATGCCGGTGATCTCGCCGCTCTCTTCGATCGTCCGGTACGGCGGGTGCGTGTCGCCGGCGATGGTGATGTAGCCGCGCTCCTTGATGGCGTCGGGGAGCTGGTCGTAGAGCGGGGCCTGGTTCGCGGCGTCGGTCGGCGAGTCGGCGGGCTCCGGCGACGAGCCGGTGCTGCAGCCGGCGAGCACGCCGATCGCGAGGAGGGAGACGAGTACGGAGGCGACTGCCTTGCTTCGCATGATTACTCCACATCTTTGTGCAAGTGCATGGATCGGGTGTCGGGCGACATCCAAGAACATCATAAAACTTGATATTCTGAGAATGCAACCTTCACCGCGCCGGCCCGGCCGGCCGCCGTCAGAACACGTACTCCATGAGCTCGACGCCGAGCGTGCGGAACGCTTCGTGTGCGCGCAGCCGGTGCATCACCGAGAGGTCGTCGAAGCACACGATGAGCGCGTAGGCGAGTCCGGCACGGGGACCGGCCAGCACCCCGGCCTCGACGCGGACGCCGTCGTCGCGTCCGGTCTTGTTGATGAACAGCAGACCGTGCTCGTCGTCTTCGTGGGCGAACGGGTCCAGCCCCGTCGCCGAGGCCACCAGGCTCAGATCGTGGTTGAAGCTCAGCCACTCGGCCACCTGCGCGCTGACGGCGGCGTTGACGATCTCGCTGTTGACGAGCGCCCCGAACACCGCCGCGAGCTCTCGCGCCGAGCCCAGGGCGAAGCGCGGGGCGTCGTCGGGTCCGCGGTGGTCGCGCAGGCGATCGAGCAGGGCCGAGCTGCGCAGACCGAGCTTCTCGAGGCGGGCGCGCACGGCATCCAGTCCCACGCGCTCCAGGAGCGCGTTCGCCGCGAGCTCATCGCCGCCGGTCGCCGTCAGCACCGCAAGGTCGGTGAGCGGCAGCGCCGGCGCCTTCAGGCGCTGCCACACCCCCTGCACCGCGATCGGCTCGACCGACTCGCGCTCCACGATCTCGAGAGGGTCGATGGTTCCGGCATCGAACCCCGCCGCCACCTCGATCAGCAGCGGCACGACCCCGAGCCCCGCGATCGGCTGGGTGACGAAGTCGTCGCCGGAGAGGACGATCGTCCCCCGGTCGAGGTCGGAGACGTGGACCGACACCCGCGCGCCCTCGACCGCCAGCTCGTCGAGGCACCGCAGGGTCGCCGTGAAGGTGCGCCGCACCGAGGCGGTGCGACGCGATGGGCGGCGCCCGCTGCGCAGGGAACTGCGCAGGGGCAGGTCGCGCGTGGGTTCGGGGGGGCTGCCCACGGGTGATCCTTCCAGTTCGGGATGGGAGGTCGGGCTGTTCAGTTGTCGGGACGCGTCGGCGCTACCAGATCGTGACGCGCTGCTCGGGTGCGAGCCACAGGCCGTCGTCCTCGGTGACGTCGAAAGCATCGTAGAACGCATCGATGTTCCGCACGATCTGATTGCACCGGAACTCGTTCGGCGAGTGCGGGTCGACGGTCAGGAGGCGAATGGTCTCGGCATCCCGTGCCTTCTGCTGCCACACCTGCGCCCAGCTCAGCAGGAGACGCTGGATGCCGGTGAGCCCGTCGATCTCGCGGCCCTCGGCGGGCTCGTCGGGGAGGGAGGCGAGATGCAGGCGGTAGGCCTTGAGCGCGATTCCGAGTCCGCCGAGGTCACCGATGTTCTCGCCGATCGTGAGCGCGCCGTTGACCTTGTGCTGCTCGTCGAGGCCCTGCGGCACCAGCACGCTGTACTGGTCGATGAGGGACTTCGTGCGCTCCTCGAAGGCGGCGCGATCGGCATCGGTCCACCAGTCGTGGAGCTTGCCGGTCCCGTCGAACCGGCTGCCCTGGTCGTCGAATCCGTGCCCGACCTCATGGCCGATCACCGCGCCGATGCCGCCGTAGTTGGCTGCCGCGTCGCGCTCGGGGTCGAAGAAGGGGTACTGCAGGATCGCCGCCGGGAAGACGATCTCGTTCATGAGCGGGTTGTAGTAGGCGTTGACGGTCTGCGGCGTCATGTACCACTCGTCGCGGTCGATGGGCTTGCCGACCTTGCCCAGCTGCCGGTCGTGCTCATGCACGTGCGAGCGACGCACGTTGCCCACGAGGTCGGCGGGGTCGATCTCCAGCTCGGAGTAGTCGCGCCACTTCACCGGATAGCCCACCTTGGGCGTGAACGCCTCCAGCTTCGCGAGAGCGCGCTCACGGGTCTCGGGGCCCATCCACTCCAGGTCCGCGATGCTCTGCCGGTACGCCTCGATGAGATTCGCGACGAGTTCGTCGATCGTCTCCTTCGCGGCGGGCGGGAAGTGCCGCTCGACGTAGACGCGGCCGATCGCCTCCCCGAGGGCGGCTTCGGCGAGGCCCACACCGCGCTTCCAACGTTCGCGGATGACGGGGACGCCGGTCAGCTGCGTGCCGTAGAACGCGAAGTTCTCGTCGACGAAGTCGTCGGACAGGAACGCGGCGGCGGCGTGCACGACGCTGAACCGCAGCCAGGCCTTCCAGTCCTCGAGGCGGTCCTCGGTCAGCAGCGACCCGAGCCCCTCGATGAAGCTGGGCTGGTAGACGACGACCTCTGCGAACGCCTCGGGGTGGTTCGGGGCGACCCCCTCGAGCCAGGGGGCGAGGTCGACGCCGGCGAGCTGCTGCACCTCGTCCCACGATCTGAGGTTGTAGGTGGCCACGGCATCGCGGCTGCGCACGTTGTCCCAGTGGTGGGTGGCGAGCTCCGTCTCGAGCGCGACGACGCGGTCGGCGGTCGCAGCCGGGTCGGTCACCCCCGCGCCCGTGCCGAGCCCCGCCGAGGCGAGCTCGAACATGCGCTCCACATGCGCCCGGAACGCGGTGCGCGTCTCGGCGAAGTTGTCGAGCCGGTAGTACGACTCGTCCGGAAGCGACAGCCCGCTCTGCACCAGGAACGGAACGTAGCGGCCGGGGTCGCCGGGGTCCGGCTCGACATAAAGGGTGACGATGCCGCCGGCGCCCTCGCGCTCCAGTTCGCCGACCGTGCGCAGAAGCTGCGGGATCGACGCGATCGCCTCGACCCGCGCCAGCTGGTCGGCCAGCGGGGCGGCCCCGAGGTCGGCGACGCGGTCGGTGTCCATGAAGCTGGTGTAGAGATCGCCGATCTTGCGGGCCTCGGTGCCGGTCTCGGCATCCTGGCACTCCTCGACGATGGCGCGCACGTCCTTCTCCGCCTGCTCGGCGATCACGTGGAACGCGCCCCAGCGCGCCTTGTCGTCGGGGATCTCGGTGCGCTCGAGCCAGTTGCCGTTGACATAGCGGAACAGATCGTCTTGGGGCCGGATCGCCGCGCTCAGGTCGTCGAGCGCGAGACCGGAGCGGGGAGCATCCGTCATGCCATCCAGGATAGGCGGACCGCGCCGTACTCCGGCATCGAGGGCGGGAGCAGGGTCGGCCGCGGGCGGCCGTAGGCTCGTACGGTGGCCGCCCCCGACACCCTGAACCGCGAGATCCTGCGTCTCGCGGTGCCGGCCCTCGGGGCGCTCGTGGCAGAGCCGCTCTTCCTCATCGTCGACTCGGCGCTGGTCGGCCACCTCGGCGTCGCGCCGCTGGCGGGACTCGGGCTGGCCGGCGCCGTGCTGCAGACGATCGTCGGCCTCATGGTGTTCCTCGCGTACTCGACGACGCCGGCGGTCGCACGGCGGTTCGGCGCCGGAGACAAGACGGATGCCGTCTCCGTCGGCATCGACGGCATGTGGCTGGCCCTCGGCATGGGCGCCGTGCTGGCGGTCGCGGGGTACCTGGCCACACCGCTGCTGGTCGGGATGTTCGGGGCAGGACGTGAGGTCGCCGAGCAGGCGGAGATCTACCTCGGCATCTCGATGTGGGGCCTGCCGGCCATGCTCATCGTGTTCGCGGCGACGGGCCTGCTGCGCGGCATGCAGGACACCGTGACCCCGCTGTGGGTGGCCGGCCTCGGCTTCGCCGCCAACGCGCTGCTGAACTGGCTGTTCATCTACGGACTCGGCTGGGGCATCGCAGGCTCGGCGTTCGGCACCGTCATGGCGCAATGGGGCATGGTGGTCGCGTACGTGATCGTGGTGGGCCGCCTGGCGCGGCGGCACCGGGCGCCGATCCGGCCGCACCGGGAGGGCGTGCGCGGCTCGGCGAAGCTCGGCGGCTGGCTCTTCCTGCGCACGGTGTCGCTGCGGGCGGCGCTGCTGGCCACCGTCGCGGTGGCGACCGGGCTCGGCGAGCACGAGCTGGCCGGCTGGCAGGTGGTGTACACGATCTTCTCGGCGGCGGCCTTCGCGCTCGACGCGCTCGCGATCGCCGCCCAGGCGCTCATCGGCAAGGGGCTGGGCGCCGGGAACCCGGAGGAGGTGCGCCTCGTGCTGCGCCGCACGCTCGCCTGGGGCGCGTGGTTCGGTGTCCTCGTCGGCGTGCTGATCGGAGCCGGCTCGGGGGTGATCGGGCTGGTGTTCACGGGGGACGCCTCGCTCGCCGCGATGATCCAGCCCGCCCTCATCGTGCTCGCCGTGGCCCAGCCGCTGTGCGGGGCGGTCTTCGTGCTCGACGGCGTCCTCATGGGTGCCGGTGACGGCCGCTACCTCGCGGTCGTCGGGGCCTTGAACCTGGTCGTCTTCCTTCCGGCGCTGGTGCTCATCGCCGTGCTGCACCCGGTGGGAGCCTGGGGGCTGGCGTGGGTGTCCGCCGCATTCTTCGGCCTCTACATGATCGCCCGGTTCGCGGGCCTCGGCTGGCGCGTGCGCGGGGCGGCGTGGATGACCGCGGGCGCATAGCGGTCACGCCCAGCGGCGGCACCACTCGTACATGATGATCGCCGCGGCGGCACCCGCGTTGATCGACCGCGTCGAACCGTACTGCGTGATCTCGACGATCGTCTGCGCCGCCGCGAGCGCCTCGGGCGACAGACCGGGCCCCTCCTGGCCGAACAGCAGCAGGCAGCGCTGGGGCAGCTCGGCTCGATCGACCGGCACCGAGCCTTCGACGTTGTCCACCGCGATGATGGGCAGGCTGCGCTCCCGCGCCCACGAGACGAGGTCGGCGATGTCGGCGTGGTGCAGCACGTGCTGGTAGCGGTCGGTGACCATCGCCCCGCGCTTGTTCCACCGCCGGCGGCCGACGATGTGCACCGTCTCTGCCAGGAAGGCGTTGGCGCTGCGCACGATCGAACCGATGTTGAGGTCGTGCTGCCAGTTCTCGATGGCGACGTGGAAGGGATGCCTGCGGGCATCCAGGTCGGCGACGATCGCCTCCATCGTCCAGTAGCGGTAGCCGTCGACGACGTTCCGCCGGTCGCCGTGGGCGAGCAGTTCGCGGTCGTAGCGCGGATCGTCCGGCCACGCGGCCGGGCCGCCGGGCCACGGGCCCACACCGTGCCCGTCTGCACCGTGCCCTGCGACGGATTCGGGGTCCGGACCCTCGCCTTCCCCCGTCGCGCGCACGCTTCCACGCTACCGCCCCAAGATCTTTCGGGTCACCGAAATCCTTGCTACGATTTCGGCATGCCGAAAGCCCGGGTCCTCGAGCGTGAGGGCGTGCGCCGTCCGGCGTCCGTTCCCCGCCTCGCCTGGCTGATCGGCCCTGCCCTCGTTGCGGGCGTCGCCTACCTCGACCCCGGCAATGTCGCGAGCAACATGACCGCCGGCGCGCGGTTCGGCTACCTGCTGGTGTGGGTGGTGGTGCTCGGCAACGTGATGGCCTGGCTCATCCAGTACCTGTCGGCCAAGCTCGGCGTGGTCACCGGCGAGAGCCTGCCTGAAGTGCTCGGGCGGCGCCTGCGCAATCGGTGGGGGCGACGTGCGTACTGGCTGCAGGCCGAGCTGGTCGCGATGGCCACCGACATCGCCGAGGTGATCGGCGGCGCCGTCGCCCTGAACCTGCTGTTCGGTCTGCCGCTGCTGTGGGGCGGTGCGATCACCGGCGCGGTGTCGATCTCGCTCCTGCTGGTCCAGAGCCGGGCAGGAGCCCAGCCCTTCGAGTTCGTGGTGATCGGGCTCGTCGCGATCATCGCCGTCGGGTTCACGTTCGGGGTCTTCGTTGCGCCGCCCGACCCTGCCGGCATCGTCGCGGGCCTGGTGCCCCGGTTCGAGGGCACCGACTCGGTGCTGCTGGCGGCATCCATCCTGGGCGCGACGATCATGCCCCATGCGATCTACGCGCACAGCGCTCTGGCGCGGGACCGGTTCGCCCAGGAGACCGGCATCACCACCTCGCGCCTCCTGCGCGCCACCCGGTGGGACGTCACCATCGCGATGCTCATCGCGGGCACGGTCAATCTGTGCATCCTGCTGCTGGCCGCAGCGAACCTCGACGGGGTCCCGGGCACGGACAGCCTCGAGGGCGCGTATGCGGCACTGCGCGACGGCATCGGCCCGACCGTGGCGGTGCTGTTCGCGGTGGGACTCCTCGCCAGCGGCCTGGCCAGCACCTCGGTGGGCGCCTACGCCGGGGCGGAGATCATGCACGGGCTGCTGCACGTGCGCATCCCGCTCGTGTGGCGACGTCTGGTCACCCTCGTGCCTGCGCTCGCGATCCTCGCGGTCGGCTTCGACCCCACCGTCGCGCTCGTGCTCAGCCAGGTGGTGCTGTCGTTCGGCATCCCGTTCGCTCTCGTGCCGCTGGTCGCTCTCACCGCCCGGCCCGAGCTTCTCGGGCGCTTCCGCAACCGGGCGATCACGACCGCGGCGGGCATCGCGGCATCCATCTTCCTCATCGTCCTGAACGGCCTGCTGCTGTGGCTCGTGTTCACCGGCGCGTAGGCCGCCCCGGGTAGCCTGGGCGCGTGCCGTCTCCCGCGATCGACGACTACCTCAAGACGATCTACCACCACACCGAGTGGCAGGACGAGCGCATCACGCCGTCGCAGCTGGCCGTCGAGCTGGGGCTGGCTCCGTCGAGCGTCACCGAGATGGTGCAGAAGCTCGCCGCGCAGGGTCTGGTCTCGCACCGCCCCTACGGTCCGATCACCTTGACCGAAGCAGGCGAACGGCGGGCGGCGGCCATCGTGCGCCGGCACCGGCTCGTCGAGACCTGGCTCGTGCGGGAATTCGGGTACGCCTGGGACGAGGTGCACGACGAGGCCGAGATCCTCGAGCATGCGATCAGCGACCGGTTCCTGGAGCGCATCGCCGAGCGGCTCGGCGATCCGGCGTTCGACCCGCACGGGGACGCCATCCCGGATGCTGCGGGCCAGGTCCGCCGCGAGCGGTTCGTCCTGCTGCGCGATGCCGCCGCCGGGCACGAGGGCCGGGTGCTGCGGGTGAGCGACCGCGATCCGGCGCTGCTGCGCTCGCTGGAGGACGCCGGCATCGACGTCGGCCGCACGGTGCGGGTGGTGGATGCCGCGACCGTCGCCGTCGACGGCACCGAGGCCGTTCTTCCCGAGGGCGCGGCCGACGCCGTCTGGCTCACCGCCTGAGGGCGGTCTTCGCAGCCTTCTCGAACGGCCAGCGCACACCGGTCGCCGCCTCGCAGACCTCCCAGATGCGTGCGGCGACCTCGGCGTCGCGCGTCAGCGGAGCGGAGACCTGCCGGGTCGGCGCGCCGTGCGCGAGATACCGCGGCCCCCAGAACTCGCCGCCCTCGACGGCGGGGTCGACCAGCGCCCGCACGAGCGGCCAGGCGCCGCGCTCCTTCGACTGGGTGAAGGGCGCCTGCAGGTTGTCGGCGAACCGGCCCAGGCGGCTGGGCTCGTTGACCCCGCGGATGCGGGGCGTGCGCCCGCTCGTCGAGTACCCGGGATGGGCCACGACGCTCGAGACCGGCACCCCAGCCGCGCGCAGCCGGCGATCCGCTTCGAACCCGAGGGCGGTGGCGGCGGTCTTCGACTGCACATACGCGCGCCATCCGCTGTAGCGCTTCTCCAGCTGCGGGTCGGAGAGGTCGTATCGCCACAGTGCGCTGGACAGACTCCCGATCCAGACCATGCGCCCGCGCGCGGCGGCCAGGTGCACCAGCAGCTCCCCGGCGAGCGCGAAGTGGCCGAGCACGTTCGTGGCGAAGACCAGCTCGTGCCCGTCCGGCGTGGTCTCGCGGTGGCGCGGGGCATGCACGATGCCGGCGTTCAGCAGCAGTCCGTCGAGCTTCTTGCGCACGCGCACCGTCGCGGCTGCCGCTCGCATCGACCCGAGGTTGCCGACATCCAGCAGCAGGGTCTCGAGGTCGGCGTGCAGTCCCGCATCGGTGAGCCTGCGCTCGATCGCCGCGCGCGCGGCCGTCAGCCGATTCGGATTGCGGCCGGTCATGATGACCCGCGCCCCCGCCCGTGCGAGCTGCTCGGCGGCGAAGAATCCCAGCCCGCGGTTCGACCCGGTGATCAGGTACACCCGCCCGCGCAGGTCGGCCGGGGCGCGGGGGTCCCAGTCGGTCTGCTGCGGGTCCTGAGGGGGCACGTGTTCACCCTACGGCGATGCCGCATCGTTAGGCTGTGCCCCATGCGGACCCGGGCCGATATCGACTGCTGGCTGACCGACATGGACGGCGTGCTCGTCCGTGAGAGCCATCCGATCCCCGGCGCCGCCGAGCTGCTCGCGCAGTGGCGCGACGAGGGGACGCCGTTCCTGGTGCTCACCAACAACCCGATCTTCACGCCGCGGGATCTGAGCGCGCGGCTGCGCCGTTCCGGGCTCGACGTGCCCGAGGAGCGGATCTGGACCTCGGCGCTGGCGACCGCCGACTTCCTGCAGTCGCAGCTGCCGGGCGGCAGCGCCTTCGTCATCGGGGAAGCGGGTCTGACGACCGCGCTGCACGATGCCGGATACATCATGACCGAGTCGCACCCCGACTACGTCGTCGTCGGCGAGACGCGACACTACTCCTTCGAGGCGATCACGCACGCGATCCGGTTCATCGACGCCGGCGCACGGTTCATCATCACGAATCCGGATGCCACCGGCCCGACGCCATACGGAGTGGTGCCGGCGACGGGGTCGTTCGCGGCGCTCATCACCAAGGCCACCGGGAAGGAGCCGTATGTCGTCGGCAAGCCCAACCCGATGATGTTCCGATCCGCGCTCAATCGGATCGGAGCGCACTCCGAGAACACCGGCATGATCGGCGACCGGATGGACACCGACATCGTGGCGGGGATCGAGGCCGGACTGCACACGGTGCTGGTGCGCACCGGCATCTCGGACGACGCCGAGGTCGCACGATACCCCTTCCGACCCGACGAGGTGCTCGACTCGGTCGCCGACCTGGTGCGCAGCGAGCCGATCGAATCCGACCTTCCGGAGGGACTGTGACGACAAGCAGGATGGAGGGCGCGCCGCGCCTGCATCTCGAGACCGTCGAGCAGTGGCGGGCATGGCTCGAAGAGAACGGCGCGGTGTCGGACGGCGTCTGGTTGGTGACGTGGAAGGCGGCGACCGGCCGCCCGCGCGTCGAGTACGAGGACGCGGTCCTCGAGGCGCTCTGCGTCGGCTGGATCGACGGGCAGGCCGCGCGGCTCGACGACGAGCGGTCGATGCAGTGGTACGCGCCGCGCTCGCCGGCGTCCACCTGGGCCGCCACCAACAAGGCGCGCGTCGCCCGGCTTACGGCCGAGGGGCGGATGCGGCCTGCCGGGCAGCGCCTCGTCGATCTCGCCAAGGCCAACGGCATGTGGACGGTGCTGGACGGGCCCGAGGCGGGCGTCGAGCCGCCCGAGCTCAGCGCTGCTCTCGATGCCGTGCCCGCGGCCCGCGCCGCGTGGGACGGCTTCCCGCCGTCGTCGCGCAAGATGGGGCTGACGGCGATCGCGATGGCCAGGAAGCCGGAGACGAAGGCGGCGCGCATCGCGCGGATCGTGGCGGATGCCGCGGAAGGCCGGAGGCCGGCATGAACGAAATCGAGCAGAACCTGCTGTTCGGCGCCACGGCGATCGTGCTGGCCGGCACCCTCGCGGTGTTCGTCTGGCAGTACCTGCGCAGGCGCGGCCGCGGCGACTGAGCCGCACGGCTACTGCGGATCGAGCCCCAGGTCGTCGAGGTCGATGGCGGCGAGCCACCGCAGTCCGGCGGCCTCGACGGCTGCCTGCGCGCCGGTGCGCCGGTCGACGATCACGGCCACCGCGACGGGCTCCGCACCCTCCCGGCGCAGCGCCTCGACGGCCTTGAGCGCGGACTGGCCGGTGGTCGAGGTGTCCTCGACCACGACGACGCGGCGGCCCGCGACATCCGCCCCCTCGATCTGCCGGCCGCGACCGTGGTCCTTCGGCTCCTTGCGCACCACGAACGCGTCCAGCGGCCGATCCGTGCGTGCGGACTCGTGCATGATCGCGTTGGCGATCGGGTCGGCGCCGAGGGTGAGTCCGCCGACGGCGACGATGCCGTCGACGTCGCGGATGAGGTCGAGCATGAGCCGGCCGATGATCGGCGCGGCGCGGTGGTCGAGGGTCAGCCGGCGCATATCGACGTAGTAGGTCGCCTTCCTGCCGCTGGAGAGGGTGAAGTCGCCGTGGAACACGGCCTCGTCCGAGATCAGCGCGATGAGCGCCTGGCGGTCGGCTTCGAGCGCGGGCGTGGAGGCGACGGTCATGCGCACGAGTCTAGGACCGAGGGGCGCCTCGATCGCGCGGCCGCGAGCGCGCCGGAGAGATCCTGCCACCGCGGAAGGCGTGTGTCTTAGGGGTCGCGCGACGCCACCAAGCTCGGGGGTTCTGTGAAGGCGCCGACGAACCGGTCGCGGAACTCGTCCATGCGCCAGACCGGCGCATCCGGGGAGGGGTGCACGCCCACCTCCCACCGCCACGAGGCGATCCGCTCGAACACCGCGGGGTCCTTCGAGATGATCGTCACCGGCACATCGCGGCCGGCCTCGCGGCCGCTGACGATGCGTGCAGGCTGATGGTCGCCGAGCACCACCAGCACGAGATCCGGGTGATCGTAGGCGTGCAGGTACGAGAACATCGTGCGCAGCGTGTACTGCACCGATTGGCCGTACATCGTCTGGACACGCCCCGGGTCGGCCCAGACCTCGAGCGCCGAGGGCCCTTCGGCGGCCTGGGCCTCGAAGATCGAGCCGTCGCCGACCGTCGCCCAGGGGACGAGCCGCGGCAGCGGGGTCCACGGCGTGTGGGACGACACCAGATCGATCTCCGCCATGAGCGGTTCGTGCGGGCCTGAGAGCTCGCGGTCGTAGAAACGCTTCCACGTGTACTGGTCGGGTATGCGGGCATAGCCGAAGGACGGGCCCGCGTAGCCCATGTTCTGCGCGTTCAGGATCGCGTCATAGCCGTAGAACGACGTCCCCACCGGCCAGGGCTCGGTGTTCGAGGGGACGACCGCGACCGTCCTCCAGCCGGCGTTCGAGAACATCCGCGTGAGGGTGAGGCGGTCTACCGAGGTCAGGCGGTCGTACTTCTGCTGCGAATCGACCCAGGCCCCGCTCTGCAGGGTCGAATGCGCGAGCCAGCTCACGCCGCCGAAGGTCGGCGAGGTCAGGAACGCGCTGCGCGCCGAGTAGCCGTCGCGGGCGAGCTGCGCGCCCCCCTGCTGCAGGACGGTGGCGACACCGCCCGCGAAGGGCGGGTGTTCGAGTGCCACTCTGCCGTAGCTCTCGACGAACGCGACGATCACGTCCTTGCCCTGCAGCGCGTCGAGCAGGCCCGCGGCGCCCCGCAGCGGATCCGACGCGAGCGCGCGCTGAAAGCGCTCCTCGTCGCGCAGGCTCTGGGCGGCCCCGGTCGTGGTCGACACGAGAACAGCCGTCGAGTCGGCGGCGGCGAGCGGCACGCCGGGCAGCACCTGCGCACCCGCAAGCGTGCCGAGGATCCACACCGCGGTGATCGCGGTGATCGCGATCCGCCCGGACCGGCCGGCCCGCTCCGTGACCGAGCGCGCACGAAGCGCAGCGGCGGCGAGCGCGGCGGCAGCGGCGGCGAGCGCGGCCACGATCACCACGACGGCCACCGTCGCGATGACCGGACCCGTCGCATCGCGCACGACGCCGATCGCAGCGACGACGGCGGGCAGGTCTTCGATGACCCGGAAAGGACGATCGATCGTCGCCTCGAACCCCGCGTTCAGCGCCGCGACCGATGCCGCCGCGACGACTGCGACGCCGAAGGCCCCGGCGATGAGAAGCCGCAGTCCGGGGCGCCCGACCGCGAGGAGCACCAGCATGACGGCGATGGACTCCGCCGGCAGCCCGATGAGTGCGGCAGGGCTGCCGGTCGCCAACGCCCCGGCCAGCAGCGGGGCGGCGATCACCGCCGCGAAGGCGGCGACGGTGGCGGCCCTGGACGCGCGACGACGGGCGCGGCGCGCGTCGAGGTCGTCCATCGGCATCCCTCATCGACGCGCGGGCAGCTCTGCGGCGGCTCGGCGGGCGCGCGCCGCCGAACGGCATCGCTCCGACAGGGCGTAGCGCAGCAGCACCACATCGCCGATCTTCTGCGTATCGGCGAGCACGGCCCGCCGCGCCGACGTCCACGGGAACCGGGCCGGCTCGACGAAGCGCGGCGCGCCGGGCTCGCCGACGAAGAAGGGGGCGATCACCAGCTGCAGCTCGTCGGCGAGCTCGTCGACGAGGAACTGCGTGAGCACACGGCCGCCGCCCTCGACCATGAGCCGCTCCACACCGCGTTCGGCGAGGTCGTCGAGGACGTCCGCCATCGACGCGTCCGGGCCGAGGGCGACCACCGAGGCGACGCCGCCGAGCGCGTCCTCGAGGGTGCGGGCGACCTCCTGCGTGCCGTACACGATCTTCTCGACATCCCCCTCGGCGAAGAAGGCCGCATCCGCAGACAGGTCGCCGGTGGCGGTCACGGTCACCTTGATCGGCGAGCTCGTCAGGCCCGCCTGCTCCCGCTCCCGCCGCCGGGCGGCGCTGCGGATCAGCAGGCGCGGGTTGTCGCGCCGCACGGTCGAGGCGCCGACCATGATCGCGTCGCTCTCGGCGCGCAGCTGGTCGACGCGATCGAAGTCGTCGGAGTTCGACATCGCGAGCTTGTGCGGGGACGCCGTGTCGAGATAGCCGTCCAATGACATCGCGCAGCTGAGGGTGACATACGGGCGGATCATCGCGACGGCCGCTCCTCTCCGACCGCCGGGTGCGGTCGTCGACGCGCCGCCGCCACCCCGGCGACCGCCGCGCCGGGCGCGACGGCGATCAGCGCCAGGACGCCGAAGGCCGTCGACGCCGCGACTCCCGCCGCGGCTCCGAGCCCTGCCGCGGCGAACGCCCACGCCGCGGCGCCCTCCCGCGGTCCCCATCCCCCGACGCTCAGCGGGATCGCGCCCGCCAGGACGGCGATCAGCGCGACCGCGACGAGGCGCTGCGGCGAGGCCTCGACCCCCACGGCGACACACGCGACCAGGAAGGTCGCGACGTGGCAGCCCACCACGATCGCGGAGGCCGCCGAGACCCGCACGATCGTGCCCGCGGTGCCGAACGCGATCCGCAGGTGTGCGGCTTCACGCCCGATCGCCCGGCGCAGGCGCACACTCGCCCGCGCCGCGACGATCAGTCCGATGCCGACGGCGCCGACCGCGAGCAGCACGATGCCCACAGTCGGAGCGTATGCCCACAGCTGCAGCGACACCAGCACCGTGCCGGCGAGCGCCAGCTGCACGACCTGGCCCGCCGCCCGCTCGGCGGCGACGGCGCGCGACGCCTGGGCGATCCGGCCGACTCGCCGTCCGTGCCACACCGCGCGGTGCACGTCGCCGAGCACTCCGCCCACGAGCACCGAGTTCAGGAACTGCGACCGGTAGTACGCGGCCAGCGCCTCCGCGCGGTCCAGCCGCAGCCCGAGGCGCCCGGCGACGATCCGCCACCGCCACGCCGCGGCAAGGGTCGCCGCCGCGCCGAGCGCGAGCGCGGCGGCCGCCGCCGGAACCGACACCGCGGCGACGCCTCGGACGAAGGGCTCGGCCCCGACGGTCAGGACGATCGCGATGAGGATGACCGCGCCCGCCGCCGCCCGCGCCGCAGCCTTCGCCCGCGGCGAGTCGACGAGGGTGCGCACGCAGCCCCTGCAGGTCAGCGCGGTCATGGCGGCCACGCGAGGAAGTCGATGTGGTGCACGATCACGCGAAGAGCGCCCGCCTCGAGCTGAGCCGTGCGGCTGCGCGCGTACTCCTCCGCCCACTCCCGCAGCGCCGGGCGCTCCTCGACCGCGGCCGCGAGCCACCCGTCCAGCCACTCCGCGACCAGCATCCGATCGGAAGCGTCGAGTCGCCACGGCGAGTGCGCCGTCCGGATCGGCCAGCCGGCCGCACGGAACAGCTCGATCGCCCGGCTGACGGCATCCGGTCCGAGCATCCGCCTGCCGTCGGTCGTGCGCCGCTGGTGGTCGTCGAACGCCGCCGCGAACACGCCGTCCCCGGCATCCAGCGGGTCCAGCTCCACCCTTCCGGTCACGCTGAGGGTGAACAGGGCGGGCACGCGGGCACCGACGCAGGCCCCCACAACGGTCTCGAGCTCTTCGCGGCTGAGGACATCCAGCAGCGCCGAGACGGTCACCAGCGAGGCGCCGGCAAGGTCGCCGGCGCTCAGGTGCGCGACATCCGTGACGCTCATCCGCACGCCGGTGTGGACGGAGGTCAGGCCGGCGGCGTGCTCGAGCAGCACCGGATTCCAGTCGTGGAACACCCAGGTCTGGGGCTCGGCGAGCAGCGGCGCCAGCCACCGCATCATCGACCCGGTGCCGCTTCCCAGATCGTGCACCACGGCGGGAGCGCTCGTGAGCCGCGCGGCGGCGGCCCCGAGTCGCCGCGAACGCGACCGCGCGTCCGCCTGCTCGCGCAGCGTCAGCCACTCGACGGAGACCGGGATGACCTCGGTCACGGCAGCCTCGCCAGGGTCGCCGCGACCCGCTCGGACGTGTCGCGCCAGCGTGGCAGGGTCGACCTCGCCCGCAGCGCGGCGCCTCGCAGGCGGTCGCGGAGTCCGGGGTCGACCATCCAGCGGTGCAGCGCACGGTGCAGCTCCGCCGGGTCGTCCGGGGGGACGAGCACGGCGGCGGCGCTGGCTGCGACGGTCTGGGGGATCCCGCCGGCGGTGCTGGCGACGACCGGGATGCCGCGCCGGAGCGCATCGGCGATGGCCATGCCGTAGCTCTCCACCCGCGAGGGCGCGACGAGCAGATCGGTCCGCGCGTACGCGTCGTCGAGTTCGTGCTCGCTGAGGACCCCGGGCAGGCGCACCCGGTCTCCGAGGGCGGACGCGCGGGCGCTGACGCCGTCGGCGAACTCGGGGCAGGTGGTGAGGGAGCCCGCGATGGTGCAGACCCACGGCAGTTCGGCATCCAGGGTCGCCAGCGCCTCCACCAGCACGTCCTGCCCCTTGTGCGGCGCGACCACGCCGACGCACAGGAGAGCCGC
This sequence comes from Microbacterium sp., assembly GCF_044508325.1. Taxonomy (GTDB): domain Bacteria; phylum Actinomycetota; class Actinomycetes; order Actinomycetales; family Microbacteriaceae; genus Microbacterium. Next base: position 68,570 of record NZ_JBIQHX010000005.1, on the reverse strand, counting down.
TCCGGTGGCGGTGCCTCCTGCGACCGCGGCGTCTGCGGTCCCCGGGGTGGCGACGACGATCCGCGCGGACCGGACACCGGCCCGGGTCTGCAGCTCGCTGCGGGTCCACTCGCTCGTGGCGATCACACATCGGGCGGCGCGCAGCGCACGGCGCTCGCCCTCGACCTCCTGCGGATCGGCGTCGGGGAACGCCGCGCTGACCATGTGCGCCAGCACCACGATGCGGAGGTCCTCGCGAGCAGCCTCGATCACCGCGGGCGCGCGGCGCGCCACCAGTCCGTCGATGACGACGACCGCCCCCGCCGGCAGCAGCGCCAGGGCCGCTTCGACCTCGGGCGCCGCGTCCGCCTCGATCATCCGCACCTCCCAGCCGGTGCCGGCGAGGCCTGCGGCGAGGCGGCGGTCGAAGACGTTCCCGCCGCTGGTGCGGTCCGGATCGTCGATCCCTCCCGGCACGATGAAGTGCACCGTGCCGGCCGCCGCGGCGGTCACAGCGTCACCTCGCACGATGCCCACGCGACATGCGACTCATGGAGCGTCACGACGATGGCGGTGAGCTGTGCGGCGCCCAGCTCGCCTTCGCGCGCGGCCTCGGCGAGCCGCTCGCCGATGACGCCGCAGAGCCGCTCGGTGGTGGTGTTCAGTCCCTGGAACACCGGCTCGTCGTCGAGGTTCCGGTAGGACAGCGGAGACAGGATGCCTCGCAGCACGACCGACGCGCGCCCGATGTCGACGACGACCCCCTCGACGGTGAGCTCGTCGGCGCGGAAGGTCGCGTCGACGACGAAGGTCGCACCGTGGAGGCGCTGTGCCGGACCGAACATCTCGCCGGTGAGGCTGTGCGCGATCATGATGTGGTCGCGCACCGTCACGGAATAGGTCATGCGGCATCCCCCCAGTCGATGGTGTGGCAGAGCCCCGGCGAGGCCCCGGATGCGATGGCGGCCATCACCTCGGGAAGCTCCCGCCACGAGGAGCGGCCCGTGAGCAGGGCGTCGAAGGCCGGGTCGTCCAGGAGCCGGAGCGCGAGGGCGAGGCGATCGGCCGTGCTGCGGGTCCCGCGGCGACGCGGCGAGACCATGCCCACCTGGCTGGAGCGGATCGTCAGCCGCTTCGAGTGGAAGGCGCCCCCCAGCTCCAGGCGCACGGAACGGTCGCCGAACCAGCTCGCCTCCACGATCTCGCCTTCGGTGGCGGCGGACTCCAGCGCCAGCTGCAGGCCCCGCTCCGAGCCGCTCGTGTCGATCACCACGTCGCGATCGCGCGGGACGTCGTCGGGCTGGGCGAAGGCGACGCCGAGGCGTTCGCAGACCTCCGCCTTGTCGCGGTCGACGTCGACGACGACGACCTGCGCGCCCGGGATGCCGCCGGCAAGCCGAGCCACGGCGCAGCCGACCATGCCGGCGCCGATGACGGCGACGCGGTCGCCGACCAGCGGCGCGGCGTCCCACAGCACGTTCACCGCCGTCTCGACCGTGCCCGCGAGCACCGCACGCCGGGCCGGGACCGACTCGGGCACGGGGGCGACCGCCGACCGCGGCACCACGAACTCCGACTGGTGCGGGTACAGGGTGTACACCGTCCGGCCCTGCACATCCGACGGACCGCGCTCGACGACCCCCACGTTGAGGTAGCCGTACTTGACCGGCCCCGGGAAGTCGCCCTCCTGGAACGGCGCGCGCATCCGGTCGCGCTCGCTCACCGGCACCTCGCCGCGGAAGACGAGCGATTCGGTGCCTCGGCTGATCCCGGTGTGCAGCGTGCGGATGACGACATCGTCCCGCCCGGGCTCGGGGATCTCGGCCGTGCGGAGCATCCCCTGTCCGGGAGCCTGCACCCAGAACGCCGTCGCCCTGGTCACCTCGTCCTGCTTCCGGAATGAACCGCGGGGCACCCGCAGCACGTGTCACGTGTGGTACCCATGAAAAGGTAACGGCTCGCGCTATGCAAAAGGTTCACCTTGCTCCGCTCTGGTCGGCGGCCGCCGGCCTGGCCGGACTCGCCGCCATGGACCGGTACGACTCGCTGCCGGTGACCGGCTGGTGTGCCGGACTGCTCTACCTTTGCGTTTCGAACGCACTGCTCGCCAGGGGGTTGCGCACACACGGAACCACCCGGTTCGGCGCGGCGAACGCGGCGACCTCCGCGCGCTCGATCCTGGTCGGGCTGATCACGGCGCTCGTGGCGGCGTCCTTCACCGAGCCGATCTCGGTGCCGCTGCTCATCGCGCTCGCGGTGCCGGCGCTCGCGCTCGACGCCGTCGACGGCTGGCTCGCGCGCCGCACCGGAAGCGCCAGCGAGCTGGGCGCCCGGTTCGACATGGAGGTGGATGCCTTCCTCCTGCTCGTGCTCAGCGCCTACGTCGCGCAGGAGCTGGGATGGTGGGTCATCGTCATCGGGGGCCTGCGCTACGCGTTCGTCGCGGCCGGGTGGCTGCTTCCGGCGATGCGCAGGACGCTGCCGCCGCGGTACTGGCGGAAGGTGGTGACCGCCGTCGCGGGCATCGCGCTGACGGTCGCCGCCTCCGGGGTCGCCGCCGAGTGGGTGAGCCTGCTCGTCACGCTGATCGCGCTGGCGCTGCTGCTCGAGTCGTTCGCGCGCGACGTGACGTGGCTGATGAACCGCTCACGCCGCCGCGTCGTATCCAATGAGAGGCCTCGATGACGAGGGCCCCCGACAGAACGGGTGAAACATGACCGAAAGCAATCAGCGCCTGCTGTGGGTTCTGCGCATCGTCAGCGCCGTCCTGCTCCTCGCCGCCGGCGGGATCCACCTCTTCCTCGTCGTCTGGGGGGTCGGGGGCATCCTCGGGGTGATGTTCGTGCTCAACGGCATCGCCGGGATCGTGCTCGCGATCGCCATGCTGGTGGTGCGCGGAAGACTCCTGCAGTGGGCGACCGTCCTGAGCCTGCTGTTCATGATCGCGTCCCTGCTGGCGCTCATCCTCGCGCTCACGGTCGGTCTGTTCGGCATCACGGAGACGTGGGACTTCATGCTCGTGCGCGAGACGGTCATCGTCGAGTCCATCGGCGTCGTCGTGCTCGCCGTGACCACCTTCGTGGTGCTGCGCGCAGCGCCCGTGGCACGCCGCACATAGCCGCCGCCGGGCGGCGGGTCACCGTATCGATGCGGGCGGCGGGGGGACGTCGGCCCGCAAGCCTAGGCTGGGGAGCATGCGCCTGGCCACCTGGAATGTGAACTCCGTGCGCGCTCGCGTCGACCGCGTCGTCGACTTCGCGGTGCGCGAGCACATCGACGTCCTCGCGATGCAGGAGATCAAGTGCCGGACCGACCAGTTCCCCTATGAGGCGTTCGCCGACGCCGGCTATCACGTCGAGGCCTACGGCTTCTCGCAGTGGAACGGCGTCGCCATCGCCAGCCGCAGCCCGCTGTCCGACGTCGAGACCGCCTTCACGGGGATGCCCGGCTTCGCCAAGGACGGCGAGCAGCCCGCTCAGGAGGCGCGGGCGATCGGCGCCACCGTCGACGGCGTCCGGGTGTGGAGCCTGTACGTGCCCAACGGCCGGTCGCTCGGCGACCCGCACTACCACTACAAGCTCGACTGGCTGGCGGCCCTCGAGGACCACGTGCGCGAGACGCTCGCCGCGACCCCCGACCTGCCGCTCGCGCTGGTCGGCGACTTCAACATCGCGCCGACCGATGCCGACAACGGCGACCCCGCCGTGGTGCAGGGCTTCTCGACGCACATCTCGCCGCCCGAGCGCGACGCGTTCGCCGCGCTGGAGTCGGCCGGGCTGACGGATGTCGTGCGGCCGCTCGTGCCCACCGGCTACACGTACTGGGACTACAAGCAGCTCCGCTTCCCGCGCAACGAGGGCATGCGGATCGATTTCATCCTCGGATCGCCGGCGTTCGCCGACGCCGTCGCGGGGGCCGAGATCCACCGCAACGAGCGGAAGGGCAAGGCGCCCAGCGACCACGTGCCGGTCGTCGTCGACCTCGACTTCGGGGCTGCGGACGACGACGTGCCGATGGTCTTCTGACGCCCGCCGTCAGGCGCTGTCGAGCTCGGCCGCCTGCTGATGCAGGGCGTGCCGATCGATCTTGCCGACGGCGTTGCGGGGCAGCGAGCCGACGAAAGTCCACCGGTCGGGAACCTTGTAGGCGGCCAGATGCTGGCGCGCGAACGCCGCGAGCTCGTCGGCGGTCGGCGGATGCGCGCGTCCCCGCTTGAGTTCGACGAACGCGTGCACGATCGCGCCCAGGCGCTCGTCCGGCGTGCCGACGACGCCGGACAGCTCGACATCCGGGTGCTCGTCGATCACGTCCTCGACCTCGCCGGGTGCGATGTTCGACCCGCCGCGGATGATGACCTCCTTGATGCGGCCGTGGAAGTGGAGATAGCCGTCCTCATCGCGGGTGCCCAGGTCGCCGGTGCGCAGCCAGCCGTCGGCGAACGTGGCCGCGGTGTGCTCCGGGTCGTCCCAGTACCCGATCATGACCGACGGCCCGCGCAGCTGGATCTCGCCGGCTTCGCCGGCGGCGGCATCCCCTCCGTCGTCGCCCGCGATGCGCAGCTGCACGCCCTCGCGGGGCAGACCCATCGAGCCGCGCTTGATGAGCCCGAAGGGCGGGTTCAGGGTCGCGCACTCGCACTCGGTGAGGCCGTACAGCTGATTCAGCTGCAGCTGCGCGACCTCGGAGAAACGCTCGTACAGGTCGGGCGAGATCTGGTCGCCGCCGCACTCCACCTCGCGCAGGCTCGCGAAGTCGGCGGGTGCGGCGCCCGGCGAGTCGACGGCGTCGAGCAGCTGGGTGGGCAGCAGCACGGTGCGCGTCGGATGCCAGCGCCGCAGCGCCTCGAGGAACAGGTCGGGGTCGGAGTCCTCGAGGACCACCACCGTCCCGCCGGCGTGCAGCGTCGGGAACGCGACCCCGACCGAGGCGCCGGCGTGGCAGATCGCCGTCGCCGCGAGTGAGATGTCGTCCGCGGTCAGCTGCTGCGTGACGCCGCGACCGACCGCGGTGGCGAGGATCGACCCGTGCGTGTGGGTGACGCCCTTGGGCCGGCCGGTGCTGCCGGAGGTGTACAGGATCATCGCCGGATCGTCGTCGGAGACCTGCGGCAGGTCGCCCGCGCCGTCGGAGGGCGCGTCCTTCCACCTGTTCGCGGCGCCTTCGGGCTCATCGCCGTACACGTACACGCCCTTGAGCGACGGCGCCCGCTCGGGCACTCCCGCCACGACCGGCAGGAGCGGGCCGTCCACCACGAGCAGTGCCGCATCGCAGTGCGTGATCGCGAAGACGACCTCGTCGGCCTGGAACCGGTGGTTCAGCGGGACGGCGATCGCGCCGACGCGGAAGCACGCGAGGTACAGCTCGACGAACGCCTCCCGGTTGCGCATGAAGATCGCGACGCGGTCGCCGTGTCCGATCCCCAGCGCGAGCAGGCGCCGGGCGGAGCGATCGGACCCCTCGTCGAGCTCGCGGTAGGTCGTGACCGCGTTGCGGAAGACGACGGCGGGCTTGTCGGGAGAGTCCTGGAGGGCGCGGTCGAGCAGGCGGGTGAGGGGCATGGCCGGAAATCTACTCCCCGCCCTCCGCCGATGTCACCCGGCGATGTCACCGGTGCGCGGCTCGCCCGCGGGCGCGTAGCGCAGCAGCACGGCACCGGTGCTCGCCGTCACCGGCGGCTCCAGCAGGCGCAGCGCGGCCGGCGCGGACCCGGTGGGGAACACCTTCTTGCCCTCGCCGAGGACGACCGGGAAGACCCACAGGTTGAGCACGTCGAACAGCTGCGCGCGGAACAGCGTCTGGGCGAAGTCGAGGCTGCCGTACACGTGGATCTCACGGTGATGTTCGCGCAGCGCCTCGACCTCGGCGACCACGTCGGCGCCCAGCTGCGACGTGCCCGCCCAGTCCAGCACCGGGGTGCCGCGCGAGGCGACGTACTTCGGGACGCGGTTGAACGCGGCGGCGATCGGGTTGTGCGCGCTGCCGGAATAGCGCGGCCAGTACGCAGCCCAGATATCGTACGTGCGCCGGCCCAGAAGCAGCGCGTCGATCGTCTCGATGCCCGCCAGCACCTGCTCTCCGACCGAGTCATCCGAGACCGGCCCCTGCCAGCCGCCGAAGCGGAACCCTCCCGACCGATCCTCGTCGCGCCCGCCCGGGCCCTGGCCCACGCCGTCGAGCGTGCTGAAGATGTCGATCACGATGCGTCCGGTCATGCCCGGCCTCCTTCGATGTGGAACGTCGCGGCGAACCGCTCGATCAGTGTCTCCTCGCCGGCGAGGACGTGCACCACGCCCTCGTCGACGGCCTGGGCCGGCGTGAGCTCCCCGGCGATCAGGCGACGGATGCCGGGTCCCGCGCCGAAGACGACATCGGCAGCGCCGTCGACCGACGCGCGATCCTGCGCGCGCGGGTCGACCGGGCGGCCGGCGGGATGCAGCTGCGCGATCCGCAGCGCCGGGCCGTCGACCTGGGCCCGCAGTACGACGTCGGCGACGTGGACCTCGTAGTCCGCGGGCGGAAGGGATGCCGCGGCATCCATCTGGAACGCGGTGCGCAGCGCCATGGTGAGCGAGTCCGCCGTCACGATCGCATCCTCCTGGGGCTCGCCCATCCGCTGGAAGCCCCACCGGCCGAGCGCGAGCACGATCGGCTCGAGCTCGCGGCCGTACGGGGTGAGCTCGTACACGAGACCGCAGTGCAGCAGCGGGACCCGCCGGACCACTCCGCCCTCCTGCAGCTCTTTGAGCCGGGCGGAGAGGATGTTGGTCGGGATCTTCGGCAGCCCCTGTCTGAGGTCGGTGTACCGGCGCGGCCCCACGAGCAGATCGCGGACGATCAGCAGCGACCACCGCTCCCCGATGAGTTCGACGGCGGTGGTGACGCCGCAGTACTGTCCGTAGCTGCGGGCGGCCACTTACGCCTGCGCCTGCTGGGCGAGGTACGCCTCGGGGCCCAGCTCGGCCGCCTCCGGCACCATGAAGATGAACTCGACGCCGTTGCCGTCCGGGTCTTCGAGGCTGCGGCTGTACATGAAGCCGTAATCGGTGGGCTCGGTCGGCTCGATGCCGCCCGCCGCGAGCCCCGCCTCGATCGTGCGGTCGACATGGTCGCGCGAGTCACGGCTGAGCGCGACGAGCACCTGGGCGTGCGTGCGGGGGTCCACCGGCGCCTTGTCGGTGAGGGTGGCGAAGAACTCGTGGGTGAGGACCATGAAGTAGACGTTGTCGTCCCACACGATGCAGGCGCCGTTGTCGTCGGTGAACAGCGGGTTGATGCCCGCGCCGAGCGCCGTGTAGAAGGCCTTCGCCCGCTCCAGGTCGGAGGTGGCGATGTTGACGAAGATGTGTGTCATGCAGCAAGCTTGCAAAAAACAAGCTTGCTTGTCAATAGCAAGTGGCAACTCCTGTTCCGGCGCACGAAGGATGACGGATCAGTCACTCCGTCGCAGGCCGGAGCAGGAGCCGGGGCGCCGGTCGTTACGCGGCGACCGCCTCGGCGTCGCGGGCCGGCGCGTAGATGTCGACCAGGGCGGCGAAGGCGTTGAGGTAGCCGACGAGGAACGCCGCGGTGCCCTCGTTCGTGACCTCGCCCTCCGCGGTGAACAGACCCGGCGTCGACTGGACGTAGCCCTCGGGCTGACCGAGCGTCGGCGCGTTGAGGTGGCTCAGGATCGCCTTGAGGTGCTGCTGGGCGGCAGCCGTGGAGATCGGGCCCCCCGAGGTGCCGATGACGGCGGTCGGCTTGCCGTTGAAGGACCCCTCGCCGTACGGGCGCGCGGCCCAGTCGAGCGCGTTCTTGAGCACGCCCGGGATCGATCGGCTGTACTCGGGCGTCACGACGATGACGCCGTCCACCTCGGCGATCGCCTTCTTGAAGTCGCGGGCGACCTGCGGGAAGTCGGCGTCGTGGTCGGGCGAGTAGTGCGGCAGATCGGCGATCGGGATCTCCACGAGCGTCATGCCCTCGGGGGCGAGTCGCTGCAGCGCCAGGGCGAGACGCCGGTTGATCGAGGTCGAAGAGATGCTGCCGACGATGTAGCCGATGGTCCGGTCGGTCATGGGTGGTTTCCTCCATACGTAGCTGACGCCCGCGGTGGACCCGCGGACGCTCGCTCGATGCAACCCGTCGGCAGCCGAGAAATATTCCCAAGAATGGATTCCGCTTTCGGCGGGGAAGCGTCGCGCGGATGTCGTGAGTAGCGTTGCAGGGAAGGAGACAACCGAGCGGAAGGGCCGAGGGGACCGAACGGATGCTGCGACTCAGAGGGATCACGAAGAGCTATGGCGACCTCCGCGTGCTCGACGACGTGTCGTTCGACGTGCGACCCGGCCGGCTCACCGGCTTCGTCGGCGGGAACGGCGCCGGCAAGACGACGACCATGCGCATCGCACTGGGTCTGCTCTCGAAGGATGCCGGAACCGTGACGCTCGACGACGCGGAGGTGAGCGCCGCGGACCGGCGCCGCTTCGGCTACATGCCCGAGGAGCGCGGCCTGTACCCGAAGATGAAGGTGCTCGAGCACATCGTGTACCTCGCGCGCCTGCACGGCTTCTCGAAGGCGGATGCCGCGGTCGATGCCCGTGCCCTGCTCGAGCGGCTGGGGCTGGGCGAACGCCTGAGCGACAACGTCGAGACGCTGTCGCTGGGCAACCAGCAGCGCGCGCAGATCGCCGCGGCGCTCGTGCACCACCCCGAGGTGCTGATCCTGGACGAGCCGTTCTCGGGGCTCGACCCGCTGGCCGTCGACGTCGTCGCCGGCGTCCTGCAGGAGCGTGCCGCGCAGGGGGCCGCCGTGCTCTTCTCGTCGCACCAGCTCGACGTCGTCGAGCGGCTCTGCGACGACCTCGTCATCATCGCCGCGGGCACGATCCGCGCCGCCGGCGCCCGCGACGATCTCCGGGCCCGATACTCCAGCCGCCGCTTCGAGCTCGTGTCGGCGGGCGACGCCGCGTGGCTGCGTGACGAGCCGGGGGTCGAGGTCATCGCCTTCGACGGCGGCTACGCGGTGTTCGACGCCGACAGCGACGAGACGGCGCAGCGGGTGCTGCGCCGGGCCGTCGGGCAGGGGGATGTCGCGAGCTTCGCGCCGCAGCATCCCACCCTCGCCCAGATCTTCAAGGAGGTCATCCAGTGAGCGCTCCCGCACTCCCCGCCCCTTCGGCCGCGCGCAGCGTCTGGCTGGTCGCCGAGCGTGAGATCGGATCGAAGCTGCGCAGCAAGGCGTTCGTGATCTCCACCGTGATCCTGCTCGTGATGGCGCTCGCGGCCGTCGTCTGGGGAGGCTTCAGCGCGAGCGACGAGTCGTTCGGCGCCCCCTCGGTCGCCGTCGCGTCCGACGCGCAGGACCTGGTGCCCGAGCTGCCCGGTGTGACCCCCGAGCCGGTCGCCGACCGCGCCGCCGCGGAGGACCTCGTGCGCGACGGCGAGGTGGACGCGGCGATCGTCGCAGACCCGGCCTCGCCCACCGGGTTCACGGTGATCGTCGACTCCGACGTGTCCAGCCAGCTGCTGGTCTACCTGTCCGAGACCCCGACGGTCGAGACGCTGAGCCCCGGGGACGCGACCGGATTCCTCGGGTACATCGCCGCGATCGGGTTCGGCGTGGTGTTCCTGTTCGCCGCGTCCACGTTCGGCGGCACCATCGCGCAGAGCGTGGTGGAAGAGAAGCAGACCCGCGTGGTCGAGGTGCTCCTCTCGGCGATCCCGACCAGGACGCTGCTGGCCGGGAAGGTCGTCGGCAACACGATCCTGGCGATGGCGCAGATCCTGCTGCTCGCCGCGATCGCGGTCGTGGGGCTCACGGTCACCGGCCAGACCGAGCTGCTGCAGGGGCTGGGCACGCCGATCGCATGGTTCGCGGTGTTCTTCCTGTTCGGCTTCATCCTGCTGGCCTCGCTGTTCGCGGCGGCGGCGGCGATGGTCTCGCGGCAGGAGGACATCGGCTCGACCACGATGCCCCTGACGATGCTCGTGGTGGCACCGTACCTGCTGGTGATCGTGTTCTGGAACAACCCGCTGGTGCTGGGCATCATGTCGTACGTGCCGTTCTCGGCTCCGGTGGCCATGCCGCTGCGGCTGTTCCTGGGCGACGCGCAGTGGTGGGAGGCGGTGCTCTCGCTCGCGATCCTGGTCGCCACGTGCGTCGCAGCGATCCTCATCGGCGCCCGCATCTACGAGAACTCGCTGCTGCGGATGGGCGCTCGCGTCAAGCTCGCGGAGGCGCTGGCGCGGTAGCGGCGGCGCCGTCGGCGTCGGTGGTGGGGGCGAGATGCTGGTTCGCCCCGCGCCCGGCCACCCCGGCCAGGGCGTCGGCGGCGCCCACGAGCGCCAGATGCGACAGCGCCTGCGGGGTGTTGCCGGCGTGGCGACCGTTCTCGACGTCGTACTCCTCCGACAAGAGTCCCACGTCGTTGGCGAGCCCCACGAGCCGATCCATCAGCGCCTTCCCGTCGGCGACGCGCCCGCTGTCGGCGTACTGCTGCACGAGCCAGAACGAGCACGCCAGGAACGGATGCTCGCCGCCGGCCAGCCCGTCGTCGGCGACCGCCGTGCGGTAGCGGTGCAGCAGTCCGCCGCGCAGCAGGGTGCGCTCCATCTCGGCCACGGTGCGCAGCATCCGCGGGTCGTCGGCGGCGCAGTACCCCACCTGGGGCAGCAGCAGGAGCGAGGCATCCACCTCGCGCGTCCCGTACGACTGGGTGAAGTACCCGTCGTCCTCGTCGACGCCCTGGCGGTCGATCTCCGCCCGCATCCCATCGCGCAGCGCCTCCCACCGCTCGACGGGACCGTCCAGACCTCCGTCGCGGACGGCCCGTGCGCCGCGGTCGAACGCCGCCCAGATCATGACGCGCGAGTGCGTGAACATGCGCGGCTCCCCGCGCACCTCCCAGATGCCGTTGTCGGTGTCGTCGATCCGCTTCTCGAGGTAGTCCAGCAGGGCGCGCTGCATCGGCCAGGAGTAGTCGGTCTCGGCGAGCCCCCGCAGGCGTGCCGTCTCGAGCGCGATCATGACCTCGCCGATGACGTCGGCCTGGTACTGCTCGACGGCGGCGTTCCCGATGCGCACCGGACGTGCGCCGCAGTAGCCGGGAAGGCTCGTCAGCTCACGCTCGCCGAGGTCGCGATCCCCGGCGATCCCGTACATGATCTGCACGTCGTCGACGTCCCCGGCGATCGCCCGCAGCAGCCATCCACGCCACGCCTCCGCCTCGGCGGTGAAGCCGTGCGCGAGGAATGCCTCGAGGGTCAGCGACGCATCGCGCAGCCACACGTACCGGTAGTCCCAGTTGCGCTCCCCGCCGAACTCCTCCGGCAGCGACGTGGTCGCCGCCGCGACGATCCCGCCGGTGTCCTCATGGGTGAGCGCGCGCAGCACCTGCAGCGAGCGCACGACGGCGTCGCGGTAGGGCCCCTGGTACGCGATGCCGTCCGCCCAGGACCGCCACCACCGGTCGGTCGACGCGAGCGCGGCATCGACATCGATCCTGGGCGGCACCTCGCGGTGCGACGGGAACCAGGTCATCGTGAGATCGACGGTCTGGTCCTGCCCGACCGTCAGCGTCCCCCGGTGCGCGTGCCCGTGGGCGCGCAGCGTCGCGCCGCGCAGGACGATCGCGTCGGGGCCGGCGACGGCCACGAGCTCGGGGCGCCCGGGCGTCCCGGTCTGGCGCACCCAGGGCATCGCGCGCGCGTAGTCCGGGCGCACCCGCAGCTCCTGGACGAACCGGACCCTGCCCTGCACGCCGCGCACGCGCCGCAGCAGGTCGGCGCGCCGGTCGCCGTACGGCATGGCGTCGACGACCTCGGCCACGCCGTCGGCGGTCGTCCAGCGGGTGATGAGCACGAAGCCGTCGCCCTCGTAGCGACGCACGCAGGTGGCGTCCGGGTCGGCGGGGCGCAGCATCCACTGTCCCTGCTCCTGGTCGCCCAGCAGCGCCCCGAACAGCGAGGGGGAGTCGTACCGCGGCAGGCAGAGCCAGTCGATCGAGCCCTGTTTCGAGACGAGCGCGGCGGTGTGGCAGTCGCTGAGGATCGCGTAGTCCTCGATCGGTGAGGCCATGGCTCCATCGTGGCATCCTCTGCCGCACGGGCGCAGGGCCCGTTAGCGTGGCGTGCATGACCGACACCACGACACTGTGCGTCCTGGGCGGCACCGGCGATCTCGCGTCCCGGCTGCTGCTTCCCGCGCTGGGAGACCTGCTCACCGCCGAGCCGCACCGCAAGGTGCAGCTGGTCGGAGTCGACCGCGCGGACGAGAGCGAGAACGACTGGCGCGACCGGGTTCGTGCGGCTTTCGAGCGAGGGGATGCCTCCGGCCCGGCGATCGACGACGTGATCGCCCGCACGAGCTATGTCCGCGCGGACGTCACCAAGCCGGAGGACCTGGCGCGGGTGCTGCAGTCGGGGCAGGGGCGGATCGCCCTCTACTTCGCGCTGCCGCCCGCGGTGACCGCGCTCGCGTGCGCAGCGCTCGGCTCGCTCGATCTGCCCGAGGGCCTGGTGCTGGCGCTGGAGAAGCCCTTCGGCGTCGACGAGGAGGGCGCCCGCAGGCTCAACGCGCAGCTGGCCCAGCTGGTGCCCGAGCATCAGATCCATCGGATCGACCACTTCCTGGGCCGCTCCACGGTGCTCAACGTGCTCGGCCTGCGCTTTGCCAACCGCATCCTCGAGCCGGTGTGGTCGACCGAGCACATCGCGTCGGTGCTGATCCGCTACGACGAGACCCTCGGCCTGGAAGACCGCGCCGGGTACTACGACCATGCGGGGGCGCTCGTGGACATGATCCAGAGCCACCTGCTGCAGGTGCTCGCGGTCGTGGCGATGGAGCCGCCGGCCACGCTCGACGAGACCGACCTGCGCAGCGCGAAGTCGGCGGTGCTGCACGCCACGCGGGTGTGGCAGGACGACCCCGTCTCGTCCTCACGCCGGGCGCGCTACACGGCGGGCACCGTGGGGGACCGCCCGATGCCCGCCTACGTCGACGAGCAGGGTGTCGATCCGGCGCGGCAGACCGAGACCCTGGCGGAGGTCACGTTCGAGGTGGACACGCCGCGATGGCGGGGCGTGCCGTTCACCCTGCGGTCCGGCAAGGCCCTGCACGCGCATGTCCGCGAGATCGTGGTGCGCTTCCGACCGGTGCCGAACCTGCCGGCCGGGTTCACCGGAAGCACCCATCCGTCGGTGCTGCGGCTGATGCTCGGCCCCGACCGCATGCACCTCGAGCTGAACGTCAACGGGCCCGGTGATCCGTTCTCGCTCGAGCGCGTCACCATGAGCAGCGATCTCGGGCCGGGCGCATTGGTCGCCTACGGCGAGGTGCTCGCCGGCGTGCTCGACGGCGATCCGACCCTGTCGGTGCGCGGCGACACCGCGGAGCAGTGCTGGCGGATCGTGCAGCCGGTCCTGGACGCGTGGAAGGGCGGCGAGGTTCCGCTGGGCGAATACCCGGCCGGGTCGGAGGGCCCGACGGGGTGGCGTTCCCGATAGCCCTCAGCGGGCGGCCGGGGGGTTCCGGTCGGGATGCACGACGGTCACCAGGGAATAGGCGTCGCCGTCGGCGTCCGGGCCGCGGTCCTTGAACTCGGTGAGCAGCTCGGCGAGCCGCCTGTCGAGCTCTGCCTTGTGCTCGGCGTTCAGGCGCAGCCCGAGCCACGAGATCTCCACCTTGTCCGGCGGGACCTCGGCCACCTGCTGCAGGAACGTGTCCATGATGACCGTGGAGCCTTCGGGCAGCCGCGTTCGCCACGACCTGCCGGTCGCGAGGTAGGGCACCTCGCGCGCTCCCTGCGCTCCGACGCGCTCGGGCTGTGCCTCCAGGAAGCCCGTCGACACGAGCGTGCGCACGTGGTGGAGCATCGTGCCCGGATTCACCCCGAGCAGCTCGGCGAGCTCCTTGTTGGTGCGCGCGTCGAAGGCGCACAGGCGCAGGATGCGCAGGCGCAGCGGCGAGCTGAGCGCCCGGTAGCCGGCCTGGAGCGTCTCGTCGTCCACCTCCTCGTGCATGCGGCCATCCTAGCCCTGATTGACAATCCTCAATCGGTGGCGCAGACTGATCGACATGTCTCAATCAGTGGCGGCGCGACCGCGCTCCCTGTGGCGCGACCGCAACTTCCTCACGATGTGGAGCGGGCAGGCGCTCAGCCAGTTCGGCGAGCAGATCACCGGCCTCGCGATCCCGGTCCTCGCCGTCCTGCTCCTGCATGCCACGGAGTTCGAGGTCGGGCTGCTCAATGCGGCCGGAGTCGCCGCGTTCCTCGTGGTGGGCCTTCCCGCCGGCGCCTGGATCGACCGGATGCGCAAGCGGCATGTGATGATCTGGGCCGATGCGGTGCGCGCGGTGGCCCTGGCGACCGTGCCGGTGCTGTGGTGGCTGGGCTGGCTCGACATCTGGCACCTCATCGCCGTGGCCCTCGTCTTCGGCATCGCGACGGTGTTCTTCGACGTGTCGTATCAGAGCATCGTGCCCTCGCTCGTCCCGGCCGCCCAGATCCCCGAGGCCAACGGCAAGCTCGAGTCGACGCAGCAGCTCGCCGGCATCGCCGGTCCGGCGATCGGCGGGTGGCTCATCGGCATCCTCACCGCCCCCCTCGCCGTGCTCGCGACCGTGGGAACCTACATCGCGTCGTTCATCGCCCTGTGTCTCACGCGCGACACCGAGGTCGTGGCGCCCCGGGACGAGCACGAGCCGCTGCTGCGCTCGATCGGCGAGGGCCTGCGCTGGGTGTTCGGCAACCGGTACCTGCGCCGCATCGTCGGCACGACCGGCGTGTCGAATCTGTTCAGCACGATCTCGTTCACCATGCTGCCCATCTTCATCCTGCGGGATCTGGGCCTGTCCCCCGAGGCGATGGGCGTGATCTTCTCGCTCGGCGCGATCGGGGGCCTTCTCGGCGCGATGGCCACGCCGCACATCGTGCGGTGGATCGGCGAGGGCAGGGCGATCCCGGTCAGCGCCATCGGATTCTCGGTGATCGGCCTGTTCCTGCCCGTCGCCGCCCTCGCCCCGGCCGTCGCGTTCCCGCTGCTGGTCGCCCAGTCGTTCGTCGCCTCGTTCACGGTGCTGCTCTACAACATCGTGCAGGTGTCGTTCCGGCAGCGCATCACGCCGAAGCGGCTGCTCGGGCGGATGAACGCGTCGGTGCGGTTCTGCGTCTGGGGCGTGATGCCGCTGGCGGCACTGGCTGCCGGTGGCCTGGGCGCGTGGCTCGGCGTCGTTCCGACGATGTGGATCGGCGCGATCGGGGGGCTGGTGTCGGCGGCGTTCGTCGTGTTCGGCCCGTTCTGGGCCATGCGCGAGCTGCCGGCCGCGCTGGAGGAGGCGGACGCCGACGCGTCGCGCTGATCACACGTCGAGAGTGCGCGAGCGCGAGACCCCCGCGATGGCGAGGATGAAGACCGTCAGATAGGCCAGGCCGATGACGGCGGACAGGACGATGAAGACGATCTCGGAGGTCGACGCCGAGATCGCGCCGCCGGTCCACACGGTCAGGGCCGGGTCGAGCGGCTCACCCTCGCTCTGGTCGGGCACGACGAGGGCGGCAGCCAGCGCCGCGATCCACAGCACCCAGCTGACCACGCTGTAGGCGGTGCGGGTCGACCGGGCGGTGCGCACCTCGCTGTCGAAGAGGGTGAGCACCGGCGGCACGGCCAGGACGACAGCGACGAAGATGCCGTAGACCAGCGCCGCCAGCCAGAGCGAGCCCAGCTGCGCCCCGACCAGGCCCCGGCCGAGGAAGAACCAGATGGGCAGCACGACGGCCGCGATCCACTGCGCGATGAAGACGACTCGGCCCGCTCCGGTGATCTGCATGGGCTCAGCATAGGGGCCGGTATCGTGCGCAGTCAGTCGGCGCAACCAGGTGCACCCAGACGCGGGGCATGCTTGGTTGGTAGCGTGACCGCCCGCATCCTCTCCGTCGGGACCGCTGTGCCCGAGACATCCCTGTCGCAGGACGCGGTGCGAGACTTCTTCGCCGCGCAGCCCGGAGTGGACCGCATGACGCGGCGTCTCATCCACGGCGCCTTCGCGGCGGCCGACATCGATCGCCGGCACACCGTGATCGCCGAGCTGGCCGGACCGGTCGGACCGGACGCGACGTTCGTCGGACCGGACGGCACGCTGCGCGCGCCGACGACGTCCGTGCGCAACAGTCTGTACGAACGGCTCGCGCCGCCCCTGTTCGCACAGTCCGCCCGGGCGGCGCTGGCGGAGGCGGGCGTGGAGGCATCCGCCGTGACCCACGTCGTCACCGTCTCGTGCACGGGCCTGTTCGCCCCCGGCCCCGACTTCCGTCTCGTGCGCGACCTGGGACTGCCCTCGGGCGTCGAGCGGTATCACCTCGGATTCATCGGCTGCGCGGCAGGGCTTCCGGGTCTGCGGCTGGCGGCGCGGATCGCCACAGCGCAGCCGGAGGCTGTCGTGCTCGTCGCGTGCGCGGAGCTGTGCTCGCTGCACGTGCGCGCGGTCGATGACCCCCAGCAGATCGTGGCCGCATCGGTGTTCGCCGACGGCGCGGCCGCAGCCGTCGTCACGGCCGACCCCGCACGCCATGCGGGTGGCGGTCTCGAGCTGGACCGGTTCCGCACGGCCCTCACCGCCGAGGGCGAGCGCGACATGGTGTGGACGATCGGCGACCACGGCTTCGAGATGACACTCTCCGCGGAGGTCCCCCGCATCATCGGCCGCGAGATCGGTCAGGCCGTGCGCGAGGCCCTCGCGGGCGAGGCGATGCCGGCCGCCTGGGCCGTGCATCCTGGCGGGCGCAGCATCCTCGACCGTGTCCAGGCTGGTCTCGACCTGCCGCCGGCGGCGCTCGCGGCCTCGCGTTCCGTGCTGCGCGAGCACGGCAACATGTCCAGTGCGACGATCCTGTTCATCCTGCGCCGGCTGCTGCACGATGAGGCTCTCGCCGAGGGCGATCGCGTCGCCGCCCTCGCCTTCGGCCCCGGGCTCACCGTGGAGTCGGCGCTGCTCACCGTCCGGCGGACCGGATCGTGAGTCTGGCGGTCCGCGACGAGCGGGTGCGCGAGCTCATGGACGATCCGGACTGCGACCCGAGGCGGCTGGCGGCCACGCTGCGGCGCTTCGGTCTGGTCAACCGCCTCGTCACGGGCTGGGGCGGCGTCGCCCGGCGGCGGCTGTTCCCGGCCCTCGCGCGCCTGGGCCGGCCGGCGCGCGTGCTCGACCTGGGCTGCGGCGGCGGCGACGTCGTGCTGCGACTGGCGGGCCTCGCCCGGCGTGCCGGGCTCGAGGTCGCCTGGACGGGCATCGACCCCGACGATCGCGCGATCGCGGTCGCCCGCTCGCGCGACGGGGGCGCCGTCACCTTCCGCTGCGCCGACGCCGCGACGCTGCTGGCCGAGGGAGACAGGTTCGACGCGGTGATCTCGAACCACGTGCTGCATCATCTCGGCCCCGGGCTCGCCGAGCTCGTCGCGCAGTCGCGCGCCCTCTCGCGGGGCGTGGTGCTGCACAGCGACATCGCCCGCAGCCGCACGGCCTATGCGCTCTACGCGGGGGGCATCACGCCGTTCGCGCCGGGCACCTTCCTGCGCACCGACGGCCTGCGCTCGATCCGGCGCAGCTACACGCGGGACGAGCTGCAGCAGACCCTGGACGACATCCAGCCGCGGGCGTGGACCGTGCACGCCCCGGGGCGGTTCCGTCTGCTGGCGGCGGGGACCGGCGATGGCTGAGGTCGTCGTCGTGGGCGCGGGCCCTGTCGGCCTCCTGCTCGCCGGGGAGCTCGCGCACCGAGGCGTGGACGTGCAGCTGCTCGAGCGGCGGGCGGCTGCCGGGGCCGGCACGCGGGCCGTCGGCATCCACTCGCCCGTCCTGGCCGCACTCGAGCCGCGCGGCGTCACCGAGCGGCTCCTCGCGCATGCTGTCCGGGTGACCCGCGGAGAGGCGCGCGCGGACGGACACACCCTCGGTGTCGTGCGCTTCGACCGCCTGCACGCCCGCTTCCCGTTCGTGGCGACGCTGCCGCAGGCCGCGACCGAGGCCGTGCTCGCCGCCGCGGCACCGGCGCCGACCCGCGACGTGCACGTGCGGGCGGTGACGACGCACGCGGACCGCGCCGTCGCGCACGCCGACACGGCCGGTCGCACCGTGGAGTTCGACGCGGGCATCGTCGTCGTGGCGACCGGCGCCGCCGGCCGTGGGCTCGTGTATCGCACCGCGCCGCGGCCGTATCGCGACCGCTACCTGATGACCGACACACCCCCGCTCGACCCCGACGGGACGGATCCGGTCGCCGTCGTGCACCTCGACCGGCAGGGCGTGCTCGAGTCGTTCCCCCTGCCGGGCGGGGCGCGACGATATGTCGCCTGGGACGGAGCGGATGCCGATCCGCACGCGGGGGCGCGGCTCTCCCGGCTGCGCACAGCGCTGATCGCACGCGGCGAAGACGCCGCCGCGGCGGCGGCCGACGAGGCGATCGGGTTCGGGGTTCGCCGGTTCGTCGCCCCGCAGCTGCGTCGCGGACGACTCGTCGTGATCGGCGACGCGGCACACGAGGTCAGCCCGATCGGGGGTCAGGGCATGAACCTCGGCCTGCTCGACGCGGTGACACTGGCGCCCCTGCTCGTCACATGGGTGCGCACCGGGGCCGAGCCGCGCGAGGAGCTCTCCCGGTGGGAGGCGGCGCGGGTGCGGTCGGCGCGCCGCGCGGCGGTGCTCGCGACCCTCAACACGGTGCTCGGCCGTCCGCTGCGGCCGCTCGGCGACCGGCTTCGCCGCACGGGCGTGCGGGTCATGCTCGCCGGTCCCCTCGGCCTCGGCTTCGCCCACGCCTATGCGATGGGGTTCGACGCGGCGCCCCTCAGGCCGTGAGCGCCGAGCCGGTCGCCACCAGCTGTGCGGCCAGCAGCAGCGCCGCGAGCATCACCAGCCGGAACAGCACTCGCGCGGGAGGCCTGACCAGCGCCAGCACGATCGTGACGGCGGCGACCGCGAGCACGGCGCCGAAGAACACCCAGGCGATGACCGTGATGGCTCCGCCCGGACCCACGAGCACCGCGGCCGCACCGGTCATCACCGCGAGGCACGCGACGACGGCCGAGACGCGTGCGCCCCAGCGGTGCGGCAGCCCGCGGACGCCCGTGCGCGCGTCGTCGTCGAGATCGGGCAGCACGTTCGTCAGGTGCACCGCCGCCCCCAGCGCGGCCCCGGCGATCCCGGCCCACGGGGCCGCGAAGGCGGGGCTGGGCGCCGACAGCGTGGCCAGGGACGGAAAGAGCCCGAAGCTCACCAGGAACGGCACGATCGACCACACGGTCGACTTGAGCCCGGCGTTGTAGGCGCCCGCCGACCCCAGCACGAGGGCGTGCACGGCCAGCATCCGCCATCCCAGCGGGGCCGACAGGGCGAGGGCGGCCGCCAGGGCGACGGATGCCGCGATCCAGGCGGCACGTTCACTCGCCTGTCCGCGGGCGAGCGGCTTGTCGCGGCGGCCTGAGGCGCGGTCGCGGGCGACGTCGATCGCGTCGTTCGAGATCCCGACGGCGAGCTGGCCGGCGAACACGGCGAGCGTGAGAAGGGCGAGGCGCCACGGCTCCAGGCCCACGGCGACCCCGAGCGCTGCGGCGAGCGCCGTCACCACGAGCGTGGGCCCGGGGTGCGACGCTCCCCACAGACCGACGGCGGTGGCGCGGACGGCAGGCACACTCGATCGTCCCATCACCGCCTGTCAACCGGGTCGACCGCGCCGGGCTCGGCGGGCGACAGTGGGGTGTGGCGAGCGTTCGGGTGGGTGTCTCCGGCTGGCGCTACCGATCGTGGCGCGGCGACTTCTACCCTTCGGGCCTGCCGCAGCGGCGCGAGCTGGAGTACGTGGCCGAGCGGCTGACGAGCGTCGAGATCAACGGCTCGTTCTACTCGCTGCAGCGGCCGGCGAGCTATCAGCGCTGGCGGGCGAGCGTCCCGGGCGGCTTCGTGTTCGCCGTGAAGGGCTCGCGCTACATCACCCACATGCTGCGGCTGCGCGGCGTCCGCACGGCGATGGCGAACTTCTTCGCATCCGGCGTCCTGGCGCTCGGGCCCGCCCTCGGACCGATCCTGTGGCAGCTTCCCGAGCGGGAGGCCTTCGACCAGCCCGTGTGGGAGGAGTTCCTCGCGGGGCTGCCGCGCTACACCTCCGCGGCCCTGGCCCTCGCCCGCGAGCACGACGAGCGGCTCGACGGCCGCGCGTGGCTCGAGATCGACCAGGACCGCCCGCTCCGATACGCCGTCGAGCCGCGGTCGCCGAGCTACGCCGACCCGGCTTTCACCCGGCTGCTGCGCGACCAGGGCATCGCGCTCGCGCTCGCCGACTCGGCGGGGCGGTGGCCGCAGTTCGACGCGGTCACGTCCGACCTCGTCTATGTGCGCCTGCACGGCTCACGCGAGCTCTACCACAGCGGGTACACCCCGGACGAGCTCGACGCCTGGGCGGCACGCATCCGCGACTGGGTAACGGGCGCCGGCGACGGGGTGCCGCGCGACGTCTGCGTCTACTTCGACAACGACGCCCGCGGTCACGCACCGCACGACGCGGTGGCGCTGGCGAACCGCCTCGGACGGTGAGGCGGTCAGGCGTTCGCGGCCGTGCGCGAGGACTTCGCCGACCGGACGATCCCCACGATGGCGAGCACGCACGCCGCCGCGAGCGCCACGAACGCAACGAGCAGCGCGACCAGCGCGATGCCGTTCGAGACGTCATCCGACACCGCGTCACCCGTCCACACCGTCAAGGCCGACCCGACCCCGCCGCTGTCCCCGCCGTCGACGATCGTGATCGCGAGCACCAGCAGCGCGATCCAGACCACCCAGGTGCTGATCGTGTACGCCCTGCGCGTCGCCCCCTGCCTGCGCACCTCGCCGTCGAACAGCGTGAGGATCGGCGGGATGTACATGGCCACCACGCCGAGCAGGCCGAACCAGATGCCGATGACCATCATCCATCCCAGCGGCGAGCCGATCAGGCCTCGGCCGATGATGACGAACAGCGGCAGCACGAAGGCGGCCACCCACTGGGCGACGAAGACGAAACGACCGGAGCGCGTGATCTGCATGGTGCGACCATAGCGCCCGGGCGTCACTCCTCGACGAGTTCGGCCTCGATCACGTCGTCGGCGTCGTCGGCGACCACCGGGCCCTCGCTGGTGAGAGCGAGCTCCGAGCCGTCGGCGGCGACGTCCACCCGCACGACGTCGCCGTCGTGCACGGTGCCGGCGAGGATGCCCATCGCCAGACGATCCTGGATCTGCGACTGGATGAGCCGGCGCAGCGGACGCGCACCGAACATGGGGTCGTAGCCGCGCTCGGCGAGCCACTGCCGCGCGTCCGGGGTGACGGCCAGGGTGAGCCGGCGATCCTTGAGGCGCCGCTGCAGCGCGTCGACCGACAGCTCCACGATCTGGGCGAGGTCGTCCTCGGTGAGCGCGTGGAACACGACGGTGTCGTCGAGCCGGTTCACGAACTCGGGGCGGAACGCCTGGCGCACCAGCTGCGTGACCTGTTCGCGCTTCTGGTCCCACGACAGGGCCGGATCGATGAGGATCGGCGAGCCCAGGTTCGAGGTGAGGATCAGGATCACGTTCTTGAAGTCGACCGTGCGCCCCTGACCGTCGGTGAGACGCCCGTCGTCCATGACCTGCAGCAGCACGTCGAAGACCTCGGGGTGGGCCTTCTCGACCTCGTCCATCAGCACCACGCTGTACGGGCGACGACGCACGGCCTCGGTCAGCTGCCCGCCCTGCTCGTAGCCGATGTAGCCGGGAGGAGCGCCGACCAGGCGCGAGACCGAGTGCTTCTCGCCGTACTCCGACATGTCGATGCGCACCATGGCGTGCTCGTCGTCGAAGAGGAACTCGGCGAGGGCCTTGGCCAGCTCGGTCTTGCCGACGCCGGTGGGACCGAGGAACAGGAACGAGCCGGTGGGTCGGTTCGGGTCGCTGATGCCGGCCCGCGAGCGCCGCACGGCGTCGGCGACGGTGGCCACCGCCTCCTTCTGGCCGATGATGCGCTTGCCGAGCTCGGCCTCCAGGTGCACGAGCTTCTCGGTCTCGCCCTGCATGAGCCGGCCGACCGGGATGCCCGTCCAGGCGGCGATGACCTTGGCGATGTCCTCCTCGGTGACGTGGTCGCCGACCATGGGGCCTTCGCCATCGTCCGCGGCGCGTTCGGCACGCTCGGCCTCCACGAGCCTGCGCTCCAGCGCGGGGATCTCGGCGTACAGCAGGCGCGACGCCTTCTCGAGGTTGCCCTCACGCTGTGCGCGGTCCGCTTCGATGCGCGCGGCATCCAGCTGCGTCTTCAGATCGCCGACGAGGTTGAGCGAGGCCCGCTCCTGCTCCCAGCGCGCCTGAAGCTCGCCGAGCCGCTTCTCCTGCTCGCGCAGCGTCTCACGCAGCGCCTGGAGCCGCTCCTTCGAGGCGTCGTCCTTCTCGCGCTTGAGCGCCATCTCCTCGAGCTTCAGGCGGTCGACGTGGCGGCGCAGCTCGTCGATCACCAGCGGAGCCGAGTCGATCTCCATGCGCAGTCGCGACGCGGCCTCGTCGATGAGGTCGATCGCCTTGTCGGGCAGCTGACGGCTGGGGATGTAGCGGTGGGAGAGGGATGCCGCGGCCACCAGTGCGCTGTCGGAGATGGCGACCTTGTGGTGCGCCTCGTAGCGCTCCTTCAGCCCGCGCAGGATCGCGATCGTGTCCTCGACGCTGGGCTCGCCCACATACACCTGCTGGAAGCGGCGCTCCAGGGCGGCATCCTTCTCGATGAACTCGCGGTACTCGTCGAGCGTGGTGGCCCCGATCATCCGCAGCTCGCCGCGCGCGAGCATCGGCTTGAGCATGTTCGATGCCGCCACCGAGCCCTCGCCGCCGCCCGCGCCCATGAGCACGTGCAGCTCGTCGATGAAGGTGATGATCCTGCCGTCGGACTCGGTGATCTCCTTGAGGACGCTCTTGAGCCGCTCCTCGAACTGCCCGCGGTACATGGCGCCGGCGACAAGCGCCGAGATGTCGAGCGCCACCAGCTCCTTGTCTTTGAGGCTTTCTGCGACGTCGCCCGCCACGATGCGCTGCGCGAGACCCTCGACGACGGCGGTCTTGCCGACCCCGGGCTCGCCGATGAGCACCGGGTTGTTCTTCGTGCGCCGGGTGAGCACCTGGCTCACGCGGCGGATCTCGCTGTCGCGCCCGATCACCGGGTCGAGCTTGCCCTGCCGGGCGCGGTCGGTGAGGTTGATGCCGAACTGCTCGAGGGCGCTCTGCTGCTCCTGCCCCGGCTGCGGCTGTGCGTTCATTCGGTCTCCTTGAAACTTGAGTCGTCCGCGCTCAAGTTTAGCAGGAGTGGGATGCCGCGGCAACGGCGCAAGGGGTTGCCCGCGCGCGATGGGCGGAGGAGCGTGGGAGGCACCGACAAGGGAGGTTTCCCATGAGCAGCACGACGGTCGCCCGGGTCACCACGATCACGGCCCGCTCGCCCGAGAGCTTCGAGTCCGCGATCCGCGAGGGTGTCGCGCGCGCACACGCGACGCTCCGGAACGTGAGCGGGGCGTGGGTGAAGGAGCAGAAGGTCGAGTGCGCCGACGGCTCCATCACCGCATATCAGGTCACCCTCGAGGTGACATTCGTCCTCGACGACTGAGGGCGGTCTCAGGCGGCGACGGTCTCCTTCACCGCCTGACGGCACGAGAACCGGCCGCGGTAGGCGGTCGGGGTGGTGCCGAGCACGCGCGTGAAGTTCTGACGCAGCACCGCCGCCGAGCCGAACCCGCACTCGTACGCGATGGCGTCGATCCCGAGGTCGGTCTCTTCGAGCAGCCGCTGCGCGTGCAGGATGCGCTGGCGGTTCAGCCATGCCGCCGGCGTCGTGCCGTAGTCGGCCTTGAAACGGCGCGCGAACGTGCGCGGCGACATGAGCGCCTTCGCCGCGAGCTGGTCCACGGTCAGCTCGAGACGGAGGTTCTCGAGCATCCAGTCCGTCACCGGCGCGAGCGACAGCGACGACACCGCCGGGAGCGGCTGGTCGATGTACTGCGCCTGCCCGCCGTCGCGCTGCGGGGCGACGACCATGCGGCGGGCGATCTTGTTGGTCAGCTCGGCGCCGATCTCCTGACGGAGCAGGTGCAGACAGGCATCCAGCCCCGCCGCCGTGCCGGCGCTGGTGATGATGCGCCCCTCCTGCACATACAGCACGTCGGGATCGACCTCGATGCGCGGGTACATGCGCGCCATCGTGTCGGCGTACATCCAGTGGGTGGTGGCGCGGCGGCCGTCCAGCACGCCGGCTGCGGCCAGGACGAACGAGCCGCTGCAGACGCTGAGCAGCCAGGCACCGCGCGCTGCGGCGTCCCGGACGACGTCGAGCACCCGCTCGTCGACGTGCCGCCAGTACTGGTGCGGAGTGGGCGAGACCACGACGAGGTCGGCCTCGTATGCGAAGGAGAGATCGTGCTCGACATTGACGGAGAACCCCATCTTCGAAGACACGGCTCCGGGATCGGGCGTGACGACGCGGAAGTCGAAGCTCGGGATGCCGTCCTCCGACCGGTCGAGGCCGAACGCCTCGCAGGCGAGTCCGAACTCGAACGGGGCGAAGCCCGGCTGGATGATGACAGCGACGGTCTTGAGCATGGCAGGATTCCTTCGATCAGTGGCCATCCTGCCACTCGTGGCAGAAAGTTGTCAAGCGTAGCGTTTCTGCCATGTTCCTGGTACTCATGATCATCGCACTCGCGGCCGTCGCCGTCGTGGCGTCGGTCGTCGCCCTTCGCACGGACGGCTACCGCCGGACGCCGATCGACCCCGCGAAGCTCCGCCACCTCACCCGGTGACGCGCGCTACGCGCTGTAGCCGCCGTCCACCGGCAGCACGACGCCGGTGATCGCCGACGCGCGGTCGCTCAGCAGCCACGCGGCGGCCTCGGCGACCTCCGACGCGAGCGACGGACGCCGCAGTGGGACGGCGGCGACCCGTCGCGCCACCGCATCGGGATCGTCCCGTCGCCAGGTGGCCAGCATCGGCGTCTCGGTGGGCCCGGGCGCGATCGCGTTCACACGGATGCCGTCGGGGCCGTTGTCATGCGCGGCGGTGCGCGTCATCCCGATCACCGCGTGCTTGGTCGCCTGATAGGCGCCCAGCCCCGTGCTGCCGCGGAAGCCGCCGATGCTGCTGGTGTTGACGATCGACCCGGCGCCGGCGGGTCGCATCGCCCGCAGCTGGGCCCGCAGGCACAGCCATGTGCCCTTGACGTTCACGGCCATGATGCGGTCGAACTCCTCCTCGGAGACGTCGTCGAGCCGGCCGTACTGATTCATGCCCGCATTGTTGAAGGCGCCGTCCAGGCGTCCGTACCGATCCAGCGCCGTCTCGACGAACCCTTCGGCGTCTGCGGCGACGGCCACGTCGCCTGTCACGGCCACCACCTCGCCGCCGGCCTGCGCGATCTCCTCCTCCAGGCGCTGCAGCGGCTCGCGCCGGCGCGCGGCCAGCACCAGACGCGCGCCCTCGCGGGCGAACAGGCGCACGGCGTCCGCGCCGATGCCGGCGCTGGCACCGACGACCAGCACCACCTTCCCCTCCAGCTGCCGACCCGTCGTCTCACTCATCATCTGCTCTCCATGTCCGAACTCTTCAGGGGTATCGCACGTCGGCGCCGGCGAGCACCGCGGCACGCGCGGCGGCGCCGAGGAAGCCCGCGTCGTTTCCGAGCAGCACGAAGTCGAACCCGGTCGCAGCCGCTGTGGCGACCGCCTCGGCCGTCGGCGGCCCCGCGCATCCGATCGGCACCCCGGCCGCCTCGGCGGCGGCGACAGCGGTGCGGACGAGGCGGCCGAGCTCGGGGCCGTCTTCGGGCACCTGCTCGGAGACCGAGAGATCGGCTGTCCCGATCAGCAGCGCGTCGATGCCCGGCAGCGCGCCGATCTCCTGCGCCGCTGCGACGGCCGCTGCGCTCTCCAGCTGAGCGACGAGCACGACCTCCTCGCGCCCGTACCGCAGGTAGGCGTCCCGCGGCATCGCGCCCCAGTGACCGGCGCGGCTCGTCGACCCCACCCCGCGAGACCCCAGCGGCGGGAAGCGGCACGCGTCGACGAACCGCCGCGCATCCGCGACTGAGTCCACGTGCGGGAGCATGATCCCCTCCGCGCCCGCGTCGAGCAGCCGCGTCGCCATGCCGGCATCGAGCGCCGGTACGCGGACGATCGGGGACACGCCGGCCAGCAGCGCCGTGCTGATATGCCCTGACGCCGCCTCCAGACCCATCGGCGAGTGCTCGAGGTCGATCACGACGAACTCGAACCCCGCCAGGGCGAGCAGTTCGACGCTTTCGGGCGCGGCCAGCTTCACCCACGTGCCCAGCATCGGACCGCTGCGGCCGCGCAGGCCCGCGCGGAAGATGCTCGTGCTCCGTACGGTCATGGCGCCGGATACTCGTCCGCGTTGAGCACCCATCCCGCTTCCGAGAAGTCGGCTCGCGGCGGCGAGAAGATGTCGATGAGCTGCTGATGCTCCCCGACGCCCTGCGTGGTGTGCACGGTCGGCGGAGGGATCACGCAGATCGACGGAGTGGCGATCTCGCGGTGCTCGTCCGGCCTCCACTGGGTCGAGTCGGGTCCCCACGGATAGCGGATGTGATGGATGAACCGGCCCTTCACCGCGAGCGAGATCTGCTCGAAGTCGTCGTGGTGGTGTGGCGACAGCTTGAACGGGTCGCGGGGTGCGGGCTCTTCGGCCAGGAAGTTGACCATCAGGTTCGTGGTCCGGAAGATCCGCCCGAACCGCCCCGGCGCGATCGGCGTGTCGGCGAGGCGGTGGACGCGCAGCCGGAAGCCGCCCACCGGATCGGGCCAGGGTCGCAGCGGGGCCGCGCGCAGGTCCGGTTCGGTGTACGCCGCCGCATTGAGCGCCGATTCCCGCACGTCGTCGGAGACCGTCGAGAACAGGCGGATGACCGGCCCGTCGCCGAGAACCTCGATCGCGCTGTCCCCCGGCGGGACCACCACGAACGCCTCCTCGTCCAGGTCGACGGACTCGTCGCCGGCGGTCACCCGCACCGGGGCGCTTTCGGAGTGGAGGAGCAGGGCATACTCGTCCGGCTGCCCGGTGCGCACGAAGCGGTCACCGGCGACGGCATCGCTGTAGGAGACCACGAGATTCGCCGCGCGGGCATTCCAGACCCGCCCGCCCCGGGGGCTGCGCGCGGTCGGCTCGAGTCGGTGGAACTCGATCCACTGCGACGGCTTGATCGGCGTCGACGCGTCGACGGGCGCGGGGCCGGCGGACGCAAGGGTGGAGCGGATGTCGTCTGCGGCGTAGCTCATCGGGAAGCCCTCTCTGTCGTCTCGGTGATGGCGACCTCGTCGAGGCCCTTCAGGCGCAGCATGCTGCGGACCTCGGCGGGGGATGCGATCTCGCGGCCCAGGTGCTCGACGATCGTCCGGATCCGCTCCACCTGCTCGGCGTTGCTCTGCGCGAGCCGTCCCTTGCCGATCCACAGGCTGTCCTCCAGGCCGACCCGGACGTTGCCCCCGAGCAGCGCGCTGTGCGTGGCGAAGTCCAGCTGATCGCGGCCGGCGGCGAATGCGGAGAAGTAGTAGTCGTCTCCGAACAGCCGGTCGGCGATGGTCACCATGTGCTCGAGGCTGCTGTGATCGGCTCCGATTCCGCCGAGCACCCCGAACACGCCCTGGATGAGGAAGGGCGGCTCAGCCAGTCCGCGATCGGCGAAGTGCGCGAGCGTGTACAGGTGCCCGATGTCGTAGCACTCGAACTCGAAGCGGGTCCCGGTGGCACCGAGCTCGCGCAGCGTCTGCTCGATCTTGTCGAACGTGTTGATGAACGGGTGCGAGTACGTGCCGAGCACGTAGGGCTTCTCCCACTCGTACCGGAACTCGGTGATGCGGTCGGCGATCCCCGAGTAGACGAAGTTCATCGAGCCCATGTTCAGGCTCGCCAGTTCGGGCCGGAAGCGTCGCGCCCCGGCGAGCCGCTCGTCCATCGTCATCTGCGAGGAGCCGCCGGTGGTGATGTTGACGACGACGTCGCGTGCGTGCAGCAGGGGCGGCACGATCTCCTCGAAGACGGATGCCTCGAAGGCCGGCCGCCCGTCGGGGTGCCGCGCGTGGAGGTGGATGATCGCCGCGCCGGCGTCGGCCGCCTCGATCGACGACGCCACGATCTGCTCGGCGCTGAGCGGAAGATGAGGGCTCTGCGAGGGGATGTTGACGCTGCCGGTCACCGCCGCCGTGAGGATGACCTTCTCGGCGCGGCGCATCAGGGGGCCTCCTCCAACCCGAGCAGGTACGCGGTGTTGCGGCAGATCATCTGACGGATGTCCTTCTCGCGCACGCCGTGGTCGAGAAGCCGGCCGATGACGTACAGGTAGCCGTCAACGGGCAGCGGGTTGACCTCCTGGCCGAGGTCGGAGTTCAGCACCGTGCGCTCGGGGCCGATCCGGTCGATCCACTCCACGAGCTGCGAGATGGGGAATCCGGGAGCCTCCACCGCGGGGTGGTACATCGACATCTCGTGCTCCACGAAGCCGCCGTACGAGAGCAGCTCCTCGAGGTCTCGCTCGGGGATGCCGACGATGAAATCCGGGTGGTGCACCAGCATCCGCCGCACCCCCTTCTGCTTCGCCGTCTCGAACAGCGCCTTCTGCGACTCGGCGTCGAGGTGCCCGCCGGTCAGCATGATGTCGGCTTCGGCGATGAGCTCGGCCACCCGCACGGTCTCGGCCGACACGTCGCCGGATTCGTCGAAGACCGACTCGGGCTTCTCCTCGAGATTCGATCCGGCGGTCGGGAAGCCGTCGTCGTGGCTGTGCGCCTCGATGTGCTTGGCCGCACTGACGGTCGGGCCCCACACCGCTCGGCCGCCCATCTGGATCGCGACCGCCACCGCGGACGGATTGATGCCGCCGACTTCGGAGTTCAGGGCGACCCCGCCGAACACCGGGGTGGGGGCCGCCGTCAGCAGGTCCCTCATCGCCAGCAGATCCATGACGGTGTTGTGGTGGTGAGACTTGACCAGCAGCGCGCGCATGCCGATCCGAGCGGCGTCGTAGGAGGCCTCGACGTGGTTGAGCTTGCGGGGGAACGGACTGGGGCCGGAGTGGCAGTGCAGATCGACCGCGCCGTGGAGCACCTTCAGCAGTGCGGGCGAAGGCGCTGAAGCGACGTCTGTGGCCATGGGAACGGACCTCCTGGATGTTCGTATACCGCAATCGCTGTTCATATTACGCATCACGCAATGCAGTTCACAACGTTTCGCCTAGTGTTGACGCCTCCGAGCGGGTTTCGTAGTGTTCGTATAGCGAAAGAAGCCGTAAGGAAATGTTCGCCTAGCGATATCCCCTCGATGGAGAGCCGAGATGACCCAGCGTTCCGAATCGCGCCCCGAGCCGTCCGGAGACGGCGAGAAGGGCGCGATCCAATCCATCGAGCGGGCCGCGGCCGTGCTGAGCCTGCTCGACCAGGAGACGCGCACCCTGACGCCGTCCGTCGTGGCCGAGCGGCTTGGACTCAACCGCACGACCGCCCATCGCTACCTCCTCTCGTTGCAGAAGTCAGGATTCCTCGGGCCCGGATACGGCCCCGGTCCGCTGCTGGATCAGCTGACCGCACTGAGCTCGCCGCGGCAGCGGATCCTCGATTTCGCCCCGGCGATCCTGCGGCAGCTCGCCGATCAGACGGGCCTGACCGCGGTGCTCAGCTTCCTCGGGCGCACAGGCGCCGTCGTCACGCGCGTGGAGGAGGCGACGGCGGGGACGGTCGTGCTCACGATCCCGGTCGGCACCGTGCTCGAGCTGCGCGCGGCGCAGACAAGGGTCCTGCTCGCCTTCCAGTCCGACCCGGCGGTCGTGCGCCGGATGCATGCCCCGCTCAGCGACGAGGATGCGCGGGGCGAGTCCGACTGCTTCGCGCGGGTCCGGCGCGAACGTCTGGCCTGGGCCGACCTGGGCCGAGCAGGCATCGCCTCGGTCGCGGCGCCCGTATTCGGCAATCGCGACGTGCAGGCGGCCATGGGGCTGCTGGGCACGGCCGCGATGCTCGATCCGGATGCCCCGGAGTCGTCCCGCATCGCCCACCTGCGAGAGGCGGCGGATCGGCTCAGCGCGCTCATCGCGAACTGATCGCCGGCGAAGAGGATGCCATGACACAGACCACACCCACCGTTGGACGCACCGGAGTCAGCTGGCTGCTCATCGTGCCCGCCATGGCGCTGATGGTGATCGTGCTGTTCGTGCCGCTGAGCGCGAGCTTCTACCGAAGCATCAGCACGCCCACCTGGACCCTCGAGCACTACGTCGCACTCTTCACCGACGGCGTCACGCTGACGGTCCTCGGCCGCACCGTGATGACGGCGGCGATCGTGACCGTGTCCGCCTTCCTCATCGGCTACCCCTACGCGTACCTCATGAGCCGCGTCGGCCCTCGTGCCCGCTCGCTGCTGCTGGTCGCGGTACTGGTGCCGTTCTGGACGTCGGTGATGGCGCGGAACTTCGCGTGGATCATCATCCTGCAGCGCGGCGGCCCGGTCGACTCGTTCTTCTCCTTCTTCGGGATCGACGGCGTCGTGCTCTACGGATCGGTGTGGGGTGTCACGGTCGCCATGACGCAGGTGCTCATCCCGTTCATGATCCTCCCGCTGTACAGCAGTCTCGGAGCCATCGATCGCCGCCTGCTGCTGGCCGCGCAGGGGCTGGGGTCGTCTCCTGTCCGGGCGTTCTGGCGGGTGTACTGGCCGCTGTCACGGGCGGGCGCGATGTCGGGCATCATCCTGGTGTTCACGCTGAGCCTCGGCTTCTACGTGACTCCCGCGCTGCTGGGCAGCCCGCAGCAGTCGCTGGTCGCACAGCTGCTCGGCCAGCGCACGACACAGCTCCTCGACTTCGCCGGCGCCGGTGCGCTGGGGATGCTGGTGCTGGTCGCCACGCTCCTGCTCGTGGCCTGGGCCAACCGCATCGGAGGATCGGTGTCCGCCATCGGCGCGGTCGCCACGACCGGAACGAGGGGGCGCTGATGTCCGCGGTCATCGAGGTCGCTGCCGACCAGGCCCCGCCCGACTCGCCCGCGCCCTCGCGCCGCCGGCGACGCTCGCGCGGCATCGACCGTCCCCCCGTGTGGCAGGTCGTGCTCGGTGTGCTCATCGCCGGGTACCTCGTGCTTCCCGCGCTCATCGTGATCCCGATGAGCTTCGACGGCGGCATCACCTTCCAGTTCCCGCCCACGAAGCCCTCGCTGAGCCAGTACGTGACCTTCTTCACCGATCCGGTGTGGCTGACCTCGCTCGGCAACTCGCTGCTGGTCGCGGTCATCTCGGCCGCGGTGGCCACGTGCGTCGGGACCGCTGCCGCACTCGGGCTGCACCGCCTCGCCGGGCGGCTGGCGGGCTTGGCCCGTACGGTTCTGATGATCTCGCTGGTCACCCCTGCGATCGTGATCGCCGTCGCTGTGTACATCTCCTTCCTGCAGTGGCATCTGGTGGGCACGCTCCTGGGCTATGTGCTCGCACACGCTGCCATCGGGGTCCCGTTCGTGCTGGTGAGCGTCACCGCGGCGCTGAGCGGGTTCGACGCGCGGCTGCTGCGTGCGTCGGCATCCCTGGGCGCAGGCCCGACCAGGACGTTCCTGAGCGTGACTCTGCCGCTGATCAGCCGCGGGATCATCACCGGCGCGATCTTCGCGTTCGTGACGAGCTTCGACGAGGTGGTGATCGCGCTCTTCCTGCGGTCCCCGCTGTTCCAGACCCTGCCCGTGCAGATGTACAACAGCGTCACGGCAGAGATCGACCCCACCATCTCCGCCGCATCGAGCATCGTGATCGTCGTCGCCACGATCATCGTGCTCCTCCCCCAGCTGATCCGACGTCCCGCCGCGAGGAGGCCCCCGAAATGACCAGCACCGCGATCGACATCGCCGCCGAGGCATCCGAGAGCCGGGGGACCGGGATCACCCTCAGCGGCGTGACGAAGGACTTCGGTCTGGCCAAGCCCGCCGTCGACGACATCTCGCTCCGGATCGAGCCCGGCGAATTCATGACACTGCTCGGCCCCTCCGGATCCGGCAAGACCACGACACTGAATCTCATCGCAGGATTCGAATCGCTGACCTCGGGCACGATCGAGATCGACGGCGTGGATGTGGGCGCCCTTCCCGCCCACAAGCGGAACCTGGGCATGCTGTTCCAGAACTACGCGCTGTTCCCCCACATGACCGTGGCGCAGAACGTCGCCTACCCGCTGCGAGCGCGGCGGGTGGACAAGGAGACGATCCGCCGACTCGTGCGAGACGTGCTCGAACTCGTCCAGCTCACCGGTCGCGACGGCGACTATCCGGCGCAGCTGTCCGGCGGGCAGCAGCAGCGCGTGGCGCTGGCGCGCGCAGTCGTGTTCAACCCGAAGGCGCTCCTGCTCGACGAGCCGCTGAGCGCACTGGACCGCAACCTGCGTGCCGCACTGCAGGCCGAGATCCGGCGCATCCACCACGAGGTCGGCTCCACGTTCGTGTTCGTCACCCACGATCAGGAGGAGGCGATGAGCCTCTCCGACCGCATCGCGCTGTTCCGCGAGGGGCGCATCGAGCAGATCGGCTCGCCGCAGCAGCTGTACAGCGCCCCGGAGAGCCTGTTCACGGCGCGCTTCCTCGGGGACTCCAACGTCTTCGCCCTCGACGAGCCGCCGCGGTCGGGGACGGCGACATGGCAGGGGACGCGCTGGCGCGTGGATGCCGGCACGATCGCCGCGCACCCGGGGGTCCGCGAGCACGCCGCACTGGTCGTGCGACCGGAGGGACTCGGGATCGCGCAGAGCGCGACCGACGTGCCCGCCGGCATGAACTCGGTGCGCGGCCGCGTCCGCGACATCGAATACCTCGGCTCCTACCGCAGCGTGCAGCTGACCCTCGGGGCTGATGTGCCCGGTCGCGCCAAGATCGACCCGGTCGAGCAGAGCGTCGAGGTGGGCGACGACGTCGTCGTGTGGTGGCACCCCGAGCGGCAGCGTGTCGTGGCAGCCTGAGCGTTCACAAAACGAACGCGCTGTTCGACTTGCGGCACAGATTCTCGCCTGAAATAGCCGTCCGGGTCTTGTGCCCACGGCTCCTCGTGCGTTAGCGTTCGTATAACGACATTGTCGTTCACAATCCGAACATCCGGACACCGGTCCACGGACCCGAAGCAAAGGAAGAGACAATGGTGTCGACAGCACGGAAAGTCCTCGCCGGCCTCGGCGCGGTGACGATCGCCGGCCTTCTCGCGGCGTGCGCCGGAGGCACGCCGCCGGCCGCGAGCGGCAGCGGCGACGACGCAGCGCCCGAGACGCTCACCTTCGTCGGCTACGGCGGGGCGGGCCAGGATGCGATGATCGCCGCCTGGCAGGACCCCTTCACCGACGAGCATCCGAACATCACGTTCGTGAACACCTCGCCGCCCGACTTGTCCCAGGTGCAGGCGCAGGTGCAGGCGGGCGCCATCCAGTGGGATGTCGTGGCCGTCGCCGCGTTCGCCGCCCAGCAGAACTGCGGCACCCTGTTCGAGAAGCTCGACTTCTCCGACGTCGATGAGACCGACCTCGTCCCCGGCGCGGTCGGCGAGTGCTTCATGACCGGCTTCTACAACGCCACCCCGTTCGCCTACCGCACGGACGCGTTCCCCGACCCGGCCACCGCGCCGAAGACCATCGCCGACTTCTTCGACGTCGAGACCTACCCGGGTCAGCGCGGCGTGCTGACGAACCTGCAGAACGGCATCCTCGAGTACGGGCTCCTCGGCGACGGGGTCTCCCCCGACAGCCTCTACCCGCTCGACGTGCCGCGCTCGCTGGCGAAGTGGGACACGATCCGCGATGCCACCACGTTCGCGCCGAACGTCGGGGCGCTGCAGCAGGCCGTGGCATCCAACCAGGTCGACCTCTTCCTGCTGTCGGACTCGCGCCTGGTGCCGACGATGGACGAGGGCATGGACATCACCATCGTGTGGGATGAGACGGTCGTCACCCAGAGCGCGTTCGCGGTGCCGCTCGGATCGTCGCACAAGGAGACCGCACAGAGCTTCCTCGCGACGCTCCCCGGCCCCCAGCAGGTGAAGGTGATCACCGAGGCGCTGGGCACGGCGCCGGTGAACCTGGCCGCACCGCTGGACCTGAGCGAGAACGCGCAGAAGCTCGCCGTCTTCGACCCGAGCGTCAACACGGGCGGCACCATCGTGCAGGATCTCGACTGGTGGGCGACGAACTACAACGACGTCCAGGCCGAGGTGACGACGTGGCTGGCCGGCTGACATGACGCTGACCCGCTCGCTTCCGCGCTACCGAAGGACTCGGCCGATGCACCGCATGAAATACGATCAAGCGGTGGCCTCATCCAAGAGCGTTCCGGAGACCTCGAGCTTCGACATCCAGGCGGTGTCGCGCGTCGGGCAGATCCTCACGCTCTTCGGACCGGACACGGCAGAGCTGACCGCCGTCGAGGTGTCGGAGCGGATCGGTCTGAACCGGACCACCGCGTACCGCTACTGCACCTCGCTGGTCGCCGCCGGGATCCTCGAGCGTGGGGGCGAGCGGGGCACGTTCGCCCTCGGTCCTCTCCTCCTCCGCCTCGGAGTCCAGGCGATCGGACGGCGGCGCGTGGTGGAGATCGCACCGCCGTATCTCGCCCGACTGAGCACAGAGGCCCGCGCCACGGCCGTGCTGGCGCTGTGGGGCGCGACGGCTCCGATCGTGACGCTGGTCCACGAGGACACGAGCCGGACGGTCGTTCTCACCGTGCGCGCAGGGTCGCAGCTGGACGCCACCTCGTCGCAGATGCGGGTCTTCCTCGCCTACCATCCCGACCCGCACCTCCTCGAGCGCGTGGGCGCGACCCTGAGTGAGCCGCAGCGTGCGGAACTCGAGGCCGGCGTGTACCTGGCGCGACGCACCGGGTACAGCACCGTCACCCTGCCGGACGGCCTGTTCGCCGCGGCCGCGCCCGTGTTCGACGAGCACGGCATCTGCGCGACGATCGCCCTGCTGTCGGCCGATCAGTTCGGGCCTGCGTCGGAGACACCGGGCCTGGCTGCACTCCTGGAGGTGGCAGAGGCCATCACGGCTGCGCTCAGCGCCGGGCGTGGGGGGCACGACCTTGCCGACGTACAGTGAGCTCGCCGGCGCCGTCCCACCCTGGTCGAGCTGGAACGTCTTCGGGCCCGGCGACGAGCGGGGTACCGTCAACCGCCTGACCCCCGACCGCGTGGCCGCGGCTGCCGCCCTGGTCAAGACCGGAAGGCGGTTCGGGCTCGACTACCCGGTCGACGCGTTCGAGCCGTACCCGACCGGCACGCGCAGGCCGCTTCAGCATCACGTGTTCGCCAACAATCCGCTGCACCGCGACGACTGGCTGGACTCGTTCTACCTGCAGGCCAGCACTCAGATCGACGCGCTCCGCCACATCGGGCACCCGCAGCACGGGTTCTACGGCGGACTGAGCGCGGAGGACAACAATGCGGATTCCGCCGCGCTCGGGATCCACAACTGGGCGGACTCGGGCATCACCGGGCGCGGTGTGCTCCTGGACGTGCCGCGGTTCTTCGAGCGGGAGGGCCGCGATTACAGCACGGAGGCGACGATCCCGCTCGATGCCGACACCCTCGACGCCATCGCCGACTCGCAGCGGGTGGAGTGGCGCGGGGGCGACATCCTGCTGCTGCGCACAGCCTGGGCGGAGCGCTACCTGGCCAAGACGCCGGACCAGCGTCGCGCGACGCCGTGGCGGCTCTCGCCCGGGCTCGCGCAGCGCGAGAGCGTGCTGCGCTGGCTGTGGGATCGCGAGATCGCCATGGTCGCCGCGGACAACCTCGCGGTGGAGTGCGATCCGGTCATCGACAGCGACTTCCGCACCCCCCTCGACGAGCCGCCCGGCCGGGGGGTGGACCACTCCGGGATGCTGCACCGCCCCTTGATCGCCCTGCTCGGCATGGCGGTCGGAGAGCTGTTCCGGCTCGGCGAGCTCGCCGAGGACTGTGCCGCCGACGGCGTCTACGAGTTCTTCTTCACCGCCAAGCCGCTCTATGTGGTCGGCGGAGTCGGCTCGCCCGCCAACGCGATGGCGATCAAGTAGCCGCGACCGGCACCGACAGCTCGCCGCGGAGTGCGCGCTGCAGGATGCCGGCGAGCGTGGCCTCGGTCACGGGGATCGGCGCGATCCCGATCAGGCGCTGCTGGGCCAGCGCGTGCGTGACGAGCTCGGGCACGTCGGTCTCGCGCACCCCGATGTCGGCGAGCGTACGCGGCACGCCGATGGCCGCGGCGACAGCGGCGACCGTGCGCACCACATCCCGCGCCTGGTCCTGTTCGGTCGTCGCCGCGGAGCCGAGGGCCGCGGCCGCCTCCGCGAGGCGTCCCCGTGCCTGCGCGTCATGCAGACAGGCGTCGAGGACATACGGCAGCATCAGGCCGGTGCCCAGGCCGTGCGGCGTCTTGGTGAGCGTCCCGATGGGGTACTGCAGCGCATGCGAGAGGTGCGTGCCGGTGGACCCGAACGCGATTCCCGCCAGCAGGCTGCCCAGCGCCACGTTCTCCCGGGCGCGCCGGTCGGCGGGTTCGGCGACGGCCACCGGCAGCCAGGTGGCGAGCAGCCGCGCGGCCCGCAGCGCGGGCCCTTCGGCGAGCACGTTCCGCCCGGTGAACACCCGGCCGGGATCCGGCTCGAGCGGGGCGGCGGTGAACGACTCCAGTGCGTGGACGAGCGCGTCGATCCCTGCGAACGCGGTCACGCCGCGGGGTGCGCCGACGGTGAACTCGGGGTCGACGACGGCGACGTCCGGCACCAGGTGCGGGCTCGAAACGCCGACCTTCATCGCGCGGTCCGGATCCGACACCACCGCGACGGGCGTCACCTCCGAGCCCGTCCCCGCTGTCGTGGGCAGGGCGATCACGGGCATGACCGGACCGGGCACGATGCCCTCGCCGTAGTAGTCGGCCGGCGTGCCGCCGTGCACGGCGACCATGGCCGCGAGCTTCGCGGCGTCGATCACGCTGCCGCCGCCGATGGCGAGCACGACGTCGGCGCGTCGGGCGCGCTCAGCGAGAGCGGCGATCCCTGCGACCGGCAGCTCCGGCTGCACGTCGACGCATTCGTCCACCGCGCAGCCGCGTGCGGTCACCGATGCGAGCACGTCGCGCACCGGGGGAAGGTCGATCAGGAACGGATCGACCAGGGCGAGCACGCGTGAGCCGCGGGCTCGCACCAGATCGGCGGTGAGCTGCCTGCTGCCGTAGCCGAAGCGCACCTCGCGCGGGAGCCGCAGGGCACCCTGGGTCGTGGTCGGGTCGGGCATCTCTCCCCCTCGCAGTCTGCATTCCGATGCTTCCACCCGGGCTACGCTGAGCGCATGGTGCGTCCCGCTGACCCGGACACACGGTCGGCCGTGCGCCGTGTCGTGCAGCTGCTGGACGCGCTCGCGGCCGACGACGCCGAGCTCAGCATCCGGGACCTGGCAGAGCGCACCGGGATCCCCCGGTCGTCCGTCCATCGCTTCGTCGGCGAGCTCGTCGCGACCGGTCTCGCCGAGCGCGGGCCGGCCGGCGTGCGACTGGGCACCAAGCTCTTCGAGTACGGCGCCGCTGCCCCTACCTCGCGCACGCTGCGGGATGCGGCGGCACCGTTCCTGCACACCCTCTACGAGCTCACCTCGCTGACGGTGAACCTCGCGGTCCGCGACGGCGCCAGCATCCTCTATCTCGACAAGATCGCCGCGCGACGCACGCGTGTTCCGCACTCCCGCCCCGGCGGACGCGGAGCCGTTCACGCGACCGCACTGGGCAAGGTGCTCCTCGCGTTCTCGGGCACCGCCCCCACCGATCTCGCATTCGCCGACCGCGGCCTGCCGGCACTGACCGAGCACACCATCACCTCGGCGGCGCGCCTTTCCGCTGAGCTCGCGGCCGTGCGCCGCGCGGGCGTCGCCTACGACGTCGAGGAGTCGCACCAGGGACTCTTCTGCGTCGCCGCGCCGATCCGCGACCCCGCGGGCGCGGCCGTCGCGGCGGTCTCAGTCACCGGCGCGACGGCGCTGACCCAGGCCGAGCGCTACAGCACCACCGTGATGGCGACCGCCCGCGCGATCGAGCATGAGCTGACGCGACGTCGGCGACGCCGTCACCCGCGCCCGGCGACCCGCTCGTAGATCTCCAGCATCGCGGCGGTGCGCGAGGACTGGCGGAAAAGCTCCCGCACCTCGGGGTCGACGGCCGGAGGCGTCCCCGCCTCGATGTCGGCGGCGGCCTGCCGCAGCGTCTGCGCGAGCGCGGCGACGGACGCGTCCGGCACCTGCCACCAGCCCGAGCCCAGCTCGGCGGCGATGTCGGGGTCGGACATCACCGTCGGCGTCCCCAGCGACGCCGCCTCGAACGGCGTCATGCCCTGGGTCTCGAACCCGATCGAGGTCTGCACGAGCGCGTCGGCGTCCGCGATGAGCCGCAGCACGTCGGTGTACGGCATCCGGCCGCCGAAGACGATGGATGCCTGCGGCCGCCGCCGGCGGACGATCCGCTGCGCTGCGCGCAGCTGCCCTCCGCCGCCCAGCACGTGGACCTCGGCGTCGACGGCGGAGTCGGCGACGGCCTCGAGGAACGGGAGGAGGCGCTTCTCAGGACTCATCCTCCCCAGCCAGATGAATCGCGGCCGGCCGGGCCGGCGCGGGCGGCCGACCTCGGGCAGCAGCTCGTCGAGCACGTCGTCGTCGATGCCGTTCCAGACCACGTCGACCTGCGGGAACACCCGGTGCTGCTCGAGCCGGCGGGCGAAATGCGACGACGGCGCCGTGACGGCGGCCGCCCCCGCCGCCAGCCCGCGCAGATACGACCAGCCGTCCGGTGTCATCGCGGGGGTGCCGAGCACCCGGCGCTGCCACCCGTCGAGCAGGCGCAGGGTCGTGCGCGGGAAGGGCGAGACGGCGTGGATGCCGACCGAGACGCGATTGTGCATGGTGTGCACCACGGGCAGGCCGTGGCGACGCGCGAAGCGGTGGCCGATGAAGCCGCCCCAGAAGTCGGCCTGCACGTGCACGAGGTCCACCGGCGGCAGCGCAGCCATGCGGCGGTCGAGCCAGGCATCCGTCCGCCGCCCCGGCCACGTGAACGAGTACTCCCGATCCCAGGTGATGGGGATCGACGGCAGGTCGACGTACCCCGGGTCACGGCCCGCGGTGCGGGCGCGGGGTCCGTGCATCGCCGGGGCGACGACGGTGACGGTGTGGCCGGCGCGCTCGAGGTAGCGCTTCTGCAGCCGCATCGAGACCTGCGCGCCGCCGAAGGACTCGAGGTGCTGATCGCTGAAGAAGACGACGTGCACAGCGCTCAGGCGGGGATCGGCTCGCCGCGGTAGAGGGCCTCGAACGTGTCGAGGGTGCGGTCCATGTCGTGCACCTTCACCCCGTCGAGCGAAGCCTGCTGCATACGCAGCCGCTCTTCCGCCGTCTGGGTGAGCACGGTGGTGAGCTTCGCCGCGAGGTCGTCGACGTCTCCGGCGCGGAAGAGATAGCCGTTCTCGCCATCGTGGACGAGGTGGGGCAGCGCCATCGCGTCGGCGCCCACGATCGGAAGGCCCGACGCCATCGCCTCCATCGTCGCGATCGACTGCAGCTCGGCGATCGACGCGATGACGAACACGCTCGCCCGGGTCAGCAGCGCGCGCAGCTGCTCGTCGGTGGTGTGGCCGTGGAAGGTCACCCTCCCGTCGAGGCCGAGCTGCTCGGCGAGCTGCTCCAGCGCGCGGCGCTGGTCACCGGTGCCGACGACGTCGAAGGTCACCTCCAGTGCGGGGTCGAGCTTGGTCATCGCACGCAGCACCACATCGATCTGCTTCTCGGTGGTCAGCCGCCCGACGAAGACCAGCCGGTTCGCATCGCGCGGCGACAGGTCGGGCGTGTAATCGGACGCTCTGATGCCGCAGCTGACCGGGATGACCCCCTCGATGTCGATCGTCTGCTCGAGGAAGTCGGCGGCCTTGCGCGTCGGCGTGGTGACCGCGCGCGACATGTGCAGGGTGCGCGCCGCGTCGTCCCAGGCGAGCTTGACGAAGATCTTGTCCAGCAGGGGCGGCAGGGTCGTGAAGTCGAGGATGTTCTCGGCCATGACGTGGTTCGTGGCGATGACCGGGATGCCGCGCTTGCGCGCCTCGCGGGTCAGGCCGCGCCCGATGACGATGTGCGACTGGCTGTGCACGACATCCGGCTTCACGGTGTCGAGCACGGTGCGCGCATAGTGCTTCGACATCCACGGCAGGACGAACGTGAGCCAGTCGTGCGGCCGCCACCGCCAGGCCGGCAGCCGGTGCACGGTCATCGGCTGCCCCTCGACCACCTCGGTGAAGGTGCCGTGGTTGCCGTGTCCGGCACTGGGTGCGGACACATGCACGTCGTGGCCGCGCGCGACGAGACCGGCGGCGAGGCGCTCGGCGAAGCGGGCGGCTCCGTTGACGTGCGGTGTGAAGGTGTCGGCGGCGATGAGGATCGTCAGTGGGGACGACGAGGAGCGGTCGGTCGCAGGGGGAGTCACGGGGGTGGGGATGCCTCTCTCAGCGGCGTCCGCACGAGGGTCTGCGCGCGGGACACTCCACTTTACCCCGCGACACTCTCGGCGCCCTCGGAGGCGCTCGCGCATACGCTGGACCCATGCCGCGATTGACCGCCGACGCCGACCCCGAGCGCTGGGTTCCGGTCACCGGCTCGCTCGGATTCAAGGGCCGCCGGCACCGCAAGGCGGCCATCCGGATGCTGCTGGGTCAGGCGAGCCGCGCGATGGGCGGCGCCGACTCCAGCGGCGGCCGCCTCACCGCGTGGGCGTTCAGCCAGGCGACGCCGTTCCTCATCCGCAAGGCCGACGGCCGGGTCCTGGTATGGGTGTGGCGGGACGACCCCGAGCTGCTGGTCGTCATGGCCCAGGTCCAGGAGGCGACGCCACAGCTGCGCACCGCGCGCGCGATGATGCCGATCGAGTACGACGACACCGAGTCGTTCCCGAGCCCGCACCTGGGCGTCGGCGAGAAGCTCGCGATCCCGCTCCCGGACTCGTCGCGGCCCCCGTTCGCGACGTACACGTGGGACACCGGCACGCACTTCGTGACGGTCACCGCCGTCTGCTCCGACCGCGAGCGCTTCGGGACGGTCATCGGCGCGGTGGACGACCTCGCCCGCACGCTGCGGGTCGTCGACGACCTCGCCGTCGGCGAGTCGCCGCAGGTGCTGCGCATCGAGCCCTGAGGACGGATCACCCGCTGCGGATGGTGACGCCGGCCCGCGCACTCTGATGCAGTTCGATGCATGAGCAGGCTCGTGTCGGCGCGGGTGTCGCGCCGTGGGATCCGCGCCAACGCCCCGGTCGGTCTCGTCGCCCTCGTCGCCGCGACGGCGGTCGTGGCGATGTCCCTCTCACTCCCGGGTATGGCCGCCGGAGCCATCACGACGCCCGCTGCGACGGCCACCGCAGCGCCCTCGCCGACGGAGGGCACGGCCCCGACCGCCAGCCCCGCACCGCCACCGTCACCCACCAGCACCACCGAGCCCACGTCATCCAGCCCGGCTCCGAGCACCACCCCCTCGCCCACGCCCACCCCGTCCGCGAGCGCTCCCGCTGCCGTCCCTCCGGCTGCGACCAGCGCGACCATCGACGTCGCGATGCTCACGATCGCGGGCGTGACTCTCATCGGCGGCGCACTCCTGCTGTGGGTGCTGCTGCGCCGAAGTCGGCGGGAGTCCCGCGACAGCGCGCCCCCGACCGCCAAAGAGCCCCCGGCGGTCGTGTTGGACGCCATGGCGTCGCTGGGAGCGGAGATGATCGACTGCGGCTACCCCGTCGGTCCGACTCGATCCGCGCTCGACGAGATGGCGCGGAGCCACGGACTGAGCAGCGCACAGGCCGTCGTCTTCCCGACCTCGATCCTCGTGTCGTCGGGTGCGCAGGAATCCGTCCAGACGAGGGTCGTCACAGCGGGCGAGACTTCTGCGCTGCTGTATCAGGTCGATGCGATCGATCGCATCGCCGGAGTCGCTCGGCGCGGCATCGGCGCCGCATCCTGGGTGCTGGCGGCACTGGAGCACGTCCACACCATGCCTGCGCCGTTCTCGCGCGCGCAACGGGCCGGAGCATATGCGCTGCTGTCGGCAGCGTTGAGCGTGCTGCTCGGGTCGTCCTGGCCAGGCGTCGCGTTGGCCGCGATTCTCGGCACCGGGGTGGGGGTCCTTCTGCTCGGCTCCGAACGGCTGGACACCGTCCGCCGTGCGCTCATCGTGGTCACCGCGGCCCTCGGTGTCGCCATCGTCGTGCTCCTGGTCGCACGCTACGTCGATCCGGGCGTCCTTCCCGTGGCCGTCGCCCCACTCGTGATGCTGCTTCCTGGGGGACTGCTCACGATCGGAGTGATCGAGCTGGCAACCGGCGACATCATGTCCGGTGCCGCCCGTGTCGCGGCCGGCGCGATGCGGCTGCTGCTGCTGTCAGCGGGGCTCGTCGCCGCCGGCGCGCTCGTCGGCGTGCCGTCGGTGGCGACCAGCCATTGGCCCCTCGGCCCGGTCATGCCCTGGATCGCCGTCGCAGCGTTCGGAATCGGCATCGGCGTGTACCAGTGCGCCAGACCGATGTCGATCGGCTGGGTCATCGTCGTGCTGTACGTCGCCTACGCGGCGCAGGTGATCGGCGACGTGTTCTTCGACGGCGTGCTCTCCGCGCTCGTCGGCGCTGCCGCGATGACTCCGGTGGCGGTCGTCGTGGCGCGGCTGCGCACCGGACCCCCCGCCTTCGTGAGCTTCCTCCCCGCCTTCTGGCTTCTCGTGCCCGGTGCGCTCGGCCTCATCGGCGCCGCCGACATGTTCGAAGGCGACTCGTCGGGGATGGGAACCCTCGTCACCACGGTGGCGACGATGGTGTCAGTGGCACTGGGCGTGCTGATCGGAATGGCGGCGACCGGCTCCGTGCACGGCCTGCGGAACGCGCCGCCTGAGTCGTGGATGCGACGCGGGCTCGACGTTCAGCCGCGAGCGACCGAGCCGTGACCGCGGAGGAAGACCGCCAGTGCGAGGGCAAGATTCTCGATCTCACCCGAGTCGACGCTCTCATTGGGAGCGTGGATGAGCGCAAGGGGCTCTTCCACCCCCATCAGGATGATCTCCGCGTCCGGGTAGCTGTCGGCGAACACGTTGCACAGCGGAATCGAGCCGCCCTGGCCGAGCGTGGTCGCCGGCACCCCGTACGCTGTCTCCATCGCGTCCGCGAGGGCACGGAACGCGGGGCCTCCGGTGGCGGCGAGGAAGGGCTCTCCGACCGCCTCGGTCTCCACCTCGACGTGAGCACCCCAGGGGGCGTGAGCGCGCAGATGGGCTGCAAGCGCATCGTGTGCGGCGCGGGCGCTGGTTCCCGGCGGCACGCGCAGGTTCAGCCGCGCGGCGGCGCGCGGGGCGATGGATGCGGAGGAACCCACGACCGGCGGGCAGTCGATGCCGAGCACGGTCAGCGCCGGTCGCGCCCACAGCTCGTCTGCGACCGACCCGTCCCCGAGAAGGTCGACGCCGTCGAGCAGTCCGGCGTCGGCGCGGAATTGGTCGGCGTCGTACGGCTCGCCGGTCCAGACCTGGGTCCGCTCGAGGCCGTCGATCGTCGTTGCTCCGCGGGCGTCGCGCAGGGAGGCGAGCACCGCGATGAGCGCTGCGAGCGCATCGGGGGCGGGACCGCCGAACATCCCGGAGTGGATCTCGGACGAGAGTGTCTCCACCCGCACGACGGCGTTGGCGAACCCGCGGAGCGAGACGGTCGCCGCGGGCCTGCCGACGGCGGCGTTGCCGGTGTCGCAGACCAGGATCACATCCGCGCGCAGCACCTCCGGGTTCGCCTCGACGAAGCGCTCGAGACCCCCGGTGCCCTGCTCCTCGCTGCCCTCCACGACGAGCTTGAGGTTCACCGGGATGTGGTCGCCGAGCGCACGCAGTGCGAGCAGATGCATGATGATGTTGCCCTTGCAGTCGGCGGCGCCGCGCCCGGCCCAGCGACCGCCGGCATCCGTCAGCTCGAACGGCGGGGTGCGCCAGGCGGACTCGTCCAGCGGCGGCTGCACGTCGTAGTGGCCGTAGAGCAGAACGGTCGGTGCGTGCGGATCGGAGGCCGGCCGACTCCCGATGACCGCATCGCTGCCATCGGGCGTGCGCACCAGGCGAGCGTCGTCGAAGCCGAGGACGGCGAAGCGGCCGCGGACCCACTCCGCCGCCTTCGCGCACTCCTCGGGCGGAAACTGACGCGGGTCGGCGACCGATCGCAGCGCGACCAGCTCCGCAAGCTCATCGCGCGCGGCCGGCATCATGGCGCGGATGCGCTCGCGGATCCGCTCAGCCATCGGTCCGCGCTCTCACCGTGGTGAGGCTGTCGACGAACTGCCGGAAGCCC
Organism: Microbacterium sp.; assembly: GCF_044508325.1. Taxonomy (GTDB): domain Bacteria; phylum Actinomycetota; class Actinomycetes; order Actinomycetales; family Microbacteriaceae; genus Microbacterium. The sequence goes on along the minus strand of NZ_JBIQHX010000005.1, from coordinate 24,202 downwards.
TCCGCCTGCTCCGGGCAGTAGGTCTCGATGATCAGGAGCTGCCCCTGCAGCAGGCGGGACTCGACGATGACGGGGCGTGTCCCCGGACCGCCGGCTCCGTTGGCCAGCCCCGCCAGCAGCGTGGCCCGCGACAGGGCCGCGTTGGGGTCGGCGCAGGTCGCGCCGCCGTCGTCTCCGAGCACCTCGGCGATCTGCTCTGCGCTGAGCGTGACGGAGATCCCGGCGTCCGAGAATGCGCTGAGCAGCTGCTCCGCCTTCTCGAGGTCCCCGGCCTCCTGCCTCCTGTCGATGAACAGGAGCGTCGCGATCACGCCGAGCACGATCAGCACGCCGACGACGACGGCGTAGATCACCGACCTCTCGCGCGGCGACTGGGATTCGCTGCTTGTGCTCACGATTCACCACCCTCCACGGATGCCTGCTGCTTCCATGACGGCTTGCGGAAGCGGTAGAAGAGGTACGGCACGAGCAGCCCCAGCCCGAGGGCGCCGCCGCCGACGATCAGGAGGTAGACCCACGGGCTCCCGCCGCCGAACTGCGATGGCGGCACGAAACCGACCAGCAGCGCTGCCAGGGATGCGGCGAACCCCACGCCGCACAGTCCCACGAGCATCGGCGCACGGAACCCGCGCGGGTGGTCGGGATGCAGCCGCCGCAGTCTCACGGCGGCGATGAACATCAGCAGGTACATGATGAGGTACACCTGCGTGGTGATCACCGAGAAGATCCAGTAGGCGCTGGAGACGTCCGGAATGAGCGCGTAGCCGAGGGCGATGATCGATGTCACGATGCCCTGCGTGACCAGGAGGTTCTGCTGCACGCCGTTCTTGTTGAGCTTCTGCAGGAATGGGGGCAGGTAGCCCTCTTCGCGCGAGATCATCAGCAGGCCCTTCGACGGGCCGGCGAGCCAGGTGAGCATGCCGCCCAGTGAGGCCGCCACGAGAAGGATGCCGAAGATCGGCGTCAGGAAGCTGACATCGAATGAGGCGAACACGGCCTCGAAGGCCTGCATGATCCCCGCCGTCAGCGAGATCTGCTCGGCGGGGACGATCCAGCTGATCGCCAGCGCCGGGAGGATGAAGATCAGCAGCACCAGCCCCATCGAAAGGAACATCGCCTTGGGATAGTCGCGGCCCGGGTTCTTCAGCGATGAGACATGCACCGCGTTCATCTCCATCCCGCTGTACGACAGGAAGTTGTTGACGATGAGCACCAGGCTCGCAAGGCCCGCCCACGCCGGCAGCAGGTTCGCAGCCGTCATCGGCGCGGCAGACTCGTTGCCCTGGCCCAGGAAGACGGCCCCGAGCAGGACCAGCACGGCACCGGGCACGAGCGTGCCGAGGATGAGACCCCAACTGGCCAGGCCCGCGACGCCCTTGGTGCCGCGCGACGAGATGAACACGCCCGACCAGTAGCAGACCATGATCACCAGCGCCGTCCACACGCCGTTCGACGCGAGGTCGGGATTGATGACGTAGGCGAGCGTCGAGGCGACGAAGCCGAGCAGGCTCGGGTAGTAGAAGATGGTCATCGCGAACTGGCACCAGATCGCAAGGAATCCCATCGGCTTGGAGATCCCCTCGGAAACCCACTTGTAGACGCCGCCCTTCCAGCCTGACGCGAGCTCGGCGGCCACCAGAGAGGTCGGGAGCAGGAACACGATCGCCGGGACGAGGTAGAGGAAGACCGACGCCAGCCCGTACACGGCCATCGTCGGCGCGGGCCGCAGGCTCGCGACCGAACTCGTGGTCATGAGCGCGAGCGCAACCCATGAGATCCACACGGGAGTGGGGATCTTCGCGGGTCCCGACCGCGTAGCCCCCCGCCCGGCCGTGGGTGACTTCGCATCGGTCACGGCCGGCCACCCCCCTGATCGGATGCGTGCACCATCACGACTCCCTCCGCTTGCGGGGAGCCTGGTGGCCCCCATCTGAAGATTGATCCTGAAGCTAGCCATCGGTGGGCACGCGGCATCGTCCGGGGCGGGTGATATTGACGGCGGCGTACAGGTCACCCCCCACCGCAATCACCCGCGCGGGATGATGACGGCCGGGACGCTCCAGCCGAGGATGCCGGCGGGGAAGATCCACCGATCCGGAGGATGCTGATGGCAGCTGAATCGTCCGCCGCGACCGCCACAACCTCGCGCGGGGCAGGGGCGGTGCTCCTTGTCACCTGCCTTTCGACGCTGGTGGTCAACGCGAACACATCGGCGGTCAGCATCCTCCTTCCCGCCATCAGCGCCGACACCGGAACCTCCGTCGACACGCTGCAGTGGGCGGTCACCGGCTACTCGCTCATGGGCGCCGCGGTCATCGTCACCGCAGGCGGGCTGGGGGACGTGTTCGGCCGCAAGCGCGTGTTCCAGCTCGGCCTGCTGCTGTTCATCGTGTCGTGCGTGTTCATCGCGCTGTCGACGTCAGGCCTTGCGGTGATCATCGGGCGGATCATCCAGGGGGCGGCGGGGGCGACGATCCTCGCGTGCGGGCTGAGTCTGCTGGCCGTGGCCAATCACGGTCAGCAGCAGCTGCGCGCAGTGTCGCTGTGGGGGGCCGCCGCCGCCGTCGGCGCGGCGGCCGGACCGCTCGTGGGCGGCGTCCTCGTCGATGTCACCGGCTGGCAGGGTCTCTTCTGGATCGATGCCGCTCTGGCGCTGATCTGCGTTCTGGTCACCTGGGGTGCGGTCGCGGAGTCTCGCGACGAGCAGCGGTCGCGATCGATCGACTATCTGGGGGCGCTGCTGGTGGCGCTGACCCTGAGCCCCATCGTGTTGGCGATGAGCATGGGGGCTGACTGGGGCTGGCTCTCGGTGCCGACCATCGCGTGCCTGCTGATCGCGGTAGCCAGCGGATTCGCGTTCGTCTTCGTCGAGAAGCGGGTCACGGTCCCCCTGCTGGATCTCGCGCTGCTGCGCAACGTGGTGCTCGTCGCCTCGACGGTCGCCATCCTCATCGGCGCCGGGACCATCAACGGACTCATGTACCTGCTCAGTCTGTACTTCCAGAATCCGGATGCCCTCGGCATGACCGCGTTCCAGGCGGGACTGGCGCTGCTTCCCGCCACGGTGGGACTGGTCCTGATCGCCCCCCTCGTGCCCAAGCTCGCAGCCAAGACGAGCGGTCGCCAGGTCGTGGGCCTCGGCTTCCTCGTGACCGCCATCGGATTCGGTGTGCTCGGCTTCGTGCACGCGTCGTGGAACTATCTCGCCTTCGTGCTGCCCCTCGTGGCCATCGCCGTCGGCATGGGCCTGTCGAACGGCCCCTCCTCGTCAGCTGCCACCGCGTGCGTGCCCCAGAATCAGGTGGGATCCGCCTCGGGTGTCTCCAACATGGCCCGCTACGTGGGAGCCGCGGTCGCGACCGCACTGGTGGCGACGATCAATGCGTCGGTCATCGGTCGGCGCGCAGAGGAGGGCGCGGCGATGTCCGAGGCGCTGGCGGCGGGACTGGCGGCGGCGTCGTGGGTGATGGCCGGATTCAGCGTCGCCGGCGTGGTGATGGCGATGCTCCTGAAGCGCCATCGGATGGCGCGGGGAACACTCCAGGATGCTGCGGCCTCGGCGGCCGCACCTCTGCACACGCTGACCACCACGGCCTCGGGCGCCGCCGACGCTCACCCCGCCGTCACGAAGTGAGACTCCCGCGGCGGGATCACCCGCCGGGGATGACGACTGCAGATCCCCGTGCCGGAACCCTGTGATCATGACCGAATTCGATTACGGCCCGATCGACTTCTACCTGATCGGGTTCGACGGTGATCACCCGGGACCAGAGGTGCTGGAGGCGATCGACGATCTCGTCGCGGAGGGCATCGTGAACCTCCTCGATCTGGTCTTCGTCGCACGCGACCGCGCCGGCAGCCTGTCGGTGATGGAAGTGTCGAACAGCGCCGACGCCGACGGCGTGTCCGCCCTGACGCTTCCGGGCCTGGCCTCGGACGACGACATCGACGCACTGGCGGCGGCTGTCCCACCCGGGGCCTCGGCCGCTGTGCTGGTGGTCGAACTGCTGTGGGCGAAGCGGTTCGCCGCACGGCTCTTCGATGCGGGCGGCTTCGTCGCAGCGCGCCAGGGAGTTCCGGCGCCGCTCGTCAATGCCTATCTGGACGTTCACGCCGCGTGACGAGGAGGACAGGATGCTCGGCAGAATGGGAAGGCCCGGCCTGATCGGACTCGCAGCCCGTACGGCCGTGGTCGCCGGCACCGCAACAGCGGTCTCCGGCCGCGTCGCCGCGCGTCAGCAGGATCGGGCGGATCAGGCTTCTCAGGCACAGGCCTGGGAAGCCCAGCAGCAGGCCGCGGCCATGCAGGCCGCGGCCGCACAGGCGGTCGCGGCGGCGCCGCCCCCCGCGACGCCGCCGGCGCCCGCACGGGCCCCCGCGGACCTGATGACCCAGCTCACCCAGCTGGCGACACTGCACTCGCAGGGGGTGCTGACCGATGACGAGTTCGCCGCAGCCAAGGCGTCGCTGCTGAGTTGACCCCTCGAGCGGCGGCTCGAGCTCTCATCGGCTCAGGCTGCGCCCTCGTCCCAGGCCTGGGGACGCAGCTCGTGGCCGTGCACGGTCAGCGCGTAGATGACCAGGATGTCGACGGCGATGACGATCATCGCCCACCAGGGCTGGGCAGGAATCTGCAGGAGCTGGCCGACCGCGTTCAGCACCGCGAGCACGATCGCCACGACGCGCGCCCAGGTCTGCCCCGCGAACAGCGCGACCGCGGTCAGGACCAGAAGCGTGCCGATGATGAGGTTCCACCAGCCCCAGCCGTTCACATCCAGCAGCCAGACCGAGCCGCCTGCGACGAGGTAGTAGTCGTTCGGTCCGATGAGAGCCGCGAAACCCTGGATGGCGCTGAACAGGCCGGCGATCACCAGCACGACACCCGCGAAGATGACCCAGCCGACCCAGCCTGTGCGTGTGTTCGTGTTCGTGCTCATGCTCATGCTGCCTCCTCAGGCTCCGCCGTTCGGACACGCGGTGCCGCGTGATGTCCGTGACGCTACGACGGTCGAGAGGGCGCGCGGATCACCCTTGTCGGATGAACCTGCGCCTCACACTTTGAGATCCTGACGCGGCACCACGACCTCGCGGATGATCAGCAGGATCGACGCCATGATCGGCAGTGCGACCAGCACGCCGATCACCCCCATCAGCGTTCCGCCCACCAGAGCGCCGATCAACACCAGGGCGGCAGGGATCGAGATCGCCCGGTTCATCACACGCGGACTGATCACGTACGACTCCAGCTGGATGTACACGAGATAGGCGACCGCGAACAGAAGCGCCTGCACGGGACTGGAGAACAGGGCCAGAGCGGTGGCCAGCACCCAGAAGATCACCGACCCGAACAGCGGGATGAGCGTGATGACGAAGGCGATCACGGCCATCAGCGCCGGGAACGGTAGTCCGATCAGCAGGTGGAGCACGAAGACCGTCGCCGCGTTCAGGGACGACAGGATCACCGACCCGATGAGAGCGCTGCCCACCGAAGAGGTGACCCGCTCGGTCAGCTCCGACAGGCGTGGCCTGCTGTGCGCGGGCGCCAGCGCGTACAGGGCGAGTTTCATCGCCTCCATCGAGGCCAGGAAGTACAGCGTCAGTGCGACCACGACGAAGCCGGCCGAGACAGCACTCACGATGCCGATGCCGACGGCGAGCACGCCGCCGCCGAGCAGCGCGATCGTCGACGGACTCGAGATCCATTCGGCGAGCCGATCGAGCGCGTCGCGCACAGCGGCCTGGCTGTCGGGATTCAGCTGGGCGAACCACTCCGAGTCCGGGACGCCGGCGACGGCACGAGGGATGCTCTGCACGAGCTGGCCCACCTGGGCGAGCACCGGAGGCAGCAGGAAGACCAGGAATCCGACGAACAGCAGCACGAACGCACCGAACACGATCGCGATGCCCGCACCGCGCTTGACGCGATGGCGTTCCAGCAGGCGGACGATGGGGTCCAGGCCGAGGGCCAGGAACAGCGCGAGGACGATCGACAGCAGGATCGTGGAGATCGACGTGAACGCGCTTCCCAGCAGCAGCGCGCCCAGCACGCCCACCGTGACGAGGAAACCGGTGACAAGCGGCTTGTCGATCGCAGCCGCGATTGCGGCGATCCCGCGCCGCCCTCGGAGTGCTGGATCGGCGTGAGGTCTCCCAGGCAGGTCGGCCATCCTGTCATGCTGGCCGCCGGGCTTCGGCACCGCGTCATCCGACGCGGGCGATCTCGTTCGGGTCGATCAGTCCGAGCTCGGCAGCGCGCTCGATCGCGGCGTCTCGGCCGGTCACACCGAGCTTGCGGTAAATGTGGCCGACATGCGTCTTCACCGTGTTGATGGACACGAAGCTGTGCGCGGCGATATCGGCGAACGTGAGCCGGCTGGGGAGATAGGCGAGCAGCTCCAGTTCGCGCGGCGTGAGCTTGTCGACCAGCGTCTGCCGGCGGATCGCCCCGAGCGCCCGGCCGCGCAACACGACCAGGCGCCGGAAGTCGTCCGCCGCTCCGGGGAGCTGATCGATCAGCTCCGCGACATCCGGGCCGGCCTGCACGAACGGCGAGACGAGGCGGTGGGGCCCCGCCATGGCGAGGGCGGCTTGCAGGTGTGTGCGGGACTGCTGACCACGGCCGTCGAGAGCGGCGGTCCAGCCCCGCAGCAGTTCGCATTCGACCGCAGTCGTGGGCGCATCGCCCGTGCCCTCGTCCAGCTGGGCGAGTCGAGCGCGGGCCGCCGTCGGCTGGCCGAGCGCCAGCAGTCCCGCCACCTCCTCGAATGCGATCAGCGACCAGGAGCGCGTCGACACCGGCGGATGCTGCGGAGCGCCGCGCAGCCGCGCATGCCTCATCGCCAGCGCGACGAGGGCGTCTCGGACGAAGGGCGGCGGCGGCCCAGCATCTGGCGTCTCCGCTCCCACGGCATCGGGATCGATGATCTGCGACGCGAGGTGGGCGAGCCAGAGCAGCTGAGTGCGGTTGTTCGCCGCCGCGCGCGCCACGCCCTCCGAGAGCGCGAGCGACCCGGCATCCGGCTCGCCGCGCCGGATCGCCGCGACAGCGCGGGCGAGGTACGCGTCCGCCGGGGCCGGGTGCGCGCGCAGGCCGGACTCCTCTGTCAGCACCAGCGCATCATCGGCGAGTCCGGCCGCCACCACCAGCCTGCCGGACAGTGCCTCCACGAGCGCGAGCGACCCGAGCGCGTGCACCCGGTAGGGACGATAGGCCATGCCCTCACCCTTCAGCGCGTCCCGCAGGATCCGCCGGGCCGAGTCCAAGTCGCCCAGCAGCATCAGAGCCCGCCCCAGCGAGACCTGCGCGACCGCGATCAGAAGGGGGCGCGTCGTCAATCCGACCAGGTCGGGCAACTCGACGTGCGGCTCGTCCCGCAGCATCACGAGCGCACGGCGGGCCGCATCGGCGAAGTCCTCCGCGTGTGGGACGAACTGCACGAATGCGGAGAGATAGGCCGTGCCTGCCTGGCGCTCGCCGGCGCTCAGATCGCGCTCGGACAGGATGCCACGCAGCTCGTCCACCGCGATCTGCGCCTGCCCGCTCATGCCCTGTGCGATCGCGAGCAGCAGATCGACAGCCGGACGCTTGGACCGGACCCCGGCGGGAACCTGGTCGAGCCAACCCACCACGGCCGCCATCCGCGTATCGCCGTAGAGGTCCCGGCCGAGCCGCAGGACGCCGTCGATCGCGCCGTCCCAGTCGCGTGCTCGCAGCCGGTACGCGATCGCCTTCTCCTCGAAGCCCTCCGCCTCGCACCACTGTGCGGCGGATACCAACGCGTGGGGCTCCGCCTGCGAATCGTGGGCACGCAGTCGCAGCAGCAGGATGTCACGGAACAGTCGGTGGAACCGATACCACCCGGGTCGCTCGGAGACAGGAAGCACGAACATCGATTCGCGCTCGAGCTCCGCGATCGCCTCCGCACCCGCGCCGCCGAGGATCGCGTCGAGCAGTGGGGCGCAGAATTCATCGACCACCGCGATCTTCATCAGCGCCGCCCGTCTGTCAGGTTCGAGCGCGCCGAGCACCTGTTCGGAGAGATAGTCGACGACGAGCCGCTCGTCGCTGCCGAGCACGCTCACGATGCGTTCCGGATCGCGACTGAACCGGAGGCTGAGCGCGGTCAGTTGAACGCCCGCCGCCCACCCTTCCGTGTGCGCGGTCACTGCAGTCGCGATCCTTTCATCGACTGCGCTACCGGTGATGGCGCCGAGTACGCGCGCGGTCGTCGCGGCGTCGAACGCGAGTTCGCGCTGCCGGATCTCGACGAGGCTGTGCTGCAGGCGATGCCTGCTCCAACCGAGCTGGAGGTCCATCCGTGACGAGAAGACGAAGTGCGCACCCGGCGGGAGCAGGTCGACCAGCCGCCAGAGGTCGTCGAGCACCGAGCTCCCGCTCAGCCAGTGCACGTCATCGAAGATCACGATCAACGGCCCCGTATCGGCGAGCCCCGCTGCCAGGTCTTCGAGGAACGCACCGCCGAGCCGGTTGCCGCCTGTCTCCACGGGCGCGGCGGGCGCGCGAAAGCCGGCGGCGGCCTCCCCTACCGCCTCGACCAGCCGGCGCGCGAACACCGATGCATCGCGATCCGATTCGGAGATTTCCAGCAGTGCCACCGGCCGATCCTCCCCCGCTGCCTGGGCCCACTGCGACAGCAGCACCGACTTGCCTGCGCCCGCCGGGGCGATCACGAGCGACAGCGGAGAGTCCATGCCGGCGTCCAGCTGCGCACGCAGCTCCGGCCGGTCCACTGCGTGCGGGGGGATGGTGCGTCGTCGGCGTTCCACCGTGCGATCTCTCTGAGCTGTTGAAGGGGAACTGCCTCGAATCATCCCACCGGGGTGACGCGAGCGCGAGACCTGCGGGGGAGACTGCCCACAGGACCGGAACACACCCCCGGGGCGAGGGATCTGTCATGGCTTCACACATCGTGGACGTCATCGTCCAGGGGCGCCTGGGACGCGACCTGATCGCAACGCTGCCGGAGTTCTCGGTGAGAACCGAAGCCGGCATCACGCACATCGTCGGCCCGGTTCCCGACCAGGCGAAGCTGTTCGGGCTGCTCGATCTGTTCGAGCGGTTCCACGTCGAGGTGGTCTCGATCAATCGCGTGACACAGGACGACGATGTCTCACCCGAGCCGGGTGACGCGGGATCGGACGGTTCACCGGGATCCTGACGCAGTGGCGGACACTGCGGTCGGCCGACGAGCGATTGGTGCGCAAATGGATCTCTGGAGCTGGATCGCCTGGTTCTTCTGGCTGTTCGTGTTCTTCTCTTATCTGATGGTGCTGTTCTCGATCATCGGCGACCTCTTCCGCGACGATTCGGTCAACGGATGGCTGAAGGCGGTGTGGATCCTCTTGCTCGTCTTCGTGCCGTTCCTCACCGCGCTCGTGTATCTGATCGCGCGCGGGTCGGGCATGCAGCGGCGCACGCTCGAGCACGCCGCGCGCATGCGCGGGGAGCAGGATGCGTACATCCGCACCACCGCCGGCGCCGTCGTCAGCGCCGCCGATGAGATCGCCAAGGCGAAGGCGCTGTTCGACGACGGCACGATCACCCGCGACGAGTTCGAAGCCCTCAAGGCGAAGTCGCTCGCCTGATCAGCGTCCCTGCACGGCCTCACCCGGCTCGACACCGGCCGGCGCGGCGGCGGTCGGCGCGGTGGGCGGCTCTCCGCACCCCTCGGCCGGAGGCTGCGTGAGCGCGTCGACCTTTGCGATGAGGGCACGCAGCTGCCCGCGCGTCGCGGGCTCCGCGCTGTCGTCGTTCCGGGACGCGCGCTCGACGATCCACGAGGCCAGCGTCGCCGTCAGGATGCCGGCCAGGGCGACCCCACCCAGCATCAGGCCGACGCCGATCAGCCGCCCCGATCCGGTCACCGGCACCAGATCGCCGAAGCCGGTCGTGGTGACCGTGACGCACGACCACCAGACCGCGTCGCCGAAGGACACGATCGTCGCCGAGGGCGCGTTCCGTTCGGCGTCCAGCACGGCCAGCGACGCGATGTAGACGAGCACGACGGTCGCGCCGCTGCTGTAGACGATGATCTTCGTGCGCAGCAGGGCGCCCGCCGTCCCTCGCAGTGCCGGGATGTAGGTGAGAACCCGCAGCAGCTGCACGAGTCGCAGGACCGGCACCAGCGCGAAGGCGAGCGCGCCCAGATGCAGGCGGAACCAGACGGCGCGATGATCGGCGAGGCACAGCCGGACGATGTAGTCGGCGATGAACATCGCCCACGTGGCGAGCATCGCCCACGTCGCAACGCTCCAGGCGACGCCGGCCAGATCGCCGATCACGCGCCACGAGTAGGCGATCAGGTATACCAGTGACGCGACGACCAGTGCCGCCGCCGTCAGCCGATGCCAGCGCTGTTCATCCACGGTCGACCGCGCCGGTCTGCGCGTCCCCCCGAATGTCGAGCTGTGCGGCGGCCGCGTTCCGGATGAAGAGGATCAGCCAGGTGAACACCAGGGTGCCCGCCACCAGCTCGACCGCGGTGAGCGTGTAGTACCCGACGAAGAAGAAGGCCACCAGCACGAGCGTGATCGCCAGGAAGAGCCATCCGACGACCAGGAAGGTCCTCGGCATGGCGGGCAGCCAGGCCGGCATGCGGAAGACGAGCACACCGTAGCTGACGACGGCAGCGATGGTCGCTCCCGTGTGGATGCCGAAGAAGGTGTCCACCGGAAAGACGCCGACTCCCATGAGGAACAGACCCACCAGGACGAGGCACACCCGCACGCCGGCGACTCCGCGCGCATCGGTCGTCGGAAGATCACGCGTCACATAGCGGGCGAGGGTCGTGATGATGAACCCCGCCACGACCAGCGTGATGCTGAACGCCCGCGCCGACGTGCTCGTGGTCATCCCGAGCGCGCTCAGGTTGTCGACCCACCAGTCCGGATCGCTGGATCCCACCATGCTCGCAAGGAGGCCGACGGCCAGGAACACCGCGAGGACGACGGCCAGCAGCGGCAGATCCATGTGCGTCGCCGACACGAACACGGCGTATGCGGTGACGGCGCACGCTGCGCCGGCCAACGCGATCACCGGCACCGGGAACACCTGCGCCCCGATGAAGGCCTGCTCGAGGATCGCCGCGGCAAGCGTCCAGCCCAGCAGCGCGATCACGGCATGGGCGATCGCAAGCGCGAACATGTCCAGGACGTCGAGCGCCCGCAGCGATCCGCGATCGGCGCGGCTGTGCACGACGAGGCGTCCGGCGAGGAACGCGAGCGCGGCGGCGATCGCCGCGGCGATCGCCGAGAACTGGCCGATCGAGCCCGGACCGGCGATGGGCGCAGGCTGGAGGCGGAACGAGATCAGTGCGGCCAGCGCCGCCAGCACGAAGGCGGCCGCGCCCACCAGAAGCGTCAGCGTCTCGACCGACCGAGCGCTGGGTGCCCGGTGGCGCACCCCCCGGGCCGCGGTGTCCGAGCTCGGCGAGAGGGGATCAAGAGGGATGTCGGTCATTGCCGCCTCCGGTTCGCGGCGATGCGCAGGCCCGCGCGAGAGCAGAGTATCCGCAGGCCGCCCGCCTGGCAGCGGAATCCGCGACGATCTCACCCTCCGAAGGGCGGATCTCACCCCCCGAGCATGGTGCTTGCAGATCCCGTGTCACGCAGACTTCGGCGCATGACAACGCTGGAATCAGAGCCCGCCCGACCCGGTCGGCAGGCACCCCCGTCGCTGCGGGATCAGCTTGCTGCCGGACGGGCGGTGCGCAAGCAGGTTCCCCGGGACGCGCTGGCGGACCTCGTGCCCGACGGCCGCGATCCGATGGCCATCCTGGATGAGCAGGACGCCGACCGGCTCCGCGAGCTCGTGTCGATCCGCGCGGAGCGCATGGCCGCGAACCCGTTCGCTTTCTTCCGCGGCACGGCGGGGCTCATGGCGGCCGACCTCGCCCGATCGCCGCACACCGGTCTGACCGTCGGGTCGTGCGGCGACGCCCACGTCTCGAATTTCGGCCTCTACGCCTCGCCTCAGCGCACGCTCGTCTTCGACCTCAACGACTTCGACGAGGCGGCGTGGGCGCCGTGGGAGTGGGATCTGAAGCGCCTTGTCACCAGCATCGTCATCGCCGGCCAGTCGACCTCGCGCGACGACGGCCTCGTGTCCAGCGCCGCCCGCAGCGCGGTGGTGACCTACGCCCGCGGACTGCACAATGCTGTGAAGCGCGGGCCGTTGCGCCGCTATTACGACCGCTTCGACGCGGTGGCCGCGGCAGCGGCCGATCCGGAGTCGCGGCGGGCGCTGCGGCACGCGATCCGCAATGCGGAGAAGCACACCGGCGCGCTGGCGGCGAAGCGCCTCACGACGATGGGAAAGAGCGGGCGACTGAAGTTCGTCGAGTCGCCGCCGACGATGACCCGGGTCGACCGTGCGGTCGCCACGCGCGTTGGGGACGTCTACGGCGACTACGTCAGGTCGGCATCGGTGGACATCCGGGTCCTGCTGCAGAACTACGCCATCGCCGACGTCGCACGACGCGTGGTCGGAGTGGGCAGCGTCGGCACACGCTGCTATCTCCTCGGGCTCCAGGATGGCGACGACAACGCGCTGCTGCTGCAGGCGAAGGAGGCGGGCACGAGCGTCCTGATCCGCTACGGAGGCGCGTCCCAGCCGGTTGCTGTGAGTCAGTACATCGACGAGTTCGGCGACGGAGGACGGGTGGTCGCGATGCAGCGCGTCCTGCAGGCGGTGTCGGATCCGTTCCTCGGGCATCTTCGCGGCGTCGACGCGCAGGGGACGGATCGCGCGTTCTACGTGCGCCAGTTCCACGACATGAAGGGCGGGTTCGACATGGACACCCTCGAGGACGAGGCGTTCCTCTGGTACGCCGATGCATGCGCCGCCACCCTCGCCAGGGCCCACAGCCAATCCCCGGACGCTGCGACGGTCGCCGGATACGTAGGCCGCGGCGGCAGAGCCGCCGAAGCGATCCTGGCGTGGAGCTACGCGTACGCAGCGCTCTCACGGGCGGACTGGGAACTGTTCCGCTCCCATCGCAGGATCGCCGAACCGGCCACGGCCTGACCGATCGCGCTGCTCAGTCGAAGACCGAGCCCGCCGCCTTCGGCGATGCCTTCGGATCCGGCAGACGCCTCATGCGGAATCCGTTCGCAATCCCCAGCATTCCGGCGAGGATCGGGACCGCGAGCGCCACCTGCAGCGCAACCGGGCGCGCCTCGGTGTTGATGCGCACGATCTCCTCGGCGACGGCAGCAGGTTCGTCGGCGACGAGCTCCGCCAGGCCGGCGTTCGAGACGAGCTGGGCGTCCTCCTCCAGCACCGTTGCGACCTGCTGCTTGTCCTGCGCCGAGAGGACCGTGCTGGAGTCCGACAACGACGTGAAGGCGAGACTGAGGGTCGCCAGCATGATCGCCCCGGCGAAGGCGAGGCCGAAGGACAGACCGAAGGATCCCGCCGCCGAGTTGACGGCGGCCGCCTCACTGACCCGTTCGTCGGAGATCGGCGAGAGTGTGTAGTTGTTCAACTGGGAGACCAGCAGCCCGAGCCCGCATCCGCTCACGATCAACGGAACGGTGAGGAACCAGCCGGAGTCGGCTCGGGGCACGATCGGCACGAGCACGATCAAACCCAGCACGGTGAGGCCGAACCCCCACAGGATGACATCGGCGGGCCTGGCCTTCAGCCATCGACCCGCGGTCAGGGCCACGGCGAACATGCTGAGCGAGAGCGGCGCGATGGAAAGGCCCGCCCACAGCGCGTTGTACTCGAGCACCATCTGCAGATAGAGCGGGAGAACGATCATCGTCCCGCCGAGCGTGATCTGCTGCAGCAGCTGCCCGCTCACGCCGGCGCGGAACGGCTTGGATGCCAGCAGGCCCGGGTCGAGCAGGGTCGCCTTCCCCCGGCGCTTCCGTCGGACGAGCCAGAACGCGAGACCTGCGAGCGCGAGCACACCGACCCCGATGACGAGGCCGACGTAGCCGCCGCCCTCCTGCCAGAGGAGGATCCCCAGGACGACTCCGCCCATGCCGATCACCGACAGCGCCGATCCGACAAGATCGATCGAGCGCTCTCCGGTGAACCGCACGTCCTTGACCAGACCGGCTCCCAGCAGAACGACCGCGATGATGAGCGCCTCGAGCAGGAACGCCATCCGCCAGGACAGGAACGTCGTGATGACCCCGCCCAGCAGGGGCCCCACCGCGGCGGCGATGGCGGCGGATGCGCCGACCAGCGCGTACACCCTCGCCTGGTGCGGACCGGAGAAGTTTCCATGGATGAGCGACTGCATGGACGGCAGCAGCAGCGAGGCGCCGACGCCACCGATGATCGCCCAGAACACGATGATCGCGGTGAGGCCCTGCGCGAGCGTCATCGCGACCGCACCGATGGCATACCCGATCAGACCCAGGATGTAGGCGAGCTTGCGGCCGATCAGGTCGCCGACCTTGCCGCCGATGAGGATGAACGCGGCCGAGACGAGCGCTTCGAGGGCGATGGCGCCCTGCACCCCGCTCGCTGTGGTGTCGAGATCACGCACGACCGCCGAGATGGACACGTTCATGATCGAGGTGTCCACGACGAGCACGAACATCGCCATCGCGAGAAGGATCGCCAAGCGCAGGTTCATCGGCGGTGCGGCCGCGCGGTCACCGGGCATGCGGCCAGCGAATCAGCGATCCGCGCGACACGGATCACCCGGATCGGGGGAGAATCCGTCCACCCCGGGCCGCGGCATCCCGATCGCCGGACAGCCAGCGCAGCCACCGCGACTGCGGGTCGCCCTCGAGCACCAGCGCCCGGGCGAGAAGGGTGAGCGGGATCGACAGGATCGCTCCGAGCGGGCCGATGATGAAGGTCCAGAAGATGACCGAGAAGAAGCTCAGCGTGAGACTCAGGCTCACCGCGTCACTGACGAACTTCGGCTGGATCATCACCTGCAGCGTCACATTGACGACGCAGTAGATCGCGACGACGGCGAGCATGAGAGGCCAGCCGCCCACCACCAGCGCGAGCACGGCGGGTGGGACGAGCCCCAGCACGAACCCGATGTTGGGGATGAAGTTCGTCACGAACGCGAGGATCGCCCAGACGGCGGGCGCGGGAACGCCCAGCGCCCACAGCGCCAGCCCGTCGATGATCGCGACGATCGCGCCGAAGGCGGCGTTGACGACGTAGTACCGGCGCACGCCGCGGTGGAAGGCGCGGAAGCGATCGAGCGTGGGGCGGACGGCGGTGCCGAAGGATGCCTCGGCGCGGGCGTACCGCGCGGCGTCGGCGGCCATGAAGATCACGTACGCGAGCACGAAGAAGAACGCCAGGAGGACCGTGACGACGGTGCCGCCCAGCGCCGCGGCGAACGCGAGGACGTTGGCCGGCTGGAGGAGGGATGCCGCGGCGTCGGCCGACTCCTCGTCGAGCCCGAGGCTGTGCAGCCAGGCGAGCGTGTCGGAGGCGGCCGACTCCAGCTCGCCGGCATAGTCGCCGACCAGCTGAGCGAACTGCACCCCGGCGTAGAACAGGAGCGCCGCCAGCACCGCCAGGATGAGATACCCCAGCACGATCACCGCGGTCGTGGCGGCCCACCGCGGCCAGCCGTGCCGCTCGAGGGGATGCCGCAGCGGGTGGCAGATGATGACGATGACCGCCCCGAGCGCCAGCGGGCCGACCAGGTCTCGCGCGATCGAGACGCCGGCGAGCACGATCACCGCGGCCGCCAGCGCGAGCAGCACCCGCAGCGCGGGTGAGAGTGTCGCGGGCGACGCCGATCCCGGAGCGGCCTTCACGGGATCAGGCTAGGGCCGGCTTCCCCGACACCCGCTGTGGCTCGCCGCCCACGCTCGTAGGGTTGCCGCATGAGTGGGAACAGCCCCCAGCCCATCGATCGCGTGCAGAGATGGGAGGCGCGCACCGCGTGGCCCATGTTCGTGCTCTCGGTCGTCTTCTTCGCCGCGTCGGTGTGGAGTCTCGCCGACGACTCGCTGCCCGTGCACCTGCGCACGATGCTGGCGTTGCTCATCCTGGGGCTGTGGATCCACTTCATCGTGGACTTCGTGCTCCGCATGGCGGTCAGCCGGCGACCCGTGGCCTTCATCCGGTCCCGGTGGTACGAGCTCGTCTCACTGGTGCTCCCGCTGCTGCGTCCGTTCCTCATCCTGGCGTACCTCTGGCGCCTCCCCCTCTTCGACAGCTTCGGGGCGGCAGGCCAGCGCGCGAGATACCTCGTCAGCGTGGCTTCGTTCGCGCTGCTGTTCGTCTACACGGCATCGACGGCAGTCTGGTTCGTCGAACGGCATGACCCCCACGCCAACATCGTCGACCTGCGCGACGCTATCTGGTGGGGCTTCTGCACCATCGCCACGGTCGGCTACGGTGACTTCACTCCGGTGACCACGTTCGGTCGCGTGCTCGCGGTGGGCCTCATGCTCAGCGGCATCGTCGTCATCGGCGTCACCAGCGCGGCGTTCATCTCGGCACTGACCGAGCGGGTACATCGCGCAGGCGCGGGGCGAGGTCGCGTTCGAAGAGGGTCATGAAACGCTCCTGGTCGTGACCGGGCGCGTGGAACACGAGGTGGTTGAACCCCCAGTCCACGTAGTCCTTCACCTGGGCGACCACCTCGTCCGGATCGGTGCCCACGATCCACCGCTTCGCGATCTGCTCGATCGGCAGCGCGTCCGCCGCCTTCTCCATCTCGATCGGGTCGGTGATGTCGTGCTTCTGCTCCTTCGACAGCGACAGCGGCGACCAGAACCGGGTGTTCTCCAGCGCGGCATCCATCGTCTCTTCGTAGGAGATCTTGATCTCGATCATCCGGTCGATCGCCCCGAAATCGCGCCCGCCCGCCGCCGCGCCCTCCTTCACCGCCGGGATCAGCTTGTCGACATACAGCTCGCGCCCCTTGCCCGACGTGCAGATGAACCCGTCACCCGCCCGGCCGGCGTACTTGGCGACCACGGGACCGCCGGCCGCGATGTAGATCGGGACCCCGTCGTCGGCCACGTCGTAGATCGACGCGTCGTGCGTCGAGTAGTAGTCGCCCTCGAACGAGACCCGATCACCCTTCCACAGCGCCCGCATCAGCCGCACCGCCTCGCGCAGGCGGGCGAACCGCTCCTTGAACTCCGGCCACTGCTGCTCGCCCGCGCCGGCGAACCCGGTCGCGATCTCGTTGAGCGCCTCGCCGGTGCCGAACCCGGCGAACACCCGCCCCGGGTACAGCACCCCCAGCGACGCGAAGGCCTGCGCGATCACCGCCGGGTTGTACCGGAACGTCGGCGTCATCACGCTCGTCCCGATCCGGATCCGGCTCGTGCGCTCACCGACCGCCGCCATCCACGCCAGCGAGAACGGCGCGTGCCCGCCTTCGTGCCGCCACGGCTGGAAGTGATCGCTGACCGCCACCGACTCGAACCCGTGCGCCTCGGCGGCCACCGCGATCTCCACCAGCTCCCGCGGTCCGAACTGCTCCGCCGAAGCCTTGTACCCGAGTGTCAGCATGCCCTCTCCCGTCCCGGGCCGCAGACAGGCCCTCCTCCCATCGTGGCGCATCGCGCGGCACCTCGTCGCCGCCCGGCGGTCAGCGAGGCCCGGTCGATGCCGAGCCACGGCATTCTCGTCGAGCACCGGGTCGACGACCTCGGGTTCGACGGGAGTCCCCGGGTTCGGCACCCGCAGTGTCCGTAGACTCACGGGATGATGCGCGGCAGGGGGACAGCCCGACCGTGAAGGTGCGTGCCGTCTTCGGTCTGATCCGCCTGGGCATGGCGACCCTGTGTGCGGTCGCACTCGTGCACCGGCTGGCATGGGGTCTCAGCTCGCACACGATCGCGGGCGAGAACTTCTTCGCGTATCTCACCGTCCAGTCCAACTGCGCGTTCGCCGTGCTCCTGCTCATCGCCGGCATCGTCGCGTTCCGCCGCGACCGCGACCCGCGCTGGCTCACCATCGCCCTGGCGCTGACGCTGACCTGGACGATCACGTGCGGCATCGCGTTCGCGCTGATCGTGTGGCAGGCGGGCCTGCGCGGCATCCGCATCGACGTGCCGTGGTCGGATCAGCTGCTGCACTTCTGGCTCCCGGGTCTCGCCGTCGCCGGCTGGACCCTCGCGCCGGGACACCTCCGGGTGCCGTGGTGGGTGGTGCCGGTCGCGCCGATCTACCCGCTGCTGTGGGGCCTGGGCGCCATGTGGCGCGGTCCGCAGGTGGGCTGGTATCCGTACTACTTCCTGGATCTGAGGCAGGTGGAGCTGCCGGAGTTCCTCGTCAGCGCCACGGTCGCGCTCGCCCTGTTCGCGCTCGTGGGAACGGCGATCGTGCTCATCAGCCGGACCCAGCTGAGATTCGACCCGCTACGGTTCCGGCTCGGCCGGCGCGAGCACCTCCAGCGATGAGGCCGCCGCCGCCACCGCGGCCGCGTCGTCGAGCCCGGCGAACTCCTCGGCGGCGGCGCCGCCGACCACACCCACGAGGATCTTCTCCCCCGTCGCCGGCAGCAGGTTGAACCAGGTGCGCACGGTCGCCTCGCCGCCCACGAGGTGCCAGATCGTGGCATCCGTCGCCCAGAACCGCTCGTCGAACCGCAGCCACACCGTCTCGATCCGCCCCATCCCCAGCGCGCCGATCGCTCCCCGGGTGCCGAACGGCAGCACGGGGTCGAACTCGATGCCGCCCGCCTGCAGCACGCCGAGCGGGACCGTGACCACGACGCGGTCGAACGACATCGACTCCCCCGTGCCGAGCCGCAGGCTGACACCGGACTCGTCGTGCGAGATGCGGCTGACCGGCGACGAGAGGCGCAGCTCGACGCCGTCGAGAAGGTCGTCCACGAGGGGCGACAGATCGCCCAGGGCCGCCGCGTCGTCGTCGACCGGCAGCCGCGGCGGGAACCAGGCCGACTGCGTGTCGGCCTCGGAACCGGTCATCGCGGCCACGTACGCGAGCAGCGCCGCGACGTCGGGATCTGCGGGGTCGGTTCCCGCGTCGGCGAGGGCCTGCGCCAGCGAGATGTCGGTCGGCAGGCCCTGGGCGCGCTCCACCGCCGCGACGATCGGCTCATCGCTCACGGGATCGACCGCACCGTCGGGTGACGACCACTGCGGGACATCGAGGACCGCCGTGTCGATGTCGGCCTCGTCGAGCTGCGCACGCAGCTGGGTGTCCGCTCCCGTGAACAGCCACGCTCCGAGCTGGACGGGCACCGGCCAGGCGCCGTCGGGAACCGAGTGCACGCGGCCGCCGGTGCGGTCCCGCGCCTCGATCACCGTCACGGTCACCCCTCGTTCGACCAGACCCGCCGCCGCGTGGGCGCCGGCCAGTCCCGCGCCCACGATCGCGACGCGCTCGCCGGCGGTGACGTACTGACCGACCTCGGCCGCCGCGCGTCTGCCGGACTGCGCCGCGCCGCGCATCGTGCCCGGGCTGCTCGCGCTGGTGGCCTCGCCCGCGAAGAAGACCCGATCACCCACCGGCTGAGCCAGCGCCTCACGGGCGTCGGGCTGCGTGCCGACCGGTGTGAAGCTCGCCGCTCCGCGTGCGAACGCGTCGGTCGACCAGGTGCTGCGCGCCGCTGCGGCGGGCGTCAGCGCGGTCGGGGGCGGAGTCGGCGACGTCGTGCGCGTCGACGTGGGCGAGGGCGCCGGCTCCGGGATGCAGGATGCGAGCAGCACCGTCAGAACGCCGGACCCGCCGCCGATCAGCAGCGTGCGACGCGTCATCGTCATGATCTGGCCACCCTACCGCCGGGGGCCGGGCGACGCGTCAGCGCCCGTCGGCTTCGTCGGGCATGTCCACCAGCGGACGCCACACGACGATGTCGGTGGCGCGCCGCACCCGGCGGCCCGAGGTGAGCGTCACGACGGCACCGGTCGCACCGGCGGCGAACACGCGCGCGCCCGGGCGGTACTCGGACTCCTCCTTCAGCCGCTCCCTCAGCTCGATGACCTCACGGCGGAGGCGCCGCACGGTCTCCTCCAGTTCGAGGATGCGCGCGATCGCCGGAAGGCTCATGCCGTCCGACGACATGCGGGCGACCTCGCGCAGCTTCTCGATGTCGCGCGCGGAGTATCGGCGTGAGCCGCCCCGGGTGCGTCCCGGCACCACCAGTCCCAGCCGGTCGTACTGGCGGAGGGTCTGCGGATGCATCCCGGCGAGCTCGGCCGCGAGCGCGATCGCGAACAGCGGCAGGTCCTCCTCGGCGGTGGCCATCGGCATCCCTCCTCTCACATCAGCGCGCGGACGCGGCCTTGGCCATCAGGTCGGCGCGCGGGTTCTCCTTGGGCTCGAGTTCGCGGAACTTCTCCAGCGCGGCCTTCGCCGCGTCGTCCAGGTGCGAGGGCACCGCCACCTGCACCTCGGCGAGCAGATCGCCGGTGCCCTTGGTGCTCTTGATGCCGCGGCCCTTCACGCGCAGGATGCGGCCCGAGGGCGTCCCCGGCGCGACGCGCAGGCGGACGACATCGCCGTCGAGCGTCGGCACCTCGATGGTCGCGCCCAGCGCGGCCTCGACGAACGTCACCGGGACGGTCACCCGCAGGTTCAGACCGTCGCGTTCGAAGACGGGATGCCGGCGCACGCTGACCTGCACGACGATGTCGCCGTTCTCGCCCCCGTCGGGTGACGGGCGACCGCGTCCGCGCAGGCGGATCTTCTGGCCGTCGGCGACGCCGGCGGGGATCTTCACCTTGAACGGCTTGCCGTCGTCGCCCTGGAGCGTGATCGTCTCGCCCTTCGCCGCGGTGACGAAGTCCAGCGTCGTGCGGGCGGTGAGGTCGGCACCCTTGGTCGGGCCGCCGTACCCGCGGAAGCCCCCGGTGGGCTGCCCGAACCGCCCCGAACCGAAGCCGCCCGGCTCCGCACCCTGGCCGAACATCGAGAAGATGTCCTCGAAGTCGCCCGAGGTCTGGAAGCGCGTGCCGCCGCGGCCCTGGTTGAACATCGAGAAGACGTCCTCGAAGCCGCCGCCGCCGGACTGGCCGCCCGCCGTGAAGCGGGCGCCCGAGCCCATCGCACGGATCTGGTCGTACTCGGCGCGCTGCTCGGGGTCGGAGAGCACCGAGTACGCCTCGCTGATCTCCTTGAAGGTCGCCTCGGCCTTCGCGTCGCCGGGGTTCGAGTCCGGGTGGTACTTCCGCGCCAGCTTGCGGTACGTCTTCTTCAGGTCGGACGCGCTGACGTCCTTCGAGACGCCGAGGACCTTGTAGAAGTCCTTGTCGAACCAGTCCTGACTCGCCATGTCCGCCTAGCCGTTCTCCGAGCCCGCCGAGCCGCCCTCCGCGCCTGCCGAGCCGTCTTCGGAGCCCGCCGATCCCTCGGCGGGCACGGCGACCACGACCTTCGCCGGCCGCAGCTCGGTCTCGCCCAGACGGTAGCCGATCTCGACGACCTCGAGGATCGTCGGCTCGGCGACATCGGGCGACGGCTGCTGGAAGATCGCCTCGTGGTGCTGCGGGTCGAAGACCTCGCCGGCGGCCCCGTAGGTCACCATGCCGATGCGCTCGGCGACGGCCCGGATCTTCTCGGCGATCACCGCGAAGGCGCTGCCCTCGACGAGGTCGCCGTGCTGGTCGGCCCGGTCGAGGTCGTCGAGCACGGACAGCAGGCCCTTGGCCACCGTGCCCCGTGCGCGCTCGAGGTCGAGTTCGCGCTGCTGCTCGGTGCGGCGCCGGTAGTTCGCGTACTCGGCGGTGACCCGCTTCAGGTCGGCGAGGTACATCGCCGCCTCGGGCGGCAGATCGACCCCGTCGTCGCCGGTGAGCGCCTCATCGGTCTGCTCGGCGCCCAGGATGTCGTCGATCGTCAATTCCTTCTCGTCTCCCGCGCCCGTCTGAGGATCGGGGCCGGCGGGCTGCGCCGCCGACCCCTCCTCGTCAGGGACTTCCGGGAAGTCCTTGTCCGTCATGCGTCATCGCCCCTGCTCTGTGGAAGAGTCGTCCTCTTCTTCGACGACCTCCGCATCGATCACGTCCTCCTCGGGGTTGGGCACCTCGCCGTCGCCCGGGTCGGTCGCCGCGGGGTCGCCCTGCTGACCCGCCGCCTGGCTCGACGCGTAGATCGCCTCGCCGAGCTGCTGCTGGCTCTGGCTGAGCTTGTCGAACGCGGTCTTGACCGCGTCGTCGTCGTCGCCCGCGAGTGCGGTCTTGAGCGCATCGACGTCCGCCTGCACGGAGTCCTTCACCTCGGCGGGGAGCTTGTCCTCGTTGTCCTTGATGAGCTTCTCGATCGAGTACGCGAGGGTCTCGGCCTGGTTGCGGGTCTCCGCCGACTCGCGGCGCTTCTTGTCCTCAGCGGCGTGCTCCTCGGCCTCGCGCACCATGCGGTCGATGTCCTCCTTCGGCAGGCTCGACCCGCCGGTGATCGTCATCGACTGCTCCTTGCCGGTGCCCTTGTCCTTGGCGGACACGTGCACGATGCCGTTCGCGTCGATGTCGAAGGTGACCTCGATCTGCGGCATCCCGCGCGGGGCGGGGGCGATGCCGGTCAGCTCGAAGGTGCCCAGCGGCTTGTTGTCGCGCGTGAACTCGCGCTCGCCCTGGAAGACCTGGATCGCCACCGACGGCTGGTTGTCGTCGGCCGTCGTGAAGGTCTCGCTGCGCTTGGTGGGGATCGCCGTGTTGCGCTCGATGAGCTTGGTCATGATGCCGCCCTTGGTCTCGATTCCGAGACTCAGCGGCGTGACGTCGATGAGCAGCACGTCCTTGCGCTCGCCCTTGAGGACGCCGGCCTGAAGAGCGGCGCCGACCGCCACGACCTCATCCGGGTTGACGCCCTTGTTGGCGTCCTTGCCGGTCTCCGACTTCACGAGGTCGGCGACCGCGGGCATCCGCGTGGAACCGCCCACGAGCACGACGTGGTCGATGTCGCTCACCTTGATGCCCGCTTCGCGGATGACATCCTCGAAGGGCTTCTTGGTGCGGTCGAGCAGATCCTTGGTGAGGTCCTCGAACTTCGCGCGCGTGATCGTCTCGGACAGCGACACCGGGCCGCTCTCGGTCAGCGACAGGTACGGCAGGTTCACGCTCGTGGATGCCGAGCTGGACAGCTCCTTCTTGGCCTGCTCCGCGGCCTCCTTGAGGCGCTGCAGCGCGATCTTGTCGCCCGAGACGTCGACCCCGGTGGTGTCCTTGAACTGCTTGATCAGGTAGTCGACCAGGCGCTGGTCCCAGTCGTCGCCGCCGAGGCGGTTGTCACCGGCGGTGGCGCGCACCTGGATCGTCGAGAAGTCGTCGTCCTTGCCCACCTCCAGCAACGACACGTCGAACGTTCCGCCGCCGAGGTCGAAGACGAGGATGAGCTCGTCCTCCTTGCCCTTGTCGAGGCCGTACGCGAGCGCCGCGGCCGTGGGCTCGTTGATGATGCGCAGCACGTTCAGGCCCGCGATCTCACCGGCCTCCTTGGTGGCCTGGCGCTCGGCGTCGTTGAAGTACGCCGGCACGGTGATGACCGCGTCGGTGACGGTGTCGCCCAGGTACTGCTCGGCGTCGTGCTTGAGCTTCTGGAGGATGCGCGCCGAGATCTCCTGCGGCGTGTACTGCTTGCCGTCGATCGGCTGGGTCTTCCAGTCGGTGCCCATGTGGCGCTTGACGGATGTGATGGTGCGGTCGACGTTCGTCACGGCCTGGCGCTTGGCGGTCTCGCCGACCAGCACCTCGCCGTCCTTGGTGAACGCGACGACCGACGGAGTCGTGCGGAAGCCCTCGGCGTTCGCGATGACCTTGGGCTCGCCGCCCTCGAGCACGCTCACGACGGAGTTCGTCGTGCCGAGGTCGATTCCAACTGCACGTGCCATGTGCTTATCCCTCTCGTTGTGGGTGTGAAGTCCTCTCGCGGCGATGGATCCGAAGCCTGGAAAAGGTTGAGCCGCGATGACTCAAGGGTACTCCGGGGCCGTCGCACTGTCAAATGAACTTGAGTCGAGGCGGCTCAAGTTAATCCATCCTGCCACTCCGCGCCCGGGACTCTGTACGCCGGGCGCACGGCGGAGTAATGTGCGCGCTGGACCACACCCGAACCGCTCGGGTGCAGTCCGGGAGCGCGCGCTGGGGGTGCTCTCTTCCACGCTCTGACATGCGACAGCCTCCGACGCACTCGGGCCGGCGGCCGCCCACCCAGCGCGCTGCGCGCGGAAGGGAATCGACTCATGGGAATGACGAACAGGCGGATCAGGATGCTGGGCGCCCTCGCCGCGGCCGCAGCCCTCGCGCTGACCGCCGCACCGGCGGC
>NZ_JBIQHX010000030.1:0-26719 GCF_044508325.1 Microbacterium sp. | reverse complement strand
TGACGATGATCTCCACGACGGCGGAGTGCAGCGAGTCGCTCTTGTAGATCGGCGCCGTGCAGCCCTCGATGTAGTGGACGTACGAGCCCTCGTCGGCGATGATGAGCGTCCGCTCGAACTGGCCCATGTTCTCGGTGTTGATGCGGAAGTACGCCTGCAGCGGGATCTCGACGTGGACGCCCGGAGGCACGTATACGAACGAGCCGCCCGACCACACCGCGGTGTTCAGAGCGGCGAACTTGTTGTCCCCGGCCGGGATCACCGTGCCGAAGTACTCCTCGAAGAACTCGGGGTGCTCCTTGAGCGCCGTGTCGGTGTCCAGGAAGATGACGCCCTGCTTCTCGAGGTCGTCGCGGATCTGGTGGTACACCACCTCGGACTCGTACTGGGCGGCGACACCGGCGACCAGGCGCTGACGCTCGGCTTCGGGGATGCCGAGTCGCTCGTAGGTGTTGCGGATGTCCTCGGGCAGCTCCTCCCAGGAGCCGGCCTGCTTCTCGGTCGAGCGGACGAAGTACTTGATGTGGTCGAAGTCGATCTCGCTCAGATCGGCGCCCCAGGTCGGCATGGGCTTGCGCTCGAACAGCTTCAGCCCCTTGAGCCGGTTCTTCAGCATCCATTCCGGCTCGGCCTTCAGGGCCGAGATGTCACGGACGACGGCCTCGCTCAGTCCGCGTCGCGCGCTGGCGCCGGCGGCGTCGGGATCGTGCCATCCGAACTCGTACACCCCCAGACCGTCGAGCTCGGGGCGTTCGATGAGCACATCCGACATGGAATCGTTCCTCCTCTGGACCCAACGGTGTCATCCGTCCCGGCATTCCGTATCCCGCGTGGAGTACCGCGGGCGGTCTGTCGCTTCTGGGTCCGGCTCGGGGCGGGCCTTGCGCGCCGCCTAAACTGTCGGCAGGCGGATCATCCGATGCGCCCGATCCCGACCCCTTGATTCTACAGGGTCCACCGTGCCGACGGGCGGCTCGCGCACCGAGCCGGTCCCGCAGCGGGACCCTCCTGGAGGCGACACGCATGCCCGCGGACACCGCGACTCCCGTCCGACCCGGCTTCTGGCGACGCGTCTGGGAGTGGCTGCCCGATCGGGTGGACGGCCGCGTGCGGTTCTTCGCCTGGGCGACGCTGGTCGTGCAGGTCGGGATCGTCGGGACCGGGGGCCTGGTGCGTCTCACCGGCTCGGGTCTGGGGTGTCCGACCTGGCCGCAGTGCACCGAGGGCTCGTTCGTGCCCACCCCGGAGATGGAGGGCATCCACCCGATCATCGAGTTCGGCAACCGCACGCTCACCTTCGTGCTCGCGGCGGTCGCGATCGTCATGTTCCTGTTCGTCATCCGGATGCGGCGCACGCGGCCCGAGCTGTTCTGGCTCGCCCTGGCGATCGGCCTCTACGTTCCGCTGCAGGCCGTCATCGGCGGCATCACCGTGCTCACCAGGCTCAATCCGTATGTGGTGGGGCTGCACTACCTCGCCTCGGGAGTGCTCGTCGTCTTCGCCGCCATGCTCGTGGCCCGCGTCTACACGGTCGCGGGGCCGCGGCGGGTCGTGGCGCCGCGCTGGTACGTCGCGGTCACCTGGATCGCCGCGGCGCTGGTGGCGGTCACGGTGGTCGTCGGCGTCCTGGTGACCGGATCAGGTCCGCATGCGGGCGACGGCGGCGCGGCGCGCAACGGACTCAACCCCGAGCTCATGCAGCACATCCACGCCTGGCCCTCCTACGCGCTGTTCGCCTGCACGCTCGTCCTCCTGATCGGCTCCTGGCGCCTGCGCGCGACGTCGCGCCTGCCGCAGTGGACCGCGGCCCTGCTGGGTGTCGAGCTCGTGCAGATCGCCGTGGGGCTGTGGCAGGCCCGCACGGGGCTGCCGATCGTGCTCGTGAACATCCACATGGTGCTCGCGATGCTGCTGCTGGCGGCGATGACCGCCGTCGTCATGCACCTGTCGGTGCCGGCCGCCGCGCCGGAGCCGGATCAGAAGGGGAGCAGCGGGTCGACGGCGATGGCGAGGAACAGCAGCGTCAGGTAGCTGATCGAGGCGTGGAACACCCGCATCGGCGCGGGCGTCGTGCCGCGGACGGCACGGTTGTACAGCCGGTGCGACTCGTAGATGAACCACCCGCCGAACACGAGGGCCGACACGGTGTACACGAGCCCCATGTGACCGACCGGGATCAGCAGCAGCGAGCACACGACGGTGGCCCACGCGTAAAGGATCACCTGCAGGCCCACCTGCGGTCCGTTGCGGGTCGCCCCCAGCATCGGCACGTCGACGTCGTCGTAGTCGTCGCGGTACTTCATCGACAGCGGCCAGTAGTGCGGCGGCGTCCAGAGGAAGACGAGCACGAACAGGATGACCGGCGGCCACGCCAGAGATCCGGTGACCGCCGTCCAGCCGATGAGCACCGGGAAGCAGCCGGCGATGCCGCCCCAGACGATGTTCTGCTCGGTGCGGCGCTTGAGCACCATCGTGTAGATGACGACGTAGAAGAAGATCGCGAACGCCGAGAGCGCCGCGGCCACCCAATTCGTGGTGAGCAGCAGCCAGAGCGTCGAGGCGACCGCCAGGACCCAGGCGAAGACCAGTGCGGCGCGCGGGGTGACCTCGCCGGTCACCAGCGGCCGGTTCACCGTGCGCTGCATGTGCGCGTCGATGTCACGGTCGAGGTACATGTTGAACGCCGCGGCCGAGCCGGCGCTCAGCGATCCGCCGATGACCGTGGCGAGCACGAGCCACAGGTTCGGGAAGCCGCCCTGGGCGAGGATCATCACCGGCACGGTCGTCACCAGCAGCAGTTCGAGCACCCGGGGCTTGGTCAGCGCGATGTACGCGCGCACCGTGCGGCCCAGCTGTGCGCGCCGGGTGGGTGCGGCGGCCTCGGCCCGCGCCGTTCTGATGTCTTCCATCGCCTCCGCCGTCGCCTCGTGCACGATCACCTCAGTCTATGACACCGCCCGCGGCGCGGCGGCACCGACCGCCCCGCCCCGGGGCCCTGCGCGGGCGACGCTTCGCTATGCTGAAACCGCACGGGCGCTGTGCGCCGATCCCGCTGCCCGTCCGTCCGGGCGCGGCGCCGGACCGGCCGAATCCAGGCGTCTCCCCTCGAGAAAGGCTGCCGGGTGTCGGAACTGCGTTGGGAAGAGATCGACAGGCGGGCCGTGGACACCGCCCGGGTGCTGGCGGCCGATGCCGTCGAGAAGGTGGGCAACGGGCATCCCGGCACCGCGATGAGCCTCGCCCCCGCCGCGTACCTGCTGTACCAGCGCGTCATGCGGCACAACCCCGCCGACCCGCACTGGCTCGGGCGCGACCGCTTCATCCTCTCGGCGGGGCACTCCTCGCTCACGCAGTACATCCAGCTGTACTACGGCGGGTTCGGGCTCGAACTCGACGACCTCGAGGCCCTGCGCACCTGGGGCTCGCTCACGCCGGGGCATCCCGAGTACGGGCACACCAAGGGCGTGGAGATCACGACCGGACCGCTCGGGCAGGGCCTGTCGTCCGCGGTCGGCTTCGCGTACGCCGCGCGGTACGAGCGGGGGCTCTTCGACCCGGATGCCGCACCCGGCACGAGCCCGTTCGATCACTTCGTCTACGTGATCGCCTCCGACGGCGACCTGCAGGAGGGCATCACCTCCGAGGCGTCGAGCCTGGCCGGGCACCAGCAGCTGGGCAACCTGGTGGTCATCTACGACTCGAACCAGATCTCCATCGAGGACGACACCGATGTGGCGTTCACCGAGGATGTCGCGAAGCGCTACGAGGCCTACGGCTGGCACGTGCAGACGGTCGACTGGAAGCGCACCGGCCAGTACGTCGAGGACGTCGAAGAGCTGTACGCGGCGATCGAGGCGGCCAAGGCCGAGACCGACCGGCCGTCGATCATCATCCTGAAGACGATCATCGGCTGGCCCTCGCCGGGCAAGCAGAACACCGGGAAGATCCACGGCTCGGCGCTCGGCGCGGATGAGCTGGCCGCCACGAAGAAGGTGCTCGGGTTCGACCCCGACCAGCACTTCGTCGTCGACGACGACATCCTCGCCCACACCCGGAAGCTCCTCGAGCGCGGCGCCGCCGAGGAGGCGGCATGGCGCGAGGGCTTCGACGCCTGGGCACAGGCCAATCCCGAGCGAAAGGCGCTGCTGGATCGCCTGCTGGCCGGCGAACTGCCCGATGGCGTCGAGTCCGCACTCCCGTCGTTCGAGGCGGGCAAGGACGTGTCCACCCGCGCGGCATCCGGCGTGGTGCTCAATGCGCTCGCTGCGGTCATGCCTGAGCTGTGGGGCGGATCGGCCGACCTCGCCGAGTCGAACCTCACGACGATCAAGGATGCCAAGTCGTTCAACCCCGCCGAGTGGTCGACGCACGAATGGTCGGGCGAGCCGTACGGGCGCGTCCTGCACTTCGGCATCCGCGAGCATGCCATGGCCGCGATCGTCAACGGCATCGTGCTGCACGGGCCGACCCGGGCCTACGGGGGGACGTTCCTCATCTTCAGCGACTACATGCGCCCCGCAGTGCGCCTGGCGGCCCTCATGGACATCCCCTCGGTGTACGTGTGGACGCACGACTCGGTCGCGCTCGGCGAGGACGGGCCCACGCACCAGCCCATCGAGCAGCTGACCGCGCTGCGCGCGATCCCCCAGCTGAGCGTGGTGCGCCCCGGCGATGCGAACGAGGTGGCGCACGCCTGGCTGGAGATCCTCCGCCGGCGCGGCGGCCCCGCCGGGATCGCCCTCACGCGCCAGAACATCCCGGTGTTCGAGCGCGGCGACGGTGAGGCCTCGGGCGATGTGCTGGCCTCGGCGGCGCACACCGCCAAGGGCGCGTACATCCTGGCCGAGGCGCCCGGCGGGAGCCCGGACGTGATCATCGTCGCCACCGGCTCCGAGGTGCAGCTCGCCCTCGCTGCGCGCGAGACGCTCAAGACGGAAGGGATCAACGCCCGGGTGGTGTCGGCCCCGTGCCTGGAGTGGTTCGCCGAGCAGGACGCCGCCTACCGGGAGAGCGTGCTGCCCGGCGACATGACCGCGCGGGTGTCCGTGGAAGCCGGGCTGGCGATGCCGTGGCGCGGAATCGTCGGGGATCGGGGCCGCAGCGTCTCGATCGAGCACTTCGGCGCGTCCGCCGACTGGAAGACGCTCTTCGAGAAGTTCGGGATCACGGCGGACGCCGTGGTCGCCGCCGCGCACGAAACCCTCAAGGAGAACGCATGAGCACCAACACCGAGCAGCTCACGGCGGCGGGAGTCAGCATCTGGCTCGACGACCTGTCACGCAGCCGCATCGACTCCGGAAGCCTCGCCGAGCTCATCACGACGCACAAGGTCAGCGGTGTGACGACGAACCCCACGATCTTCCAGAACGCGATCGGCGGGCCGGACGACCATCTGTACGACCCGCAGATCGCCGCACTCGCCGAACGTGGGGCGAGCGTCGACGAGGCGATCTTCGAGATGACCACCGACGACGTCCGGGATGCGGCCGACATCCTGCGGCCTGTGTTCGAGGCCACCGGCGGGGTCGACGGCAGGGTGTCCATCGAGGTCTCCCCCGACCTCGCCCACGACACCGAGGCCACGGTGGCGCAGGCGAAGGAGCTGTGGGCGGCGGTCGACCGGCCCAACATCCATATCAAGATCCCGGCCACCCGGGCCGGGCTCCCCGCCATCACCCGGACGCTCGCGGCCGGAATCTGCGTCAACGTCACGCTCATCTTCAGCCTCGACCGCTACGCGGAGGTCATCGACGCGTTCCTGGACGGGATCGAGCAGGCGCAGGCGGCCGGGCACGACATCTCGACACTGCACTCCGTGGCCTCCTTCTTCGTGTCGCGCGTGGACACCGAGGTGGACAAGCGGCTCGATGCGGACGGCCGGCCTGAGGCGGCGAAGCTGCGCGGCAAGGCCGGAGTGGCCAACGCCCGGCTCGCCTATGAGCTGTACGAGAAGACCTTCCGCGGCGAGCGGGCCGCCGCGCTCGTCGCCGCCGGCGCCAACCCGCAGCGCCCGCTGTGGGCATCCACCGGCGTCAAGGACCCGGCCTACCCCGACACCATGTACGTCACCGAGCTGGTGGCACCGGGAACGGTCAACACGATGCCGGAGAAGACGCTCACGGCGACCTTCGACCACGCCGAGATCACCGGCGACACGGTCACCGGCGCCTACGCCGACGCCCACCGCGTCTTCGCCGAGCTGGCCGAGGTGGGCGTCGACTTCGCCGACGTCACGCAGCTGCTCGAGGACGAGGGCGTGGACAAGTTCATCGCGTCGTGGCACGAGCTGCAGGAGACGGTCTCGCGTGCCCTCGCCGAAGCGGGCGAGACGGTCCGATGAGCTTCGAGATCCGCGTCTCGGGGCGCGTCAAGGCGGTCGTCGAGGAGACGCTGCCCACGCTCACGGCCGACCTCGTCGCCTCGGGCATCACCGCGGGCGACCCCACCCTGTGGGGCCCCGCCGCCGAATCGGAGGCCGCCAAGCGACTCGGCTGGGTCCAGGCGGTCTCCGTCTCCCGTCCGCTGGTCCCCGAGATCGAGAAGCTGCGCGCAGACCTCCACGCGCGCGGGATCACCAACGTCGTCCTCGCCGGGATGGGCGGCTCGTCGCTCGCCCCCGAGGTGATCGCTGCGACGGCGGGCGTGGAGCTCACGATCCTGGACTCGACCGCCCCCGGTCAGGTGCTGGCGGCACTCGACGAGGGCCTGGAGCGCACGGTCCTCGTGGTGTCGTCGAAGTCCGGATCCACCGCCGAGACCGACTCCGCCCGGCGCACCTTCGAGGCGGCCTGGCGCGACCTGGGCATCGACCCGGCCGAGCACATCGTCGTCGTCACCGACCCGGGCTCTCCCCTGGAGGCGTCGGCGCACGAGGCCGGCTACCGGGTGTTCACGGCAGACCCGAACGTGGGCGGCCGCTACTCGGCGCTCACCGCGTTCGGCCTTGTGCCCGCGGGCCTCGCCGGCGCGCCCATCGGCGAACTGCTCGACGAGGCCGAGGCCACGCTGCTGGAGGTGGCGATCGACAGCCCCGAGAACCCGGCTCTGGTGCTCGCCGCCGCGATCGCGGGAGGCGAGCCGCGACGCGACAAGCTGGGGCTCATCACCGACGGCACCCACATCGTGGGTCTGCCCGACTGGATCGAGCAGCTGATCGCGGAGTCGACCGGAAAGGACGGCACCGGCATCCTGCCCGTCGTGCTCCTGCCCGTCTCCCCCGAGGTCGAGCAGCCCCCTGCCGATCTCCAGCTCGTCCGCTTCGTCGACGAGGCCGGCGACCCCGGCATGTTCGAGCAGCACGAGGGCGAGGTGCTCATCAGCGGCACGCTGGGCGCGCAGTTCATCGTGTGGGAGTACGCCACCGCCGTGGCGGGGCGGATGCTCGGGATCAACCCGTTCGACCAGCCCGACGTCGAGGCGGCCAAGGCGGCCGCGCGCGGCCTGCTCGACGAGCGTCCCGAGCCCGCACCTCCCGCGTTCGCGGTCGAGGGCGTCGAGGTGCGCGTCTCCGACCCCGCGCTGGCCGCGTCGGGCACGCTCGAGGGCGTGCTCGACGCGCTGTGGGCCCGCATACCGGAAGACGGATACGTATCGATCCAGGCATACGTCGACCGCCTCGCCCTGCCCCAGCTGCGCGGGCTGCGGGAGATGGTCGCGGCGGACTCCGGGCGGCCCACGACCTTCGGCTGGGGCCCTCGGTTCCTGCACTCGACCGGGCAGTACCACAAGGGCGGCGCGCAGAACGGCGTCTTCCTGCAGATCCTCGAGCGCAGCGACGTCGACCTGGAGATCCCCGGCCGGCCGTACACGTTCGGTCAGCTCATCCAGGCGCAGGCGGCCGGGGATGCCGCGGTGCTCGCCGGTCGCGGACGCCCTGTCGTCACACTGACCCTCACCGACCCGCAGCCCGAGGTCCTGACGCTGTTCGAAGCAGCCCAGTAGGAGTCCGTCGTCCATGACCGTCGACATCTCGCGCGGACACAACCCTCTGCGCGATGCGGACGATCGCCGCCTCAGCCGCATCGCCGGGCCGAGCGCCCTCGTGATCTTCGGCGTCACCGGCGACCTCTCGCGCAAGAAGCTCATGCCCGCGGTCTACGACCTGGCCAACCGCGGTCTGCTGCCGCCCGGCTTCGCCCTGGTCGGGTTCGCCCGCCGCGACTGGGCGGATCAGGACTTCGCCGAGGTCGTCCACGACGCCGTCAGGCAGTACGCGCGCACCGAGTACCGCGAGGAGACCTGGGAGCAGCTGCTGCAGGGCATCCGCTTCGTCTCCGGCGAGTTCGGCGACGACGACGCCTTCCGCCGCCTCCGCGACACCGTGGAACGGCTCGACACCGAGCGCGGCACGATGGGCAACCACGCGTTCTACCTCTCCATCCCGCCGAAGGACTTCCCCCTCGTGACCACCCAGCTGAAGGCGTCGGGTCTGGTCGACGACACGGCCGACCAGCCCGAGCGCTGGCGGCGTGTGGTGATCGAGAAGCCGTTCGGCGACGATCTGACGTCGGCGCGTGCGCTCAACAGCGCCCTGCGCGCGGCGTTCCCCGCCGACTCGATCTTCCGCATCGACCACTACCTCGGCAAGGAGACGGTGCAGAACATCCTCGCGCTGCGGTTCGCGAACGAGCTGTTCGAGCCGATCTGGAACAGCAACTACGTCGACCACGTGCAGATCACGATGGCCGAGGACATCGGCGTGGGCGGGCGCGCCGGCTATTACGACGGCATCGGCGCCGCCCGCGACGTGATCCAGAACCACCTGCTGCAGCTGCTCGCCCTCACCGCCATGGAAGAGCCCATCTCGATGGACGCACGCGACCTGCGGGCCGAGAAGGAGAAGGTCCTCGCCGCGGTGCGCCTGCCGCACGATCTCGCCGAGGCCACCGCCCGCGGTCAGTACGCCGGTGGCTGGCAGGGCGGCGAGAAGGTGCCCGGCTTCCTCGAGGAGGACGGGATGGCACCGGACTCCACCACTGAGACGTACGCCGCCGTCAAGCTCGAGATCGCCACGCGCCGCTGGGCTGGGGTCCCCTTCTATCTGCGGACGGGCAAGCGGCTCGGCAGGAGGGTCACCGAGATCGCCGTGGTGTTCAAGCGGGCGCCGGAGCACCTGTTCTCGCGGACGCAGACCTCGGAGCTCGGGCAGAACGCGCTCGTGATCCGCGTGCAGCCGGACGAGGGCGTGACGATCCGGTTCGGCTCCAAGGTGCCGGGTGCGGGCACGCACGTCCGCGACGTCACGATGGACTTCGGCTATGGGCACGCGTTCACTGAAGCCAGTCCTGAGGCGTACGAGCGTCTCATCCTCGACGTGCTGCTGGGCGATCCCCCGCTGTTCCCCCGGCACGAGGAGGTCGAGCTGTCCTGGCGCATCCTCGACCCGATCGAGCAGTTCTGGGCGCGGCAGGGCGGCCCGCTCGAGCAGTACAGCCCCGGGTCGTGGGGCCCCGACTCCGCCGACGCGCTCCTGGCCCGCGACGGCCGCGTCTGGAGGCGCCCGTGATCATCTCCCTGCCGGACACGACGGTCAGCAAGGTCGCCAAGGCTCTCGTGCAGGTGCGCGAAGAGGGCGGCGTGGTCGCGCTCGGGCGTGTGCTCACCCTCATCATCTCATCGAAGTACGGCACCCCGGAGGACGCGATCGAGGCGGCCAACGACGCATCCCGCGAGCACCCGATGCGCGTCATCGTGCTCCGCCTCGACCGGGACGCGGACACCGCCCCGCGACTGGACGCCGAGATCCGCGTCGGCGGTGACGCCGGCGCGAGCGAGGTGGTCGTGCTGCACGCGTTCGGCGCGGCGGCGTCGAACGCGGAGAGCCTGGTGACCGGGCTGCTGCTGCCGGATGCGCCGGTGGTGGCCTGGTGGCCGGCCGACACGCCCCCGGTGCCGGCCGAGTCGGCGATCGGACGCATCGCGCAGCGCCGCATCACCGACGCCTCCCGCCACGAGGACCCCGCCGCCTGGGCGCACCAGCTGGGTGCGCACTACACGCCCGGCGACACGGACTTCGCCTGGACGCGCGTGACGCGGTGGCGCGAGCAGCTGGCCGCCGTGCTCGATCAGCCGCCGTACGAGCCGGTGATCTCCGCCGCGGTCGCCGGTGCCGCCGACTCGCCGTCGACCGGGCTGCTGGCGGCCTGGCTGCGGCTGAAGCTCGATGTGCCCGTGCAGTACGAGCATCTCGACCCGCGGGAGTGGGCGCACGGGATCAAATCGGTGCGGCTCACCCGTCCCGGCGGCGACATCGTCCTCGCCCGCCCCGAGCCGGGCACCGCCGTGCTGAGCCAGCCCGGCCAGCCCAGCCACGACCTCTCCTTCCCCCGGCGGACCCTGCGCGAGTGCCTGGCCGAAGAGCTGCGGAGGATGGACCCCGACCTGCTGTATGGTCGAGTCATCACGGAGGGCTGGGAGCTGCTCGGTCCGCCTGTCACGCGGGAGAAGGATGTCGACGCCGACTGAGTGGGTGACCGAGAGGCGCGTGGTCGTCAAGGACGATCCGGCCCAGGTCGCCGACGAGATCGGCCGCCGGCTCGTGCGCAAGCTGCAGAGCTGGACCGCGAGCGGGCGCACCGTGCACATCTCCCTCACCGGCGGAAGCACGGGCATCGCGAGCCTGCGCGCCGCCGCCGCCCACTCCGAGGGCGCCGACATCGACTGGGCGCACACGCACTTCTGGTGGAGCGACGAGCGCTTCGTTCCGCGCGCCGACGCGGAACGCAACGCCCTGCAGGCCCGTGAGGCGATGCTCGACCGTGTCGCGGTGCCCGCGGACAACATCCACGAGATGCCTGCCTCCGATCAGGGCCTGGAGCTGGATGCCGCCGCGGAGGCGTACGCCCGCGAGCTCGCCCGGTTCGGCTCGGAGACGCAGCCGTGGCCGGTCTTCGACCTCAGCCTGCTCGGGGTCGGCCCCGACGGACACATCGCATCCCTGTTCCCCGATCGCGCCGAGATCCGCATCACCGATGCCGCGGTCGTGCCGGTTCGGGAGTCGCCGAAGCCGCCGCCGGAGCGGATCAGCCTCACCCGGCCGGTGATCAATTCGTCGCAGCGGGTCTGGCTGGGCCTGACCGGCGCCGACAAGGCATCCGCTCTCGGGCTGATCCTCGCCGGCGCGAGCTACGCGAGCGTGCCGGCCGCGGGCGCGAAGGGGCTGCGCCGGACGTTCGCGTTCGTGGACAGAGCCGCCGCGGCGCAGGCGCCTCCCGAGCTCATCGAGCGCGACTGATCCCGCCGTGGCCGGGCTATTCCTGGCCGCGCCGTTCCCGCAGCTGCTTCAGCGCGTCGTCGAGCAGCGCCTCGGCCTCCTCGTCCGTGCGACGCTCCTTCACGTAGGCCAGGTGCGTCTTGTACGGCTCGGTCTTGGCCACAGCGGGCGGGTTGTCCTTGTCGCGACCGGCGGGAAGCCCCGAGTGCGGGTGGTCGATGACCTCGGGGATCTCGTCCTCGGGGAGGTTGGCGGCGAAGTAGCGCACCGTCTCGTTGCCCAGGGCGTCCCAGTAGGTGATCGCGACACGCTCGGCGTGGAACCCGTGGTCCTGCTCGCCCATCGGACCGGCGCCCACGCGGGTGCCGCGGATCGCATTGCCGCCAGTGGCCATGTCAGACTCCCTGGAACTTGGTGATGAGGCCGAGGGCCACGACCGCGACGAACCAGGCCAGCGCCAGGACGACCGTGAAGCGGTTCAGGTTGCGCTCTGCCAGGCCGGAGGAGCCGAGGGACGAGGTCATCCCTCCGCCGAACATGTCGGACAGTCCGCCGCCCCGCCCTTTGTGCAGCAGGATGAGCAGAGTCAGCAGGAGGCTGGTGATGCCCAGCAGCACCTGCAGGATGAACTCCAGAATCGGCACGTCTCACGCCTTTCACGACGACCCCGGCGGGTCGCACGAGTGTCGATTATACCGAGGGCTCAGACTCCGACGTGCTTCTGATAGCGGATGATGGCCGAGAACTCGTCGACGACGATGCTCGCCCCGCCCACGAGAGCGCCGTCGATGTCGGGCTCGCGCATGAAACTCGCGATGTTCGCGGCCTTGACCGATCCGCCGTAGAGGATGCGCGTGCGCTCGGCGGCATCCGCGCCCAGCTTCTCGGCGACCACCTGGCGCAGTGTCGCGCAGACCTCCTGCGCCTGCTGCGGCGTCGCCGCCTGCCCCGACCCGATGGCCCAGACCGGCTCGTAGGCGACGACGATGTCGGCGTCCGCCGTCACCCCCTGCAGCGCCGCCTGGAGCTGGGCGACCGGGACGGCGCTGGCGCCGTGCTCCTCGAGGTCTTCCGCGGTCTCGCCGACGCAGATGACCGGGGTAAGTCCGTGACGCAGCGACGCCTGCACCTTCTGCCCGACGATCTCGTCGGTCTCGCCGTGGTACTGGCGCCGTTCGGAGTGCCCGACGATGACGTAGGCGACCTGGAGCTTCGCGAGGAACTGACCCGAGATCTCGCCCGTGTAGGCGCCGGAGTCGTGCACCGACACGTCCTGCGCACCCAGCGAGAACGCGATGCGATCGGCGTCGATGAGGGTCTGCACGCTGCGCAGGTCTGTGAAGGGCGGGAAGACCCCCACTTCGACGGCGCCCCTGTCGTGACCGGCGTCGCGCAGCGACCAGTTGAGCTTCTGGACGAAGGCGACGGCCTGGAGGTGATCCAGGTTCATCTTCCAGTTGCCCGCGAGGAACGGGGTGCGACCCTTCACTGCCATCCGAGGACCTCCAGCCCGGGGAGCTTCTTGCCTTCCAGGAACTCCAGGCTCGCACCGCCGCCGGTGGAGATGTGTCCGAACCGGTCGTCGTCGAAGCCGAGCTGCCGCACCGCGGCGGCCGAGTCTCCGCCGCCGACGACGCTCAGACCGTCGACCTCGGTGAGAGCCTGGGCGACCGCCTCGGTGCCGGCGGCGAACGGGGCCAGCTCGAAGACGCCCATCGGGCCGTTCCAGAACACCGTCCGTGAGCCGCGGACCGCCTCGGCGAAAAGCGCCGCCGTCTCGGGCCCGATGTCCAGCCCGATCCCCGCGCCGCCGAAGGGGGTCTCCTCCAGGCTGTCGGCGGCCGCGATCACGTGGTCGGCGTCGGCACTGAAGTCAGACGCCATGACCGCGTCGGCGGGGAGGACGAGCTCCACACCGCGCTCGGCCGCCTCGGCGATGTACCCGCGCACCGTCTCGAGCTGGTCCTGTTCGAGCAGGCTCTTCCCGACCGGGTGCCCCTGGGCCTCGAGGAACGTGAACATCATTCCCCCGCCGATGCACAGCCGGTCCACCCGGGGAAGCAGGTGCGAGATGACGCCCAGCTTGTCGCTGACCTTCGATCCGCCCAGCACCACCGTGTACGGGCGCTCCGGGTTCTCGGTGAGACGATCGAGGACGTCGACCTCCTTCTCGATGAGCAGGCCCGCGGCAGACGGCAGGATCTCGGCGAGCTCGTAGACGGATGCCTGCTTCCGGTGCACCACGCCGAAGCCGTCGGAGACGAACGCCTCGCCGAACCGCGCCAGCTGCTGGGCGAACTCCCGCCGCTGCGCGGCGTCCTTCGCGGTCTCGCCCGGGTTGAAGCGCAGGTTCTCGAGGACCGCGACCTCCCCGTCCCCGAGTGCAGCGGCGGTCTCCTGCGCCGACGACCCGACCGTGTCGCGCGCGAAGGCGACCGGGCGGCCGAGCAGTTCGCCCAGTCTCACGGCGACCGGCTCCAGGCTGTACTGCGGGTCCGGCGCGCCGGCGGGGCGGCCCAGGTGGGAGCACACGACCACGCGCGCCCCCTCGTCGATCAGGCGGTTCAGCGTGGGCAGGGCCGCGCGGATGCGGCCGTCGTCCGTGATGACGCCGTCCTGCAGCGGGACGTTGAAGTCGGCGCGTACGACGACGCTCCTGCCTGCGAGCGGGCCGACGGCATCCTGAAGGGTGTCGAGGGTGCGCAGCGCCATGACGTCAGAGCTTCTCGGCGACCAGCTCGGTCAGATCGACGAGGCGGTTCGAGTAGCCCCATTCGTTGTCATACCACCCGACGAGCTTCACCTGGTTGCCGATGATCCGGATGAGCCCGGCGTCGAAGATGCAGGAGTGCGGGTCGGTGACGATGTCGCTGGACACGATCTCGTCCTCGGTGTACTTGAGCAGGCCCTTGAGCGGGCCGTCGGCGGCGGCCTTGAACGCCGCCTTGACCTCGTCGACGGTCAGCTCGCGCGTCGTCTCGACCGTCAGGTCGGTCGCCGACCCCGTGGGCACCGGGACGCGCAGCGCGAATCCGTCCAGCTTGCCCTTCAGCTCGGGCAGCACGAGGCCGATCGCCTTGGCGGCGCCGGTCGAGGTCGGCACGATGTTGATCGCCGCCGCCCTGGCGCGACGCAGGTCGCGGTGCGGGCCGTCCTGCAGGTTCTGGTCCGCCGTGTACGCGTGGACGGTGGTCATGAGGCCGCGCTCGATGCCGAAGGCGTCGTTGAACACCTTCGCCATCGGCGCCAGGCAGTTGGTGGTGCATGACGCGTTGGAGATGATGTCGTGCGTGGCGGGGTCGTAGTCCTGCTCGTTCACGCCCAGGACGAACGTGGCGTCCTCGCCCTTGGCCGGCGCCGAGATGATGACCTTCTTGGCGCCGCCGGTGATGTGCTTGCGCGCGTCGTCGGCGTTCGTGAAGCGCCCGGTCGACTCGATGACGATGTCGACGCCCAGTTCGCCCCAGGGGAGGTTGGCGGGGTCGCGCTCCTCGAACACCTTGAAGGAGTCGCCGCCCACGGTGATCGACTCCTCGTCGTAGGTGACCTCCCGGTCGAGGGGCCCGAGGACCGAGTCGTATTTGAGCAGGTGGGCGAGGGTCTTGTTGTCGGTGAGGTCGTTGACCGCGACGAGGTCCAGGTCAGCGCCCTGCGCGATCGCCGCGCGGAGGAAGTTGCGTCCGATGCGGCCGAAGCCGTTGATTCCGATCTTGACGGTCACGGAGTGCCCCTGTTGCTGTCATGCGCGATTGCGCGGTTTTCATCGGTCGGACAACGGCGTCCCGGCGGGCCAGTCCCGCCGGGACGCCCACGCTGCTAAGACAGTACCAGCAGGCCCGCGCTCTTCTCTCGGGCTGCGGCGAACCGCCGCTGGACGTCCGCCCAGTTCGCGATGTTCCACACGGCCTTGACGTAGTCGGCCTTCACGTTGAGGTAGTCGAGGTAGAAGGCGTGCTCCCACATGTCGAGCTGGAAGACCGGGATCGTTCCCATCGCCGTGTTCGACTGCTGGTCGAACAGCTGCTGGATGATGAGCTGCTCGCCGATCGGGTCCCAGCTCAGGACCGCCCAGCCCGAGCCCTGGATGCCGGTCGCGGCCGCCGTGAAGTGCGCCTGGAACTTCTCGAAGCCGCCGAAGAACTCGTCGATCGCGGCCTTGAGCTCTCCCTCGGGCTGCCCGCCGCCGTCCGGCGAGAGGTTGGTCCAGAAGATGGAGTGGTTGACGTGGCCGCCGAGGTTGAAGGCGAGGTCCTTCTCGAGCTTGCTGATGTTCGCGAAGTCGCCCTTCTCGCGCGCCTCGGCGAGCTGTTCCAGCGCGGTGTTCGCACCGGTGACATACGCCTGATGGTGCTTGTCGTGGTGCAGCTGCATGATCTTCGCGCTGATGTGCGGCTCGAGGGCCGCGTAGTCGTACGGGAGTTCGGGCAGCGTGTACTTCGCCATGTTCGCTTCTTCCTGTGTCGGCGCCGCGAGTCGCGCGGCTGCTTCGGGCGCGCCTGGGCGGCGCCGCCCGGATGACTCTCATCCTAGTGACGGACAACGCGCCGGGACCGGGGTTGCTTCCCGCCCCGCGGCGAAGTAGGCGGGTGCTCAGTCCGGGACGGGGACGTCCACGTCGGTGCCCGGGATGCCCTCCTGCTCGGCGCGCTTGTCGGCCATGGCGAGCAGCCGGCGGATGCGTCCGGCGACGGCGTCCTTGGTGAGGGGCGGATCGGCGTGATGGCCGAGCTCGTCGAGACTGGCGTCGCGGAATGCGAGACGCAGCTCGCCGGCCTGACGCAGATGATCGGGAGTGTCCTCGCCGAGGATCTCCAGCGCCCTCTCCACGCGCGCGCAGGCGGCGACGGCGGCCTGTGCCGAGCGGCGCAGATTGGCGTCGTCGAAGTTGACGAGCCGGTTCACGCCCGCCCGGACCTCGCGATGCTGGCGCAGCTGCTCCCACTCGGCGGCGGTCGCCTCGGCGCCCATCGCCGCGAGGGTGGCCCGGATCGCCTCGCCGTCGCGGACGACGACCCGCGGCGCGCCGCGCACCTCGCGCGCCTTCGCCCCCACTCCGAACCGGTGGGCGGCGCCGACCAGAGCCATGGCCGCCTCCGGCGTCGGGCAGGCGACCTCCAATGCGGCGGAGCGACCCGGCTCGCTCAGCGATCCGCTGGCGAGGAACGCCCCGCGCCAGATGGCCGCGGCATCCTCGCGTGCGCCCGCGATGAGCCGGTTCGGCAGCCCTCGCACCGGCCGGCGACGCTGATCGAGCAGCCCGGTCTGCCGCGCGAGGGTCTCGCCGCCGTCGAGGACGCGGACGACCCAGCGATCGCCCTGGCGGGCAGCGGATGCCTGCGCCTCCTTGACCTCGGGACGCACGCCGTAGAGCTCGACGAGGTCGCGCACGGCGCGGCGGGCCAGCCGCGGCGAGTCGACCTCCGCTTCGACCGCCACGCGGCCGGCGATCGAGTGCAGTCCGCCGGAGAATCGCAGCAGCGCCGTGAGCTCGGCCACCCGGGCTGTCGCCCGTGTGACGCGTACGGCGACGAGCTCTGCCTTCACGTCGGCGGTCAGTGTCACTGTTCTCCCTCGGTCTCGGTCTGCGGGCACGCCCGAACGGACAGCTTAACGTCTACTCGCGGCCGAGATCGCGGTGCCGCACGCGCACCGCCACGCCGTCCTCACGGCTGAGGCGCTCGGCGACCTCGATGGCGGTGACGACCGAGCGGTGCTTGCCGCCGGTGCAGCCGATGGCGACG
Source organism: Microbacterium sp. (assembly GCF_044508325.1). Taxonomy (GTDB): domain Bacteria; phylum Actinomycetota; class Actinomycetes; order Actinomycetales; family Microbacteriaceae; genus Microbacterium. The sequence goes on along the minus strand of NZ_JBIQHX010000030.1, from coordinate 9,766 downwards.
GTCGAGTGGCTCTTGTTCTCGCGCTGGTATCCCTGCAGCACGGGATGGAGCGCGACCGCGTAGGCGTCGATGAACTCCCGCGCACCGGGCTGTGCGAGGACGAACTCGCGCACGTCCTCGTCCTCCCCGGTCAGGCCGCGCAGCTCGTCGCGCCAGTACGGGTTGGGCAGGAAGCGCATGTCCGCCACGTGGTCGGCGTCCGGGGGCACGCCGTACTTGAAGCCGAAGCTGAGCACGGTCAGCGTGTGCCGGGCCTGCCCCTCCTCGGAGAACAGCTCGGAGACCTCGGTGGCGAGCTGGTGGATGTTGTAGCCGCTCGTGTCGATGATGACATCGGCGTTCTCGCGCACCGGCGCGATGAGGCTGCGCTCGCGGCGGATGCCGTCCAGGATCGTCCCGTCGCCCTGCAGCGGGTGGGGCCGGCGCACCGCTTCGAACCGCCGCACCAGCACGTCATCGGAGGCATCCAGGAAGACGGTGCGCAGCTGCCGCGCGTCCCGGAGGCTGCGGGTCACCTCGGGCAGGTCGGCGAACATCTCGCCGCCGCGCACGTCCACCACCGCGGCCACCTTCGGCAGGGCCGCCGAGGCCACCCCCGAGAGGTCGAGCAGCGGCTTGAGCATCTGCGGAGGCAGGTTGTCGACCACGTACCAGCCGAGGTCCTCCAGGGCGTCCGCGGCGGTGGAGCGGCCGGCACCGGACATGCCGGTGACGATGAGCACCTCCCCCTTGCTGCGCGCCTCGTCCGTCACCGTTCCCCCATCGACGCTCTCACCCTATCGAGGGGGTCGTTCCGTCGCGAGGTGAGCGTGGATCGCCGCCGCCAGCGCCGGCCCGATCCCCGGCAGCTGCGTGATCTCCTCCGGCGTGGCGCGACGCAGCGCCGACACGGACCCGAAGTGGCGCAGCAGCGCCTTGATGCGCACATCGCCGAGTCCCGGGACCTCGCTGAGCACGGAGGTGATGTCGCGGCGGCGGCGCTTGCGCTGATGGGTGATGGCGAACCGGTGGGCTTCGTCGCGCAGTCGCTGCAGGAGGTACAGGGCCTCGCTCGAGCGGGGCAGGATCACGGGGTACTCCTCCCCCGGCAGCCACACCTCTTCGAGCCGCTTGGCGATGCCGCACAGCGCGATCTCCTCGTGGCCGGCGTCGGCCAGCGCCCGCGCCGCCGCCTCGACCTGCGGCCGCCCCCCGTCGACCACCAGCAGCTGCGGCGGGTAGGCGAAGCGCCGGCGTCGCGTGTCCTCCCCGGCATCCTCGTCCTCGTCGAGATAGGCGAGCCTGCGGCGCAGCACCTGACGCAGCGAGTCCGTGTCGTCCGTCGTCTCGGCGATGCCGAACGAGCGGTACTGGTCCTTCCGCGGCAGGCCGTCCTCGAAGACGACCATCGAGGCGACCACGTTGGTCCCGCTCAGGTGCGAGACGTCGAAGCACTCGATGCGCAGCGGCGCCTCGGTCAGCCCCAGCGCCTCCTGCAGGTCGGTGAGCGCCTGCGTGCGCGCCACGTAGTCGCTGGAGCGCCGTGTCTTGTGCAGGATGAGCGCCTGCTGCGCGTTGAGATTCGCCGTCTTCATGAGCTCGGCCTTGCGCCCGCGCTGGGCGACCTGGATCGACACCCGCCGGCCGCGTCGCTCCTGCAGCCAGGTCTCCAGCTCCGCGGCGTCGTCGGGGAGGTCGGGCACCAGCACGGTGCGGGGGATGTCGGCGGGCGCCGCGCCGCCGTAGGTGCGCTGGAGGATCTGGTCGACGAGCTCGGCGCCCGAGATGTCGATCTCCTTCTCGATCGTCGAGGCGCGCACCCCGCGCACCCGGCCGCCGCGGATCACGAAGTGCTGCACGGTGGCTGCGAGCTCGTCCTCCGCGATCCCGAACAGGTCGGCGTCGGTGTCGGAGGCCAGCACCAGGGCGCTCTTGTTCAGCACGGCCTCGATGGCCTGGAGCTTGTCGCGGTAGACGGCGGCCGCCTCATAGTCCATGGCCGCCGCGGCCTCCCGCATGCGCTTGGTCAGGTCGCGCGTGAAGCGCTGGTCGCCTCCGGACATGAAGGCGACGAAGTCGTCGACGATCGCCCGGTGCTCCTCGATCGACACCGTCATCGAGCAGGGTCCGCCGCAGCGACCGATCTGTCCGGGGAAGCAGGGGCGCCCGGTCGCCATCGCCTTGCGGTACGACGCATCCGAGCAGGTGCGGATCGGGAAGACCTTGATCATCAGGTCGATCGTGTCGTGCACGGCCCACACCTTGGGGTACGGCCCGAAGTACTTCGCCCCCGGGATGCGCCGGTTGCGGGTGACGATCACGCGCGGGGCCTCGTCGGCGAGGGTGACCGCCATGAACGGGTACGACTTGTCGTCCTTGTAGCGCACGTTGAACGGAGGGGTGAACTCCTGTATCCACATGTACTCGAGCTGCAGCGCGTCGACGTCGCTGGCGACCACGGTCCACTCCACGGACGCGGCCGTGGTGACCATGCGCCGGGTGCGCTCGTGCAGCGTGCGCAGCGGCGCGAAGTAGTTGGACAGCCGCGCGCGCAGGTTCTTCGCCTTGCCGACGTACAGGACCCGGCCGTCGGCGTCCCGGAACCGGTACACCCCCGGGTTGGTCGGGATCTCGCCCGGCTTCGGCTTGTACGGGACGGTGGGGGCGGTGCGCGCCATCCGCCTCAGCCCGCCTTGCGCTCGAGTTCCGGTCCCTGCGCCTGCCGGAGGGACAGCACCTCGGCCAGGAACGCGCCCGTGTGGCTGCCCTCCACGCGCGCGACCTGCTCCGGAGTGCCCACGGCGACGACCTCTCCCCCGCCGGCGCCCCCTTCGGGGCCGAGGTCGATGATCCAGTCGGCCGACTTGATGACATCCAGGTTGTGCTCGATGACGATGACGGTGTTGCCCTTGTCGACGAGGCCGTTGAGCACCTCCAGGAGGCGCGAGACATCCTCGAAATGGAGTCCTGTCGTCGGCTCGTCGAGCACGTAGATCGACCGGCCGTTGGAGCGCCGCTGCAGCTCGGTGGCGAGCTTGACCCTCTGCGCCTCGCCGCCGGAGAGCGTGGTCGCCGACTGTCCGAGGCGGACGTAGCCGAGTCCGACGTCGACCAGCGTCTTCAGGTACCGGTGGATGGCCGGGATGGGCTCGAAGAACTCGGCCGCCTCCGAGATGGGCATCTCGAGGACCTCGGCGATGTTCTTGCCCTTGTAGTGCACCGCGAGCGTGTCGCGGTTGTACCGCTGGCCGTGGCACACCTCGCAGTCCACGTAGACGTCTGGCAGGAAGTTCATCTCGATCTTGATCGTGCCGTCGCCCGAGCACGCCTCGCAGCGCCCGCCCTTGACGTTGAAGCTGAAGCGCCCCGGCTGGTACCCGCGCGCCTTCGCCTCGGCCGTCTCGGCGAACAGCGAGCGGATGCGGTCGAACACGCCGGTGTACGTGGCGGGGTTCGAGCGCGGGGTGCGGCCGATCGGCGCCTGATCGACGTGCACGACCTTGTCGAGGTTGTCGAGGCCCGTGACGCGCGTGTGCTTGCCGGCGACCCGGCGGGCGCCGTTGAGCCGCGTGGCGAGCACCTCGTACAGGATGCCGTTCACCAGCGACGACTTGCCGGAGCCGCTGACGCCGGTCACCGCCGTGAACACCCCGAGGGGGAAGTCGACGGTGATGTCCTTCAGGTTGTTCTCCCGCGCACCCACCACCGTGACCTGTCGCTTCCGGTCGATGCGACGGCGCTTCGCCGGCACCGGGATCTCGCGTCGGCCGGCGAGGTAGTCGCCGGTGAGCGAGGCGCGCTCGGTCAGGAGGGCGTCCAGGGGCCCCGAGTGCACGACGCCGCCGCCGTCGACGCCGGCGCGGGGCCCGATGTCGACGATCCAGTCGGCGGCGTGGATCGTCTCCTCGTCGTGCTCGACGACGATGAGCGTGTTCCCCAGGTCGCGCAGGGTCAGCAGCGTCTCGATCAGGCGGCGGTTGTCGCGCTGGTGGAGGCCGATCGACGGCTCGTCGAGCACATACAGCACGCCGGTGAGCCCGGACCCGATCTGGGTGGCCAGCCGGATGCGCTGCGCCTCGCCGCCGGAGAGGGAACCGGCCGAGCGGCCCAGGCTCAGGTAGTTGAGGCCGACCTGGATGAGGAAGTCGAGCCGGGCGCGGATCTCGCGCAGCACCGCCGCCGCGATCTGCGCCTCGCGCTCGGTGAGCTTCAGCTTCGCGAAGTACTCGTGCGCCTCGCCCAGGCTCAGCCGCGACGCGTCGGCGATGGAGTGGCCGTGGACGAGCACGGCGAGCACCTCGGGCTTGAGCCGGTCGCCGTTGCAGGCGGGGCAGGGCACCTCACGCAGGTACTCGGACCAGCGCTGCCGCTGATTGTCGGACTCGGCCTGCATGTACTGGCGCTCGATGTACGGCACCACGCCCTCGAAGCCGGACGCGTAGCGCATCTCGCGGCCGTAGCGGTTCTTCCACCGCACCGTGACCTTGTAGTTCTCGCCGCGCAGCACCGCCTCGCGCACGCTCTCGGGCAGATCCTTCCAGGGCGTCTCGAGCGAGAAGCCGAGATCGGCAGCGAGTCCCTCCAGCAGGCGCTCGTAGTACTGGAACAGGCCCTTCCCCTGCGTCGTCCACGGGATCAGGACCCCTTCGCGGATCGACAGCTCCTCGTCGCCGAGCATGAGCTCGACGTCGACCGACATCCGCGTGCCGAGGCCCGAGCAGACCGGGCATGCGCCGAACGGGGCGTTGAACGAGAAGGTGCGCGGCTCGATCTCGGTGAGCTGCAGCGGATGCCCGTTGGGGCACGCGAGCTTCTCGGAGAACGACTGCCACGCGGCATCCCCCTCTTCGTCCACGAAGTTCACCTGGACGATGCCGCCCGCGAGCGCGAGGGCGGTCTCGACGGAGTCGGTGATGCGGGTGAGGATGCCGGGGCCCGCCACCAGCCGGTCGATCACCACGGCGATGTCGTGCTTGTAGCTCTTCTTGAGGGTCGGCGGGTCGGCGAGCTGGACGAGCTCGCCGTCGACGATCGCGCGCGAGTAGCCCTTCGCGCCGAGCTCGCGGAAGAGGTCGACGAACTCGCCCTTCTTCTGCGTGACCACCGGCGCCACGATCTGGTAGCGGGTGCGCTCGGGGAGGTCCATCAGCTGGTCGGCGATCTGCTGCACGGTCTGCCGCTGGATCCGCTCGCCGCACTCGGGGCAGTGCGGCACGCCGATGCGCGCCCACAGCAGGCGCATGTAGTCGTGGATCTCGGTGATCGTGCCGACCGTGGAGCGTGGGTTGCGGTTCGTGGACTTCTGGTCGATGCTCACCGCGGGCGACAGCCCCTCGATGAAATCCACATCCGGGCGGTCGACCTGACCGAGGAACTGGCGGGCGTAGGCGCTCAGCGATTCGACGTATCGGCGCTGCCCCTCGGCGAAGATCGTGTCGAACGCGAGGCTTGACTTGCCGGAACCGGAAAGGCCCGTGAAGACGACGAGCGAATCGCGCGGGATGTCGAGATCGACGTCCTTGAGATTGTGCACACGGGCGCCCCGGACACTGAGTTTTCCGGCAGAGGCGACGGGGATGATGGGCACCAGACAAGTCTAGGCGGGGCCTGCGACACTTCGGCGGGCTCAGCGCAAGCACCCGGGCTCAGCGCAAGCACCCGGGCTCAGTGCAAGCACCTCGGCGGGCTCAGCGCAAGCACTTCGGCGGGCTCAGTGCAAGCACTACGGCGGGGCTCAGCGCAAGCACCTCGGCGGGGCTCAGTGCAAGCACCTCGGCCGGAGACGAGGATGCCGCGGGACCGTGCGGGCCCCGCGGCATCCTGTTTCCCCTCCCCGTCCTAGGGCGTCACGGTCATCGTGAACGAACTCGTCGTCCCGGTGGTCGGGACCGAGACGTCGAACTCCGTCGCTCCGCTGACCGCCGGCACCGTGAAGGTCACCGTGGCCTGACCGATCTCGTCCGTCGTCGGCGTGTACGCCGTGACGATGGCGCCGGTGCCCAGCTGGATGCCATCGTGCGAGATCACGACGGTGTCGGCCGCCGGCAGCTCACCGCGCGAGAACGCCAGCGACGACAGCGTCACGGTCACCTGCGAGCCGGCCGCCGCGGTCTCCGGTGCCACGACCCCGACCGCGCGCTGGGCGAGATCCGGCGTCGCGGTCTGGAACTCGGTGAACCAGTCGACCATGGCCTCCAGGTCGACCTTGCCGCTGTCGGCCTTGTTCAGGCCGGCGGCGAGCGTGCTGAAGTTGTCGCCGCCGGACGCGAGGAACGAGTTCACCCCGACCGAGTACTCGACGCCAGGTTCGATCAGGTCGTCGCCCAGCCACACGGCGGTGATGTGCGAACCCTTCGGCGCCGTCGGGTCATAGGTGTACCGGAGCTCCTTGTTGACGCCGAGCTTGAGGAACGGCCGCGATGCGGAGGCGGGCTGCCACTGCTCCTCGAGCACCTGGATGATCTGCGCGCCGGTGAGCGTCATCGACACGAGGGTGTTGGCGAAGGGCTGCACATTCGCGGCCTCGCGGTAGGTGACCACGCCCTCATCCAGGTCGGCGCGCAGGCCGCCGGGATTCATGAAGGTGATCTGCACGTTGCGCGTCCCATCGGCGTTGAGCGCCCACTTCTGCACGTCTGCAACGAAGTTGCCCAGCGTCGACTCGCCTCCGCGGTTCTCGGAGATCTCGCCCTCTTCGTCCGGTGCGACCGCGCGCTGCAGCGCCGCCGTCGTCGTGCCCACCTCGACGTTGCCGAGCTCGTCCGCGACGGCCTTCGCATCGGCGACCAACGGGACCAGCGCCGGGTCGGGCTCGTACAGGTAGCCGACGATCTCGTCCTCGTCGTCGCGCACCGCCATCTCGTAGATCGTGTTCTCCATCGAGGTGATCGACTTCGTGTTGCGGTTGTAGGTGATCACCATGTTCGAGAACCGCTCGCCGTACTGGCCGCTCGAGATGACCGGGCGGCCGTCGATGACGAGGTTGTACGGAAGGTGGGTGTGTCCGGAGACGATCGCGTCGATGTTGTCGTTGGCGTTGTTGACGATCTGGCCGAACCGGGTCGTCTCGTCGGTGGCCGACTCCACGGTCCCTACGGTCGCGCCCTCGTGCACGAGCAGGATCACGATGTCGGCCTCGCCGTTGTTCGCGCGTCCGTCGCTGAGCTGGTCGGCGACGCGGTTCGCAGCCTCGACCGGGCTGCCGACGTCGATGTCGGCGATGCCTGCCGGGCTGACCAGCGACGGCAGCTCGTCGGTGACCGCGCCCACGAATCCGACGCGGACGCCGTGGAGCTTCTCGATCCAGTACTCCGGAAGCGCCGCCTGATCGGTGCCCGTCTCGTAGACGTTGGCGCCGAGGTACTCCCAGTCGGCCAGCGGCATCACCCGGTTGGTGAGATCCTCGAACCCGCGGTCGAACTCGTGGTTGCCCACCGAGCTCACGTCGAGTCCGGCGAGGTTGAGCGCCTCGATGGTCGGCTCGTCCTGCTGGATGAACGACGTGAACGTCGAGGCCCCGATCAGATCGCCGGCGGCGGCGAAGACGGTGTTCGGGTTCTCGGCGCGAATCGATTTCACCGCCGACGACAGCCGCGCGATCCCGGCGGCGGCGCCGTTCTCCTCGATGCGGCCGTGGAAGTCGTTGACGGTGACGAGGTTGATCTCGACCGTGGTGCCTTTGGCCTTGCCGTTTCCACTGTTTCCGTTGTTCCCGCTGTTTCCCGGGGCGGCGTTCGCCGGAACGATGCCGCCCAGCGCGAGGGCGACGGTCGCGGCCGCCGCGCCCAGGAGCGCGAAGCGTCGTGCGGGTGATGACGTGCGGTCGCGGTGTGACCGGAAGCGCATGGGAGTTTCCTCTCTGCCGTTGCTCGCGGGTCGGGCGGGTGTGCCGTGCCGCGTCCCTTGAGCGTAGGAAGATCCCGTGCGTTCGCCTAGGAGTATGAGAGAGTCCTCATCTCTGGACGTCAGGCGTGACCGGCGACCTCCATGGCGCGCAGATCACGCTTGAGCTCCTGCACCTCGTCGCGCAGCCGGGCGGCGAGCTCGAACTTGAGCTCTTCCGCCGCCGACAGCATCTGGGCCGTGAGATCGGCGATGGTCTCCTCGAGCTGCACGGCGCCCTCGGCGGCGATCCCCTCGCGCCGCAGCTGCGGCGTCGGCGACTTGCCGCGGCCGGACTTGGTCTTCGCCGAGGCCTTTCCGCGCAGCATCCGGTCGGTGTCGGCGCCCTCTCGCGCGAGCGCATCGGTGATGTCGGCGATGCGCTTGCGCAGTGGCTGCGGATCGATGCCGTTGATCCGGTTGTACTCGAGCTGCTTCTCACGCCGCCGCTCGGTCTCGTCGATCGCGCTGCGCATGGAGTCGGTCACGCTGTCGGCGTACATGTGCACCTCGCCGGAGACGTTCCGCGCGGCTCGTCCGATGGTCTGGATCAGCGAGGTCCCCGAGCGCAGGAAGCCCTCCTTGTCGGCGTCGAGGATCGCCACCAGCGACACCTCGGGCAGGTCGAGGCCCTCTCGCAGCAGGTTGATGCCGACCAGCACGTCGTACACGCCCGAGCGCAGCTCGGTGAGCAGCTCGACCCGGCGCAGCGTGTCGACGTCGGAGTGCAGGTAGCGCACGCGCACGCCGTGCTCGCCGAGGAAGTCCGTGAGCTCCTCGGCCATCTTCTTGGTGAGGGTGGTCACCAGCACGCGTTCGTCGCGCTCGGCGCGCACCCGGATCTCCTCGAGCAGGTCGTCGATCTGCCCCTTCGAGGGCTTGACCACGATCTTCGGATCGACCAGGCCCGTCGGGCGGATGATCTGCTCGACCACGCCGTCCGCGATGCCCATCTCGTAGCGGCCGGGCGTGGCCGAGAGGTAGACGGTCTGCCCGATGCGAGCCTTGAACTCGTCCCAGCGCAGCGGCCGGTTGTCCAGCGCACTCGGCAGGCGGAAGCCGTGCTCGACGAGCGTGCGCTTGCGCGAGGCATCCCCCTCGTACATCGCCCCCACCTGCGGGACCGTCACATGCGACTCGTCGATCACGAGCAGGAAGTCGTCCGGGAAGAAGTCCAGGAGCGTGTGCGGCGGCTCGCCCGGCGCGCGTCCGTCCAGGTGCCGCGAGTAGTTCTCGATCCCCGAGCAGAACCCGAGCTGCTGGAGCATCTCGAGGTCGAAGCTGGTCCGCATCCGCAGACGCTGCGCCTCGAGGAGCTTTCCCTGCCCCTCCAGCTCCTGCAGCCGCTCGGCCAGCTCCGACTCGATGGTCCCGATCGCCCGCTGGACGACCTCGGTCGCAGCCACGTAGTGGGATGCCGGGAAGATCGGCACCGAGTCGAGCTTCTGCACGACGTCGCCGGTGAGCGGATGCAGCATGTACAGCGCCTCGATCTCATCGCCGAAGAGCTCGATGCGGATCGCGTACTCCTCGTACACGGGGATGATCTCGATGGTGTCGCCGCGGACCCGGAAGTTGCCCCGCGAGAAGTCGACGTCGTTGCGGTTGTACTGCATGGCGATGAACTGGCGGATGAGCGCGTCACGGTCGTAGCGCTCCCCCACCTGCAGGGCGACCATCGCGCGCAGGTACTCCTCGGGCGCCCCGAGACCGTAGATGCACGAGACGGTGCTCACCACCACGACGTCGCGCCGGCTCAGCAGCGCGTTGGTGGTCGAGTGCCGCAGCCGCTCGACCTCGGCGTTGATCGACGAGTCCTTCTCGATGAAGGTGTCCGTCTGCGGCACGTACGCCTCGGGCTGGTAGTAGTCGTAGTAGCTGACGAAGTACTCGACCGCGTTGTGCG